>VJZX01000002.1 GCA_009663185.1 Isoptericola halalbus
TCCGCCGCCGCAGGGTGCTCAGGGCGCCCCGCCCGCACCGAGCACGGCCCGCGCCGCGGGTGCGCTCCGGTCGGCGCACCCGGGCGACGGGGCGTTGGCGACCGGCGCTGCGGACGGTGTCCGTCGCCGGGGCGGTCGTCGCGTGCGTCGTGGTCCTGACGGGCGTCGTGCTCCAGGTGCGCGGGCCGGAAGTGCCGTCGGTCGTGTCCGTGGAACCCGGGTCGGCCACGGCCGCGGCGACCGACCCGACGCAGGACCGGGCCGACCCCGCCGGTGCTGCCGCCGAGCTCACGCGCCGCCGCGTCGACCTGCTGGCGTCGCCGGGCACGGCCGCCGACGCGCTGACGGCGGTCAGCGCTGAAGGCTCGCCCGCGTTCACGGCCGACGCCGCCCTGGTCGGCCGGATCGGGGACGAGGGCACGGCGCTCGCCGGGGCCTCCGTCGTCGTACATGCCGCAGAGGTCGTTGCCCGGCCGTCCGACGACCGGGTCGAGGTGGCCGTGACCTCGACGATCGAGGCGCACGAGCAGCGGGCGGCGGACGGGTCGACGACCGCCGTCCCGGCGTCGGAGCCGCAGACGGCGACGCTCACGCTCGTGTGGACGTCCGGCGGCTGGAGGGTCGAGGAGGTGTCCTGAGCCGCCCGCACGACGCCGAGGGCGCCCCGGCTCGTGCCGGGGCGCCCTCGGTGGTCCGGACGGGCGAGGTCAGAGGCCGACCTCGGCCTCGAACGCGCCCTCCTCGATGCGGGCTTTGACCGCCGTCAGGAAGCGGGCCGCGTCGGCGCCGTCGACCAGGCGGTGGTCGTAGGACAGGAAGAGGTGGGCCATCTGGCGGATCGCGATGGTCTCCTCGCCGTCGGGCGACGTGACGACGACGGGCTTCTTCGTGATGGTGCCCGTGCCGAGGATGGCCACCTGGCCCACCGGGACGATCGGCGTGTCGATGAGCGCGCCGCCCGAGCCGGTGTTGGTGATGGTGAACGTCCCGCCGCTCAGCTCGTCCGGGCCGACCTTGTTGGCGCGCGTGCGGACAGCGAGGTCGGCGATCTGGCGGGCGATGCCGGCCAGGTTGAGGTCGCCGGCGTTCTTGATGACCGGGACGACGAGGCCGCGCTCGGTGTCGACGGCGATGCCGACGTTCTCCGAGCCGTGGTACGTGATCTCGGCCTTCTCCGGGTCGATCGAGGCGTTGATCTTCGGGAACGCCTTGAGGGTCTCGACGGCCGCGAGCGTGTAGAAGGGCAGGAACGTCAGGTTCACACCCTCGCGCGCCTTGAATGACTCCTTGGCCTTCGCCCGCAGCTTGGCGACCTTCGTGACGTCGACCTCGACGACCGTCGTGAGCTGGGCCTGCGTGTGCATGGCCTCGACCATGCGCTCGGCGACGATCTTGCGCAGGCGGGACATCTTCTCCGTGGTGCCGCGCAGCGGCGAGACCTCGGGGATGCTCGGGGCCTTGGGGGCCGACGGCGCGGCGGCCGTGGCGGGCTGGGCGGCGGCTGCGGCGGCCTTCTCCGCCGCCGCGAGCACGTCCTCCTTGCGGACGCGGCCGCCGACGCCGGTGCCCTCGATCGTGTCGACGTCGACGCCCTTGTCGGCCGCGAGCTTGCGGACGAGCGGCGTGAGGTACGACGACTTGCCGCCCGCCGGCACGGCTGCGGGCTTCTCGGCCGCCGGGGCGGACGCGGGCTTCTCGGCCGCCGGGGCGGGCGCGGGCTTCGCGGCGGGCGTGGGGGCGGGCTCGGGTGCCTCGGCGGGCTTCTCGGCCGGCTTCGCGGGCTCGGCCGGGGCCTCGGCCGCAGGCGCGGGTTCCGGGGACTCCTCGGCCGCAGGAGCGGGCGCCGCCTCGGGTGCGCCGACAGGCTCGGCTGCCGGGGCCTCCGGGGCGCCCGCGCCGGAGCCGATGACGGCGAGCACGGCACCGACCTCGACCGTCTCGTCCTCGGCGACGCGGATCTCCTGGACCGTGCCGGCGACCGGCGACGGGACCTCGGTGTCGACCTTGTCGGTCGAGACCTCGAGCAGCGGCTCGTCGACCTCGACCGTGTCACCGACCTGCTTGAGCCAGCGGGTGACGGTGCCCTCGGTCACCGACTCGCCGAGCGCCGGGAGCGTCACCTCGGTGCCCTCGCCGCCGCCCTCGCCGCCGGCCGACGGCTCGGCGCCACTAGGACCGGCCTGAGCCTCGGCGGCGGGCACCTCCGCCTGCTTCTGCTCCGCGGCCTGCTCGGCCTCGGCCGGGGCAGACTCCTCGGCGGGTGCCTCCTCGGCGGCGGGCTCGGCGGCCAGGGCGGCCTCTCCGCCGCCCGCTCCGGAACCGTCGCCGATGACCGCGAGGTCGGCGCCGACCTCGACCGTCTCGTCCTCCTCGACGAGGATCCGCTCGAGCACGCCCGCCACGGGCGACGGGATCTCGGTGTCGCCCTTGTCGGTGGAGACCTCGAGCCGCGGCTCGTCGACCTCGACCGTGGCGCCGACCTGCTTGAGCCAACGGGTGACGGTGCCCTCGGTGACGGACTCGCCGAGTGCAGGCATCTGCACGTTCTCAGACATGACCTGTGGGGTCTCCTTCGTTGGTAGATCAGGCGATGTGCAGAGGCGTGGCGGCGCATGCCGTCGTGACCTCTTCGGGTGCCGCGTGCGGGTCGCTGGCTGTCATCTTGTCACTTTCGCCGCCTCCTCCCAATTCCTGCACACGGGCATCTCGTGTGACGCTGCGTACACCGGCGGTACTCTCACGGCATGTCCCTGCGGTCAGCCGTCGCGCGTCTGCTCGGCCGCCACCGCCCTGGCACGGCCCCGCAGGCCGTCCCTCGCGGCGCGCGCGCACAGACCCTCGACCACCTCCAAGAGTTCGTCCGGACCCGCGTGGGCGTGGAGGCGTACGTCGAACCGCCGAACGCGCAGACGCCCACCACCGTGCTCCTCGTCGCGACGACGGGGGAGTGGACGCGCCGTCGGGTCCCCGACGAGCGCACCGGCTTCGAGGTCGCGCGCTCGCTGGGCGTGCCGGTGTACAACGTCCGCTTCACCGGCTACCCGCAGCGCATGCGCACCTGGACGTCCGAGCAGCGCCGGCGCAGCGGCTGACCATGGACGGCGGCGGAGAGCGCTGGTCGGCGGTCGCCGACGAGTGGTCGGAGCTCTGGGGAACCTTCGCGCGGCCCGCGTGGGCACCGCTGCTCGAGCACGCCGGCGTGGGCCCGGGGACACGGGTGATCGACGTCGGGTGCGGCTCGGGCGAGCTGCTCGCGCACCTGACCGCGCTCGCAGCCCGGGCTGCCGGGGTCGACCCGGCGCCGGCGATGCGCGCGCACGCGCGGGAGCGGGCGCCCGTCGCCGACGTCCGTGCGGGCGACGTCGAGAGCCTGCCGTTCGAGGATGCCAGCGCCGACGTCGTCGTCGCGGTCAACGCGCTGCAGCTCGCCGACGACGTGCTCGACGCGCTCGCCGAGGTCTCGCGCGTGCTCGTCCCCGGCGGCGCGGTCGCCGTCGCGACCTGGGCCGAGTCGGCGCGCAACGACCTTGACGTCGTCGAGCGCGCGGTCGCCGCGGCGCACGGCGACGACGTGCGGCCCGACGGCGAGCTGCGGCAGCCCGGCGGGCTCGAGTTCGCCCTGGCGGAGTCCGGGTTCGACGTCGTGGCTGCGGGACTGGCCCCGACGCCCTGGAGGGCGTCGGACGACGACCGCCTCGTCCGCGGGATCCTGTTCGGCGAGGACCCGGACGTGATGGCCGAGCTCGCGCCCGTCGTGCTCGAGGCGGCGCGCCCGTTCCGCGACCCCGACGGCGGGTACGTGCTGCGCAACGCGTTCCGGTGGGCGGTCGGGCGCAGACCCGGCTGAGCCGACGGCGGCAGGGACGACGACGGCGCCCGGCCCTGGGAGGGGACGGGCGCCGTCGCGTGCGTGGATCAGCCCTGTGCGCGGCCCTCGAGGAAGCCGAGCAGCGTGCGCACACCGACGCCGGTGCCGCCCGCGGGCGTGTAGCCGTACGGGCTCTTCTCGTTGTAGGCCGGGCCCGCGATGTCGAGGTGGGCCCATGGGGTGTCGCCGACGAACTCGGCGAGGAAGTGCCCCGCGAAGAGCATGCCGCCCCAGCGGTCGGACGCGGCGTTGACCATGTCTGCGACGGTCGACCTCAGTCCCGCCTTGAGCTCGGCCGGCAGGGGCATCGGCCAGAAGTCCTCGCCGGCCGTGTCCGCGGCGCCCTTGACCTCGTCGCGCACGCCGTCGTTGCCCATGACGCCGGAGGTCCGGGTGCCGAGCGCGACCATCTGCGCGCCTGTGAGGGTCGCGATGTCGAGGACGACGTCGTGCCCGTCCTCGACGGCCGCGACGAGCCCGTCCGCCATGACGAGGCGACCCTCGGCGTCGGTGTTCGTCACCTCGACCGTCTTGCCGCCACGGATCGTCACGACGTCGGCCGGGCGCTGGGCGTTGCCACCCGGCATGTTCTCGGCCAGGCACAGGTAGCCGGTCACGGCCACCGGCAGCCCGAGCCGCGCGGCCGCGAGCACCGTGTGCAGGACGGCGGCGGCGCCGGCCATGTCGGACTTCATCGCGGGCATGCCCGCCGGCGGCTTGAGCGAGATGCCACCCGTGTCGAACGTGATGCCCTTGCCGACGATCGCGACCTTGGTCGTCGCCTTGGCTGGTGCGTAGGCGAGCTTGACCAGCCGCGGACCGCGCGCGGAGCCCTGGCCGACGCCGACCAGGCCGCCGTAGCCCCCGGCGGCGAGCTGCTTGTCGTCGAGCACGGTCACCTTGACGCCTCTGGCGCCCAGCTCCTTGACAGCCGCCTTGGCAGCGTCGGCGAAGGCGGCGGGGTACAGGTCGTTCGGCGGCGTGTTGACCAGGTCGCGGGCGCCGTGCACGGCGGCGGCGAGCACCTCGGCGCGCGCGACCGCGGCCTTGGCACGGGCGGTGCGCGAGAAGGACGTCACGACCTCGATCGCCGCGACGGGCTCCTTCTTGGCCGCCGCCTCGGAGTCCCGGTAGCGCGTGAAGGCGTACGCGCCGAGCAGCGCGCCCTCGACGACGGCCGCGAGCTCGTCCTCGTCCACGGCCGGCAGCGCGACGGCGACCGACTCGGTGCCCGCGAGCGAGCGGATCGCGGCGCCCGCCGAGCGCCGCAGCGTCTCGGTCGCGAAGGTGCCGTCAGGGCGGCGCTCGCCCAGGCCGGTAAGCACGACGACGTCGGCCTTGACGTCGTGCCCCGCGGGGATCGTGCGCACCTCGTCGACGGCGCCCGTGATCCCCAGGCGCGGGGCGAGGGTCTCGACCTGGCGCACGAGGTCGGCGGGAAGCTGGTCCGCGACGACGGCGACGCCGTCAGACGTGGAGCAGGTCCCGACGACGAGCGCGTCGGCCTTGACGGAGGTCGGATTCTTGCCGGAGAGCGTGAGGTCAGCCACGCAAGCGATGCTATCTCCCAGCCCGACGCCGGCTCGCGGCCCGGACGGGGGCTGGCCTGCGGGTAGTCTGCGGGCGTGGTCCTACCCCTCCTGCTCCTCGCGGTCGTGCTGTGCGCGGCGCTCGCCGGGTGGGCGCTGTGGTTCGTCGTCCGGGACCGGGCGGTCATCCTCAAGCAGCTCTTCGGTGCCGCGGCGGTCGAGGCCGTGCTCGTCGTCCAGGCCGTCGTCGCGGGCGTCCTCCAGGCGACGACGGATCACCCGGTCGACGGCCCGCTCTTCTGGGGCTACCTCGTGACCGCGGCGATCGTGCTGCCCATCGCGGCCGTGTGGGCGTTCGCGGAGCGGACGAAGTGGTCGTCCGTGGTGCTCTTCGTCGCCGCCGTCACGGTCGCGTTCCTGGAGTGGCGGCTGTGGCAGATCTGGGGGGCGGCCGCATGAGCGGGACGAGCGAGCCGACGACGACGCCCCGGCCGACCGGGTCAGGCTTCGGCCGGCTGCTGGTCGCCGTCTACGGCGTGCTGGCGCTGGCGGCCGTGGCGCGGTCCGCGTACCAGCTGGTCCTCAAGCTCGACGAGGCGCCGCTCGCGTACTGGCTGTCGGCCTTCGCCGCGACCGTGTACGTGGTGGCGACCGTGGCGCTGGCCAGGGGCACCGGTGCGTGGCGCACCGTGGCCTGGTGCGCCGTCGTGACCGAGGCCCTCGGCGTGCTCGTCGTGGGTACCGACTCGGTGCTCCAGCCGGAGGCCTACCCGGACGCGACGGTGTGGTCGGTCTACGGTCAGGGGTACGGTTTTGTCCCGCTCGTCCTACCTTTCGTCGGCATCTGGTGGCTGTGGCGCACCCGGTCCGGCGGCGAACCCGGAACCGAGAGCGAGGCCTCATGACCCCGTACGGGCTGCTGTTCGACGCCGTCTTCCGGCGCATGGACCCCGAGGAGGCGCACGAACGCGCCTTCCGGCTGATCGCGGCGGCCGGGCGTGTGCCGGTGCTGCGCGACGTCGTCCAGGGCGCGATCGCCCCCTTCCTCGCCCGTGCCGCCGGGCCCGGCAGCGTGCGCGCGTTCGGCCGCACCGTGCCTGCACCCTTCGGTCTGGCGGGCGGCTTCGACAAGGACGCCCGCGCGATCCGCGGCCTGTCGATGCTCGGCTTCGGATTCATCGAGGTCGGCACGGTCACGCCGCGACCACAGCCCGGCAACGACAAGCCGCGCATGTGGCGCGAGCTCGACGTGCGGGGCGTGCGCAACCGGATGGGCTTCAACAACGAGGGCGCCGAGGCCGCGGCCGTCCGGCTGCGCGAGCTGCGCTCGACGCGCGCCGGGCGGGCCGTCGTCGTGGGCGCCAACATCGGCAAGAACAAGACGACTCCCGCCGAGCGGGCCGCGGACGACTACGCCGCCTGCGCCCGGCTGCTCGCGCCGTGGGCGGACTATCTGGTGGTCAACGTCTCCTCGCCCAACACGCCGGGCCTGCGCGACCTGCAGACCACCGCCGATCTGCGCCCCATCCTGGTGGCCGCGCGCGCCGCGGCCGACGAGGCGACGTCGGCAGCGGGGATCCGCCAGACGCCCCTGCTCGTCAAGATCGCGCCTGACCTCGCCGACGCGGACGTCGACGCCGTCGCCGACCTCGTGGCAGAGCTCGAGCTCGACGGCGTGGTCGCGGTGAACACGACGATCGGCCACGACCGCGGGCCGGGCGGGTTGTCGGGCCCGCCCCTGCGGGAGCGCGGCCTGCAGGTCGTGCGCCGGCTGCGCCAGCGGCTCGGCGAGGGTCCGGTGATCATCGGCGTCGGGGGCATCACGAGCGCCGACGACGTGCGTGCCTACGTCCGGGCGGGCGCCGACCTCACCCAGGCGTACACGGGCTTCGCGTACGAGGGGCCGCTGTGGCCGTCGCGCATCAACCGTGCGCTCACGCGGTCCGCGGGCTCGGTCGCTGCGGGGAGGGTCGAGTGATCCGTCCGCGCTGGGAGTGGGTGCTCGACGACACGCGGGGCCGGCCGGTCACGCAGGTCGTGAGCCCCGTGTTCACCACGCAGTACGACGCCGAGCAGTGGCTCGGCGAGCACTGGCGCGAGCTCGCGGCCGCGGGCGCTGCGGCCGCGCGGCTGCTGCACGACGGCACCCAGGCGACGCCGAGCGTGGAGCTCCGGGTGTCCTGACCGTCCTGAGCGCCGGCGGGGCGCCTCAGCCGGTGACACGCCGCCAGGCGCGCGCGAGCCGGCCCACGGCGTCCTCGAGCTCCTCGGGCGGGCGCGTGAACGTCAGCCGCACTCGGTCTCGGGCCGCGCCGTCGGGCGTGAACGACGGGCCGGCCGAGACCCGCACGCCCTCGGCGACGGCGGCCGCGGTGAACGCCTGCGCGACCGCACGGCCGAGGCCGACCCACACGCACAGCCCGCCGGGAGGCGACGGGACGTCCCAGCCGGGAACGGCCGCTCGCAGCCCGTCGACCAGCAGGTCACGCCGCGCGCGCAGGTCCGCGACGCGGGCCGGCAGGATCTCGTCGCGGCGGCCGAGGAGCTCGGTGACGGCGAGCTGCTCGAGCACCGCGGTCGCGATGTCGAAGGACTGCCGGGTGCGGGCGAGCCGCTGGACGACCTGCTCCGGTCCTCGCACCCAGCCGACCCGCAGGCCACCCCAGAACGTCTTCGAGGCCGAGCCCACGGACACGACGTGGGGCGACGTACCGTCGCCGGCGAACGGCGCGGGCACGGCCGCGTCGTCGTCCAGGGCGAGATCGGTCAACGTCTCGTCGCCGACGACGGTCACCCCCGTCCGGTCGACGAGCTCGCGCACGAACGCGCGCTCGTCGGCGGTCAGCGAGCGTCCGGTCGGGTTGTGGAAGTCGGGGACGAGGTAGACCAGGCGCGGTCGCGTCCGGCGTACCGCGGAGGCGAGGGTCTCGACGTCGCCCACGGGCACGCCGACGACGCGGCCTCCCGTCTGCCGCAGGGCCTCGATGCCGTGGAAGTACGTCGGCGACTCGACCACGACGGTCTCGCGCGGCGCGACGAACACCGCGGCCAGCAGCGCGATCGCCTGCTGCGCGCCCGTCGTGACGAGCACCTGGTCCGGCGTCGTGGGCACGCCGCGCGCCGTGTACCGGTCGGCGATCGCCGCGCGCAGAACGTCGATCCCGTGGTGCGCGTAGCCGCCGGTGGCGAGGAAGGCGGGCAGCGACTCGAGCGCCCGCGCGAAGGCCGCGTGCAGGGCGGGGGTCGCCGACGGCGTCGCCTGGCCGAGATCGAGCTGGGTGGCCAGGTCGAGCGCGCCCTCCTGCTCGGTCCGCTCGGCCGCCGGGGCGTCGCCGGCCGGGACCGCGGGCGCGGTGCGGTGGCCAGAGAGCCCTTCCGCGGAAGACGCCCGGGGCAGCACGGCGACGGTGCCCGAGCCGACCCGGCTGACCGCGAAGCCGAGGTCACGCAGCCGGGCATACGCGGCCGCCGTCGTCGTGCGCGAGACGCCGAGCACGCTGGCCAGGTCGCGCTCGCTCGGCAGCCGGGTCAGGGGAGCGAGGGTGCCCGAGAGCACGGCCGACCGCAGCGCGTCGGCCAGCGCCAGGTATGCCGGTCCACCGGCTCGCCAGTGGCCGAGGAGGCGGGCCGTCGCGGCCGCGGACAGGTGCCGCACGGCGGGCGCGGCCGAGGCGGGGGGATTCGGGGCGATGAGGGTCACCGGTCCACTGTGCGCGAATTGGCTATGGATCACAAGACCAATCGGCGCGCAGGATCGGGACATGAGCCCCACCCGTCGCGTCCTGCAGCTTCTGATCGGACTCCTCGCATTCGCCTGGTCCATGGCGATGCTCCTGCACGCCGGGATGGGCGGAATGCCGTGGGACGTGCTGCACCAGGGCATCGTCCGCACGACAGGTCTGCCGTTCGGCGCTGTCGTCGCCGCCACGTCCGCGCTCGTGCTGCTCGCGTGGATCCCGCTGCGGCAGCGCCCGGGCGCCGGGACGATCGCCAACGTCGTCGTCATCGCAGCGGCGATCGAGCCGTCGCTCGGCGCACTCGAGCTCCTGCTGCCGGACCCCTCTGTGGCGACCCGCGTCGCCCTCGCGCTCGGCGCCATCGTGATCAACGGCGTCGCCACCGCGGCCTATGTGGGCGTGCGGCTGGGCCCCGGCCCGCGCGACGGCCTGCTCACGGGTCTCGTCGCGCGCACCGGGTGGTCGGTGCGGCTGGTCAAGACGCTGATCGAGCTCGCGGTGGTGCTCGCCGGCTGGGCGCTCGGCGGGACGCTGGGCTGGGCGACGCTCGCGTACGCGTTCGGCGTCGGCCCGGTCGTGCAGGCGTCGGTCCGCCGGCTCGCGCCGTCGGGGATCGGCGACACGCCGCCCG
This sequence comes from Isoptericola halalbus, assembly GCA_009663185.1. Classification (GTDB taxonomy): domain Bacteria; phylum Actinomycetota; class Actinomycetes; order Actinomycetales; family Cellulomonadaceae; genus Isoptericola; species Isoptericola halalbus. Next base: position 9,766 of record VJZX01000002.1, read on the forward strand.
GCACCGGGACCGGAGGTGTGGGGGATCGCCGGCGCGAGGCCGAGCGTGTGGCCGAGCGCGTGGCCGAGCGCGAGGACGGGCCGCGTCGTCGGATCGAGGCGCGGTCTGAACAGATCGCCCGTGCGATGGCGATGCTCGGGCCCGACCCGCGGCGGCCGGCGTCGACACCGACCCCCGCGCCCGTGGTCGAGCACGACGCCGACCTGAGCGAGCCGCCCGCACGCCGGTCCGAGCCGCTCGTCCGCGCGGGCGCCGCCCCCGGGGAGCACAATCAGGGAGCATGACGCCGCCACCCGCCCCGCCTGCCCGCCCGTCGTCCGCATACGGTGTCCACTCGGAGGTGGGACGGCTGCGCAAGGTGCTCGTGTGCAGGCCGGGTCTGGCGCACCGCCGGCTGACGCCGACCATCTCGGCCGAGCTGCTGTTCGACGACGTGCTGTGGGTCGACCGTGCGATGGAGGACCACGCGGCGTTCGTCGACCAGCTGCGCGGCCGCGGTGTCGACGTCGTCGAGCTGCACGAGCTCCTCGCGCAGACGATGGAGGTCCCGGGCGCGCGCGACTGGCTCCTCGACCGCAAGATCTCCCCGGAGACCGTGGGCACGGGTCTGGCCGACGCCACGCGCACCTTCCTCGAGGAGCTGCCCCCGGCGACCCTGGCCGAGTACCTGATCGGCGGGCTGGCGATCGACGACGTGCCCGAGCTCCCACCGGGGTTCCGGGCGCTCGCGGCCTACTCGCCGGACGCGCGCGAGTACCTCATGGAGCCGCTGCCCAACACGCTCTTCACGCGCGACACGACGTGCTGGCTCTACGGCGGGCTGACCCTCAACCCGCTCTACTGGCAGGCCCGTCGCGACGAGACGCTGCTCATGAAGGCGATCTACGAGTTCCACCCGGACTTCACCGGCTCGACGGTCTGGTGGGGCGATCCCGAGCACGACCACGGCCGGGCCACCTTCGAGGGTGGCGACGTCATGCCCGTGGGCGACGGCGTCGTGCTCATGGGCATGAGCGAGCGCACCTCGCGGCAGGCCATCACGCAGGTGGCGTCGGCGTTGTTCGCGCGCGGCGTGGCCGACCGGGTGGTCGTCGCGGGCATGCCCCGCCTGCGCGCGGCCATGCACCTCGACACCGTCATGACGTTCGTCGACGTCGACACCGTGACGGCCTACCCACGCATCCTGGGCTCGATCCACGCGTTCACGCTGCGCCCGGGCGATGGCGGTGGCAATGGCGATGGCGGTGGGGACGGCGACGGGTCGGTGGCGGTGACCGACGAGGGTGACACGCCCTTCGTCGACGTCGTCGCGCGCGTGATGGGACTCGACCGGCTGCAGGTCATCGAGACCGGCGGCGACGCCTACGAGTCCGAGCGCCAGCAGTGGGACAGCGGCAACAACGCCGTCGCCGTCGAGCCGGGTGTCGTGTTCACCTACGACCGCAACACCACGACCAACGACCTGCTGCGCAAGGCCGGTATCGAGGTGCTCGAGATCGCCGGCGCCGAGCTCGGGCGCGGGCGGGGCGGCGGGCACTGCCTGACGTGCCCGATCATCCGCGACGCGGTGTGAGGGATCGCGACATCGAAGGCGTCTTCTTGAAGAACGTCGCGGAGTCGGTATAGCCGAGGGTGCGGTAGAAATCACCGGCGCGACGACTCGCGAGGGCTACGTAGGCCGCCCCCCGGTGCGCAGCCCACTCCTCGGCGTGAACCATGAGAGCCGCGCCGATCCCCGAGCGTCGACGCGCCGGGTCGACCATGACCTCCTCGACCCAGCACACGGGTCCGTTGGCGAGGAACGTCAGGTGCGTGCGCGCGAGCAGGTAGCCGACGACGCCCGCTGACTCGCGGGCTCCGGTCGCGACGGCGACCACCAGGAGGGTGTCGTCATGGTCGACGAGGGTGGGGAACGTGGCGTCGAACGCCGTGCGTCGAGGGACGAACGACGTCGCGAAGCCCTGGACGAGTGGCCAGAGGGCATCGGCGTCGTCGAGGCGAGCGGGCCGGACGCTCGATGAGGTCATGACGTCACGGTAGCGGCCACGACGACGCGTCACCGTCCCTTCGAGGTCGTCATCCCTTCCGCCTTCCAGCGGCTTTCCAGAAGGGATGACGCCCTCGAAGGGGAGGGCGCAGCGGGTCAGACCGGGCGGGTCTGCGGGGCGTTCTCGGCCGTCTTGGCCGGGTCGCGATCGACGATGTCACCGAGGACGTCGTCGATCCGCGCCATGAGCTCGGCGGGGATCTCGATGCCCGAGGCCTTGATGTTCTCGGCCACCTGCTCTGGGCGTGAGGCGCCGACGATCGCCGCGGCGACGTTGTCGTTCTGCAGCACCCACGCGATGGCGAGCTGCGCCATGGACAGGCCCAGCTCGTCGGCCACCGGACGCAGGCCCTGGACACGCTCGAGCACGTCGTCGCGCATGAAGCGCTCGATCATGCGGGCGCCGCCGTTCTCGTCGGTGGCGCGCGAGCCCGCCGGCAGCGGCTGGCCCGGTACGTACTTGCCCGTCAGCACGCCCTGGGCGATCGGTGACCAGACGATCTGCGACAGGCCGCTCTCCAGTGAGGCCGGGACGACCTCGTCCTCGATGACGCGCCACAGCATCGAGTACTGCGGCTGGGAGCTGATGAGCTGGACGCCGAGCTCGCTGGCCAGCTTCGCGCCGGCGCGGATCTGGTCCGCGGTCCACTCGCTGACACCGATGTAGAGCGCCTTGCCCTGGCGGACGACGTCGGCGAACGCCTGCATCGTCTCCTCGAGGGGCGTCTCGGTGTCGTACCGGTGCGCCTGGTAGAGGTCCACGTAGTCCGTGCCGAGGCGCTTCAGGGAGCCGTCGATCGACTCCATGATGTGCTTGCGGGACAGGCCGGTGTCGTTGGGGCCGCCCGGACCCGTGGGCCAGTACACCTTCGTGAAGATCTCGAGCGACTCGCGGCGCTGCCCCGCGAGGGCGTCGCCGAGGACCTGCTCGGCCTTCGTGTTCGCGTAGACGTCCGCCGTGTCGAAGGAGGTGATGCCCGCGTCGAGCGCGGCGTGCACGCAGGCGGTGGCGACGTCGTTCTCCACCTGCGAGCCGTGGGTGAGCCAGTTGCCGTAGGTGATCTCGGAGATCTTCAGACCGCTGTTGCCGAGGTACCGGTAGTTGACCATGGCGTCACCTTACGCGGAACCCTCGGATCGTTTCGAGCGTTTTGCGGCCTCGAGCTCGGCCGGCCTCCCGGGCGACGGCGTCAGGAGGGGTAGCTGCCGTGCTTCTTCGTCGTCGGGCGCGGCAGGCGTGTGCGGCGGATCTGGAACGCGCGCATGACGGCGTACATCGTGGTGCCACGCGGCACCTCGCCGAACTTGGCGACCAGGCGCTTCTTGAGCCGGCGCCACATGATGACCGCGTCGACGATCGTCACCAGCACGACGAGGTACAGCGCGAGCAGCACCAGGATCGCGAGCCCGGGGTTCTGCGTCGCGAAGAGGTTGATGAAGATGAAGACGAACGCGACCGGCAAGAAGAACTCGCCGAGGTTCCAGCGTGCGTCGACGTAGTCGCGCACGTAGCGCTTGACCGGGCCGCGGTCGCGCAGCGGCATGTGCCTCTCGTCGCCGGTGAGCATGGCCTGCTGCTCGCGCGTGCGCTGCTCGCGGAGCTTGGCCCTGGCCTCCTGGCGCGCGGCGCGGCGGTCGTTCGGAACGAGCGGTCGCTTGTTCGCTGCCTGTGCGACGTTGCGCTTCGGCGTCGGGCGGCCCTTGGCGCCGGCCGCCCGGCCGGCCCGTTCGATCTCGGCCGCCGCCTTCACGGCGTCGGAGGAACCATCGGTCGAGGAGCCGGGCTTGGCTGCCTCGGCGACGTCACGCTTGCGGGAGAACACGGAACCTAGGGTAGTCGAGCCGCACGGCCGTCCGGGACGGGCGCAGGTAGCGTGGGGCCGTGACCGACCAGCTGACGGACGTGGCCGCGCTGCGCGCTCGCGTCGACGAGATCTTCCCCGACCTGCAGGCCGACCTCGCCTCGCTCGTGCGTATCCCGAGCGTCTCGGCCGCCGCGTTCGACCAGGCGCACGTCGCCGCCAGCGCCGATGCGGTCGCCGCACTGCTGCGCGACGCCGGCCTGCCGGACGTGCGCATCCTCAGCTCGGTGCGGCCCGACGGCGTGCCCGGCGCGCCCGCGGTCGTCGCCCGCCGACCTGCGCCCGCCGGCGCACCGACCGTGCTCCTTTATGCGCACCACGACGTCCAGCCCCCGGGCGATGCGGCCACCTGGGACTCCGACCCGTTCGAGCCGGTCCAGGTGGGCGGCCGTCTCTACGGCCGCGGCGCCGCCGACGACAAGGCGGGCGTGGCCGCCCACCTCGGTGCCCTGCGCACGCTTGCCGCTGCGGGCGATGAGCCGGGCGTCGGTGTGACCCTGTTCATCGAGGGCGAGGAGGAGTCCGGCTCGCCGAGCTTCCGCCAGTTCCTCGCCGACCACCGTGAGCTGCTCGCGGCCGACGTCATCGTCGTCGCCGACTCGACCAACTGGAGGATCGGCGTGCCGGCGCTCACGACGTCGCTGCGCGGGCTCGTGGACGGGACGGTCGAGGTCCAGGTGCTGGAGCACGCCGTGCACTCGGGCATGTTCGGCGGCCCCGTGCTCGACGCCAACACCCTGCTCGCCCGGCTGATCGCGACGCTGCACGACGACGTGGGCAACGTCGCCGTCGAAGGGCTCGTGCACGGCGCGGAGCCTGAGGTCGACTACGGCGAGGCGGACTTCCGCCTCGACTCCTCGCTGCTCGACGGCGCTGCGCTCGCGGGCGAGGGCACGATCTCGGGACGGCTGTGGGCCAAGCCGGCGCTGAGCGTGATCGGCATCGACGCCACGAGCGTCGCGCACTCCTCCAACACGATCGCGCCCCGTGCGGCCGCCAAGCTCTCGCTGCGCATCGCGCCCGGCCAGGACCCCCAGGCGGCCCTCAACGCACTGCACGCTCACCTGGAGGCGCACGCGCCGTTCGGTGCGAAGGTCACCTGGCGCCCGGGCGACCAGGGCAAGGCGTTCCTCGCGCCCGCCGACTCGGCGGCCATGCGCGCGGCGCGGTCGGCGTTCGCGGGCGCGTGGGGCACCGACCCCGTCGACATCGGCGTCGGTGGATCGATCCCGTTCATCGCCGACCTGCTCGAGTTCTTCCCCGACGCGGCGGTCCTCGTGACGGGCGTCGAGGACCCGGACTCGCGCGCACACGGGGCAAACGAGTCGGTGCACCTCGGTGAGCTGCGCAAAGTCGTGCTCGCCGAGGCGCTGCTCCTGCGCCAGATCGCGGCCCTCGCCGCAGAGGGCTGGGCGTCGTAGGCCTGGCGACCTGAGCCGGGCCGGCCCTCGTGGTCCTCAGGCGCCCTCGAGATCCCGGTGCGCGATGTCGAGGGCGCGCGCCCACGCGGCGACCTCGTCCGGCAGGGCCGGGCTGGAGAGCGGGGCGCCCTCGGCCATGAGCGCCACGACGTCGGGAGCGGGCACGCGCGCGCCGTGCGGTCCCAGGAACCTGCCCGCGACGTAGCCTTTCGCGTAGAGCTCACCCCGGCAGGTGAACGCCTGCTCCAGGAACACGACGCGCTCGTCCCACCCGAGCACTCGCGTCGTGAGCGTGACCTTGTCGCCGAGCCTGAGCGAGCGCTTGTACCGCATGGTCGACGCCGCGACGACGGGGTACCAGCCGCGCGGGCGCAGGCGACGGAAGCCGTCGATGTCGGCGAGGTAGTTCGAGCGCCCGACGTCCATCATCTGCAGGTACGCGCCGTTGTTGACGTGCAGGTAGACGTCGAGGTCGCCCGGGTGGACCCGTAGCACCGTCACCGACGGGTCGAGGAGCACCTGCCCGGGGACCGGCGTGCGGGGGCGGAGGCTCGCCCAGGCGAGCTGGATCATTCGCGTCACGGTTGCAGGCTATAGCCAGGACCGGCGGTATCAGATACTTTGGGCGTGTCGTCGGCCGGCGGCGCTCAGAACAGCGGGTCGGGGTCGTACTCCAGCTCGCGGCAGACGGCACGCGCGACCTCGCGGGACTCCAGCCGCGAGACGAGGTACAAGGCCATGTCGATACCGGCCGAGACCCCTGCCGACGTGACGACGTCGCCGTCGTCCACGAACCGGGCCTCGGTGTCGATGACGACGCTCGGGTCGAGGTCGGCGAGGTCGTCGTAGTGGTCGTGGTGCGTCGTGGCGGGGCGTCCGGCGAGCAGGCCGGCAGCCGCGAGCACGAGCGCGCCCGTGCAGACGCTCGCGATCACCGGCGTCTGGGCCCGGACCTGGCGCAGCCACTCGAGGTGGTCACGGTCGGCGAGCATCCGGCGCGTGCCCCAGCCACCCGGGTAGACCAGCAGGTGCAGCGGGCCGACGTCGTCGGAGGACCGGGCGGGCACCAGCCGCATGCCGTGCGCCAGCCGCACACCACCGCCGTCGACCGAGAACGTGCTCACGTGCGGCTTGATGGCGGAGTGCTCGGCCCACGCGGCGAGCACCTCGAACGGCCCGACGACGTCGAGCTCCTCCGCCTCGTCGAACACGAAGACGCCCACGTGGAGCCCGCCGTCGAGGCTCATCTGCTCACCGCCCGTCCGTGCCGGTCAGATCCCCGGCAGCGCCAGCATCTGGTCGAGAGCGACGCGCGCCCAGTGCGCGTCGTCGGGGTCGACGACGATCCGGTTGACCACGCGGCCCTCGACGAGGGACTCCATGGCCCACACGAGGTGGGGCAGGTCGATCCGGTTCATCGTGGAGCAGAAGCACACCGTCGAGTCGAGGTAGTGCACCTGCTTGTCCGGGTGCGCGTTCGCGAGCCGGCGCACCAGGTTGAGCTCCGTGCCGATCGCCCACGACGACCCCGGGGCCGCTGCGTCGAGCGCCTTGATGATGTACTCGGTCGAGCCGACCATGTCCGCGGCCGTGACGACCTCGTGCTTGCACTCCGGGTGCACCAGGACGGTGACGCCCGGCACCGCGGCGCGGATCTCGGTGACGTTGCGCTCCGAGAACCGGCCGTGCACCGAGCAGTGCCCGCGCCACAGGATCATGCGGGCGTCGCGCAGCTGCTGCTCGGTCAGGCCGCCCATCGGCTTGCGCGGGTCGTAGACCACGCAGTCGTCGAGGCTCATGCCGAGCTGCAGGACGGCGGTGTTCCGCCCCAGGTGCTGGTCAGGCAGGAAGAGCACCTTGCCGGAGTCGGAGCCGCCGGTCGCCGCGTTAGCCCGGTCGAAGGCCCAGCGGAGTGCGACCTGCGCGTTCGACGACGTGCACACCGTGCCGCCGTGACGACCCGTGAACGCCTTGATCGCCGCCGAGGAGTTCATGTAGGTGACCGGGACCGTCTCGCCGGCGACGCCGACGTCCTCGAGCACGGCCCACGCCTCCTCGACCTGGGCGATCGCCGCCATGTCCGCCATCGAGCAGCCCGCGGCGAGGTCGGGCAGGACGACCTGCTGGGAGTCCGAGGTGAGGATGTCCGCGCTCTCGGCCATGAAGTGCACGCCGCAGAAGATCACGAACTCGGCCTCGGGCCGCGCGGCGGCCTCGCGCGCGAGCTTGAACGAGTCGCCCGTGATGTCCGCGAAGTCGATGACCTCGTCGCGCTGGTAGTGGTGACCGAGGACGAACGCGCGCTCGCCGAGAGCCGCGCGTGCGGCGCGGGCCCTGTCGACGAGGTCCGGGTCCGACGGCGAGGGGAGCGCCCCCGTGCACTCGACGCCCCGCTCGGACGCGAGATCGCGGCCCTGGCCGAGCAGCAGCAGCGCCGAGGGCGCGGGCTCGGCGAACGTGGCGTCGTTCAGCAATGTGGTCACCTGCACATGCTGTCACAGCGAGGCGGATGTGCCACGATCACGTCCGTGCACGTGCTCCTGGTCGCCGGCTCCGAGCCCGACGCCCGCGCGCTCGCCGACGCCTGGCGGGCCGCGGCGCCGCGCTGCGTCGTCGAGCCGTTGGTGCTGGTGACGCCCGGTGCGGGGGCCAGTGGGGCGCCGACGCACCCCGCCGGTGTGTTCGTCCCGACGACGGCGCTCGGCCTGTCGAGCGTCAGCCCGCCGGCCGTCCCGCCCGAGGTCGCACGCCTGCGCGAGCGGGCGGCGGCGGCAGACCTCGTCGTCGTGCACACGGCGGTGCTGGATGCCGGCGCGCTGCACGACGGGACCGTGGCCGAGGCGGCGCGGGCCGCCGAGCCGCACGCCGTGCCCGTCGTCGTGCTCGCCGGCCGCGACGAGTCGACGCGGCGAGAGTGGTCGGCCGCGGGTGTGAGCGGCGTCCACGAGGTCGGCGACGAGCCCCTGGAGGCGCTGCCGCGGGTGGCGCGCACGTGGGCCCCGGCGTGGGCCCGTGACGCGACACCGGGTCCGCGCGATCGGCCCATGGTGTGAGCCACGTCATCGACGTGTGACGATCGCCGCGTAAGATCGGGAACAGCGTCTCCGTCCCCGCTGTTGGAGGAAGCATGACCGACACCACCGAGATCGCCACGCACGGCGTGACCCTCACCGAGGTCGCGGCGGGCAAGGTCCGCAGCCTTCTTGAGCAGGAGGGCCGCGACGACCTGCGCCTTCGCGTCGCCGTGCAGCCCGGCGGCTGCTCCGGCCTGATCTACCAGCTGTACTTCGACGAGCGCATTCTCGAGGGCGACGCCCTGCGGGACTTCGACGGCGTCGAGGTCGTCGTCGACCGCATGAGCGTGCCGTACCTCGAGGGCGCGACGATCGACTTCGCGGACACGATCGAGAAGCAGGGCTTCACGATCGACAACCCCAACGCGGGCGAGTCCTGCGCCTGCGGCGGCTCCTTCGGCTGACGCATTCCACGACGACCCGGTCGCCCCTGCGGCGGCCGGGTCGTCGTGATGTCCGAGGAACCGGAGCGTGCGTCCCGGAGCGTGCTCGGTGCGGCTTCAGCTCGCTCGCAGGCGGACCGTGAGCGCCCAGTGCTCCGGGCTGCCGTCGTCGGGCACGACGTGGCGCTCGCCGGTCGTGACGTGACCGCGCATGCGCGCCCACGCCGGCACGTCGTGGCGGGCCGCCGGATCGGTGGACAGGACGACCACGAGCGTGCCGGCCGGCAGGTCGCGCGCGCGGGCGGCGAGGCGGATGACCGGGAGGGGGCAGCGCAGACCGCGCGCGTCGACGACCTCGGTGGCGTTGAATTCCGTGGCGTCCGGCCGCGCGTCGGTCACAGCCCGCCCACCCCGAGCATCTCGCGGACGCGCGCGACGGCGTCGGGCAGCACCGCCAGGAGGCGGTCGACGTCCTGCTCGGTCGTCGACCGGTCGAGCGCGATGCGGACGTTGCCGTGCGTCAGGACACCCATGGCCGCCAGCACGTGCGACGGCTCGAGCGTGCTCGCCGTGCAGGCCGACCCCGAGCCGACCCCGATCCCGGCACGGTCGAGCTCGGTGAGCAGCGCCTCGCCGTCGACGTAGAGGAACGAGAACGTGGCGACGTGAGGGAGTCGGGCGTCCGGGTCCCCGACGACCTCGACGTCGGGGATGGTGGTGACGGCGCCCCGGACCCGGTCGACCAGCGCGCGACGCCGCGCGTCCTCGGCCACGCGGTCGGCCTCGACCGCCTGGAGCGCGACGGCGGCGGCGAACGCGGCCGGGACGCTCACCCCGCCCGGCGCCCACGGCTCGGGATCCTCGGGGCCCGTCGGGACGAGCCGGACCCGCTCGCGCGCCGCGAGCACGCCCACGCCCGCCGGGGCGCCCCAGTCTGCCGGGTCGGCCGCGAGCAGGTCCCAGGCGGGAGGGACGGCGGCATGGCCGAGGCTCGCCCCGGCGTCGACCAGGAGCGGAACCCCCGCGGTCCGGGCCGCGGCGTGGACCTGCTCGACCGGCTGAAGCGTGCCCACCTCACCGTTGGCGTGCTGCAGGGCCGCCAGGGCCACCCCGGGGGAGGCGACGGCGTCGGTCATCGCCTGGGCGTCGACGCGGCCGAACCGGTCGACCGCGACGTCGACGCGGCGCCCGCCGTGCATCGTCGCCGCCGCCTGCGCGGCGTGCAGGACGGCGGCGCGCTCGACCGCGCCGACGACGACGTCCACGCCCGCGCGACGGCGGCCCGCCGCAGCGGCCAGGACGGCGGCGTGGAGCGCCGTCGGGTGGCTGTGGGTGAACCGCACCTCCTCGGTGCGGGCGCCGAGGACGGCCGCCGCGGCCTCGCGCGCGCCGTCGAGCAGGGCCGCGGCGCGGCGGCCCTCGGTGTGGAGACGGCGAGGGTCGGCCCAGCCGTCGTCGAGCGCCTGGAGGAACGCCTGGCGGGCCAGCGGGTGCCAGGGCGCCCGTCCGCCGTTGTCGAGGCGCACGCGTGCGGGTGCGGGCGGGGTGGTGTGCGTCACACGGTCTCCCGGTCGTGGTCGAGATGCTCCGGGAGGCGAGCACGACGGCGGTGCCGAGCCTCCCACCTACGATGCTGCCACCCTCGCTGGGCATCGTCGGCACCGAGGTTCTGACACCCCGTTGGCATGTGTGGTGAACAGCGGCGACGTCGGCGTCGGGGTGCGGATCTCGTCACGCAGGAACGGGGGGATTCTGGCGTCGAACTCGTGAAGGGCGCGATAGGCTGCATCCCATCGAGGACGAAGGTCCTGCCCGCGCGCCCTGAGTAGGTGGTCTGCGGGACGGACGTGACGTGAAAGGCCCCCCTTGCACTCGAAGCCCCCCACCCGCACCCGGCGGCGGGTCCTGCTGCGGACGACGGCGCTCAGCGCCGTCGTCGCGCTGCTGGCCGCCGGCTGCGCCAGCGAGACCGTCCAGCGTGGATACCTCCCCGGCTATGGCGACGGGGAGGTGACCAACCAGACCGAGCGAATCACCAACCTGTGGGTCGGCTCCTGGATCGCCGCTCTCGCCGTCGGCGTGATCACGTGGGGCCTGATGCTGTGGAGTGTCGCCGCGTACCGCAAGCGCCGCGACGACCACCAGCTCCCGGTGCAGACGCGCTACCACATGCCGCTCGAGATCATGTACACGGCCGTGCCGATCATGATGGTGCTCGTGCTCTTCTACTACACCGACCGCGACACGGACGCCCTGCAGGACACGAGCGCCCAGCCGGACGTGAGGATCCAGGCCATCGGCAAGCAGTGGAGCTGGGACTTCAACTATGTCGACGACCAGGTCTACGACACGGGCCAGCACCTGCTCGACGTCGGCGGCCAGACCGCCGAGGAGACGGTCGACGGCGCGCCGGGCACGTCCGAGCAGCTGCCGACGCTCTACCTGCCGGTCGGCGAGACGATCGAGTTCTCGCTCGACTCGCGAGACGTCATCCACTCGTTCTGGATCCCGGCATTCCTGTACAAGCAGGACATGATCCCGGGCCGGACCAACACGTTCCAGGTGACGCCGACGCGCGAGGGCACGTACGCCGGCAAGTGCGCCGAGCTCTGCGGCGAGTTCCACTCCGGCATGCTCTTCAACGTCAAGGTGGTCGACCGCGCCGAGTACGACGCGCACATGGACGACCTGCGCGCCGCCGGCCAGACCGGTGAGCTCGGCATGGACCTCAACCGCCAGCAGCGCGACTACGAGCGGTACCCGAGCACCACCGAGGAGGCCGAGCACTGATGGCCACGAGCTTCGACACCGTCTACGCCGGCGAGACCGCGGTCGTCCCGGGTCTGGCGCCCAAGCGCCAGAACCTCGGGCGCACGGTGATCAAGTGGATCACCTCGACCGACCACAAGACGATCGGCTACCTGTACCTCATCACGTCGTTCTTCTGGTTCGCCGTGGGAGGCATCCTCGCCCTGCTCATCCGCGCCGAGCTGTTCATGCCCGGCATCCAGGTCGTGCAGAGCAAGGAGCAGTACAACCAGCTCTTCACGATGCACGGCACGATCATGCTGCTGCTGTTCGCGACCCCGCTGTTCGCGGGCTTCGCCAACGTGATCATGCCGCTGCAGATCGGCGCCCCTGACGTCGCGTTCCCGCGCCTCAACATGTTCGCGTACTGGCTGTTCCTGTTCGGAGGCCTCATCGTCGGGGCGGGCTTCTTCACCCCCCAGGGCGCGGCATCGTTCGGTTGGTTCGCCTACGCGCCGCTCAACAACACGACGTTCAGTCCGGGGCTCGGCGGTGACCTGTGGGTCTTCGGCCTCGCGCTCGCCGGATTCGGGACGATCCTCGGTGCGGTCAACTTCATCACCACGATCATCACGATGCGCGCACCGGGCATGACGATGTTCCGGATGCCGATCTTCACCTGGAACACGCTCGTCACGAGCCTGCTCGTGCTCATGGCGTTCCCGCCCCTGGCCGCGGCGCTGTTCGCGCTCGGCGCGGACCGTCGCTTCGACGCCCAGGTCTTCAACCCGGACAACGGCGGCGCCATCCTCTGGCAGCACCTGTTCTGGTTCTTCGGTCACCCCGAGGTGTACATCATCGCGCTGCCGTTCTTCGGCATCGTGTCCGAGGTCTTCCCGGTCTTCAGCCGCAAGCCGATCTTCGGCTACAAGGGTCTCGTCTACGCGACGATCGCCATCGCCGCGCTGTCCGTGACCGTCTGGGCGCACCACATGTACGTCACCGGCGCGGTGCTGCTGCCGTTCTTCGCCTTCATGACGATGCTCATCGCCGTCCCGACGGGTGTGAAGTTCTACAACTGGATCGGCACCCTGTGGCGGGGCAAGATCACCTTCGAGACGCCGATGCTGTGGGCCATCGGCTTCCTGGTGACGTTCCTCTTCGGTGGGCTTACGGGCATCATCCTGTCCAGCCCGGCCCTCGACTTCCACCTGTCCGACTCGTACTTCGTCGTCGCGCACTTCCATTACGTCGTGTTCGGCACCGTGGTGTTCGCGATGTTCTCCGGGTTCTACTTCTGGTGGCCGAAGATGACGGGCCGCATGCTCGACGAGCGCCTCGGCAAGCTGCACTTCTGGATGCTTTTCATCGGGTTCCACATGACGTTCCTCATCCAGCACTGGCTGGGCGTCGAGGGCATGCCGCGTCGGTACGCGGACTACATGCCCGACGAGGGCTTCCTGTGGGAGAACCAGGTCTCGACCGTCGGTGCGTTCATCCTCGCTGCATCGACCCTGCCGTTCCTGTGGAACGTGTACGCGACCTGGCGCAACGCGCCCAAGGTGACGGTCGACGACCCGTGGGGTTACGGCCGCTCGCTCGAGTGGGCGACCTCGTGCCCGCCCCCGCGGCACAACTTCACGTCGCTGCCGCGGATCCGTAGCGAGTCGCCAGCGTTCGACCTGCACCACCCCGAGGTCGTCGCGATGGAGCACCCGCAGCTCGTGCCGGGGCCGCTCGACCAGGTCTACGGCGGTCCGCACCGTGCTGGCCAGGCCGCGCTGGCCGAGGAGCGCCGCATCCAGGACTACCCGGAGAAGCACCAGTCCACGACGACGGTGATCGACGGTGAGCGCCCCGAGGACGAGGAGACCGGCAAGTGAAGATCGAGATCAGGCTCTTCCTGTGGCTCGCCCCGTTCTTCCTGGGTGCGGGGATCGTCTACGGCTTCCTGACCGACTGGGAGGAGCCCGTCGGCTACCTCGGGATGCCCCTCGTCGGTGGCTTGATGGCCATGGTGGGTGCGTATCTGGCGCTCACGGCGCGCCGCATCGACCCGCGTCCTGAGGACGACGAGGAGGGCGAGATCGCCGACGGTGCCGGTGACCAGGGCGTGTACTCGCCGTGGAGCTGGTGGCCGCTCGTCATCGGCTCCGCCGCGGCCGTGGCGTTCCTGAGCCTCGCGGTGGGCTGGTGGGTGCTGTACGTCGGCCTCATCCTCGGCGTCGTCGGGCTCGTGGGGTGGGTGTTCGAGTACTCTCGCGGCCAGCACGCGCACTGACGCGAGCCGGCGCCGGCGGCCGGCTGGGGCGCTTCCGGAGGGGCTCTTCGCTCATGACGAGCGAGGGGCCCCTCCGTCGTGCAGACGTGCGGCTTGCCGGGGTTGTCCGTCCCGTCGGGGCACGGACCTCACAGTTCGGCAACGATTGGTGCCCGGGTCGACGATCTGGTTCCGACATAGGGTGTTGCGTGATGGACTGACGCCTCACGTCTGCCTGAGAAGGAGCACCACCGTGTACGTCCCGAAGAAGCTTGCGGCGCTGGCGTCGGCCGCCGTGATGGCCCTCGCCCTCGGCGCGTGCGCGAGTGAAGAGCCTGCCACACCCACCGGTGGCGGTGCCGCCGCAGAGCCCGAGGTCGCGCCGGCGTCTAACCTCACCGAGCTGGTCGAGCAGATGGGGGCGATGCAGGAGGAGGCGTCGTCCGTTCACGTCGAGATGGCGTACAGCGGCGAGCTGGCCAAGGCCACGGGCATGGACGCCAGCACCAGCACGGCCGACATCGCGTACGGAGGATCGCTCACGACGACGACGATGCAGATGTCGATGGCCATGATGGGCATGGACATGGACCTCATCCTCGTCGACGGGGTCATGTACATGGGCATGGGCGAGCTGAGCGACGACAAGTACTTCTCCATGTCGCTCGAGGAGCTGGCCGAGGACCCCAGCATGTCGGCCCTGCTCGACCAGATGGACTCGATCGACCCCACGGCACAGGCCGAGGCGATGGCGGATGCGGTGACGTCGTTCGAGCACACGGGCACCGAGCAGGTCGACGGTGTGGAGGCCGAGGTCTACACGATGACCGTCGACCCGACAAAGATCGATCCGGCCGCCGCCGGTCTCGACGAGTCCATGGTCGGCGAGATGGACGAGTCCATGGCCGGTGAGATGACGATCACCTACGCGATCGGTCCCGACGGGCTGCCGCTCGAGTCCGACATCACCATGGACGTCGACGGTCAGGAGCTCGTCGTGGAGTCGACCTTCAGCGCCTGGGGCCAGCCGGTCGACGTCCAGGCGCCGCCGAAGGCCGACGTGGTGCCCTACTCGGAGTTCGCCAAGCAGCGCTGACCACCCGGGCGAGAGGAACCACCCCGGCGGGGCCATGGAGGAAGGGCCCGCACGCAGCGCGTGCGGGCCCTTCCACGTACGTCCAGGTGGCGTCAGGCCGGGACGATCAGGCCCGCGGTCTGTGCCTTGGCGCGCTGGAGGCGCTCCTCGGCGTCGGCCCAGTTGACGATGTTCCACCAGGCCTTGATGTAGTCCGGGCGGACGTTCAGGTAGTCCAGGTAGTAGGCGTGCTCCCAGCAGTCGAGCAGCACGATCGGCGTGAGGCCGAGGGTGATGTTCGCCTGCTGGTCGTACAGCTGGACGATGATGAGCTTCTGGCCGATCGAGTCCCACGCGAGGATCGCCCAGCCGGAGCCCTGCACACCCGTCGCGACGGCGGTGAAGTGCGCCTTGAACTTCTCGAACGAGCCGAAGTGCTCGTCGATCGCGGCGCCGATCTCGCCGGTCGGCGCGCCGCCGCCCTCAGGGGAGAGGTTGGTCCAGAACGCCGAGTGGTTCACGTGGCCGCCGAGGTTGAACGCGAGGTTCTTCTCATGCATGTTGACGGCGGCCAGGTCGCCGTTGTCGCGCGCCTCCTCGAGCTTCTCCAGCGCCGTGTTCGCACCCGCCACGTAGGTGTTGTGGTGCTTGGAGTGGTGCAGCTCCATGATCTTTCCCGAGATGTGAGGCTCGAGCGCACCGTAGTCGTAGGTGAGGTCAGGGAGCGTGTAGACAGCCATGCTGAGGTACCTCCTGGATCGGTTCGCACGCCAGGACAGACGTGCGGCAGGGACGTCGTACCGGACCGGACGGGCTTCACCGGTCGCTGCTGTGCCACACCTGGGGGCCGCCGGCCCGCCAGGGCGTGCACCGCCCGAGAACGACGGTGACCCACGCACCAGTCCCGCAGGAGCGGGGTCGAGGTGCGTGGGCCACCGTCCTAGCCTGCAGGAGTCTCAGTGCTCCCGCTCGACATTTCCGGACCCCGAGACCAGCTCAGGGGTGCCGCGCTCCGCCTCGAGCTCGTCGTGCCCGCCGTGGGCGTGCGCGGCGGCTAGCTCGGCGGGCGTCACAGGCTCGACACGGTCCTCGAAGAAGAACCGCGACACGCGCTGCCACTGGCGATCCACCATGTAGCCCTTGCGACGCACGCCGCGGGCATCCATCGCCGGCGCGATCTCGAGCGGCTTGTGCGCCTCGTAGTTGACGCGCAGCCAGCGGTCATGCTCGTCGAGCGGGCGGTGGACCTCGATGTACTCGCCGTTGGCGAAGCGCACGATCCGGCCGGTCTCGTGGCCGTGGAGCACGAGCTCGCGGTCCTTGCGCTGCAGGCCCAGGCAGATGCGCTTGGTGATCCAGAAGGCGAAGACCGGCCCGACGAAGATCAGGACGCGGAAGACCCATGTGATCGTGTTGATCGACAGGGCAAAGTGCGTCGCGATGAGGTCGTTCGAGCCTGCGAGCGCGAGGATGACGAACGCCGCGAGGAAGGCAACGCCCAGGCCCGTGCGGACAGGCACGTTGCGAGGCCGGTCGAGCACGTGGTGCTCGCGGTGGTCGCCCGTGACCTTCGCCTCGAGGAACGGGTAGACGAAGAGGAACGTGAACAGCAGGCCCGGGACCACGACCGCGGGGATGAGCACGTTGAGAGACAACGTGTACCCACCGATGACCCATTCGGTGCCCTGACCCGGCATGAGGCGCAGGGAGCCCTCGAGGAAGAGCATGTACCAGTCGGGCTGGGCACCGGCCGACACGGGGGAGGGGTCGAACGGGCCGTAGTTCCACACGTTGTTGATCGCCATCGTGCCGCCCATGAGCGCCAGCACGCCGAAGACGATGAAGAAGTTGCCGCCCATCTTCGTGGCGAACGCCGGCACTGCCGGGTAGCCGACGACGTTCCTGTCGGTGCGGCCGCCGCCCGGGTACTGCGTGTGCTTGTTGAGCACCATGAGGAACAGGTGCAGGCCGATGAGCGCCAGGAGCAGCGCCGGGATCACCAGGATGTGCAGCGTGAAGAGCCTCGGGATGATGTGCTCGCCCGGGAACTCGCCGCCGAAGATGAAGTACGACATGTACGAGCCGATGATCGGGATCGACTTGACCACGCCGTCGGTGATGCGCAGGCCGTTGCCCGAGAGCACGTCGTCGGGCAGCGAGTAGCCCGTGAACCCGGCACCGAGGCCGAGGATCATCATCGTGACGCCGACCAGGTAGTTCAGCTCGCGTGGCTTGCGGAACGCGCCGGTGAAGAACACGCGCATCATGTGCACGACGATGCCCGCCATGAAGACCAGGGCCGACCAGTGGTGGATCTGCCGCATGAGCAGGCCGCCACGCACCTCGAACGACATGTCGACCGTGGAGGCGAACGCCACCGACATGAGCTGACCCTGCATCGATGCCGGGCCCTCGCCGTGATAGTGCGTGAGTGCCATCGACGGCTCGAAGAACATCGTCAGGAAGAAGCCGGACAGGATCAGGACGACGAACGACCACAGCGCGATCTCGCCGAGCATGAAGGACCAGTGGTCCGGGAAGACCTTGCGGACGAGCTGCTTGGTCAGGACACCGACCTTGGTCCGCTGGTCGAGGTAGTCGGCCGTCTTGCCGATCGGTGTGGTCGGCTGCGCGGCGGAGTGGATCGTACTCACTTCAGGCGCTCCCAGTAGCTCGGGCCGATGGGCTCGGCGAAGTCGGCCTGCGCCACGAGGTAGCCCTCGTCGTCGACCGTGATCGGCAGCTGGGGCAGCGGCCGGTTAGCAGGGCCGAACACGACCTTGGCTCCGTCGGCGACGTCGAACGTCGACTGGTGGCAAGGGCACAGCAGGTGGTGGGTCTGCTGCTCGTACAGCGCGACGGGGCAGCCGACGTGCGTGCAGATCTTCGAGTAGGCCACGATGCCGTCGTAGGACCAGGTCTCACCCTCGGGCGACTGGTCCGCCTTGAGGTCCTGCGGGTTGAGCCGCACGAGCAGGACCACGGCCTTCGACTTCTCGGTGATCCACTCGTGCGACTCGCGCATCTCCTCCGAGACGTCGGGGATGACGTGCGCGACCGAGCCGGCGGTGAGGTCGGCGGCCTTGATGAGCCGGCCCGACGGGTCGTACGCGAGACGGGTGCCGTTCTTCCAGAGGGTGTGGCGGAACTTGCCGACGTTCCACTCGCCGCCGACGCTCGAGACGAGCGGCACGGCGATGGTCAGGGGGAAGAGCGCGAGCGCGGAGACCACGGCGCCCTTGAGCACGCCACGGCGGGCGAGGCCGGAGTCCGCCAGGCCGTCGGCGAAACCCTGCGCGACGACGGTGCGCACCTCGTCGGAGCTGCGGCTCTCGTGGCGCTCCTCGACGTGCTCGTGGCTCGACATCAGCGTCTTGGCCCAGTGGACCGCGGCGATGCCGATGCCGAGCAGCGACACGGCGAGGCCGACGCCGAGCAGCAGGTTCGACAGGCGCACGCCCTCGGTCGTGCCGTCCGGACGGAAGGCGAAGTACGCGACGAGGGTGCCGATCGTGCCCAGGATCGACAGCGTGAAGAGGAGCACGATCGCACGCTCGGCACGCTTGGCCGCCTGGGGGTCACGGTCCGCGAGGCGGGTCGTGTGCTCCGGCACACCGGGGTCGGCGAAGCGCTCGGGGTGCGTGATCGTGTCGTGCGCACCGTGTCTCGAGGCAGTGACGTCCTGCGACGGGTTGGGGTTCACGTTCTCGCTCACGAGGACTTCGCTCCGATCCACACAGCGGCTCCGATGATGAGGCCGATGCCGACGACCCATGCCCAGAGGCCCTCGCTGACGGGGCCCAGCGCACCGAGCGCCATGCCGCCCGCGGAGCCCTCACGCTGCTCGACGAGGAAGGCGATGATGTCCCGCTTCTCCTCGGGGGTGATGTTGGCGTCGTTGAACACCGGCATCGACTGCGGGCCGGTGACCATGGCCTGGTAGATGTTGCGCTCGGAGACGTCCCACAGCGCCGGGGCCCACTTGCCCTCGGACAGCGCGCCGCCGGCTCCCACCGCGTTGTGGCACATGGCGCAGTTGGTGCGGAACAGAAGGGCTCCGTTCGACGAGTCGCCGAGGGCCGGGTCCACCTGCTCGTCGGTCGGGATCGCGGGGCCGGGGCCGAGCGAGGCGACGTACGCGGCGAGGGCGGCAGTCTGCTCCTCGTCCATCTGCCGCGGCTTCTGCTGCGCCTGCGGGCCGTTCATCTGCATGGGCATGCGGCCGGTCGAGACCTGGAAGTCCACCGCGGCGGCGCCCACGCCCACCAGGGACGGCGCCTGTGACGTGCCCTCGGCGTTGGGGCCGTGGCAGGTGGCGCAGTTGGCCTGGAAGAGCTTCTTCCCGGTCTCGATGTCCGCGGTGCTGGCGGTGTCGGCCGTGGCCGGACTCGGGGCAAGGACGGCGTAGACGCCGCCCGTGACCAGCAGCGCCAGCAACAGCAGCACGACCGGGGCGGCCCGGTGGTGCCTGCGGGCGGCGAGTGCCTTCACGAAATGATCCTCGTCTCGCAGATGGAAGGTGCAGGGTTTCAGGGGTGCCGGCTGCCGCGCCGGACGGTGTTACCTCAGGACGTAGATGACCATGAAGAGCGCGATCCACACCACGTCGACGAAGTGCCAGTAGTAGGACGTGACGATGCCGGTGGTCGCCTCGTGGTGGCCGAAGTTCTTTGCGGCGAACGAGCGGCCGAGCAGGAAGAGGAAGGCGAGGAGGCCGCCGAGGACGTGCAGGCCGTGGAAGCCCGTCGTCAGGAAGAACACCGACCCGTAGCCGCTCGACGACAGCGTCAGGCCCTCGTTCACGAGCTCGGCGTACTCGAAGATCTGGCCCCCGATGAAGAACGAGCCCATGAGGAATGTCAGCGTCATCCACTCGTTCATGCCCCAGCGGTTGACCTGGAGCAGCGAGCCCGTGCGCACCGGCTGGAAGCGCTCCGCCGCCGTGACGCCGAGCTGGCAGGTGATCGACGACGACACCAGCACGAGCGTGTTGACGAGCGGGAAGGTGAAGCTCACCTTCGCGGCCTCCGCGGCCCACTGGGCGTCGGGCATGACGGAGCGGACCGTGAAGTACATCGCGAACAGTCCCGCGAAGAACATCAGCTCGCTCGCGAGCCACACGATCGTCCCGACCGACACGGGGTTCGGCCGGTTGACGCTCACGTGCTGGTGGGCATGGGGGGCAGCAGCCGTTGCGGTCGACACGTCAGCCATTATGGCCGACGGATGGCCGGTTGCGGCCACTTGGCCGGGTCGTCGGCGGGATTGTGATCCACGGAATCTGCGGAATCTCGCCACTGAGCCCTCATGATCTGACGCATCGCGCCAGAGTGCCAGGAAAACGCCACGAGATCGGGCTGACCGAGGTGACGCCGGTGTGCCACGATGCCAGCAAACACTGGCCGTGCCCCGGGCCGCACCCGGGTCGCACCCCACGCGTCTGCGGAGGCGATGCACATGTCGGACCACACGACGGACCGGACGACGGCGACCGGTCCCCGTGTCCTGCTCTACAGCGACGACCAGACGGTGCGCGAACAGGTGCGCCTCGCCGTCGGGCCGCGGCTGGGAGCGCACACGCCGCAGATCGCGTGGACCGAGGTCGCGACGCCAACCGCCGTCGTCGAGGCCGCCGACGGGCGGCAGTGGGACCTGCTGGTCCTCGACGGCGAGGCCGACAAGGCCGGCGGCATGGGCCTGTGCCGCCAACTCAAGAACGAGATCTACGAGTGCCCGCCCGTGCTGGTGCTCACGGCGCGCGCCGAGGACGCGTGGCTCGCGTCCTGGTCCCTCGCCGACGCGGTCGTACCGCGCCCGCTCGACGCGTTCGAGCTGCAGAAGGCAGTCTCGTCGCTGCTGTCCTGAGCCCGCCCCGAGGCGCGGTGGCACCACCGGACGCCGTGCCTCGTCCCACCGCCCGACCGAAGGAACGCCGTGCCCAGCACCGAACCCACGCCCTCCGCCTCGACGGCCCCCGCCGGCGCGACCTGGCCCGACCTGCTCACCCAGCTCGTCCAGGGCCAGGACCTCACGGCGGAGCAGGCCACCTGGGCCATGGACGAGGTCATGTCGGGCGAGGTGTCCCCGGTGCGTCTGGCCGGGTTCCTCGTCGGCCTGCGGGCCAAGGGAGTCACGGTGACCGAGCTCACCGCGCTCGCCGACGCGATGCTCGTGCACGCGAACCGGCTCGAGGTCGAGGGACCGTCGGTCGACATCGTGGGCACCGGCGGCGACCGGGCCCACACGGTCAACATCTCGACCATGGCCGCGATCGTGCTGGCCGGCGCGGGCGTGCGCGTCGTCAAGCACGGCAACCGTGCCGCGTCGTCGTCGTCCGGCTCCGCGGACGTCCTCGAGGTCCTCGGCATCCGGCTCGACCACCCGCCGGAGCGCGTCGCGGAGCTGGCGCGCGAGGTGGGCATCACGTTCTGCTTCGCTCAGGTGTTCCACCCCTCGATGCGGCATGCCGGCGTCGCGCGCAAGGACCTCGGCATCCCGACGGTGTTCAACTTCCTGGGGCCGCTGACCAACCCGGCCCAGCCGCGTGCGACCGCGGTGGGCTGCGCGGACCCGAGCATGGCGCCCAAGATGGCCGGCGTCTTCGCCGTCCGGGGCACCCGCGCGCTCGTCTTCCGCGGTGACGACGGGCTCGACGAGCTCGCCGCGACCGGCGCGGCCACGGTCTGGGAGGTCGCCGAGGGTCAGGTCACCGAGCACCGGCTCGACCCCGCGGTCGACCTGGGCCTGCGGCGCATCCGCGTCGAGGATCTGCGGGGCGCGGACGCCGTGTACAACGCGGGGATCGCGCGCGACGTGTTCGCCGGTGAGCACGGCGCCGTCCGGGAGACGGTCCTGCTCAACGCTGCCGCCGCGCTCGTCGCCGACGGCAGCCTGCCCGGGACGGCGGCCGGGTCGCTCGTCGAGCGGTTGCAGGCCGGCATCGAGCACGCGGCCCGCAGCGTCGACGACGGCGCCGCCGCGGACGTGCTGCGGCGGTGGGCGGACGCCTCGGCCCACTGAGCCTGGTCGAGTCCTCAGTCGAGTTGTCGTCGCCTGAGGCTGCGGCTCCGCTGCGGCCGAGTGCCTCGTTCCTCGGCCCTCGACCTTCGCTTCATCTTCGCCTCAGTCGAGACCGAGGGAGAACGCCTGTTCGAGGTCGACGCTCGAATACGTCCGGAACGCGATGAGCGTCTCGGTGCGCAGCACGCCGGGGACCTTCGAGATGCCGTCCGCGATGACGGTGGCGAGATCGTCGTGCTCGCGGACGCGCACCATCGCGACGAGGTCGGCCTTGCCCGTGACCGAGTAGACCTCGCTCACGCCTTTGAGGTCCGTCACCTCGTGCGCGACCTCGGGGATCCGGTCCGGTTCGGTGTCGATGAGCACGATCGCCGTCAGCATGCCGCCATCGTAGCCACGCGCTCCCTGACCTCGCCGGACGCCCACGCGAGGTCGGTGTGCGCGGACGCGGACCGCACGGGGCACGCCCACACGTCGCTGAGGTGCACCAGGCGCGTGCCCGGTTGCTCGAGCCAGTCGAGGACGAGCCGGGCCTCTTCCGGGTGGCACGCCGGGGCCGGCGGCACGGGCGGCTCGACGACCTCAGCCGTCGCGCGCAGCGCCTCGACCACCGGCAGAGGGTCCTCGTCCGGACGGGTGACCGCCGTCGCCGCGAGCCGGCCGTGACGCACCACCACGATCTCCCACCCGCCGGCCGTCGTCGCGCGCGCGGCGACGAGCTCGGCACAGCGGGCGAGCGGAGCGAGCCGTTGCGCTCGGCCCGCGCCGTGGACGAAGGAGCGCAGGCGCGAG
Source organism: Isoptericola halalbus (assembly GCA_009663185.1). Classification (GTDB taxonomy): domain Bacteria; phylum Actinomycetota; class Actinomycetes; order Actinomycetales; family Cellulomonadaceae; genus Isoptericola; species Isoptericola halalbus. The sequence continues at coordinate 32,448 of VJZX01000002.1, forward strand.
GTGACATGACCTGCCTCCTCGTACCGCTCGGCGGCCGCGAGCCGCGCGATGCGTTCGGAGAGCGCGTGCACGACGGCGGACGGGTCGCCCGTGAGCGCCTCTGCCGCGGCTGCGGCGACCTCGGCGTAGGCGGTGTCCGGCCCGTCGGTCGTCGTGCAGGGGGCCGAGCAGCGGCCCATCCCGGCGAGGGCGCACGGACTGCGGGGCGCGCGCGCGACGAGGGGGAGCCGTGCGGTGCACTGCCGCACCGGAAGGGCGTCGTGAAGGGCGTCGACCGCCTCCTGCGCGGTGCGGCGCGACGCGAAGGGGCCGATGTGCGGCGTCCCGTCCCGCACGTCGCGCACGACCGACAGCCGCGGGTACGGCTCGTCGGTCAGCCGCACCCAGGCGTGGCGCTCGGGATGCTTCGAACGCCGGTTGTAGCGTGGGGCGTGCTCGGTGATGAGCCGCAGCTCGCGCACCTGTGCCTCGAGCGGCGTCGCGCACACGACCGGAGTCACGGCGTGCGCGATGCGCACCATCTCGGTGATCCGACGGCGCTTCTCGCCGGCGGTGAAATACGAGCGGACGCGCTTGCGGATGTTCGTGGACACCCCGACGTAGAGGACCTCGTCGCCCGGGCCGCGGAAGAGGTACACGCCCGGCGCGTCGGGAAGCCCGTCCGCGAGGTGGCGCTTGCGCCGCACCTCGGGCGGCACCGGGTCTGCGGCCGTCGCGAGGTCCTCGAGGTGCGTGACGCCGAGCGGTGCGAGCCGTTCGAGGAGCCCGTGCAGGACGTCGACCGTCGCACGCGCGTCCGCGAGCGCTCGGTGCTGGGGCGTGGTCCGGGCACGGAACAGCGCCGCGAGCGTCGACAGCTTGTGGTTGGGCGCCTCGTCGCGTGTGACCACGCGGCGCGCGAGCGGGACCGTGTCCACGACGGGAAAGCCGGGCCACGGGTAGCCGAGGCGTTCGCACGCGGCGCGCAGGAAGCCGACGTCGAACGGCGCGTTGTGCGCGACGAGCACGGCCCCGTGCGCGAACTCGAGGAAGCTCGGCAGGACCAGCGCGAGCTCGGGAGCGGTGGCGACCATGGCCGTCGTGATGCCGGTGAGGCGTGCGACGAACGCCGGCACCGGGTGCCCGGGGTTGACGAGCGACTGGAGCTCGCCGAGCACCTCGCCGCCGCGGACCTTGACCGCGCCGATCTCCGTGATGCCGGAGTCCTCGGTACGCCCGCCCGTCGTCTCGAGGTCGACGACGACGAACGTCACGTCCCGCAGCGGCGTACCGAGCTCGGAGAACGAGGGCTGGACGACGGCGGGTGACGTGCTCGGCATGGCCCGGACGCTAGCCGGACCTACCGACACGCCCCCGCCGCCGACGGCCGGGTCGGGCTCAGTCTCCGGGGACCCGGTGCGGCTCGGAGTAGAGCTTGTCGATGTCGGCCGCGAAGTCCTTGACGAACTCGTGCCGGCGCACGCTCTGCTTGGGCGTGAGGTAGCCGTTCTCGATCGTCAGGTCGCCGTCGAGCACCGCGAACTTGCGGATCGACTCGGCCTTGGACACGGCCTTGTTGGCGCGCGTCACGGCGGCGTCGAGGGCGGCGAGCACGTCGGGGTCCGACTTGGCCTCGGCGGGCGTCATCTCGGGCTTGCCGTGCATCTTGAGCCAGCCGGGCAGGCCCTCGGCGTCGAGCGTGATGAGCGCGCCGATGAACGGACGGTTGTCCCCGACGACGACGCACTGGCTCACGAGTGCGTGGGCGCGGATGCGGTCCTCCAGCACGGCGGGGGCGACGTTCTTGCCGGCCGCGGTGACGATGATCTCCTTCTTGCGCCCGGTGATCGTCAGGAAGCCGTCGTCGTCGAGCGTGCCCAGGTCGCCCGTGCGGAACCAGTCGCCGTCGAACGACTCGGCCGTGGCCTCGGGGTTGTTGTGGTACCCGCGGAAGATGTGGATGCCCCGCAGCAGGATCTCGCCGTCGGGCGCGATCTTGACGCCGCACCCGGGCAGCTGCGTGCCGACCGTGCCGATCTTCGTTGCCTCCGGACGGGTGACGCACGTCGGGGCCGTCGACTCGGTGAGACCGTAGCCCTCGAGCACGATCAGGCCCAGGCCCCGGAAGAAGTGGCCGAGGCGCTCACCCAACGGGCCGCCGCCGGAGACCGCGTGCTTCGCCTGTCCGCCCAGGACCGCGCGGAGCTTGCTGTACACGAGCGCGTCGGCGACCTTGTGCTGGACGGTGAGCCACGGCGACGGGCCCTTGGGGGTGTCGAGCGCCCGCGACCACTCGATCGCCGTCGACGCGGCCCAGTGGAAGATCTTGAGCTTGCCGCCGGCCGCGGCCTTCTGCTCGGCCGAGTTGTAGACCTTCTCGAACACGCGCGGGACGGCCAGGATGTACGTGGGCCGGAACGACTCCAGGCCCACCGTGACGGACTTGAGGTCGCTCCAGTGGCCCAGGACCGTGCCGCCGGCGATCGCGAGCACCTCGACGAAGCGCGCGAAGACGTGCGCGAGCGGCAGGAACAGCAGCGTGCGCCCGCCCGCGGCGAAGACCGTGGGCACGGCCTCGACGGCGTTGACGGCGAGCGAGGCGAAGTTGCCGTGGGTGAGCTCGGCGCCCTTGGGCCGCCCCGTGGTTCCTGAGGTGTAGATGATCGTCGCGAGGTCGTCGAGGCTCGCCAGGGACCGGCGGCGCGCGATCTCGTCGTCAGGCACGTCGGCGCCCGCGGCCTTCAGCGCCTCGATCGCGCCCTGCTCGATCGTGAGCACCTCGCGCAGCTCGGGCGTGCTGCCGGAGACCTCGGCGACCGTCGCCGCGTGATCCGGCGTCTCGACCACGAGCATCGTGACCCCGCTGTCGGTGAGGATCCACTCGACCTGCTCGGCCGACGACGTCTCGTAGATGGGCACGGGGACGGCTCCCGCGGCCCACGCCGCGAAGTCGAGCAGAGTCCACTCGTACCGGGTCTTGGACATGATCCCGACCGAGTCGCCGGGCTGGACGCCCTTGGCGACCAGGCCCTTCGCCACCGCGATCACCTCGGCGTCGAAGTCCGCGCCGGACACGGCGGTCCAGCCGTCGTTGCCCGCACGCTCGATGATCGTCGCGGCGGGGTCCTTCTGGACACGCTGTGCGAGGACGTCGTTCATGTTCGACGTCGGGGGCAGCTCCACGAGCTGCGGGATAGTGATCTCGTCCATGCTGACTCCAGTGGCAGGGCCTCGTCCGTGGCGGTCACGATACCGGGTCTCACCGCCGCCGTGTGGCAGTCGTCACCGCAATGTGACCTCGCGGTACGCGCCTGCCCCACGCTCGCTAGTCTGGCCCCAGCGCGCCCCGCGCGCAGTCCCTTCCGCCGCCGGCGCGGCGGTCCCGACGACGAAATCGTGAGGACGCACGCATGCACGCCATCGGAGTCGACATCGGCGGCACCAAGATCGCCGTAGGCGTGGTCGACGAGGCCGGGAAGATCCTGGCCCAGGTCCGCCGCGACACCGATGCCGGCGACGTGGCGAGCATCGACCGCGCGATCGCCGAGGCGTGCGCCGAGCTGGCCAAGGAGCACGAGGTCGGGGCCATCGGCCTCGCTGCCGCCGGGTTCGTCAGCCCCGACCGGACGTCGGTGCTGTTCGCCCCCAACATCGCGTGGCGCGAGTACCCCCTCGCCGCTCGTGTCGGCGCGCTGCTCGACCTCGACGTCCCGATCGTCGTCGAGAACGACGCGAATGCGGCCGGCTGGGCCGAGTTCCGCTTCGGTGCCGGGCGCGAAGCCACCGACATGCTCATGCTCACGGTGGGCACCGGGCTAGGAGGCGCGATCGTCGTCGACCGCGAGCTCGTGCGCGGCAAGTGGGGCGTCGCCGCCGAGGTCGGCCACATGCGGGTCGTGCCCGGCGGGCACTACTGCGGCTGCGGCCACGAGGGGTGCTGGGAGCAGTACGCCTCCGGCAGCGCGCTCACCCGCGACGCCCGCCACGCCGTCATCGCGCAGCCGCACCGCGCCGGGCGCCTGCTGGCGCTCGCGGGCGGCGATCCCGAGGACGTCTCCGGGCCCATGGTCACCACGGCCGCGAAGGAGGGCGACGACCTGGCGGTCGAGCTGCTCGCGACCCTTGGCCGGTGGATCGGCGAGGGGGCCGCGTCGGTCGCCGCGCTGCTCGACCCGGAGCTCATCGTCGTCGGCGGTGGCGTCGGGGCGGCCGCCGACCTCCTCCTGACCCCGATCCGCAAGGCCTACGAGGCGCAGCTCTCTGCCCTGGGGCATCGCCCGGTCGCCCAGATCGAGCTGGCCGAGCACGGCAACGAGGCGGGCATCGTCGGCGCCGCCGACCTGGCGCGCCGCTGACGCGACGGCCGGCCCGTGCGCAGGGGTGGTCAGACGATCATGGTCAGACGACGGCGCCCGGGTCCCTGTCCTCCGGGTCGCGCCGGTGCGGCATGCGCCACACGAGCACGGCGACGCCGGCCACGAACAAGCCACCGGCCAGCGGGCCGAGCCATGACGGCAGCGCGAGCGTCGGCACGAGCGAGCGGACGATGACACCCAGCACCGTGAGCACGGGCACGCCCACGGCGAGCGTCCACGCCAGCGTCAGGAGCGGGTCGTGCGACAGCACGGGCTCCGGCTCGGGCGGCGTGAAGTGGCTCTCGTCCTCCTCGAGCGCCTCGATCTCGGGCGTCGTGGGCCAGTCCCGCGGCCCCGCAGGACGTGTCTGGGTCTCCGGGGTCACGGGCACGACGAGCCGCGGCCCGACGCCGTCGCTCGCGCGCGGAACGTCGTCGGGTGCGACGACCTCACCGAGCTGGTCGACGATCGCGGCCCAGCGGGCCTCGACGTCGGTATCCGCGAGCGGCTCCGGCGACGGCGCGGCCGCCGACTCCGGCTCGTCGCGGTCGCCGAGGTCTTCGGAGTCCGGGTTCGGTGCGCCCATGGGTTCACTCTATTGTCGTCTGCGACGCTTGGGGTGCCGGCACGGTGCCGGAGGCGTTCCTGCAGGGGTCGGCGAGGAGGACCGTTGTTCTACTGGGTGATGAAGCATGTGCTGGTCGGTCCGCTGCTCCGACTGGCCTTCCGCCCGTGGACCAAGGGCGTGGAGAACGTGCCCTCCTCCGGGGGCGCGATCCTCGCGAGCAACCACCTCGCGGTGATCGACTCGTTCGTCCTGCCGCTCGTGCTCGAGCGTCAGGTGCAGTTCCTCGGGAAGTCCGACTACTTCACGGGCACCGGCGCCAAGGGCCGGCTCGTGGCCGGATTCATGCGTGGCGTCGGTACCATCCCGGTCGACCGCTCGGGCGGCAAGGCCAGCGAGGCCGCGCTGCGCACCGGCCTGCGGGTCCTCACCGAGGGCGAGCTGTTCGGCATCTACCCGGAGGGCACGCGCAGCCCCGACGGGCGCCTGTACCGCGGCAAGACCGGCGTCGCACGGCTCGCGCTCGAGTCCGGCGCCCCGGTCGTCCCTGTCGCGATGGTGGGCACCGACGTCGCGCAGCCCCTCGGCAAGGCCATCCCCAAGCCCATGCCCATCGGCGTCGTCATCGGCGAGCCGCTCGACTTCAGCCGGTACAAGGGGATGGAGAACGACCGCTTCGTCCTGCGGTCGGTCACCGACGAGATCATGTACGCGATCCTGCGCCTGAGCGACCAGGAGTACGTCGACGTCTACGCGGCGACGGCCAAGGCGCGCATCGCCGCGGGGCTGCCGGTCGACGCGAAGCCCGGCCGCCCTTCGAACGGGGAGGCGCCCCCCGCGCCGGAGCGCTCCTGAGGCCGGAACAGCAGCCACAGGTTCTCGAGGCCCTCGCGGTCCGAGGCGGTGGCGGGACGGACGTGGAGCCTGCGGTCGGTGGTCATGCGCAAGAACCTCCCGGCGCCGTCGGCGCGGGAGGTTCGTCCCGGGGATCTTGCCACATCGTGAGGTGGTGCGCTCGTCGTGGACGCCGCAGCCGCACCCCCCGGGCTGCTCATAGGATGAGAGAGCTGTTCGTTCCCCCAAGCGAGAGGTAGCCCCTCATGTCGGTTCGTCGCGTGGCTCTCCTGACCGCCGGCGGCTTCGCCCCCTGCCTGTCCTCCGCCGTCGGTGGCCTCATCGAGCGGTACAACGAGCTCGACCCGTCGATCGAGATCATCGCCTACCAGTACGGGTACCACGGCCTGCTGACCGGCACGAAGATCGTCGTCGACGACGAGGGCCGCAAGCAGGCGGGGATCCTGCACCGGTTCGGCGGCTCGCCGATCGGCAACTCGCGCGTCAAGCTCACCAACGCGGCCGACTGCGTCGAGCGTGGGCTCGTCCAGGAGGGCCAGGACCCGCTGCAGGTGGCGGCCGAGCAGCTCAAGACCGACGGCGTCGACGTGCTCCACACGATCGGCGGCGACGACACCAACACGACGGCGGCGGACCTCGCGGCGTACCTGCACGAGAACGGCTACGAGCTCACCGTCGTCGGCCTGCCCAAGACGATCGACAACGACGTGGTGCCGATCCGCCAGTCGCTCGGCGCCTGGACCGCGGCCGAGGAGGCCGCCGGCTTCGCCGCGAACGTCATCGGCGAGCACCGCTCCGGGCCGCGCATGCTCATCGTGCACGAGGTCATGGGCCGCCACTGCGGCTGGCTCACCGCCGCAGCCGCGGCAGAGTACCGCAAGTGGCTCGACGCCCAGGAGTGGGCCCCGTCGCTCGGCCTGACGCGCGAGCGCTGGGACGTCCACGCCGTCTTCCTGCCCGAGCTCGCGATCGACATCGACGCCGAGGCCACGCGTCTCAAGGGCGTCATGGACTCGATCGGCAACGTCAACATCTTCCTGTCCGAGGGTGCGGGCATGAACGAGATCGTGGCCCAGCTCGAGGCGGCCGGCGAGGAGGTCCAGCGCGACCCGTTCGGCCACGTCAAGCTCGACACGATCAACCCAGGCCAGTGGTTCGCCAAGCAGTTCGCCGAGAAGCTGGGCGCCGAGAAGGTCATGGTCCAGAAGTCCGGCTACTACTCGCGCGCGGCGGCCGCGAACGCCGAGGACCTGCGCCTCATCAAGTCGATGACCGACCTCGCGGTCGAGTGCGCCCTGCGCGGGGAGCCGGGTGTCATCGGGCACGACGAGGAGGACGGCGACCGGCTCAAGGCGATCGCGTTCCCACGCATCGCCGGAGGCAAGGCCTTCGACGTGAGCCAGGGCTGGTTCGGCGACCTGCTGTCCGGCATCGGCCAGCCGCTGGTCGCCGCGGCTCCTGCTGCGCACTGACGCAGGCACCCCATGAGCACCGCCGTCGACACACCGACCTCGGGCAACGCCCCGGAAGGGCTTGACCACTTCCGGACGCTCGAGGCGCGCCAGCAGCCGACGTGGCCCGACGCCGACGCGCTCGACGCCGTGGCGCGCCGGCTGTCCGTGGCGGCGCCGCTGGTGGTGCCGGCGGAGGCGGACACGCTCACGGAACGCCTCGCCGCGGCAAGCGCCGGCGAGGCGTTCCTCCTGCAGGGCGGCGACTGCGCCGAGACGTTCGCGGACGCGAACGCGACGCGCATCCGCAACAAGATCCGCACGATCCTGCAGATGGCCGTCATCCTCACCCACGGCGCCAGCACCCCTGTGGTGAAGATGGGCCGCCTCGCGGGCCAGTACGCCAAGCCGCGCTCGTCGGACACCGAGACGCGCGACGGCGTCACGCTGCCCGCGTACCGCGGCGACATGGTCAACGGGCACGCCTTCACGCCCGAGGGCCGCGCGCCGGACCCGAGGCGGCTCGAGCAGGCGTACCGGATCTCCGCGGCCACCGCCAACGTCGTGCGCTCCTTCACGCAGGGCGGGTACGCCGACCTGCGGCGCGTGCACGAGTGGAACCAGGGCTTCATGCAGAACCCTGCGTACGCCCGCTACGAGCGCACGGCGACCGAGATCGACCGCGCGATCCGCTTCATGGAGGCGTGCGGTGCGGACTTCGACGAGCTCCGCACCGTCGAGTTCTTCCTCAGCCACGAGGCGCTCATCCTCGACTACGAGCGGGCGCTCACACGCGTCGACTCGCGCACCGGTGCCGCGTACGACACGTCGGCGCACTTCCTGTGGATCGGCGAGCGCACGCGCCAGCTCGATGGCGCGCACGTGGACTTCCTCTCGCGCGTCGCGAACCCGATCGGCGTCAAGCTCGGCCCGACGACGACGCCCGACGGCGCGATCGCGCTCGCCGAGCGGCTCAACCCGACCAACCGGCCCGGGCGCCTGACGTTCATCACCCGGATGGGCGCCGGCCGCGTCCGCGACGTGCTGCCGGGCGTGGTCGAGAAGGTGACCTCGGCCGGGGTGCAGGCCACCTGGGTCACCGACCCCATGCACGGCAACACCATCACCTCGGCCAGCGGCTACAAGACCCGTCGCTTCACCGACGTGCTCGACGAGGTGACGGGCTTCTTCGAGGTGCACCGCGCCCTGGGGACGGTGCCCGGCGGTCTGCACATGGAGCTCACCGGCGACGACGTCACCGAGGTGCTCGGCGGCAGCGAAGAGATCTCCGACGAGGGTCTGGCGCTGCGCTACGAGACGCTCGTCGACCCGCGGCTCAACCACCAGCAGTCGCTCGAGATGGCGTTCCGGGTCGCGGAGATGCTCACGGGCCGCTGAGCCGCGGACGGGCCCGTCCTGCGCCGCCGCCGGTGCACGACGGCGGTGCTCACCAGATCGTGAGGGTGACTGTCGAGCCCTGGGGCGCCTCGCCGGTCGTGTCCTGGAAGCGGACGGTGTCGAGCAGCCCGCCGAGGTACTTGTTCTCCCGGACCACGAACCCTGCCTTCTCGAGGGTCTCGCGCGCCGGGCCGGAGCGCATGCCCACGACCTCGGGCACCGCGACGATGGGCGGCCCGGCAGAGAGGGTCAGGGTCACGGTGTCCGTCCGGTGCGCCTGCGACCTCGCCACCGGGTCCTGCCGCACCACGTGTCCCTCGGCGACCTCGAGCGAGTGCTCCGGCTCGGAGAACCTCACCTTGAGCCCGACGCTCTCGAGATCCGCGACGGCCTCGTCCTTGGGCTTGCCGACCTGCTGCGGCACCGTCACGGGCGCCGGGCCGTCGGAGACCGTGAGCGTCACGACGGTCGTGTGCGGCTGGACCGAGCCCTCGGGGACCGACACCTTCAGGACCTCGCCCTTCGGGACCTTGTCGTGGTGCTCGAGGGCCGGCTCGCCGACCCTGAGGCCGGCCCGGGTCAGAGCCGCCGTGGCGGACTTCTCGGTCGCGCCCACGAGGTCCCCGGGGACGCGGACGGTGCGGATGCCGCGCGAGACGACGAGCTCGACGGTGCCGTCCGTGCGGACCGGGTCACCCGGCGCCGGGCGGGACTCGACGACGTACCCGGCCGGCACCTCGTCGTGATGCGCGCGCGAGACCGTCACGGCCAGCTCGGCGCCCGTCAGGGTCTGGCGTGCCTCGGCGACCGGAACCTCTACGACGCCGGCCGGGACCTCGGTCCACGCGCCCGGTCCGTCGGCGAACCACCACCATGTTCCCGCGGCGCCGCCGGTGACGAGCACCAGGAGGCTGAGGGTCCACGCCAGTGCCCGACGACGTCGCCGGCGCGGCGTCGTCGCGGCCGGACGGTTGCCGGCCTCGAGCCGCCCGGACACGCGCGTCGTGGACTCTTCGACGAGCTGCTCGGTGTGCTCGTCGTCCGACTGTGGTGATAAGAGCTCCTGGAAGAACGCGGTCGGGATGGCGTCGAGCGGGTCGGACTCGCCGTCCGTGCGGTCGTCGGGGCCGTCATCCAGGCCGGACCCGATGGGACGGGCGGCGACGTCGTCCGGGCGTGGCGCGGCGGCCGGGCGGTCCGCACGCCGTCCGAGCAGCTCGCCGTCCAGGCCGGCACGGAGCCGCTCGAGCGCCTCGAGCGCCACGCCCGCGTCGGCGGGCCGCCGGGCCGGGTCGCGCGCGGTGAACGTCGCGACGAGCTCGTCGACCTCGCCCGGCAGCCACGCGGCGGCGTGGGAGGGCGGCGGCACGTCGTCGTGCACGTGGTGGAACGCGACCTGGATCGGGGTCTCGCCCGCGTAGGGAAGCGCGCCCGTGAGCATCTCGTAGGCGAGGATGCCGACGGCGTAGATGTCGGTCCGCGCGTCGCAGCCGCCGCTCGTGATCACCTCGGGCGCGAGGTAGGCGACGGTGCCGAGGATCGTGCCCGTCGTCGTCGACGTGACCTCGGTGACCGCGCGGGCCAGGCCGAAGTCGGCAACCTTGACGTGCTCGCCGTCGCCGGCGAGCAGGACGTTCTCGGGCTTGACGTCGCGGTGCACCAGTCCCTTGCGGTGAGCCGCCGACAGGGCTGCGAGCACCTGGCCGAGCACGTCGAGCGTGCGGCCCAGCGTCAGCGTGCCCGACGACCGCAGCTCGCGCCGCAGGTTCGTGCCCGGCACGTACTCCATCGTCAGGTAGCTCGTCTCGCCGTCGAGCCCCTGGTCGTAGACGGCCACGACGCCCGGGTGCGCCAGCCGCGCGGCCGCTCGCGCCTCGCGGCGGAACCGGGAGACGAAGCTCGCGCCGTCGACGCCGTCGGCGAGGTGCGGATGCATGACCTTGAGCGCGACCTCGCGGTCCAGACGGCGATCGGTGGCGAGGTAGACGGTAGCCATGCCGCCGCGCGCGATGCGCGCGACGATCTCGTACCGCCCGTCGACCAGGCGGCCGAGGAGGGGGTCGGTCGTCACGGTGGCCACAGCGTGAAGTGTAGGTCGCGGCCGTAGGCTGGCCCGGTGAACGACACCCCCGACACCGCTCTCGACTCGCTGGTCGGCCAGTGGCTGACCCTCCCGGACGTCGCCGAGGCGCTCGGCCTCGACGTCGGCAAGGTGCGCCGACTCGTGGGCGACCGTCATCTGGTCGGCGTCAAGCGCGGCGAGCGCACGACCTTCCAGGTGCCGGCCGCGTTCCTCGTCCCGGCGACAGGGGCTGCGGCAGACGGGGCCGCGGACGGCGCACAGGAGGTGCTGCCGTCCTTGCGCGGCACGGTGCTCGTCCTCGCCGACGCGGGCTACTCGGACGACGAGATCCTGCGCTGGCTGTTCGACGTCGAACCCTCGCTCGGGGAGGCGCCGATCGCCGCGCTGCGTTCCGGGCGCAAGTCCGTGGTGCGACGGATCGCACAGACGCTGGGCTGAGACCGAGTCTCAGGAGGCGCGGTCGACCGCCGCGCGCGCAAGGTCGGCTAGGACGGTGCGGCCCGGCTCGGCAAGCTCGGCGGAGTCCAGCCGGTCGAGAGCGCTGCGGGCCAGCGTGTCGATGAGCTCCTCGACGGCACCGAGCGCACCCGTGCGCACGATGGTGGCACGCAGGGTGCCGACGGCGTCGTCGTCGAGCCTCGGGTCGCCCAGAGCCGCGGCGACGAGCGCGCGCTCGGAGTCGTCGGCGCCCGCCATCGTGCGGGCCATGAGCACGGTGCGCTTGCCCTCGCGCAGGTCGTCGCCGGCCGGCTTGCCCGTGACCGCGGGGTCGCCGAAGACGCCGAGGACGTCGTCGCGCAGCTGGAACGCCTCGCCGAGGGGCATCCCGGCGGCGCCGATCTGGGCGAGACGGTCGGCGGGCGCCCCGGCGAGCACGGCGCCGAGCGCGAGCGGGCGCTCGACCGAGTACCGGGCCGACTTGGCGCGGATCACGGTCCGGGCCCGCTCCTCGTCGGCGGTCGGGTCGACGCCCCAGGGCTCTGCCTGCACCAGCACGTCGAGGTACTGGCCGACGATGACCTCGCTCTGCATGGCGTCGAACAGCTCGCGCGCGGCGCGGACCGTCGCGCTCGGCAGCGGTTCGAGCGCCTCGCCCAGCTCGCGCTGGCAGGCCACGAGGCACAGGTCACCGAGCAGGATGGCCGCCGACGTGCCGAAGCGGTCGGCACGGCCGGCCCAGCCCGCCTCGGTGTGGCGGGCCTCGAACGCCCGGTGAGCGGTCGGTCGGCCGCGGCGGGTGTCGGAGGCGTCCATGACGTCGTCGTGCAGCAGGGCTGCCGCCTGGAACAGCTCGAGCGCCGCGCCGGCGCGCACCGCCGCGTCACGCTCGGGCCCCGGCTCGTCCGAGCCGCCGTGCGCGCGGTAGGACCAGTAGCAGAACGCCGCACGCAGCCGCTTGCCGCCCTGCAGGAGCGCGGCGAGCTCGTCGGTCAGGGCCCGGGCCTGCGCTCCCACGAAGCCAACCTCGGCCGCGAGCCTGTCGAGATGACGCCGGAGCGCCTCGTCGACGTCGTGGCGCAGGTTCTCGAGGTCGACGAGCGACGCGGGGGAGGGCATGGCCCACAGCCTAAGCGCGGTCCGCTCAGCCCGGGGCAGCGACGGAACCGCTGATGGTCGCCAGGCGTCGGTCGCCGTCGTCGAGCACCCCCACGAACAGGGACTCGACGCGCGGGCCACCCTTGCGTCGGGTGACCCGGCTGAAGGCCGTCTGTGCCGTCAGACCGGTCACCGTGCTCGCCTCGGACTCGGAGAACCCGGCCTTGGCCAGGCGCGCAGCCAGGTCGTCGATCACCTGCTGCGCGCTGCGCGGCGAGGCGAGGTTGAGTGTGACCTCGACGAGGCCGCCGTCGGTCGGCCGGGCCGAGCTGGCCAGCACGGTCGCGTCCTCGGGCGCGGCCAGCAGGTCGAGCGGGAAGCCGGGCGCGTAGTCGCCGACAGTCGTGGAGGGGTCGAACGTGGGCAGCTCCGTGGGCCGCTCGGGCGCGGGCGCATCGACGGTGACCGTCGTCGTGTCGGCGTCGCCCGACGACCCGCAGCCCCCGAGCGCGAGCGCCGCCGCAACCACGGCGGCCGCGGCGGGGCGGCGGGGCGGGTCGGGGCGCACGGGCACCACGGTAGCGGCGGGGAGCGGAGGGCACCGCGGCGTCGTGCCCGGGTAGATGCTGGCGCGAACGCCGCCCACAAGGCAGCGGTTCGTCCACACCCGCCGTCGGCGCCCCGCCCGCGGCGCTGCGAGGCGCTGGGATCGGGGCATGACCTCACTGACCCTTCCCGAGAACCCGACCATCCGGCTGCGCTCGCCGCGCGACGTGCTCGCCGCGATCCCGTACCTGCTCGGCTACCGGCCTGCCGAGTGCGTCGTCGTCGCAGGCGTCGCCGCCGACGGCCGGCTCCCGCTGCTCGCGCGCACCGCGCTCGACGACCTGAGCGAACCCGACGACCATGGGCGCGTCGCGCAGGCGATCTCCGCCCGTGCACTCGACGTGGGCGTCGACCGGGCGGTGGTCGCGGTCTGGACCGCTCGAGACGTCGGTCCCGGCACACCCGCGCGCCAGGGTGTCGACGGACTGGTCGAGGTGCTCGACGCCGTCGCCGATACCGACCCGTGGCTCGTCACGCCGTCCGGCTACCGCGGCCTGGACTGCACCGACCCGCTGTGCTGCCCGCCCGACGGGCACCCGCTCGACCGGCTCGAGGCCGGAGAGGTGAGTGCCGCGTTCGTGCTGTCCGGGCGGGCCGTGGCGCCCACAGAGACGGACGCATTCCGCATCCCACGCGCGGCGGAGGCGGCGCGAACGCTCGCCGCGCGCGCCGCGGCGCGGTGGGAGCGCGCCGCCGCGCACCAGGACGTGTGCACCGACGCGCACCGGAGGTGGCGTCGCGACGGCCTGGCCGCGTGGGCGGAGGCGAGGCGGCACGCGGCGACCGAGCTCGTGGTCGGCGATCCGCCCGACGCCGTTCGGCTGCCGCCCGCCCTGCTCGGCCGCGTCGCGGCGGCGCTCGCGGACACCGCGGTGCGCGACGCGGTGCTGCTGACGCTCGTCCCGGGGGCGCAGGAGGTCGCGCGCCGGACCGCGGACGGGACCTCGGCGGACGACCTCGAGGCCGCGACTGCGGACGCGATCGCGCGGGTGGTCGACCCGCGTGTCGCGCTGCTGCCCGACGAGGAGACCGTAGGCCCGGCGCGCGCGGTGCTCGAGGCCGTCGTCGGGCACGTGCCACGCCGGCAGCAGGCTCCGGCACTGACCCTGCTGGGCTTCCTCGCCTGGTGGCGCGGTGACGGGGGTCTTGCGGGGCATCGCGTGCAGGCCGCGCTCGCGCTCGATCCGGGATACCGTCTCGCCACGCTGCTGCGCAGCGCCCTGACGGCGGCACTGCCTCCAGGGTGGGTCCGTCGCGCCGCGGCAGCGAGGGACGCCGACGGTTCAGGCCCGCCGACGTCGGGTGCCGGGGTCGGGTAGCGTGCCCCCATGGCGATCGTGGTCGGACACCTCAGCACTCCCGAGGGCCAGGAGGCGCTCACCACAGCCGTCACCGAGGCGCGTCAGCGCGACGTGCCGCTCGTCGTCGTCACGGGTGCCGGGCGGGGTGATGACGCGGGGCGCGCGGTCGCACTGCAGTCGCTCGAGTCCCATCTGGCGAACGCCGGCGTCCAGCACTCGGTCGTGCCCGGCACAGGCGACCTCGCCGAGGACCTCGTGCGCACGGCCGTCGAGGCAGGCGCCGACCTCATCGTCATCGGTCTGCGACGCCGCAGCCCTGTGGGAAAGCTCATCCTCGGCTCCGGCGCGCAGCGGATCCTGCTCGAGGCGCCGTGCCCGGTGCTCGCGGTCAAACCGTAAGGATCGGGAATCTTCCGCGCCCGCGGCACGTTGGACCCTGGAGACCGGCGGGAAGAGACGCGCCGGAACGGCACCGTGGTCGTGCACCCGGCCCGAGCAGGCGGCGCCGGTACAATATCGGTGTCCGCTTGAGCCTCGACGGTCTGAGTTCCTGGCCCTGACGGCGGAGCACCGCCCCCTCGATTGCCGAAAGGTCGGTTTGTGGCGTCCACCACGCAGAACCCCGCACTTCCCCGAGAGTTCGAGAATCCTGCCCTGCAGGAGCTCCTGAGCCGAGGGACGGCTGCCGGCCGCGTCGACGCGGAGAGCTTCCGGTCGGCGTGCGAGGCCGCTGCCGTGAACGAGCCCAAGCGCCTCAAGGCCGTGCTCCGCGCGCTCGCCCTGGCGGGCGTCGAGGTAGCCGCGCCCGCGGGCACCAAGGTCGCCGCCGCGGCGTCGGCCCGTGCCACGTCGGCGCGCGCCAAGGCGCCGGCGGGCAAGACTGCCGCGGCGAAGGCGGGTGCCGAGAACGACGCCGAGCAGTCAGCCGAGGCCGACGCGCCGTCCGCCGGCGCGAAGAAGACCCCGGCGAAGCCGAAGACTTCGACACGGGACAGGCCCACTGCGAAGGCAGCCACCGCCTCCAAGGCGGCCACCAAGGCCGCGAGCAAGGGCGGCGCGGCGAAGGACGAGCCCGACGAGGACGTCGTCGAGGAGGACATCGAGCTCGACGACGCCGATCTCGAGCCGGACGACGCCGCAGTGGCGGAGGTGGAGGCAGAGGTGGCGGAGGTCGTCCCTGCAGCCAAGGGCGACAAGGCCGCCGCGGTCAAGGGCGACGACGAGGACACCGGCTTCGTGGTCTCCGACACCGACGACGAGGACCAGCCGGCGCAGCAGGTCGTCACGGCGGGCGCCACGGCGGACCCGGTCAAGGACTACCTCAAGCAGATCGGCAAGGTCGCGCTGCTGAACGCCGAGCAGGAGGTCGAGCTCGCGAAGCGCATCGAGGCCGGCCTGTTCGCCGAGGAGCGCCTGTCGAAGGAGTTCGGCGAGGGCTGGGACAAGACGAAGGCGTCGACCGACGAGCGCCGCCTGTACCGCGACCTGCAGTGGATCGCGCACGACGGCAAGCGCGCCAAGAACCACCTGCTCGAGGCGAACCTCCGCCTCGTCGTCTCGCTCGCCAAGCGGTACACAGGCCGCGGCATGCTCTTCCTGGACCTCATCCAGGAAGGCAACCTTGGCCTGATCCGCGCGGTCGAGAAGTTCGACTACACCAAGGGCTACAAGTTCTCGACGTACGCCACGTGGTGGATCCGGCAGGCGATCACGCGCGCCATGGCCGACCAGGCCCGCACCATCCGTATCCCCGTGCACATGGTCGAGGTCATCAACAAGCTGGCCCGCGTCCAGCGGCAGATGCTCCAGGACCTCGGTCGCGAGCCCACGCCCGAGGAGCTCGCCAAGGAGCTGGACATGACGCCGGAGAAGGTCGTCGAGGTCCAGAAGTACGGACGCGAGCCCATCTCGCTGTCCACGCCGCTCGGCGAGGACGGCGACAGCGAGTTCGGTGACCTCATCGAGGACTCCGAGGCGGTCGTGCCCGCGGACGCCGTGTCCTTCACGCTCCTCCAGGAGCAGCTGCACCAGGTCCTCGACACGCTCTCGGAGCGCGAGGCCGGCGTCGTGTCCATGCGGTTCGGCCTGCAGGACGGCCAGCCCAAGACGCTCGACGAGATCGGCAAGGTCTACGGCGTCACGCGTGAGCGCATCCGCCAGATCGAGTCGAAGACCATGTCGAAGTTGCGGCACCCGTCACGCTCGCAGGTCCTGCGCGACTACCTCGACTGATACGTACGTCGCGACGCGGCGCAGAGCGAGAAGGGCCTTCCGGCCACGCGGCCGGAGGGCCCTTTCGTCCTTGCCAGGCCGTCGTCAGTCGTCCAGGTCCCAGCGCGCCGACGCCGCGAGCACGCCGTCGGGGTCGGAGGAGCGGCACAGCGCGACGAGCGCGGCGTAGGTGGCCGGACCCCACCCGGCTCGAAGCGCGGCCGACGATGCCGCGTCGCGCGGGCCGGCGAGGTTCAGGAGCGCCCCGCCGGTGCCCCAGGGTCCGAGCGCGTCGAGCACGACCGCAGCGGGCGCGCGGCGGACTGCGAGGTTGTATCCGGGCAGTGCGGCGTCGAACGCCGGGTCTCCTGGCAGGTGGAGCTCGCCATCGAGCGCGGGTGCGAAGGTCCAGGCGAGGGGGTCCACAGCCTGTGAGTGGTGGACATGGGCTCTCCGTCGTTGGTGGTCACCGTCAAGGAGGGAGGGAGTGGGGCGCCGCTCGTGACATGCGAGTGCGACCGGGGCAACCTTCACCCGTGACCTGTGGCATCGTGTCCGCCGTGATCGCCGCCACAGCCCGTACGGGGCTCATCTGTCTGGTCGCCGCCGCCGTCACCCTGGCTCTCGCCCTCACCGTCCTGGTCGCCCCGCCTGCGCAGGCAGCGACGTGGTCGCTGCAGGCGTCCGGCGCCGGGACGACGACCGCCGCGGCGGGAAAGACGCTGACGGTCCGCTACCTCAAGGACGGGCGGCCCGTTCCGGGGGCGTCGGTGACGCTCCAGCGCAAGGAGGGCTCGTCCTGGGTGAAGGTCCGTACGCTGACCACCGGCCCGAAGGGCGGGGCGTCCACGACGGTCAAGCCGTCGGCGACGAAGCGGTTCCGGTTCCGCACGACGCGGACCACGAGCAACATCCTGACCGTGAGGGTCGTCCCGGTGCGGTTCTCGATGGCGGGCTCCGGTTTCGGCCACGGCGTCGGCCTGGCGCAGTGGGGCGCGTACCAGCAGTCCCGCCAGGGCCGCACGATGGCGCAGATCCTCGGCTACTACTACCCGGGCACCCAGGTCTCGACCGCGAACGACCCCCGCACCACGCTTGACGTCCAGGTCCTGGGACCGCCGGCCGACAGCCGCAGGACGACCGTCCTGTCCGTCACCTCCGGCAGCTGGCGCCTCGTGGACGGGGGCGGCACCGAGGTCGCCTCCGGCGGGTCGGCCCGCCGGGTCACCGTCGGCGTCGACGCGGACGGCGTGACCGCGCAGGTCACCGAGGACGGCGCGGTGACGGGACCCCTGCAGCGGCGCTCCCGCTTCCTCTTCGAGTGGTCGGGCACGACGGCCTACCAGCCGACGGGCACCGCCGCGGTCGCTCAGGTGGCCGGCGCTCAGGGCGCGTACCGCCACGGCCGCCTCGTGGTGACGAAGCTGTCCGGCCGGCCGAACGTCGTCAACGAGGTCGTGATCAACACCGAGTACCTGTACGGCATCGACGAGATGCCCTCGGGGTGGGGGTCGTCGGCCAACGGCGGGGCGGCGGCGCTGCAGGCCCAGGCGGTCGCGGCGCGCAACTACGCGATCGTCGAGAAGCTGAAGGGCCGCAAGGCCGCCTGCGGGTGCCACGTGTACGACGACACCCGGTCGCAGAACTTCACGGGCTGGAAGAAGGAGGGCGGCAGCTGGGGAAGCGCCTGGGTGGCGGCCGTCGACGCGACCATCCAGGAGGCGGAGGAGAGGGTCACCGTGCTGCGCGACGCGAACGGCGGTCTCGCCGAGACGCCGTACTTCGCCTCGACGGGCTCGGCGGGCGGGCGGCGCGGGACCGCGGCGAACGCCGAGGTGTTCGGCACTTCCGCGCTCCCGTATCTCGTGCACGTCGACGATGCGTACTCGGCGCAGGCGCCGGGCAACCCGTACGTCCGGTGGTCCGACTCGATCACGCAGAGGCGGGCTCAGTCGATCTTCGGGCTCCGTTGGGTGCGCTCCGTCGCCGTGACCTCGCGCTGGTCGAGCGGTCAGGTCAGGACGCTCACGGCGACGTCGCCGACGGGCAAGCGGGTGTCGCTGACGAAGACGGCGGACGGCTGGCGCACGACGCTCGGCGTCCCGGGGTCGTGGGTCTCCTCGTTCACGGGCAGGTCCAGCTGAGGCTAGAGGGGGACGGCCCTTGTCGCGCAAGAGAGCCCCGCACCGCTCGCGGTGCGGGGCTCCTCCGTGCAGATCGGGGTCGGGGGCGGTCAGCGGGCGCCGTGCTCGGCGTGCAGGCGGTCGGTCTCGTCCTGGACGTGGACGGCGACGTCCGTGTAGGCGTCGGCGTGGGCACGAGCGTGGTGGCCGCAGAAGAGAAGCTCTCCGACGGGCAGGACCACGCGCACGTACGCCTGTGCGCCGCAGCGGTCGCAGCGGTCGGCGGCGGTCAGCGGTTCTGTCGTCATGGTGGTCACGACGACATCCAACCATCCCGGGCCTAGATCCTTCCCATCTACCGGGTCAGGTTCGCTGCTGGCATAGCGACGTAGGTCACGATCGGCACGTCGGTGCGGAGCGCCTGCGCAGGGCTGTCGGTCGTCTCGTCTACCCTCGTTGCCGTGACTGCCACGTCCGAGTCCGGGTACACCGCACGGCACCTGTCCGTCCTCGAGGGCCTCGAGGCGGTGCGCAAGCGACCCGGGATGTACATCGGGTCGACCGACTCGCGCGGGCTCATGCACTGCTTGTGGGAGATCATCGACAACTCGGTCGACGAGGCGCTCGGCGGGCACGCGTCGAAGATCCGCGTCGTGCTGCACGCCGACTCCTCGGTGACCGTGGAGGACGACGGGCGCGGCATCCCTGTCGACGCCGAGCCGAAGACCGGGCTGTCCGGCGTCGAGGTGGTCTTCACGAAGCTGCACGCGGGCGGCGAGTTCGGCGGCGGCTCCTACACGGCATCCGGTGGTCTGCACGGCGTCGGCGCGTCCGTCGTCAACGCGCTGTCTGCCCGGCTCGACGTCGAGGTCGACCGGGGCGGCAAGACGCACCTCATGACGTTCCACCGCGGCGAACCGGGCGTCTTCGACGACCCGCGCACGGGCCCGACGCCGGACGCGCCGTTCACGCCGTTCGTCGACCACAGCGAGCTCGCCGTCGTGGGCAAGGTCGCGCGCGGCCGCACCGGCACCCGTGTGCGCTACTGGGCCGACCGGCAGGTCTTCCCGAAGTCGGCCGTGTTCAGCTACGACGAGCTGGTGACGCGCGCACGGCAGACGACGTTCCTCGTGCCGGGGCTCGAGATCACGGTGCGCGACGAGCGCGGCCTGCCCGGGACCCCGGGCGAGACCGGCCCGCACGAGGAGGTGTTCCAGCACACGGGCGGCGCGGTCGACTTCGTCGAGTTCCTCGCGCCCGACACCCCCGTGACGGCCACCTGGCGGCTGCAGGGCACGGGTCACTTCAGCGAGACCGTGCCCGTGCTCGACTCGCGCGGACACATGACCCCGCAGGAGGTGCAGCGCGAGTGCGAGGTCGACGTCGCACTGCGCTGGGGCGTGGGCTACGAGACCGAGGTCCGCTCGTTCGTCAACATCATCGCGACGCCCAAGGGCGGCTCGCACCTGTCCGGGTTCGAGCAGGGCCTGCTCAAGATGGTGCGCAAGCAGGTCGAGGCCAACGCCCGCCGCCTCAAGGTCTCGGCCAAGGACTCGGCCGAGCGCATCGAGAAGGACGACGTCCTGGCCGGCCTGACCGCCGTCGTGACCGTGCGCCTCGCCGAGCCGCAGTTCGAGGGGCAGACCAAGGAGGTGCTCGGCACCGCGCCTGTGCGCGCGATCGTCGCCCGCGTCGTGGAGAAGGAGCTCGGCGCGCTGCTGACGTCGTCCAAGCGCGACGACAAGGCGCAGGCCGCCCTCCTGCTCGACAAGGTCGTGGCCGAGATGCGCGCCCGCGTCACGGCGCGCAAGCAGAAGGAGATCTCGCGCCGCAAGAACGCGCTCGAGACCTCCTCGCTGCCGGCCAAGCTCGCGGACTGCCGCAGCGACGACGTCCGGCGCAGCGAGCTGTTCATCGTCGAGGGCGACAGCGCGCTCGGCACGGCCAAGCTCGCGCGGTCCAGCGACTTCCAGGCGCTGCTGCCGATCCGCGGCAAGATCCTCAACGTCCAGAAGGCGTCGATCAGCGACATGCTGCGCAACGCCGAGTGCGCGGCGATCATCCAGGTCATCGGCGCCGGGTCTGGGCGCTCGTTCGACCTCGAGGCCGCGCGCTACGGCAAGATCGTGCTCATGACGGACGCCGACGTCGACGGCGCCCACATCCGCACGCTGCTGCTCACGCTCTTCTACCGGTACATGCGCCCGCTCGTGGAGGCCGGCCGTGTGTTCGCCGCCGTGCCCCCGCTGCACCGCGTCGAGGTCGTCGGCAGCGGCAAGCGCAAGAACGAGTACCTCTACACGTACTCCGAGGCCGAGCTCACCGCGACGCTCAAGCGTCTCGACAGGGCCGGCCGACGGTACAAGGACGACATCCAGCGCTACAAGGGTCTGGGCGAGATGGACGCCGACCAGCTCGCGGAGACCACGATGGATCCGCGCCACCGCACCCTGCGGCGCGTGACCGTCGAGCACGCCGAGGCCGCCGAGCGTGTCTTCGAGCTGCTCATGGGCTCGGACGTCGCGCCGCGCAAGGAGTTCATCGTCGCGGGGGCGAGCGGGCTCGACCGCTCCAAGATCGACGCCTGAGCGCTCGGCACCGCGGTGCCCCGCCTCGCGGGCCGGCGTGGTCCGGATGGCGGCACGGTCCGCGTGGACAGGCCCGCGACGGGTACGCTCCGGCCGTGACGATTGCTCTGCGCTCCAGCCGCCTCCTCTCCGTCCTTCCTGCCGCCGCGCTCGCCGCCGCCCTGCTCGCGGGATGCTCCGCCGACGAGGAGCCCGCCGTCGAGCCGACCGTGACCGCCTCCGTCGAGGCCGATGCCGCGGACACTGGTGACGACGCCGCCGAGACGGGATCCACCGACCTCAGCTACCCGGGCGAGGAGGGCCGCACCGCGCTCGAGCTGCTGCTCGAGGCCGACCCGTCCGCTACGGTGGAGGGCGAGGGCGAGATGGCGTTCGTCACCGGCATCGGCGGGGTCGAGGCCGGAGAGAACGAGTTCTGGGCCCTCTACGTCGACGGCGAGCCGGCCGAGGTGGGCGCCGGCGCGCTCGTGACCGAGGATGGCCAGGAGATCACCTGGAAGCTCGAGGCGTTCTAGTGAGCGAAGACCTGACGGCGCGGGAGCTCGCGCATCGGTGGTGGCGGCCCGTCGTGGCCGTCCTCGTCGTCGTGGGCGCCGTGACGTGGCGGCTGGTCAAGGGTGACCTGGGCGCGCCGCCCAACCTCGAGCTGTCGACCGCCGCGGCGTTCCTCGCCGCCGGGCTGCTGCGGCACCGTGTGGCGGCGCTCGCGCCGCTGATCGTCGTCGCCGTGAGCGACCTGATGCTCGGCAACTCCGCCATCCTGATCTTCACCTGGACCGCCTGGGCGGCGATCGGTGCGGCTGCGCTGTGGACCCGCAGGGCCGGGGGAGCGCGGCGCTTCGCCGTCGCCCTCGGCTACGGCGTCGGCAGCTCGCTGTTCTTCTACCTGTGGACCAACTTCGGCGTCTGGCTCGAGGGCCACGGGAGGTTCTACTCCTCGGGGCTCGACGGGCTGGTCGCCAGCTACGTGGCCGGCCTGCCGTTCCTGCGGCCTATGCTCGTGGGCAACCTCGTTCTCGTGCCCCTCGCGGCCGCCGTCGTGACGCTCGTCGAGCGGCTGGAGCACCTGCCCGCCGCAGGCACGGCTCCCCACCCCGCGAGGTAGAACCCAACCCGGCGAGGGAGAAGAAGCGTCGGCGAGGTCACGCGCGCGTTCTCCCTCGCGCGGCGATGACCGCAGCGGTCAGTTCGCGAGCGCTCGGACCGCGGCGGCGAACTGGTCTCCTCTGTCCGCATAGTCGCGGTACTGTCCAACGCTGGAGCACGCGGGGGACAGCAGGACGACGTCGCCCCGACGTGCGAGCGCGGCGGCGCGGTCCACGATCTCGCCCATCGTGCCAGGCGCGGCCTCCCACCCGACGTCCTCGGCGTCGAGCGCCGCTGCAATGCGGGGCGCCTCGTCACCAGTCAGCAGCACGGCGCGCACGTCGCGCTCGCGCAGCCCGGCGGCGAGGCCCTCGAACGACACGCCCTTGCTCGTCCCGCCCAAGATCAACACCTTCGGCCCGTCGAAGGCGTCGGCCGCGGCGAGCGTGGTCTCAGGGGTCGTCGAGAGAGAGTCGTCAACCCAGCGCACGCCGTTGGTCGCCGCGACCGTCTGCAGGCGGTGGGGAAGGCCGGCTACCTCGCTGATGCCTGCGCGGATGGTGGTGGTGTCGGTCACGAAGGGGCGCGTCGCGGCGACCGCGGCGGCGACGTTGTGGAGGTTGTGCGCGCCGGGCAGCCGCACGTCAGCGACGTCGGCGACGCGTTCCCCCGCGAACCAGATGGCGTCGTGGTGCACGTCGATCCCCTCAGGGCGGCACAGGGGGACCCGGTGCCGGGCGGGACTGAGAGCTGCGATGCGCGCAGCGGGCGAGCTGTCGGCGGTCCAGACGACCAGGTCGTCGGGCGTCTGGAAGGCCGCGATCGGGGCCTTTGCCCGCTCGTACTCTGCCTGGTCCCGATGCCAGTTGAGGTGGTCTGGCGTGATCGCCAGCACGACCGCGACGTGTGGCGAGACGGTCAGGTCCATCAGCTGGAAGCTGGACAGCTCGAGCACCACGATGTCGTCGGCCGCGAGCGTGCGGAGCAGAGCGAGCGGCGGAGTGCCGATGTTCCCCGCGACGACGACTCGGCGGCGCGCCGCCCGCAAGATCGACGCCGCGACGGTCGACGTCGTGCCCTTGCCCTTGGTGCCGGTGACGCCGATCACGCGTGCTGGGCAGAGCGACATGAACTCCCGGATCACGCTCGTGACAGGGACGCCCGCCGGGAGCGACTCCGGCCGCACACTGGGCGTGCGGACGATCAGGTCGACGTCGTCCAGCCCGGCAAGGTACGACGTGGCCACCTCGATGCCGGGGGCGGGGTCAGCGATGCCGCGGTGGTCGTGGACGACGACGGAGTGCCCGGCGGTGCGCCAGTGCTCGGCGGCGGCGCGCCCCTCGACTCCGAACCCGACGATCGCTACCCGCACGCGCGCTCCTTCGGTCCTTGGATGGTGCTCGGCGTGTACCCGCCGGGCCCCGTAGGTCCCGTTGGAGGCCTGGTGGATCGGCGGGCCGTCGCCAGCCATCATCTTGATCGCTTCGAACCGCCTTTTGGGGGACACTACCTTCCCCAACGGCTCGCTGGCCCGGCGGCGCATCGCTCGTGCGTCGGTCCCGACCATTCGGTCGGGCACCTTGAGGACGGACCACGACGGCGCTCGTCGTCACCCGGCAGCCGTCGCTGCCGAGCCGATCACCGTTCTTCATGAAGCACACGGGAAACTCACCGGTGACCGTGACTCGCAGCGTGTACCGCCCAGGGGGCAGTTTCGGGGCTCATGTAGCGCACCCCGTCGTCGGCGACCTTGCTGTAGAAGTCGATCAGCTGTGTAGCGACGACCTGACCATCTGGGGCGGTGATCTCGACCAGCCCGTAACCGCTGTGCGGGTCGCTCCGTCCCGCCAGGGCCGCCCGCCGTCCGGTTGAAGGTGACGTGACGGCTCGCGCTGACCTCGTCGGACGCCACGTCGAGCACGAGGGTCTCGCCCTCGAGTCGACCGGTGCGAGGGTGCGGGCGTCCCACGCGGGCCAGAAGTCAGGTACGGAAAGGTGGGCACCGTCGACCGTCAGCCACACGTACGTCGCCGACGAGGCCTCCGTGTACTCGTCCGTCAGGCGGTAGATATCCCCCTCATGCACCAAGAGGTTCCCGGTGCCGTCGGCATCCTGGAACGTGCCCATGTCCCACCTGCGGATCGGCTCGCCGTCAAGCGTCAGTGGCCGATGCGGTCCGGGCCTAGCAGTCCGACCTGCTGCGGAGGAAGGACGAGTCGCTCGAACGTCCAGGTCGCCGGGTCGGGGGGAGGAGTAGCAGCTGAACCCGACGAACCGGTTCTCGTCGTCGGTCTTGTACTCCCCGAACAGGAAGTAGCGCCCCGCGTCCTCGACGAGACAGGCGGCGTGGGCATTCACGGGAAGCCCGCGGTCGTACTAGGGCACGCCGTTGACGATCAGGTGATGGGCATGAACTTCCTCCTTGTCCGTGCTCCGTCGTCGCCGTCGGAATACGCCGGGCTCGTGGGTCCGCGGGACGCTCGGCGTGCCGATGCGCTCAGCGGCGCGCGGGAGTGGTCGCCCGAAGAGCGACCCGGGGCTCGAACGTGGCGCGGCGGCGCTCGGGGGTCGGAGCGGTCAGGAGCAGGTCGACGGCGGACCGCCCGACCTTCTCGAGCGCGAGGTCCACGCTGCTCAGGCCTGGTGTGATGTCGTCCGTCTCGAACACGTCGTCGAAGCCGGCAACTCCGATGTCCTGGCCCGGGGTCAGGCCCGCCGCGCGCGCGGCGCTCATGACGCCGATGGCCATGGTGTCGGACGGTGCGAGGATCGCGTCGACGCGATGACCGTCGCGAAGCATGCGGCTTGCCGCCGCGAACCCTCCGTCTCGCGTCATGGGGACGCGCATCGTTGTCACGTGGTCGATGCGGACTCCGGCCTGCCGTGCTCCCTCGACAACACCGGCCTCCCATTCCCGTGTGGCGACCGACGCGACGTCGGATGCGACCAGGGCGAACGACGCATAGCCGACGCGCGCAAGCTCGGTGATCAGGGCTCGTGCGCCGGCGCGGCGCGGGACGACCGCAGTGTCGAACGGGAACTCGTCGTCCCCCGCCGCCACGACGGGACCCCCGTCGTGTTGGTACCGCTCGATCTCCTGCAACAGAGCAGTCCGCGACGCCATGTTCCCGGTCCGTGTCCCCGTGAGCATCATCGCCATCGGGCGCTGGCTGCGGAGCATCCGGACCACGCGGATCTCGTCGTCGATGACGTGCTCGGTCCCGTTGATCGTCACCATGAGGCCTGCTGGCTGGGCTGCCTCGATCGCTCCGTGCACCAGCTTGGCGTTGTACGGGTCACGGATGTCGGAGACCAGCACGGCGATGGTCGGTGCGGATCCCGTCGACGTTGCACGTGCAGACGCGTTCGGGCGGTAGCCGAGGCGTTCGGCCGTCTCGCGGACCCGGCGGCGGACATCCTCGGCCACATACCGCGACCGAGGGTCCAACGCGCGCGACGCAGTCGCGAGTGCGACTCCAGCTTCGCGGGCAACGACACGCAGTGTGACGGGAGAGCGGGATGCGCTGCTGGTCGCGTCCCCGGCCACATCGTCCCTCGTCACGGCGTCATCCTCCCATCCCGGCCCCGCTCGGGGACGAACCGGCGCGCGGTGTGGTGTCGTCATCGTCGTTCGCTCGGTTTCCCCCTCGGCGTCGGTCGGCGCTTGACACAGCGAGGTGAAAGCCTGCCGCCGCGAGCTTGCCCAGAGCAATGCGATCGGCGTGGACGATCTGGGCCCTTGGCCAGGTAGGCCAGGTGAATCTTGATCGCGAAGAGCTGGAAGAACGACTCCCGCTCCTCCGCCGGGAGGGCGTGCAACACGGCGTTCGTCTGATCGACAGGCTAGGGAGGGACTCAAGCCCGTGGTGCCTCGTCGCCGTAGGCCGTCTGGGAAAAGGCGCACGCTGACAGCGTGCGCGAGCCCCAGTTCTCGACGAACGCGGCGACTTCCTGTGTGTGTCGTCGCGACCCGCCTCCCACGCGCATCGCACGAAGAACTCTGTCTCCTCCTCCGAGGGCTTGAGGCCACCGATGTTGTTGACCCGCAGTTTGCGGGTTCCGCGGTCCCAGGACCCGCGGCATGCGACCGCAAGCATGACAACGGTTTCAGGCGCCTGTCAATCTGCGACCGCTCTGCGGCCATGGGCATGCGTTAGTGCAGGTAGCACCGCACTCTGACGCAGCGCATACCTCTCGAAACGGGCGTCAACGGCGCCCGAGGCATAACGGTTCCATAAGGACGAGCGCCGTGTGTTCCTGGACTCTGGTCCCTCGCGGGAGAGGCGCGTGCCTCGTGGGCGCGCCCGGCTCGGGGCGCGGAGGTCAACGAGACTGCCGGTCGATGGCCGCACGAGCGGGCGCAACACTCGGTCGGTGCTCAGGTTGCACGTGCTGTCGGAGGGCGCCGGGCTTGGGGTGGGCTGACCGAGTCCGTCGTGGGCGCTCAGCGTGTGGGGCGGTCGGTGCTGGCCCGCACGACCAGCTCGCTCCGTAGGTGCACGTCCGATGCTTCGCCGGAGAGCGCCAGCTCGAGTGCGGTTCGTCCAGCCGTGTGGAACGGTAGGGCGACCGTCGTCAGGGATGGCGCGATATCACGCGCCAACGGGATGTCGTCGACCCCGCTCACGGCGACGCTGCGGGGTACGTCGAGGCCGAGCTGCTGCAGCGCGCTGATGGCGCCGATCGCGAGGATGTCGTTCCCCGCCAGGAGAAGATCCGGCCGCGCCGGCTCTTCCATGGCGCGAAACGTCCCTTGCACTGCGCCACCGTGGGACATGTCGCAGTGCACCGTGCGTACTGAGGCGGGCTCGAGGCCGCCGTCGGCCAGGCCTTTCAGGAAGCCCGTGCGACGGCTCTCGAGGGCCGGATGGCCGACTGCCGTGAGGATCACCGCCCGCGTGCCCCGCTCTGCCGCGTGGCGTCCGACCACCTGGCCGATCGCGACGTCGTCGAACCGCACGGCGGGGAATGACGTCGCCTCGTCGCCGATGTACACGACGCTGCACCCGTCGGCCTGAAGCCGGCGCAGCACGGGCAGCACGACGTCGAACGACTCGCCGGCATAGGACCGCCCGGTCACCACGAGCGCGCGGGGACGCAGTCCGCCAAGGACCTCCAACGCTGCCAGCTGCGCAGCCGTACCCGAGCCTGCGGCTGTGATGCTCACCATGACGTCGCGTTCTCGCCCGGCCTCCTCCATGCCGGCGGCGATCGCGGCGATGGACGCGGTCCGCGGGTCGCTGGCCAGGAGCACCACCGAGGTGCGCCGTCCGCGCAGAGCGCGTGCGGCTTGGTTGCTCACATAGCCCAGCGAATCGGCCACGGCCAGGACGCGCTGCGCCAGCGCCGGGCTCACCGACGTGCCCGAGCTGTTGAGGACGCGGGACGCGGTGGAGGGTGATACGCCGGCGACTCGGGCGACGTCCCGAAGGGTTGCTGAGCGCGGAGTTGATGCCATCTCTACTCCTCGTCGAGAGCGCGCCACGGGCATGACTCCATGTATGACGGCGGGCCACGAAGCAACGCCCCGGACACCCCGGGGCAGTGACGAACGGTCGTCCGGACGTCACCCTAAGGCCTCGCCGAGGCAACGAGAACCACGAGCCCTGGCCCGGCGCAGCACCTTGGCCGTACTCGTCGGGACCCGACATGTACTCATCAGCCTCCCACCTGAGATCCCCGTTGGGCCGAGGGCGAGATCGTCAACCACGTCCTGCGAACCGTTGTCACGCATGTTGCATGAACCTCGATGGTTCGTCTGGCTAGCCCAGTCTGAGGCGCTTGCCCCTATTGACCAATTCTGGAACCGTTGTCACAATGTACCGCGTCCCGGGCAGTGGGGTCAGGGCGACAACCGAACAGTGTGCAAGGGAGCACCGGATGAACACGAAGAGCAGACGCTGGGCTGCCGCGCTGGCCGTGGTCGGCCTGGGCGCGGGTGGGTTGGTTGCGGCAGGGTTGCCGACGGCGACGGCGGCGACTGGCGAGATCTCGCGAGTCACGATCGGGCAGTACGAGCGGGACGAGGTCCTCGAGGTCGACGGGCAGCCGTTCTTCTTCAACGGCGTCCAGATGCGTGTCGACAAGAACGAGGCGGTCTTCGGGCCGGAGTACGCGTACAACAGCGCCAAGACGCGCTCGCTGTACAAGGCCGCGGCGGACATGGGATTCACCACGATCAACGTCCAGGTTCCCTGGCTGAAGGTGCAGCCGGACCGGTCCGTGGCGGCCTCCGACGCGGCGTACGTCGTCCGCGGGATGCCGGACGAGACCTTCTCGGGCGGCAACATCCAGACGGCCTACGACGCGGCGAGCACGAGCAACCAGTCGCTCGCGCTGCTGAAGTTCACGATCCCGAGCGACTACACCCACGACCTGACGGCTTCCAAGGTCCGCGTCTACGTCGACAACACCGGGAATCCACTGGGAGACGGTGCGGACCTGTGGCGCAGCCACGACCTCAAGGTCTATTCACTGCCCAGCGACAGCTGGGACGACGCGAGCGTCACCTGGAACTCGCTCGGGGTCTCGGCCTACGACGGCACGAACCTCTCCCTGGACGGGGTCGAGCAGACCCCGCTCGACGTCACCCCGTCGTGGGACCGCATCAAGAAGGCGAACTACTTCGACTTCGACGTCACGCAGTTCGTCACGTCGCGCTACGGTGCCGGCGACCGGACCGTGAGCCTGCTGCTGCAGTCGTCGACCCCGGTCGACGCCGAGTCGGAGGTCCCGATCTCGATCGACGGCCTCAACGGGACGTTTCCGCCGGAGCTGGTGCTGTCCAGCGCGGACCCGGACAACTTTGACTGGAGCTACCTCGACGAGGCCATGCGCAATGCCTCCAACAACAACCTGAAGTTCGAGATCATCTGGTTCGGTGGCGACACCACGTCGAACTCGATGGACAACCGCATTCCCTACTACGTGTTCCAGGACGTCGCGAAAACCATGACGACGCCCTCGTGCACCAGCGAGCCGACGTTCCGGGCGCAGATGGACGACCTCAAGGAGGCCAAGCTCAACGCCTGCGACCCCAACCACCCTGCCGGTGCCCCCCTGTTCAAGAAGCGTGACGCCGCGACCTCGAAGATGTACGGCGTCTACGACTTCCTGCTCGACAAGGCCGACCCGAAGCTCCTTCAGTACGAGACCGCCGCGCTGAGCAAGGTCATGGAGCACGTCGCCGAGTGGGAGGAGACGCAGAACGCGGGCAAGCACACCACCGTCGGTGTCCAGGTCGCCAACGAGTCCATGACCCTCCGCATGGAGGGCAGCGGCACCATCAACGGCACCTACATGGACGTCAGCCAGAGCGACATCTCCCTGGCTGACTGGCGCGACTTCGAGGGCTTCACGTGGGAGTCCACGGCGAACGACGGGCGCGACACGTTCAAGGAGTTCAACCGCCACGTGCTGTGGCACTACTACAACGAGCTGAGCAAGGTCGTGAAGCAGTCCACCTACCCGGTCTGGACGCGCGCCAACGATTCACGTCGGGGCTACTCCGCGGTCGAGTACAACCAGAGGGTCCGCGCTGCCGGCGGCACCTCGTACCTCGACTTCGTCGGCATCGACCCGTATGGCGCCAGCCGCGACCAGCAGTACAGGTTCGGCCACTCGAAGATCTGGAACGACGTGGACTACTCCTACGGCAACAACCTGCCGATGATCATGGAGATCGGCGCCGAGGACGGCCAGTACGCGGTCTCCTACGGGCTGCTCTCCACCCTGTCCGGCGGTGGCTACTACAACATCTATGAGCTGTGCGGAGCCGACGAGCACGGCATCTTCAACTCGCCGGCCTCCAAGTACGGCGTGGGCGACTGCACCTACGACGGGCCCTTCTTCGACGCGTCGGGATCGACGGACACCTCCGCGGCGAACCGGGTCAAGATCGACTACCTCACGGGCGTCAACACGATGCTCAAGTCGATCGGGCACGATCTGGCGACGAAGAAGCCGAACGGGCTGGGCGGAGGCCGCCTCGTCTTCCTCAACGAGCGCCATGGCGCCGGCTCCGGGCACGACGTGACAACCACTCTGCGCTCGATGGATGTGACGTTCCGTTCCCAGCCTCTGACCATCGGGTCCTGGAGCGCCGAGACGGCGGGCGTCGCGATCGAGCGCGGCCCGACCGAGTTCGCCTTTGCGAACGCCGGTGCCACGGCGACCACCTTCACGCTCTCAGGCGTTGCCGGCAACATCGCGTCGGCCCAGGTCGGGTCCTACGACGACCCGGCGACCGACGCCACCGAGAACGCCTGGATCCGCGAGACGGACGCCACGGTCACGACGAGCGGGAGCGACGCGACGGTGACCGTTCCCCCGTTCGGCGTGGTTCGCGTCGTCACCTGGGACCCGATCCCGTTGGGCGAGCAGCTCGTCGAGACGGAGGACATCACCGACTACACGCTTCCGTCCGGTGCTGTCCGGCAGGTCTGGGACGACGGTGCCTCCGGCGGCGGATGGGTCAAGGTGGGCGCCGAGGGAATGACGGCGCTCCCGGCCGGTGCCGAGGTCACCTTCCGGGTCTACAGTGCGCAGGCACGGAAGACCAGAATCGTGACCGCGTACAAGGCGACGACCGGTCGGGCCACCGCTCAGCTGAGCGTGAACGGCCAGGCGTACTCCACGCCGGTCGACATGAGTGTCGGCTCCGAATTCGTCGAGACCGATCCGGCCGAGACGGTGACCCTCCAGCCAGGGACCAACGACCTCACCTTTACGGTGACAGAGCCCGGTGTCCTGTCATTCGACTACTTCAGGCTCGACGGTTCGGACGACCTCGTGAACGAGCAGTTCGACTCCGATGCTCCCGCACCCGCGTTCGGCTTCAGCCAGGATGCGACGATCTCGGGCGGCGCTCTTCGTCTGACCAACGGCATGTCCAACTACACGACGGCGATCAAGCAGTTCCCGTCGGACATCTCCGGCCAGCTGGTGACCGACGTGAGCTTCGACTGGACCTACGGCGGCGACCGGAACTCCAAGGGCGGCATCGAGTTCCGTGACCCCGACGGCAAGCTCGTGTTCGCGATCCAAGGGTCGACCAAGACCAGCGGCCCCGACGAGCTGAGGTACTCGACGGTCGGGCCGGACTCGGACTCCAGTACCGCCGAGTTCGCCCTCGAGCCCGAGTGGAGCTCGGTGCCGATCGATCAGACCAAGACCTACACGGTCAGGTTCCGTGCCGACTACGCGAACCAGACGGTCAGCTTCCGGATTCTCGACGGCAGCGCCGTTCTGGTGGAGGAGGTCGACGTGCCCATCACGGCAACCGGCCTGGATCGGATGGTGGCCACCAGCGCCTACCGGGAGAACAGCAACGCTCAATCGGTCGACAACCTGGTCATGACCGGAAGCGGCGATGCCCCGTAGCCCGTCCTCGGAGCTTCGCCCTGCTCGTGAGGAGCTGGGCGTGCTCGCCGACGACATTCTCGCGGGGCTCACGGCGAGCGACTACACGCCCGAGTCCCGGGCGGTGCTGACGGACGCCGTCGAGGCGGCCCGGTTCCTCTCGGGCGCGTCCAGCGCCACGAGCCAGCAGCTCGTCGACGCGACCACCGCGCTGCAGACGGCACGAGCGAGCCTCGTTCCCACCTCGTAGGCGGCGTCACGAGGAGCAGCGTGTGAACAGGTCAGCCCCGCCGCGGGGTCGCGGCGGGGCTGACCTGTGTGCGCAAGTCGTGTCAGCGGGTCCACTCGCCTACGGGGCGGGGGCTTCCTCGATCGGGACGAAGCCCCGGCGTCGGATGGCCGCATCACCTGGCCCCGCCGTGTTGGCCCCGGAACCTCACACCGAGAAGTACTTCGTTCCCTCAAACCCAGCCGGGGTTCTGCGGGGGCAGCTGTGCGGGCTCGAGCTGCGGTCGTGCAGACCAGCCTCGCCCTCGGCAGCGAACCGGTCCAGCCAGTACCTGACGAGAATGCGCGAGATGCGCATCGCCGCCGCGATGTGCGCCTGCTTCCACCCTTGGCAGTGACGTTCTTGCGGGCCGCTACGACCCGTCCGGCGGGGACGTCGTGACCGGGAGCGGGAACCTCACTCTCGACCCTGGCTTCAGCTCGGAGGTCTCTCCCCGACACGCGATGTGGATCGGATTCTGCATCCCGGGACCAGCGGTCACCTCGGCGCGGTCTCCACAGATTCGCACAGTGAGTGGCTGCGCCCGGTAGCGGATCGAGAGCTCCATCACACCGAGCGACTCGGGCCAGTAGGGGTCGAGCCGCAGCTGGTCCTCGCGCGTCTCGAGACCGCCGAAGCAGCGCTGGAACAGATCGACGCTCCCAGCCATGGCCCCCAGGTGGATGCCTTCCCGCGTAGTGCCTCCCTGGACGTCGGCAACGTCGGCGGCCAGGGCGTGGGCGACGAACTCGAAAGCCTGCCCGCGCCGGGACCTGGCGAGGACCCAGGCGTGGACCACGGCCGACAGTGTGGAACCGTGCGAGCTGCGCTCAAGGTAGTAGTGGATCGTCCGGGGGATCATCTCGGGGTCGAGGTCGTAGCCGAGGTGCTCGAACACGTCGTGCAGCTCGTCCGGCGAAAGAAGGTAGAACAGCATGACGGTGTCGGCCTGCTTGGAGGCCTTGTAGCGGTTGACCGTGTCGTCCTCCGCCTCGAGGATGCGGTCGAGGCGCTGGATGTTCCCGTACCGGGTCCGGTACGCCGTCCAGTCCAGCTCCTCAAGGTGCTCATACCCCTCGAACTGGCTGATGACTCCGTTGTGGAAGGGGACGAAGAGCCGCCGTGCGACCTCGCGCCAACGCGAGAGCTCCTCGCGGCCCAGGTCCAGCCGGTCCAGGAGCTCGGAGCACGTCGGAGCCGGCAGCAGGTCCAGGGTGTCCAGGGCGCGCCGGAGCACCCAGGAGGTCATGACGTTGGTGTAGGCGTTGTTGTCGATCCCCTCCAGCTCTCGTCCGGGATAGCCGGAGTGGAACTCGTCCGGTCCCATCACACCGCGGATGACGTAACGGTCCCGGTCCGGGTCGTACTGCGCGACGCTGCTCCAGAAGCGCGCGATCTCCACGAGCATCTCGGCCCCCTCCTGGGCGAGAAACTCTTGATCACCGGTGGCCTGGTAGTACTGCCAGACGTTGTAGGCGATGGCGATGCCCACGTGGCGTTGCCGCAGCGTCGGGTCGGGGATCCAGCGCCCGGAGCTGGGGTTGAGGTGCAGATGCTGGCTCTCCTCCTGGCCGTTGCTCCCGGACTGCCACGGATACATCGCCCCCGTCCAGCCGGCCTCACGGGCCGCGGCCCGGGCCTCCGGCAGCCGGCGGTAGCGGTACCGCAGCAGCGACCGGGTCAGCACGGGGAGCCTCAGATTCAGCACGGGGAAGATGAAGAGCTCGTCCCAGAAGATGTGGCCACGGTAGGCCTCGCCGTGCAGTCCCCGAGCGGGTACCCCCACGTCGAGGTCGACGGAGTTGACGGAGACTGACTGGAGCAGATGGAAGATGTGCAGGCGCACGATGTGCAGCTTGTTCCCGTCCCCCTCCATGTCGACGTGGAAGATGTCCCAAAGGCGTGCCCAGGCCAGGACATGCCGGCGGAGCAGGTCGTCGAACCGTCCCAGGCGCGCCAGCCAGCGGGAGGCCTCGGTGGCCGGCTCGGTGATCGCCTGGTCCCTGCCGGTGAACACTGTGACGGTCTTCTCCAACGTAACCGGCTCCGCCTGCTGTGCCTCGAGCGAGAGGTGATGGCCGACCACGGTGCCGTCGTCCACGAGCCGTCGGCCGGCCTGGACGATCCTGCCGCCTCGCACGACGACTGTGCGGGCCGCCATCGCCACCCGGATCGCCGATTGGCAGGTCACGACCTCCAGCAGCACCGAGTCGTCGGCCAGCGCGTCGGTGCGCACCACGTCGAGGTGTTTGCCGGAGAGCGCGCGGTAGCGGGGTACCAGCGCATTCTCGATCCTGCCGTCGAGGAGGGAGGAGATCTCGAGCCGTCCCGACCAGTCTTCGGGCAAGTACGTCAGCTCCAGGGCGCAGACATGCGCGAAGTCCATACTCACTAGCCGGCGCTCGGTGACCGTGGTCGTGCGGCCGGCGTCGTCCCGGACCCGGAGACGGCGGGTCAGCAGCCCGCGACGCATGTCGAGCTCCTGCTCGTTGTGGAGGATCTCCGCCTGGTCGATGTCGAACCACCGGCCGCCATCGACCCGGAACCGTGTCGCCAGCCAGTTGGGCAGGTTGACCAGGCTTTCGTTCTCGACCATCCGCCCGTCGATCCGGTCCCGCAGCCGGTTGTACACACCAGCGGCGTAGGTTCCGGGGTAGTGGACCCTGTTGGCGGTGGACTCGAGCGCCGCGCCACGGGTGGCGAGATACCCATTACCCACCGTGCACAGGGCCTCACGGCGCCCCTCGTCGTCTGGGTCGTAGCTGGTGAAACGGATCACCCAGGGATCGACCGCACGCTCGTGACCCGCATCCGATGGCCCGTGCTCGTCGCCCGTCCGGGGAATGCTCATCGCGATCGCCGCCCCTCGGATTGCTCGTCCTCGCCTAGTGGAGTCGTGTGGTCGACATGTCAGCGCCCTGAGAGGGTCTAGCCGCCGTTGCCTCTGCGGGCATCCCGCGCCAAGTCTCCTCGCCGGTCGCAGCTTTGATCCCAGCCTCGTTCCTGCCACGGCTCCGCTCCCCACGCGTCGGCGCGCGCACGTCGGTAAGCACGCGTCTCAGGTCGGGGGCGAGCGAGCGGTGAGGCTCGGGAACCAGGGGGACCGTCATGGTCGGCGCCTTCCAGCGGTACGTACTCGTGGAACCCAGCCTTCTGCGCCGCCAAGTTGCGGTCAACTTGTGGCCGAGCCCGAACGCCCCGCCCCCGCGACGAACGCATCAAAGTCGTTCACGCTGGCCGAGGTCGACTTCCCGGATCATCCCTGGCGCGCGCTCGTGCTCGCCGGGGCGGTCGTTCTGCTTTCCACGGGCCGGCACGCGATCCTCGACCTCGTACTCGCTCCACCGCTGAGTGCGGTGCCTCGCGGCGTACGCGAGCCTGGTGAAACCGACGGCCGTCGGACGTGGATCCGGCCGCCTGCACCGCGCGGTCAACCACGCCGCAGGAGTCCGGTACCCCCTGGACCGCCAGCCCGGTCACGGCCCTCGCAGGCGGACGTTCGTGCTCGCCACCGGTGAGTACGCGATCTCCTCACAGAACATGGACCTTGCCGACGGGTCATGCCTGGTCGGGAAAAGGGGGGACAGGGAGGGCTCTCAGCCCCGACCGGACGCACCGCCACCCGGTCACACGGAGAAGTACTTCGCCTCCGGGTGGTGGAACACGAACGCGTCGGTCGACTGCTCGGGGTGCAGCTGCAGCTCGTCGGACAGCGTCACGCCGACGCGCTCGGGCCGCAGCAGCTCGACGACCTTGTGCCGGTCTTCCATGTCCGGGCAGGCGGGATACCCGAGCGAGAACCGGGCACCGCGGTAGTCGAGCTTGAACATGCCCTCGACGTCGGGCGGGTCCTCTGCTGAGAAGCCCAGCTCGTCGCGCACGCGCGCGTGCCAGAACTCGGCCAGTGCCTCGGTGAGCTGCACCGACAGCCCGTGCAGCTCCATGTACTCGCGGTACCGGTTCGCCTCGAACAGCCGCGCCGTGTGCGCCGACACCAAGTCGCCCACGGTCACGAGCTGGACGGGCAGCACGTCGAGGCGCCCCGTCTCCTCCACCCAGGCGCGCGGCTTGACGAAGTCCGCCAGGCACAGGTGCCGGTCGCGCCGCTGCCGGGGGAAGTGGAAGCGCAGCCGCTCGGTGCCCGGCTCGCCGCCGGAGCCGCCGTCGGGACCCTCGTGGTGCGCGACGACGACGTCGTCGCCCTCCGACCACACCGGGAAGTACCCGTAGATGACCGTCGGGTCGAGGATGTGCTCGGTGTGGATGCGCTCGAGCCACTCCGCCAGACGCGGCCGCCCCTCGGTCTCGACCAGCTCCTCGTACGACGCGCCGTCGTCACCGCGGCCGGGCTTGAGGCCCCACTGGCCCATGAACGTCGCGCGCTCGTCGAGGAACGCCGCGTAGTCCGCGAGCTGCACGCCCTTGACGACGCGCGTCCCCCAGAACGGCGGGGTCGGGACGGGGTTGTCCGCGGCGACGTCGGAGCGTGCGGGCAGGTCCTCGGCGGCGGTCTCGGTGACCTTGACGACGTTGTGCCGGCGCTTGCGGAGCGCCGGGAGCCCGACCTCGTCAGGGGAGGCGCCACGGGCGACCGCGACGAGCGGCTCCATGAGCCGCAGCCCTTCGAAGGCGTCGCGCGCATACCGGACGGTGCCGGGGAACATCGAGGCGAGGTCGTCCTCGACGTACGTCCTGGTCAGGGCCGCGCCGCCGAGCAGGATCGGCCACTTCTTCTCGAGCCCGCGCGACACGAGCTCCTGGAGATTCTCCTTCATGACCACGGTCGACTTCACGAGCAGGCCCGACATGCCGATGACGTCGGCGTCGTGCTCCTCGGCCGCCTCGATCATCGCCGAGACCGGCTGCTTTATGCCAATGTTGACGACCTTGTAGCCGTTGTTCGTCAGGATGATGTCGACGAGGTTCTTGCCGATGTCGTGCACGTCGCCGCGCACCGTAGCGAGAACGATCGTGCCCTTCGTCTGGTCCTCGTCGCCCGCCACCCGTTCCATGTGCGGCTCGAGCAGCGCGACCGCGGCCTTCATGACCTCGGCCGACTGCAGCACGAACGGCAGCTGCATCTGGCCCGACCCGAACAGCTCGCCCACGACCTTCATGCCGCCCAGCAGGTGCTCGTTGACGATGTCGAGCGCCTTCATCCCACCGGAGAGGGCCTCCTCGATGTCGCCCTCGAGGCCCTTGCGCGCGCCGTCGATGATGCGCCGTGCGAGCCGCTCGCCGACGGGCAGCGCGGCGAGCTCAGCCGCGCGCTGATCGCGCAGCGCGGCGGAGTCGACGCCGCTGAACAGCTCGAGCAGGTGCGAGAGCGGGTCGTGGACGAGGTTGCCCTCGTCGTCGTACCGGCGACGGTCCCACACGAGGTCCTCGGCAGCCTCCCACTGCTCGTCGGGGATCGCCGTGCGCGGCAGGATCTTGGCCGCGTGAACGATGGCGGAGTCCAGGCCGGCCTGCACCGCCTCGTGCAGGAACACCGAGTTGAGCACCGTGCGCGCGGCGGGGTTGAGACCGAACGAGACGTTCGAGACGCCGAGCGTCGTGTGGACGCCCGGGTAGCGGGCCGTGATCTGACGGATCGCCTCGATCGTCTCGATCGCGTCGCGGCGGGTCTCCTCCTGACCCGTCGCGATGGGGAACGTGAGCGCATCGACGATGATGTCGTCGACGCGCATGCCCCACTGCTGCGTCAGCGTGTCGATGAGCCGCGAGGCGATCTCGACCTTTGTGGCCGCCGTGCGCGCCTGGCCCTCCTCGTTGATCGTGAGGGCGACGACGGCGGCCCCGTGCTCCTGGACGGCCGGCATGATCCGCGCGAACCGCGACGTCGGCCCGTCCCCGTCCTCGAAGTTGACCGAGTTCACCACCGCGCGGCCGCCGACGAGCTCGAGTCCGGCCCGGATGACCTCGGGCTCCGTCGAGTCGATGACGAGCGGCAGGGTCGAGGCGCTCGCGAGCCGCGAGACGACCTCGCGCACGTCGGCGACGCCGTCGCGTCCCACGTAGTCGACGCACACGTCGTGCAGGTGGGCGCCGTCGCGGGTCTGGGCACGGGCGATGTCGACGACGTCGTCCCACCGGCCCTCGAGCATGGCCTCGCGGAAGGCCTTCGAGCCGTTGGCGTTCGTCCGCTCGCCGATCGCCAGGTAGGAGGCGTCCTGGTGCAGGTCGGTGTGCGAGTAGAGGGACGCGACGCCGTTCTCGCGCTCGACCGGGCGCGCGCCGAGCGCGCGGGCGCGCACGGCCTCGGCCACCTGGCGCATGTGCTCCGGCGTCGTGCCGCAGCAGCCGCCCACGAGGCCGAGGGAGAACTCCTCGACGAACTGCGCGTGCGCCGTCGCGAGCTCGCCCGCCGTGAGCGGGTAGACGGCCCCGTGGGGGCCGAGCTCGGGCAGGCCCGCGTTGGGCATGCACGTCACGGGGACCTCGCTGTGGCGGGCCAGGTGACGCAGGTGCTCGCTCATCTGGTCGGGGCCGGTGGCGCAGTTGAGGCCGATCGCGTCGACCCCGAGCGCCTGGAGCGTCGTGAGCGCGGCGCCGATCTCCGAACCCATGAGCATGGTGCCCGTCGTCTCGACCGTGACCGAGACGATGACCGGCACGCGCCGGCCGACGGCGTCCATCGCCTCGCGCGCGCCCGTCACGGCGGCCTTGGCCTGAAGCAGGTCCTGGCTCGTCTCGACCAGGAACGCGTCCGCGCCACCCTCGAGCAGGCCTGCCGCCTGCTCGGCGAACGTGGCGCGCAGGTGGGAGTACGTCGTGTGACCGAGCGAGGGCAGCTTGGTGCCCGGACCCATCGACCCGAGCACCCAGCGGGGATGCTCGGGCGTGGCGAACGCGTCGGCGCGCTCGCGCGCGAGCTCGGCGCCGGCACGCGCCAGCTCGCGGATGCGGTCCTCGATGCCGTAGTCGGAGAGGTTGGACCAGTTCGCGCCGAACGTGTTGGTCTCGATCGCGTCGACGCCAACCTCGAGATAGGCGTCGTGGACCGAACGGATGATGTCCGGCCGCGAGACGTTGAGCACCTCGTTGCAGCCCTCGTGACCCTCGTAGTCGTCGAGTGTCGGGTCCGCCTCCTGGATCATCGTGCCCATCGCGCCGTCGGCCACGACCACGCGGGTGCGCATGGCTTCCAGCAGGGCGGCGGCGCGGGCGTCGGCGGCGGCAAGGTCGAGCGTCGAGGTCACCTGTGCAGCCTAACCGCGCAGCCGCGGCGCAGGCCCGGGCGTCCAGCCACAATTACGGTGCGCGAGGCGGCCGCGCGGCCTACCGTCGGGATCATGACCGCCACGGACACCGCCGACACCGCGGCCGGCATCGGGCCGATCGCCCAGCGCGCCGCCGCGCCGTCGACGCTGCCGACCATCACCGCCGGCTACCTCGCCTGGCGGCCCGCGACGCGCGACGACGCACCCGCGCTCCTCGAGCTGCGCAACACCATCGCCGAGGTCGACCGCGAGCCCTACCGCGAGGTGCTCGACGAGCTGCTCGAGCTGTTCGACGCCCCCTGGCGCCGTTTCGAGACCGACTCGCTGCTCGGCTTCGACGCCGACGGCGTCCTGCGCGCCTACGGCATGGTCGAGTCGATGCCGGGCGACATCACCACCGTGCGGGCGTACCTCTTCGGCGGCGTGCACCCAGAGCGCCGCGGCGAGGGCATCGGGCGGGAGCTGTTCGCGTGGCAGGTCGCGCGCGGCCGGCAGGTGCTCGCGGCGTCGGGCAAGGACGTGCCGGCCAGGCTCGCGGTCTTCGCCGAGGACGACGGGCCGGTGTCGAAGAACCACCTCTACGAGCGGGCCGGGTTCGCCGCACGCCGGTTCTACGCCGAGCTCATGCGCGACCTGCGCGACCTCGACGCCGCACCGCTGCCCGACGTCGCGCTCGACGGGTCGCTGCGCCTCGTGCGGTTCGCCCCGGAGTATGACGGGGCCACCCGCCTGGCCCACAACGACGCCTTCCGGGACCACTGGGGCAGCGAGCCGCAGACGCCTGAGCAGTGGTCAGGCGACCGTGCTGGCTTCGCGCCGCAGTGGTCGTTCCTCGTGGTCGACGACGGGCCCGACGTCCCCGCGCTGCTCGCCGACCCCCGTACCGACGCCGACACGGCCACGGCCCTGCGGGCCGGAGAGCCGCTCGTCGTGGGTTACCAGCTCGCGTCACGGTTCGAGGAGGACTGGGCCGTCCGCGGTTTCCCGTTCGGATATACCCACCTCCTCGGCGTCCGGCGCGCGTACCGGGGCCGCAAGGCCGCGATCGTGGCGCTCGCGGCCGGGATGCGGGCGTTCGCCGACGACGGCATGCACTTCGCGGCGCTCGACGTCGACACGGCCAACCCGTCCGGCGCCGACGGCCTGTACGCGAGCCTCGGGTACGTCAAGACGCACGGGTCTCGGATGTACTCCGTGGAGCTGTGAGGATCCGTGTTCCTCAGAGCGTGCCCGGACGGACCATCCACCGCTCCGGGTCGCCGAGCTCGGCGAACCCCACCTTGCGGTATAGCTCGTGCGCGTCCTCGGTGACGAGCATGATCCGCTTGAGCCGCAGCGGCTCGAGGTCGGCGACGACGCCCTCGACGAGCCGGACGCCGACCCCGTTGCCGCGTGCCTCGGGATCGACGATCACGTCGCACAGCCACGCGAACGTCGCGCCGTCGGTCACGACGCGCGCGCAGGCGACCTGCTCGCCCGTCACGGCGTCGTACACCCCGTAGCTGCGCGACCCCGCGAGCGCGGCGTCCTGCACCTCGCGGGTTCGTCCCAGCGCCCAGTAGGCGTGCTGCGACAGCAGGCGGTGCACGCGGTCGGCGTCGATGCGGTCGGGGTCGGCGGAGAAGACGTAGCGGGTGGTCTCGGTCGCCTGGCTCATGGAGTCCATCCAACCAACCGGGTGTCGGTGGCCACACCTAGGGTCACACCATGGACATCATCCTGGTTCCCGGATTCTGGCTGAACGCGTCCGCCTGGGACGCCGTCATCCCGCCGATCGTCGGCGCCGGACACACGGTTCACCCGGTCACGCTGCCCGGAATGGAGTCGGTCGACGCGGACCGCTCCGGCATCACGCTCGAGGATCATGTCGCGGCCGTGGTCGACGCCGTCGACGCGCTCGGCCCGGACGCGACCGTCGTGCTCGTGGGTCACTCCGGAGGCGGTGCCCTCATCCACGCAGCGGCCGACCGCCTGCCAGGCCGAGTGGCGCGCAACGTCTATGTCGACGCCGTCCCGCTGGGAGACGGTGGCGTGATCAACGACGAGCTGCCGGTCGTCGACGGCGAGGTCCCGCTGCCGGACTGGTCGGTGTTCGACGACGCCGATCTCGTCGACCTCGACGACGAGCTGCGCGGCACGTTCCGTACGACGGCGGTGCCCACGCCCGCGCGCGTCGCCTCCGACCCGATCACGCTGGTCGACGAGCGCCGCTACGACGTGCCGAGCACGATCATCGCGTGCGAGTTCTTCGAGGGGTTCGAGGGCCCGAGCCAGATGTACCGGCACTTCATCGGCGCCGACCACGCGTACACGCGCGAGCTCTCGCGGCTGCGCGACTACGAGATCGTCGACCTGCCCACCGGGCACTGGCCGATGTTCACCCGGCCGGACGACCTCGGTCGCGCGATCGCCGACGCCGTGGCGCGCTGAACGGTCAGCCGATCGCCGCGACCGGGCCCGGGAGCGGCGTGCCGGAGCCGTCGCGCCGCTCGACCGGGGCAGGCAGCTCGACCGGCTGACCGCCCGTGCCGACGGCGCGCGGCGGCCCCTCGCCGACCCAGGCCAGGACGAGGGAGTCCTCGCCCTTGAGGAACCGGT
This sequence comes from Isoptericola halalbus, assembly GCA_009663185.1. Lineage (GTDB taxonomy): Bacteria > Actinomycetota > Actinomycetes > Actinomycetales > Cellulomonadaceae > Isoptericola > Isoptericola halalbus. Next base: position 74,034 of record VJZX01000002.1, read on the forward strand.
GCGCGCGGACGCCGCCGGTACCGCGGCCCTTGCCGGGGTAGAGCTCGTACGGCGTCACCTTGACCGAGCCCCCGCCCGTGCCGGGCAGGGCGTCCGACGCTCCGGCCACGGTGACGACCTGGTGCAGGTCGCGCGTCCCGGCACGCACCACGCCGAAGAACACCACGCGCTGACGCGCGGCGAGCCGGATGCCGGCCATGCCTCCGGCGGCGCGACCCTGCGGACGCACGGCCGAGGCGTCGAAGTGCAGCAGGCTCGCGTCGGAGGAGACGAGGACGAGCTCGTCCTCGTCGCCCACGGGCGCAGCGCCGACGACGGCGTCTCCGTCCTTGAGCGCGATGACGTCCCACTCGTCCCTGTTGCTCGGCGCGTCACCCGCGATCACGCGCTTGACCACACCGTTCGCCGTGCCGAGGCCGAGCGTCGGCGCGTCGGACGTGAGCGGGACCACGGCGAGCGCCTGCTCGCCCGGCCGCAGCGCGACGAGCTCGCTCACGGGAACGCCGCCGGACAGCGACGGCGGACCGTCGGTGGGCGGCAGCGACGGCAGATCGAGCACGGAGATGCGCAGGAGGCGCCCCGCGGTCGTGACGAGCCCGACGTCGCCCCGCGTCGTCGCGGCGGTGTCGCCGCGCAGCGCGTCGTGCGCGTGCCGGCGTCCCGCGCGCTCCGGCGCCGCGTCGGCGCCCTCGCCCGACGTCCGCGCGAGCAGACCGGTCGCCGACAGCAGCACGCGCGTCGGGGAGTCCGCGATCTCGAGGCTGAGCGCGGGCACGTCCTTCTTGCTGCGGCCGTTCGTCGCGGCCGAGGCCGGCGTCACGCCGCCCGCGGAGTCGAGCAGCACGGTGCGGCGCGGGGTCCCGTAGGCCTTGGCGACCTCGCCCATCTCCCCGGACACGACGCCGCGCAGACGGGCGTCGTCGGAAAGGATCTCGGTCAGCTCGGCGATCTCGCGCTCGAGGTCGCTCTGCTCCTTCTCGAGCTCGATGCGCGAGAACTTCGTCAGGCGCCGCAGCTGCAGGTCGAGGATGTAGGTCGCCTGCGCCTCGGAAAGGTCGAACACGCTCATGAGGCGCTCGCGCGCGGCGGCGGCGTCGTCGGAGGAGCGGATGACCTGGATGATCTCGTCGATGTCGACGATCGCGAGCAGGAGGCCCTCGACGAGGTGCAGGCGTTCCTTGCGCTTGCCGAGCCGGTACGCCGAGCGGCGGCGCACGACGTCGATCCGGTGGTCGACCCACACGCGCAGCAGCTCGAGCAGGCCCAGCGTGCGAGGCTGGCCGTCGACGAGCGCGACGTTGTTGATGCCGAACGAGTCCTCGAGCGGCGTCGTCCGGTAGAGCTGCTCGAGCACGGCCTCGGGGTCGAAGCCGGTCTTGACCTCGACCACGAGGCGCAGGCCGTGCATCCGGTCGGTGAGGTCCTGGACGTTGGTGACGCCCTGGATCTTCTTGGCCTTGACGCCCTCGGCGATCTTCTCGATCACCTTCTCGGGACCGACCGTGTAGGGCAGCTGGGTGACGACGATGCCCTTGCGGCGCGCCGTGACGTTCTCGACGCGCGCGGTCGCGCGGGTACGGAACGAGCCGCGGCCGGTGCGGTACGCGTCGCGCACGCCGTCGAGCCCGACGATCTTGCCGCCCGACGGCAGGTCGGGCCCGGGCACGAACCGCATGACGTCCTCGAGCGTCGCCTCGGGGTGCTTGAGCAGGTGCTGGCCGGCGGCGACGACCTCCACGAGGTTGTGCGGGGGCATGTTCGTGGCCATGCCGACCGCGATGCCGGACGCCCCGTTGACGAGCAGGTTCGGGATCGCCGAGGGCAGCACCTCGGGCTGGGTGAGCTTGTTGTCGTAGTTCGGGACGAAGTCGACGACGTCCTCGTCCAGGCCGGCCGTCATGGACATCGACGGGGGAGCGAGGCGCGCCTCGGTGTACCGGGCGGCCGCGGGGCCGTCGTCGAGCGAGCCGAAGTTCCCATGGCCGTCGACCAGGGGCAGGCGCAGGGAAAAGTCCTGCGCGAGACGCACGAGCGCGTCGTAGATCGCCGCATCGCCGTGCGGGTGCAGCTTGCCCATGACCTCGCCCACGACGCGCGACGACTTCACGTGCGCTCGGTCGGGGCGCAGGCCCATGTCGGCCATCATGTAGAGGATGCGGCGCTGGACCGGCTTGAGGCCGTCGCGCGCGTCGGGCAGGGCGCGGCTGTAGATGACGGAGTACGCGTATTCGAGGAACGACGTCTCCATCTCGGACGCGACGTCGATGTCGACGATCTTCTCGTCGAACGGCTCGTCGGTGGCGGGTGCGCTGGACTTGCGCGCCATGCGGTGCGGCTCCCTGGGTCTGCTCGTGCATCGGGCTTGCGTGGCGCCCGACGGCGGACCGAGCCACCGTACGGACGTTCGAGAGAACCTTAGCCGCCGGCGCCGCCCCCGCCGCGAAGGCGGGCCGCGGAAGCCGGGAACCACGCCCGCGGCGGTCCGGGGAGGACGACGGACCGCCGCGGGAGGCTTGTCAGACGCCGAAGGATGTCTGGTCGGCCGAGCTCGAGTCGGAGCCGGAGTCGGAGGACTCCGACCCGGACGACGGGCCGCTCCAGCCGCGTCCGGGCCGGTCGCCGTGCGGACCCGCGCCGAGCTCGGACTCGATCGCGTCGGCGACCTTCTCGGGCAGCTCGGCCGCGAGCTCGTCGGCCTGGTCCTGCGTCAGGCGCCCGTCCTCGACGGCCGCGGCGAGCCGATCGGTCGCCGCCGCGACGAGCGCGTCGGTCAGCGTGGACGTCTCGACGCCCTGAGCCTCGGCGACGGAGGCGAGCGTGGCACCGTCGGCGGACAGCGCCTCGCGCAGCTCGTCGGTCGACAGGCCGAGCGTCTCCGCCGCGACCCCGAGGTCGATCGCGTGCCCGAAGCCGCCGTGCCCCCCGTGTCCGCCGTGCCCGTGGCCGGGCCGCAGCGCGTCGGACTCCCCGAGCGCGTCCACGACGGCGTCGCGCTGCTCGGCCGTGATGGTGCCGTCGTCGACCAGTCCCTGCAGGGCCTCGCTCAGCAGCTCCGAGCGGTCGGGCCGGGACGTGCTCGAGTCGTCCGACGTGCTCTCGTCCGCCGTCTGCACGGCGCTCGTCACGTCCTGCGACGCCGCTCCTGCGGCGGTGACGCCGACGCCGAGCGCCGCGAGCCCGATCGCGCCCGCGATGGTGGCTTTCTGGATGGTGCTCATGGTGGCTCTCCTGGGTCCTGCCCGGGCCTGTGCCCCGGGTTCGGACCCACCGTTGCCCACGGGCCTGACGCGCCTCCGGAGCGCGGCTGTGAGGATCCTGTGCTCCCTGGGAGGACCCTGGGCGCGTGGCGAGACCCTCGTCGCACCCACCGGTTAGCCTTCGACGGTGGACGCACCCCCTCACGCGCCGGGCGACGAGGCACCCGAGTACCCGCTCGAGTGGGAGGCCGACGTCGTGCTGCGCGACGGGACGACCACGCACGTGCGCCCCATCCGCACCGCCGACGCCGCGGCGCTCCAGCGCTTCCAGGAGTCGCAGTCGGAGCGCTCCTCCTACTTCCGGTTCTTCGCGCCTGTGCACAGCCTCACCGCGCGCGAGCTCACCCGCCTGACCCACGTCGACCACGACGAGCGCGTCGCGCTCGTCGCCGTCCGCCCGGGGACGCACGACGACGGCGCCGAGCGGGAGGACATCATCGGCGTCGCCCGGTACGACAAGGTGGGCGACGGCGAGGCCGAGGTCGCGTTCAACATCGCCGACTCGATGCAGGGCAAGGGGCTGGGTTCGGTCCTGCTCGAGCACATCGCCGCGGCGGCGCGCGAGCGCGACATCCGCCGCTTCGTCGCCGACGTGCTGCCGCAGAACTCCTCGATGCTCAAGGTCTTCCGCGACGCCGGCTTCGAGGTCATGCAGCACCTCGACGACGGCGTGGTCTCGGTCGGGTTCGACATCGACCCGACCGAGCGCTCGCGTGAGGTCATGGCCGACCGCGAGCACCGCGCCGAGGCCCGCTCGATGCAGGGTCTGCTCTCGGCGCGGCGGGTGCTGCTCGTGGGTCCCGGGCCGGACGGTCTCACCACCGAGGCGCACCTGGCCCGGCGTGTGGTCGAGGCGGCCGTCGCGGACCCGGGCGACACCGAGCTCGTCGTCCTCGGCGCGCCCGACCCCGTCCCCGAGGCGCGGCAGGTCACGGCCGCTGCCTCCTGGGACGAGGTGGGCGAGGTCGACCTCGCGCTGCTCGCCGTCGCGCCCGACGCCGCAGTCGACGCCGTCCGCCGGCTGGCCACCCGCGGCGCGCGCGGCGTCGTCGTGCTCGCGGCCGGCTACGCCGAGACGGGGGAGGCCGGCCTGGCGCGCCAGCGCGAGCTCGTGCGCACCGCGCACGCGGCCGGCATGCGCGTGGTCGGACCGGCGTCGTACGGCATCGTGACCACGACGCCGGGCGCGCGGCTGCACGCCGGCCTTGCCGAGCGTCCGCCCGCGCCGGGCGTCGTCGGCCTCTTCTGCCAGTCGGCCGCGGCGGCGGTCACCCTCACCGCGACGCTCGAGCGCCGCGGCCTGGGCGTGTCGTCCCTCGTGTCGGCGGGGCACCGCGCCGACGTCTCCGGCAACGACCTCATGCAGTACTGGGAGGACGACCCGGCCACCGAGGTCGTCTGCCTCTACCTCGAGTCGATCGGCAACCCGCGCAAGTTCTCGCGCATCGCGCGGCGGCTCGCCGCGGTCAAGCCCGTGGTCGTTGTCGTCGCGGGCCGCTCGGGCCAGGTCGTGCCGCCCGGCCACGCGGTGCGGGCCACGCACGCGCCCCGGCGCCTGCTCGACGAGATGCTGCGCCAGGCCGGCGTGATCCGCGCCGCCAACACGCACCAGCTCATGGACGTAGCCCAGGTGCTGGCGCACCAGCCGCTGCCGGCGGGCAACCGGGTCGGCATCCTCGCGTCCTCGGCCGCGCTCGCGGCCCTGGTCGCCGAGGCGGCCGCCGCGGTCGGGCTCGTGGTCGCCGCGTCGTCCGACTTCGTGCCGCCCGACGCGTCCGACGAGGACATCGCCCGCACGGTCGACGCGCTCTACGCGCCCGGGGCGTGCGACGTCGTCGTCGCGGTCGACGTGCCGGTCGTGCTGCCGCGCACCGGCGCGGTCGCGCGCGCCGTCGCTCAGGCCGCCGCGCGCACGGGGCGCACGACGGCCGCCTCCATGCTCGGTCTGCACGGCATGCCCGACGAGCTCGCCGCCCTCGCGCCCGACGGGCGCGAGGTGCGCATCCCGGCCTTCTCGACGCCCGAGGATGCCGTCACCGCGCTCGGCAAGGTCGTCGAGCACGCCCACCGGCGCACCGAGGACCAGGGCACGCACGTGCGGCCCGACGGCGTGCAGACGCGCCGTGCACGCCGTCTCGTCGAGGGCTGGCTCGCCGCGGGTGAGGGCGACGCCACCCGGGCGCTCACGCAGGACGAGGCCGCCGAGCTGCTCGCCTGCTACGGGCTCGACCTGTGGCGGTCGCGGCAGGTGCGCACCCCGGACGAGGCCGTGGCTGCGGCGGACGACCTCGGCTGGCCCGCCGTCCTCAAGAGCGCCTCTGCGGCCCTGCGGCACCGCGCTGACCTGGGCGGTGTGCGCCTGGACATCGCTGACGCGACCGAGCTGCGCGACGACGTCGAGCGGATGCGCGACGTCGCCGCGTCGGTGCTGGGCGAGACCGACGCCGTCTTCGAGGTGCAGCGCATGGCTCCCGTCGGCGTCGCGTGCGTGGTGCGCTCGGCTGAGGACCTGCTGTTCGGCCCGATGGTGTCCTTCGGTCTCGCCGGTGACGCGACCGAGCTGCTCGACGACGTCGCGCACGGCGTGCCGCCCTTGACGGACGTCGACGTGGCGGACATGGTGCGCACGGTGCGCGCGGCGCCGCGCCTGTTCGGCTACGGCGGCACGCCGGAGGTCGACGTCGACGCGCTCGAGGACGTCCTGGCACGCGTGTCGGTCATGGCCGACGACCTGCCCGAGCTCGCGTCGCTCGAGCTCTACCCGGTCGTCGTGGCGGAGTCGGGCGTGTCCGTGCTGCACGCCTCCGCGCGGCTGCGGCCCGCGGCCCGCCGCGCCGACGCGCTCCGGCGCGCGCTGCCGGGCTGACGGAACGGGCGACAGCGGCAGGTGGCCGCGTGACCCAGGAGGGTGGGAGAATGCCCAGGTGCCCAACGCCACCACGCGCAAGAACCTCCGCGACGACCTGACCGCCCACGTCTACCGCGCGGGCTACTACCCCGAGCTCGTGGACGACGTCCTCGACGTCGCGATCTCCGACGAGGCCGTCGTCGCGCACCTGGTGCAGGCCGAGACCACGTTCGACAGCGAGGTGCGGCGCCACCTGACCGTCCTGGCTCTCACGCCCACGCGGCTCGTGACCGCGCACGTCGACGACCACGAGGGCGACGCCGCCCACCCGTCGTCGGCCGCCGCGACGACCGAGGCCGTGCCGCTGACCGAGATCCGCTCGGTCGCCCTGACCCACATCGTCAACGAGCCGGCCCAGCACCGGCCCGGTGACAGCGCCTCCGAGCTCACGCTCGCCATCGGCTGGGGCGCGGTCTCACGCATCGACCTCGAGCCCGCCCAGTGCCCGGACCCGAGCTGCGAGGCCGACCACGGCCTGACGGGCCAGCTCACGCCCGACGACGTCGTCGTGCGCGTCAGCGGCGCGGCCGAGGGACGCGACGCCGTGCGGCGCGCGGTCGCCTTCGCCCGCACGCTGTCGGCGGCGACCGGCGCCAGGGCTCGATGACGGCTCCCGACCTCGTGGCGGGGTTCGTCGCCCCGTCCTACGGCACCGAGTCGCTCGCCGCGGTGCTTCCCGCGGCGGCCGGCGCTCTCGGCCTCGAGCTCACGACCGCGACCGGCCTGCGGTCGGGCGAGTGCGCCGCGGCGCTCGGCGCCCCCGCGACCGAGCGCGTCGTCGTCGTGCTCGTCGACGGTCTCGGCCTGCACAACCTCGTCGAGCGCGGCGGCCACGCGCCGTTCCTGCGCTCGCTGCTGGGCGACGCGCGCTCGCTCACGTCGAGCTTCCCGTCGACGACGGCGGCCGCGCTCGCCACGCTCGGCACCGGCACGTCGCCCGGCCGCGCGGGCCTGGTCGGATACACGCAGCGCAACCCTGCCACGGGCGGCCTGGCGACGATGGTGTCCTGGACCGAGCAGTCCGACCCGTACCGGCCGGGCACCAAGCTGTCCCGGCCGATGCCCGTCACGCCCGAGGACCTGCAGCGCGAGCCCACGGTGCTTCAGGCGCTCGCGGCCGCCGGCGTGCGCGTCGTCGCGCCCGGCCCGCGCAAGTTCGATGGCTCGGGAATGACACGCGCCGTGCTGCGCGGCCCGGCCTACGTCGTCGCCGAGACGTTCGGTCACCGCGTCGACGTGGCGGTGCGCACGCTGCGGGAGCCGGGGCTGGTGTACCTCTACCACGGGGACGTCGACAAGACGGGCCACCAGCACGGCCCCGACTCGTGGCAGTGGGGCGACGCGCTCGAGGCCGCCGACGCCGATCTGCGCCGGCTGGTGCGCTCGCTTCCGCCCGGCACACTGGTGCTCATCACGGCCGACCACGGGCAGGTCGCCTCGGACCCCGACCTGCAGCACGACGTCACGACGTCGCCCGAGCTGGCGCGCGACGTCGCGCTGCTCGGCGGCGAGCCGCGTGCCACGCACGTGTACGTCGAACCCGGCGCCGACCCCGACGCGGTCGCCGCCCGGTGGCGCGAGGTGCTGGGCGAGGACGCCGTCGTCGTGCGGCGCGAGGAGGCCGTCGGTGCGGGCTGGTTCGGCCCGGTCGCGGACCATGTGCGCGAGGCGATCGGCGACCTCGTCGTGGCGGCGACCGGCCGGGCGACCGTCGTCGACTCCCGTCTCCATACCGCGGAGGCGCGGGCGATGCCGGGCGTGCACGGGTCGCTCACCGAGACCGAGATGTACGTTCCGCTGCTCGCCGTCGTCGTCTGACACGGTCGGGGTCTGACAGGATCGGGCGCATGGCCGAGCTCGTCTTCTTCTGCGGGACCATGGACAGCGGCAAGTCCACGCTAGCGCTGCAGATGGACCACAACCACGCGGCGCGCGGCCGCACGGGGCTGATCTTCACGCGCGACGACCGGGCGGGCGTCGCACGCCTGTCCTCCCGGCTCGGGCTCGAGGTCGACGCGCGGGAGGTGGCCGACGACACCGACTTCTGGGAGATCGTCACGGCGGAGCGGCAGGCCGGCCGGCTCGTCGACTACCTGGTGTGCGACGAGGCACAGTTCTTCTCGCCCGCGCAGGTCGAGCAGCTCGCGCGGCTCGTCGACGAGGTCGAGATCGACGTCTTCGCGTTCGGCATCACGACGGACTTCCGCACCCGCCTGTTCCCGGCCGCCGCCCGCCTCATCGAGCTCGCCGACCGCATCGAGGTGCTCCAGGTCCAGACGCTGTGCTGGTGCGGGGCGCGTGCCACGCACAACGCGCGGACCGTCGACGGCCTCATGGTCGTCGAGGGCGACCAGGTGGTCGTGGGCGACGTCGGCGACGGCGCGGGCCAGATCGCGTACGAGGTGCTGTGCCGGCGCCACCACATGCGCCGCATGACGGCCGCCGTCGCGCGGCGGCTCTCGTCCGGAGACGCGTTGCTCGACCTCTGACCGTCCGCTCGACGGAGGGGACCTACTTCTGCGGGCGTGCCCCGCCGAAGACGATCTCGTCCCAGCTCGGGACCTGCGCACGGCCCTTCCGGGCGGGCCGCCGCGCCGGGCCGGCGCGGCGCGGCTCGCCGGCCCGGGCCGCCCCCTGCGCGGGCGCAGGGGGCGCAGCCGTGGCGGGCTCGCGTGGAGCGCCGACGGGCGCCGGCTCGGGCTCGAGGCCCACTGGGCTCTCGGCCGACTCCGCTCGGGGTGCCGGGTCGGGCGTCCCGGGCTCCGGCCCGGGCGGAGACGGGGGCCGGTGGCGTCGCGAGCCGAGGTCGACGACCGAGGCGCCGATGTCGCCAGCAGGTCCGGCGCTCCCGGCGTCGTCGGAGGAACCTGCGTCGGCGCGGGCGTCGTGCGCCCACGGCGCGGCGACGCGCGCGACGGGCTGGGGGCCGGTCTCGGGCGTGCGCGGCACGTGGGGGAGTGCCCCGGTCGCCGGACGTGGCGCCGGGTCGAGGTCTCCGAGCGGCAGCTCGTCGGCCTGGTAGGCGTCGTCGGCCCGGCGTGCGGGGCGTCCACCGGGGCGCTGGCCCCGCCGGCCCGCGAGATCGTCGAGCAGCACCGCGGTCGCATCGGCGGCCGGGTCGCCGGCCGAGCGGCGGGATTCGCCCCGGGGGAGCGAGCGTCCCGCGATCGACGGCACGCCGACCATCTCGGGGGACAGGGGGTCGTCGGGCTGGCCCAGCCAGCGGGCCTCGTCGTCGAGCGGGGTGACCACGCGGCCGCGCGGGTCGAACGTCCAGCGTGCGCTGCGCTCGCGATCGCCCGCCGAGAACCGGACCTCCACGACCCACGGCGCCGTACCGTCGCGACGCGCCGACCAGGACGCCTCCTCCGGCGCCACGCCGCGCGCCGCGAGGCGCGAGTCCGCGGCCTCGCCGAGCGTGGTGTCCGCGTCACCGTCGATGCGGTGCGCCCGCACCTGCCCGATGACGTGCCCTCGCTCGGCGACGACCGGCCACTCGTAACGCTGCACGTGCGCGACGGGAAGTCCCGACTCCATGGCCAGCTCCTCGGCCGTCGCGCCCGCGCGGAGGCGGGCCTGCAGCTCGCGCGGCCGCAGCGGCGCCTGCGCCTGGGCCTGCAGCGCCTCCGTCCGCGGGCGGTCGCGGCGCACCGCGGCACGCAGCGCCTCCGTGATCGGCAGGGCGTGTTCGGTGCCGTCGGGTATGCGCAGGACGAGATGCTCACCGTCCTCGTGCAGCCTCACGAGCTCGAGCTCGGCCATGCTTCCTCCTCAGCCTTGCGACCCCTCGTCGCTGGGTCCGCCGGAACTCCCGCGCGGGTCCGCCGGCTTCGAGCGTGCCATCCGGCCACGCCCGCGCCGTGCAGGTACGCCGGTGTGCCGCCGATTGGCCGCGTGAGGCAGTCGACGACGTCAGCGAGGATCCCGGCTGCGAGGATGACGCCCGTGGACACGCTCGCCTCCGGTTCGGTCACCTTGCTCGAGGTCCTTGCCGTGTTCGTCGCCGCAGTCTCGGGCGGGCTCGCCGCGGTGCGCAAGCGGTTCGACGTGTTCGGCGTGCTCGTGCTCGCGTGGATCACGGGCCTGGGCGGCGGGATCCTGCGGGACGTCCTCATCGGGGACCTCCCGCCCGTCGGCATCTCGAGCTGGCGGCTCGTGGCCACGGCGCTCGCGGCCGGCGTCGTCATCTTCGTCCTGCATCCGCGGCTCGAGCGCATGCGTCGCGCGATCGTCGTGCTCGACGCCGGGGCGCTCGCCCTGTTCGTGCTCCAGGGCACGTCCAAGGCGCTCGACCTCGACGCCGGGCCGCTCGCCTCCGTCGTCGTCGGCGTCCTGACCGCGGTGGGCGGCGGCATCCTGCGCGACATGCTGGTCGGCGAGGTGCCGTTCATCTTCGCCGACCGGCAGCTCTACGCGATCCCGGCGCTCGTCGGGGCGGTGCTCACCGCGGTGCTGTGGCAGGCGGACCTGCTCGCGGGCTGGTCACAGGTCCTCGTCGTCGCGGGTGTCTTCGGTCTCCGCCTCCTGTCCCTGGTCCTCGGCTGGGTCGTGCCGGGGGCCGGACCTGGATGGACCGGACGCTGGGGTCGCGGCTCGGGCAGGATGTGAGGCGTGAGCACCGTTCCCGCCCCCGAGCCCGCGCCGTCCACCACCCTGCCCGACGACGCCACGATCGCCGCGCTGCGCGCGCTGGCCACCGAGCTCGCGACCGAGGCCGGGCGCCTCGTCCGCGAGGGGCGGCCCGACCGCGTCGAGGTCGCGGCGACGAAGTCGAGCGCCGTCGACCCCGTGACCGCGATGGACCGCGCGTCCGAGGAGCTGCTCCGCGAGCGGATCGCGGCCGCGCGTCCCCACGACGCCATCCTGGGCGAGGAGGGTTCGGACGTGCCGGGCACGAGCGGCCTGACGTGGATCGTCGACCCGATCGACGGCACCGTCAACTACCTCTACGGCGTCGCCTCCTACGCGGTGTCGGTCGCGGTCGTGGCCGGACCGCCGGACCCGTCCCGCTGGACCGCGCTCGCCGGTGCCGTCCACTCGGTCGTCGACGGCCGGACGTGGAGCGCTGCGCGTGCGCAGGGGGCGACGTGCGACGGGCGGCCGCTGCGGGTCAACGAGCCCGCCACGCTGTCGGCGTGCCTTGTGGGCACGGGCTTCGGCTACGCGGCACGAGTCCGGGCGCACCAGGCGCAGGTGCTCACGCACGTGCTGCCGCAGGTGCGGGACATCCGCCGGCTGGGCTCGGCCGCGATCGACCTGTGCCTGCTGGCCGAGGGGCGGCTCGACCTCTACTACGAGCGGGGCCTCAATCCGTGGGACCTCGCCGCCGGGGCGCTCGTCGCGGCGGAGGCCGGCGCGACCGTCACCGGGCTGCGAGGTGAGCCCGCAGGGACCACCATGGCCGTTGCGGGTGCCGCGCCACGTGTCGCGGAGCTCGCTCGGCTGCTCGAGGAAGCGGGCGCCGACGGCCCCGAAGGCGACCTGTAGAGACCACCGTCGCCGCAGGTCGGCGACCGTCTTGTGGGACGCGCTCGGTCCCTGCTCGCGTACCTCGTGGAAATGGTGCACAATCCGGTGGCCGATCCGGGAACAAAACCCGGTCCCGATGCATTATCAGCGCGTACCGATCCCGACACCACGGAGCGTGACCCCACAGATGGCAACCGACTACGACGCCCCCCGCAAGACCGACGAGGACGTGGAGCAGGACTCGATCCAGGAGCTCCAGGCCCGTCGTTCTGACAAGAGCTCGGGTGTCGTCGACGAGGACGAGACGGAGGCCGCGGAAGGCTTCGAGCTTCCCGGCGCCGACCTGTCCGGCGAGGAGCTCTCGGTGCGCGTGCTCCCTCGTCAGGCCGACGAGTTCACCTGCACCAACTGCTTCCTGGTCCACCACCGCAGCCAGCTGGCCTACGAGAAGAACGGCCAGATGATCTGCACGGAGTGCGCCGCCTGAGGCGGAGACGAGGCGCGCGCTCGGGCGGCATCAGATCCCGCCTGAGCCGCCTCGGCAGCACCGGGGACGACACCGACGGGCCGCCACGTCACGGACGAGGCGGCCTTCGTCGTACCCGGAGATCAGTCCGCCGGACCGGCCGCGCGCGCCCGTTCGACGGCGGCGACGAGCTCGGCCGGACGGCGCGTCGACACGAGCCAGTAGGGGGTCGGGTCGGCGGGGTCCCGCAGCACCGCCTTGACACCGGTCCGCGCCCAGGCGCGAAGACAGACGTACGCGCGCGCGTCGAGCCGCGGACCGAGCTCGGCCCGCATCGCCTCGGCGTCGGACACCGCAGTGACCTCACCGAGCAGCCGCGCCGGGACGTGCGCGCGACCGGCCCGCAGCTCGCCGTCGACCACCTCGATCACCGGTGCGGTGACCACGAGCGCCACGGCGGCGCCGACCGCGGCGAGCACGCCCACGACGACGCCGACCGTCGGTGCGAGCGGGTACAGCGCGATCCCGGCGATCAGCCCGAGCCCGACGGTGGCCAGCCACCCGGACGGCCCCGGCAGGAGGCGCTCGCGGAAGGGGGGGCCGGTTCCTGGCCTGGTGGGGCTGTCGCTCATGGGCACATCATCGCAGGCCGGGCCGGTCGGCTACGCTGCCGGGGTGCCCGACTCCGCGAACCTGTCCGTGACCACTGACGGCGGCACGGTGGACGTGCTGGTGCGCCTGCTCGACGACGGTGTTCCCGCGCCGTCGTACGCCCACCCGGGCGACGCGGGCGCCGATCTCGTGACGACCGTCGACGTCGAGCTCGCGCCGCAGCAGCGCGCCGTCGTGCCGACGGGCGTGGCGATCGCCCTGCCTGACGGGTATGCCGCGTTCGTCCACCCACGCTCGGGCCTGGCGGCCAAGCACGGCGTCACCGTGGTCAACGCCCCGGGCACGATCGACGCCGGCTACCGCGGCGAGATCAAGGTGATCCTGCTCAACACCGACCCGGCCGAGCCCGTGCGCCTGCGGCGCGGCGACCGCATCGCCCAGCTCGTGGTCCAGCGCGTCGAGAAGGCGCGGTTCCTGCAGGCCGAGGTGCTGCCGGGCTCGCACCGCGGCGACGGCGGCTTCGGGTCGAGCGGGGGCTGGTCCGCGGCGCGGTAGCGGAGCAGTACTGTGGAAGAAGAACGGTCCCGGTTTCCGGCCGGGCTGGATCGAGTGAAGGAGATCCCTGGTGGGTCTGTTCCGGCGCAACGCGTCGAAGAGGGCGCCTGAGGCGTCCGAGCCTGCGAGCCTGCCGTCCGACCCGCCGGTCGCACCGGCGCCCGCGGCCGCGCCCGCCACGCCCGAGCGGGGCCCGTTCGACGCGGCCCAGGTGACGGTCAAGGGACCGCGGGTCGACCTGGGCGCCATCTGGCTGCCCGTGCTTCCCGGTCTCGAGCTGCGCATGGAGATCGACAAGAAGACGCAGAAGGTGACCGGCGTGTCGGCCCAGCTCGGCGGGTCGGGCCTGCAGGTGCAGGCGTTCGCCGCGCCCAAGACCGCGGGCATCTGGGACGAGGTACGCACCGAGATCGCCGCGTCCGTCACGAAGCAGGGCGGCACGGTCGACGACGTGCCCGGGCCGTTCGGCCGCGAGCTGCTCGCGCGCATCCCAGCCACGGGCCCGGGCGGACAGGCCGCCGTGCGTCCCGCCCGGTTCGTCGGCGTCGACGGCCCGCGCTGGTTCCTGCGCGGGGTGCTGACCGGCCGCGCCGCCGTCGACGAGGAGGCCGCGAAGCCGCTCGAGTCGGTGTTCGCGAACGTCGTCGTCGTGCGTGACGGCAACCCGCGGCCGCCGCGCGACCTGCTCACGCTCACGCTGCCCGACAAGGGCCGCGCGGGCGAAGGCCCGGAGGGCCCGCAGGGAGCCGCGCCGCAGGAGCCGAGCTTCGACCCGCTCAGGCGCGGGCCGGAGATCACCGAGATCCGCTGAGGGGGCGAGGACCATGTCGCTGCGTAGCACCGTCCGCCACGCGCTCGCCTCGGCCGACGAGGTCGCCGCGGAGCAGGAACGACACGAGGCCGCCCTGGTGAGCGGCTGCTCGGCGGTGGCCGATCTCGAGACCCGGCACCGGGGGTGCGCCACCGGCGTGCTCCGCTCCGTGGTGCTCCGCCCGCGCGAGACCGTCCCCACGGTCGAGGCCGAGCTCTACGACGGCTCGGGGGCGCTCGACCTCGTGTGGCTCGGCCGCCGCACGATCCCGGGCATCGAGCCGGGCCGGCGCATCCGCGTCGAGGGCATGGTGTGCGAGGTCGACGGGCGCCGCACCGTCTACAACCCGCGCTACGAGCTGCGTCCGAAGGCCGGCGAGTGACCACGCCCGGCAGTCGTGGTCCCACAGACCGCCGTGGCGCACGCGCCGTCACCGCCGAGAGCTTCTCGTTCGCCGAGGCCGTCGGCGGCATGCGCGGGGTCGTCGAGGCCATCGTTCCCGGCCTGCGGTTCGTCGTCGTGTTCGTCGCGACGACGGACCTGCGCGCCGCGCTGATCGCGTCCGTCGCGGCGGCGCTCGTCGCGGTCGCGGCGCGACTCGTCCAGCGCACGCCCGTCACGCAGGCCCTCGGCGGCCTCCTGGGCATCGCCGTCGGCGTCTTCTGGGCATGGCGCTCAGGCGAGGCCGAGAACTTCTACGCGGTCGGCCTGTGGACCAACGCGGTCTACCTGGTCGTCATCCTCGCCTCGATCCTCGCGCGCTGGCCCGTCGTCGGGCTCGTGGTCGAGGCGGTCCGCTCCGGGCTCGTCGACCAGACGCGCGAGCGCGCCGCGTCCCCGTCGGCCGGCGAGGCGGAGGACGCCGACGCGCCGAGCCCGTTCGCCCCGCTCGTCGCGTGGCGCACGGACCCCGTGCTCGTGCGGCGCTACACGATCGCCACCTGGTTCTGGGTCGGCCTGTTCGCGCTGCGCCTGATCGTCAAGGTGCCGCTCTACTTCTCCGGCGACGTCGCGTGGCTGGGCACCGCGCACCTGGTCATGGGTGTGCCCCTGTGGGGGCTCGTGCTCTGGCTCACGTGGGCGGTGATCCGGCGGCCGCACCCGGCGCAGTCCGCCGCCACCGCCTGAGTCAGGCCGCTGAGTCAGGCCTCGGGGGCCTCGACGGGCTCCGACACCGCCTCGGGGACCTCGGTGTGCTCGGCCTCCGGCTCCGGCCGGGCGCCGTGGACGACCGCCTGCAGCTGCACCTCCTCGGCCTCGCGGCCCGTCACGATGAGCAGCTCGTCGCCCGCCTCGAGAGTGTCGTCGGGGCTCGGTGCGATCGGTGTGGCGGAGCGCACGATGGCCGCGAGCACCGTGTCGTGCGGCCAGTCCACCGCGCCCACGCGCGTCCCGACGAGCGGCGAGTCCGCGGGCAGCGTCACCTCGAGGATGTCCGCGCCCGACTGGTGGAACGTGAAGATGCGGACGAGGTCGCCCACCGCCACGGCCTCCTCGACCATGGCCGTCATGATGCGCGGGGTCGAGACGGCGACGTCCACGCCCCACGACTCGTCGAACATCCACTCGTTCTTCGGGTTGTTCACGCGCGCCACCGTGCGCGGCACGCCGAACTCGGTCTTGCACAGCAGCGTGAAGACGAGGTTCACCTTGTCGTCGCCCGTGGCGCCCACGACGACGTCGGCGCTCGCGACGTCGGCGCTCGCGAGGGACGACAACTCGCACGCGTCCGCGAGCAGCCAGTCGGCGTCGGGCACCTGCGCCACGCGCATGGCTGCGGGGGTCTTGTCGATGATCACGACCTCGTGGTCGTGTGCGAGCAGCTCCCGGGCGATCGACCGGCCCACCGAGCCGGCGCCTGCGACGACGACGCGCATCAGTCCTCCTCCTCGCCCTTGGGCGCGTGCGTGAGCGTCCGCTCGACCGCTGCCGCGTCGTCGGAGGCCATGAGCACGTGCAGGACGTCGTTCTCCTGCAGCACGGTGTCGGCGGCGACGAGGACGCCCTCGGTGTAGCGGGAAAGGAACGCGACCCGCGCGCCGGTGGCCGCCTCGATGCGGTGCACCGACAGGCCCGTCCAGCCGGGGTGGTAATCGACCTGCGCGAGGCGCACCTCGCCCGAGGGGTCGCGGTACTCGTCCGTCGCACCGAGCGGGAGCATGCGCCGCAGCACCTGGTCGGCGGTCCAGCGCACCGTCGCGACCGTGGGGATGCCGAGCCGCTGGTAGATCTCGGCCCGCTGGGGGTCGTAGATCCGCGCGACCACCTTCTCGACGCCGTAGGTCTCGCGCGCGACGCGGGCGGCGAGCACGTTCGAGTTGTCGCCGTCGGAGACCGCCGCGAAGGCATAGGCGTCCTGGATGCTGGCCTGAGCGAGCGTGTCGCGGTCGAAGCCGACGCCGGTGACCTTCTGCCCTGTGAAGTCGGTGGGGAGCCGGCGGAACGCGTCGGGGTTCTGGTCGATGACGGCTACCGAGTGCCCGCGGGACTCGATCGTCTGCGCGAGCGTGGCCCCCACGCGGCCGCAGCCCATGATCACGAAGTGCACGACCAGAACGCTATACCTCCCCGCGGGCACGTGCCGTCGTGCGACGCGGCGCAGCGCCACTCCAGACATACGGGCATAGCATTGGTCGACGTGTCGGACATCGCGGATGCCGCCAAGCGCCTGCTGCTGGGTCGCCCCATGCGCAGCGGGAGCGAGGGCCGCAGACTCCTGCCGAAGCGGATCGCTCTGCCGGTCTTCGCCTCGGACGCCCTCTCTTCCATGGCGTACGCCCCGGACGAGATCCTGCTCATGCTTGCGGTGGCAGGCCTCGCGGCCACCACGGTCTCCCCGTGGGTCGGTCTCGTCGTCGTCGTCGTGCTGCTCGTCGTCGTCGCGTCGTACCGCCAGAACGTGCGCGCGTACCCGTCGGGCGGCGGCGACTACGAGGTCGCGACGAGGAACCTCGGTCCGACGGCGGGAGTCGGCGTCGCGTCCGCCCTCCTGCTCGACTACGTGCTCACCGTCGCGGTGTCGCTCTCCTCGGCGTCGCAGTTCGCGGCGACCATCATCCCCGCGGCGCGGGGTCGCGAGGCGGGTCTCGCCGTCGTCCTCGTCGTGTTCCTGACGATCCTCAACCTGCGTGGTGTGCGTGAGTCTGCGCGCGCCTTCGCGGTCTCGGTCTACCTCTTCATGCTGCTCATGGGCGCGATCGCCGTGACGGGCGCCGTCCGGCACCTCTCCGGCACGCTGCCGCAGGCCGAGAGCGCGCAGTACGACGTCGTCGCTGCCGCCGGGTTCGAGCAGGGGCTCGTCGGGATCGCCGGCGCCTTCCTCGTGGCGCGCGCGTTCGCGTCCGGCGCGGTCGCGCTGACGGGCGTCGAGGCGATCAGCACGGGCGTGCCCGCGTTCCGCAAGCCCAAGGCGCGCAACGCCGCGCACACGCTCGCCCTGCTCGGTCTCATCTCGGCCGCGACGCTCATGATCGTGCTGCTGCTGGCCCAGGCGACCCGCATCCGGTTCGTCGAGGACCCTGAATCGCAGCTGTCGCTCGACGGGGGCCCCATCCCGGAGGACTACGACCAGCACCCGGTGCTCGGTCAGCTCGCGGAGACGGTGTTCGCAGGGTTCCCGGTCATGGCGGGTGCAGTCGTCCTCGTGACGTTCGTGATCCTGCTCATCGCGGCCAACACGGCGTTCAGCGGCTTCCCGGTGCTGGGCTCGATCCTCGCCAAGGACGGCTACCTGCCGCGGCAGCTGCACACGCGGGGCGACCGCCTCGCCTTCTCCAACGGCATCGTGACGCTCGCGGTGGCCGCGATCGTGCTGATCCTCGCGTTCGACGCCTCGGTCACGCGCCTGATCCAGCTCTACATCGTGGGCGTGTTCGTCGCGTTCACCATGTCGCAGCTGGGCATGCTGCGGCACTGGACCCGTGAGCTGCGCACCGAGCCGCACCCGCGCGAGCGGACCCGCATGAAGCGTTCGCGGGTCGTCAACGGCGTCGGGTTCGCCATGACCGCGGCCGTGCTACTGATCGTGCTGCTCACGAAGTTCACGCACGGCGCCTGGATCACGATCGTCGCGATGGGCGCGCTGTTCGCGATCATGATGGCGATCCGCAAGCACTACGCGCGGGTGAGCCGGGAGCTGGCGCTCGACGACGTCGCCGAGGCGCGCGCCTTGCCGAGCCGCGTGCACGCCATCGTGCTGGTCTCCAAGATCCACAAGCCGACGATGCGCGCGCTCGCCTACGCGCGGGTGTCCCGGCCCTCGGTGCTCGAGGCCGTCACCGTGGGCGTCGACCAGGAGGACATCGAGGACCTCATGCGACAGTGGGAGGCGCTCGACCTCCCCGTGCCGTTGCGCGTCCTCGACTCGCCGTACCGCGAGATCACCCGGCCCGTGCTGAAGTACGTCCGCTCGGTGCGGCGGGAGTCACCGCGCGACCTCGTCGTCGTGTACATCCCCGAGTACGTCGTCGGCCACTGGTGGGAGCAGCTCCTGCACAACCAGTCGGCGCTGCGGCTCAAGGGCCGCCTGCTGTTCACGCCGGGCGTCGTCGTGGCGTCGGTGCCCTGGCAGCTCTCGTCCTCCGCGGGCCAGACGGGCCTCGAGGACGTGACGACGTACCGCCCCTTCTGAGCCGCACGTCACGTCCGCCACGACGGGCGAGGCACCCCCGGCAGGGGAGAATGGCACCCATGCCCCGACCCCGTCGTTCCTCGCCGCGCCCACGTCCCACCGTCGCCGACCGGGAGGCCGGTCGCGACGTCGAGCTCGTGGTCGGCCCTGTCGCGCACGGCGGTCACTGCGTCGCGCGCCTCGACGGGCGCGTCGTGTTCGTCCGACACGCCCTGCCGGGCGAGCGTGTGCGGGCCCGCATCACCGAGGGCGGGTCGCGCTTCTGGCGCGCCGACGCAATCGAGGTGCTCGAGGCATCGCCGGACCGCGTCCCCTCCGCCTGGCCCGAGGCCGGGCCGGGCGGCGTCGGGGGCGGCGAGCTCGCGCACGCCGCGCTGCCCGCGCAGCGCCGCTGGAAGGCCGACGTCATCGCCGACCAGCTGCGGCGCATCGCCCGGCTCGAGCGCGAGGTCGAGGTCGAGGCCGCTCCCGGCGACGACGCGCGCGGCGGTCTCGCGTACCGCACGCGCGTCGAGCTCGTCGCCGACCCCGAGGGGCGGGCGGGGATGCGCCGGTTCCGGTCGCACGACGTCGTCCCGCTCGAACGCATGCCGCTCGGCACCGAGGCGGTCGCGGCGCTCGCCGACGACGAGGGCGTGTGGGTGCGTCGCTGGCAGCCCGGCGCACGGCTCGAGCTCGTCGCGCCCGCGGACGGCTCGTCGCCGGTGCTGCTGGTGGACGGCACGCCGTGGCGCCGCGGCAGGCCGGACACGCGGCCCAACGCGCGCCGCGCCGTGTCCGAGGTCGTCCAGGTGCGTGGCACCGAGCACGGGTTCCGCGTCGCCGCGGACGGCTTCTGGCAGGTCCACCGCGAGGCACCGTCCGTGCTCGCCGCCGCCGTCCTCGACGCCGTGGGTGACGTCCCGGGCGCGACCGTGCACGACCTGTACTCCGGGGCGGGGCTGTTCACGCTGCCGCTGGCCGACGCGGTCGGGCCCGACGGCCGGGTGATCGCCGCCGAGAGCGACGCCCGGGCCGTCAAGGACGCGCGGCGCAACGTGCACCATCTGCCGCAGGTCGAGCTGCACCTCGGTGCCGTGGACCGCGTCCTGACCGAGGGCGACGCCGGGGGTGCCGGTGTCGGTCGCGCCGACGTCGTGGTGCTCGACCCGCCGCGCGCCGGTGCGGGCCGCACCGTCGTCGACGCGATCGCGGACCGCGAGGCGTCGCGCGTCGTCTATGTCGCGTGCGACCCCGCCGCCCTGGCCCGCGACGTCGGCTACCTCGGTGAGCGCGGCTACGAGCTGGCGTCCCTGCGTGCGTTCGACCTCTTCCCGATGACGCACCACGTGGAGGCCGTCGCAGTGCTCCGCAGGGAGTCATAGAGGACCGGCCGGTCCTGCCGCCGACGTCGGGCGCACCGGTCGTGCGGGTTCGTGAGCGTAGCTCCCGTGTGCCGTCGCGTTCGAACGCATGTTTTCATCCGCTCTTGCCGTTCGCGCCGACCAGCTTCCGCGAGTAACGTCCCTGGTATTGCGACGCGTAGGGGGGCGGGCGTCATGATGTGGCCAGGTCGAGTGCGTGGGGGCCAGTGTTGACGGGGCGGGACAGGTTCGACCTGATTCGCCTGGAGCCGATCGACTCGGGCGACGACGTCGCGCCGGAGTGGGTCGAGTGGATCATGGTGCCCGTGCGGGAGCGCGAGGGTGTGTCGGCCGCGCTGCGCGACGCCGCCGACGCCTGGGATGCCGCGCTCGAAGGTGCCCGTCGTCACCTGGAAGAGTCGTCGTCGTAGGGCTGGCTCCCCGCGGACACCGGACCGACCGTTGCACGGTGTGTCTCGAGCGCCGACCTTCGCACGTGCCCGAGCAGGGGTCGACGGATACGGTCGGGGCGTGGACGAGGCGCAGGAACGCTCCGTGCGGCGTTGGCTGCCGGCACGGCTCGCGGTGGTCGCGGTGGTGGTCGCCGTCGCGCTCGTGGTCGCGCTCCTCGCGCGCCCGACGGCGCCGGTCGCGATCGAGACTCACGCAGGGCTGCCACCCGGCGTCGAGGTGCCTGCCGACAGCTTCGAGCCCGGCTGGGTCCTCGACGCTCCCGCTCGCCGCATCGCCGTGTATGCCGCCGGCAGCTCGGCATGCCCGCTCGTCCCGCGCGACGTCCGGGCCGACGGCGACCTCGTGACCATCACGCTGGCTCCTGCGGAGCGGGGCGCGTGCACGGACGACCTGGCCTGGACCACGAGCGTCGTGGCCGTCCCGGACGAGGTCGACGTCCAGCGGCTCGGCGTCGACCTCGTCCTCGAGCAGTAGCTCAGGCCTCCGCGCGGTCCGCCGCCGAGGCGAGACCCGGCCAACGTGAAGGTCGTGGTGGCGTCGAGCTGCTGCGTCCTGGGGCGTCCTCGCGGTCCGGCGGCAACGGGCCCGGACTGGAACGCCGCGACCTGCGGGATTAGTTCCGGTGCGCGTGAGGCGAGCCTAAGTATCTTGACGTCAAGATAAATGGTCTATGCTGGGGCATGCCCGGCCTTCCGTGCGTAGGCTGGGCGGAGCCCCAAGACCCTGCACGGGCTCCCGGCTGCCGCTGACGGCGCCGGGACGTCGTGCCCGTGAGCCCCCGCAGAAGGAGCCGTAGTGAGCAGCGTGGACACGTTCGGATCGAAGGGAACGCTGGAGGTCGGCGAGCAGGCGTACGAGATCTTCCGCCTCTCCGCCGTCGAGGGCCTCGAGCGCCTCCCGTACTCCCTGAAGATCCTGGCCGAGAACCTCCTGCGGACCGAGGACGGCGCGAACATCACCGCCGACCACGTGAACGCCCTCGCCACGTGGGACCCCCAGGCGCAGCCCAGCACGGAGATCCAGTTCACGCCGGCGCGCGTGATCATGCAGGACTTCACCGGCGTGCCGTGCGTCGTCGACCTCGCCACGATGCGAGAGGCCGTCGCAGAGCTGGGCGGCGACCCGGCCAAGATCAACCCGCTGGCACCGGCAGAGATGGTCATCGACCACTCGGTCCAGATCGACGTCGCGGGCCGCTCCGACGCGTTCGCGCGCAACGTCGAGTTCGAGTACCAGCGCAACCACGAGCGCTACCAGTTCCTGCGCTGGGGCCAGACGGCGTTCGACGACTTCAAGGTCGTCCCGCCGGGCACCGGCATCGTGCACCAGGTCAACATCGAGTACCTGGCGCGCACGGTCATGACGCGGACCGTGAGCACGGCGGACGGCGACGTTCTTCGCGCCTACCCTGACACCTGCGTCGGCACCGACTCGCACACGACCATGGTCAACGGCCTTGGTGTCCTCGGCTGGGGCGTCGGCGGCATCGAGGCCGAGGCAGCCATGCTGGGCCAGCCCGTGTCGATGCTCATCCCGCGCGTGGTCGGCTTCAAGCTCTCCGGCTCGATCCCCGCGGGCGTGACGGCGACCGACGTCGTGCTCACGATCACCCAGATGCTGCGCCAGCACGGCGTGGTCGGCAAGTTCGTCGAGTTCTACGGCGACGGCGTCGCGCAGGTGCCGCTCGCGAACCGCGCCACGATCGGCAACATGTCGCCCGAGTTCGGCTCCACGGCGGCGATCTTCCCGATCGACTCGGTCACGCTCGACTACCTGCGCCTGACGGGGCGCAGCGACGAGCAGCTCGCGCTCGTCGAGGCGTACGCCAAGGAGCAGGGCCTGTGGCACGACCCGACGGTCAAGGGCTACACGGAGCCGGAGTTCTCGGAGTACCTCGAGCTCGACCTGTCGACCGTCGTCCCCTCGATCGCCGGCCCGAAGCGCCCGCAGGACCGCATCGAGCTGAGCGAGGCCAAGGAGGCCTTCGCCACGGTGATCCTCGATTACGTGTCGAACGACGAGGCCGCCCCGTTCCGGGCGCCGATGTCGAACCTCGACGAGTCGGTCGAGGAGACCTTCCCGGCCTCCGACCCGATCGCCGCCGGCCACGACGAGCCGGGCGACAAGCCCGTCGCCGCGGGCCACGGGGACTCCGCCGCGCGCCCGCACAAGGTCGTCCCGGTCACGCTCGCGGACGGCGCGACCACCCAGCTCGACCACGGCCACGTCGTGATCGCGTCGATCACGTCGTGCACCAACACGTCGAACCCGTCGGTCATGCTCGCCGCCGCGCTCCTGGCCAAGAACGCGGTCGACAAGGGCCTCGCGGCCAAGCCGTGGGTCAAGACCTCGATGGCGCCGGGCTCGCAGGTCGTCACCGGCTACTACGAGAAGGCGGGCCTGTGGCCCTACCTCGAGAAGCTGGGCTTCCACCTGGTCGGCTACGGCTGCGCCACCTGCATCGGCAACTCCGGCCCGCTGGCCGACGAGATCTCGGCCGCGGTCAATGAGCACGACCTGTCCGTCGTCTCGGTCCTCTCGGGCAACCGCAACTTCGAGGGCCGCATCAACCCCGACGTCAAGATGAACTACCTGGCGTCGCCCCCGCTGGTCATCGCGTACGCGCTCGCCGGCACGATGGACTTCGACTTCGACGCCGAGCCGCTCGGCACCGACCCGCAGGGCAACCCGGTGTTCCTCGAGGACATCTGGCCGACCCCCGGCGAGGTCGAGGCGACGATCAAGAGCTCGATCGACCGCGGCATGTTCGTCCGGGACTACGCGGACGTCTTCAAGGGCGACGAGCGCTGGCGGGCGCTCGAGACCCCCGAGGGCGACACGTTCGCGTGGGACCCCGAGTCGACCTACGTGCGCAAGCCTCCGTACTTCGAGGGCATGGGCGCCACGCCCGAGGCCGTGACCGACATCCACGGCGCGCGCGTGCTCGCCAAGCTCGGCGACTCGGTCACGACCGACCACATCTCGCCCGCCGGCTCGATCAAGCCCGACAGCCCCGCCGGGGTGTACCTGGCAGAGCACGGCGTCGAGCGTCGTGACTTCAACTCCTACGGCTCGCGCCGCGGCAACCACGAGGTCATGATCCGGGGCACGTTCGCGAACATCCGTCTGAAGAACCAGCTCCTCGACGGCGTCGAGGGCGGCTTCACGTACAACTTCGTGTCCGGCGCGCAGGACACGATCTACGACGCCGCGCAGGACTACGCCGCCGCGGGCATCCCGCTCGTCGTGCTCGGCGGCAAGGAGTACGGCTCGGGCTCGTCGCGCGACTGGGCGGCCAAGGGCACGCGCCTGCTCGGCGTCAAGGCGGTCATCACGGAGTCGTTCGAGCGCATCCACCGCTCCAACCTCATCGGCATGGGCGTGCTGCCGCTGCAGTTCCCGGCCGGCGAGTCGGCCGCGACGCTCGGCCTCGACGGCACCGAGACCTTCGACATCGAGGGCATCACGGCGCTCAACGAGGGCACCACGCCGCGCACCGTCAAGGTCACCGCGACCAAGGCCGACGGCACCACGGTCGGGTTCGACGCGGTCGTCCGCATCGACACGCCGGGTGAGGCCGAGTACTACCGCAACGGCGGCATCCTGCAGTACGTGCTGCGCTCGCTCGTGGTCGGCTGACGCCGTCCGGCGGGTGCACCGCCGGCGACATGACGGACGCCCCGTCGCTCCGCGAGGAGCGGCGGGGCGTCCGTCATGTCGGCAAGCCGGCGGCGTGCCCGCGGTCGCGCCGGGAGCGCGTGGTGGAGCCGGGGGGGGGGTATCGATATCCCCCGCAGTCCTGGCGAGGTTTCGCATGCCATCAGGTCTTGTCATGGGATGACGGCGGGCTCCGCGTCCTGGGACGGCTCGCGGTACGCGACGGCCGACGGCTGGGCCATGTCCGACGGCGACCCTTCCGCCTTCACCGACACGAAGACGGCGGAGGACTGGGTGCGGGTTCTTCCGGATGACGGGCGCACGCTGACGGTCGAGACCGTGAGGTTCCAGCCCCGGCCCGGGCGTGTGAACCGCGCCAACGGGTTCCAGGTCCAGGGCTCGAACGACGGGGGCGCGACCTGGGAGACATTCGTGACGATCTCGACCCCTGCCTCCAGCGGGTGGACCGAGCTCCTCCTTCCGGAGGCGGTCAGCTAGGCGGCGCTGCGGTTGTGCTGGCCGAACGGCTGCACGAACCTGGCAGAGCTCCAGTTCGTCCGCATCCCCGTGGACGTCACCCGGCTCGATCTTCTCCTGGAGGAGACCGGCCGTCTGTCCGAGGCCGACTGGACGGCCGGGTCCTGGGCCGAGCTGACCGAGGCCCGTGAGGCGGGGCCGGCCCTGCGCGAGCCCGGCGCCAACCCGGCCCAGCCCGAGGTGGACGCGGCGACCGACGCCGTCGCTCAGTACGCGTAGGCCGTGGTCGTCACGTGCCGCACGACCGCGGAGGCGACGTCGTGGTCGTCGAGCACCCGGTTGTGCCCGAGACCGGCCGTGACCAGGAGCTCGCTCCCGGGATGCGCGGCCTGCAGCCGGCGCGCCTCGCCGGGTCCCTGCAGGGTGTCGTCGACGTCATGGACGAAGAGGGCGGGAATCGCGGCCGGGACCGGCCGTCGCAGGAGGTCCAGCCGGTCGCGTGCCTCGGCCGCGTCGGGGAAGAGCCCGCGTGCCACGCGCTCGCACAACGGCTCGTGCAGCCGCTCCGGCAGCCCGGCCTGGCGCCGGAACGCGCGCACGACCGAGTCGAAGCCGGTCGGTGCTGCGATCGCGACGTACCGGTCGGCCGCGAGCCCGTCGCGGAGCGCGAGACCGGCCGCCAGCGCGCCGAGCGAGTGCCCGACCACCGCCGCCAGAGGCCCGGTCGCCTCCTGCACGGCGCGCGTCGCCGCCGCATGCTCGAGGACCGTCGTGCGCCTGCCGCTCGACGCGCCGTGCGCCGGCCCGTCGAAGGCGACGGGGCGAAGGTCGGCGGCCTCGAGCGCCTCGACGAGAACCGCGAACCGCGAGGCGCGCAGCTGCCAGCCGTGGGCGAGCAGCACCGGGGGAGCGGCGGGGTCGCCCCAGGAGTAGGCGACGACGTCGTTGCCGTGCACGTGCACCCGGCCGCGCCGCGCCCGGTCGTGCACCGCGCGGTCGACGGCCCGGACGGGCGCCGGTGCTCCGACATGGCGGAACATACGGTACGCCGCCTCGACCGCCAGCGGCGGTGCGACGGCGGCCAGCCCGGCGAGTCCGGCACGGGCTGTCGTGGGAATCCTGGTCACGACGACCTCCAAAAGAAGATGAACGATCGTTCGCACACTAACACTGAACGAACGGTCGTACAATCACTTTATGGAGATCACGACCGACGGCCGGCGCGCCCGCGGCGACCGGTCCCGCACCGCGGTGCTCGAGCACGCCGTCCAGGAGGCCTCGCTCCGCGGGCTGGACGCGTTGACCCTGGGCGGCCTGGCGAGCCACGTGCCGCTCAACAAGAGCGGCATCGCGGGCCTCTTCGGCAACAAGGAAGGGCTTCAGCTCGCCGCCGTCGAGCATGCGCGCGGCATGTTCGTCGACGCCGTGGTCGTCCCCGCGCGCCAGGCGGAGCCTGGCCTGGCGCGACTGTGGGCGCTCGTCGGGCGGTGGATCGACTACTCGCGACGACGGACCTTCGCCGGCGGCTGCTTCTTCCGCGCGGTCGAGATCGAGTTCGACGGGCGCGAGGGGCCCGTGCGTGACGCCGTCGTCGCCGCCCGCCGAGACTGGGACGGCTACCTGCGCCACCACGCCGAGATCGGCGTCGCTGCCGGCCAGCTCGCCGCGAGCACCGACCCTGTCCAGCTCGTCTTCGAGATCACGGCGCTGCTCGGCGCTGCCAACGACCGGTCGGTGCTGCTCGACGACGACACGGTCTACGCACGGGCGGAGTCGGCACTGCGAGCGGTGCTTGTGGCGCGGGGCGCCGACCCGGACGTCCTCACCTAGTCGAACGCCCGACCGAACGAGACTGACGGCCGCGGCCTCATGGCCGTACTCACCGACACCGGGCTGCGCCGACTCGAAGAGGCCTTCCCGTGCGCTCTGGCAAGCGTCCGCAGCAACGTCATTTGGACCACCTCGCCGGCCTCGACGTGGCCGCGTTCACCCGCGCGGTCAGCAGCTCCGCCGCGGACCGGGAGCAGCCGACGGCCCGCGGCCGCCGCCCCACCTACCCGCGAGACTGAGGCTCCGTATCCGCCAGCAACTGCTGGTGAAGGCGACCGCTGGCTGCCGCACCGTGCAATTTCGCTGCGGCCGGCAACTACCACGAACGCGGTATACGCGATACGACCGCAGGGTGAGTTGTTCTCCGCCAGCCTCGGGCAGACTGCAAGGTGAGACACAACGTCGACCAAGGAGTCATCGCGTATGAAGATCATCGGTGCCGGACTGCCCCGGGCGGGTACGAGCTCGCTCAAGGCGGCCCTCGACCGCGTCGGCTTCGGGCCGACTTATCACATGTTCGAGCTGATGCAGAATCCCGAGCACGTCGATCGATGGCGCCCGGTGACGAGCGGCGAGTCCTCCGACTGGGACAGCGTCTTCGCCGGGTACCGCTCCGCCGTGGACCTTCCCGCCTCGATCGACGGGAGGAGCTGGCCGAGGCATGTCCTGACGCCAAGGTGATTCTCACCGTGCGGGACCCGGGCCGGTGGCACAAGAGCATCGGCAGCATGTTCCCCCAGATGCCGGGCGACGGCGACGTCGACGTGGCGGCCATGATGGAGCGCATGCCGGCACAGATGCGGTGGTTCGGCGAGCTGGGGCCGCTGATGGACGAGGCCGCGCAACGGATGCTCGGGGAAGGCTTCGGCCTCGGAAAGCAGGCTAGTGCCGGTTGGGGGCCGCTGTGCGAGTTCCTCGGTGTCGAGGCTCCTGTCGACGAGCCGTACCCGCACCTGAACGACGCCGCCACGCTCCAGCGGATGTTCGCGACCATGACGGAGACGAACAAGCTGGTCTCGCCGTTCGAGCCGAGGGCCTAGCTCGCTTCGCCCCCGCAGCCGCTCGATGTAGTGCTTCCTGGTCACCCCGGGATCCGATCTCGTGACCTAGCAGTGCCGCCGCGTCCGCCGCACGCATCCGCCTTGCGACATCGACTTCTACAGCAGGACACCGGAAGCAGGATGGCGGTACGTCAGCCCCGAGCTGCCCGTCGGCCCCAAGCGGATCCGCGTCACGAACCTGGGCGAAGCGCGTGTCTGGTACGACAAGGCGCGCACCCGGTTCGGCTCCGATGACACCCACGTCACGACGGGCGGGATCCTCGAGCTCGGCTGACTTCGAAGGCGGACGTCACCTTTGATTGACAAGACGTGATCGATCACTATGCTCAGGTGAACGATCACACTTTGACCGCGGGCCATCACACACTCTCGGTGCTCGCGGACAAGTCAGGACTGCGCATCGATCGCCTCTTCCTCACCCCTGGCGAGGCGTTGCCGCCGGTGGACGGGGCATGGCGGCCCAGCCCCGGCACCACGAACGCCGCGCCCGCCGTGCCCGACCCGGCGGTGCGCTCGCTCTGCTCCGACCCGGCCAGCCACCGTCCGACAATCCCCCCACAGAGCGCAAAGGAGCACTCATGAACCGGAACACCTTCCGCCCGCCGGTGATCGCGGCGGCACTCGCCGCGGCGCTCGCTGTCCCCGTTGCGGTAGCCGCCACGGCGTCCGCCGCCCTGCCCGACCCACCCGCGACCGTGCTGGTCTCCGAGTCGTTCGAGACGGCGGCCCCCGCGCCGGCCTTCGGCTTCGATCGTGATGCCGCCGTCTCCGGCGGCATGCTGCACCTGACGAACAACCTGCCCAACGAGGGCGTCGCCGTGAAGAAGTTCGCGCCCGCCGTCGCGCGGGACTCGCTGGTCGACGTCTCGTTCGACTGGTCCTATCACGGCGAGGCGGACTCCAAGGGCGGGCTCGAGTACCGGGACCGCTACGGCCGCCTGGTCTTTGCGATGCAGGGCGCGACGAAGACGGATGGCACCCGGCAGCTGCGGTACTCGACCACCTCGACCGACTCCGACTCCACGAGCGCGAAGTACGCGGTCGAGCCGACCTGGCAGTCGGTGCCGTTGACGGTCGGCCACGCGTATCAGGTGCGCGTGCGGGCCGACTTCACCGCCGGGACGGTGAGCTACCGGATCGCGGACGGCACGACGACGCTGGTGGAGGCCACCGATGTGCCGACCCGGGCGGCGCAGCTGCACCGTCTGGTCGCCATGGGCTCCTACCGCACGACGTCGAACGCCCAGCGGATCGACAACCTGGTCATCCGCGGCCGCGGTGACGCGACCCCGGCGACGCTGCGCGGGTCCACGATGTACACGTTCGGCGACAGCATCATCGCGGGGCATGTCTACCCGCGTGCCGGGGTCGGCGAGTTCGTCGCCGACCAGGAGCAGATGACCGTCAGCAAGTACGCCGTCAACGGCGCGAAGGTGATCGACAGTTCCAACGACATCGTGGCTCAGGTCCAGGCGGCGCCGAGCGAGGATCCCGACTTCGTCCTCTTCGACGGCGGCACCAACGACGCCTACCCAGCGACGCTGGACAAGCTCGGCACGATCAGCCAGGGCTTCGACGGCCCGTTCGACACCACCACGTTCGCGGGAGCCTTCGAGGACCTGATCGCCCAGCTGAAGGCCAAGTACCCGACGGCCGACATCGTCTACCTCGCCGTCGCCAAGCTCGGTGCGCGGGATGTCGCGGTCCAGGAGACGCTGCGCGGGATCGAGCTGGACATCCTCGCCAAGTGGGACGTTCCCGTGGCCGACGTGTACACGAGCGGCCTGGACACGACCGACGACGGCATGCGCGTGACCTACTCCTTCGACTCGCTCCAGTCCGACAACGGGCTGCCGGGAACGGCCGAGACCACCGGGTCGTGGGACTCCGGGACCCGTCCCACCGGCACCCACCCCAACTTCCCCGCCATCGAGGAGTTCTACGCGCCGATCGTGTCGCAGGCTCTGCTGAGCACACTGGCCGAGTACCGTTTCGAGGCCGAGTCGTCAAGCCCGACCGCGGACCGGCCGATCGAGACGTGGAACGACGGCGCGTCGGGCGGTGCCTGGAACAAGCTGCTCGCGACCGCCGTCGGCAACTACATCGAATACACCATCGACGTGCCCGAGGCGGGGACCTACGACCTGCGCACGGTCTACCGCACGGCGAGCGTGCGCGGTATCGCGCAGGCATCCGTCAACGGCGGCGACGTGGGTCAGCCCTACGACCTGTACGCCGGGAACTCGTCGTACCCGTCCGTGACGGCCGGCACGATCACAGTGACCGAGCCCGGCCCGGTCACCGTGCGGTACACCGTGGCCGGCAAGAACCCGGCGAGCAGCGGATACAGCCTGGGCGTCGACGTGATCACACTGAGCGAAGTGGCGTCGGCGGGATCCTAGTCCTCGGTGCATGACCAAGAAAGAAGCCGGTTGAGCCGCTCGTGCGGGCGGCTCAACCGGCTTCGTGCATCCGGTGCGCCGCAGCTGGAACAACACGCCGAATTTCTCGCTCGTCACCGGCGTGTCGTTTCGGTTCGAGCAAGTGAGAGGACGACCAGGTTGCGGTTCAGTCGGCGAACCCACACCGTCGGGTCCGGGTGGACGCCGGGCACGACCGGTCGCGCAGGCAGGGTGCGGGTCGCTTGCGCCTCAGACGTCATCACGCCACTAGCTGCCACAACGGGCATCGGCGACGGATCGACTCGCCCTGGGCGACCTCAGCACTCGTCGAGTCTCGCAGCGAGCGTGCCGGCGAGCAGATCCACGACGGCCCGGAGCGTCGCCTCGTCCGCGTGGTCGGGGTTCAGCTCGACGCAGGTCATCGCGAGCAGGCCGGGACCGGAGCCCAGGACGCGCAGGGCGCGACCGAGGATCGCCGGGTCCAGGCCGTGCCCGTAGGTGGGTATGTCGGCCGCGGGCAGGGTCAGATAGTCCAGGACGTCGACGTCGAGGTGCAGGACGTACGGCGAGTCCCCGACGGCGGCGAGCGCGCGCCGCGCGGCTTCCTCGGGGGCGGCGACCACCTCGTCGACGGGTACCCGTGCGGCGGGGACGTGGCCGTGCGGGTACTCCTCGCCCCCGGAGTACCCGAAGAACACGAGCCGGCGGGCGTCGAGCAGAGGGCGTCGCGGCCCGAGCGCGGCGAGCGGCTCCCAGGCGCCCGGCAGGTCCAGCAGGTGCGCCACCCCCATCGAGTCGAGGATGGGCTCCTCCGGATGGTCGCCCAGAAGTTGCAGGTCCTGCCCGCCGTCCACGTAGACGAGCGCCACGTCGGGGTGGTGCTCCACCGCGGCGGCCATCAGGCCGAGGGCCACGGTGCACTCGCCGCCGAGAACCAGGGGTGCGTCTCCGGCCGCCAGGAGGCCCCCCGTCCGCCGGCGGACATCGCGCACGACGTCGAGCACCCGCTCCGCGTCGTTCGGCTCACCCGGCCTGAGGTGCGACCTCCAGGGCGCGGCGGGAAGGTCGCCGTCGTCCCGGACGTCGAGGCCGCCCGCGCGCAGCGCGTCCAGCAGGCCCGCCGACCGGAGCGCGGCCGGTGCCCGTTCGAGGCCGCGCGTGTGTGCGGCGGCGCTGGACGGCACCCCGATCACGGCCCATGCGCGGGACGTCACCCGTTCGCTCCGCTCTGCCCGATCCTTCTCGGCGTCACGGCTCGATCCTCTCGCAGAACCTCGGCGAGCGCCCGCGTGCCCATGGCGTGCACCCAGGCGTTCTCCGGACCCGACTCCAGCATCGCGGTCGCGATCGACAACGCCCAGCCGCGGGCCCGGAGCCACACGGGGTCGCCGGCGGGGTAGCGGTCGGCCAGCGCGTGGCGGAATCGCTCACGCCCTGCGGCGTCGAAGACGAGCCAGGCCGCGGCGAGGTCGGTCGCCGGGTCGCCCGAGGTCATGTCACCGAAGTCGACGACCGCGGCGAGCGTGCCGTCCTCGGACACGACCAGGTTGCCGGCGTGCGGGTCGCCGTGCAGCCACAGCGGCCTGCCGGTCCAGGCCGGTGCGGTCACGAGCCGCTCCCAGAGCACGCGCACCCGGTCCACGTCGGGCACGATGCCGCGCTCGACCCGCCCGCGCACCGGGATGTCACGCGTGCACAGCGGCACGCCGCGCACGGGGTTGTGCGGGGCGTCGGCCGGCGCGGGCGCGTGCAGCGCGAGGTAGAAGGCGGCGAGCGGCTCGGCCAGCGCGCGCCGCTCGGTGACCGGCACGTCCGACGCACGCCGGCCCGGGACCCACGGGACCACCGACCACGCCCACGGGTAGCCCAGCGCGACGCTCGGCACGCCGACGCGGACCGGCTCGGGCACGGCGGCGGGCAGGCGGGGCGCGAGGACGGGCAGCCACTCGATCTCGTGGCGCACCAGCGGTGCGGCGACCTCGCGGCGGGGCAGCCGCACCGCGAGCTGCGAGCCGTCGGCGCGCGGTCCGAGCCGCACGATCACGTTGTCCCAGCCGTTGGCGACGAGCTCGAGCGGCAGGCCCGCAAGGTCGGGGTGCTGCTCGGCGAGCAGGTCTCGTGCCAGGTCGACGGTGACGTCCAGGTCGGCCTTCACGGCTGCAGCTCCACCTCGCGGTCGCGGTCCCAGGGCTCGGCCCAGCCGAGGCGGGTGAACATCGTGTCCAGGATCCCCGCCGTGAAGCCCCACACGAGGTGCGTGAGCTCGCCGTCCGTCACCCGGAACGCGGGGCCGCGCCAGACGTGCCCGCCGCGGCGCACGACGGTCGTCACGCGCCGGTCGGGGTCCACGAGGTCGGCCACGGGCGCCCGGAAGACGTGCGAGGACTCGCCGTGGTCGACGACGCGCACGGGCGTCGGGCGCGACCACCAGCCGACGACGGGCGTGACGACGTGGTTGCTCACCGGCATGGGCAGCTCGGCGAACGTCCCCAGGACCTCGACGCCGGACGGGTCGAGCCCGGTCTCCTCCTCGGCCTCGCGGAGCGCCGCCTCGACGACCGACTCGCCCGGGTCGACACGACCGCCCGGGAACGCGACCTGGCCGGCGTGCGAGCGCAGCGTCGCCGCACGCGCGAGCAGCAGCACGTCGAGGTCGCTCGAGACGGCCAGCGCCTGGGCGTCATGATCGGCGGGCAGGCCGTCGAGCACCCCGAACAGCACCAGCACGGCCGCCGGCCGGGTCGCGGCCGGGTCGCCCATCGGGCCGCGCGCGTAGGGCCACGACCGGAGGAAGCCGGCGTCCTCGGCCAGGGCCGCGAGCTGCGCGCGTGCCGACGTCGTCGCCAGCGGTTCTCCGGTCACCGATGCAGGCTATCGTTCCCCGCCGACGAGGCCACGCCGTGCCGCCGGGAGGTCGCCGGGAGGTCGCCAGGAGGTCGCCGGGAGGTCACCAGGATGTCGCGAGCGGCATGCCCTCGGCATACCCGGCCGCGGACTGCAGACCCACGACCGCCCGCTCGGCGAACTCCGGGACGGTGCGCGCGCCCGCATAGGTGAAGCTCGACCGGACACCCGAGGTGATCGCGTCGAGCAGGTCCTCGACGCCCGGACGGACCGGGTCGAGGTACATCTTCCCGGTCGAGATGCCCTCCTCGTAGAGGGCCTTGCGCGCCCGGTCGAACGCCGTTCCGTTGCCCGCGGCACGGGCCGCGACCGCGCGGGCCGAGGCCATGCCGAACGAGTCCTTGTAGAAGCGGCCCGCGCCGTCGTCGTGCAGGTCGCCCGGCGACTCGAACGTCCCGGCGAACCACGAGCCGATCATGACCTGCGAGGCGCCCGCGGCGAGCGCGAGCGCGACGTCGCGGGGGTGGCGCACGCCGCCGTCGGCCCACACGTGCCGGCCGAGGTCGCGCGCGGCGGCGGCGCACTCGAGCACGGCCGAGAACTGCGGGCGCCCGACGGCGGTCTGCATGCGCGTGGTGCACATCGCGCCGGGTCCGACGCCGATCTTGAGGATGTCGGCACCCGCGGCGACGAGGTCGCGCACGCCGGACGCGGTGACGACGTTGCCCGCCACGACGGGCACCTGTGGGTCGAGCCCGCGCACGGCCTCCAGGGCCTGGAGCATCTTGGTCTGGTGGCCGTGCGCTGTATCGACCACCAGGACGTCGACGCCGGCGTCGAGCAGTCCCTTGGCCTTTGCTGCCACGTCGCCGTTGATCCCCACCGCGGCGCCGACGCGCAGCCGGCCCGCGGCGTCGAGGGCGGGTCGGTAGACGGTCGAGCGCACCGCGCCCTTGCGCGTGAGGACACCCGCGAGCACGCCGTCGCGCACGACGGGCGCCAGGTGCACCTTGGCCGAGTGCAGCCGCTCGAAAGCCGCCTCGAGGCCGTCGGCCTCGATGCGGGCCGCGTCGAGCGTGACGAGATCGCTCGCCATGACCTGGCCCACCTGGGCGAACCGGTCGACCGAGGCGCAGTCGGCCTCGGTCACCACGCCGACCGGGCGGCCGCCGTCGACCACCACGGCCGCGCCGTGCGCGCGCTTGCCCAGCAGCGTCAGGACGGTGGCGACGGTCTCGGTCGGTGCGACGACCACGGGCGTCTCGACGACCGGGTCCTTCGACTTGACGTCGGCCACGACGTCGGCGACGAGCTCTGTGGGCACGTCCTGGGGCAGGATCGCGACGCCGCCGCGACGCGCGATGGTCTCGGCCATGCGGCGCCCGGCGACGGCGGTCATGTTGGCGACCACGACCGGGATGGTCGTGCCGGTGCCGTCGTCGCTCGCGAGGTCGACGTCGAACCGGCTCGGCACGTCCGAGCGCGACGGGACCAGGAAGACGTCGCCGTAGGTCAGGTCGGTGGTGGGCCGCTGCCCGTCGAGAAAGCGCACAGGTGTTCCTCGCTTCTGCCGAGGTGTCGGCCCTCGGACGCCCGCCGGCGGTCACGTCTTCCCGTCGGCACCTTCGAACCTACCGCCCATCTCCTGCACACGAGTGCCACGGCGAGCGCATTAGAGTGGTCCGACGACGTGTGGAGGGAATGCATGGGGCTGCTGAGGGACATCCGTTCGCCCGAGGACGTGCGGCGACTCACCGGTGACCAGACGACGCAGCTGGCGGCGGAGATCCGGAGGTTCCTCGTGGACCAGGTCTCGCGCACGGGCGGGCACCTCGGCCCGAACCTCGGGGTCGTCGAGCTGACGATCGCGCTGCACCGGGTCTTCTCCTCGCCCCGGGACACGCTCGTGTTCGACACGGGGCACCAGTCCTACGTGCACAAGCTGCTGACGGGGCGCCAGGACTTCTCGGCGCTGCGCAAGCGCGGCGGCCTGTCGGGCTACCCGAGCCGGTCCGAGTCGGAGCACGACGTCGTCGAGAACTCGCACGCGTCGACGGCGC
Organism: Isoptericola halalbus; assembly: GCA_009663185.1. Lineage (GTDB taxonomy): Bacteria > Actinomycetota > Actinomycetes > Actinomycetales > Cellulomonadaceae > Isoptericola > Isoptericola halalbus. Next base: position 108,890 of record VJZX01000002.1, read on the forward strand.
TGTCGTGGGCGGACGGCATCGCGCGGGCAAACCGGGTGCGGGGACGCGACGACCGGCACGTCGTCGCGGTCATCGGCGACGGTGCGCTCACCGGCGGCATGGCGTGGGAGGCGATCAACAACATCGCCGCGAACGACGGCCGCCGGCTCGTGATCGTCGTCAACGACAACGGCCGCTCGTACTCGCCCACGATCGGCGGCGTCGCCAACCACCTCGACACGCTGCGCACGACGCGCGGCTACGAGGCGTTCCTCGACTGGGGCAAGCGCACCCTGTACCGCACGGGCGCGCCCGGGCGCTTCGCGTACGGCTGGCTGCACGGGCTCAAGAAGGGCCTGAAGGACGTCGTGGCACCCCAGGGGATGTTCGAGGACCTCGGCCTGAAGTACGTGGGCCCGGTCGACGGGCACGACGTCGCGGCGCTCGAGCACGCGCTGCGCCGCGCCAAGGCGTACGGCAGGCCCGTCATCGTGCACGCCATCACCGAGAAGGGCCGTGGCTACACGCCCGCCGAGGAGGACGTCGCCGACAGGTTCCACGCCGTCGGCGCCATCCACCCCGAGACGGGGCTGCCCGTCGCGCCGTCGCGGTTCGGGTGGACCCAGGTCTTCGCCGACGAGATCGTCGGGATCGGCCGGCGCCGGCCCGACGTCGTGGCGATCACCGCAGCCATGCTGCACCCCGTCGGCCTGGCCCCCTTCGCCGCGGAGTTCCCCGACCGGACGTTCGACGTCGGCATCGCCGAGCAGCACGCCGCCACGTCCGCCGCGGGCATGGCGTTCGCGGGCCTGCACCCCGTCGTCGCGGTGTACGCGACGTTCCTCAACCGGGCGTTCGACCAGGTGCTCATGGACGTCGCGCTGCACAAGGCCGGCGTGACGTTCGTCCTCGACCGCGCCGGCATCACGGGCGACGACGGCCCGAGCCACAACGGCATGTGGGACCTGGCGATGCTGCGCATCGTGCCGGGTCTGCAGCTCGCCGCGCCGCGCGACGAGGCCACGCTGCGTGCCGCGCTGCGGCAGGCGGTCGACGTCGACGACGCGCCGACCGTCGTGCGCTACCCGAAGGGGGCGCTCGTCGACCCGATCCCCGCGCTCGAGGAGGTCGAGGGCGTCGACGTCATCGCCCGCCACACCCCCGGCGCGGGCGCGCCCGCGGGCAAGCGGGTGCTGCTCGTGGGCGTCGGCGCGATGGCCGGCACCGCGCTCGCGGCCGGTGAGTCGCTCGCCGCGCACGGGCTCGAGGTCTGCGTCGTCTCGCCCACCTGGGTGCTGCCCGTCCCGCCCGCGCTGGTCAAGCTCGCGGGCGAGCACGACCTCGTCGTGACGATCGAGGACGGGGTGGTCGACGGCGGTGTCGGGGCCACGCTCGCCCAGCGCGCCGCCGAGCAGGGCGTGCGCACGCCGCACGTGCACCGTGGCCTGCCGGTCGAGTTCCTCGACCACGCGAGCCGCGACCAGGTCGCCACCGCCCAGAGGCTGCGTGCCGAGGACGCGGTGCGGGACGCGCTGGCGGCGCTCGCCGTCCTCTGACCGCACTCGCCGAGACGGTGACCGGCCACCGGGTCCTCCGGATCCCTGACGCCCGTCGTCGCGCCGGCGACGGATCGTCACGTCGGCGTCACCGTCCGTTCAGGTCCGTCTGGTTCAACTCTGGTGTGAGTCGCTCGCGCCCGGCCGTCGTCGTGCTCGTCGCCGCGCTCGGCGGGGCCGGCGCCGCCGTGGCGGCGACGCGAGAGCTGCTGCGGCGGCAGGCGCGGGTGGCCCGTCGGCGCATCGGCAAGGAGCTCGGCGAGACGGCGCTCGTCGCCGACCGGGTCTGGAAGAGGGGCTACGGCGACGAGCCCCTCGAGCTGCTCGTCCTCGGCGACTCGATCGCCGCCGGACTCGGGGCCGAACGGCCCAAGGACACCCTCGGCGCACGGGTCGCGCGCGGCGTGGCGAAGCGCCTGCGCCGGCCGGTCCGCCTTCGCTGCGCCGCTGTCGTCGGGGCCGAGACGTCCGCGCTGGCGGAGCAGCTCGGCACCCTCGAGGAGGACTACCGGCCAGACGTGGCGTTGATCGTCGTGGGCGGGAACGACGTCACGCACCGGGTCCCGGTGGCCACGTCGGTCCGGCACCTCGAGCGGGCCGTCGCCGAGCTCCGCGAGAGGGGGGTCGCCGTCGTCGTCGGAACCTGCCCGGACCTCGGCGCCCTGCGTCCGGTGCCGCAGCCGCTGCGCGCGCTCGGGGCGCGGATGTCGCGCCAGCTCGCGAGCGCCCAGGCCGCGGTGGCGGCCCGGCACGGCGCGCACACCGTCTCACTGGCTCGTACCGTCGGTCCCTTCTTCGTCACCGACCCCGACGAGATGTTCAGCCTGGACCGGTTCCACCCCAGCGCGCTGGGCTACAAGCGCACCGCGAGCGCGCTCGTCCCGGCGCTGCTCGACGCGCTCGGGACGAGCGGCGGGGCCCCGGTCAGCAGTGGCCCAGCCGATCGACCCTGACCGGTGAGCAGGGTGCGCGCGGGTCGCTCGGGACCTCGGGGACGGGCGCGACGGGGAGCCGCGCGAGCACTAGCTCCTGGTTGCGCACCATGTCGGTGATCGCCTCGGTGACCTGCTGAGGCAGCGCCGCGGTGTCGCGCGCGTCGTCGAGCACCGCGGCGGCGGTGAACCCGCCCGAGGCCAGCGCGGCGCCGACGAGGGCAGCGAGGACCAGCGCGACGGGGGACGCCGGACCGCGTCGCGGGTCTCTCGGTCCGTGCGCGGACGGCCTGGGTGCGGACGGACTGGCCCGTTCGGCGGCGTCCTCGCTCCAGACCTCGAACACGACATGTGGCGTGGGGGTGGTGCTCATGGTGCTTCGCCGCCTCCGTCGAGCCCGACGTCCGGTCCCCCTCCATCAAGGGTGCACCCGGACGGCCGACCCGGACCGGGTGACTTTCGGTCGTCGCGGGCCGCGACCGGGTGACTTCTGGGTCGCCGCGGGCCGGCCGGTCCCCCCGGCCGGGGAGGCTCACACGCCGGCCGGTCGCGCGAGCGTCGCCGCGGCCGCGAGGAGCGCGACCCGGCGGAGGTCGCCCTTGGCCTCGGCGAACCACTCGCGCTGTCGCTCGGCGCCGTTCCCGGTCGACCAGAGCGCACCGAGCCCCTCGGTCACCGCGTCCAGGTCGCCGGCGTCGACCAGCGCGTCCCGCACGTGATCCAGGAGCACGCCGACGACATCGTGCGCCGGTGCCGGCCGGAACGTGCGCGGGTCGAGCAGGTCGCCCGTGATGCCGGACCGGCCGGCGCGCCAGAGCGCGGCGCGCAGAAGCTCGGTCGGCGCGTCGGGCACGGGCCTGCCGTCGGCGGCCTCGCGCGCCGCGGTCTCGACCAGCGCCCGGACGAGGGCTGCGAGCAGCGCCGCGCTCCGCGCGTCGAGGCAGACGTCGGCGACGCGCACCTCCACCGTCGGGTATTTCGACGACAGGCGCACGTCGAAGTAGACCATCGCACTGTCGAGGATCGTGCCCGTCGCGACGAGCGCGTCGACCGCCGCGTGGTAGGCCTCGGGCGTGCCGAAGGCACGGGTCGGGCCGGCGGTGGGCCAGCGTTGCCACACCTGTGACCGGAAGCTTGCGTACCCCGTCTCGTGGCCCTGCCAGAACGGTGAGTTGGCCGACAGCGCGAGCAGCGGGGCGAGCCACGGCCGGACCCGGTCGAGCACCGCGACGCCCTCGGTGTCGTCCTCCACCGACACGTGCACGTGGTAGCCGTTGGTGAGCTGCTCGCGCGCCGTGAGGCCGAACTCGGAGCGGGCCCGCAGGTAGCGCACCTTGGACACGGTCGTGCCGTCGATCGGCACGGGCGAGGTCGCGACGGCGACGACGTGTGCGCCGTGCTGCCGCGCGGCGGCCTGAACCCCGGCACGGTCGTCGAGGATCGCCTGGGTGAGGTCGGCGAGCGAGGTCGTCGGCTCGGTCGCCGTCTCGATCTGCTCCTCCATGAACTCGGGCTCGAGCGGCGCTTGCTCGGGGTTCTCGCCGTCCAGCACCGCCTGGGCCCTGGCGACGGGGGATCCGTCCTCGCCCACCAGCAGCAGCTCTTCCTCGACCCCGAAGGAACGCGTCACGCGTGGATGCTTGCACGCGGCGGTGATCTTCGCCCGGGGAGTGTCCGGGCAGATGTGACGAACGAGACAGCCGCGCCAGCCGTTCTCGGGCGAGCGTCACAGAGCTCTGAGCCTGCTCGACCTCGTTATGGTCAGGGCATGGACACAGAGCTCGTGCCGCTGGACGAGAGCTGGTCGACGGCGCTCGTCGTCGTGGCCCATCCCGACGACATGGAGTTCGGGGGAGCGGCCGCGATCGCACGATGGACCGGGCAGGGCAAGCGGATCACGTACTGCATGGTCACCAGCGGCGAGGCCGGCATCGACGGGATGCAGCCGGACGAAGCCCGGCCGCTGCGCGAGTCGGAGCAGATCGCGTCCGCGCACGCCGTCGGGGTCGACGACGTGGTGTTCCTCGGGTTCCCCGACGGTGTCCTGGAGTACGCGCTGCCGCTGCGCCGCGCGATCGCCGCCGAGATCCGCCGCCGACGCCCTGACGTGGTCATCACGATGAACTTCCGCGAGGAGTTCCCTGGAGGGGTGATCAACCAGGCCGACCACGTCGCCGTCGGACGCGCTGTCGTCGACGCCGTGCGCGATGCCGGCAACCGCTGGGTGTTCGCCGACCAGCTCGATCCCGACGCCGGCGGCCTGGAACCGTGGGGAGGCGTGCGGGGCGTCTGGGCCGTCGCCTCGCCACGTGCCACGCACGCCGTCGACGTCACCGACACGTTTGACGCCGGCGTCGCCTCCCTGCGGGCGCACGCGGCGTACCTCGACGGACTCGGGTGGGACGACTTCGACCCGGCTGCCTTCCTTGCCGGGATGACCCGTCCCGCGGGTGAGCGGTTCGGCACCGGCCATGCCACCGAGTTCGAGGTGCTGCGGATGGGCTGGGACGACTGAGGGTCGAGACGCGCGGCGGTGTCAGGCGGCGTTCCCGGGGACGTTCGCGACGCCGTCGGGCAGCAGCCGGCGGCCGAGCACGCGCTCGCCGTAGCCCGCGCGGTCGAGGTACGGCGTGATCCCCCCGGTGTGGAAGCCCCAGCCGGCGCCGAGGATCATGCACAGGTCGATCTGCTGGGGTGTGGCGACGACGCCCTCGTCGAGCATGTGACCGATCTCGACCGTGAGCGCGACCAGGACCGAGTCCAGTACCCCCGCGGCGTCGAGCACGCCGGGCTCGCCCCGCCGGGCCGGTCCGAACGCGGCCTGGATCGCCGGGTCGACGGGCTTGGGCAGGCCTGCGCCGGGGGCGTCGAGCACCACGCGCGTACCGTCGGCCACGAGCTTCTCGAGGCCGGGGGAGCGCGGGAACCTCTCGCCCAGGTCCTCGCGCAGCGAGGTCAGCACGTGCAGTCCGACGGCGGGTCCGACCAGGTCGAAGAGCTCGAACGTGGGCATGGGGAAGCCGAGCGGCGCGAGCGCGGTGTCGGCGACCTCGACAGGCGTGCCGTTCTCGACGGCCTCGACGACCTTGCCCATGACGAGCACGAGCAGCCGGTTGACCACGAAGCCAGGCCGGTCGGCCACGAGCACGGCCGTCTTGCGCAGCTTCTTCGTCACCGCGAACGCCGTGGCGAGCGCCTCGTCGCTCGTGCGCCCGGCCTTGACTACCTCGACGAGCGGCATCTGGGCGACCGGGTTGAAGAAGTGGATGCCGACGACGCGCTCGGGGTGCCGCAGGCCGGACGCCATCTCGGTGACCGAGAGCGCGGAGGTGTTGGTCGCGAGGACGGTGTTCTCCGAGACGATGCCCTCGAGCTCCGCGAAGACCCGCTTCTTGAGGTCCATCACCTCGGTCACGGCCTCGATCACCAGGTCGCAGCCGGCCAGGTCCGTGGTCTGGGTGGTGCCGTGCACGCTCGCGGTGATGCGCGCGGCGACCTCCGGGGTCATGCGCCCGCGGCCGACGAGCTTCTCGACGGTCGAGCGGACGAAGCCGAGGCCCTTGTCGACGCGCTCGGTGTCGAGATCGCGCATGACGACCGGGACTCCGAGCCGCTGTGACACGAGCAGCGCGATCTGCGCCGCCATGAGCCCCGCCCCGACGATGCCGACGCTCGTGACCGGGCGGGCGAGGTCCGACGTCGGCGCCCCGGCGGGCTTCTTCCCGCCCGAGACGAGCTGGAACGCGTACACGCTCGCGCGCATCTCGTCGGACATGATGAGGTCGGCCAGCGCCTCGTCCTCGGCCGCGAAGGCCTCGGCGCGCGTCCAGGTGCGGGCGCCGGCGAGCAGCTCGAGCGCCCGGTAGGGCGCGGGGCGCGAGCCGGCCACGACGGCGTCGAGGCGCCGGCGTGTCGCGGTCACGACGGCGTCCCACACGGGCTCGGGGTCCGGCTCGCGGCGGGGGACGCTCACCTCGCCGCGCACGACCCGCTCGGCCCAGGCGATCGACTGCTCGAGGAAGTCGGCGGCGTCGAACATCGCGTCGACGAGACCGGCGTCGAGCGCCTCGGCCGCCTTGTACGGCTTGTTGGCGGCCGGGCGGGTGAGCAGGACGTCGACGGCCTTCTCGATGCCGACCAGGTGCGGCACGACGTAGGACCCGCCCCAGCCGGGTACGAGGCCGAGGCCGACCTCGGGCAGGCCGAGCGCCCCGGCGTCGGTCGACACCGTGCGGAAGTCGCAGCTGAGCGCGAGCTCGAGGCCGCCGCCGAGCGCGATGCCGTTGACGAACGCGAACGTGGGCACGCCCATCGTGTGCAGCAGCTCGTAGGCGGCGTGGCCCGCGCGGCCCAGCTCGAGCGCGTCGGCGCGGCGCGCGACCGCGCCGACGCCGAGCAGGTCGGCGCCCGCGGCCAGGACGTACGGCTTGCCGGTGACGCCCACGGCGACGATCTCGCCCGCTGCGGCGCGCCCCTGAAGCCGTCGCAGCGTGGCGGTGAGCTCGGCCAGGCCCTGCGGGCCGAGCGTGTTGGGCTTGGTGTGGTCGAGCCCGTTGTCGAGCGTGACGAGGGCCATCGTGCCCGTGCCGCCGGGCAGCGCGACGTCGCGCACGAGGGAGTGGGTCACGCGCTCGGCGCGGACCGGACCGGACGGGGTGGGCGTCTCGGCGGGGATGTTCGTGTCGGTCATGTCAGCCCTCCGTGCTGGCCGGAACGTGGCCCGAGTAGTCGGCGTGGTGCGGGTTCTCCCAGATCACGGTGCCGCCCTGGCCCAGGCCCACGCACATCGTGGTCAGCCCGTAGCGCACGTCGGGGTGCTGGGCGAACTGGCGCGCGAGCTGCGTCATGAGCCGCACGCCCGAGCCCGCGAGGGGGTGGCCGACGGCGATGGCGCCGCCGTACGGGTTGACGCGCTCGTCGTCGTCGGCGATCCCGTAGTGGTCGAGGAAGCTCAGTACCTGGACGGCGAACGCCTCGTTGATCTCGAAGAGGCCGATGTCGTCGATCGTCAGGCCGGCCCGGGCGAGGGCCTTGTCGGTGGCGGGGACCGGGCCGTAGCCCATGATCTCGGCCGGCACGCCCGCGAACGCGTACGAGACCATCCGCATCGCCACCGGAAGGCCGAGCTCGGCCGCGACTTCGCCGGCCGCGACGATCGCCGCCGTCGCGCCGTCGGTCAGCGGCGAGGCGTTGCCCGCGGTGACGCGCCCGCCGGGACGGAACGGCGTCTTGAGGTCGGCGATGCCCTCTTTCGTGGTGCCGGGGCGGGGGAGCTCGTCGGCGGTGGCCAGGCCCCAGCCCTTCTCGGCGGAGCGGACGGCGACGGGCACCAGCTCGGGGCCGATGTCGCCGCCTGCGAGCGCCTTGGCGTACTTCGCCTGGGTGCTCACGGCGTACGCGTCGGCGCGCTCCTTGGTCAGGTGCGGAAACTTGTCGTGGAGGTTCTCGGCCGTGACACCCATGTTCAGGGCCTCGGCGTCGACGAGCCGCTCGGCGAGAAAGCGAGGGTTGGGTTCGGCGTCGAGCCCCATGGGGTGGCGTCCCATGTGCTCGACGCCGCCCGCGATCGCGACGTCGGCCGCGCCGACGGCGATGCTCGCCGCCGTGGTGGTCACGGCGGTCATCGCCCCGGCGCACATCCGGTCGATGGCGTAGCCGGGCACGGTGTGCGGGAGGCCCGCGAGCAGGCTCACCGTGCGCCCGAGGGTCAGGCCCTGGTCGCCCTGCTGGGTCGTGGCCGCGATCGCGACCTCGTCGACGCGCTCGGCCGGCAGCTCGGGGTGGCGCCGCAGCAGCTCGCGCACCGCCTTGACGACGAGGTCGTCCGCGCGGGTCTCGGCGAACAGCCCGTCGGGGCGTGCCTTGCCGAAGGGCGTGCGCACGCCCTCGACGAAGACGACGTCGCGGATGGCGCGACGCCCTGCGGTCCGGCTGGTGCCGGGGGTCGGCCCGGGGGACGACTCGGTGGCCACGGTCATGGCAGCTCCTGGTGTGGGACTTCGGCGTCCGCGAGCGACGCCGCTCTCTCGCCGGTACACGCTACCGCGAGTACCGGGAAAAAGATAGCAGGAACTGAGACCGGGTATCAGTCCACGTCAGACCTGGGCGAAGGCCTTGGCGAGCGGCTCGGCGAGGAGCTCGACCTGCCACTCGCGGGCGTTGCGCCCGTGCAGGAAGGCCGCGATCTCGGCAGGTCCGGCCGGGTCCGGGGGAGTCCAGCACAGCCGGCGCAGCGCGTCGGGCTGCAGCAGGTTCTCGACCGGGACCAAGAGCTCCTCGGACAGGCCCGAGACCACGTCGCGGGCCGCCGTGAGCCGCCGCGCTGCGACGGGGTCTCGGTCCCCCCACGTGCGGGGCTGGGGCGGTCCCTCGGTCCGGGGGCCGCGCAGGCTCGGCAGGGCCTCGGTGGGCAGGGCGAGCGCCTCGTCGATCGCGCGCTGCCACGCCGGTGCCCGGCGCCGCGTGGCCTTGCCCGCGAACTCGGGCAGCGCGACGAGCTGGGGCACCGTGCGCGGCAGCGCGCGGGCGGCCGCCACGATCGCACGGTCGGGCAGGACCCGGCCGGGGGAGACGTCGCGCGCGCGGGCGCTCGCGTCCCGCGCCTTCCAGAGGCTGCGCACGACGGCGAGCTGGCGCCGGTCGCGCAGCGTATGGGTCCCCGACGTGCGCCGCCATGCCTCGGGGCGCGGTGCGGGTGGGGCCGCCGTGCGGACCGCCTCGAACTCCTGGGCGGCCCACTCGGTCTTGCCGGCGGCCTCGAGCCGTTCGCCGAGGCGTTCGCGCAGCTCGAGGAGCACCTCGACGTCGAGAGCCGCGTAGCGCAGCCAGTCGTGCGGGAGCGGCCGCGTCGACCAGTCGACCGCGGAGTGCTCCTTGGCCAGCCCGAGCCCGAGCACCTCGGCGACGACCGCGGCGAGGCCGACGCGCTCCATGCCGAGCAGGCGGGCCGCGAGCTCGGTGTCGAACACGCGCGCAGGCTGCAGCCCGTGCTCGGCGAGCCCTGGCAAGTCCTGGGACGCCGCGTGCAGCACCCACTCGGCGTCGCCGACGGCCTCGCCGAGCGGCGACAGGTCGGGCAGCGCGACCGGGTCGATCAGCGCCGTGCCGGCCCCCGCGCGGCGGACCTGGACCAGGTACGTGGCCTGCCCGTAGCGGTAGCCCGAGGCGCGCTCGGCGTCGGCGGCGACGGGACCCTCGGCAGCGGCAAAGCGCTCCACCACCCGCGCGAGCTCCGCGGGCGTCGTGACCACGGGCCCGACGCCGTCGGACGGCTCGGACAGCGGGACGACGTCGGTGGCGTGCGCGGGCGGGGCAGAGCTCATGGTCCTACGGTAGGCGCCGAGGCGTCAGGGCCGTGACTCCCTCGGGCAGGGGCGGCAGCCCGCCCGCGGTGCACATGAGGTCGGCCCAGACCGCGAGATGGGTGCCGAGTGCGGTGCCCACCGGCGTCCAGGACGCCCGCAGCTCGAGGTCGACCGCGTCGGGCGTGCCGGCGAGCGCGCCGAAGCTCTGCGAGAGCACGCGCGTGACGGTGCCGCCGAGCGCGACGTGCTCGACGCCGGCGCCATCCAGCGTCTCGGTGACCCACGACCACACCACCTCGGCGAAGAGCGGGTCCGCCGCGAGCTCCGGCTCGAGCGTCGCGCGCACGAGCGTCACGACGCGGAACGTCCCGCGCCACGTCTCCTGGCCGTCGGGGTCGTGGAGAACCACGAAGCGGCCGGTCGCGACCTCGCCGGGCTCACCGCCGTGCTCACCGACCTGGTCGTCGCGGCCGGCGAGGACCTCACCCTCGAGGGCCACGCTGAACGGCGCCACGCGCGCCGGGCCGGGGATCTCGGCCAGGCGCACCTCGGGGCGCAGCCGCTGCGCACGCATCGAGGCGAGCGCGGTCGCGAACGGGGCAGGGACCTCCCGCTGGTCGCCGGTCACCCGGTCACCGTACGTCCGCGCGGGCTGCGCCGGCGCACGACGTGCCGTGAGACCCAGGTGTGTCCGTATCGTGATGGTCCGTCCAGCACGTGGGCGGACCCCACTAGGCTTGTCGAGGCCTCGGCGCGGCTCCGCGCGCGCCCATCGTCTCGAGAGAGCAGGAAGCATGTCAGCTCGTGCACAGATCGGTGTCACCGGACTTGCGGTCATGGGCCGCAACCTGGCGCGCAACTTCGCCCGGCACGGTTTCACCGTGGCGGTGCACAACCGCAGCTACGCCAAGACGGCCTCGCTGATCACCGAGGCCGGCCACGAGGGCGACTTCGTGCCGTCGGAGTCGGTGGCCGACTTCGTCGCCTCGCTCGAGCGGCCGCGCAAGGTCGTCGTCATGGTCAAGGCGGGCGCCGCGACCGACGCCGTCATCGACGAGCTCGTGCCCCTGCTGTCCGAGGGCGACATCGTCGTGGACGCCGGCAACGCCCACTTCCCGGACACGATCCGCCGGGAGAAGGCGCTGCGCGAGCGCGGCCTGCATTTCGTCGGCACGGGCGTCTCGGGCGGCGAGGAGGGCGCCCTGCTGGGCCCGTCGATCATGCCCGGCGGCACGCGGGAGTCCTATGAGTCGCTCGGCCCGATCCTGGAGGCGATCTCGGCCAAGGTCGACGGCACCCCGTGCTGCGCCTACGTCGGTCCGGACGGCGCGGGCCACTTCGTCAAGATGGTGCACAACGGCATCGAGTACGCCGACATGCAGCTCATCGCCGAGGCCTACGACCTGCTCCGCCAGGGCCTGGGCGCCTCGGCCGCCGAGATCGGCAAGATCTTCGAGGAGTGGAACTCAGGCGACCTGGAGTCGTTCCTCATCGAGATCACCGCCAAGGTCCTCGCGCACACCGACGCCGCCACGGGGCAGGCGTTCGTCGACGTCGTGCTCGACCAGGCCGAGCAGAAGGGCACCGGCCGCTGGACCGTGCAGAACGGCCTGGACCTGGGCGTGCCGATCACCGGCATCGCCGAGGCGACGTTCGCGCGCGCCCTGTCCGGCTCGGTCCCGCAGCGCGAGGCCGGGCGCGCCGCGCTGCCCGCGGACGCCGCACCGCTGCAGGTGCCCGCCGACGACGCCGCGCGCGCCGCGTTCGTCCAGGACGTGCGCCAGGCGCTGTACGCCTCCAAGGTCGTGGCCTACTCCCAGGGCTTCGACCAGATCGCGGCGGCGTCGGCCGAGAACGGCTGGGACATCGACCGCGGCGCGATGGCCCGGATCTGGCGCGGCGGCTGCATCATCCGCGCCCGGTTCCTGAACCGCATCACCGAGGCGTACGACCGCGACCCAGACCTGCCGCTGCTGCTCGCCGACCCGTACTTCACCCAGGCCGTGTCCACCGGCCTGGCCGCGTGGCGCCGCGTGGTGGCGCAGGCCGCGGCCGCGGGCATCCCGACCCCGGCGTTCTCGTCCTCGCTGGCGTACTACGACGGCGTGCGCGCCGAGCGCCTGCCGGCCGCGCTCATCCAGGCCCAGCGCGACTACTTCGGCGCACACACCTACCGGCGCACCGACCGCGAGGGCTCGTTCCACACCCAGTGGTCCGGCGACCGTTCCGAAGTGGAGGCGTGAGCGCACCCGTGGCCACCGTCGCCTCGACCCCGGGCTTCCGCCCGGTCATCGTCGGCTCCGACATCGGCGTCTACGGCCTCACGCGCTCGTTCCACGAGCGCTACGGCGTGCGCACGACGGTCGTCGCGTTCGCCGAGCCCGGGCCCATCGCCTACTCGCGCCTCATCGACACCGTCCTCTCGGGCACCGCGCCGCAGGAGATCGTCGCGACACTCGTGCGGGTCGCGCGCGAGCATGTCGCCGGGTCGCCGGACCGGCTCGTGCTGCTCACGAACATGGACTGGGTCGTGCGAGTGCTCGTCCACCACCGGGCCGAGCTCGAGGATGCGGGGTACGTCGTCCCGTTGGCCGACGCCGCGCTCATCGACCGCATCAGCGACAAGGCCGAGTTCTCCGCGATCTGCACCGAGCTCGGCATCCCGACACCGGGCACGGTCATCCAGGACTTCGCCGGAGCCGCCGACCCGGCGTGGGCGCCGCTGCCGGTCGACTTCCCGTTCCCCGTGATCGCCAAGCCGGCGAGCAGCGCGGACTACCACGACGTGAGGTTCGCCGGGAAGAAGAAGATCTATGAGATCGCCACGCCCGCCGAGCTCGACCGGCTCCTGACGAGCCTGCGCGAGGCCGGGTTCCGCGGCCGCTTCCTCGTCCAGGAGATGATCCCGGGCGACGACACGCAGATGCGCTCGGTCACCACGTACACCGACACGTCGGGCCGCGTCACCCTGCGCTGCTCGGCGCACGTGCTCCTCGAGGAGCGCACCCCGGCGGCGCGGGGCAACCCGTCGGCGATGATCGTCGAGCCCATCGAGGATGTCCTCGACGCCGCCCAGCGGATCTGCGAGCACTCCGGCTGGCGCGGGTTCGCGAACTTCGACGTCAAGCTCGACCCGCGCGACGGCGTGTTCAAGTTCTTCGAGCAGAACCCGCGCATCGGGCGCAACAACTACTACGTCACCGCGGGCGGGCAGAACCCGACCGAGGTCCTCGTGGACGACGTCGTGCACGGCGTGCGCCGCGAGCCGGTCACGGCCACGCGCGAGGTGCTCTACGCCGTCGTGCCGCACCGGCTCCTGCGCCGGTACGTGCTCGACCCGGCGCTGAACGCGCGCGTCGTCGGCCTCATGAGGTCGGGGCGGACGGTGCACCCGCTGCGGTACCGTGCGGACGCGGCGCCCCGCCGTCGGATCTACGTGCTCACCGCGCTGGTCAACCACTGGCGCAAGTACCGCACCTACTACCCGATCGAGGCGCTGCGCAAGAACTACGCGGCCAACTCCTCGACGCCCGCCACGGAGGTCCGGTGACCCGTCGACTGCAGCCCGTCGTCCTCGGCGGCGACATCGGTGCCTACAGCCTCGCCCGGGCGTTCCACGAGGCGTACGGGGTCAAGGCGATCGTCGTCTCGGGTGCCTCGACGGGGCTCGTGCGGTACTCGCGGATCCTGACCCACGTGGTCGAGCCGCGCATCGACGACCCGGAGGCGATCGTCGCCCGCCTGCGCACGATCGCCGACCAGCACGGCGACGCCGAGCTGGTCGCGGTCGGCTCCGCGGACTGGCTCGTGCGCACGCTCGTGCAGAATCGGGACCGGCTGGAAGACCGCTACACGATCCCGTACGTCCGCGAGGACCTGCTGGCGCGCCTCACGGACAAGGAGGAGTTCGGCGCGCTGTGCGCCGAGCTCGGCATCGCGCACCCGACCACGGTCGTGCACGACGTCGCGGCGGGCGGCGAGCCGGACACGAGCGGCCTGACGTTCCCCGTCATCGCGAAGGCCGCGAGCACCGCCGCCTATCACGACGTCGAGTTCGCCGGGAAGAAGAAGGTCTTCACCGTCGCGACGCGCACCGAGCTGGTCGACCTGCTCGCCCGCGTGCACGATGCGGGCTACACCGGGTCGTTCATCATCCAGGACTACATCCCGGGCGACGACTCGGGCATGCGGATCCTCACGTGCTACTCGGACGCGCAGGGCAAGGTGCGCTTCTCGGCGTTCGGGCACGTGCTGCTCGAGGAGCACACGCCCGGCGCGCTCGGGAACCCGGCCGGCATCATCACCGGGCTGCAGCCCGAGGTCGTCGACCAGGCGCGTCGGCTGCTCGAGCACGTGGGCTGGACCGGCTTCGCCAACTTCGACCTGAAGTACGACCCGCGTGACGGCCGGTACGTGTTCTTCGAGCTCAACCCCCGCCTGGGCCGGTCGAACTTCTACATCACCGGCGCGGGTGCGAACCCGGTGCGGTTCTACGTGCACGAGCACCTGCACGGCCTCGACCCGGAGCCGCGGGCGGTGCTGGGTCCGAAGACGGCGCTGACGCCCGACGGTGAGCTCTCCAACGAGCACCTGTACACCGTGCTGCCGGGGCCGTTGCTGCGCAGGTACGTCGCCGACCGTGGTCTGCGGTCCCGCACCCGGCGGCTGCAGCTCACCATGCGCGCGACCAACCCGCTCTGGTACCGCCACGAGTGGGACCCGCGCCGCGTCGCGTACCTCGTCGTCGCGCAGCTCAACCACGTCCGTAAGTACGCGCGGCACTACCCGGTGGCACAGGCCCGCGCGCTCGCGTGGAAGGGCGGGGCGTGAGAGGGGCGGACCTGCCCGTCGGGGTGATCGGGGGCGTCGGGCCGCTCGCGACCGCCTACTTCCTGCAGCGCGTCGTGCAGCGCACGCACGCCGAGCGCGACCAGGACCACGTCGACCTGGTCGTGCTCAACCACGCGACGATCCCGGACCGGACGGACTACGTCCTGGGACGCTCCGACGCCGACCCGGGTCCCGTGCTCGCGCGCGATGCCAAGCGGCTCGAGGAGTTCGGCGTCAGCTTCCTCGTGATGCCGTGCAACACGGCGCACTACTTCACCCAGCAGGTGCTCGACGCGATCAGCACGCCGTTCGTGTCGATCGTCGACGTGACGGTCGCGGCGGCGCGCCGGCGGGTGCCCGGGACCCGGACCGTGGGTCTGCTCGCCACGGCCGGTACGGTCGCCTCGCGCGTGTACGACGACGCGTTCGCCGCGCACGGGATCTCGGTCATCACCCCGGAGCCCGACGACCAGGACGTGGTCAACCGCGTGATCTACGAGCAGGTCAAGGCCGGGCGCCCGTCCGACCCGGACGCGCTGCGTGCGGTCGCGGGCCGGCTCGTCGACCAGGGCGCCTCGGTCGTGGTGCTGGGCTGCACCGAGCTGTCGGTGGCCGCCGTCGACCACCACCTGCTCGACGAGCCGCCGTTCCTCGACTCGATGGACGAGCTCGTGCGCGCGACGATCGAGGCCGCAGGCCACGAGGTGCGCTGAGGTACCTCAGCCGTGCGGTCTGTCGGCCGAGGCTGCGGTCAGCCGAGGCGGCTGGTCCCCGAGTACAGGTGCAGCACGGGGACGTGCAGCTCCTCGCGGGCCCGCGACGCCCAGTCGGCGTGGAACGTGTCCTCGACGGCGTGCGGGTACGTCACGACGACGACCTCGCGCACGCCGTCGTGGCCGTCGGCCCCGCCGCTGGCGGCGACCGCGGTCCTCAGGGCGGGAAGCGGGTCGTCCTGGGTGACCGCCCCCTCGGCGGCGGCGCCCGCCCGGCGCAGGAGTCTCAGCGAGATCGCGAGCTGCTCGGCCGCGGTCGCGGTGGCCTCGGCCGGCGTCGGCTCCCGTCGGATGAGCTCCTCCCACGCCTCGCGCAGCTCGCCCAGCCCCAGGTGGTCGATGATCGAGGCCACGACGTTGCGATCGGTGTCGGCGGGCACGAGCACGCGGTAGTCGACGTCCTCGCCCGCGTGCAGGGACGTGATGTGCTCGACGTCGGCGGGGTTAAGGGCGTCCTCGGTGAGGATGACAATCGTCTGCGGCATGGCAGCAAACTACGGCAGCAGCGCCGCCGACGCCGCTCGGTCGATCTCCCAGCGTGCGATGAGGGTCCCGCTGCCGGGCGCGACGAGCAGGTGGCCCAGCCGGGCGGGGACCGGGGGTCCCGACGACGCCCCGAGCGGGCCGTGCCCCGCGATGATCCGGCCCGGCCCCGGCCCGACGAGCTCCGGCGTCGTCGTCACGCACAGCTCGTCGACGACCCCCGCGGCGAGCATGGTGCCGAGCAGCCGCGGGCCACCCTCCGAGAGCACGCGCGTCATCCCGCGCTCCGCCAGCGCGTCGAGCGCCGCGGCGAGGTCGACGTGACCGTCCCCTTCAGGGCCCGGCACCTCGATGACCCGGTCGGCGCCGACGGCCGCGGCCGCGGGTGGCGCCCCGGCCCGGCCTGTGACGACCCACGGCCGGTGCCGGTCACCGAGCACCCTCTCGGGGAGGTGCCCGTGGCGCGTGACCACCGCGAGCTCGAGCGGTGCCCCGCTGCACAGGTGCTCCAGGCCCCGCGGGCGCTTGAGCGTGGTGTACCGCTCGACCCGCGCCGTGCCGGCCCCCACGAGCACGACGTCGGCCAGCGCGCGCAGGACGCGGAAGACCCGCAAGTCGGCCGCGTCGTTGATCGAGCCGGACCGGTGGTCCGGCCCCCACGCCGCGCCGTCGACCGCCGAGACCATGTTGACGCGCAGGTGCCGGGTGCCGGGCGGGCCGGCGTCGTACAGGGCGGCGAGCCGGGTCTCGGCGGGGTCGGGCGGCAGGAGCTCGGTGCTCGGCGCGACGAGCTCGAGCGGCGGGGTGTCTGGGCTCACAGCGCCCAGGCTACGGCCGCGCGTAGGCTGGGACCTCGTGACCGCCGCCCCGGAGACCTCGTCGGACCCGACGTCGCACGCCCCCCGCACGCTGACAGGCGTCCGCCCGTCGGTTTCCCCGCAGCGGCTGCTCGCCGATCTCGTGCCACCGCGCCACTTCGCCGACGCGCGGTTCTCGACCTACCGCGCCAACCCGGCCTACCCGAGCCAGGCGAGCACGCTGGCGCGCCTGGAGGAGGTCGCGCGCCAGATCACCGCCCCGCCTCGGACGGGCCTGCGTGCGCTGCTCGGCCGGCGTCCCGCGCCGCCCGCGGTCTACATGGACGGCGGCTTCGGCGTCGGCAAGACGCACCTGCTCACGTCGCTCGCGCACGCCGTGCGTGCGGAGCTGGGCGCGGGTGCCGCTGCGTTCGGCACGTTCGTCGAGTACACCAACCTTGTCGGCGCGCTCGGGTTCCTGCCCACAGTCGAGGCGCTCGCGACGCGCCGATTGGTGTGCATCGACGAGTTCGAGCTCGACGACCCGGGCGACACCGTCCTCATGTCCCGCCTGCTGCGCGAGCTGGCCGACCGCGGAGTCGCGCTCGCCGCGACGTCGAACACCCTGCCGGAGGCGCTCGGCGAGGGCAGGTTCGCGGCCGAGGACTTCCTGCGCGAGATCCAGGCGCTCGCGGCACGCTTCGAGGTGCTGCGGGTCGACGGCGAGGACTACCGTCACCGCGCCGTGGTCACCGACTCCGAGCCGCTGCCGGCCGACGTCGTGGCCGCCACAGCCGCGGCCCGTCCGGGCGCGACGCTCGACGAGTTCGAGGACCTGCTCGCGCACCTGGCCACGGTCCACCCGAGCCGCTTCGGGGCGCTGCTCGACGGCGTCGAGCTCGTCGGCCTCACGGGCGTGCGCACCGTGAGCCGCCAGGAGGTCGCGCTGCGCCTGGTGGTGCTCGTCGACCGGCTCTACGACCGCGACGTCCCCGTGCTGCTCGGCGGGGCGGGGGAGAAGCACCTCTTCACCGACGACATGCTGCGCGGCGGCTACCGGAAGAAGTACTACCGCGCGCTGTCCCGCCTCGGCGCGCTCGCGGAGGACGGCCGCCGGGCGGCCGAGGAGACGTCCGCCGTCTGACGGCGGACCGCCGGCTCACGTCGCCGCGAGCCGGCGTTTCTCGGCCTCGACGTCGAAGTCGGCGAGCGGCCACCCGAGGTCGAGCGAGCGCAGCGCGTCGAGCAGCAGCTCGCTGACCACCAGACGCGAGTACCACTTGTGGTCGGCGGGGACGACGTGCCACGGCGCGACGACGGTGCTCGTCCGGTCGAGCAGGTCCTGGTACGCGGCGACGTAGTCGTCCCACCGCAGCCTCGCGTCGATGTCGGCGGGGTCGTACTTCCAGTGCTTGTCGGGTCGATCGAGGCGCTTGGCGAGGCGCTCCTTCTGCTCGTCGCGCGAGATCATCAGGGCCACCTTGACGATCGTCGTGCCCGACGCCGCGACCGCGGCCTCGAAGGCGTTGATCTCGTCGTAGTGCGTGGCCCACTCCTCGGGTGGCTCGAGGCCGTCGACCCGCACCACGAGCACCTGCTCGTGGTGGGACCGGTCGAACACGCCGATGTAGCCGGGCCGCGGCAGCGCGTTGCGGACGCGCCACAGGTAGCCGTGCGCCTTCTCCTCGGCGGTCGGCACGCCGAACGAGCGGTGCATGACGCCCTGCGGGTCCACGAGCCCGACGACGTGCCGCACGATGCCGCCCTTGCCGGACGTGTCGAGCCCTTGAAGGACGAGCAGCACGGACCGGGAGCCGCCGCTGCGGCCCTCGGCGAACAGCCGCTCCTGCAGGTCGGACAGCTCGCCGGCGTGCGCCGCGACGAGATCGGTCGCCGCCGCCTTGCCGCCGTCCCAGCCGGGAGTCGCCGACGGGTCGAGCGCGGTCAGGTCGTCGTCGCCCGGCGACCACCGCAGTGTCGTCGGGTGAGTGGTCCATTCCGGCGGGCGGCCCTCGCGCCCGTCGTCGTCCGAGCCCTTGCTGCGCTTGCCCATCGTGCTCAGCCTCCGGCCCGCGCCAGCTTCGGGTCGGCGACCGGCTCCTCGGCGCGTGTCGGGCGGGTGAGCACGACGACGCTGTGGTCGGTGACCGTCAGGACCGAGCCGGCGGCGTGCTCGGTGCCCTCGGGGGTGTTGTGGTCCGTGTCGAGCACGGCCGTCCACCGTTCGCCGTACTCGGCGCTCGGCAGGGTGAAGTCGAGCGCCTCGTTGTGCGCGTTGAACATCACGAGGAACGAGTCGTCGACGATGCGCCGGCCTCGCTGGTCCTCCTCGGGGATCGCGTCGCCGTTGAGGAAGACCATGAGCGAGCGCGCATACCCGTTGGACCAGGCCTCGTCGTCCATGCGCGTGCCCGACAGGTCGAGCCACTCGATCTCCGGCATGGTGCTCGGGCCTGCGTACGGGTGCGAACCGCCGTCGTCGGGCGTGCTGAAGAACCGCCGGCGGTGCAGCAGCGGGTGGTCGAGCCGGAGCCGGACGAGCTTGCGCGTGAAGTCGAGCAGGGCCGCGCGTTCGTCGTCGAGCCCGCCGGGGCCGCCCCAGTCCATCCAGGTGATCTCGTTGTCCTGGCAGTAGGCGTTGTTGTTGCCCTGCTGGGTGCGCGCGATCTCGTCGCCGTGCGCGATCATCGGCACCCCCTGGGAGAGCAGCAGGGTGGCCAGGAAGTTCCGTCGCTGACGCGCCCGGAGCTCGTTGACCTCGGGGTCGTCGGTGGGGCCCTCGACGCCGCAGTTCCACGAGCGGTTGTGGCTCTCGCCGTCGACACCGCCCTCGCCGTTCGCCTCGTTGTGCTTCTCGTCGTACGACACGAGGTCGGAGAGCGTGAAGCCGTCGTGCGCGGTGACGAAGTTGATCGACGCGATGGGCTTGCGGCCCGTGTGCTCGTAGAGGTCGGACGATCCCGTCAGGCGGGACGCGAACTCGGGCACCGTGGACGGCTCCCCGCGCCAGAAGTCGCGCACGGTGTCGCGGTACCGGCCGTTCCACTCTGTCCACAGCGGCGGGAACCCGCCGACCTGGTAGCCGCCGTCGCCGACGTCCCACGGCTCGGCGATGAGCTTGGCCTGGGAGATGATCGGGTCCTGCTGCACGATGTCGAAGAACGCGCTGAGGCGGTCGACCTCGTGGAACTGCCGGGCGAGCGTCGCGGCGAGGTCGAAGCGGAACCCGTCGACGTGCATCTCGGTGACCCAGTAGCGCAGCGAGTCCATGATGAGCTGCAGCACGTGCGGGGAGCGCATGAGCAGTGAGTTGCCGGTGCCCGTCGTGTCGAAGTAGTGCGCCTCGTCGCCGTCGACGAGGCGGTAGTACGCCGCGTTGTCGATGCCGCGCAGCGAGAGCGTCGGACCGAGCTGGTTGCCCTCGGCCGTGTGGTTGTAGACGACGTCGAGCACCACCTCGATGTTCGCCTCGTGCAGGGCCTTGACCATCGACTTGAACTCCTGCACCTGCTCGCCGCGCGTGCCGTAGGCGGCGTAGCCGTTGTGCGGGGCGAAGTACCCGATGGTGTTGTAGCCCCAGTAGTTGCTCAGGCCCTTGTCCACGAGGTGCGGGTCGTTGACGAACTGGTGCACGGGCATGAGCTCGAGCGCGGTGATGCCGAGCGTCGTCAGGTGCTCGACCACAGCCGGGTGCGCCATGCCCGCGTACGTGCCGCGCAGCTCCGCGGGGATGGCGGGGTGACGCATCGTCATCCCGCGCACGTGCGCCTCGTAGATCACGCTGTCGTGGTAGCTGTGGTCCGGCGGCCGGTCGTGCCCCCAGTCGAAGTACGGGTTCACGACGACGGACGTCATGGTGTGCGTCGCGGAGTCGGCGTCGTTGATCCTCTTGCCGGTCACGGCGGACTTCGGGTCGGAGAACGGGTAGGAGAACAGCGACTCGTCGCCGTCGATCTGGCCGTCGACCGCCTTGGCGTAGGGGTCGAGCAGGAGGTTCGCCGGGTTGCACCGGTGGCCCGACGCAGGGTCGTACGGGCCGTGCACCCGGTAGCCGTAGCGCGTGCCCGGGCCGACGCCGGGCAGGTACACGTGCCACACGTGCGCGTCGGTCTCGGTGACCTCGATGCGCTCCTCGGTGCCGTCGTCGTGCAGGAGACAGAGCTCGATTCGCTCTGCCACGCCCGAGAACAGGGCGAAGTTGGTCCCCGACCCGTCGTAGGTCGCCCCGAGGGGGTAGGGGTGGCCCGGCCACGTCTGCATGCGGACGATCATCACAGAACGTGAGCGACTGGCGCGACATCCACACGTGCGGGTTGGGAGAGGCCGCGCGGCACCCCGGCAAGAAAAGTGTGCCAAGCACAGGCGAGTGCCCCCGCCTCCTGCTAGACCTGGGACATGAGCACGGAGCAGGCAGGCCCGCCTCCCAGCCCTACCCGGGTGTGGGAGCGCCTCGACGAGTCCATGGCGTCCTCGGCCCGGATCGCCCCACGACGGCGAGCGGCCGACCCGGAGGGCGACCCGCGCGCCGGCGGTGACGCTTCGAAGGCGCCGCACTCGCTCCGGGAGACCGAGCTCGGGCCGATCGACGGGGCATCGAGCGGCGTCTCGTGGGACGACCCGGACGAGCTCTGAGCCCCTGGCTCTGAGCTGCCGGCCTGGCGGGGCCGGTCGTGCGCCCACGCCAAGACTCGTCACGACAGAGGCCGGGCCCGGATGGTGGCACGGGCGCATCAGCTGCGAGATTCATTGAGGAGTTCGAGAAGGTGCGCGGCCGGCGACTCGGCGTGCTCCCAGGAGGTCGAGACCGCTGAGACCGTCCATTCGGGTGCGCCGTCGGAAGACATCGGCAGGGCCCGGAGATGGCTGGCCTGGGGTTTGGCGGCCACGTGCCGTGGTACGACCGCGATGCCGAGGCCGCGACAGACGAGGTCGAGCAGGGTGTGGACGTCGTTGACCGAGCAGTGGACGCGGCGGTGGACACCGCGG
The DNA here is from genome assembly GCA_009663185.1 of Isoptericola halalbus. Classification (GTDB taxonomy): domain Bacteria; phylum Actinomycetota; class Actinomycetes; order Actinomycetales; family Cellulomonadaceae; genus Isoptericola; species Isoptericola halalbus. The sequence continues at coordinate 130,530 of VJZX01000002.1, forward strand.
GCGGCGAAGGCTGCGTCGTTCAGGGTGCGGACGCCCCAGGATGGTCCGAAGTCGATGAAGTCCTCGTCGGCCCTCCCAGCCGACTGAGGCGCGGGTTTCGAGCGGATGGTCCGGTGGGAGCAGGGCGAGCAGAGGTTCTCTCCCGATCTCCACGCGGGGCAAGCCGCTCAGGTGCCGGTCGGTGGCGACGAACGCGACGTCCAGCTCTTCTGCACGCAGCATCCCGAGCAGGTCGTGCGAGCCGGATTGGACGAAGTGGGTCTCCACACGCGGGTGGCGCCGGTGGAAGCGGTCGAGCTGCGCCGCGATGTCGACCAGGCCGAGGCACTGCTCGGCGCCGATCCGAAGCGATCCGGCGAGGTCGCGGCTGGCCTTGACCACCGCGTCCCGGGCGCCGGCGGCCTGCTCAAGCATGGCCCTCGCATTGGGGAGCAGCGCGAACCCGGCTTCGGTCGGCTCGACCCGGCGGGTCGTCCGGGTGAAGAGGCTCGTGCCGAGCTCCTCTTCAAGACCGCGGATCGCCGCAGACAGGCCGGAAGTGTCTCTCGTCTGCGAGCGCGACCAGGTACTCCATCTGGCGCAGCTCCATGCCCCGTGTTTCTCAATCTCATGAGTGGCAGTTGTTGGACTTCTAGATTAGGGGTCCATAGCATCTCCGAGCGAGGCCCGGCAGGCTGTCGGCCCCGCGTGCCGATATCGAGCTTCCCGCCGACCCGAGCGCCTGAGACGCGCACGCACCGATGAGGACCCAATGAAGACCTTCACCATGCCCGGCACCGACATCATCGCGCCCAACGTCGTGCTCGGCCTGATGCGCATCCAGGACAAGACCGACGAGGAGGTGCGCACCCTGGTGCACACCGCGATCGACTCGGGGATTACGTTCCTGGACCACGCCGACCTGTACGGCAGGGAGCGCCACGGCTGCGAGCGCCGCTTCGCCGAAGCGATGCGGCTGACGTCGTCCGAGCGCGAGCGTCTGGTCATCCAGACCAAGACAGGCATCATGCACCCCGGCCCCTACTTCGACTTCTCCTACGAGCACATCGTCGAGTCCGTCGACGAGTCCCTCGCGGCGCTGGACACCGACTACATCGACATCCTGCTGCTGCACCGCCCGGACGCGCTCGTGGAACCCGAGGAGGTCGCCCGCGCGTTCGACGACCTCGCCGCCGCCGGGAAGGTCCGCGCGTTCGGCGTCTCGAACCACACGGCCCGCCAGATGGACCTGCTGCGCAGGTACGTGACGCAGCCGATCGTCGCGAACCAGATGCAGCTGTCGATCACGCACTCGCCGCTGATCGCCCAGAGCATCGCCGCGAACATGCAGGACTGCGACCAGTCGATCAGCCGCGATGACGGCATCCTCGACTACTGCCGCCTGCACGACATCACCCTGCAGGCGTGGTCGCCGTTCCAAGCCGGCTTCTTCGACGGACCGTTCCTTGGATCCGAGCGCTATCCGGAGCTGAACGCCGTCATCGACCGGCTCGCGAAGCAGTACGACGTGCCTCCCATCGCGATCGCCGTCGCATGGATCACTCGGCACCCCGCCCAGATCCAGGTCGTCATCGGAACCACGTCCCCCGAGCGCGTGGCCGCCTCGGCGCAGGGTTCGGACCTGCCCCTGACCAGGCCCGAGTGGTACGAGCTGCTCAGGGCCGCCGGGTACGTCGTCCCGTAGCGCTGTTGTGCAATCCGGAGCGCCGGGTCGCCGACCACGCCGCCAATCGGCTCCCCGTCGGGTTCGCGAGGAGGCCGCTGGGCGCCCTACATCTCGGGGAGCGCGCTGACCTGGGGACCCCCCGCCTACAGCGGCAGGCGGTCTGATCCCACGGGCAGCAGGCGCGGCATCCCGGCCGGCGCGACCTCGCTCAGGGCGACGTAGCGCGCTTCCGCGCGGTGCAGGCGGATGTGCTCGTCCAGGGACCAGTCCGGCCCGTTGGTCAGGACCATCCCGCAGGAGCAGTCGATCTCGATCCCGCCGTCGGGCTGGTGTCGCACCTGGCCGACGGTCACGTGCGACGCCCGGGCATGTGCCTTGGCGCGGTGCATGGTCGCGGACACGGCGGGGGACTCCACGCGGGCGAGCCTAACCGGTGCGCCGCTCAGTGCGTGTGCGCGATCCCGAGGTCGTGCATGCGCTCGTGCTCCTCGCGTGCGGCCTGCCGCGCGGCGATGCGTGCCTGAACCTCCTCGCGGCGCAGTGGTGGCAGGTTCCGGGGAGGCTGCTTGCGCTCGGGCAGCTCGGCGAGAAGCTGGACGATGATCGCGGCGACCTCCTCGGTGGCGCTTTCGCACGGCTCGCGCGTCGCTGTGGCGGCCGAGCGCTGGACACCGGTCACCTTGCGCACGAACTGCTCGGCGGCGGCGTGGATCTCCTCGTCGGTCGCAGGCGGTTCGAGCCCGCGCAGGGTCGTGATGTTCCGGCACATGGCCTCGACGTTACGCCCGGCGTGCGACGCCGACCAGGTGGTCGCACGGTGGAGAGGGTCCGCTGCACCTCCAGGAGGCGTCGTGGCGGACCGACATCCACCCGACCGAGGAGGGCCGACATGGCGACAGGTGAGACCGGCTTCGACGACGTGACGTACGACCTGATCTCGGTGCAGTACCACGCGCTCAAGGGCGGGTACGAGTACGCCCAGTACCTCCGCGACGCCCGCGAGGCGGGCAAGGTGGAGATCGCGGCGTTCTTCGAGCAGGTGATGGCCGAGGACGCGGCCCGGGCGCGTCGATGCCACGAGCTCCTGCGGGATCTCGGCGGGACCGCCACCACGACGCCGCCGCCCGGCATGTGAGGCGCTGCCTCTCCAGGACCAGGTCGTCCAACCTGCGAGCGCGCGGTGGGCCGGCACAGGCCGGCCGCGTGGTGGCGCGGTCGAGGGGCAGATCTTCATCGTGTGCTGGTGGGCGATACTGGGATCGAACCAGTGACCTCTTCCGTGTCAGGGAAGCGCGCTACCGCTGCGCCAATCGCCCGGGCGGCCGCTGCGCTCCCACGAGTCCGATCTGGCGGGAGCGCAGAGCTCGGAGCGGATGACGGGATTCGAACCCGCGACCCTCACCTTGGCAAGGTGATGCTCTACCAACTGAGCCACATCCGCGCGGCCGGTCGTTCGGAGGTGCCCTGCAGGGGCTCTCCGGCGTTCCCGGCGCCTGAGGAACAGTAGTCGAAGCCGGGCATCCAGGTCCAATCACACCGATGTGACCTGCGTCCCTGGTCACCGGCGTCACGCCGGGCGCAACCGGGCACGCCGAAGGCCCCGGACCGCGTGGTCCGGGGCCTTCGTCCGTGCGCTGGTGGGCGATACTGGGATCGAACCAGTGACCTCTTCCGTGTCAGGGAAGCGCGCTACCGCTGCGCCAATCGCCCCGGCGGCCGCTGCGCTCCCACGAGTCCGATCTGGCGGGAGCGCAGAGCTCGGAGCGGATGACGGGATTCGAACCCGCGACCCTCACCTTGGCAAGGTGATGCTCTACCAACTGAGCCACATCCGCGCGGCCGGTCGTTCGGAGGTGCCCTGCAGGGGCTCTCCGGCGTTCCCGGCGCCTGAGGAACAGTAGTCGAAGCCGGGCATCCAGGTCCAATCACACCGATGTGACCTGCGTCCCTGGTCACCGGCGTCACGCCGGGCGCAACCGGGCACGCCGAAGGCCCCGGACCGCGTGGTCCGGGGCCTTCGTCCGTGCGCTGGTGGGCGATACTGGGATCGAACCAGTGACCTCTTCCGTGTCAGGGAAGCGCGCTACCGCTGCGCCAATCGCCCCAGTGCTGCGAGGTGGGTACGGGATTCGAACCCGTGTATACGGCTTTGCAGGCCGCTGCCTCGCCTCTCGGCCAACCCACCTTGAGACGTGCTCTCCCTACGCCCCTCGGTGGGGAGACGATCAGAGAGTGGGCCTCCGAGCGGATGACGGGACTCGAACCCGCGACCCTCACCTTGGCAAGGTGATGCTCTACCAACTGAGCCACATCCGCACGACCGAAACTGGGAGTGTTCCCCCCGCGTCTGGCGCGTCCCAAACATAATCGACCGAGAGCGCGCGCGTCCAATCGCCTACCGTTCTCGGCGTGCCTGAACATCAAGCTCGCGCGCAGTCCTGGGCCCGGTTCGGCCGCCGCACGGCGACCGGCGTCGTCGAGTGCGTCGACCTCGAGACGCTGGAGGGTGCCGAGCGCCTCGCCGGCGGCGGTCTGTGGTTCGTCGTCGCCGACTTCGAGGCGTTCGGACGGGGCGGTCGGGCGCGCGCCTGGCGCTTCGCGCAGGTCCACGACGGCGGCGGCACGCCCGGTGGGCCGAGGACGACGTCGCGCGGCGCGGCCGCGTGGCGCGGTCCAGCCCCAGACAGCTGGCGCAGCTCCCTGGACCGGCTCGGGTACGAGGCCGCGGTCGAGCAGGTGCGGCGGCACGTGCGCGAGGGCGACGTCTACCAGGTCAACGTCTGCCGTGTGCTCGAGGCGCCGCTGCCCGTGCGTGACGGCGCCACCGACGTCGAGCCCGACGCGGCGGCGCTCGCCGCGCGGCTCGCGGCCGGCAACCCCGCGCCCTACGCCGCGGCCGTCCACGTCCCTGCAGGTGCCGGCGTCGAGCCCGTGTGGGTCGTGAGCGCCTCGCCCGAGCTGTACCTGTCGCTCGAGCACGGTGGTCCAGTGTCGGGCGGTGGTCCGCTGCTGGCGTCCGGCCCGATCAAGGGCACCGCGCGCACACCCGGCGGCCTCACGCCCAAGGACCGCGCCGAGAACGTCATGATCACCGACCTCGTGCGCAACGACCTGCAGCGTGTGTGCCGGCCCGGGACCGTCGCGGTGACGGACCTGCTCGCGGTCGAGGAGCACCCCGGGCTCGTCCACCTCGTCTCGCGCGTGCGCGGCGTGCTCGACGACGACGTCGCGGCCGCACCCGACCGCTGGCGGCGCATCCTGGCCGCGACCTTCCCGCCCGGCTCGGTCTCGGGGGCACCCAAGTCGAGCGCCCTGCGGATCATCGACGCGCTCGAGCCGGTACCTCGCGGCCCCTACTGCGGGGCGGTCGGCTGGGTCGACGCCGACGCCGGGCACGCCGAGCTCGCCGTCGGGATCCGCACGTTCTGGTGGGAGCGCGAGGGGGGCGGCGCCGGCGGCGTGCTGCGGTTCGGGACGGGGGCAGGCATCACATGGGGCAGCGACCCGGCGGCCGAGTGGCGCGAGACCGAGCTGAAGGCCGAGCGGCTGGTCGGGCTCGCCTCGGGGGCAGCGTCGTAGCGTGGAGGATGACACCGGCCCGGGCGGGCCGGACCAAGGCACGGTAAGGAGCCGCCATGACGACCGCGAGCACCGTCGGCCTCTGGGTCACCCTCACCTACCGCGACGCCGACGCCGCCCTCGCGTGGCTCGGCGCGGTGGGCTTCGAGGAACGCGCGGTCCACCGAGGGTCGGACCCGGCCGCCGTCGAGCACGCCGAGCTGGTGTGGCCTGGCGGCGGGGGAGTGATGCTAGGGACGTACCGCGAGAACCCGGACTGGCCGCTCGAACCGGGGCACGGATCGGTGTACGCGATCACCGACGAGGTCGACGCGACCTACGAGGCGGCGCTCGCGGCCGGCGGACGGTCGGTCATGGAGCCGCGCGACGAGGACTACGGCGGCCGGGCCGCGACCGTCGCCGACCATGAGGGCAACCTCTGGACCTTCGGGAGCTACCGGCCACGGTGAGCTGTGTGCGATGAGTTCTCCGCGCCCGGCCGGTCCTCTGGGCATGGGCTACGTGACCTGCGATATCTCCATCTCGCTCGACGGCTACGCCGCCGGGCCGAACCAGTCCCTCACCCAGCCGTTCGGCGACGGCGTCGGCGACGCCGAGATGCTGCACTCCTGGGCGTTCGACCACGCGGACGATCACCAGGACGAGGTCGCCGCGATCCTCGACGCCGGTGCGTTCATCATGGGGCGCAACATGTTCAGCCCCGGCAGGGGCGAGTGGGACCTCGGCTGGAGGGGCTGGTGGGGCGAGGACCCGCCGTACCACGCGCCCGTGTTCGTGCTCACGCACCACGCACGTGACCCGGTCGAGATGGCTGGCGGCACCACGTTCCACTTCGTCACCGGCGGCGTCGACGAGGCGCTCGCCCGGGCGCGCGAGGCCGCGGGCGGGCGCAACGTGGCGATCGCCGGCGGGGCGTCGACCGTCAACGAGTTCCTCGCCGCGGGGCACGTCGACGAGCTGCGTCTGCACGTCGCGCCGGTGGTGCTCGACATCCGGGGCGGTGTGCGCCTGTTCGACGGCGTCGGACCGCTCGAGCTCACCGCGGTCGGCGCGCGGCAGACGCCCGAGGTGACGCATCTCGTCTACCGGCGCTGACGCCTACTCCGGCTCGTTGCCCGTGGCGCTGCCCATGAGGTACGGCGTCGTCACCCCGGCGTACATCAGGTGTGCGAGCAGGCCCTCGGTCGCGTGCGGCAGGTTGTGGCAGTGGTCCATCCAGATGCCGGGGTTGTCCGCGACGAACGCGATCTCGTAGCTCTCTCCCTGCCCGACGTCGAGGGAGTCGACCCACCACGGGCTGCCGGTCGCGGCCACGCCGTCGCGGGCGAGGACCACGACGTGATGGCCGTGCAGGTGCATGGGGTGCGCCTCACCGCTGCGGTTCTCGATCGTCATGCGCACGACGTCGCCGGTCCGCACGGTGAACATCGGCACGTCCGGATAGCTGCGCCCGTTGACCGTCCAGTGCATTCCCGGGCGCCCGTCGACGAACCCCGGCCTGCGGCCGATCGAGTACTCGAAGCTCCGCGTCGGGGTGTCCGGGTCCAGCCCGAGCGGCGTCGGCTCGCCGTAAGTCAGCGGGTCGAGGGTGGTGGCCGGGCGCCGCGTCGGCTCGCCCGTGGCACCCGGCGGCCCGAGGACGACCGCGGCCGAGCCGCCGAGCTCGACGCGCGCCGCGGTGCCGTCGTCGGGGGCCACGACGAGGAGGTCGGCCCGGCCGCCCGCGGTGACGACGACAGCCTCGTCTCGCACCTCCTGCGGTCCGTGGACGTCGGTCCCGTCGATCGCGGCGAGACGGAACGGCGCGCCGCTCACCCATACCGGCATCGCCCCGTTGTCCGTGTTGACCACGCGCACGCGGGCGGCCTGTCCGGGCGAGACCTCGACGGTCGTCTCACCGGGGGTGCCCTGGACGGTGCGGTGCGGCCCGAACTGGTGCACCACGGCGGTGACGTCGACCGCGTCGCGCAGGAGCTCGGCGACGTCGGGACCGCCGGCCTCCGGTGCGCCGGGCACCGGGTCGACGACCACCGCGCCGAGCAGCCCTCTGCGGACCTGCTCGTGGGAGACCTGGTGCGAGTGGTACCAGTACGTGCCGGCGTCCTCGGCGGTGAACCGGTATGTGAAGGTGCCCCCCACCGGTACGGCATCCTGGGTGACTCCCGCAACGCCGTCCGCGGCGTTGGGCACGTCCATACCGTGCCAGTGCAGGGTTGCCCCGTCGGGGACGCTCTCGTTGACGAAGGTGACCTCGACGAGGTCGCCCTGCGTCGCCCGGACGGTAGGACCCGGCGTCGTCCCGTTGACGGTGAACGCGTCGACGTCGACGCCCGGCGCGAGCTCCACCCGTTCCGAGCGTGCCGTCAGGGTGACGGCCACGTCCGCCGGGCCCGTGCGGGTCTCGACGAGCTCGTCGACGGTGACGAGGCTGGCTCCCGGGCTGTCGGCATGGTCGCCGCCGTGCCGGCCGTGGTCGGCGAGAGCGGGCACGCGCGGACCGCTCCCGAGCTCGACCACTCCCATCTCCGTGACCGAGTATTGCGCCGACAGCCGGCTCGTCTGCCAGAGCACGGTCACCGGGACGACGACGGCCGCCGCCGCCAGGCCCGCGAGGGCACGGCGCGCGAGTGGTGACGGGGCGGCCGCCATCGTGTCGTGGGCCTCCTCAGGAGGGCAGGGGCTCGGCCGGGGTCGTGGGGACGCCCGCGGCGGCCGCGCGCGTCGATCGGCTGCGTGCGGCGACGCGCCACCCGGTGTAGAGGGCGACGCTGAAGAGGATCAGGGCGTTGACGCCGTGCAGCGCGCCGAGGAACGGCACGCCGGACATGCCCAGGGTGATCTGCAGCGCGACGAGGAGCAGAACTGCGAGCGCCCACTTCCAGGCGCCGCGGATCTTCGCGAAGAACGAGGCGATGAGCAGCAGGATGGCGAGGATCGGGATGATCATCGCCCCGTTGAAGAAGTGCAGCATGAACCCGACTTCCTCAGGGAACATCGCCTGCCCCTCCATCGACGCCTCCCTAGCCGCCTTGTCGAGCACGCCTCCCTCGTCGATGAAGTTCCCGAGACCGGAAATGGCGTAGACCATCACGGCAGCCTGGACCACCACGCCGGCCGCGATGACGTAGGCGAGGGTGCGGAAGACCTGTCTCACGGTGGACCACCTCTGGGATCGTTCGGCCGCATCGTCACGGCCCGTCACCTGATAGTGAGACGGCCCGACCGCGCGCCGCTACGAGCGAGGAGGGTGAAGTCGTCGTGCGGCCTGCACTCCACCCGGTGGAGGCGCCCAGGACCGGCGTGCCGACGTCGGGCAGACTGAGGCCATGAGTCTGGTGATCTGGGCGGACGGCCGCCTCGTCGGTCAGGAGGAGGCCGCGCTGAGCGCGGTCGATCACGGCATCACGGTGGGCGACGGCGTCTTCGAGACGTGCACCGTGTTCGGTGGGCAGGTGTTCGCCCTCACGCGACACCTGCAGCGGCTCCGGAGGTCCGCGACCGGCCTCGGCCTCGAGGCGCCCGACGAGGAGAAGGCACGCGACGGCGTCGCCGCCGTGCTCGACTCAGCCGTGCGCGCGAGCGGGGCCTTCGACGGGCGGCTACGCATCACGGTGACCGCCGGCGTCGGGCCGCTCGGGTCCGGACGTGTGCCCGGCGCGCAGACCGTCGTCGTCGCGGCGCAGGAGAGCGTGATGGCCCCGACGTCGCGCTCCGTCCGCTCGCCGTGGCCGCGCAACGAGCGCTCGGCCGTCGCGGGCCTCAAGACGACGTCGTACGCGGAGAACGTCGTGGCGCTCGCAGACGCGGTGGCCAAGGGCGGCGACGAGGCGATCCTCGCCAACACCGTGGGCGAGCTGTGCGAGGGGACCGGGTCGAACGTGTTCGTCGAGCGTGGGGGAGAGCTCGTGACGCCGTTGCTCGGGTCCGGGTGCTTGGCCGGCATCACGCGCGCGCTGGTCCTCGAGTGGGGCGCCGAGGCTGGGCTGCCCGTGCGGGAGGCCAAGGACGGCGAGCTGCCGTTCTCGGTGCTCGACGAGGTCACCCGCGGCGAGGCGCAGCTCGTGCTCACCTCGTCGGGGCGCAACGTGCAGCCCGTGACCTGGCTCGACGGCGCGGACGTGGCCGTCGGCGAAGTGTCCACCGCGGCGCGCGAGCTGTTCGAGAAGCTGTGCCGGGAGCGGCTCGACCCGTGATCGGGTGGTGCGCGTCGCGTGCGCCACAGCCGGGCCGTCCGGTTTGAGTCGGCGCGAGGGTTGCGGCTAGTATCAGGCACGCGTTCGGGCGATTGGCGCAGTGGTAGCGCGCTTCGTTCACACCGAAGAGGTCACTGGTTCGAACCCAGTATCGCCCACCAGCCGAGAGGCCCTTTGACCAGCGGAAACGCTCGGCCAAAGGGCCTCTTGTCTTGCCCGAAGGGGCTCAACATCGGCTCTGCTGGCTTAACTGCTGGCTTATCTCCCCGAACTTGGGCGGACTCGGGCGGCAGCTGACGGCATCGACAGCGTCCGTGTGGTGGTCCGTCACCGGGAGCATGAGGGCCTCGGCCCGATGCTGCTCGATCCGTGCAGCGACGTCGAGCGCCATGCCAACCTTGATCGGGGCCCCACCCCGGGGTCGCTGGTTCGCTGCGACAGTGTCGCGGCGACAGTGTCGGGGTGACAGGATTTGAGCCTGCGACCTCTTCTCCCGAATCGAATCTGACGTGTGATGTCGCGTCCGGAACGTTGAAGATCTGCGCGCTGGCGTTCGCTGGAGTCCGCCCGCGGTCAGGGCATTAAGCCCTCAGTTACGCCCCCAGCGAGGTCGCTCACGCCGCGTCCGCCTCGGCCATCTGTTCGGCCTGCTGGATGATCAGCTCGGTGGCCGACGGCTCCTTGTCCGGCGGGTACCCATGCTTGAGCAGCAGCTCCTTGATCCGCGTACGGAGCTTCGCGCGGACGGTCTCCTTGACCTGCCGGTCGGTCTTGGCGTCGTTACGGACGATGTCGGTCAGCTCATGGGCGATGAGGACCATGACCTCGTCCTTCATCGCCTCGCGCGCCGACTTGTTCGTGGCGAGAGCCGCAGGGAACCCTCCGCGCCACGTGGCGCGACGCCCAGGAGGATTGGGTGCTGGGGCTCGGGGACGAGCGTCCGCTGGCTCGGCTGTCCCGGGGCACGGGCATGCCCGGGGTGCACAGCCCCCGGCCGTCGCTGCACCCGGTGCACTCGTGGGCCGGGGTCGCGTTGACCGACACCAGCCCGGTCGACCACCGCCACCACTACGGCGTGTCGATGGCGGTCGCGGACGTCGACGGGGACCAGCTACTGGGGCGGGCGCACGTTCGTGCGCGGGCAGGGCTCGACGCTCCTGGCCGACCACGGGCCGCAGGAGATCACGGCCGTCCGCACCGCGGACGACGGCAGAACCTTCGTCACCGCCGTGCGATGGGTGGACCAGGACGGGCGCGAACAGCTCACCGAGGAGCGTCGGCTCACGGCGGCCCTGCTGCCGGAGGTCGACGCGCGGGCCCTCGACTGGCGCAGCGCCCTGCGCGCGGGTACGTCGGACCTGACGATCGGCAGCCCGGCGACCAACGGGCGCCCGCTGGCGGGCTACGGCGGCTACTTCTGGCGACTGCCGTCCGGCGACGAGGCGCACACCTTCGCGCCGTGGGCGTCCGACGAGTCGACGTTCACGGGCTCACGACGCCGTGGGTGGCGGTGACCCGGCGCGTCGGCGACGCCTGGAGCACCCTCGTGCTGGTCCAGACGTCGCCCGAGCCCGACCCGTGGTTCGTGCGCTCCGCCGACGACGTCGGCCTGGGCCCTGCGCTGGCCTGGGAGACGGTCCGGCGCGTGCCCGCCGGGGTCCACGCTGGACGTCGGGGTCGCCGCCGCGGTCGTGGACCGGCGGCTCGACGAGATCGACGCGGTCGCCGTCGCCGACCTCGCCGTCGGACGGGGCGCCGCGACGCACGCCTGACGCCCTTGCCCACCAGGACCGGCCGACGGTCTCGGAGAGCGCCTGGACGATCGCCGTCCCGACATCCTCCGCGACTGTCGTCCGGTCCGTGGCGTGCCCGGGGATCGGGGCACAGCGATTGATGCGATCGGCTGAACAATTGACGGGAAGCGGTTGCCCGGCTATGATCCAGAAACCGGTTTCTCAGAGGCGAGCCGGTCGCAGACCGCGACGGGCCCGGACACCGCCCCGACGCCGACGTCGAGGCACCGACCGCACGACGACGCGCGGACTCCCGACCGCGCCCGCCTGGTCCCGTCCGGCTCGAAGGCTTCGGCCCGAGTCTCACGAGAGGTGCGACGATGCCCTTCTTGGCCGAAGACCCACCCCGTCGTCGAGCGTCCCGCCGTACGCGCCGCGCGATCGCCGCGGTCGGGGCGCCCGTCCTGGCGCTGACCCTGCTGGCGCCCTCCGCGGGGGCCGCCCCCGCGCCCCCCGACGACCCGCGGGCCGCCGGCGCCGCGCTGCTGCACCGCATCGGCGCGCCCGCCGCCTCGACCGCGGACGGCCCCGCGTGGTCCCCCGTGGCCACCGGCTTCGCCGGCGTCCCCACAGACGACCTGCCCCACGGCACCACCGGCGGCGCCGGCGGCGAGACCGTCGTCGTGCGCGACGCCGAGTCCCTCGCCGAGCAGGCCGTGCGCGACGAGCCGCTGACGATCCTCGTCCAGGGCGAGATCACGATCGGCGACGGCGACATGATCGAGGTCGCCTCGGACAAGACCATCGCCGGGAGTGCCTCGGGAGGCGAGATCGTCGACGGCGGCCTCTACCTGGACCACGTCGAGAACGTCGTCGTGCGGAACCTGACGTTCCGCGACTCGTTCGTGGCGGGCGACTGGGACGGCAAGCTCGACCACAACGACAACGACGGCATCCGCGTCGACACGTCCGACCACGTCTGGATCGACCACAACGAGTTCGCGCGCCTCGGCGACGGCATGGTCGACCTGCGCAAGGACTCCACCGCTCTCACCGTGTCGTGGAACTACTTCCACGACCACAACAAGACCCTCGGTGTCGGCTGGACGGACAACCTCGTTACGACGCTGACGCTGCACCACAACCGCTTCTCCAACGTGCACCAGCGCAACGCGAGCCTCGACAACGTCGCCGCCGGGCACGTCTACAACAACTGGCTCTCCGGCGTCAGCTCGTACGGGATCAACGCGCGCGGAGGGGCGCAGGTCCTCGTCGAGTCGAGCGTCTTCGAGCATGCCCACAAGCCGCTCATCGCGGACGACGGCGGCGACGTGCACCAGCGGGACAACCTGTTCCGCGACGTGTGGGACGAGGCGCCCGCCGAGACCAGGCCGACCTTCGAGGCCACGGACCACTACGACTACACCGCCGACCCGGTCGAGGACGTCACTCGCCTGCTCACCCGGCACGCCGGCACCACGAAGACCCCCACCCACGAGAGGGCCGGCAGACGGATCACCGTCGCACAGGACGGCAGCGGCGACTACCTGTCCCTCCACGCCGCCGTCGGCGTGGCGTCGCGGGCCGGCCACCCCGTCGAGATCGTCGTCGAGCCGGGCACCTACCGCGAGGTCGTCTCCGTCTGGCCCGGCGCCGAGGGCCTCACAATCCGCGGCGCCACCGGGGACCCTGCGGACGTCGTCGTCACCTACGACAAGCCCCACATCGACTGGGCGAACCTGCCGACCCTGACCGTCTTCGCCGACGGCGTCACGCTGCGTGACCTCACCCTCCAGAACGCCTACGACGGGTCCGCCGGCCCCAGCCTCGCCTACGCCCTGCGCGACGCGGGCGAGGGAACGGTGCTGGACGACGTCGTCGTGCGCGGCGACCGGGCCACCGGCGACCCCCGCTGACCACCACCATCACCCAACCGCGAGAGGTGCAACGATGCTCTTCACCCATCACCGGCGCGCGACGGCCGGTCCGCCGTCAGCGCCGCCGTGGGGGCCGTCTGGCGCTCCGACCACCCCGTCCACATCGTCGTCGAGCCGGGCACATACCGCGAGGTGGTCCGGATCTGGCCGGGCGCGGACGACCTGACGATCCGCGGCGCCACCGGCGACGCCGAGGACGTCGTCATCACGTACGACATCGCCGCCGGGCAGCAGAAGTTCTACGGCGACGACACGTTCGGGCACACCGGATCGCCCACGGTCTCGGTGCTGGCCGACGACATCACGCTGCGCGACGTCACCGTGGAGAACGCCTACGACGAGGACGCGAACGGCGGCAGCCAGGCCCTCGCCCTGCGCACCGTCGGCGACCGGATCGTGCTCGATGGGGTGCGCCTGCTCGGCAACCAGGACACCTACCTGGCCGGCCCGGGCGACGACACCATCTCCCGTGTCTACGCGACCGACTCGTACATCGGGGGCGACGTGGACTTCGTCTACGGCGGCGGCACCCTCGTCGTCGAGGTCTCCGAGATCCACTCGTTCGACCGCGGCTCCGACAGCACCAACGGGTACGTGGCGGCCCTCGCCACCGTGCCAGGCTCCCACGGCCTCCTGTCACCGGCACCCGGTTCACGTCCGAGGCGGCGGACGGGACGGTCTCGCTCGGCCGCCCATGGCACCCGAGCAGCAACCCGGACGTGGACCCGTCGATCGTGGTGCGGGACTCCTGGCTCGGCGCGCACGTCGGCACGCCGGCGTGGTCGGACATGAGCGGCTGGTCCTGGCGCGACGACTTCATGCGCGAGTACCGCAACACCGGGCCCGGGGCCGCGCCCGCGGACGAGGCGGTGGGCGGCCGCCCGCAGCTGACGGACGACGAGGCCGACGAGCACACGCGCGAGGCGTACCTGGCCGGCGACGACGGCTGGGCGCCCTGGCGCTGACCCCTCGGCGCCGTCGCCGTCGCGCCTCCCCGGCCCTGGCTGCGGACGGCGCGCGGAGAGCGGCGTCGCGCGTAATGTCGTCTACAGCCGTAGATCGGGCCTGTGGGCTGCGGTGACGCTGCCTTCGCGTCGTTGGTGGTGGGCTTGTTGGGCGCGGAGCTGGTGCCGTCTGCGCCAGCGGGACCAGGCCAGGGCCCGTTCCAGCGTCGTCGAGACGGCGGTCCGTTCGAGCGTCGTCGTGAAGGCGGTCGCCAGGGCGGCGAACAGTCGTCTGGCCTCGCCCAGGCTGATCGCGACCAGACGCGCGCAGTCCTTGTCGGGTTCGGCGTCGTCCATGACGGCCGCGAGGAAGGTGAGGAAGTCGTTGGCGAGCATCGCCAGGGTGGTCCACCGGTGCCAGGAGTCCCGCCGGCGGACCTGCGCGAACCCCACCGACAAATCCAGCGACATCGGCGGCCCTCCCCGCCAGGATGGCGGGTGTGGAGGAGGTTGAAGTCGTCGTCGCCCACAGCCAGCGCGCGACGCTGCGTGTCGGTGATGTGTTCCTGAAGGTCGACGGCGACCCGGCGCACGCCGACGTCGAGGTGCGGGCGATGGCCATGGCGCCGATACCGACCCCGGCGATCCTCTGGCGCGAGCCGCCCGTGCTCGCGATCGCCGCCGTGCCCGGCAAGGCGCTCGGTCTCCTCGGCGAACCGTCGGCCGCGTCGCCGGCGGCGTGGGCTGCGGCGGGTGCCGCCATACGGAGGCTGCACGATGCGCCGTTGCCGCCGTGGCCTGGTCCTAGGCTCGACGACGTGGCGGCGGAGCTCGACAGCGAGTGCGCGTGGCTGCTCGCCAACGCCGCTCTGCCCGCCGAGGTGATCCGGCGCAACCGCGAGATCGCCGAGGCCGCGCTCCGGCCGTGGAAGCCGGTGTTCATCCACGGCGACCTACAGATCACCCACGTGTTCATCGATGGCGACGAGGTCACCGGCGTCATCNGCAACCGCGAGATCGCCGAGGCCGCGCTCCGGCCGTGGAAGCCGGTGTTCATCCACGGCGACCTACAGATCACCCACGTGTTCATCGATGGCGACGAGGTCACCGGCGTCATCGACTGGTCCGAGGCCGCCCCCGGCGACGCCATGTTCGACCTCGCCACCTTGACGCTGGGGCACGAGGAACGCCTGGACGACCTGCTTGCCGGCTACGGCGCGGACGCGGACCGGGACGTGATCCGCGCCTGGTGGTCACTGCGGAGCCTGGTGGCATCGCGCTGGCTGATCGAGCACGGCTTCGACCCGGACGCGCCGGGGTGCGAGTTCGACGTGCTCAGATCCTGGATGCAGGAACCTAGCACTACAGCCGTAGATCGACGCTGACCTGCAGTGATGGTGGATGTGGGGCGGCCACCGCCGACGAGTTCGAGCGCACCGTGCTGGACCGAGCGGTCGAGCAGATCGGCGCCGGTGCCGTTCCTGCAACCATCGAGGCCGTCGTTGACTGGCTCGCCAATCCGCCCGAGTCGGTGATGGCCGAGCTCGGGGAGGCCGGGGCCGAAGCGCCGACCGCGCTCCGCCTCGTGCTGGGCCGACCGGTCCGCGGCCCGCTCGCCGGCATGTTCCACACCGCCTCGACCGTCGCCCTGGACCCGACGGCGCCGATCACCGTCATAGACACCTCCGCCATCGTCGGTGCCGCACCCGAACTACGGGCGATCGCCCAGGCCGCAACGTCGGCGTGGATCGACGCCACGCTGCGCTCCGGGGATGGCCGCTGGCGGTGCGTGGTGTCCGAGGAAGGCTGGGACGAGCTGCGCAACCGTGCCCAGGCTCAGGCGATGGACGGGCGGCTGCGCATGACGAGCCAGTGGCGCTGCTCCAACTGGCTGATCTTCCACGAGCTCGCCGACATCACCCAGTTCGGCGAGGCAGGCTCGGCTCACCGCAACCAGGTCAAGGGCATCATCACCAAGTCGCCGATCAAGATCCTCTACACGCAGTCCGCCGCCTCGATGGCGCTGCTCGACGAGATCGTGTGCCCTACCCAGGCCGAGGCAGACCTGCTCACCCGCCTGCCCCAAGGCGTCGGCATCTGGCACATCGGCGAGTCGACCCCGGTCCTCGTCACCCCGGTCGCCGGCCCGACCGCCTACGCCCTCATCAACACCAGCGCCGGACGCGAGGGCTAAGCCCCGGTGTATGGCTCGTGGGACGCGATCAAGCGACCCCAGGTGCGATCCCATCCGAGGTGAATCGTTGTAGGTTTGCTCGCCGTCACTCGGATCGTCGCAGATCTGAGCCGTGCTTGAACTTGAGCTCCCCGTCCGACTTGATGTCGAACGCGAAGTTGCCTCCCACCGACTTCATCGTTCCGACCTGCGCGCCGTTCCAGAGAACCTTCAGCGTGGGGTTGTTGATGAACCCGCTTTGACTCGAACCGTGAATCTCGACACGGCCCGGAACTCCTGGCCTCACCGCAGGTGTCGGCGACCGGAAGTGAGCCCTGATCTCCGCAACTTGGCGCCGGAGGTGGTCACTGGCGCGCTCGCTGGCCCGGGCCCATCCGCGTTCCGCGTCCTGGAAGTCCTGGCTCCCGAGTTTGAGTCTCAGTGCTTCGAGCCGCTCGCGAGCGGGCGGGTACTGGAGAGTCTCGGCCTGTCGATAGAAGTGGATCGCCTGACCGAGGTGGTTCACATAGCCCCAAATCCTGTAGTCAGGGCTCGTGCCCGTTCGTCGCTCGATGAAGCCCTTGAACTCCGCTTCGGCGCCTATGAAGACCAAGGCCGCTGAGTCCTGCTTCCCGCCCTGCGGGTCGTACTTGCCGTCGGCACCGTGCAGCCCCCTTTGCTTGATGGACTTGCGCGGCCGCCGAGATGCCGGTCCGCGGGTCGTAGGCTTCACCTGGATGCAGGACCTCCAGGTGCTCGGTTCCTGACGCGACGCGGAGCAACTCGATCCCTTCCGTGTAGTCGCCGCGCGTTAGCTTCGCGAATCCCTCGTCGAAGAGTTGAGGAGTATCCACGTCGCGCGCCGCGGTGCAAGGATTAACCGTGCTACCGCAGGTGCCGACGAGTTTCGTCGGCCGAGAGGCTGAGCTGGCCGAGGCGCAACGCCTGCTGGCCAGGTCCCGTCTCGTCACCATCACGGGGCCGGGCGGTGTGGGCAAGACTCGCCTTTCGATCGAGCTGGCGCACCGGGTGGCCAAGGAATATGCCGACGGTGTCGTGTTCGTGCCCTTGGCAGCGGTCCGCGACCCTGGTCTGGTACCTGTGGAGGTCGCGGGTGCGATGGGGCTGCAGGACTCTCGTGAGACGCCGATCCTGGATCACCTGACGGCGAACCTTGCGCGCCGGGAGATCCTGCTCGTCATCGACAACATGGAGCAGGTCCTCGATGCTGGCGAGTTCGTGGCCGATCTCCTTGCCGCGACAGACAGTGTGCGCGTCCTGGTGACGAGTCGTGCCCCACTGCACGTCTCGTGGGAGCAGGAGCTGCCCGTGCCGCCCCTCTCCGAGGCCGTGCAGCTGTTCGCGGCTCGGGCGGCTGCCATCGTGCCCGGTTTCGCCCTGACCGACGGGAACGCTGCGACGATCGGCGGCATCACTCGGCGGCTCGACGGCCTGCCGCTGGCGATTGAGCTCGCCGCGGCGCGGGTTCGCGTGCTGCCGCCGGAGGCGATACTCGAGCGCCTCGACGACTCACTGGTGCTGCTGGTGAGCAACAACCGAGATGCCCCGGCCCGCCAGCGCACCCTGCGCGCCACGATCGCCTGGAGCTACGAGCTGCTGGGCGAGGCGGCTCGCAGGACGTTTGCCGTCTGCTCGGTCTTCCGGGGCGGCATCGAGCTCATGGTGCTGGAGAAGGTGTGCGCAGGTGTTGGTATCGATGGCCCGACGCTCGATGCGGTGACCGAGCTGGTTGACCACAGCTTGCTTCGACGGGCGGATGGCGAGACTGCCCGGTTCACGATGCTGGAGACCGTTCGCGAGTTCGCGGCGGAGCAGCTCACGACCGAGCGGGAGCTGCTGGCGATCCGCGACGCGCACGCCGAGGTCTTCTGGCGCATGGTCGAGCCCCTGGCGCGGCCCCCGGCCACGCCGGACCTGGCCGGTCTTGACCTGCTCGAAGCCGAGCACGACAACCTCCGCGCCGTTCTCGACCACTACTCGTCCACGCAGCCTGGCCGAGCTCTGCAGATGGCGGTCCGGCTGACCGGCTTCTGGTCGATCCGCGGGTACTTCTCCGAGGGCCGGAAGCGGCTGTCGACCTTGCGCGGGATCGAGGCGGACCACCCTGAAGTGGCCGACGCCCTGACCTGCGAGGCATGGCTCGCCATCGACCAAGGCGATCGGGAGGCCGCGCTCCCGCTGGTTGACGAGGCTGTGGATCGTGCTCGGGCGGCGGGCGACTCCGTGCGGGAAGCTCAAGCACTGCTCTGCCGTGGCCGTGGCCGGTTGGTCATCGGCGACCCGACGGGGGGTGGCGAGGACATCGAGCGCTCCCTCGAGCTCAGGGAGGCCTCCGGCGACCGCGCCGGCCTCGCCGGGGCTCTGTGGTTGGGCGGCGCCAACGCACACTTCACCGGCGACCTCGGGCTCGCTAGTCGTCGGCTGGAGCGCTGCGCGATGGTGGCCACCGAGGTCGGACACCCGGTGACGGCCGCCCGAGCGCGATACCTCCTCGGGGCGGTGCGCATGGACCAGGGGGACCTGAGCGGTGCCGAACGGGAGCTCGCGGTCGGCGTGCCGGCGACCGCTGCGTTGGGCGACAGGTTCGGGATCCCGATCGCGCTCAGCTTCCTCGCGGGACTCGCGGCGCTGCGCCATCGACCCCGATCGGCACTCAGGTTGGCCGGCGCCGCATCAGCGCACGAGGCGGCCGACCAGACCAACCGGCCACAGTTCGTGTGGACGCTCCTCGACCGATGGCTCGCAGCAGTGCTCGACGAGGTCGGTGCGGCGGCAGGCCGCCTGCGGGCCGAAGGCCGAGGCATGCCGATGGACGAGCTCATCACCGCTGGACTCGATCCAAACCCGGAAGACCCCTGGCATGTCGTCACGGCTCCCCCGCTCACCGAGCGGGAGCGCGAGATCGCCGTACTCGTAGCCAGCGGGCTGACCAACCGCCAGATCGCCGAGCAGCTCTTCCTCTCGGTCCGCACCGTGGAGACCCACGTCGGCCGCGTGCTCACCAAGCTGGGCTTCACCAGGCGGGGCCAGCTCACCGCATGGGCGCATCGCGAAGGCTGGATGGCGAACGTACGTGGTGAAAGTCAGTAGTTCCACCGACGCTCAGGCCGACGCGTGAGCCGCAGAGTCGATACATGGACACCACGGATTGTGACGTACTCGTCGTCGGTGCCGGCCCAACAGGGCTGACCCTCGCCATCCAGCTGCTCTCTCGCGGAGTGCGGACGCGCCTCATCGACCAGGACCCCGGACTGCCGAAGCTCAGCCGGGCCATAGGGATCCAGCCACGCACCATGGAGACCCTCGACATGATGGGCGTTGCTGACCGCCTCCTCGAGACCGGGCACCGCGTTCTTCAGGTCTGCGTGTACGTGGGCCGCCGACAGCAGCTTGGCATCGACATCACTCGAGCCGACTCCGAGTACGCGTTCATGCTGCACATACCCCAGCACCTGACCGAGGACGTGCTGCGGGCGCGACTGAGGGAGCTCGGCGGCAAGGTGGAGTCGGGCGTCGAGCTGGCCGGTTTCACGCAGGACCCCGCTTCGGTCACCACCACACTGCGGGGCACCGACGGCCGTGAAGAGCGACTCACGACTTCCTACCTGGCGGGCTGCGACGGATCGCACAGCATGGTGCGCAAGGTGCTCGGCGTCTCCTTCGAGGGCCAGCCGTACCCCTTCGACTGGTTGCTCGCCGACACCGAGCTTGACGGCGCCGGAAGCAGTGACGAGGTCCACGTGTATCTCCGTGCCGGTGGGCCGCCACTCGCCCTCATCCCGATCGACGGTCGCCTCTGGCGGGTGTCCGTCCCAGTGCCTGGCGAGCGCGGTGGTCATCAGCCGACGCTGGAGGAGATCCAGCGACTCGTCGATGCACGAGGGCCAGGTGGCATCACGCTTCGCAATCCGGAGACCCTCACGTGCTTCCGGTGCCAGGTCCGCTCGACGAGGGCGTATCGGACCGGCCGCGTCTTCCTCGCCGGCGATGCTGTCCACATTCATGCCCCGGCCGGTGCCCAAGGCATGAACCTCGGCATCAACGACGCCGCGAATCTCGGCTGGAAGCTCGCGCACGTCATCGCGGGCAAGGCACCCGACCAGCTTCTCGACAGCTACGGCCCGGAGCGCGAGACTGCCGCCCAGCAGGTGATGGCCATGACGGACACCATGGTCCGCTTCGCCACGGAGGTCGCGCCGATCGAGCGCGTGCTGAGAAGGGCGACGCTGCCCCTCCTACGCGCACCGCGGGTGCGCCAGCGCATGGCCGATCGGCTGGCGCAGCTGACCATCTCCTACGCGGACAGTGCCATCACGCGGCCGGGGAGCGTGCGGGGCCTGCCAGAACCGGGCGCACGGATGCCGAACATCCGTCTGAAGGATGGCCGTACGCTCCGCGAGACGCTCCGCGACGGTGACTACGTCGTGGTCGGGCGAGAGGACGGGCTGCGCGGACAGGTGCTCGTCCGCCCCGACGGCTACGTCGCCTCGGTCACCGCGAGCTAGATGTTGACGGCCCGGGCTCGCTCGACGAAACTCCCTCCCGTCCGGCACTGCACTGCCACCCTCTCACGCGATGTATCACGGCTGTCTTGGGATAACGGCCGTCGGCGGTACCGATCTCGAAGAGGTCGATCATGAGGAAGAGCGGGTAGCTGGGCGCTTCGCCGAAAGATTCAGTCGGAGACGCTCACCGCCGCACC
This sequence comes from Isoptericola halalbus, assembly GCA_009663185.1. Classification (GTDB taxonomy): domain Bacteria; phylum Actinomycetota; class Actinomycetes; order Actinomycetales; family Cellulomonadaceae; genus Isoptericola; species Isoptericola halalbus. The sequence goes on from VJZX01000002.1 coordinate 151,478, forward strand.
CTCGTTCGGTTCAGACCAGCCATGCTGTGAGTTCCTCTCGGGTCTTGATTCAAGTTCTCGATGCCAGCGCATGTTGCCAGATCTCGTCCGATCTCGGTCCGGCGCGCTTGGCTAATCGCTTGGAGCTGTCGCCTCAGAACCGAGATCGGGAGGCAAGGCCGCGATTCTGTCGATGATCGCCGCGAGCAGGGATGCTTCTTGTTCGAGACTCCCATTGCTTCAGCCAGCGCGATCGATCGGACGTCAGGCTGGGGCTCCGGCAGTGTGCCTACTTCGTCGATGATCGCCGCGAGCTTCGTAGTGTCCGCCTCCGAAAACCCGAATCTCGCAGCCATTGCCGACATTGGTGCTCATCGAGGAGCCGGTCGAAGATCCGCTTCGCGGTGTGCCGCTGCTTGCGGGGAGCGTCCAGGTCCGATCGCAGCCAGTCGTCGATCGCATCTCGGTACTGATCGAGTCGCGAACCCCGCTTAGGGAGTGGCTTCCTCTCCTTCGGCCAGGCAGACTCCAGCGCCGCGGCCACCGTCCGATAGCCGACGCCGTGCTTGCGTTGCAGCGCGCGGTTCGAGAGACCAGCGCGGGCATCACGCCGGATCGCGGCGTACAACTCGACTCGTGAGTCCACGGATCTCCGCCGAGCGCCGGCGGCCGCTGGGGCGGCAGTTCCAAGGCTCGGCGATCGGTCGACGCCGTACACGCATCGTCGCCCAAGCGCGGGGCACCGTCAAGCACATCCACCGCCGGGCACCAGTCTGCCAAGCACCTCCGGGTACCAAGTGTGCCAAGCACCGTGGTGTCAACGCTGGCCAACACTGAATACCGCGCCCAACGACCTGTGTCGGATCCCGCCCACATATGACGTTGCGTCTTACCTACGAAGCCACGTCGCTGAGTTGGAGAACATCCGGCAGCTCTCTGACCTCGATTTCCTCGAAGGTGCTGTAGTCGAGGGCTTGAAGTCGGCCGTTGTCGACCCAGAGTTCGAGGGCGCCGAGCGGAACGCCGTCGGCGACGACGTCGAGCGTGGGCTTCGGCGCTCGGCTGCTTGCGCTGCAGGACCCGGACGGGCAGTCGGCCGGCGGGGCGTTCTTCCCCGCCGGGTTCGACTTCGACGGCCCCGAGGCGCAGGTCGGCCAGCCCTGGACGGCGACGACGTGGAGCCTCAACTCGCTGCGCGAGTGGGGCCTTGACGCGGCCGTCCTCGGCGACACCGCCGTCCGTCTCGACGCGAACAGCCGGCTCGACGCGAACAGCCGGTGGGAGTACGACGATCTGCCGTACTGGGGCGGCGAGGTGGACTGCTGCATCAACTCGTGGACCCTGTCCAACGGCCTGTGGCTCGGAGCCGACCTCGACGGCATCGTGGACTGGTTCCTCGCCCACCGCCTGCCCGACGGCGGGTGGAACTGCGAATGGGTCGACGGATCCACCCGGTCCTCGTTCGCCTCGACCCTCAACGTGCTCAAGGGCCTGCTCGACTACGAGCGGACCACCGGCGACACCGAGCGCGTCCGCGAGGCGCGACGCGGCGGCGAGGAGTGCTGAGGCGCGGGCTGTACCGGAGGCTGTCGACCGGCGAGCCCTTCGCGCCCTGGGCGGCGCACTTCGCATACCCGTTCCGCGCGTTCTACAGCATCCTCAACGCGGCAGACTACTTCCGCGCCGCGTCTCTCCACGACGACACGCCGCCCGACGAGGGAATGGCGGACGCCATCGAGAAGATCCGTGCCGCGCGACGGCCCGACGGAACCTGGGTCCAGGAACGTCGGCACGCGGGCCGGGTCTGGTTCGAGGTCGACGTCCCGGCCGGCGAACCGTCGACGTGGCTAACCTTCTACGCAACGCGTGTGCTCGAGTGGTGGGACTCCCGAGCCGCCCGGTAGCCACCGTTTCCCCACGACGCCACCGGGGAAGCGGCTGGCCGGTTCAGCGGCGGGCCGGGCCCGCCAGTGCCGCGGCGACGGCGCCGCAGCAGGTAGTCGCTGGCCTGTCGATCGACGGTGAACTGCGCATCGTCTGGCTCGTGCCCCCGGCGGCGGAGTACACGGGCGCCCGGGACCCTCGTGCGGCATGTAGGCAGTGCAGACGTGCGTGACCGGACCCGACCGTGATGCTCAGCTCCTCAGCCATCTCCCGCCGGATCGCGGTCTCGGGGTCGTCGTCGTCCAGCAGGCCTGCGGCAGTGTCGATGTGGCGGTAGCCGAGCTCGAGCGCCTGCTCGACCAGGGCTGCGTCTGCTCGGGCGGTACCTGGAACACCCCCGGGCCGATCTGCGGTACGACGGTGCCATGGCGCAGGCTGGGGCTCCGGCTCAGGGAGCCGGTCACTGGACCGGCTCCAGCAGGAGCAGGGAGACGGCGGGGAGCGGGAGCTGTACGTCGAGCCGGAGCCCACTGCCGTGCGCCTCGACGCGGCGCGGAGGCTCCAGCTCGTGCAGTCCCTGGCGCTCCCGGATCGCGGCCAGCTGGTCCTTGGTCGGCAGCTGGGGAGAGCCGGCGGCGACCCAGGCGGTGTGGGAGTTGCTGTGTTCGGCGTCGATCCGCAGATGGCTCAGCACGTAGGCGTCGGCGTCGAGACCGGCGACGTCGACGGCCACGTCTGCGGAGGTGTCATCCCGCTGATGCTGATCGTCCGTGTGCCGCCACACGAGGATCGCGACGGTGCCCGACGACGAACGTGAGGCCAGCGTGTCGATCTCCTCAGGCATGCTGCGTCCGTCGGCCTCGTCCAGCAGCGTGACGGAGTGCTGCGCGTCCGACACCGCCTGGATCCGACGCTCACCGAGCCGCGCCAGGGCACGGTACGCGTTCAGCAGCGGCTTCTCGACACCACCGGCCGTCAGGAAGGCCCGGGTGCCTTCGAAGTAGCGTTCGCCCTCGAAGTAGAAGCTCCACGAGGTGGCCTGCTCGACCTGGGCGGTCTCGAGCTCGTTGAGGTCCAGGATCTTCTTCATGAGCTTGATCTGGAACACCGGGTAGAACTCGGTGTTCTGGAACCGGAAGTTCGCGTTGTCGTAGACGCTGTAGTGCGCCGGGACGCCGGCGTCGCACTCGTCCACGATCATCGGCAGGTCGTGGTATTCCTCGAACTCTGCGACGACACGTAGCATCCGGCGGATCTCGAAGAGCATCTTGTGCGCCGAGGGGTTCTGCTTCTCGGGCGCCTCTCCGCCAGTAGGCCCGTAGACGCGCCACGGCGTGAACGCCGAGCCCTTGGTGTGGAAGGAGACGAAGTCCAGCGGGTCGGCCTGGTCACGGGTGTGCCGCAGAAATCCTCGGAGGAACTCGACTCCGGCACCGGTCACCGCCGGACCACCGACCTTGGCGTCCGGGAGCACGCTCCGGACGGCACGAGCGGTCACCGAGTAGAGCTCGTAGAACTCCTGCGGCGTCCCTCTCCAGTAGAAGATGTCCGGCTCGTTCCACAGTTCCCACAACCAGGTGCCCACCTCCTGTGCCCCGTACCGTTCGAGGCAGTGCGCCGCGTGTGCGGCCACCAGGTCGCCCCAGCGCCCGTAGTCCTTGGGCGGGTACGCCCACGCTCCGGCCTCGTAGCTGCTGTACACGGTCGGGCTCGGGACGACGGCCAGGTCCGACGCCTCGTGGGGCAGCAGGTCTCGCGGGGTGAAGGCGAGCTCGACAAGGACATGGTGGCCGGCGTCGACGATCGCGTCGTACGCCTGGTCGACGATGGTGAAGTCGTAGAACGGATTGCCGTCGGCGTCCTCGTGGTAGACGTTCCCGCTACCCCAGTGGGGGATCCCGAAGCCTGTGCCGGAGCAGAACACGTAGTGCGGGCGGACGTGGAAGCCGCGCTCCGTCAGGTGCCCGAACGTCTTCAGGAGCTGGCGCCCCGTGGCCGTGTACGTCCAGTTGATCTCGTCGTAGCCGATGCTCTCCCAGACTCGCTTCAGGGTGCCCTGGTCGACCCCGGCATCCACGGCGACGTGAGCGCGGCGGACGTGGGGGGCGCTAGGGTCGCTGGGCGCCGAGCGGGGGAAGATCACGTCCGTTCCGATGCCTGGATTGGGATCAACTCTCGAGTTCACTACCTGCACCTTTCGCATTCAGTGGCCCGCGGGCCGGGCCGTCGTCTTCGAGGACCTGGTCCAGGACGCTAGTCCAATGCCTGCGCATCCAGAGCCACGAGGCCACGAGCGCCTTGCCCGTCGGCATCGCGACCAGTGGCTCGTCGCGGTCGCCACTGCCCTCGTCGCCGCGGCGCTGTGCGCGTGGGCCGGCGCGCCTCGTGGTCCTCGCCGTCCCGCTCCTCCCGGTCGTGGTCGACCCGCTCGGGGACTACTTCCTCACGCCGTTGGTGAACGGCTCTTACACGTCGCCGACACGCACCCAGGTTCCGGGATCCCCATGGGTGCGGAGGTAGCCATCTCCGGCGTGGTCGCCGCCGTGGGAGCGCTGAGGGTCGGTGGCGCACGACCGGCGCCGGCGCTGTGACTGTGCGCGCGGCATCAGCGGCCGGACGAGCGCGCGGGCCTAGCTCTCCCCACGGATCGGGCCCACGCGATCACCCGAGCAGCAGCCGAAGTTGACCCTTGCGCGTGCGGCAGCGGAGGACCCAGGTCGTCGCGCGGGAGCATGAAGCTGCTGTCTGTTCTTCGCGGGGCCGGGCAGCGGCGGACGCGAAGACGAGCATGTCTGCGTCGAAGCGAACCCACCCTCAGAGACTGGCCGCAGCCGTGAGCCAGCCGAGATGTGGCCTGGTCTAGTGACCGAAGCTAGAATCCATGCTGGCTGCTTCCTCGGGTGGGGGAGCAGCGCCAGTCCCTGGAACTGGCCCCGGCTCGCTGAGAAACGTAGGCCCACCACGGGCCCACGATGCGGTCCGAGGCGGAGAAGGCGCCGGTCAGACCGTCGGGCGTTGCGGTTTCGAACCCAATATCGCCCACTCTTCCCGTCGGGGCCTCTGACCAGCGAGTTCGCAGGTCAGAGGCCCTTGGCATCTGACTCCTGTGGACACGGGTGGCCAGATATGCCCTTCGCGGGACCACGCTGGTCCCACCGGGCCGCGCCGCCGCCATGGTCGCCATGGAGGCGGGTTGCTGCGACAAGGGGGTGGTGGGGCGCTCGCGTAGCCGGTTGAGACCTCGCGCTGACGTCGGATACGCGGGCGGTGAGGCACCGTCGTCCGCGGGTGCCACCGTCCCACGGCGTCACCGTGCCGTGGACCGCTGGCTTATGGTCGACGGCCATGAGCGACCGCAACGTTTCCGTCCCGCCGGCGGCGGCCGGTCCGCCGCCTGACGCTGGCTGGACCCGAAAGGTGCTGACCGACGACGTCTTAGACGCCTGGACAGAGCGCGTCCGCACGGCGGTGCCTGGCACGGAGGTGCCGCGCGTGTTCCGCGAGTGCCTCGCGCGGACGATCCGCCGTAGCCTGATCCGCCTCGACTCCGGCGAGGTCGCGGTGATCACGGGCGACATCCCCGCGATGTGGCTGCGCGACTCCAGCACGCAGATGTGGCCGTACCTCACTCTCGTCGCGAGCGACCCCCGGGGCCCGCTGGCGGACGTGCTCGTCGGCGTGGTCCTTCGGCAGCTCGCGCTCATCGTGCACGACCCCTATGCGAACGCCTTCAACCTCCGGCGCGACGGCCGGGCGCACGACCCTCGCGACGAATGGGGCGAGCACCTGGCGGACCCGTTGGTCTGGGAGCGGAAGTACGAGGTGGACTCCTTGTGCTTTCCGCTGCAGCTGGCGGCGCGGCTCTTCGAGGTGACGGGGCGGCGGGAGGTGCTCGGACCGGCACTCAAGGCGGCGCAGGTCGTGGTCCGGACGCTGCGGACAGAGCAAGACCATGAGCGATGCTCGCCCTACCGGTTCGTCAGGCCCGGCGGCAACGCGCTCGACACCCTGCCCCGCGGGGGTCGGGGAAGTCCGGTCGCGGTCACCGGAATGACCTGGTCCGGGTTCCGTTCGAGCGACGATGCGTGCACCTACGGCTACAACGTGCCGGCGAACCTCCACGCAGCAGCCGTGCTCGACCACCTCGGAGCGCTGGTCGATGCAGCCTCGGACGAGTCCAGCCGGGCCCTCGCGGCCGAGGCGCGCGCCCTCGCCCGTAAACTGCGCGCCGGGGTCGAGCAGCACGGCGTCGTCGTGCACCCTGTGCATGGCGAGATGTACGCCTACGAGGTCGACGGACTCGGCGCGCACCTGCTCATGGACGACGCGAACCTTCCAAGCCTGCTTTCACTGCCCCTCGTTGCAGGCGTGCCGGAAGACGACGCGCGGTACCTGCGCACCCGCCGCTTCGTGCTCTCTCCAGAGAACCCCACCTACACGCGGGGAGCCGCGCTCGGGGGCGTGGGCAGTCCCCACACGTGGCCCGGCTGGGTGTGGCCCATCGCTGTCGCGACGGACGGGCTCACAACCCAGAACTGCTCGCGTCGCGTGGAGCTGCTCCGGACGCTTGCGGCGACCACGGCCGGTACCGACCATATGCACGAGAGCGTGGACGCCGACGACCCCACCCACTTCACGCGTCCCTGGTTCTCGTGGGCGGACTCGATGTTCTGCCTGCTCGCGCTCGCGACAGCCGCACCCGACGTGTACGTGCCACCTGCGGCCCCTCGAGCTGAGTCCGCCTGATCAACGTCCCGCTTCGGTCGGGCTCTTCCCAACGACTTAACTAACAGTTAAGGTGCCTGTTAGTTGGCGAAGGGAAGGACGGCGATGGCGCCGAAGGCTCTGTCAGTCAATGAGCTCCGTGTCATAGAACTGCTGCTCGCGCACCGATCCCTGTCCCGCAGCGATCTCGCCGCAGCCACGGGCCTGTCGAAACCTGCGACCAACGACCTCATCGCGAGGCTCGTCGAGGCCGGGCTGGTGGTTGAGGCCGGGGAGGTCGGAACCTCGCGGCGCGGCCCGAACGCGATGCACTTCAGGGCGGCGACCGACGTCGCTGTCGTGGCGGGCGTCGAGATGCAGCCGACCCATGTGAGCGCTGTGGTCGCCGATCTCGCGGGTGACCCGCTCGGTGAGGTCGACGTACCGCGCAGGGGAGAGGATGCGGCAGCGCACGTCGCGACGGCCGTTCGCGCTGCCGCGATCGAGGCCGGCCACGAAACGGCGCACCTGTGGCAGGTCGTGGTTGGCACCCCGGGCGTCGTCACGCCCGACGGCGACCTCGACTTCGTCTCTGAGCACCCCGACTGGCGCACCGGGCAGCGCGACCGACTCGCCACTGCGCTGCGTTGCCCCGTCCATCTCGAGAACGACGTCAACCTCGCGGCGCTGGCCGAGGCGCGCACGGGTAACGCTCGCGACGCTGCCAGCTTCACCCTGCTGCGCCTCGACGAAGGTCTCGGCGCCGCCACCGTGCTGGACGGCGCGCTTCTGCGCGGTGCCCACGGGTACGCCGGGGAGTTGGGCCTGGCACCCGCCGGGTTCGACGAGGCGCCGATCGGCACCCCGGACGCGGGCCTGCAGTGCAAGCTCGGCCGGCGCGCCTTGCAAGAGCTGCTTGGCGACTGCGATCTCGGCGGACGCACTCCGGAGCAGGTGCTGGCCAGCGACGACCCCGCCGGCGCCGGGTTCCGGTCCGAGGTGGCCCGCCGTGTCGCGGTTGTCGTGACCACAGTGTGCACCCTGCTGGATCCCGAGCTCGTCGTGCTGACAGGCTCCGTCGGCATCGCAGGAGGCGATCGGCTCGCGCATGCTGCCGAGACCCTCATCCGGGGCGCCTCTCCATTGCGCCCGCGGGTCGTGCCGACCGGCATCGGCGCCGGCGCCGGCGTGACGGGCGCGCTGGCTCTGGCCGTGGATCACGCGCGGGACCACGTGTACGGACGCCCCGCACACCGCAGACCCCAGTCGCCTACGACCATCCGCTCGAAGTCTTCTCAGCTGTCACCTACTCGCCTCGATGCCCGGACCCGCCGGTCGCCGAGCTAACCCACCAGAAAGGGCCTGCCATGTCACGCAACACCCTTCGCCCGTCGGCCGGTCGCCGCCATGCCGCTCGTGCCAGTGCCGGCATCGCCGGCCTCTCCATGCTGCTCGCCGGGTGCGGCGTCGGTGGCGGTGGCAACTCGGCGTCCGCCGACGGCGACTCGCCCGCGATGGCTGGTCGGTGCGAGCTCAGCGAGGAGGTCGCGAACGACCAGCCGCTGAGCGGCGAGCCGTCGGGCACCATCACCTTCCAGACGACGGCGCTCAAGCAGTCGTTCTCGCCGTACTTCGAGTCGCTCATCGCCGCATTCGAAGAGAAGTACCCGGACGTCACCGTCGAGTGGCAGGACGACCCCGGAGACGCGGAGTTCACCCAGCGCCTGGTCACCGATGCCCAAGCGTGCGACTTGCCCGACGTCGTCAACCTCAACCAGACGACGGCGTATGCCCTCTACCGTGAGGGCTTCCTTCTCAACGTCTCCACGAAGGCTCCGGACTACGGGGACGAGTTCATCCCGTCGATCTGGGACTCCCTGGTCTTCCCCGGCTCTGAGGACCACTATGTGATGCCCTGGTACTGGGGACTGACGGGGCTCCAGACCTTCAACACCGAGCTCATGAGCCAGGTGGGCCTCGACCCGGCATCCCCGCCCAAGTCCGTGATGGAGCAGTTCGACATGGCCGCCACCGTGGCCGAGAACTCCGGCGGCGACTTCTACGCTTTCGCCGCCAACCCGGCCCAGCGCGTGCCCAGCGACTGGCAGCTCATGGACGCGGAGGTCATCAACGAGGACGAGACCGAGTTCACCTTCGCCGACGACCCGAAGATCCTCGAGTGGCTCGAGAAGTACGCGGAGGTCTACGCCGCGGGTGCGCTGCCCAGGGACACCTTGTCGAGCGACGTCGACGTGACGCAGCTCTACTCGGCCGGCGACGTCGTGTGGGGCTCCACGAATGCCTCGTTCCTGCGCTACGTCCAGGAGACGAACCCGGCGACGTACAAGGTCACCGGCGTCGCCCCTCTGCTCGACGAGCGCGGCACCGCGTTCCAGGACGGCCAGCTCATCGGCATCCCCTCTACCTCGGACAACCCCGTCGCCGCGCTCGCCTTCGCCCAGTTCCTCCTGAGCCCAGAGTGGCAGACGACGTTCGTCGAGGACGAGCGGATCTCCAACTTCCCGTCGACGTCCGAGTCGCTCGACATCCCAAAGTTCAGTGACTTCTCCGGCGGGACACCCCTCGACCGGGCCAACGAGATCTCCGTCGAGCTCGCGACGGACGCAAGCAACACGTTCATCTACAACTGGTCCGACGCGGTGAACTCCGCTGTCGTCTCGGAGCTGCAGCTCGCGATCGCGGGTGACAAGCCAGCCGCTGAGGCACTCCAGGATGCGGAGGATGCGGCAAACGAGATCCTCGCGAACCAGGGCTGAAGCGCGCGGGCCGGGAGGGACGATCATGACTACCACCTCCTCCGTAGAGCAGGTCCCCGGGGTGGCACATCGCTTGGCTCGCTCGGAAGGGACGGGGCGCGTCCGCCGGCCCCGTTCCACCGCCGGAGCGGGGATGTACCGCCCCTGGTGGATGCCCGTGCTGTGGATCGCTCCCACGGTGATCGTCATCGCGGCCTTCGGTGTCTTCCCGTTCCTGAACACGATCGCACTGTCGTTCACCAATGCCACTCCGCTCGGCGGCGGCGGTGACTGGGTGGGTTTCGCCAACTACGAGCGCTTGCTCACCGACGACAACTTCTGGCGTGCGACACGCAACTCCATCGTGTACGCGCTCGTCGCCGTCCCGCTGCTCGTCGTGCTGCCGCTGATGATGGCTCAGCTTGTCTACAAGTACCTGCCAGGCATCGGGTTCTTCCGCACGGCCTTCTACGCGCCGGTGGTGGCGTCGATGGTGGCGGTCGCCCTCGTATGGCAGAACCTGCTCAACGAGCGTGGGCCGATCAACACCGCCCTGGACAGATTCGGCGTGGTCGACTCACCCGTCCCCTTCCTCTCCAACCCGACGCTGTTGCTCCTGTCCGCGATCGCCCTGACCGTCTGGAAGGGGCTCGGCTGGTACATGATCTTCTACCTTGCGGCCCTCGCAAATGTGCCTCGTGAACTGTACGAGGCGGCCGAGCTCGACGGCGCAGGCACGGTGCGCCAGTTCATCCACGTCACGGTGCCCGGCGTCCGCCTCACGATGCTTCTCATCGCGATCATGTCGGGCATCGGGTCGCTCCGGGTCTTCACCGAGATCTACGTCCTGGGAGGCGCAACCGGTGGTCCCGGCGGGCAGGTGCAGACCCTGCCCTTCTACATCCGTGACACCGCGCTCGACCCGATCGCCGGCAACGCGGGATACGGGGCCGCGGTCTCGGTCGCGTTGTTCCTTCTGACGATCGGCCTTGCCGTGATGTCGCACAAGTTCGGTGCGAAGGAGGAGTCATGACGTGGTGGCATGCCCGCGGACGCCAGCGCGCGGTCGTCGTGCGCTACGTGCTACTCCTGCTCGTCCTCGCCATCTCGGTGGGCCCGCTGCTGTGGCAGCTGTCTTCTTCTCTGAAGGGAACTCAGGAGGCACTGTTCGGCAGCGAGGCCACCTTCCTCCCGCAGGACCCGTCGATCGCGGCGTACCGTACGGTGTTCGAGCAGGTGCCGATGACGCAGTACATCCGCAACAGCCTGATCATGTGCGCCCTGACGATCGGGTCCCAGATCGTGTTCCCGACGCTGGCCGGCTACATGCTCTCCCGTCGTCACTGGCGCGGCCGGTCGGGCTTCTACAGCCTGCTCATCGTCTCGATGATGTTCCCGTTCGAGTCGATCATGGTGTCGCTGTACATGCAGATCCGTGAGATGGGCCTGGACAACACGTTCGTCGGGGTCTGGCTGCCCGGAGCCATCGCGGCGGTCAATGTCCTCATCATGCGGGCGACGTTCGCGGCGGTACCCGACGAGATCGACGACGCGGCGATGCTTGACGGTGCGGGCGAGTGGCGCCGGTTCGTGCGCCTCTACCTGCCCGCGGCGAAGGGGTCGTTGGTGGTGGTGGTCATCAACTCCTTCATCGCGGCCTGGGACGACTTCCTGTGGCCGTTCATCGTGCTGCGATCTGAAGGGCTCTACACCCTGTCCCTCGGTCTGGCGCGCCTCGCCGCGTCGTCGCTGTCCTTCGACCCGCGGGTCATCATGGCCGGCTCGATCATTGCCATCGTCCCGATCATGGTGTTGTTCGTTGCCGTGCAACGGTACTTCTTCAAGGGTGTTGAGTCGGGGGCGATCAAGTGAGTGGCAAGTCCGCAGCGACAGCTCGCGTACCGGTGATTGCGCCGACGCCCGGGCAACTCGCGTGGCAACGGCTCGAGACCGGCATGTTCGTCCACTTCGGGCTCAACACCTTTCACGGTAAGGAGTGGAGCGACGGCTCTCTGCCCGCAGAGTCGTTCGCCCCGGCCGACCTTGATGCGCGCGAATGGGTCGACGCGGCGGTCGCTGCGGGCGCCCGATACCTTGTGCTGACGGCGAAGCACCACGACGGGTTCTGCCTGTGGCCGACGTCGACCACGGACTACTCCGTGGCGTCCTCGCCCTGGCGCGACGGGAGAGGCGACGTGGTCGCCGAGGTAGCGGAGGCGTGCCGCGCGGCAGGCATCGGTCTCGGCCTGTACCTGTCACCCTGGGACCGCAACCATCCCGCGTACGCTGACCCATCCGCGTACGCCGACGTGTATGCGACGCAGCTCACCGAGCTGTGCACGCGCTACGGCGACCTCGTCGAACTGTGGTTCGACGGCGCTGGCTCCGAGGGCTACGTGTACGACTGGGACCGCATCATGACGGTGCTGCATACCCACCAGCCCGGCGCGATGGTGTTCAACATGGGCGCGCCCACCATTCGCTGGGTGGGCAACGAGGACGGTCTTGCGAGCGACCCCGTCGAGTACGTCGTCCGGCACACTCAGATGAGCAACTACACGATCGTCACAAGCGAGTTCGCCGAGGCCCTCTACCTGCCACCCGAGTGCGATGTGTCGGTCCGCCGCGGCTGGTTCTGGCACCCCGACGACGAGCCCAAGACGCTCGATCACCTCCTTGCGATCTACTACCGCTCGGTGGGGCTCGGCGCCAACCTTCTGCTCAATGTGCCTCCCGACACCCGCGGCCGCATCGACGCGACGGACGCCACCATCGTGCGCGCGTTCGGCGCCGAGGTGCGCCGCCGGTTCGGCTCGCCTCGGGAGGCGGTGCTGTCCGAGCCGACGGCCGCCGGCTCCGTGTGGCGCGCCGAGTTCACCGGCGACGGACCCGTGGCGTTCGACCACGTCCAGCTGCGCGAGGATCTCGTTGCCGGCCAGCGGATCACCGCGCACACGGTGCGGCTCGACGGGCAAACCGTCGCACAGGGCGGCACGGTCGGCGTCAACCGCGTTCACGTCGTCGGGCCCCTGACCGGCAGAGCGCTGGAGGTGGAGCTCGTCGGCGAGGGGGCGCGGCTGGCGAACGTCGCGGTCCACGCGACCGGGTGCCCACACGTCCCACAGGTTCCGGAGCATTACGTCGCCCCCACCGACTACCCGGAGGACTAGTGCCCGACGCCGAGCCACTCGAGCACGCCTGGACGGATCCCCACATCGAGGACCTCGCCGCAAATCCGTGGCGAGTCCGCCTGCTCGGCACGCACCTCGCACCCGGCACTCTGCCCCCCGAACCAACCGTGCACGCTGCGGCGGCAGCAGGAGTCGCCGCGACCGTGCCCGGGGCCGTCCATACCGACCTGATCGCCGCGGGGCTCCTGCCCGACCCTTTCAGGGATGACCATGCGGACACGGTCCGCTGGGTGGGGGAGAGCGACTGGGAGTACGCGACCACCGTCGATGTCGCACCGACGGCGGTGGAGCACACCCGACGTGCGGAACTCGTCCTCGAGGGGTTGGCGACGCTCGCGACGGTCCGGCTGAACGGTACCGAGGTCGCGTCGACGGCGAACGCTTATCGCGCCTGGCACCTGGACGTGACAGATCTGCTGCGGGCCGGCCCCAACGACCTGACCGTCACCTTCGCCTCGGCGGCCCGCGCCATGCGGGAAGCCGACGACGGCGCGCTTCCTTACGACTGGGCCTACGCCTACAACCGCGTGCGCGTGATGGCTTGCAGTGTCGGCTGGGACTGGGCGCCGACGCTCGTCACCGCCGGCCTGTGGCGCGCTGCGCGCCTCGAGACGTGGTCCGGCGTGCGGCTGCGCGCCCGCGCCGCCACACGTCTGAGTGCGGACCTCACCGAGGGCACCCTCGTCGTCGACGTGGTCCTCGACGGCCCGGTGGCCGCGTCCGGCACGGTTCAGGTGAGCATGGGCGACCATGTCTGGCAGCGTGATGTCGACCGCGCCGCCCGCCTCGAGCTGCCGATGGCGGACCCCGCACCGTGGTGGCCACGCGGGTACGGCGACCCGGTGCGCCACGACGTCGTCATTCGGTTGGTCGGCACCGGACAAGAGCTGCACCGGCGGGTCGGGTTCCGTCACGTCACCCTGGACACGACACCAGATGCCTGGGGCCGTTCGTGCACCCTCGTCGTCAACGGCCAGGCCGTGTTCGCGCGCGGCGCGAACTGGGTGCCCGACGATCTGCTTCTCTCGCGCATGACACCTGCCCGCTACGCCGCTCGGGTCACGCAGGCGGTCCAGGCGGAGATGACGATGCTCCGGGTGTGGGGCGGCGGAACCTATGAGGACGAGGCGTTCTACGAGGCCTGTGACGAAGCGGGACTGCTCGTCTGGCAGGACTTCGCCTTCGCCTGTGCCGCCTACCCAGAGGACGAGCCCTTCGCCGGTGAGGTGGCCGCAGAGGCGAGGGAACAGGTCCGCCGGCTTGCGTCTCACCCGTGCATCGTCGTCTGGAACGGTTCCAACGAGACCTTGCTCGGCTGGGCCGACTGGGGGTGGCCTGAGCGCGTCGGGACGCGCGCCTGGGGAGAGGTCTACTACCGCGGCATCCTCCCGGACATCGTCGCGCAGGAGGACCCCGGCACGCCGTACGTCCCCTCCAGCCCGTTCTCGACGACGCCCGGCGTCGGACCCAACGTCGACGGCGAGGGCAGCACCCACCTGTGGGATCAGTGGAACCTGCTCGATCACACGACGTACCGCGACCACGTGCCCCGCTTTGCCGCAGAGCTCGGCTTCCAGGCGCCGCCCACGTGGCGCACGCTCACCGGCGCCTTGTCCCTCGACCCGCGGCGCCTCACCCCGACGTCACCCGCCCTCGCCAGCCGGCAGAAGCAGTCGGGCGGCATGACGCACCTCCTGCGCCGGCTCGACGGGCACGTGCCGGACCCCGACGCGCTCGTCGAGGACCTGGACGACTGGCTCTGGGCGACGCAGCTGAACCAGGCCGACGCCCTGCGCACCGGCGCGGAACACCTCCGCGGTCACTGGCCTCGCACGGCCGGATGCCTCGTGTGGCAGCTCAACGACGCGTGGCCCGGCATCTCGTGGTCGCTCATCGACCACGACGGGCGCCCGAAGCCCGCCCTGTACGCGGTGCAACGCGCCTTCGCGCCCCGTCTCGTCACCCTTCAGCCCCGGGACGGCGCCACCGCCGTCGTCCTCGTGAACGACACCGACACGGCCTGGGACGCGAGAGTGCTCGTCCAGCGCGTTCACGTCACGGACGGCCCCGTGGCGGCCGCCGTCCTCGACGTCCCGGTCGGACCACGCGCGGTTGCTCAGCGCCACGTCCCGCCCGACGTCGCCCTTCCCCATGCCCGCCGGGAGGAGGTGCTGGTCGCCGACGCGCCCGACGACCCGGCATCCGCCGGAGCCTCGGTCAGTGCGGGCGCGCCCACCCCGCGTGCGCGTCGGGCCGTGGCGGCGCTGTGCCGCGAGGACGGCGTGCGATGGCCCCGCGCGCTTCCCCACACCCGCGTGGTGCCCACCCCGGACGGCGTCGACGTCGAGATCACCGCCGATGTGCTCATCGCCGACGTGACGCTCCTGGCAGACCGCATCCATCCCGACGCCCGCGTCGCGGACGCGCTCCACACCCTCCTGCCAGGGGAGAGCGTCACCGTCCACGTCGCCCTGCCCCAAGCCCCGGATGCCGCGACGCGGCGCGCACTCGTCCGTCCGCCCGTGCTGCGAACCAGGAATGACCTATGGCACCGATGACGGATCCCGACATCGCCGCGCGCGTTGCGGCATTGGTGAGCGACCTCACCCTCCGCGAGAAGGTCGGCCAGCTCAACCAACGCCTCCTCGGCTGGCACTGCGTGCGTCCCGGCCCGCGCGGCTGGGAGACGACCGATGTGCTGCACGCGGAGGTCGAGCGCTGGGGCGGGCTCGGAGCCCTGTACGGGCTGTTCCGCGCCGACGCCTGGTCCGGGCGGCACTGGAGAAACGGCATTCGGCCCGAGGAGCGGGCCGAGGTTGCCGCGACGGTGGTGGCAGAGGTCTCCGCCGCGTCCCGGCACGGCATCGGCCCCCTGCTGGTGGAGGAAGCGCCGCACGGGCACCAGGCCCTCGGCGCGGACCTGCTGCCCGTGAACCTCGCCGTCGGCGCCACCTGGGACCCGGACCTCTATGCCGAGGCATGCGCCGCGGTCGCGACCGCTCTGCGCGCCGACGGCGTCCACCTCGCTCTCGTCTCCACGCTCGACCTGCTGCGCGACCCCCGGTGGGGCCGCGCCGAGGAGTGCTACACCGAGGCCCCAGCCCTCGCCGCCGCCTTTGCACGCGCGGCTGTGGTCGGCATGCAGGGCGCGGACCGCGCCCGGTTGGCGGACGGCACGGGCGTCGGTGTCGTCCTCAAGCACTTCGCCGCCCAGGGTGGTGGAGTGGGTGGGCGCAACGGCCACTCGGCGCAAGTCGGTCCGCGTGACCTGGCCGAGCTGCACCTGCCGGCCGCCCGGGCTGGTGTCGCGGCCGGCGCGGTCGCCGTCATGGCCGCGTACAACGACATCGACGGGGTGCCCTGCGTCGCCAACCGCGGGCTGCTGACAGAGCTGCTGCGCGGGCAGTGGGGCTTCGACGGGCTTGTCATGGCCGACGGGCTCGGCGTCGACCGCATCGTCGAGCAGATCGGTGCTCCCCTCCCGGCGGCTGCGGCTGCACTCGCCGCGGGCGTGGACCTGTCCCTGTGGGACCGCTCGTTTGCACTGCTCGAAGAGGCCGTCGGCGCAGCACCGGCTCTGGGGGCGGCCGTGGACCTCGCCTGCGCGCGAGTCCTCACCGTGAAGGCACAGTTCGGCCTCATCCCAGGTCTGCAGGGCCGACGCGACGAGACGCAGCACGCCGCCCATCGATCGGGCGAGCCCTCCGAGTCCGGTACCAGTGCCCGCGACGCGCGCCGGCCGACGGTGGTGCTCTCACGCCGGCTGGCGGAGCGCTCCGCCGTGCTGGTCCGCAACGGCAGCGGCGAAGCTGACCAGCCGCTGCCGCTGCGACCGGGCACGCGCTGGGTGGTCACCGGCCCCCGGGCCCACGACGTCGAATGCCTCCTCGGCGACTACGTCCCGCCCCTGCCGCAGGATCGTCGCCGCTCGATCGCGACGGCCCTGCACGAGGCCGGCGAGCGCGCCGGCGTCACCATCCAGTCGCTCGAGAAGGGGGTCGAGGACCCGAGCACCGCGCTCGGCGAGGCAGACGGCGTCGTGGTCGTCCTCGGCGGCTCGAGCCATCGGGCCTACACCGACGCATTCGCCGACAACGGGGCGAACATGGGCGAGACCGCGGCCGATTGCGGCGAGGGCGTGGACGTCGCCCGCGCCGTGCTTCCCCCGGGCCAGGTGGAATCGCTCGCGGCGGTCCGGGGGGCGACGCAGAGCCCCGTCGTCGCCGTCGTCGTCGCCGGCCGACCGTACGTGCTGACCGACGTTCTCGCGCACGCCGACGCCGTGCTCCTCGCCTTCTACCCGGGACCGCACGGCCCCGACGCACTCGCCGACCTCGTGCTCGGGGCAGCGCAGCCGGTCGGCCGCCTTCCCGCCACGCTGCCCGCCGACCCGAGCGCCCTGCCCGTCCAGCACGACGAGCGCATGGACGCGGCCGGTGTCTACCGCGACGTGCCGGACCCCGAACTCCGTCCGCTCGGTGCAGGTCTAGGCTACGGACGCCTGCGGCTCGTCGCTTCCCGCGTCGAAGCCGTGCCCGGCGGCCTGCGCGTCGAGGCGGACGTGGCTGCCGCGGCCGGCGCCTGGGACGCCGAGGAAGTCATCCAGGTGTACGTCCGTCGCACGGGCGGCCTCGTGTGGCCGCGGACTGCGGAGCTGGCCGCGTGGCAGCGAGTCAAGGTCGCAGCCGGCGCGTCGGCACGCGTCGTGATCGAGGTCGGCGACGAGGCTGCGTTCATCCCGCCAGCCGCGGTCGCGCCGTTGGCCGCTCGCGCCGCCGTCGTGACGGTCGTGGCGGGTTCCGGTCGCGAGGCGCACACGGTCGAGCCGTACCGGTCCCCGTGGCAGGAGGAGGTCACAGCATGAGTCTGGAACCCGACGACGTCACCCTGGGGCGGATGCGCCGGTTCGTCGACGAACGCCTCACGCCGGCGCTCGACGCGGCCGCCGTGCCGCTGAACGTCGAGCTGTGGCAGGCACCAGGGTCATGGACCCGGGGGGAGCCGCCATCGTTCACGCACGTGGCGGCCCTGTCGGCGCGTGAGTTTGTCGCCGCCCCGCCCGGCACCTCGTGGGGGCCGCCGTGGTCGACGGCGTGGCTCAAGCTGCGGGGCGAGGTGCCCCTCGCGTGGGCGGACGCCGGCGCTGCCGGGCCCGGCGCCTCCACCGCCCGAGCCTCCGCCGGCGCCTCGACGCACGACTGGGTCGATGTCGTGGTCGACCTCGGGTTCACCGGGGACACCCCGGGCTTCCAGGCCGAGGGAACCGCGCGGACCAGCACGGGTCGCGTCATCAAGGGGATCCAGCCCTTCAACCACCACGTACCCCTCGCAGCGCTGCTCGCCGACGACCCCGCCGCCGCGGACTGGCGGGCCGGCCGCGCGCCGTTCCCCGTCGACCTCTGGGTGGAGGCAGCAGCCAACCCCGTGCTCGACCCCGACTTCACCTTCACACCCACCCCTCTCGGCTCGCCGGCGACGCTCCCGGCGGAGGCGCTCTACCGCCTCGGTGCCGTCGAGCTGCGGCGCCGCGACGCCGAGACCTGGGCTCTGTGGCACGACCTGCGGGTGTTGCGCGACCAGCTGGAATGCCTCGGCGGCACCAACCTGAGGCGTGGGCGCGTTCTGCGCGCGTTCTCGCGCCTCCTCGACGTCATGGCGATCGAGTCACCCGACGCCGTGCGGAGCAGCGCACCGCAGGGCCGTGCCGCGGTTGCGGCCGTGCTTGCGGAGGAGGCGGGGATCGCCGCGCACCGCGTCATCGCTGTCGGGCACGCCCACATCGACTCGGCGTGGCTGTGGCCGTACCGGGAGACCCGCCGCAAGGTGGTGCGCACGTACGCCAACGCGCTCTCGCTGCTCTCGGAGTACCCGGAAGTCACATTCGCGACGTCCTCCGCGCAGCACCTCGCCTGGGTCGAAGAGGCCGACCCCGACTTGTTCGGGCAGATCCGCGACGCGGTGCAGTCCGGACGGTTCCTTCTGGTCGGGGGCATGTGGGTCGAGGCGGACACGATGCTGCCCGGCGGAGAGTCGATGGCTCGTCAGTTCGTGGAGGGCATCACGTGGTTCGTGGAGCACCTCGGGGTGACGTGCGAGGAGGTGTGGCTGCCGGACTCCTTCGGCTACTCGGGCGCGTTACCCCAGATCGTGCGCCATGCCGGCGCACGATGGTTTCTCACGCAGAAGCTGTCGTGGAATGACACCAACCGGATGCCGCACCACTCCTTCACCTGGGAAGGAATTGACGGCTCGCGGGTCCTGGTGCACTTTCCGCCCGTCGACAACTACAACAGCGACCTCAGCCCGCGCCAGCTGGCGCACGCTGAGCGCAATGTGGCGAGCTCGGACGCGACGTCGGCGCGCCTCTCTATGGCACCGGCAGGGTGGGGTGACGGCGGTGGTGGGCCCACGCGGGAGCACGCAGAGACGGCGCGTCGGCTCCGTGATCTGGCAGAGTCGCCGCGCGTGGCGTGGGGCACGCCTGCGGAGTTCTTCACCGAGACGCAACGGCTCATGGCCGACGCCGCGGCGGGGGAGCCGACGCCCGTGTGGGTGGGCGAGATGCCACTTGAGCTGCACCGTGGCGTGAGCACCACCCAGCAGCGTACGAAGGCGGGGAACCGGCACTGCGAACAGCTGCTGCGAGAGGCTGAGCTCTGGTGCGCGACCGCTACGGTGCGGACGGGCGCGCCCTACCCGCTCGCGGAGCTGCGCGAGCTATGGCAAACGGTCCTGCGCCATCAGTTCCACGACGTCCTGCCCGGGTCTTCGATCGCCTGGGTGTACGACGACGTGGCGCGCGACCACCACCGCGTTGCGGCCCGCTGCGAGGACGTGATCTCTCGAGCCCTGGCGGCGCTGGTGCCCGCCGGTGAGGGGCACGTGCTGGCGAACGCCGGTCCGTTGCCCGTCGACGGGGTGCCGGCCCTCGGGTCTGGCCGAGCGCCGGAGGATGCTCCCCACGTGCCCCCCGTCACGCCTGTTCGCGAGGGCGCGACCTGGGTCCTCGAGGATGCCGCGACACGCCTGGTGGTGGACGCCGGGGGACACGTCGTCGCGCTCGTCGACCGGGCAAGCGGGCGGGACGCGGTTGGCCCCGCGGGCCCGGCCAACGCCGTGGAGCTGCACCGCGACCTCCCCAACCGCTGGGACGCGTGGGACGTCGACGCCCACCACGCGCGTGTCGTGCGCGGCGTGCCGGACGCCGACGTGCGTGCGGAGGGGCACGCCGTGGTGGTCACACGCTCCTTCGGGAGCTCGCGGCTGACCCAGCGACTGACATTGGCCGGCGGCGCCGTGCGCGTCGAGACCGAGGTGGACTGGCACGAGCGCGAGCAGCTCCTCATCCTCGCCTTCCCGCTTGATCTGCGGGCCGACGACGTCGCGGCCGAGACCCAGTTCGGGCACGTCCGCCGGCCCACGCACACCAACACCTCGTGGCAGACCGCCCGATTCGTGCATGCCACGCACCGATGGCTGCACGTGGCCGAGGGCGGGGTTGGCATCGCCGTCGCCAACCGCACGACGCACGGTTACGGGATCAGTCGGCACGTCCGCGAGGACGGCGGCACGACGACGCGGCTCGAGATCCACCTGCTACGCGGACCGCGCTACCCCGATCCCGGTGCCGACGTGGGTCGACACACTTTCACCCACCTCCTGCGACCCGGGGCGACACTGGGGGACGCCGTCGCCGACGGGTACGCCCTCGCGCTGCCGCTGCGCCGGGTCGCGGGCCGCGGCGAAGTGGCGCCGCTCGTGCGCGTGAGCGGCCAGGGTGTGCTTGCGGAGAGCGTGTCTCTCGCGCACGACGGGTCCGGTGACGTGGTGGTCCGTCTGTACGAGGCGCACGGCTGTCGGGCGGACGCTCGCGTGATCGTC
Organism: Isoptericola halalbus; assembly: GCA_009663185.1. Taxonomy (GTDB): domain Bacteria; phylum Actinomycetota; class Actinomycetes; order Actinomycetales; family Cellulomonadaceae; genus Isoptericola; species Isoptericola halalbus. Next base: position 171,873 of record VJZX01000002.1, read on the forward strand.
GACGTGCCCGGCGGGCGGCTGTCACGCACCGATCTGATCGGACGGCCCACCTCGACGGACGGGAGCGTGGCGTGCCGTCTCTTCACGGAGGACGACCGCCCCGGTGCCCAGCTGACCATGCGGCCGTTCGGCCTGCTCACCCTTCGGGTGGCACGCGGCGCGCAGGATGGTGCGCCGTGACGGTCGCGGTTGGCGTGGCCTGGGCGGTACGAGATCCACGGGGTCGTCGTCCACCGAACGGACCCGCTCACCGCGCGGCCTGCGGTCGCCTTGGGCTGCCTTATCCGTCTCGGCAACGACGTCGACGCAGCGGCGTAGGGCGCGACGTGGCATATCTGTCGACCCGCGCGACGTCGCCGACGTACGCCCCTTCACAGGCCGTGGCGCTTCTGGTTGAACGGCTAGTCCATCGTGGGAGTCCCACTAGAGGCCCCAGTCGCTCGTGTACCGGTGAAGTCGCTGGGCCCGGTACGCGAAGTGATGCAACGCATCGTCCGGCTCGCCGGGGCCATTCAACCCCAGTTGCTCCAGCCCCGGCGGCGGGACGGACGTGGGCCCGCCCCGTCATGCTCGACGTGTCCACTCGAGCAGGTTGCCCACGGGCCAGGTGGTGACGATCCGCTCCGCAGGCACGCCTAGGTGCTCGGCCCGCTCGGCGCCGTGGTCGAGGAAGCCGAGCTGTCCGGGTGCGTGCGCGTCGCTGTCGATCGCGAACAGGCACCCCGCATCAAGCGCGACGCGGACCAGCTCGTCGGGCGGGTCCTGGCGCTCCGGGCGCGAGTTGATCTCGACGGCGACGCCGTGTTCGGCGCAGGCGCCGAACACCCGCTCGGCGTCGAACTGCGACGGTGGCCGCAGCCCGCGGGAGCCCTCGACGAGCCGCCCGGTCACGTGCCCGAGGACGTCGACGTGCCGGTTCGCGACCGCGGCCAGCATCCGCCGCGTCATCCGCCCGGCATCCGCCCGCAGATCCGAGTGCACGCTCGCCACGACGACGTCGAGCCGGTCGAGCAGCTCGTCCGTCTGGTCGAGGCTGCCGTCCTCGAGGATGTCGACCTCGATCCCCGAGAGCAGCCAGGTGCTGCGGCCGGCGAGCGACGCGACGACGTCGAGCTGCTCGCGCAGGCGTTCGGCGCTGAGCCCGCGGGCCACGGTGAGGCGCGGCGAGTGGTCGGTGAGCGCGACGTACTCGTGCCCGAGGTGCTCGGCGGCCGCCAGCATCGTCGCGATCGACGTCGTCCCGTCCGACCAGTCGCTGTGACAGTGCAGGTCACCACGCAGGAGCCCGCGCAGCGCACTCGTACCCGTGCCGGCGGCGTCGGCCCGACGACGCAGCTCGGCGAGATAGTCGGGTACGCGACCCTCGAGCGCCTGGCGGATGACGGCGAAGGTGGACGGTCCGATGCCCCTGGTGCGCTGCAGCCGCACAGGGTCGCGCAGCTGGTCCTGGGTCAAGCCGGCGACGACGTCGGCTGCGGTGCGGAAGGCCTTTGACTTGTAGCGGCTGGAACGCTCGCGCTCGAGCAGGAAGGCGATCTCGGTGAGGGCCTCGAGCGGATCCATGGTGGCCCAGTCTGGCCTAGACCCCCGGCAACGCACGACGTCGGGAGAGGGGCATCCAGTTTGTCAGCGGCTCTGCACTGCCGACGCCGCTGCCTCGCTCGGTGCGACCACGAGATTGATCGTGTTCGTCCGGCGTCGCGCTCCCGGCGAGTCACTTTGCGGCCCAATAACCTGTCACCGGCTACTTCACGCCAGCACAGGCAACCGAGATGCTCGGGCTGTCCGACGACCAGCACCTCCTCGCCGTGGGTGACCGCCGTCGCGAGGCGTCTCGCCTCGACACGACCACCATGACTGCCGACGCCAAGACAGGCACGGCGACGGCCGAGGGGGCACTCCGATGTCCGACGCTTTTGACGTGCGCGTGATCGAGGAGCTCGCCGACGATCTCGGCGACCTTGCCGCACGCCGGCTCGCCAAGCAGTTCAGCGACGCACTCGAGCGGCGGCTCCAGGTCCTCGCTTCTGCCGCCGCCGACGGCAGTGTGCGGGCCACCCCGCCACCACTCGGCAAGGCGTCGATCCACCGGCGGCCATGCCCCGTCCGCTAAGGATTGAGCCGGGTCAGCACACCCTGACCCTCGTGGCGACGGGCCGGGGAACGACTCCGCCTCCACGCGGCTCTGGGAATTGTCGAGGAGGCTGGCCGAGGCGGCGCTGCGCGGATCCGAGGTCGCCGACGTTGTCCAGGTAGGAGAGCTTCGTGGACCAAGAGCATGTTGGCGCAGGAGTGACGGCATGACGCGCGCCGCCACCGCGACGCCGTGCGGACCGCCGTGCGGGATGCCGCGTAACCGGCGCGGGCGTACCGTAGACCCTGAGGCGCCGAGGATCACCAGAGCATCACGGAGGTCGAAGATGACGGCAGCAGCGCTAGCGCCGAGCACGGAGCGCTCGTCGTCGCTCGGGCCCGGGCTGCGTGCGCTCGTCGAGAACGCGGTCGGCTACTCGACAGCACGAGCCACCCAGGCGGTCGAGCGCCTGTCCGGCAGGGTCGAGCACACGGTGAGGGACGTCGGCGCGAAGGCCGAGCACGAGGTCGAGGACGTCGCCGAGGAAAACGCCGTCGCCACGGGCGCCGTGACCGGGGGCGTCAATGCGGCGCTCCAGGACAGGAACGTCGTGTGGGGTGCACTGGAGGAGATGTGGTCGGGCACGCGGACCCGCACCAAGACGCTGATCGTCGCCGCGATAGTGGTCTCCTACCTGCTGGGTCCGGTGGTCCTCGTGCTGCTGCTCCTGGCGCTGCTCATCACCATGATCGTGCGGGCGGTCCGCCGCGCCAGGAGCTGAAGCCGCGTCTCCCTGTGTGCGAACCACCACCATGACCGCCACCAACCCACCGGTGTGGTCGGATCACCGTTCAGAAGCCTGACGGCCCTCGGAGTGGCGTTTGCGTAGGTCGGCGCGCGCAGTGGCGCGCCGGGTGCTCGAGCATCAGCTGCTGACGTGGCCCCCGCAGGCCCGACGCCGCCATGACGACGGCGAATGCAAATCCTGTGGCCGCGATCGGCGTCGTAATCGGGCTCATCGCAGATGAGGGTGGAGCCGCGGTGGCGGGACCGGTCGGCGCGTCGGTGTCCGGGTAAGGGTCGAGGCCTTCCGATGATGAAGGTTCCTACACGCCTCATCTGGAAGACCTCGACGTGCCTGACGCTACCTTCGCTTGCCCTGACCTGACCACCTTCACGCGCCTGGACGAGCTCGGCCTCGTCGCTGTCGGGCAGCGTCTGGAACCTGATCGTGCCGTGCCGCCCTCGGCTTCCGGAACCTCACCCACTACATCGCCCGATCCCTCCTCGAAGCCGGCGGCTTCAGGGCGCGGCTACACCCTCATCTGCGATGGGCCTTCAAACCCACAGAGGATCGTCAGGCCGCATACCCGGGTGCGAGCGAGCCGGGCGGTCCTGAGACTGGAGGTGTAGGACGTGCCGGGGTCGCGAGTGCGGCGCACCGCGGTCGTGGACGGACACGCCATAGACCGAAAGGGGCACGACATGACTGAGCAGACGCAGCGCACCGGCACCACGCCTACCTCGCAGGTACCGGGTGAGCGATCCGCGGAAGGGACCGGGCGGCGGTCCGCGCTGAGCGGAATCTCGGGGACGACAACGATCGCGGACGTGGTGGTCAGCAAGATCGCCGGCGTCGCGGCGCGGGAGGTCGCGGGTGTGCACGCGGTCGGCGGCGGCGCTGCCCGCGCGTTCGGCGCCCTCAGGGAGCGTATCCCGGGCGGTTCGACGAACTATTCGCAGGGCGTCAACGTCGAGGTCGGGCAGACCGAGGCTGCCATCGACGTCGAGCTCGTCGCCGAGTACGGCGTCGCGATCGCCGACGTGGCGGAGTCCGTGCGGCGCAACATCGCGACGTCGATTGAGCGCATGACGGGCCTCCAGGTCATCGAGGTCAACGTGACCGTCAGCGACGTCTGGCTGCCCGAGGACGACGAGACGTCGTCCGACGAGCAACAGCCGCCACGGGTCCAGTGACTCCCGACGTCTCGCCCGGCGGCACCCCGACGTCGCCTGTGCCGATCGAGCGGCTCGTGCACGACGCCGTGCAGGGGGAGTCCGGCGTCGCGCGGCTCACCAGTGGGCGGATGTCGGAGTACGCGACCTATCTGCCGGGGGAGCGGATCCCGGGCGTGCGGGTTGCCGCCGACGGCCTGCACGTGCACGTCGTGCTGCAGGCGACCGGCGACCTTCGCGTCGTCGCCGACCGCGTGCGCGAGACCACCCGGCAGGCGCTCCTCGCGGGCGGCACAGTGCCGGTCCCGCCGGTGCACGTCCACGTCGATGACGTCGAGTTCGGCCCGGTTGTAGCGGCGGGGAGCTCTGAATCCACTCGGAAGGAACGGACATGAACTACCTCAGCGTCGGGTTGCTGGCAGGTCTGCTGCTGGCGATCGCCACCACCACCGGCGGATTCCTCGGGTTCCTGCTCGGGCTCGTGCTCGGCGGAATCGGTCTCGCCATCGGCGCCATGATCGAGGGACGGGTCGACCTGGGCACATACGCCGGTGGCCGTCGTCGTGGATGAGAGCGGAACCATGGAGCTGCCCGGACGGGTGGTCTTCGAGGACCGCGTGCTGGTCAAGGTTGCCCGCCAGGCAGCTGCCACGGCCTCGCGCGCAGGCGGGAGCCGCCTCGCAGGAGACAAGCTCCCAGACGTGGAGGTCGAGCTGGCGGGCCATCGCGCACGCGTGCGCGCGCGGGTCGCCTCGGTGTGGCCGGAACCTGCTGCTGATGTCGCAGCCCGCGTGCGCGACGCCGTGCGCAGCGACCTCGAGCGGCACGTCGGCGTGAGTGTCGACGACATCGTCGTCACCGTCGCCGCGGTCGTACCGAGAGAGACGAACGGCCGTCAGGGCGAGAGGAAGGTGCAATGACCGAGGTCGGGCAGGCTGAGGGCGCCCACCGAGAGCCAGCCGTCGGAGCCGCGCGCATGCGCCGGTCCGCGGCGGTCCCTCGCACCGCCGCAATCCTGCTGGCCGCGCTGCTCGTCGGTCTGGGTGTGGTCGCGGGGCAGGAGGCCGTCGCGGCGTCGGGTGCCGTGCGCGGCCTGGCGCCCGAGGACGGCTGGATGACCGGAGCCGCGACCGGGCTCGAGGGAGCGGCGCTCGGCCCCAGCGCACTGCTGGCCGGCGCGATCGTCCTCGTGCTCGGGATCGTGCTCCTGTGGGCGGCGTGGCACTCTGGCCCGCGGTACGCCCCCCTGGAGTCGGCGCCCGCCGTCGTGCTGCGCCCGAAGGATGTCGCACGCCTCGCCGCGGCCGCGGCCGAGGACGTGGACGGGGTGCTCGGAGCGTCGTCCACGGCCTCCGCGCGTCGGGTCACGGTAAGGCTCGAGTCGACGGGCGGCGAGGACGTACTAGGCGAGGCCGAGCAGGTGGTCGGACGACGCCTGCAGCTTCTCGCATCTCCGCCGGCGCTCCGCGTCCGGGACCGCTGAGGGGGGAATCATGAGGAGACGTCGCAGCGTTGCCGCCCCCGACCGAACGATCCTCACGATCGTAGGGCTCGCACTCGTCATCGCCGGTGCCGCCGCGGTCGCGGTCGGCGCGGGCCTGCTCCGAAACGTCGCGTCGCCTGATGACCGGCTCGACATGAGTGGCGTCAACGCGGCCGTGTCGGCCAGCTGGTGGCCGATCGCGGCAGGCGTGGCTGCGCTGCTCCTGGTCCTGCTCGGCCTGTGGTGGATCCGCGCGCACCGGCCGGGGCCGCGGACCAAGGTGCTGGGCCTGCCCGGCTCGCGAACCGGCGACCGGCTCCGTGTCGATCCCGACGCCGTGGCGGCCGCGGCCGAATCCGTCCTCGAGGAGGAGCCGGAGGTGCGCGCGGCGAGCCTGCGCCTGCGCGAGGAGGACCGCGCGCTCGTCGTCGTCGGTCGTATCCGGGTGGCTCCCCGCGCCGACGTCGACACGGTGGCGCGACGGGTGGACGAGACACTGCGCGACGCCGGCCGTGTGCTCGGGCGCGAGCTCGTCGGCCGGATCCATCTCGCTGTCGCGCCGCGGGGTCGTGCCGAGCGACGTGTGAGGTGAGCACGGGATACGAAGAGGCCCTCCCACTCCCCACCTGGCCAACGCGGTTGTAGTAGGGCGGACGGGCCGGCATCGCGTTCTACGAGACGGAGGCCTCGACCTCTGTCAGGGCTCGTCGGATCGGATCTGCATCCTCGGGGGACAGCTTGCCTTGGCGTACGAGCTCGTCGAGCTTGCGGGCAATCTCGTCGAGCCTGCGACCCAGGTCCTCCTTGTCCCCGTCGGCCAGCCGCTTCTCGACGTCCTCGACGCGGCGCAGCAGACCGTCCCTCGCCTTCACCTCGTCGTCGCCATCACGCCACCCCGGCGCCCTCGGCGGCGTGCGCCGTGTGGCCGGCGCGGCGGCGAGGCTTGCGGGGCGCGCGGCCGAGGGCTCGAGCCTGCCGGCGCGGGTGCGGGTTCGGCGTCCGCCTGCGAGGTCGCTGGATCCGAGGTCGCCGGATCGGCGGCCTGACCCCGAGACGGGCGACACCGCCTCAACCGCCGCCACCGTCGCCGGTTCCTCGGGCAGTGGCGGCGCGAGGGGTGCTGGGTAGGTTCCGGCGACCATGCGACTGAAGTCGTTCGCCCAGAAGTCGGCGCGGACCCGCTCGACCGCGCCGTCGTCGGTCACGACGTAGCCGGTGCCGGGCATCGTGCGGGCGATCTTGTGGGCGGGGGCGAGGGCGGCGAGCCCGTCACCGAGCACCATCCAGGTCTCGCTAGCGGAGGCCAGGCGCAGGGCGATGGTCTGGGTGAACAGTTCGCGCATGCCCACGGTCTCCTTGCGCTGGTCCTGCACGAACGCGACGACCATGACCCCCAGGGCGCGGCCCTGGGTGAGGATCAGCTTCAGCAGGGCGGACGCCTCGTGCACGACCTCCTTGGACGCGTACGCGGTCAAGAGACGGCGAGCTCGTCGATCATCAGCACGTGCACCGGGTCACCCGGCGACGGCTCGAACAGCCGCGACCTGCCGCACATGACGGCCTGCCGCCCGGCGATCACGTGGTTCAGGTCCCGTAGCAGCCCTTCCAGGGAAGCTGGCCCGACCACGCCGTCNAGGTCTCGCTAGCGGAGGCCAGGCGCAGGGCGATGGTCTGGGTGAACAGTTCGCGCATGCCCACGGTCTCCTTGCGCTGGTCCTGCACGAACGCGACGACCATGACCCCCAGGGCGCGGCCCTGGGTGAGGATCAGCTTCAGCAGGGCGGACGCCTCGTGCACGACCTCCTTGGACGCGTACGCGGTCAAGAGACGGCGAGCTCGTCGATCATCAGCACGTGCACCGGGTCACCCGGCGACGGCTCGAACAGCCGCGACCTGCCGCACATGACGGCCTGCCGCCCGGCGATCACGTGGTTCAGGTCCCGTAGCAGCCCTTCCAGGGAAGCTGGCCCGACCACGCCGTCGCTCCTGACGCCTGGGGAGGTGAGCCGGACCCTGGCGATGTTCGACAACACCTTCCAGGGCGAGCGAGTGGACCTCACCTGGTGCTCCGCAGCGGCTCTCCCGCGGCGACCGCTGCGGGCGGGGGTCGTGAGTCGGCCGTGGAATCCGTCCCGGTGGCGAGCTCGCTCCCCGTTCGCCGAGGCACTCGCCGAACGGGATGCCATCGCCGATCCGCGGACCTGATGATCGACCTCACGGACCGAACCAGCGCCAGGGGTGTTCCCCGTAGATCCCCCTCGGGACTATCGGGCGGTGGCCGGTTCGACAGCGGCCGTGCGCGCGGCCGCCTCGGGCTCGACGATCGTGTTTCGAGGACTTGGTCGCCACGCCACGTCGATCGGTGGCAGCTCCTCGCCGATGGTGAGGTAGAGACGATCGATGCGCAGCCCAGACTTGCGCGCGAGTACCGACAGCGTGTGGCGGCCCGCGGGGATCTTCAGGTCGGAGACGAGAGCCCACAGCCAGACCTGCCGGGTGCCGTATGTGCACATGCTGCCGCCAGAAAACTGCTCCGAAGCTGGCTGCACCGCGCCGTCCAGCGCGATGAGGCAGGCGTCGTCGGTGCGGTCGTCGAACTTCACGAGCATCCACACGTGGTAACGACCGGCCGTGGCGACGTCGAGTGCGAAATGCATCCCGGGCGCCGTCTGCGGGTCCTCCCATTGCAGGCCGCGCGGCACGACGTGCATCGCCAACCCCGTGCGGCCGTCGGTCTCGGCCTGGGTGTGCGTCCACGTGACGTCGCTGGGGCTGTCGCCAGGAGAGGTCCACGCGGCGGCGTCCTGCCCAAGCACATACTCCGCCTCGATGGCGACACGTCCGCCGGTCTCAGCGACCGCGCCGGAGCCGAGCTCTGCCACCACGTCCTTGCTGCCGTCGGTGCCCACTCGATGCCGTGCTGGCCCGAGCGCGGTCTGCCGCACGGCCTGGTTGCGGCGGAACGTGGTGTCCCCCTCCCAGAAGCCGGGGCCTGCGTAGACCTGCGGGGGCAGTGGAATGCGCGCGGGGTCGGTGCGGTAGAGCTCCCGTGCCGCACGCTCGACCACGTGCAGCCGCGGATCGGCGGGATCGGACGACGGCGTGCGCGGCAGCGCCGACGCGCCGTTGGCGCTGAAGTCAGGACCCAAGTTGGTAGGCGTGAAGCCGGCCGTGTAGATGACGATCTTCGACAGGACCACATCCTCGTCGACGACGTGCAGGCGCAGCACGTGTGCTCCCTCGGCGAGGTGGGGAAGCTGCACGCGCAGTCGTTCGACGTTGTCCTGGATGCCGCGCTCCCAGTCTCCGCGGTGCTCGTCCGTGATCGGACTCGAGACGATCATGGGGGCGTGCTCGTCGACGGCGACACCGACGCGGATGCTGCCCGTCGCGTTCAGAGTGGGCAGCCGATGGATCTCGAGCATGTGGGTTCCGGCGGTGCGCAGGTGGAAGCGGTGCTCGAGCCGCGCCGGCTCGTCGTCGTGACCAGGCTTCGTGCGGCGCGCCTCGACCGCGGCGTTCCCATAGCGCCCCAGATGCGGCACGACCGTCCACACCGAGCCGTCCCCGTCGACGACGGCGTCGGCCCGCGACGGGTCCATGCTGACGTACCCATCCGCCTCGACCGAGCCGGCGAAGCCGTCCTCGAGTGCCGACGCCGGTGCGACCATGACCGTGACGGTCACCTCCTCACCGGTATCGGGGCTCGACACCCGCACGACGCCGGAGCGGCCGGCGTCGCGCAGCGGGTCGGGGACGCGCACGGCGATCCGGGTCTCGGTGCGGATCGAACCGAGTCGTGCGGACACCTCGATCCACGGATCGGCGTCGACCGTGTATCCGAGCTCGCCGCCGCCGGAGTTGAAGACGTCGACCCACTTCTCGGTCATCCCGTGTGGCCAGAACGTCAGGGTGGGTGCTGACGAGGGCAGGTCGTCGCCCCAGGCGACGACTCCGAGACCCGGCGCGGAGCCGATGCGCAGTGCCGGCGTGGCCGGGGGATGGAGCGGCATGACCGGGGGCGGGAACTCCTCGGGCGTGAAGATCCCGTCCCACACGCCGTCCGACATCGTGTGGTTGTAGTAGTGGATCAGCGCGCGCTTGTGGGAATCGAATCGGCGCGAGACCTCCAGATGGTGGTCGGCGGACGCGTGCCGCCCCTGACGCTGGGCGAGGGTGCTGCGATCGGCGTACGCGAACTGCCCGTTCACGAGGTACGCCAGGTGGATCTTCACCGCGAACAGCTGGAAGAAGGCGTCGCGCTGCCTCGGCGGCAGCGCGGCGAGGATGTCGTTGGTGCGGTCGTACAGGTCGCGCAGCACATCCAGGCGTCGTTGCGACTCGTCGCCGTAGCCGGTCTGGGAGAACACGCCCGAGGTGAGGTGCTCGATCTTGCGCTGGTTGTTCACCTGGTAGTAGGTGGCGTAGATCTCGCCGGCAGCGCGCCCGTGCCCGCCGTCGAACTTCTCGTCGATCCAGGCCGCCGTGAACTCCTGGATATCCGCGGTGCGTGACTCCTTGCCCGCTTCCCACGCGCTGCGCAGGAAGAACTCCATCTCGAGCTCGAGAGGCTTGAGCCCGCCGACGTTGTCGACCCACAGCTTGCGAATGCCACGCTGCCACGCCTTGCGCAGCTCCGACTTCATGAGCGCCAGCGGCGTCGACGAGGTCGCCAGGTAGCTCGTGGTCATGTTCGACCAGTACGACGAGTGGTAGTAGAGGCCGTGCCCTCCGGACCGCGCGCGCTCTGCCTCAGACGGGAACCGGCGGATGTAGCCGAAGTTGTCGTTGGCCCACACCAGGGTCACGTCGTCGGGGACCTGCAGGCCAGCGTCGTAGAGCGGCAGGACCTCCTTGTAGGGGACGAACAGCTGCGGGGGCGAGGCCGAATCCGTCTCCAGGATCTCGCCGAGGAGGGAACGCTGGTCGTCGATGACGGTGCGCAGCAGCTCGACGCGTGCCTGGAACTTCTGCTCCTCGTCGAGCGAGTCGTCCTCGTCGATGGCCGCTGTCTGGAAACCCGTGTCGTGCACGCCGCGCATGCCGACGGTCCAGGTGACCTCGTAGTCACGGTTCTGTTCGATGCTGCCCCGCCAGTACTCGCGGAGCTTCTCGCGGTTGCGTCCGAGCAGGGAGTAGTCATAGGCGACCGGCTCGGGCTGCTGGGCGACCCACGGCCGGAACTCGTGCTCGTTGCTGCGCAGCAGCATGTCGCAGTGGCTGGTGCCGATGACCACGCCCATCTCCTCGGCAAGGCGGCCGTTCTCCGGATCGTGGTTGAACGCGCCGACGTGCATCGCGGGCCAGAGGTAGTTGCCCTTGAGCCGCAGGATCAGCTCGTACACGCGGCGGTAGGTCTGGGGGCCGATGGTGCCGTCGTCGGTGTGGGCGAGCGCCCAGTGGAACAGCTCTTCCTCGTCGTTGAGGAACACGCCCCGATACTGCACCGACGGCCAGTCGGCGTGGTGCGTGCCGGGCGCGATCGTGACGTGATCACGACGCCGTGACTCGACCTTGCCCCACCAATACCACGGCGACACCCCGATGCTCTCGGCGACGTCGTAGATCGCGTAGATCGTGCCGCGCCGGTCGGTGCCGACCAGGTAGAGCACGCCCTGGCTCAACGTGACGAGGAACGCCTCCCATCGTGGCGCTCCGCTGTCGTCGTGCAGCGCGGCGACGTCGATGACGCCGTCCGCCACCGCCGCGTCCACCGCCGCCGATCGTCCGAGCGTGCCGACGACGATACGTGCGGCCTGCGAGTGATCGACGAGCGCCGGCCGCGCGCCGCAGACGGTCGCGAGATCGTTCGCGAGATCCGCCGCCGCCCGGCGGACGGCGAGGGTCTCGGCCTCGTCTACGGCGATCTGCACGGCTTGCCCACGCTCCGCAACGGTCACGCCGCTCTCGGCGTCGTCGATCAGATAGCCGCGCGGGGAATGGGAAGGAGAGGTCATGGCCTGCTTTCAGGTGCTACGCCCGCAGCGGGCGGCCGTGATGGTCGTCGTCGACGCGCCAAGTGTGATCGTTCACCTGAGCATAGTGATCGATCACGTTTTGTCAATCAAAGGGACATCGCACCCGTCGGCGTCACCTGAGCTCGAGGATCCCGCCGGCGGTGATGCGGGTGTCGTCGGAGCCGAACCGGTTGCGTGCCTTGTCGTACCAGACGGGCGCCTCGCCCAGGTTCGTGATGCGGATCCGCTTGGGGCCGGCGGGCAGCTCGGGGCTGACGTACCGCCATCCGTCGTCCGGTGTCCTGCTGTAGAGATCGATGGTCGCCGTGTGATCGGGTTCCGGCCGGTCGCCGACGAAGATCTCGACCCGCGCATAGCCGCCCGACGGCGTCGACGTGCCGCGCACGGCGATCCGCTTCGCTTCAAAGGGTGCGTCGACCGCGCTGGACGGGAGCGCGGACGTGAACGTGAGGTCGTGCCACATCCCGAGTCGGTGCAGATCGACGGACTCTGACGTAGAAGGGTCCCAGGCGGGCCGGTACTCGCTCATCGAGAGCTGCTCGCCGTCGACCCTGATCGGCAGCCAGACGTAGGTCGCCGCGGACGCCTGGTGCGGGAACGACCAGCGATCTCCCATGTACATCGGCGGCAGCGGGCGTCCGTCCGCCGAACGGGTCAGCACGAACGTGCACTGCGAGTTGTGGGTGAGCGTGCCAGCCGGCGCGATCAGGCCGCGGTGCTCCCACGGGCCGTTGATCGCGGCAGCGGTGAGGTAGTAGTTGTCGTTGCGCTCCCAGCTGGTCTTGTGGGAGAAGAGCAGGAAGTACCGGTCGCCGTCGCGGAACATTGCCGGCGACTCCCCGCCCGGGGCGACGCCGCGCACGACCGCGTCGACGACCGTCGTGTAGTCGTCGCCCAGGCGCAGGATGTCGCCCTCGTGCAGCAGAAGGTAGCCCGTTCCGTCATCGTCCTGGAATGTCCCCATGTCCCAGCCGCGGACGGCGGCGCCGTCGTGGCGGAGCGCTCCGTGAAACTCGTACTCGCCGGCGATCGTGTCGCTGCTGGCCACGCCGATGCAGGGATCGGTGTAGGTCAGGTCGTCGGTGTGCATGTACATCATGAACCGCCCCGTCTCCGGGCACTTCATGACCTTGACCCGCTCACCGATACGCGCGGGCCCGAGCAGCCCGTCGGCTTGACGGGGGAGGGCGATGCGCTCGAACCGCCACGTGACGAGATCGGGCGAGGAGTAGCAGCTGAACCCGGCGAAGACGTTCTCGTCGTCGGTCTTGTACTCGCCGAAGAAGTAGTAGCGTCCGCCGTCCTCCACGATGCACCCACCGTGGGCGTTCACGGTCTCGCCGCGGTCGTCGAACCAGGGCACGCCGTTGACGATCGCCCCGTGGGCCACGCGGTTCACCTCGCCTCCCCGCATGTCAGGCGAAGCGTGGTGACGCTCCGCGGCGGGAGCGTCACCTCGAGCCGGGCGCCGTCGACGCGGTAGCCCGCAAAGTCGGCGAGTCGCACCGCGTCCGGCCGGCGGAAGGTGTTGTGCGCGTCGAGCGTCTCGCCGTGCTGGTACTGCGCTCGCGTGATCTCACGGATCGCCTCCGGGAGCTCGAACGACGCCGTCACGTCTTGTTCGACGCTGCTGTTGGTCACGCTCATCGTGAACCCGTCGCCCTTGCGCGAGACCGTGTAGTCGCCGTGCAGCCCGATACGGCCGGGAGTGTCCCCCGGCTCGCCGTGAGTGACCGGCGCGTCGGCGTCGTCGTGGTCGGTGTACAGGTCGAACACGTGCAACGTGGGCGTCCTGACCAGGTCGGCACCGTCGGTGAGCAGCTCCGCGACCGTGCCGCTGCCGACGTTGCCGTTCACGTACGCCTCGGCGTCGAGCTGGTGCAGGAGCTCGAAGAACTCGTGGGTGCGAACTCGTTCGGGTCGATCGTCCCGCCCCAGTTCACGTTGACCATGGGCCGCCGCTCGGGGCCGACGCCGCCCAGCCAGTGGTAGTCGTCGGCGAAGCAACCGCCCGGCCGGCGCACGAGCGGAACGCGGATCGGTCGAAGCGCCGCGACGACGTCCGAGCGGATGCCGTTCTTGTTCGGGATCGGCGATTCCCGTCCGACCCAGATCCCCTCGTACACGCCACGACCCAGGTGCTCGGCGAACTGGCCGTAGACGCGGCGATCGATCTGGTGGGTCGTCTCGCCGGTGATCCGGATCATGCGTGCTCCTTTGCGGATCGGCTGGGTCGGCGCCGCTGACAGCCGCATTCGGCCGTCGGCGCGCCGCGCTGCGTGCACTGTAGTGAACGTTCACCTTGCGTGCCAACCCCGTCCGGCCGGCCCCCCGGCGCGCCGGTTCTCAGGTGCGGGGCGCTATCGCGGTGCGACGGTCGATTCGCGCCAGATCACGCGATTCAGCGGCTCGTCGTCGAACTGCGGCTCCTCGTCGCGGAGGGTTCCGATGAGGCGCGTCATCGCTCGGGCGCCGATCTGCTCGAGATTGACGTCGACGGTCGTCAGCGAGGGGGTCATGAACAGGCCGATCGGGTTGTTGTCCCAGCCCGTGACGCTCACGTCCCTCGGGACGTCCCAGCCACGCTCGACGGCTCCGCGCATCACGCCCGCGGCCACAAGGTCGTTGGCCGCAATGATGGCGGTCGGGGCCTTGCGTGCCGGCAGGGAGCGCACGGCCTCGATCCCGGATTCGCCGCTCCAGTCGCCCTCGTGGACGCCGACGGCCTCGAGCCCGAGGCTCTCCACCGTCTCGAGGAACACCTTGGCGCGAGCGCGGGCGGACGCGAACTGCGCCGAGCCGCTGACGTGGAAGAACTGCCGGTGGCCGAGCTCGGCGAGGTGCGTGATCATCTCGGCCACCGGCGCGGCGTCCGCCAGGACGCCGATGCTGCGCATCTCGTCGTCGAAGTCCTCCGAGACGACGACGGGGATGTCGTCGGCCGGTTTCTCGATCCGGGAGGTGAGCACGGGGGACAGCGAGACGATGCCGTCGACCTGGCGGGTGTCCGCGAGCTCGAGGATGCGATCGGTGCGCGCGGCGGCGCCGCCCTCGGGGCTGATCACCTCGACGCTGTATCCGGCCTCGTGCGCGGTCGCGGTGGCGCCGGCGAGCATGCGTGCGGGGTTGAACGCCAGCGTGGGAATCAGCACCGCGACCCGGCCGGTGGTCCGCGTGCGCATCGAGCGCGCGAGGAGATTGGGGCGGTAGTTGAGCTCCTCGATCGCGGCCTCCACCCGCTCGCGCGTGAGGGGCTTGAGGCCCTCGCCGTTGAACTTCAGGTACCGCGACACCGTCTGATGTGAGACGCCCGCCAGGCGCGCGACCTCCATGATCGTGGCTCGGCGGGTCAAAGCTTGTGACACGTCGCCCCCTGTCCCATCGCTCCGCTGCTCGACCGTCTCAGACGTTCATCTTGACACATATGGTGATCGTTCACTACGTTGTCCCGCAACCTGATTAGTGAACGATCACTAGTCTTCTTGATCCGACGGAGTATCACGTGTCGCACCTTATGCCAACCTCCACCGTTCCCGCGGTGCCCGAGCGTCGGTCTTGCCCTCGGAACGCAGGCCGCTGATGGCAGTCGTCGAGGAGTTCCGGCAACTGCGCGCCGAACCGGGCGCGCGCGGCTTCCGCCGGCGCACGGACGCGGAGCGCAAGGAGGAGCGCGCCGCCTGGACGTTCCTGTTCCCCTGGTTCATCGGCATGGTCCTGATCACGCTGGGGCCGATGATCGCCTCGCTGGTGCTCTCGTTCACCGACTACAACCTGCTGCGTGACCCGGCGTGGGTGGGGATCGAGAACTACGAGCGGATGCTCGGCGACGCACGACTACACAAGTCGCTCGGCGTGACCTTCACCTACGTACTGATCGGTGTGCCACTGCAGCTGGCCGCGGCACTGTTCCTCGCGATGGTGCTCAACCGCGGCCTCAAGGGGCTGTCGTTCTACCGTTCCGTCTACTACCTGCCTTCGCTGCTCGGCGGATCGGTCGCGATCGCCGTGCTGTGGAAGCAGCTCTTCGGCGTCAGTGGGCTGGTCAACCAGGTGCTGGGCTTCTTCGGCGTCGTCGGCCCGGGCTGGATCTCGAACCCGGAGACGGCCCTCAGCACGCTCATCCTGCTGCACGTCTGGACGTTCGGCTCGTCGATGGTCATCTTCCTCGCCGGGCTCCGCCAGATTCCCGACATGTACTACGAGGCGTCGGCGATCGACGGCGCCGGCCGCTGGCGGCAGTTCCGCAGCATCACGATCCCGCTGCTCACCCCGGTGATCTTCTTCAACCTCGTGCTGCAGGTCATCAATGCCTTCCAGTCCTTCACGCAGGCGTTCGTGGTCAGCGGCGGCACCGGCGGCCCTGTCGACTCGACGCTCTTCTTCACGCTGTACCTCTACCAGCGCGGCTTCACCGACTACCAGATGGGGTACGCGTCCGCGATGGCCTGGCTGCTCCTCCTCATCATCGGAGCCCTCACCGCGATCAACTTCCTCGTCTCGAAGTATTGGGTCCACTATGACGACTGACGTTCTCAAGAACACCTACACCGCGGGCGCGCTCCCCGTGCGGCGCCATGCGCCGGGAGGGCGCCCGCAGCAGGGACGCCGGCGGCGGGGCGTCGTGCGCAAGATCCTCCAGCACGCGCTGCTGATCGTCGTCGGCATCCTGATGACCTACCCGCTGCTGTGGATGCTGGTCGGATCCTTCAAGCCGAACGACCTGATCTTCCTCAGCCCCGGCTTGATTCCCGAGGAAGTCACGCTCGAGCACTACACGAACGGCTGGAACGGGCTGACCTATCCCTTCGGCCGGTACATCCTGAACTCGGCGACCGTCGTCGTCGGCGCACTGATCGGGAACCTGGTGTCGTGCACTACGGCCGCGTATGCGTTCGCGCGGCTGCGCTTCCGGGCGAAGCCGGTGCTGTTCTCCGCCATGCTGCTCACGCTCATGCTGCCGATTCACGTGCTCATCGTGCCGCAGTACATCATGTTCTCGTCGATCGGCTGGGTGAACACATTCCTCCCGCTCATCGTCCCGAAGTTCCTCGCAGTCGACGCGTTCTTCGTCTTCCTGATGGTGCAGTTCTTCCGCGGCATCCCCAGGGAGCTCGAGGAGGCCGCGCGCATCGACGGCGCCGGCTACTGGCGCACCTTCCTCCAGGTGATGCTCCCTCTGACGGTCCCGGCCCTCGCCACGACCGCGATCTTCACCTTCATCTGGACGTGGAGCGACTTCTATACGCAGCTGGTGTTCCTCACCAAGCCCGATACGCAGACCGTCTCCGTCGCGCTGCGGAACTTCGTCGATACGACCTCCGCGTCCAACTGGGGTGCGCTCTTCGCGATGTCGGTCGTCACCCTCATCCCGCTCTTCGTCGTCTTCCTGGTCGGACAGCGGTTCCTCGTCAAGGGAATCGCGACCACAGGACTCAAGTAGGCATGCCGGCCGCACGGGCCGGTGTCGTGAAAGGAAAAGCAGAGTGTCACGAAACAAGTTGCAATGGGGCATCCACGCGGCGGCGCTCGTGGCGAGCGTCTCCCTGGTGCTCGCCGGCTGCGCCGGTGGTGGTGAGCCTGAGGTCACCGGTGACGGTGAGGACGGCGGGAAGATCACCCTCCGCTTCGCGTGGTGGGGATCCGACTCCCGGCACGCGATGACCGAGGAGATGATCGACCTCTTCGAGGATCAGAACCCGAACATCACGATCGAGACCGAGCCCGCCGCCTGGGATGCGTACTGGGATGCGCTGGCGACGAAGGCCGCGACCGGCGAGATGCCAGACGTCATCCAGACGGTCGACCCCTACGTGCTCGAGTACGGGCGCAACGGCCAGCTCGCCGACCTCACGCAGTTCGGTGACGTGCTCGACCTGTCGCCCTACGGCGAGGCGATCCTCACCGACAGCTCCGAGGACGGCAAGGTGTGGGGCGTGCCCGGCGGTCTCACCACCTACTCGGTCTGGACGAACCCCGACGTGCTCGAGGCGGCAGGCGTCGAGATGCCCGACGACGACACGTGGTCGTGGCAGGACTACGCCGAGTTCTCGAAGGACGTCAGTGAGGCCGTGCCGGACGCGGTCGGCTCGGGCCAGATCTCGTTCTACCCGGACGTCTTCGGAGTCTTCGCCCGCCAGCACGGCGAGCAGATCTGGAGCGACGACGGCGGTCTGGGCTTCAGCAAGGAGACCCTCGTCGAGTGGTGGGAGTACGTCGCCGACATCACCGAGACCGAGGCCATGCTGTCGCCCGAGCGCTCGCTCGAGGAGAACACCCACGACAGCGACTCGTTCGCGCAGGGCACGATGGCGTTCAAGCCGGGATGGGCGACCCAGCTCGGCCAAGTCGGCGCGCTGAACGAGCGCGCCGACCTGGCGCTGCTGCGCCTGCCGGGGGAGGACGGCGCGGAAGCCCGCGGCGACTTCGTGAAGCCGTCGATGCACTACTCCATCGCGGAGAGCTCCGAGCACAAGGAGGCAGCGGCGAAGCTGATCGACTTCATCGTCAACACGCCGGACGCGGGCGAGATCCTCGGCGCGGACCGCGGACTGCCGCCGAACCCCGAGGTCCTCGCCGAGATCCAGGACGGTATGGGGGTGGCCGACCAGAAGGCCGCGGCGTTCCTCACGGAGCGCCTCGAGGAGCCGGAGAACCCGCGTCCGCTGCCGCCCGAGGGGGCGAGCGAGATCAACGCCATCTTCCTGCGCCTCTCGCAGGAGGTGCTGTACGGCAATCTGTCGCCCGACGCGGCGGCCGACCAGCTCATCGCCGAGACCGAAGCGGCCATCAGCTGATCCGGCCCTGATGAGCGGATGTGGTGCCGGGGTCGATGACCCCGGCACCACACGCATGACCCCGAGCGGCGCCCAGTCGACCGCCGCTCATCCGAGGTGTAGAGCCGTGCGATCACGAACCTGGTCCCGAACCCGCTGCTGCCGGGGGATCCGTCCGACAAGTCAGGCGAACTGTAGTCAAGTCAGGACGCCGCACCCGCCGCGATGTCGTCAGGGCGCGACGACGAAGGCGTCGTGCTCGCCTGATCCGGCTGCCCGGTCTGGACGCGCGCCAACGATTCACTGCGGGGCTGCTCCGCAGTCGAGTACAACCAGAGGGTCTGCGCTGCCGGCCGCACCTCGTACCTCGATCTCGTCGGCATCGACCCGTACGGCGCGGCGCGACCGAGTTCGCCTTCGCGAACGCCGGCGCCACGTCGACCACCTTCACGCTCGCCGGCATGGCTGGCAACGCCGCGTCGGCCCAGGTCGGGTCGTAGTGGTAGGCGCGGTGTTGAGGCGGTAGTAGTCGGCCTCATGCTCGGCGGGTGGTAACAGCCCGAGCTCGCCGTGGAGGCGTCGGTGGTTGAACCAGTCGATGTACTCGGCGGTGGCGATCTCGAGGTCCTTCGATTGACTTCCAGGGACCCTCGTTGTTGCGGGTCATGACGTTGGTGACACGGGCCGGGGTGTGAGGAAGGGGTTTGCCTGCATCGCCGCCGACTCCGTCTGGAGTTCCAGCCATTTCCGGGCGTGTCTGCGTACCCCAGAGTCGGTTCGGAGACTTCTTCGGAGCCAGTGTCGTGCACAGAGGCCCTCTGACCAGCGGAACTGCAGCTCAGAGGGCCTTCGGCCGCGGTGGGTCTTTCGAGATCCATCCGCCTGGTCGGCGTTCTACGAGACGGAGGCCTCGACCTCTGTCAGGGCTCGTCGGATCGGATCTGCATCCTCGGGGGACAGCTTGCCTTGGCGTACGAGCTCGTCGAGCTTGCGGGCAATCTCGTCGAGCCTGCGACCCAGGTCCTTCGTGTCCTCGTCGGCCAGCCGCTTCTCGATGTCCTCGACGCGGCGCAGCAGATCGTCCCCCGCCTTCACCTCGTCGTCGGACGTACCGGCGGACTCGATGGCGTCGCGCAGTTCGGCCAGCGACGTGGGCAGGCCGGCGGACTCCGGCGACGGTTGAGCAGGTTCCTCCGGCCTGTCATCGATGTCAGCGCCTTCGGGCGTCCCGGTCTTGGCAGTGCCGGGCGTCTCGGCAACCTGCGAACTTGGGGGCGAGGTGTCTGTCTGGCCGAAGCCGCCGAGATCGGAGATCACCGCTGTGGCGCCGAGGAGCACCAGGAGCATCGCGGCGCCAGCTGCCGGCACGCGCCCGTCCTGCCTCCACCGCCGCGGTGACGGACGCGCGCTCGGCGGGCGGTCGGCAGGCGCCGGCATCGCCGAGGTGCCTGTCGGCAGGGGGACGGTGAGCGGTTCGGTGGGTACTGGCATCGCCGGCATCGGCTGGGTGCGGGTGGCAGCGGCACGGCGGATCCGGGCGAGCTGTTCGCGGACCAGCTCGGCGTCGTGGGGTCGGCGCTCGGGCGCCTTGGCCAGGAGCTGGTCGATCAGGTCCTCGAGCGCGGAAGGAACGTCTGGGCGCCGGCCTCGCAATGGTGGCGGCGGGGCGGTCATGTGCTGCTGGAGCACCGCCAGCGGATGCTCGGCATCGAACGGAGGCTGGCCGGTCAGCAGCGCCATCAGCACGCAGCCGAGGGCGTAGAGGTCGGTGGCCGCGGTAGCAGGCTGCCCGGTCGCCTGCTCGGGTGCCATGTACGCGGCGCTCCCCATCACGGTAGAGGTCGCGGTGAGCCGGGCTGCTGTGGACTCGGTGAGCCTGGCGATCCCGAAGTCGACGACCTTGAGCCGGCCACGTTCATCCAGCATGAGGTTGCTCGGTTTGATGTCGCGATGCACGATCCCGAGGCGGTGCGTGGCGGCGAGGGCTGCAGCGGTCTGTTCGGCCAGCTCGAGCGCGAGGGCCAGCGGCAGGGGCGCGCGGTCTCGAATCAGATCTGCCAGGGTCGGGCCGGACAGCAGCTCCATCACCAAGAACGCCGTCGATCCTTCGGTGGCGGAGTCGAAGACCCGGACCACGTTGTCGTGGGACAGTGCCGCGGCAGCTTGGGTCTCACGACGGAACCGCTCGGCGGCCATCGGGTCCTCGGTCATGGTGAAGTCGACGACCTTCACGGCGACCTCGCGGCCGAGAACCGTGTCGAATCCGAGCCACACCTCGCCCATCCCGCCGTGGCCAAGCTGCCGTACGAGCTCGTAGCGCGAGGCGAGCAGGGTTCCTGGTGTCATGGCACACATCCTGCCCCCGCACGGTCGCACCGGCGGGGGGTCATCAGTCGACTCTGGCCTGCTCGTGCGCGGAGCCCGCCGTCGCGCCAGCCTGCGGGTCGGGGGCGTGTGGCGTCCCGACCCGTAGGGCGGTGTCGATCACCTCGGTGCGCTCGTGCTTGCGGGCGTAGGCCTCGCGCTGTTGTCGAGTGCCCGAGCCGTCGTCGAGGATGGCGGTCACGACGCTCTCGACGGCCTCCGCTTCTTCGTACTCATCGAGGACGGGTCGGAGCACGGCCAGCATCTCGGCGGCGACGCGGCCCGCGGGTGCGGGCGATCCGGTGGCGGGACTGATCAGGAGTCCGTCGGTCCCGAACCGGCTGGCTCGCCAGGTCCAGGCGCGCAGCTCGGCTGTCGTGACCGGCTGTGGAGGCTGGCCGTTGCGCCACTGCCGGCTGGCGGTCTCGACGAGAGCGCGCACCAGGGCAGCCAGCGCGGCGGCATGCGTCGGGTCCATGCAGATGTCGGCCACCCGCACCTCCACGGTCGGGAAGTGGGCCGACAGACGGGCGTCGAAGTACAGCATGCCGTCGTCCAGCGGGACGCCGGAACGCAGCAGGGCCTGAGCCTGCCGGTCGTACTCCTTCGCCGAGCCGAAGATGTCGCACGGCCCTGCGGTGGGCCACCTGCCCAAGGCCTGGTAGCGGTAGCTGGCGAACCCCGAGTCGACCCCGTACCAGAACGGCGAGTTCGCGCTCAGGGCCAGCAGCACCGGCAGCCAGACCCGGATCCTGTCCAGCACCGCCACGCCCTCGTCCCGGTCCGCCACCTCGACGTGCACGTGGAAGCCGCACGTGAGGTGCCTGTCGGCAAGCAGCCCGACGTGCTGCTGGATCCGGCGGTAGCGTCGCTCGGGGACCAGGCTGGGGAGCCCGGCGAAGACTGAGGTGGCCAGCGCCACGACCCGTCCACCGACCGCGCGGGCAGCCGTGTCGGCTAGCGCCCGGCCCTCGCGGATAGTGACGAGCTGCTCCGTCAGCGTCCTGCAGGGCGGTCCGACGACCTCGATCTGCTCGCGCTGCAGCTCTACCGTCAGCACGGGGTACGCGGGCGCCTCGGCGGTCTGCCCGAGCGATCGCGTGACGTCCGGTGCGGTGGCCCGCCCCACGGTCTGGCCCGTCGTGCTCGGGGCGCTCGGCTGAGACCGCTCGGCGTTCTGCACGGCAATCTGCCCGACGGCCACCGGCTCGTGCGTGCGGGCATCGACGAGCAGCAGCTCTTCTTCCACACCGAAGGTCCGCACCGGCCACCCCGTTCTCGTGGGTCCCTCTATGGTGGGCACGCGACGGCGGCACCCGCAGCGGTAGCCCCGACGGGCGTCACCTACCGCCGGGTGGCGCGAGGAGTGCTCGGTGGACGACGGTCGGCAAAGCCTCCCCGGACGTGATGGACTCCAGAGCGCAGGTCGGCGAGCGGGAGCGTCGCCTCGGGGCCGGACGTAGGATCCGGACATGTTCGAGGAAGGCCAGCTCTACGCCCCCGTCACCGAGGACGGGGACGGCGTCACGGTCCACCTGGCGAACGACCACCCCGGCGCGAACGACCCGGAGTACCGGCGGCGTCGTGAGGCGATCGCGGGACCGGCGCTGCGGTGGACGCCCGGCGGGCCCGTGCCGCGGGTCGAGTACACGGACGCCGAGAATCAGATCTGGCGCAGGGTCTGCACCGAGCTCGCGCCGAAGCATGAGCGGCTCGCGATTCGCGGCTTCCTCGAGGGCAAGGAGGCTCTCGGGCTGCCCACCGACCATGTGCCCCAGCTCGACGAGGTCAGTGCCGGGCTCGAGCCGCTCAGCGGGTTCCGGCTGCACCCGGCTGCCGGGCTCGTGCCGCTCGATCAGTTCTACGGCTCTCTGGCCGACGGGGTCTTCCACTCGACGCAGTACCTGCGGCACGGCTCGCAGCCGCTCTACACGCCGGAGCCCGACATCATCCACGAGGTCGTCGGGCACTGCAACCTGCTCGCGAACCCGGCGATCGCCGAGGTGAAGAGACGGGCGGGGGAGGCGGCCCGCCGGTGCGAGACGCCTGAGGGCCTCCAGTTCGTGGCGGACGTCTTCTGGTTCACGATCGAGTTCGGCGTCATGTATGAGCACGGTGAGCTGCGCTGCTACGGCGCCGGCCTGCTGTCCTCCTACGGTGAGATCGAGGAGTTCCGGGACGCCAGCATCCGCCCGCTCGACTTCCACGCCATGGGCACTCTCGCTTACGACATCGCGCACTACCAGCCCACGCTCTTCGGCTGCGACGGGATGAACGAGCTGACCGAGCGTGTGGGCGGGTTCTTCGCCGAGTTCGACGACGACGTGCCCGGACGCCTCGCCGTGCAGGCACGCTAGCCTGCTGCGCCCCGCTTCCGCCCCGGGGTGTGCCGGCCGGCACCAGCAGTGGTTCGGGTCGCCCAGGGCGGCGGACCCGACGTCGGAGGCGGACACGCCGATCGTGTGAGCGCCGGTCGAGAACCTGCAACCCGCCCCGCCCTGCGGGCGAGGTGGCACCCGGCTTGAGGCGAGAGAACGGGCGCGTCGGATGTGACAGGGAGGTCAGGGCCGTGCCGGCGCCGCCGATCAGGAGCATGGGGGAGCGGTGACTCGAGGCTGGTGACGCCTGGCGATGCAGCGGTGGACTCCGGGCTGGTTCGATTCCCTCGCCTCTTCAGGCTGAACATGCCGTCCTGTGGCACGATGAAATGACGCGACGGTCCAATTGCGGTCGCGCTGAATTGACGTTCGACAGGGGGCACGTCAATTTCATGATCTCGACAGGCGCGTCCGAGTGGGTGCCTTTGCGGAGAACGGCGATCGTCTTTGCCGTTCTTGGCGTCGCTCTGGCCGTCTTCGGGCTCGGCGGCATCGGCGGTCAGGACGCAACGCGCGGGGTATCCGACGCGTCGTTCGTGGTGTTCTCCACGTGGGCCGCGCTCGTGTGCTTCCGGACGGCGAGACTTCGTCCCCGCGGGCGACGTCTGCCCTGGTGGCTGCTGGGTGGCGCGGCGTCCTGCTACGCCGTCGGGAACCTCATCTGGTTCTACTACCAGGTGCTCGCGCCGGAGACGCAGACCTATCCCGGCCCGGCAGACGTCTTCTACGTCGCGGTGGTGCCGTTCGCGGTCGGGGCGATGCTGACGCTTCCCAGCCGGAGCCTCTCGGCGGCAGGCCGGGCACGCTCGATCGCCGACGGCGCCATCGTCGGCGCGGCGCTGTTCTTCATCAGCTGGATCCTGGTCGTGGGGCCGTTGGTCGGCCAGCTGGGCGAGGCCTCGTGGAACTATCTCGCCGTCTATCTGTACTACCCGCTGACAGACATCCTGGTGATCTCCGTCGCGACGGGTGTGGCGGTCCGGGCTGCAGGCCGGGAGCGTCTGCCGATGCTGCTGGTGGCAACCGGCTTCGTCGCCATCGCCTGCGCGGACACCGGGATCAGCTACCTCGCCCTGCAGGGCCGGGAGGCGGCGGGTACGGGGCTCGATCTGGGCTGGACCTACGGTTACATGCTGCTGGCGCTGGCGGCTCTGACACCGGTCGGGGAGGACGTCACCGGAGGCAGGGCGGATCCTCGTGCCCTGGTGCGCGAGCTTCTTCCGTACGTGCCGGTGGGCGCCGTCGTCGTGGTCGCCGCCACCAACCCGTCCCGGCTGACCGACGGCGTGCTCGTCGGTGTCCTGGTCGCGGTCATGGTGCTGATCGTGGTGAGGCACATGCTGACACTGGCCGACAACATCCGGCTCACCGGTCACCTTGAGGACCTGGTACGGCTGCGCACGCAGGATCTGGAGCAGCTCAGCCGGCGTCACCAGTCGATCCTGGACGGTGCAGGTGAGGGCATCGTCGGGATCGACGGGCCGGGACGCGTGACGTTCGCCAACCCGGCTGCCGCCAGCTTGTTGGGCCGTGAGCCCGCCGATCTGGTCGGATCCGGCTTCCACGCGCTGACCCGTCCGCACGGAGCGGACGGCGAGCCGATCGATGAGCTCGACGACCCGGTCGCCAGGGCGCTCGCGGACGGTGTGACCCGCACGCTGTCGGAAATCACGTACCGGCGGGCTGACGGTGCCGGGTTCGCGGTCGAGCTGACCGTGGCACCTGCCCACAGCGACGAGGTCGGGTCCGGCGGGGTGCTGATGTTTCGCGACGTGACCGAGCGTCGAGCAGTCGACAAGATGAAGGACGAGTTCGTCTCGGTGGTCAGCCACGAGCTGCGCACCCCGCTCACCTCGCTGCGTGGTGCGCTCGGTCTGCTCCAGGGTGGTCTGCTGGACGTGCCACCCACGGCGCAGCGGATGATGCGCATCGCGGTGGAGTCGACCGATCGGCTGATCAGGTTGATCAACGACATTCTCGACGTCGAACGTATCGCGGCCGGCAAGCTGGCGCTGAAGCGACAGGTCTGTCCGGCCGCCGACCTCATCGGCCGGGCCGTCGTGGAGATGCGCGGGCTCGCGGACCAGGCCGAGGTGCGCCTCGACGTCGGCCCGGTCGCGGGCAGTGTCGACGCAGACCGGGACCGGATCGCGCAGACCTTGATCAACCTTCTCTCGAACGCGATCAAGTTCTCCCCGGCCGGCGGCGTCGTGAGCCTCACGGCCGCCGAGGAGGACGGAGCCGTCGGCTTCCGGGTCAGCGACCAGGGCCCCGGAATACCGCCGGCCCAGCTCGACGCCGTGTTCGGCCGGTTCGCGCAGCTCGATTCCTCCGACACCCGCGAGAAGGAGGGCTCAGGCCTGGGACTGGCGATCTGCCGAGGCATCGTCGAGCAGCACGGCGGTCGGATCTGGGCTGAGAGCGAGCTCGGCCACGGGGCCACCCTGCAGTTCACGCTGCCCAGGGTCGATGTCACCGCGCCACCGCGGGTGACGCCGGGCCAGGACGAGTCGGGCCCGACCGTGCTGGTGTGTGAAGACGACTCACCGACGCGGGAGGTGATCGGCGAGCTGCTCCGCGCGCACGGCTACTCGGTCGTGGGCGTTGCCTCAGGCGAGGAGGCCGTCGCGCTGGCGCGCCGGACCGCGCCGGCCGCGGTGCTGATGGATCTCACCCTGCCCGGGATGGACGGCATGGCCGCGCTCAGCGCGCTCCGAGCCGGCGAAGGCACCCGGGACGTGCCGGTGCTCATCGTCAGCGGTACCGAACCGGGCGGCGTCCCGCCACCGGACGTGGCCGCGTGGCTGACGAAGCCCCTCGACTTCGCCGGCCTGCTGACGGCGGTGGACGACGCGGTCGTGGACGCCGAGGCCCAGCCCTGCGTTGTGGTCGTCGAGGACGATCCGGCACTGACCCACGTGTTGGTGGCGTTGTTCGCCGAGCACGGTGTGGTCGCCGTCCCGGCGCATACCACCCGCGACGCGCTGCGACTCAGCCACGAGCTCGCCCCCGACCTGCTGCTGCTGGACCTGCTGATGCCTGACAACGACGGGTTCACGTTCGTGGACTGGCTGCGTGAAGATCCTCGCCTGTGCCGCGTCCCGCTGGTGGTCTACAGCGCCTTGGACCTGGACGAGCAGGACAAGCAGCGGCTGCGCCTGGGACCTACCGAGTTCTTCACCAAGGCACGAACCAACCCCGAGGAGGTCGAACGGCACGTGCTAGAGCTGCTTGACACAGTGGTGACCGGGGCGGCCAGATGAGCCGCCGGGTATTGGTGGTCGACGACGACGACGACATTCGTGAGGTCGCGCGGACCAGCCTCGAGCTGGTCGCCGGCTGGGACGTCCAGGTGGCCTCCAACGGAGCCGATGCGGTCGACCTGTGCCGTGCCCGTCCTCCGGACGCGGTCCTGCTGGACGTCATGATGCCCGCCATGGACGGGCCGACCACCTTCGCCCGGCTCCAGGCGAACCCGAGGACCCGCGACGTCCCCGTGGTGCTGTTGACCGCGAAGGTGCAGCCTGCGGAGCGGCGCCGATGGGACGACCTCGGAGTCGCCGGCGTGATCGCCAAGCCGTTCGACCCGCTCGGCCTCCCCGGCCAGGTCGCCGACCTCCTCGGATGGAGCCGGTGACCGTGGACCCGCACGACTCGCACGACTCGCACGGCCGGAGGTCGGCAGCCGTGATGGTCGAAGAACGCATCGCCGCTCTCAAGGAGAGGTTCCGCGGGACCAGCGCACGAAGACTGCAGACCCTCGAGGCCTGGTACGCCGGCGACCTCGACCCCGAGGCCGCTCTGGCCGACGCCCACAAGCTGGCCGGGAGCCTCGGCTCCTTCGGACATCCGGACGGCTCCGTGGCCGCAGCCGAGCTCGAACGAATGCTCGCCGAACACCTCGAGCACTCACGGGGCGACCCCCGCCGCGACCCGGGCGTGCCCGAGCTGTTGGACCGGATCCGCGACTCGCTCGGGTGATCGACGCCCCTGGCGACGACGTCCTCGCAGGGCCTAGGAGGGCGTCGGCGTCAGGGGGCGAGCAGGTCGGTCTCGCGGGCGCTCGTCATGAGAGCTCCTTCAGGGGCTGCCGGGGCGGGCGGTCGCAGCAGGTTCCGGGCGAAGAACGCCGCCAGCTCGTCGGTCGCGGTCAGCGGCAGGACGGCAGCGACGTACTGGTCGGGCCGGACGACGACGACGGCGCCCGTGCTGCGCTCGATGGCCCTCCGGTCGAAGATGTCGTCCCGCGGGTCGACGGCGTAGACCTTCTCGTAGTCGACGAGGGCGAACGGGCCCACCCGCGGCAGGAACACGCCGGGCACCCGCGAGACGTCCACTGCTGTGTGGTCCTGCTGGTAGATCACCTTGACGTCGAAGACCGAGTCGGGGTCGGTGCCCTCGGGGGTGTACCCGAGCAGCGGCGAGGTGGGCGACGTCCGGAGCCACTCCGCCCAGTCGGTCAGCGCGGAGCTCTCGCCTGCTGCGGCGGGGTCGGCGAACGCGTAGACGCGCCACCGCCCGTCGGCCCGGGCGTGGTGCCCGAGGTGCACGGGATTGCCGTCGGCGACCCGCTCGACCGGGGCCGACTTGAACCGCTTGCCGATGGGGAAGCCGGCGGCGAGATCCTGATGGGTCGGCCCGTCGACGATCATCGACGTCTGGTACTGCGTCATGAACCCGAAGAGGAACTCGGCCGTCCTGACGTAGAAGTCCTCGAGGGTCGAGGGGTCCTCCAGCTCGTCGGGCCTGGCGGCCATGAGGGAGGACCACTGCCGGTCGAAGTCGATCAGGTTCTGCGCGACCACCTGGCGCTCGTCCGAGTACGTCCGCAGCAAAGACTCCGGGGCGCGACCGGTGAGCACGTGGGCGAGCTTCCAGGCGATGTTCCAGCCGTCTTGCATGGAGACGTTCATTCCCTGGCCGGCCTTCGCGCTGTGCGTGTGGCAGGCGTCGCCGGCGATGAACACCCGCGGCATGCGCTCGCCGGCGAGCTCGGTCGGGACGTCGTCGAACCGGTCAGTCACGCGGTGACCCACCTCGTAGACGCTGTGCCACGGCGCGTCGCGCACGTCGAGGGTGTAGGGATGGATGATCTCGTTCGCCCGGGTGATGATCTCCGCGAGCGGGGTCCTGCGCACCGCCCCGTGGTCGCCCTCGGGCACGGCGCCGAGGTCGACGTACCACCGCACGAGGAAGCCGCCCTCGCGGGGGATGAGCAGGATGCTGCCGCCGTCGTGCGACTGGATGGCGCACTTGGTGCGCACGTCGGGGAAGTCGGTGACGGCGAGGATGTCCATCACGCCCCACGCGTGGTTGGCCTTGTCGCCGACGGGCTTGCACCCGATCGACTCACGCACCGCGCTGTGCGCGCCGTCGCAGCCGACGACGTACTTTGCCCGGACGGTGCGCTCCTCACCGGTCTTCGGCCCCGCGGTGCGACGCAGCGTCACCGTGACCGGATGGTCGCCGTCGTCGGCGACCTCGAGGCGGACGAGCTCCAACCCGTAGTCGGGGGTCAGCCGCGTCGGCGCGTTGGCCGCGACCTCGGCGAAGTAGTCCAGCACGCGCGCCTGGTTGACGATGAGGTGCGGGAACTCGCTGATCCCCGTCGCGTCGTCCGAGGGACGAGCGGTGCGCACGATGTTCTTCGGCTCGTCAGGGTCGGGCTTCCAGAAGCACATCTCGGTGATGCGGTACGCCTCGGCGGTGATCCGCTCGGCGAAGCCGAACGCCTGGAACGTCTCGACGCTGCGGGCCTGGATCCCGTCGGCCTGGCCCATCTGGAGACGCCCCGCACGACGCTCGACCAGGCGCGTGGTGATCCCGGGGAACTGTGCCAGCTGCGCGGCGGCGATCATCCCGGCCGGGCCGCTGCCGACGATCAGCACGTCGACCTCGTCGGGGACGTGCTCGGGCCGGTCGACGCCGACGCCGGCCGGCGGCTGGACCCGCGGGTCGCCGGAGACGTAGCCGTGGTGGTGGAACTGCATGGGTCTTCCGCTCTGCTCGGGCTCGCAGGGACTCCGTTGTCATCCAGGGCCCGCCGTCCCCGCGGTGGACCCGTGATGGTGGTGCCGCCGTCGCAGGCGACCTTGCCGTGCTACCTAGGAAAATATACGATCTCGAATACGAAGACAACGGCCCGGCGTCGTCAGATGCCGGACGGAACGAGCGAGGGAGCTCATGGGAACCGACGCCCATGCACCGGACACCCAGGTGCTGGGGAAGCGCCCGGGCAAGATCGTGGCCGTGCACCTCGCCTACGCATCTCGGGCCGACCAACGCGGCCGCGTCCCGGCCGCGCCGTCGTACTTCCTCAAGCCCTCGAGCTCGCTCGCCGCCTCGGGAGGCGTCGTCGAGCGCCCTGCGGGCACGGAGCTGCTCGGCTTCGAGGGCGAGATCGCGCTCGTGATCGGCGAGCCGGCCAGGCACGTCCCGCTCGAGAAGGCGTGGGACCACGTCGCCGCCGTGACGGCCGCCAACGACTTCGGCGTGTACGACCTGCGCTGGGCCGACAAGGGGTCGAACGTCCGCTCGAAGGGCCGGGACGGGTACACGCCGCTGGGCCCCGAGCTGATCGACGCCCGCGCCGTCGACCCGTCCGCGCTGCGCGTGCGCACGTGGGTCAACGGAGAGCTCGTCCAGGACGACACGACAGAGCGCCTCCTGTTCTCCTTCGCGCAGATCGTCGCCGACCTGTCGCAGCACCTGACGCTCGAGACAGGCGACGTGATCCTCACGGGGACGCCGGCGGGCTCGAGCGTCGTCGGACCCGGCGACGTCGTCGCGGTCGAGGTCGACGCGCCCGCCGCGCCCGGCGCACCGACGTCGGGCCGGCTCGTCAGCACCGTCGAGCAGGGCGAGGTCCCGTTCACCGACGTCGGCTCGGGGCCCAGCGTCGACGACACCCAGCGTGCGGAGGCATGGGGGAGCCGCGCCGCCGCCGGGCTGGCGCCCGAGCCGGAGCCGTTCGTCCTCACCGAGGAGATCGCCGACAAGCTGCGGCGCGCCCCCGTCGCCGGGATCGCGGCGCAGCTGCGCAGGCGCGGTCTGGACAACGTGGTCATCGAGGGCGTCCGCCCCAACGTCCCGGGCGCCAGGATCGTGGGCCGTGCCAGGACCCTGCGGTTCGTGGCGAACCGCGAGGACCTGTTCGCCTCGCACGGCGCTGGCTACAACGCGCAGAAGCGTGCGTTCGACGCCGTCGGCGCGGGCGAGGTGATCGTCATCGAGGCCCGCGGCGAGACCGGTTCCGCCACGCTCGGCGATGTCCTCGCCCTGCGTGCGAAGGTGCGCGGGGCGGCGGGCGTCGTGACCGACGGCGGCGTCCGCGACTTCGACGCCGTCGCCGCTACCGGGCTCGCCGTGTTCTCCAAGGGCGCGCACCCCGCCGTGCTCGGACGCCGGCACGTGCCGTGGGACACCGACGTCGCGGTCTGCTGCGGCGGCGCCACTGTGCTGCCCGGTGACGTGATCGTCGGCGACACCGACGGCGTCGTCGTCATCCCGGCCCATCTCGTGGAAGAGGTCGCCGACGCGACCCTCGCACAGGAGGACGAGGACGCCTGGGTGGCGGAGCAGGTCGCCGCCGGTCACCCGGTCGACGGCTTGTTCCCGCCGAACGCCGAGTGGCGGGCGCGCTACCAGGCCTGGAGGGAGTCTCGATGACGGGCATCACGGCGGTGCCGGCCGCCAGCAAGTCGCAGCTCGCCTATGAGTACCTCCGCGGCCGGATCGCGCGCCACGAGCTGAGCCCCGGCTACCGGCTCGTGCTCGGCTCCATCGCCGACGAGCTGGGCATGAGTGTCGTGCCCGTGCGCGAGGCGATCCGCCGTCTGGAGGCCGAGGGACTGGTGACGTTCGAGCGCAACGTCGGCGCGCGCGTCGCGATGGTCGACGAGCGTGGGTACGTCGACACGATGCAGGCTCTCGGCGTCGTCGAAGGCGCGGCGACCGCGCTGTCGGCGCCCGGGCTCACCGACGTCGATCTCGCGCGGGCGCGCGCCATCAACGACACGCTGCGAGCGCTGCTCGACGACTTCGACCCACACGCGTTCACCGCCCTCAACCGGCAGTTCCACTCGGTCCTCTTCGAGGTGTGCCCCAACCCCCTGCTGCTCGACATGGTGCACCGCGGCTGGGCGCAGCTGTCAGGGCTGCGCGACTCGACGTTCGCCTTCGTGCCGGGTCGCGCGCACGACTCGGTGGACGAGCACGTCCACATCCTCGAGCTCGTCGCCCGCCGGGCCGACCCGCTGGAGATCGAGATCGCCGCCCGGAACCACCGATGGGCGACGATGCAGGCCTTCCTCGCCGCGCGCGCCGGCGCCGCCGCGCCCGCGCCTCAGGACAGGGAGACACGATGACCCACCCGACGGTCACCTCGGCCGCGACGACCCGCCGCATCCCCGCCGGCCTTCCCGGACACATCCAGCACTACATCGGCGGCAAGCTCGTCGACTCGGTGGACGGCGACACGTTCGACGTGCTGGACCCGGTGACCAACGAGACCTACGTCAAGGCCGCCGCCGGCAAGAAGGCCGATGTCGACCTCGCCGTGGCCGCCGCCCGGGAGGCGTTCGCCAACGGCCCGTGGCCGCGCATGCTGCCGCGCGAGCGCTCGCGCGTGCTGCACCGCATCGCGGACATCGTGGAGTCTCGCGACGCGCGGCTGGCCGAGCTCGAGTCGTTCGACTCGGGCCTGCCGATCACTCAGGCGCAGGGCCAGGCGCGCCGCGCGGCGGAGAACTTCCGGTTCTTCGCCGACCTCGTCGTCGCGCAGGCCGACGACACGTACAAGGTGCCCGGCCGGCAGATCAACTACGTCAACCGCAAGCCGATCGGCGTCGCCGGCCTGATCACGCCGTGGAACACCCCGTTCATGCTCGAGTCCTGGAAGCTTGCGCCCGCCCTGGCCACCGGCAACACCGTGGTTCTCAAGCCCGCCGAGTTCACGCCGCTCTCGGCCTCGCTGTGGGCCGGGATACTCAAGGAGGCAGGTCTGCCCGAGGGCGTGTTCAACCTGGTCAACGGCCTGGGGGAGGACGCCGGCGACGCGCTGGTCAAGCATCCCGACGTCCCCCTCATCTCGTTCACGGGCGAGTCGCGGACCGGACAGATCATCTTCGCCAACGCCGCTCCGCACCTCAAGGGCCTGTCCATGGAGCTCGGCGGCAAGTCGCCCGCGATCGTCTTCGCCGACGCCGACCTCGACGCCGCGATCGACGCGACGATCTTCGGTGTGTTCTCCCTCAACGGGGAACGCTGCACCGCGGGCAGCCGGATCCTCGTCGAACGGTCGGTCTACGACGCGTTCGTCGAGCGGTACGCGGCGCAGGCGAAGCGCGTCGTCGTGGGCTACCCGGACGACCCGGCGACCGAGGTCGGCGCACTCGTCCACCCCGAGCACTACGACAAGGTCCTCTCATACATCGAGATCGGCAAGACCGAGGGCCGGCTCGTCGCCGGCGGCGGCCGCCCCGAGGGCTTCCCGACCGGCAACTACGTGGAGCCCACCGTGTTCGCGGACGTGCCGCCGTCGGCCCGGATCTTCACCGAGGAGATCTTCGGCCCGGTGGTGGCGATCACGCCGTTCGACACCGAGGCCGAGGCTCTCACCCTGGCCAACGCGACGCAGTACGGCCTCGCCGCCTACGTGTGGACCAACGACCTCAAACGAGCGCACAACGTCGCGCAGGCCGTCGAGGCCGGGATGGTCTGGCTCAACTCGAACAACGTGCGCGACCTGCGCACGCCGTTCGGTGGGGTCAAGGCCTCCGGGCTCGGGCACGAGGGCGGCTACCGCTCGATCGACTTCTACACCGACCAGCAGGCCGTGCACATCACGCTCGGCACGGTGCACAACCCGACCTTCGGCAAGGCGGGCGCCGCGCGCTGACCGGCGCACCGCCCGACGTCCGCACAACCTAGGCAAGGGAGCCTGATGACCGAGAGCACCGGACCCGTCGTGTCGAGCGACGCGCCGATCACCTCCAGCGACCCGATCCCGACACCCTTGGCGTCGCCGCCGGACATCCTGCGGTGCGCCTACATGGAGCTCGTGGTGACCGACCTGCCTGCCTCCCGGAGGTTCTACGTCGACGTGCTCGACCTCGTCGTCACCGAAGAGGACGAGGACGCGGTCTATCTGCGCAGCCTCGAGGAGTTCATCCACCACAACCTCGTGCTGCGCAGAGGGCCAGTCGCCGCGGTCGCCGCGTTCTCCTTCCGGGTGCGCAGCCCCGAGGAGCTGGACAAGGCGGTGGCGTTCTACACCGAGCTCGGCTGTCGCGTGGAGCGCCGCAAGGAGGGCTTCACCCAGGGGATCGGCGACTCCGTGCGCGTGACCGACCCGCTCGGGTTCCCGTACGAGTTCTTCTACGACGTCGAGCACGTCGAGCGCCTGGCGTGGCGCTACGACCTGCACACGCCCGCCGCACTGGTGCGCCTGGACCACTTCAACCAGGTCACGCCCGACGTGCCGCGTGCCGTGAAGTTCATGGAGGACCTGGGCTTCCGCGTCACGGAGGACATCCAGGACCAGGAAGGCACCACGTACGCCGCGTGGATGCGCCGCAAGCCGACCGTGCACGACACGGCGATGACGGGCGGCGACGGCCCGCGCATGCACCACGTCGCGTTCGCCACGCACGAGAAGCACAACATCATCGCGATCTGCGACAAGCTCGGCGCGCTGCGCCTGTCGGACCGCATCGAGCGCGGCCCCGGCCGGCACGGGGTGTCCAACGCCTTCTACCTGTACCTGCGCGACCCCGACGGACACCGCGTCGAGATCTACACGCAGGACTACTACACGGGCGACCCGGACAACCCGGTGGTCACGTGGGACGTGCACGACAACCAGCGTCGCGACTGGTGGGGCAACCCCGTGGTGCCGTCCTGGTACACCGACGCCTCGCTCGTCCTGGACCTCGACGGCAACCCGCAGCCGGTCGTCGCGCGCACCGACGTCAGCGAGATGGCGGTGACGATCGGCGCCGACGGGTTCTCGTACACGCGCACGGGCGAGGAGCTTCCCGAGTGGAAGCAGGGCGAGCACAAGCTCGGCCACCAGTTATGACCGCCGCTGCCCAGGGAGGGGGACGCATGCTCGACGACAGCACGATCGCGGCGATCGCCGACGAGCTCGCCGGCGCCGAGGCGGAGCGCACCGTGGTGCCGCTCCTGTCCGCGCGCCACCCGCAGATGACCGTCGAGGACTCCTACGCCGTGCAGAACGAGTGGCGCCGGCGGGGGATCGAGGCCGGGCGCCGCTCTGTCGGTCGCAAGATCGGGCTCACGTCCAAGGTCATGCAGGCCGCCACCGGGATCACCGAGCCCGACTACGGCGCGATCTTCGCCGACATGGTGTTCGAGAACGGATCGGTGATCGAGCACGGCCGGTTCTCGAACGTGCGCGTCGAGGTCGAGCTCGCCTTCGTGCTGCGCGACGGCCTCAAGGGCCCGGACGTCACGGTGTTCGACGTGCTGCGGGCGACCGAGTACGTCGTGCCCGCGCTGGAGATCCTCTCCTCGCGCATCGAGATGGCCGGGCGCACGATCGTCGACACCATCAGCGACAACGCGGCGATGGGAGGCATGGTCTACGGCGGCAACCCGGTGAAGATCGGCGAGACCGAC
Organism: Isoptericola halalbus; assembly: GCA_009663185.1. GTDB lineage: Bacteria > Actinomycetota > Actinomycetes > Actinomycetales > Cellulomonadaceae > Isoptericola > Isoptericola halalbus. The sequence goes on from VJZX01000002.1 coordinate 206,519, forward strand.
CTGCGGTGGGTCTCGGCCCTGCTGTACCGCAACGAGACCATCGAGGAGTCGGGCGTCGCCGCGGCCGTCCTCAACCACCCGGCCACCGGCGTCGCCTGGCTCGCGAACAAGCTCGCCCAGCACGGCGACGCGCTGGAGCCCGGCGAGATCGTGCTTGCCGGCTCCTTCACCCGTCCGATGTGGGTGGAGCCGGGCGACACGGTGCTGGCCGACTACCGAGAGCTGGGGACCGTCTCGTGCCGATTCGTCTGACCCTCCCACCCACGTTCCGCGACCGCCTCGCCGGGTCCGGGCGCCCGCAGATCGGCATGTGGGTCTGCTCCGGAAGCCCGCTCGCGGCGGAGATCTGTGCAGGCGCCGGCCTCGACTGGCTCCTGGTCGACGGCGAGCACTCGCCGATCGACCTCGATGCCACGCTGCGGATCCTGCAGGCGGTGGCGCCGTACCCCGTGACGCCGCTCGTCCGCGTGCCGTCGGACGACGCCGTGGTGCTCAAGCAGCTGCTCGACCTGGGCGCCCAGAACGTGCTCGTGCCCATGGTCGACACCGCCGAGCAGGCCGAAGCAGTGGTCCGGGCGGTGCGCTACCCGCCGCGCGGTGTGCGCGGGGTCGGCAGCGCGCTGGCGCGCGGCGCGCGGTGGAACCGTGTCGAGCGCTATCTGCAGGACGCTGACGAGCACGTCTCGCTCTTCGTCCAGGTCGAGTCCGCGACGGCCGTCGCCAACGCCGGTGCGATCGCGGCGGTCGACGGCGTCGACGGCGTGTTCGTGGGCCCGTCCGACCTCGCGGCGTCGATGGGGGTGATCGGTCAGCAGACCCACCCGGACGTGACCGCCGCGGTGCTGCGCGCCTTCGACGCCGTGCGGGCCGAGGGCAAGCCGGTCGGCGTCAACGCGTTCGACCCGGAGGTGGCCGAGCGGTACCTCCACGCAGGGGCGGGGTTCGTCCTCGTCGGTGCCGACGTGGCCCTGCTCGCTCGCGGGACCGAGGGGCTCGCGCAGCGATGGGTTCCGCAGGACGACGACGCCGCTGGCTCCGGTCCGCCGGCCCATGCCGGCGACTGAGAGTCGTCCGAGGAAGGCCTCGAACCTGGCGGGGCCGAGGCGTTCGGCGACCCGCGGTGCGACCGCATCGCGCATCTGGTCGCGGATCAGCGCTGGTAGCAGTCGAAGGAGATGAGCGGGGGGCGGGTCGGTGGCTCATTCACGGGGTCTCCGCCCCCGGCGACCGGCGGCGCCGGCCGCGCCGACGCCGCGGCGAGAGGCTGGAGAGCGACACCGCCAGCACCGACAGGAGAACCAGCGCGCCCGCCGGGACGAGCACGACCATCGGCGCACGCTCCACGTAGGGCATGCCCTCGGCGAGCACGAGGCCCCAGTCGGGTCGGGGAGGCTGAGGGCCGAGCCCCAGGAAGCCGAGCGCAGCCAGGGCCAGCGCGATACCGGGGAGTCGCAGCGCCGAGTGCCGGAAGACGGGACCGAACACTGCCGGCACCACGTATCGGGTGATCGTGCGTACGCGCCCCACGCCCAGCACCGGCGCGATCGTGACGTGCGGGTGCGCCTTCGCCTCTGCGACGAGCGCGGCGGTGTGCGCCGCGAGCGGTGCCCAGCTCACGGCGGCGACCACGATCGCGGCCCCCGCCGCAGACGGTCCCACCACGGAGGCGACGACCATGCCGGCGATGACCGGAGGGGTCGCGTTCGTCACCTCGATCGGCCCGGTGGCGAGGTTCGGCACCAAGCCGATCAGCAGGCCGAGCACCAGGCACACGGCCGCGACGAGAACCGCGGTGCCGATCGTGGCGAGCGCCCCCTGCGACACCCGGGCCAGCACGTCGCGACCGCTGGCGTCGGCGCCCAGGAGGAGGTCCCAAGCCGGGGGCGCCAGACGCGGATGCGCGCTCGTGTACGGATCGCGAGGCAGGCCCACGAGCACGAGCGCGACCAGGGCGGCGCCGGCCGTCACCGGCACGATCCACGCACCCCGGGAGTGCACCGGCCCCGGCGCGGGGACCGAGTGCGTGCGCAGGGCGGGGCCGAGCAGGCTGCGCCGCAGCACACCGGCTACGCCGCCCAGCGCCACCGCGAGGAGGACGAGCAGGATCACGCCTGCCTGCAGCGCGGGCAGGTCCTGCGACTCCGCCGCCCCGAGGGTGGCGCGGCCGAGCCCGGGGATCGCGAAGACCTGCTCGACGGCGATCGCGCCTCCGACGAGACCGACCAGCACCAGCGCGATCTGCGACATGACGCCCGGCAGCGCACGACGTACGACGGCGCCGCAGATGCTGCGAGGTGAGTACCCGGCCGCGCTCCAGGTGGCGACCCAGCGCTCGCTGAAAGCCCCGGCGAACGCGTCGGAGAACAGCCGCCCCAGCAGTCCCCCCGCCGGGACTCCGAGAGCCAGCGCCGGCAGAACGGCGGTCGACGGTCCGGACCAGCCGTACGGCGGGAACCATCGCAGCCACACCGCACCGATCACCAGCAGCAACGAGGCCAGCAGGAACTCGGGCAGCGACGTGAGCGCGGCCGCGATCGCGCCGGAGCCGCGATCGGCCCGTCCGCGCAGCCCTCGTCGGAACGTCGGGACGCTCACGGCGCCCGCGATCGTGAGCGCCACGACGAGCGCGCAGCCCATGAGCGTGAGCGACACCGACATCGCCTGCAGCATCCCTGGCAGCACGGGCTGCCCGGTCACCCAGGAGGTGCCCCAGTCGCCGGTGACGGCGCCGCGCAACCACGTGAGAAAGACCGCGAGAGGGCCGGCGTCGAGCCCGAGGTCGCGCCGGATGGCCTCGAGCGCCTCGGGCGTCGCCTCCTGCTCGGCCGACCGTGCCCGCAGCACCGCCAGAGCCGGGTCGCGCCCGGACAGCGTCGGCAGGATGCCCAGCAGGAACACCATGAGCGCGGTCGTCACCAGGCGTGAACCGGCCGCGACCCACGCGGCGCTCGGTCGCCGGGAGCCACGCGCGGACGCGACGCCCCCGGTAACCGTGGCGATGCTGCTCACCCGTCGACCCCGCCTACTTCGTGACCGTGCTCTGGGCGGTGATGAGCTCGCGCTCGCGAGGATCGCGAGCCACCCCGGCCACGCCTGCGGCCTCGCCCTGGATCACCCGCTCGTGCAGCATCGGGATGGCGACGTCGCGGCGCAGGATCTCGGCCTCGGCAGCCATGATCGCCGCACGACGCTCTGGTCCCGGCGCGGCCTCCCCGGCCGTGCGCAGTGCCTCGTCGATCTGCGGGTCGCACACCTGCGCGATGTTGAACGACCCGTCGCACGAGAAGTCGCTGAACATGTAGGCCACGGGGTCGCCCGAGTCCAGCACCGTCGCCCGAGAGAGGATGACGGCGTCGAACTCGCCGGCGAGCATGTCGGACTCGATGTTGGCGTACTCGCGCACGTCCTGCTCGACGACGAACCCCGCCTGCTCGAGCTGCTGCTCGACGAGCACCGCGACCTCGGGCAGCTCGGCCCGGTCGGTGAACGTCCCGAGCGTGATGACGGCGCCGTCCACGTTTGCCGGATCGACGGAGGACTCGACGTCCTCTCGCAGCTCGGCGGCCCACGGCAGCGCCGGCCCCAGCAGTCCTTGAGCGACGTCGGCCCGGCCTTCGTAGACCGTGTCGACGATCTGGTCGGCGTCGAGCGCGGCACGAGCCGCGGCACGAACGGCGGGGTCGGCGAACGCACCGTTGGAGTTGTTCAGGTAGAGCGTGTTCGTCCGAGGCATGGGGACCTCGTGCACCAGTGCCGGGTCCAGCAGGGCGGCCTGCGACACCGGGACCGCCTCGACGACGTCGGCCGTGCCGGTCCGCAGCGCCGCGCCTCGAGCGGTGCCGTCAGGGACGAACGACACGTCGATCCCCGCCGCCGCGGCCCGTTCCCCCCAGTAGTCGTCGAACCGGTCCAGGGTCGCGGTCGACGTGCCGTTCACCTCGACCAGCTCGAACGGGCCACTGCCCGCACCTACCGGATCGACGGTGCCGTCGTCGGCGTACGCGCCCGCGGCGAGGATGGCGAGCTGCGGGCTGGACAGCCGCTGGGGCAGCAGCGGGTCCGGCGTCGCGGTCGCGATCCGTACGGTCAAGTCGTCGACCTGGGAGACGGTCAGCTCCACGCCGTCGAGGATTCGCGGCTTGGGCGCGGCCTGGGTCGCGCGAGTCAAGGTGTTGACCACGGACGCCGCCGAGAGCTCGGTGCCGTCGTGGAAGGTGACGCCCTCGCGGATCGTGAACTCCCACGCGAGGTCGTCGACCTGCTCCCACCCGGTGGCGAGCTTGGCGTGTGCGTCACCCTGCTCGTCGAGGACCACGAGCGTCTCGGCCGTCCTCCACCGCGACAGCTTGAACGCGTCGTCGCTGAACGGGGTGAGGCCAGAGCGAGGCGGCTGGAGCATCGCGACCCGGATGCGGGCGTCGTCACCGACCTCGCCGCTCTGAGTCTGCGCGGGCGCGATGGCGCACGCGGCCAGGGTGAGCGCGAGCGTCGCTCCGAGCGCTGTGCCAGTGAGAACACGTTTCATGGGATTCCTCTCGAAGAAGGGGATCGGTGTGGAGCCTCACGCGGCGACGGACGGGATGGCGGCGAGCAGCTCCCTGGTCCGCTCGTGCCGGGGATCCGCGAGAAGCTCCGTCGTCGGGCGGTCCTCGACGACGGCGCCGTCGTGCATGACGAGCGTCCGCTCGCACAGGCCGGCCACCATCGACAGGTCGTGCGAGACGACCAGGAGGCCCATGCCTCGCTCGCGGGTGATCCGTGTCAGGAGGCCCACGACCTGCTCGCGCAGGGGCAGGTCGAGACCGCTCACGGGCTCGTCGGCGAGGAGGAAGGCCGGCCGGGTGGCGATCGCCCTGGCGAGTGCGACGCGCTGCGCCTGGCCTCCGGACAGCTCGTGGACGCGTCTGTCGACGAAGTCGGGGCCGATCCCCACCGTGTGCAGGGCGTCGCGGACCGAGGCATCGCGGTCGCCGTCGACGCCGAGGCGCACGAGTGGCTCAGCCACGAGCTCGCGGACGCGGCGGAACGGGTCGAGCGTGCTGGCCGGGTCCTGCGGCACGTACTGGACCAGCCGTCGGTACCACCGCAGGTGTCGGACATCGGCCGGTCGCACCGCCCGACCCGCGCACGTGACCGTCCCCGTGTCGCCGGCCTCCAACCCGAGCATGACTCGCAGCAACGTGGTCTTGCCCGAGCCGGAGACACCGACGACCCCGACGCGTTCGGAGGCGCGGATCGTGAAGCTCGTGTCGCGGAGGGCGAGGCGCCGGCCTGCAGGGGCGAACGGACGCGACCGGGGCGTCACGAATGCACGGCTCACGTGCCGGACGTCGAAGAACGGCGTCGTCTGGGAGGCGTGCGCATGGGATGTCGATGGATCGGGGCGGTGAGGGCGGCGCAGGTATGGCGTGATCGACGTCGCCCGGGCGGCTGCCACCAGGCCGCGGGTGTACTCGTGGCGAGGTCGCGCGAACACCTCGGTGAGCGGACCGCTCTCGACGACACGCCCCGACCCGAGGATCACCGCGTCGTCGCACAGCTCGGAGGCGACGGCGAAGTCGTGGGTGATGAACAGCAGCGACGGCGTCCTCTCACCGGCCGTGTAGCGGCGGAGCACCTCCAGGACCCGTGCCTGGGTCACGACGTCGAGGGCCGTCGTCGGCTCGTCCGCCACGAGCACGCTGGCCTCGCACGCGAGAGCCAGGGCGATGCACACACGCTGGCGTTGACCACCTGAGAGCTGGGACGGGAACGCGTCGACCAGGCTGGCCGGGTCGGGGAGGCCGACCGACTCGGCGAGCTCGGTCGCGGCCGCCTCGGCGACGGACTTCGTCAGCCTGTGGCGGCGTCGCAGGGGGGTGGCAAGCTGATCGCGGACGCGCGCCAGCGGGTTGAGCGCGACCGCCGAGTCCTGGAAGACCATGGCGACGCGCGCGGCCGGAGGCCGCTCGAGCGTCGACGTCCCGAGAACCTCGATCCCGTTCACACGGACGCTGCCGCTCGCGACCATGTTCTGCGGCAGCCGGCCCAGCACGGCCGCGGCCGTCAGCGACTTCCCCGAGCCCGACTCGCCGAGCAAGCACACGCGGCTCCCCGGTGAGACGGCGAACGAGACGTCGTCGACCAGAAGACGGTCCTGCACGCGGATTCGCAACCCCGTGACGACGAGCCCCGTGGCCTCGCCGTGCTCGCTGGTCACTTCGTCTCAAGCCTCCTTGTCACACTCGACCGCGCCTGCGAACGACCGGTAGGTCGCAGGCACCGGTGGAACCTAGCACACAATGAGAATCATTATCAGTGCGTTTCGGGGCGGCCTCGAAGCGGAGCGCATAGGGTTGACGACTCCTACTAACGCGCGTAAGTTGCTTACTAACGCGAGTTAGTACGAGGGAGTGTCAATGACGACCAGCGATGCGACACGTCGCCAGCCCCATGGCGAGGGGGATGGCCGTCGCGCCGTCCGCTCGCGACGCGGCGCGACGATGGGCGACGTCGCACAGCGGGCCGGCGTCTCGCGTACGACGGTCTCCTTCGTGCTCAACGACCGCGCCGACGCCGGGATCCCGGACGAGACGCGTCGCCGCGTCATCGAAGCGGCCGCCGAGCTCGGGTACCGCCCGAACGCGGGCGCCCGGGCGCTCGCGGCGCGCCGGAGCGACTGGTACGGGATCGTGACCGAGATCGTCACCGCGCCGTTCGCCGTCGACGTGATCAAGGGCGCGCAGGACCGCGCGCTCCAGCAAGGGAAGTTCCTGCTGATCGCCTCGAGCGAGTCGGAGGTGGCCACCGAGGCCGCCGGGATCGAGAAGCTGCTCGAGCAGCGGATCGAAGGGCTGATCTACGCGGCCACCTGGCACCGGGCGGTCCGCGTGCCGGAGATCGTCCGGGAGGTACCGGCCGTCCTCGTCAACTGCTTCGACGCCGACGGCAGCCTCCCTGCCATCGTCCCGGACGAGGTCGGCGGAGGCCGGCACGCGACGCAGCGGCTGCTCGACGCGGGGCACACCCGCATCGGCCTCATCACGCTCGACCCGGCGATCCCCGCGAGCGTGGGCCGCCGGCAGGGATACGAGGAGGCGCTCGTCGCCGCCGGCGTGTCGGTGGACCCCTCGCTCGTCGTCGCGGGCGACGCCACGGCCGACGGCGGGTACGCCGCCGCCTGCGAGCTCCTGGATCGCGCGGACCGCCCGACGGCGATCTTCTGCGGCAACGACCGGATGGCCATGGGGGCCTACGACGCCATCAAGGAACGTGGCCTCGCGATCCCTCGCGACGTGGCCGTCGTGGGGTTCGACAACCAGGAGCTCATCGCCGCGTACCTGCGCCCGCGGCTCACCACCGTCGCCCTTCCCTTCCAGGAGATGGGCGCTCGCGGCGTGGAGATGCTCGCCGCGCTCGCAGCAGGGCAGCCGATCGACACGGCCACCGTGACGATCGACTGCCCGCTGATCGAACGGTCGTCGGTCTGACGCCAATCAACCCCGGCGACCACACACCCACCCTTCGCCTTCAGCGATGAAGAGAGGAATGCGACACCGATGATGACACGTTACCGCCCAGCCCGACGCGCAGCGCGCGCGCTCGCGCTGGCACTGGCCGGCACCCTTGCCCTCGCGGCATGCGGGTCGGGCGGCTCCGGCGGCGGCACCGACGATGGTGCCTCCGACGTCCCCCTGACCATCCCGCGCGAGGACATGGGGACCTTCGTGCGCAACTTCAACCCGTTCTCGCCGAACGTCGCCCCGATGACACAGCAGGCCGTGTACGAGCCGATGTTCATCTACAACCCGGCCGACGGCAGCACGACGCCGTGGCTCGCGACCGAGTGGAGCGCCTCCGACGACGGCAAGGAGCTGACCTTCTCGCTGCGCGACGGCGTCCAGTGGTCCGACGGGGAGCCGCTGGTTGCCCAGGACGTCGTCACGACGTTCGAGCTGCAGAAGGAGCTGCTCGGCGGGTTCGACTACCTCGACAAGGCCGAGGCGGTCGACGAGGCCACCGTCGTCTTCCACCTCAACCGTGTCTACTCGCCCGCCCTCTACGAGCTCGGTCAGCAGATCATCATCCCTGACCACGTGTGGTCCCAGGTGGACGACCCGTCCAAGGAGGCGAACGAGTCCCCGGTCGGAACCGGGCCGTACACGGAGGTGCTCAGCTTCGAGAGCCAGTCCTTCGACCTCGGGCCGAACCCGAGCTACTGGCAGCCCGAGAAGCAGAAGATCCCGTCGATCCGCATGCTCGCGTTCGCGGGCAACGACGGTGCGAACCTGGCCGCCGCCAACGGTGAGGTGGACTGGGCGCCGCAGTTCATCCCCAACATCGAGCAGGCGTTCGTCGCGAAGAACCCGGAGCACAACCACTACTGGTTCCCGCCGACGGGCGCGATGATCAACTGGCAGCTCAACACGACGAAGGCGCCGTACGACGATGTCGACGTCCGCAAGGCGCTCAGCATGGCGATCGACCGACAGCAGATCGTCGACGTCGCGATGCAGGGCTACACCTACCCCGCGGACTGCACCGGTCTGTCCGGCGGCTACGACACGTGGCGCGACCAGGGCCTGGCCGACTCGTGCGAGTGGACCCAGCGTGACGTGGAGGCGGCCAACGCGCTGCTCGACGAGGCCGGCTACGCGCGCGGCGGGGACGGGAACCGCACCCTCAAGGACGGTTCTCCGTTCACCGTCACGATCTCGGTGGGCTCCACCTCGTCCGACTGGCTGTCGGTCGCCGAGATCATCACGCAGAACCTGGCCGAGGTCGGCGTCCAGGCCTCCGTCGACGCGCCTGACTGGTCCGCCGTGGTGGCGGGCTATGAGGACGGCTCCTTCGACAGCGGCATCGTGTGGAGCAACAACGCCCCGACGCCCTACCAGTTCTACCGCGGCGCCATGTCGACCGAGACGGTCAAGCCCGCCGGCGAGCAGACCTTCGAGAACTACCACCGCTTCGGCGACGAGCAGGCGGACGCCCTGCTGACGGAGTTCGCCGCCACGACGGACCTGGACGCCCAGCGCTCGATCGTCGACGAGCTCCAGGCCGAGTTCGACGCCAAGGCCCCGGTGATCCCCCTGTTCCCGGGCCCGGAGTGGGGCGCCTTCACCGACGTCCGGTTCACGGGCTGGCCGACCGAGGAGAACCCGTACGCCACGCTGAGCACGCGCGCTCCGACCACGGTGCTGGTGCTCACCACCCTCGAGCCCGTCCAGGGCTGAAACGACGCCCGGCCGGCGCGACCCGCGCCGGCCGGGCGCCACGCCATCCGACCTCCCGCACCGCACCGAAACGGAGGACGCCGTGCGCTTCGTCCTGCGGCGACTGGGCTTCTACCTGCTCGCCTTCTGGGTGTCCGTCACCCTGAACTTCCTTCTTCCGCGCTTCATGCCGGGCGACCCCGTCTCCCGGATGTTCGCCCGCTCCCAGAGCCGGATGACGCCGGAGCAGATCACGCAGCTGCGGCACCTCTTCGGGCTCGACGACCGCCCGCTCTGGCAGCAGTACCTCGACTACCTGGGCAACGTGTTCACGGGGGAGATGGGTGTCTCGATCTCCCGCTTCCCGACGCCCGTCGTCGAGGTCATCGCCGGGCAGATCGGCTGGACCGTCCTCCTGGGCGGGACCGCGCTGCTGATCGCCGTCGTCATCGGCAACCTGCTGGGCATCCTCGCCGCATGGCGACGCGGCGGGTTCCTCGACTCCATGCTTCCGCCCGTCCTCGTCTTCGTCGGCTCGTTCCCGTACTTCTGGCTCGCGATGGGCGCGCTCTACCTGTTCGGTGTCGCGCTCGGCTGGTTCCCGCTGCGCCATGCGTTCAGTGCCGGCAGCTCCCCGGACTGGACCGGTCCGTTCGTGAGCGACGTGGCGATGCACCTCGTCCTTCCCGCCGTCACGATCGTCGTGGTCTCGATCGGCGGCTGGATGCTCGCGATGCGCAACACGATGATCGCCACGAATGCCGAGGACTACATCGTCATGGCGGAGGCGAAGGGCCTGCGCCCGGGCCGCATCATGTTCCGCTACGCGGCGCGCAACGCCATGCTCCCGGCCGTGACGTCGTTCGGGATGTCCCTGGGCTTCGTGGTCGGCGGCGCACTGCTGACCGAGGTCGTGTTCGCCTACCCCGGCGTCGGCTACCAGCTGCTCGCCGCCGTGCAGGGGCTCGACTACCCGCTCATGCAGGGCATCTTCCTCACGATCACGGCTGCCGTCCTGCTCGTGAACTTCCTCGTCGACATCGTCTATGTCCGTCTCGACCCGCGCGTGCGGGTGTCCTGACGGAGCCAAGGAGACCGAGACCGTGTCCGTCACAGAATCCACGTCAGCGTCTCTCGGCGCCGCCTCCGGCGCCGGCTCACGTCCGAACGCACCGCTCGAGCTTGCGTCCGACGCGACGGCCCCGACGGCCCCGACGGGCCCGTCCGGCAGGACCGCGCAGCGCCGGGGCTTCCTGCGCAGCCTGCTCCGGAACCGCAAGGCGACCGTCGGCGTCGGGATCCTCATCCTGTTCGGCGCGCTCGCGCTGCTCGCGCCCCTCCTCGCGCCGGAGGACCCCACGGTCATCACCAGCGCCGGTTCCCAGGCACCGTCGGCCGAGCACCTGCTCGGCACGACAGCCAAGGGGCAGGACGTCCTCGCCCTCACCCTCTGGGGCGCTCGGTCGTCGCTCGCGGTCGGCTTCCTGGTCGGTATCGCCGCAACCCTGGTGGGGGTGACCGTCGGGCTCGCCGCCGCCTACTTCGGCAAGGTCACCGACGACGTCCTGTCCCTCGTGACGAACGTCTTCCTGCTCCTGCCCGGGCTGCCGCTTCTCGTCGTCCTGGCGGCGTTCCTGCCGCCGGGCACCGGGACCGTGGTCGTCGTCCTCATCGTCACCGGATGGGCAGGGGCGGCGCGCGTGCTGCGGTCGCTGGCGCTGTCCATCCGGGCGAAGGACTTCGTCGCCGCTGCGACCGTCACGGGCGAAGGCTCGGGCTGGATCATGTTCCGCGAGATCCTGCCCAACATGGCGTCCATCGTCATGAGCACGTTCCTGGGCGTGGTGATCTTCGGCATCGGCAGCCAGGCCGGGCTCGAGTTCCTCGGCCTCGGAGACGTCTCGGTCGTCTCGTGGGGCACCAACCTGTACTGGGCCAGCAACGACGGGGCCCTCATGATCGGCGCCTGGTGGGCCTTCCTGCCCTCGGGTCTGTGCATCGCGCTCGTCGCCTTCGCGCTCGCGCTCCTCAACTACGCGGTCGACGAGGTGACGAACCCGCGGCTGCGCGTGCCGCGACGCCGGCGCGCCGGGGTCCACGCTCCTGGCGGCGGGACGGTCGTGGCCGGTGCGGCAGAGACCGGCACGAGCCCCGAGAGCGAGGACGGGCACAGGGAGACCCCCGTGCTCGAGGTGCGCGACCTGACCGTCGAGTACCGGGGGGAGAACCGCACCGTCGTCGGCGCCGACCGCGTCTCTTTCACGATCGGCGAGGGCGAGGTCTTCGGGCTCGCCGGGGAGTCCGGGTGCGGGAAGTCCACGGTCGCCCACGCGATCATGCGGCTGCTGCGCGAGCCGGCGGTCATCACCGAGGGAAGCGTGCGGTTCTGCGGGCGCGACGTGCTCGCGATGTCGGACGACGAGCTGCGCAGCTTTCGCTGGCGTGACGTCGCGATGGTGTTCCAGTCCGCCATGAACTCGCTCAACCCGGTCATGACCATCGGCGACCAGATCGTCGACGTCTTCACCACGCACGAGCGTGTCTCGCGCACCGAGGCGTGGCGGCGCGCCGGCGACCTGCTGGAGCTGGTCAAGATCGAGCGCTCACGCCTGCGCTCCTACCCGCACCAGCTCTCCGGAGGCATGCGGCAGCGTGTCGTGATCGCCATGGCCGTGGCGCTCCGGCCGCGGCTGCTCATCATGGACGAGCCCACCACGGCGCTCGACGTCGTCGTGCAGCAGGAGATCATCGCGCAGATCGCGGACCTGCGCCGCGAGCTCGGCTTCGCCGTGCTGTTCATCACCCACGACATCTCGCTGATGATCGAGCTCTCCGACCGGATGGGTGTCATGTACGGCGGGCGGTTCGTCGAGTCAGCACCCGCCGGAACGATTCTCACCGACCCGCGGCACCCGTACACGCACGCTCTGATGAACGCGTTCCCGCCGCTGACCGGGCCGCGCACCGAGCTCAGCGGCCTTGCCGACGGCGTGCGATTCACCGACATCGGCGACCTCGTCGAGGTGGCCAGCGGGCACTGGGTGGCGCCCCACGACGAGGAGGTCCGAGCATGACTGCCACGACCGATCACACACGCGGCCCGGCGGGCGGTGTCACCGACGACGGCACGCCCGTGGTGCAGATCCGCGGGCTGGTCAAGGACTTCCCGGTCGGAGGACTCCTTTCGCGGCGCACGTTCCGGGCGCTCGGCGGCGTCGACCTCGACGTCCGGCGGGGGGAGATCATGGCCCTCGTCGGCGAGTCCGGCAGCGGCAAGTCCACGATCGCGCGGTGCGTGGCGCGGCTCGAGCAGCCGACGTCGGGCACCCTGCGCGTCGACGGCGTCGACGTCCTGAAGACCGAGCGGCGGCGCGCGTCCCGCGTGTACCGGGCCAAGGTGCAGATCGTCTTCCAGGACCCGTTCGGGTCGCTCAACCCCGCGCACCGCGTCGAGCACTTCCTCGCGCGGGCCCTCCGGCTGCACCGTCGCGCGACGTCGGCGGCGGCGCTCAAGGGCCGGCTCGCCGAGCTCATGGACACCGTCGACCTCGACCGGGCCATGCTCGACGCGTACCCGCACGAGCTGTCCGGGGGGCAACGTCAGCGCGTCGCGATCGCCCGCGCGCTCGCCGTCGAGCCGGAGGTCATCCTCGCGGACGAGCCCACGTCCATGCTCGACGTGTCGGTTCGCATCGGGATCCTCAACCTCATGCGCCGGCTGCGCGACGAGCGGGGCATCTCCTTGCTCTACATCACCCACGACCTGGCGGCGGCACGGTACGTCGCCGACAGGACCACCGTGATGTTCGCCGGTGAGGTGGTGGAGGCGGGGGAGTCGACCGCGCTCATGGCGGACCCCGCCCACCCGTACACCCGGCTCCTGCTCTCGGCCGTCCCGGACCCGCGCCGCGCGGGGACCTTCGACCCCGTCGAGAGGGCTGCGCTGCGCGCGCAGGTGCTCGGGGCCACGACGTGTCCCTACGCGGCCGACGGGCAGTGCCGGGACGACGCGCCGGCGCACCACGTCGTCGGACCGGGCTGGACGGTGCGCTGCCACCTCTACCGCCCGCAGGCCCGGGTGGCGCGTCGGGCGCTGGACGTGGCCGGTACCGCTTCCGCCTAGAAATCGCCCGACCAGACAAGGACAGCTGCATGAACAAGCCGACCGTCGGCACCGCACGACGCGCCGACGACCGGATGGTCGAACGCGCGCAGGCCGACTCCCACCGACCGCGCTTCCACTTCGTCTCGCCGGCCGGATGGCTCAACGACCCGAACGGTCTGAGCCAGTGGGAGGGGACGTACCACCTCTTCTACCAGTACAACCCCTACTCACCCGTCCACGACCGCATCCACTGGGGGCACGCCACCAGCACCGACCTGGTCCGCTGGACGGACGAACCGGTCGCGCTCGTCCCCTGCGAGACCGGACCTGACGCCGAAGGATGCTGGTCCGGCGTCCTCGTCGACGACGGTGGGATCCCGACGATCGTGTACTCGGGGCGCCACTCCGGGCGCGAGCTGCCCTGCGTCGCGGTCGGCTCCGCCGACCTGCGCGCCTGGACAGCGGTCGACGAGAACCCGGTCATCGCCGCCACACCGCCGGACGTGGACGTCACGGCTTTCCGCGACCACTGCGTCTGGCGGGAGGGTGGCCGGTGGCGCCAGCTCGTGGGATCGGGCATCCGGGGGCGGGGCGGCGCCGCGTTCCTGTACGAGTCCGCAGACCTGCGCACCTGGGACTACGTCGGCCCGCTCGTGGTCGGGGACGCATCGATCGGCGCGGAGGGGGAGCCGGACTGGACCGGGACGATGTGGGAGTGCGTCGACCTGTTCCGGCTCCAGGGCCACGGCGCGGCCACGGACGTCCTCGTCTTCTCCGCGTGGAACGAGAGAGTCACCCACCATTCGCTGTACTGGACCGGCGCCTACGAGGGCGACGTCTTCACGCCGCACCGCCTCGGGCGCCTCGACTACGGCGGCCGGTACTTCTACGCCCCCCAGACCTTCCAGGACGCTCAGGGTCGGCGCCTGATGTTCGGGTGGCTGCAGGAGGGCAGGCCGGACGCCGCGTCGCTGCTCGCCGGATGGTCGGGCGTCATGTCGCTGCCGCGGCACGTGACGTTGGCGCCCGACGGGACGCTGGCCCAGGAGCCCGCGGACGAGGTCAGCCTCCTGAGGCGCGACGGCATCCGCACCGTCCCGGGGCCCCTGCGTGCCGGCGAACGCCGAGCCGTCGAGATCGCCGGCGACCAGCTCGACCTCGAGCTCGATGTCGTCCTGCCCGCGGGAAGCAGCCTGGAGCTGGACGTCCGCGCCGCCGGGCGGGTCGACGACCCTGCCGGCGAGCGCACGCGCATCGTGCTCGAGCGCGACGGAGGGGGCGCGGTCACGCTGCTCCTCGACCGCTCGCGGTCCAGCCTGGACCCGGCCGTCGACGCCACGCCCCGGTCGGGCGAGATCCCGGCCGAGCCCGACGGCGCCGTGCGTCTGCGGGTGATCGTGGACCATTCGGCCCTGGAGGTCTTCGCGAACGGCCGGCCGCTGACCGCGAGGGTCTACCCGACCCGGCCGGACGCCACCGGCGTCGAGCTCGCCGCATCCTCCGGACCGGTCACCGTGACCCGGCTCGACGGCTGGCACATGGCGGACGCCTGGGACGACCGGCCCCGAGAGCTCTGGCCGACGGCGCCCTGACGGCACCCGCTCCAGCAGCGTCGCATCAGAAGTACGCATCACACGCAATGACGACAGAGAGGTCGACCCTTATGACCACCATCCAGCCATCCCGCCGATCTCTGCTCCTGGGTGCGGCCGGCGGCCTCGCCGCTGGTGCCGCCGGTGCCGTGCTCGGGACGCCCAGCGCGGCGGCCCTCGGCTCCGCCCCGTCCGCATCCGACAAGCCCCGAGGTACCCGGCGCGTGAACCAGACCTATCGTCCCGCCTATCACCTGAGCGTCCCGGACAACTGGAAGAACGACCCGCAGCGCCCCATCTATCTCGGCGGGGAGTACCTCTACTACTACCTGTACAACGCCGACTACCTCGCCGGCGGCGGCGGCACGGCCTGGTGGCTCGCCACCACCCGTGACCATGTCTCCTTCACGGACCAGGGCATCGCCATCCCAAAGAACACCAACGCGAACGGCGACTGCTGGTCCGGGTGCCTCGTCGTCGATCACGCCAACACGGCGGGCTACGGGGCCGGCGCCGTCATCGCGCTCGTCACCCAGGCGCCCGCCGGCAAGCAGGCGCAGTACCTGTGGTATTCGACCGACCGTGGTCGTACGTTCCAGGCCGGCGGCACCGACCCCGTGCTGCCGAACCCCGGCGTGCACGACTTCCGCGACCCGAAGGTCATCTGGGACGACGCGCGATCGCGGTGGTTCATGGCGAACGCCGAGGGGCACCGGATCGGGTTCTACGCGTCGGCCGACCTGCACCACTGGGAGCCCGTCGGTGAGTTCATGCGGGACGACATCGGGCTGCTCGAGTGCCCCGACATCTTCTCGATGCGAGCCGGCGACGGCTCCGACCACTGGATCCTCGGCGTCAGCGCCAACGGCAAGGGACGCGGTCTGCCCGCGACGTACGCCTACTGGACCGGCAGATTCGACGGGTCCGGCTTCGTCCCGGACGCGGCGGAACCGCAGTGGCTCGACTGGGGGTACGACTTCTACGGTGCCGTGACCTACCCGCACCACCGGGCGGACGGGACCGAGGACCCGGCCGTCCGTCACGCGCTCGGCTGGGCGAACTTCTGGGACTACCCGCACAACGCGCCCAGCATGGCGACCGACGGCTACAACGGCGACGACATGATCGCGCGGGACCTGCGTCTCGAGCGTGACGACGACGGGACCTACTACCTCGCCTCGCAGCCGACGGCGGCGCTCGCCGACTATGCCACCAGCACCCACCGGCTGGGCGACGTCCGCGTCGACGGCACGCGCGACCTCGACGTGACCGCGAGGGCGTACGAGATCTCGTGCGACCTCGTGTGGGACCCGGCGAACCGCCCCGGCAACATCGGGTTCGAGCTCTGCCGGGCCCCCGGGGGTGGGCGGCACGTCGCGGCGGGCGCGTACCTCGACGGCGGGTTCGTCTTCGTCAACCGGCGCCCGACCTTCAACCCGACCGGGGGCGAGTCCCAGACGCCGGTCGACCGCACGGCCGGACGCCTTCGCTTCCGGGCCCTGGTCGATCACGCCAGCGTCGAGGTCTTCGTGGGTGACGGCCGGATCGTGCACTCCCACCGGGTCTTCCCGCTGGCCGGTGACGACCACATCCGGCTGTTCTCCTATGGCGGGGCCGCCGTCTTCGAGGGCCTGACGGTGCGCGAGCTCGAGGTGAGCGCGTGAGCCTGTGCGGCCCATCAGATCGGTGAGCCGGTGACCGGCTCCCCTGACGTCGAGCTCGCCGCCGTCAGGGGAGCCGTACCAAGCCGGCACGCATCTTCGCCAGGGAGTACTTCTCGAACGCGACCTTCGCCAGGTGGTTCTGCGGACCAGGGACCATGATCGCGGCCCTGCGCGGCGGGAGCATGTGGTCGGCGATCATCGCGACCCCGTTGTTCCCGGCGTCCATGATGCACAGCGCCGGGATGCGGGCGAACTCCCTGGCCGTGCTCGGGGCGCGTCCCCGCACCTGGTCGACGATGTTCTTCGCGGCGACGTGCGCCTGCTGCTCGGTCGGGAAGCCGGTCTTCGGCACCCCCGTGGGGATCGCGGTCGTCCACGGGACGGGCACGGCGGCGGCGATCCCGACGGCGTAGACGTCGTCCCACCGCTCGGTCTGGTAGGTCGGGCGGACCGGCACGTAGCCGCCCGCATCGACGAGGCCCGGCGTCTTGGCCAGGAAGTCCTGGCCGCGGAACGGCGGGACGATCATCGCGAACCGGTAGCCCAGCTCGCGCCCGTCGGCCAGCACGACGGCGTCGGGACGGATCTCGCTCATCGCCTGGCCGGTCTCGAGCGCGATGCCCTCCTTGCGGGCGAACAGCTTCATGAGGGTCCGTGCGCCCGGCATGCCGTCGATCCCGAAGTGCCCGGCGTACGGCTCGGCGGTGACGTACGTGAGCCTGACCTTGCCGTGCAGTCCAGCCCGGCGCAGCTGGTAGGAGGTGTTGAACAGGAACTCGTAGGCCGCCCCGAAGCAGCTGGCCCGCTGCGTCGCTCCGATCACCACGTCGCCCGGCTCGTCCAGGAACCGCCGCCACGCCTCACCGGTGCGCTCGGCGTCGGCCAGCGTGGTGATCGTCGACGTCTCGTGCATGCCGGGGACGACGTCCAGATCGTTGCGGTAACCGGTGGCGATGACGAGGTAGTCGTAGTCGAGATTCCCCTCGGTCGTCTCGACCCGGTGTGCTTCCGGGTCGACGTACGTCGCCGCGCCGTGCACGAAGTTCACCTTGCGCCTGGCGAACGTCGGCGCGAGCGGGAACGAGACGTCGGTGCGCCCTCGACGACCGAACGGCATCCAGATCAAGGACGGGTTGAACACGAACCGGTCGGCGGCCGACACGACGGTCACGTCGACGTCGGACCCCAGACGGGATCGGACGGACAGCGCGGCGGTCAACCCGGCGAAGCTGCCACCGAGGACCAGGACACGAGCGGACATGATCGACACTCCTTCGGCATGGCCCGGGGGCAACGGGGTGCGGCCCTGTGGCCATGAGTCCACCGTGCGCCGCCGTCCGGCCCGGCCGCGCCGGGCGATGGTCCCGGGCGCGCGGGACGTTCGACCCGCCGCGCCCAGGGCCGCATCCGCGGCCACGGGCTGCATCCCACCGCGAGTGCCGCTCCCCGCGGGCACAACGTCCCGGGGTCCGGTGACGAACGCCTCGGGTGCGGCGCGCCAGTGTGGAGCACGGTGGACGCATGAGCACCTTCGCGTCGTACCCCCTGCACGTGGACGGGTCGCTGGACCGTCCGCTCAGCCGCTGGCTGTGGCTCGTCAAGTGGCTGCTCGCCGTTCCGCACTACGTCGTGCTGGCCTTCCTCTGGCTGGCCTACGCCGTGCTCTCCGTGGTCGCCTTCTTCGCGATCCTGTTCACCGGGCGCTATCCGCGGGCGATCTTCGACTTCAACGTCGGTGTGCTGCGCTGGTCGTGGCGCGTCGCGTACTACGCGTACGCCGCGCTCGGCACCGACCGGTACCCGCCGTTCACGCTCGCCGAGGTCCCGGACTATCCCGCGCACGTGTCGGTCGACTACCCGGAACAGCTCTCGCGCGGGCTCGTGCTCGTCAAGTGGTGGCTCCTCGCGCTCCCGCACTACCTGGTGGTGGGGCTCTTCGTGGGAGGTGGGTGGTACGTCGGCGACGCCGTCGACGACGGGCGGCCGGTCCTGTGGGGTCTCATCGGGCTGCTCGTGCTGGTCGCGGCGGTCGTTCTGCTCTTCACCGGCCGGTACCCGCGGTCGATCTTCGAGCTGGTGCTCGGCCTCAACCGCTGGGTGCTGCGCGTCGCCGCGTACGCGAGCCTCATGACCGACGTCTACCCGCCGTTCCGCCTCGACCTCGGGGGAGACGACCCCGGGCTCGTCGTGGGACCGCGACCGCCTGCTCCGGCAAAGCCTTCGGGCCTCGCGCCGGCGACGTACCCGGCGGCGCCGCCGGAGCAGTCGGATCACCGGTGGACGGCGGGCCGGGTCACAGCCCTGACGGGCGGAAGCGTCGTCCTCGTGCTGGCACTCGGCATCGGGGCCGGGGGCGTCGCGCTCGCGGTCGCCGACCGGTCGCAGCGCGACGACGGCGGCTACCTCATGAGCGAGCATGCGGTCCTCGCCACGGGTGGGTATGCCATCGCCTCGGAGACGGTGGACCTCGACGACAACGGGCCGACGGGTGTGCCCGGCGCGATGCTCGGTGACGCGCGGCTCGACGTGCGCGCCATCGACGGCGGGGAGATCTTCGCGGGCATCGCGGCCACGGACGACGCCGCCGCATACCTTGCCGGCGTCGAGCACTCGATCCTGACCGGCTTCTTCCGCCAGGACCCGCTCTACCGGCAGGCAGGCGGAGGCGCGCCCTCTGTGGCGCCAGAGGACGCCGGCATCTGGGTGGCCTCCACGACAGGATCAGGAACGCGGTCCCTGACCTGGCCCGTGAGCTCCGGGGAGTGGACCGTCGTCGTGATGAACGCCGACGCCGGGGCGTCACTTGCCGCGGACGTCGCGGTCGGTGGAACCGTGCCCGGGCTGACGTGGCTCGCAGGCGGGCTCTTGGCGGCCGGCGGTGTCCTCCTCCTCGTGGGTCTGGCCCTCGTACTGGGCGCGGCCCTCAGGGCAGGGGCGGGCTGAAGTCCAGCGCGACGTGCGGCTCTGAGCCGTCGATCTCATCGTCGGGGTAGGTCGCCGTCGCGACGTGGGTGACGCCGTCGAGCACCAGCTCGACGCGCGTCGTGAACGGGAAGTCGCCGAGCGCGGCGGCCTGCTTCGCCTCCGCGTCGGCGCCGTCGAAGTACAGCGTTCCTTCGCCGACGCACGAGTCAGGGGCCGGGCTGGCCTCGATCGTGCGTGATGCCCCGTCCGCGGCGGTCACCGTGATGGTCGCCGAGTACTCCTGCGGGGTGGAGGGCAGGTTGGTGACCATGAGCTCGAGACCGTAGGAGTCCGGTTCGCCGTCGTGGTCGGCGATGAGGGCGAGGCTCGCCTCCGGCTCAGGCAGGGCCCCGTCGGACGGGCTGTCCCACCACACGTCCGCGACCATGTCGCCCGCCTGACCGCGGGCGAACAGGCTCACCCGGTACTCGCCCGCCGGCCCGCGCGGGCTCACGAGCCACCACCCATCACCGAGCGACTCCGTGTCCGCCTCGACGCGGCGGCCCCCGCACTGGTCCCCGCCGCGTGTCTGGTCCGCGATCAGCTCGTCGAAGTCCGCGACGGGAACGTGGACGAGGATCTCCGACGGCGAGCCGATCGACGGCGGGTCGTCGTCGAACCCGTCGGCGCACCCGTTGTCGTAGCAGAACGTGTATGCGTAGAGGACGAGTGCCTCTTCGCCGTACCGCACCTCGAACGGCGGCGGCTGGTCGAGTTCCCCTGCGTTCTCCCACGCACCGTGGGTCGACGTCGCCGTCGGTGACGGGACCGCAACGGGCGGTGGTCCCGCAGGCCCTGCGACCGGGTCCGCGCACGCCGCGAGCAAGATCGCCACAGGCGCGATCACGGCGCTGACGGCGGCGGTCCGGCCTCGGGACATGCGAGCTCCTCGCGCAGTGGGACAGTTGATCTGCTTGCTTGGTACATGTCCCGCGCAACCGTGCGCTTGCAGGGTGAGACGGCGAACGGCCGTCGTCAGACGCGTTGGTGCGGGCTCGCAGGCGTCGTCCCGGGCGTCGGGCCGCAAGGAGGTATGCGCACCATGAAGGCATGGCAGACGCGTGGGGACGGAACCCTGGTTCGCGTCGAGGTCGCACCACCGGAGCCGGCCGACGACGAGGTGCTCGTGCGGGTCGCCGCGTGCGGAGTGTGCCGCACGGACCTGCACGTGGTCGCCGGGGACCTGGCGGTCCACCGCTCGCCCGTGGTCCCGGGACACGAGGTGGTGGGAGTCGTCGAGAAGGTGGGCTCGCGCGTGCGGGGGCGAGCGGTGGGGGAGCGGGTCGGCATCGCCTGGCTGCGCTCGACGTGCGGGGAGTGCACGTGGTGCCGTCGAGGGTCGGAGAACCTGTGCCGGTCGTCGACCTACACGGGCTGGGACGCGGACGGCGGCTACGCCGACCACGTCGTGGCGCCTGCGGCGTACGTCCACCCCTTGCCCGACCTTCCGGACGAGCAGGCTGCGCCGCTCCTGTGCGCCGGGATCATCGGCTACCGGGCGCTGCGCCGCGCCGCCCTGCCACCGGGCGGTCGGCTCGGCATCTACGGCTTCGGCGCGAGCGCCCACCTCACCGCGCAGATCGCGATCGCCCAGGGCGCCGAGGTGCACGTGCTCACGCGCGACGCCGGCGCGCGCCGACTGGCGCTCGAGCTCGGCGCCGCGTCAGCCGGTGGTGCCACGGAGCCCCCGCCGGTGCCGCTCGACTCGGCGATCCTCTTCGCCCCAGCCGGGGAGATCATCCCGGCCGCTCTGGCCGCGCTCGACCAGGGCGGCACCCTCGCGGTCGCGGGGATCCACCTGACGGACATCCCGTCCCTGGACTACCAGGAGCACCTCTTCCGGGAAAGGACGCTGACCAGCGTCACGTCGAACACCCGCGCGGACGGTGCCGAGCTGCTGCGGCTCGCCACCCGCTTGGGCGTCCGAGCCACGGTCACGCCCTATCCGATGGACGAAGCGGACCTCGCGCTGCGTGACCTCGCGCAGGACCGCGTGCGCGGAGCCGCCGTCCTTGTCAACGACTCCTGACGGCGGCCCGACGCGCGGCTCGCCGGCCCTTGTCCCGGGTGTCGGCCCGGGCGGGACGAGGAGACCAGCCGCCAAGCGTGCCGGTCGGTCATGCCGCGTGCTGGCCCTGCACCGCCTTCCCCAGGGCGCGTCCCCAGTCGCGGGCGCGCTCCAGCTCGCCGTCGCACAGCGGTCCTTGCGTGTCCTCCACGAGGAAGGGCACCGGCTTGCCGACGAGCCGAAGGCCGCGCTGCCGCAGCAGCCGGGCTGCGGTCGGACCGGCCGCTGCCGGGAGACGGCGGACCTTCGCCACGCGGGTGTCGAAGACCGCGACCGCGGGCGCGCGGGACGCCTCGCCGGGCCGCAGGGCCCCGAGCCACTCTCGGAGCCCTGTCGACGCTCGCTCCGCCGGTGCGCCCTGGCGGACGGCGTCCGCGCGGGTGCTGGCGCGGCTGAGCGAGAACGCGTGGGTCGGCGCCCCGACGACGAGCAGGTCGGCGTCCAGCGCGGTGTTCGCGCGCGCGTCGCCGACCGCCGTCGTCGTGACCTCGTACCCCTGCAGGCGCAGCCCGGTGGCCACCGCTGCCCCGACGGCCGCCGTGTTGCCGAACAGCGACTCGTGGACGACCACGGCGCGGGGTACGGGACGGCTCTCGGTCATGGTGGGCTCCTCTCGTCGCGAGGCCCGGACGGCGGCGGTGCCGCCGCCCGCATCCGCTCGCATGCGTCCAGCATGCGTCGCTCGCGCGGCACGGGACACGGCCGGAAGGCCCGGGGTCCTCAGGGCCCTTCGGCTCCGTAGGCAGAGGTGTCAGGTTCCCCCGCCGTCGGGACCTGCCTCAGTCCGCGCTGCTCGCCCGCAGGATCTCCTCCTGGTACGGCGCAACGACGCGCGGCGACACGCGGCAGTCGAGGAGCAGGAATCGCCGCTCGTCGACCCGCTCTCGCGTCCAGGCAGCAAGGCGCTCGAGGTCGGGGAGCTCGCGCACGACGATGCCCTCGGCGCCGACGGCCGCCGCGAGCGCGGCGAAATTCGTCTGGGGGATGAGCATCGGCTCCTCGGCCAGGCCCTGCCGCCCGTACGTGTGCACCTCGGCCCCGTACGCGGCGTCGTTCCAGACGACGGCGAGGCCGCGACCGCCTGCCGTGCGCACCGCGGTCTCCAGGTCGGCGAGCGCCATGATGCCGCCGCCGTCGCCGGTCGTCAGGACGACTGCCGCCCCGGGCCGGGCGGTCGCGGCCCCGGCGACGCTCGGGAACCCGAGGCCGATCGACTGGTAGGCGGTGCCGACCATGAGCATCCGGTCGGGTGAGGCGACGTCCCAGTACATGTTGGCCCAGCCGATGAAGTGGCCTCCGTCCGACACCACCACGCGGTCGTCGGGCAGGAGCGCGGCGAGGCGGTGCGCGACGGCGCGAGGGTCGAGGCGTCCGTCGTCGGCGAGGCCGTCGGCCGGGCCGGGGTCGTGCGCCCGCAGCGCGACCACGTCGACCGAGTCGCGCCACCCGGACGGGCGCGCCTCGAGCGTGCCGAGCTCCTCGACGACGACCCTCGCCACGAGCGCGGCGTCACCGCGGATGTAGCCGCCGACGTGCCGGTGGGTCGCCGCCGGCCCGGTGTCGACCTGGACGACCCGGGTGCCCGGCGAGAAGAGCTCGCCGAACCGCATCGTGAACTGGTTGAGGGACGCCCCGAAGACGACCGCGACGTCCGCCTCGCGCACGAGCGCCATCGCGCCAGCCGCCCCGAACCCACCCGTGACGCCGACGTCGTAGCGGCCGTCCGGAAAGACGCCGCGGCCGAGCGCCGTCGTCCCGGTGACCGCGCCCGTGGCGGCCGCGAGCTCGCCGAGGGCCGGCCCCGCACCGGCGAGCCAGGCTCCTCGGCCGGCGAGCAGGAACGGGCGCTCGGCGTCGGCGAGCGTCTTGGCGACGTCCGTGACGGCGGCGGCGTCGAACGGGCCGGTCGGCGCCAGCGGGGTCGGCAGCACCGGCTCGGGCGCGACCGGCACCGGACCGGCGTCGCGGGCCGCGACGTCGTACGGGATCGCCAGGACGACCGGCACGCTGTAGGTCAGCGCGTGCTCGATCGCGATGACCGTCGTCGCGGCCGCGTCCGCGCGGCCCACGGTGTAGGTGCGTGCGCCGACGGCCGCCGCGAGCGCGATCTGGTCGACGTCCCAGGGCCGTGGGCCCGATGTCGGCTCGTCGCCTGCCACGAGGACGAGCGGCACGTGCGCCTGCCTCGCCTCGGCGAGCGCCGTGAGGGCGTTGGTGAAGCCCGCCCCGTACGTGGCGGTCGCGGCGGCCAGCCGGTTCGACGCGCGGAAGTGGGCGTCGGCGGCGACGACGCCGCCCGACTCGTGGCGTACCGCGGTGAACCGGGCGGTCGTCTCGCGCGTCAGGCTGTCGAGGAACCAGGCGTTGCCGTTGCCCATGACGCCGAAGACGTGGTCGACGTGGCGGGCGAGGGTGTGGGCGACGTGCGCGGAGACGGTGGGCATGGTGGGGCCTCCCGAGGAAACAGTGACGGATGAGTGGTGCTGTCCGTATGTGTCCCGGTGACCCGGCCGGGTCTGCCGCGCGCCCCTTTTTCGAGCACAGGCGGGCGGCGCTGTCCGCCTCGACGATCGCGAGTATAGCCGCGCGACGCGTGCACAGGCGCGCGGCTCCCCGCCCCGTCAGGCGTCACGGCGCAGGCGCGCGCCCAGGGCGACGGCAGCCACGACCGCGGCACCTGTCACCAGGACGACGTCCTTGAGCACGTACTGGCCGAGCAGCGTCATCCCGTCGCCGAAGAGCTCGTCGGCGAACAGCACGATCGGGGACATGATCCCGACCATCGCGCCGCCCAGGACGAGGAGGCCGACCTTCAGGAGCCTGCCCGTGACCAGCGTCAGGCCGATGAACGTCTCGAGCACGGCGGTGAGGATGACCGCAGTCATGCCGCTCACGAGGCCGAAGGTCAGCGTCTCGACGGTGCGTGCGGCGATCGACTCGGCAGGGCTGGCGCCTGGCACGAACTTGAGCGCGCCGAAGCCGAGGAACACCAGGCCGAGGGCGACTCGCAGTGCGGGGACCGACCAGCGGGCGAGGAACCTCGCCAGGATCGTGATGGTCGTGTCGATCTTCCGCGCGATCGACCGCACGACCGTGCGCGCCGACCCGACGGCCGGCACGGGGGTGTTCAGGGGAGCGGTGACGGACATCGTCGTGCCTTCCAGGGTGAGGGGGTGTGCGGCCGTCGCTGGCTGCTCCTGGAGAGAGCACGCGGGCGGCGGGTCGATGCTCCCGCCGCGGAATTTCACCCGCTCGATCCCACCCCGGTGGTGCGCGCCTCGATCGTCGCTGCCAGATCGGCGCCGGCCCTGAGCAGCGCGACGGAGCGGCCCGCGAGCCGGTGGAGGCGTTCCTGGAGCACGCGGTCCGCCTCCACCGTGTCGCCGAGGTCGCGCACCGCCGCCAGCGCCTCGCGCACGGCGGGGATGCCGTAGCCGGCGCCCCGCAGCGCGGCGACGATCCGCGCCTCCCGGACGGCGGTCAGGCGGTAGCGACGCACGCGCAACGACGTGACCCGCTCGGGGCGGACCAGCCCTTCCTGCTCCCAGAAGCGCAGCGTCGACGTGCGGACCCCGAGAGCGGCGGCCAGCTCGGTGATCGTCATCGCGTCGTCGTCGCGCTCGGGCTCCGACGCGCCGGCCTCGTCGTGGATCGCCTGGAGCGCGCGCCGGGCGCGGAGCGTCTCCTCTCGCTCGGCCGCCAGCCGCGCGTGGACCGCGATGATCGCGGCGGCCGCGTCCCCGACGCTCCGCGTGCGCAGGTCCGCCAGCAGCTTCCTCGCCTCGACCGGCCCAACGGCGGTCGCGAGCGCGCGGTAGGCGCGCAGTGCCTGGGTGTGGACGGAGGTGTAGGCGCGGTAGCCGTTGCCGGACCGCTCGGCGGGCGGAAGCACACCGAGCCGCTCGAGGTCGCGCACCTGCTGCACCGAGTAACCCGACACCCGAGCGACGTCGACCGTCCGCAGCGGTGCGCTCATGGTCCAACCCCACAGAGGCACTCGAAGGTCATGCTCGAACCATGAGTATGGAGCAGATCATCTCGACCGTGCACGGGTTCTCCGGGGCGCTCGTCGTCCGGCCTCAGCCCGGCGACGGTGCGCCCGCGCTGGCGTGGGGCGACGCGTTCTTCTACTACGCCCCGGACGGGAGGATGCCGCACAACGTCCAGCCCTACGGCACGATCATCACCAAGAACTACCCGGACGACACGCTCTCCGACCTCGACCGGCCCGGACGGTGGCGTCTCAACGTGCACGTCGACAAGGCGAGGTTCCGTGAGCTCGTGGGATCCGGGCCGCGCGAGCTCGCGCAGCCCTGTGACTACGCCGCGACCGACACCGTCGTGCCGCACCCGGTGTACGGCGCGCTCGGCTGGGTCAGCGTGGTCAACCCCGGCGAGCGGACGTCCGACCTGGTCGTCGAGCTCCTGCGCGCGGCGCACGAGGCCGCCCGCGCCCGGCTCGAGCGGCGCCGCGCCCACGGATAGCGCCTGGTCAGGAGCGGGCGACCCAGCTGGCCCCCGGCATGGCCACGAGCGTCCCGCCGGGCTGCTCGACGGCCACGACGAGCACGGCGTCGCACGCCACGCACCGCGCGACCGAGCCCATGGCGGTCACGTAGGCGCGGACGCGCGCGACGACGTCCGTGCGACCGCAGGTCGCGCAGCGCAGGACCAGGCTCGTGACGTCGGGCGAGCCGAGGAACGCCAGCTGGCCGGCGAGGGCGTTGCCGTCGAGAGCGGCGGGGTCGTGCGTCGCCATCAGGCTCCTCCGAAGCGTTCGGTCCTGACGCGCGCCGGGTCGTGGCCGAGCTCGGTCACCAGCCCCGCGACGGTCTCGACGAAGCCCGTGGAGCCGCACACGAACACGGTCGGACCGTCGGCGGCGTCGAACCCGGGCGCGACGAGGTCGTCCTTGCCGAGGCGGGCCGCGGGCCGCGGCCAGCGAGCGGGCGTGGTGCGCGTGAACACCAGGGCTACCTCCACGTCGGACGCGCCGCCGTCGAGCTCGTCCGGGAAGAAGACGTCGTCGGGGGTGCGCACGGAGTACACGAGCCGGAACGGCGCCGTGCTGCCGATCTTCCGGCGAGCACGGAGCATCGCGAGCAGTGGGGCGAGGCCGGACCCGCCGGCGACGAGCAGGACCGCGCCGGCGTCGTCGGGCCGCCACACGAAGTACCCGCCCAGGGGGCCGCGGACCTCCATCTGGTCGCCCACCCGGAGGTCGTCGACGAGATAGGTCGAGACCTCCCCGCCCGGCACTCGGTCGACCAGGACGTCGACCCGCTCGTCCGCCCCCACCGCCGTCAGGGAGTAGGAGCGGACGGCCTGGTAGCCGTCGGCCGCCGTCAGGCGCAGGTCGACGTGCTGACCTGCCAGCGCGCCGGAGAAGCCGGGGACGCTCAGTGTGACCGCCCGCGCGGTCCGCGTGATGCGAGGCGCGTCGACGACGGTGGCGACGTGCCACTGGGACGAGGCGCTCACGCGTACCTCTGCTCGAGCCACGGGTCCCCGTAGCCGTGGTAGCCGTACGTCTCCCAGAACCCCGGCTCGTCGACGTCGTGGATCTCGAAGCCGCGCACCCACTTGGCGCTCTTCCAGAAGTACAGGTGCGGCACGAGCAGGCGTGCCGGCCCGCCGTGCACCGGTTCGAGCGGCTCGCCCTCGTACTCGAAGGCGATCCACGCCTGCCCGTCGAGCAGGTCAGCGAGGGGCAGGTTGGTCGTGTACCCGCCGTAGGAGTGCACGAGGACGAACTCGCCCGTCGTCTCGACGTCGCCCAGCAGCACGTCGACCGACACCCCGCGCCACCGGGTGTCGTGCTTGGACCACCGCGTCACGCAGTGGATGTCGGTGACGACGTCCTCGGCCGGCGTCGCCATGAGCTCGCCCCAGGACCAGCGCCGGACGTGGCCGTGCTCGGTCGTGACCACCAGCTCCCACCGGTCCACCTCGACGTCGGGGGTCGGGCCCGCCGACAGCACGGGGAAGTCCTGGGTCAGGAACTGCCCGGGCGGCAACGGCCGGCCGGGGTCGGGACGGCGCCCGCCGAACCCTCGAGTCACGATCCCCACCGCCGCACTCCTTCCAGGAGTCACAGTCCGGTCGCCCGTCCGTCCAGGGTAGGCCCGTCACCTGCTGCTCGTCGCGGCGCCGCAGAGGTCGCGGCGTCCGGCCCGGGACCAAGGTCCCGGTGCCGGCGGACGCTCGGCCCTGCCGCCTCGACGCCGTGCCGGGGTTGGCTTGAGGGGCAAGTGCAGGGGACGCCGGGAAGGGTGATCACCATGGGCGCCGTCGTCGTCTACGAGTCGAGCTTCGGCAACACGGCCCTCGTCGCGCGCGCGATCGCGACCGGCATCGTGGAGTACATGCACGTCACGGTGGCGCCGGTCGACGACTGCGAAGCCGTCTGCAAGGACAACGACACGCTCGTCGTCGTGGGAGGCCCGACGCACGAGTCCGGCATGAGCCGGCCGCGGACGCGGCGCATCGCCCAGGAGCGCCAGCACCACCAGCCGGTCGAGACCGAGGGCATCCGCGAGTGGATCGAGGAACTGCCCGACGACGATTCGCAGGTCGTGTATGCGACGTTCGACACACGTGTCGTGGCCGCGCGGGACCTGCCCGGCTCGGCCGCGCGCAGCGCGCAGCGCGAGCTGCACCGCCACGGGCACCGGACCCTCGCCGAGCCGGAATCGTTCTACGTCGCCCACGTCACCGGGCCGCTCCTACCGGACGAGGAGAAGCGTGCCCGCGAGTGGGGGGAGCAGCTGGCCAGCCAGCTGTGGTGACGCACCGACAGACCGGCGGGCTCACTCGCCCGTCAGGCCGTCGATCGCCTCGCGCAGCAGGTCGGCGTGGCCGTTGTGCCGCGCGTACTCCTCGACCATGTGCACGAGGATCCACCGCAGGCTGAACGGCCCGCCGTCCTGGCGCGACGGGCGCGCCGACAGCTGGTCGAGGCCGCCGGACGCGAGCGCGTCGTCCACGATCCGGTCCGACTCCGCGACGGCCGAGTCGAGCAGCGCGCGCAGCGCCTCGGGCGTGTCGTCGGCGGCGCTGTGCCAGTCCCAGTCGGGATCGGGCCCCCAGTCGACCGCGTCGAACGGGGGCAGGGCGTCGTCCCCGGCGAGCACCACGCGGAACCAGTTCGACTCCACGTACGCGAGGTGCTTGAGCATCCCGCCGAGCGTCAGGTCGCTCGGCGCCAGGGGCGTGCGCAGCTGCTGCGCGGACAGGCCGGACGTCTTCCAGCGCAGGGTGTCGCGGTGGAAGTCGAGAAAGGTGCGGAGCGTGGTCGCCTCGTCATCGCGCAACGGCGGGTCGGTGCGGCGGGGCTCGGGCCAGGTGGTCGTCACGACGGCGACCGTATCGCCTGGATGCCCGCGAGCGCTCGGGCGCGCTCGAGCACGTCGTCGAGCATCTGGGGCGTGAGCCGGCCCGTGAACGTGTTCTGCTGCGACACGTGGAACGACCCGAGCACGGTCAGGCCGCCGGCGTCGGTGCTGCCGCCCGCGCCGTCGTCGGGCACGGGCGCGGCACGCGCGAGCGTGACCTCGGCGCCGTGCGCGAACCGGGGCCTGGGCCGGGGTACCGCCCAGCCCTGCTCGCCGAGGGTGTCGAGGAGCGCGTTCCACCCGATCTGCCCGAGGGCGATCGCCACACGGACGGTCGGGGCGAGGAGCTCCAGCTCGCGCGCGAGGTAGTTCGCGCAGCGGCGTCGTTCCTCGGGCGTCGGCTTGTTCGCCGGCGGGGCGCACCGCACGGGCGCGACGAGGCGGACACCGTGCAGCTCGAGCCCGTCGTCGCGCGACGTGGCCGTCGGCTGGTTGGCGAGCCCGACCCGGTGCAGGGCCGCGAAGAGGAAGTCGCCGCTGCGGTCGCCGGTGAACATGCGACCCGTCCGGTTGCCGCCGTGTGCGGCCGGCGCGAGCCCGACGACTACTATCCCGGCCCGCGCGTCGCCGAAGCCAGGCACAGGGCGGGCCCAGTACTCCTCGTCGCGGAACGCGGCGCGCCTGGTCCGCCCTACCTCCTCGCGCCAGGCGACCAGGCGGGGGCACGCACGGCACCGCACGAGGTGGTCCTCGAGCGCAGCGAGGTTTGCGGCGGTGCGAGCCGCGGCGGGGTAGCCGTCGTCGTCCGGAGAAGGGGTGCGCACCTTCCCATGCTGGCTCATGCAGCGCGGACGCGGAGGTCGGCTCGACGCCGACCTGCCTCCGGGTCGGTACGATCGAGGGGCCGCCGTCGCCTGATGGCGCCCCTCGATCATCACCAGCCTGACCAACCCTAGGAGCAGCACGTGTCCGACGTCGCCTCGCCGATGCCACCCACCACCCTCGACGCGGATGCGACGCAGGGGGCGACCACGGTGACGGCGACGGCCCCGACGACGGGTGCCGAGATGTTCGCCGACCGGCGCGACGTCGTCGTCGTGCGCGTCGACGGTCAGCTCAAGGACCTCAGCAGCGAGCTCGAGGCGGGAGCCGTCGTCGAGCCCGTGACCATCGCCGAGCCGGACGGGCTCGCGGTGCTGCGGCACAGCGCCGCCCATGTGCTGGCGCAGGCCGTCCAGCAGGTCAACCCGGACGCCAAGCTGGGCATCGGCCCGCCGATCACCGACGGCTTCTACTACGACTTCGACGTCGAGGTGCCGTTCACGCCCGAGGACCTCAAGGCCCTCGAGAAGGCGATGGCACGCATCGTCAAGGAGGGCCAGACCTTCCGCCGCAGGGTCGTCACCGAGGACGAGGCGCGCGCCGAGCTCGCCCACGAGCCGTACAAGCTCGAGCTCATCGGGCTCAAGGGCTCGGCGGACGACGCGGCCGAGGGTGCGAGCGTCGAGGTGGGCGGCGGCGAGCTGACCATCTACGACAACGTGCGCCGGGGCGGCGAGGTCGCCTGGAAGGACCTGTGCCGCGGTCCGCACCTGCCGTCGACCAGGCTCATCGGCAACGGCATGCAGCTCATGCGCTCCGCCGCCGCGTACTGGCGCGGCAGCGAGAAGAACCCGCAGCTGCAGCGCATCTACGGCACGGCGTGGCCCACCAAGGACGAGCTCAAGGCGCACCTCGAGCGCCTGGCCGAGGCCGAGCGCCGCGACCACCGCCGCCTGGGCAGCGAGCTCGACCTGTTCAGCTTCCCCGACGAGATCGGGTCCGGCCTGGCGGTGTTCCACCCCAAGGGCGGCATCGTGCGCATGGTCATGGAGGAGTACTCGCGCACCAAGCACCTCGAGGCCGGGTACGCGTTCGTCAACTCGCCGCACATCACCAAGGGCCGGCTGTTCGAGGTCTCGGGCCACCTCGACTGGTACGCCGAGGGCATGTACCCGGCGATGCACCTCGACGCCGAGCTCGACGACGAGGGTCAGGTCCGCAAGCCGGGGCAGGACTACTACCTCAAGCCCATGAACTGCCCGATGCACAACCTGATCTTCGACGCGCGGGGGCGCTCCTACCGGGAGCTCCCGCTGCGACTGTTCGAGTTCGGCACCGTGTACCGCTACGAGAAGTCGGGCGTGGTGCACGGCCTGACGCGCGCCCGCGGCTTCACGCAGGACGACGCGCACATCTACTGCACGCGCGAGCAGATGAAGGACGAGCTGACGAGCCTGCTCACCTTCGTCCTCGACCTGCTCAAGGACTACGGGCTCGAGGACTTCTATCTCGAGCTGTCGACGCGCGACCCTCAGAAGTCGGTCGGCTCCGAGGAGGCGTGGGAGGAGGCGACCCGCACGCTCGAGGAGGTCGCCACGGCGTCGGGCCTCGACCTGGTGCCCGACCCGGGCGGCGCCGCCTTCTACGGCCCCAAGATCTCGGTCCAGGCCAAGGACGCGATCGGCCGCACGTGGCAGATGTCCACCATCCAGCTGGACTTCAACCTGCCGGAGAAGTTCGACCTCGAGTACACGGCCCCGGACGGCACCCGTCAGCGCCCGGTCATGATCCACCGCGCGCTGTTCGGCTCGATCGAGCGGTTCTTCGCGGTCCTCCTCGAGCACTACGCGGGTGCGTTCCCCGCCTGGCTGGCGCCCGTCCAGGTGCTCGCGGTGCCGGTCGCCGACGCGTTCGACGACTACCTCGCGGACGTCGTCGCGAAGCTCAGGGCGCGTGGGATCCGCGCCGAGATCGACCTGTCCGACGACCGGTTCGGCAAGAAGATCCGCAACGCCGCCAAGGAGAAGGTGCCGTTCGTGCTCATCGCCGGCGGCGAGGACGCCGAGGCGGGCGCCGTCTCGTTCCGGTTCCGCGACGGACGCCAGGAGAACGGCATCCCCGTCGACGTGGCGATCGAGCGCATCGTGACCGCGGTCCGCGACCGGGTGCAGGTGTGATGCCCCCAGAGCCTGCCGACGCGTTCGGGCCGCCGATCGACGACCTGCAGCGGCTCTGGACCCCGCACCGCATGGTCTACATCGGGGGGCAGGACAAGCCGGTCGACGCGAGCGTCGGGCAGTGCCCGTTCTGCCGCATCCCGGCGGGCGACGACGAGCGCGGGCTCGTCGTCGCCCGGGGGCGTAACTGCTACGCGGTGCTCAACCTCTACCCCTACAACGGCGGGCACCTCATGCTGCTGCCGTACCGGCACGTGTCCGACTACACCGACCTCACCGACGCCGAGACCGACGAGCTGGCCGCGATGACCAAGACCGCGATCGACGTGCTGCGGCAGGTGTACGCACCGGCCGGGTTCAACCTGGGCATGAATCAGGGCGAGGTCGCGGGCGCGGGCATCGCCGCGCACCTGCACCAGCACGTGGTGCCGCGCTGGCTCGGGGACGCGAACTTCCTGCCGATCGTCGGGCGCACCAAGGCGCTGCCCGAGCTGCTCGCCGATACGCGCGCGCGGCTCGCGGCGGCGTGGCCGCAGGGAGGTGCCTGAGTGCTCGGCCGGCTCCGCGGCGCCATGCAACGGTTCTGGACGCCGCTCGCGACCTTCCTCGTGCGCCGGGGTGTGAGCCCCGACGCCGTCACGATCACCGGGACCGTGGTGCTGTGCGTGCTCGCGCTCGGCCTGCTGCCGACAGGGCACCTGTTCCTGGGTGCGCTCGGCATCGGGCTGTTCGCGCTCGCGGACTCGCTCGACGGCGTCATGGCACGCACGTCGGGACGGACCGGGCCGTGGGGCGCGTTCCTCGACTCGACGCTCGACCGCATCTCCGACGGGTCCGTGTTCGCCGGCATCACGCTGTGGTTCGTGCTGCACCCCGAGCTGCCGTACGCCGACTGGGGGACGGGCGCGGCGCTCGCGTGCCTCGTCCTGGGCTCGGTGGTGCCGTACGCCCGGGCGAGGGCCGAGGCCGTCGGGGCGAGCGCGAGCGTAGGAATCGCCGAGCGCACGGACCGGCTGGTGATCGCGCTCGTGCCGACCGGATTCGTCGGTCTGGGGCTGCCGGTCGTGGTGCTGGTCGTCGTCCTGTCCCTGCTGGCCCTGGCGAGCCTCGTCACCGTGATGCAGCGCGTCGCCACGGTCCGCCGTCAGCTCGTCGGGGCGGGACCGGCCGGACGGGCGGAGGCGTGATGGGCGTCGACGTCGCCAAGGCCTACACCTTCGCGTGGCGGCACGCGCCCAAGATCCCCGATCTGGTGCTGCGCGCCGTCTTCACCGCCGTCGCCGACCTCACGTGGCTGCGCCGCACCGACGGCGTGCGCCGCATGGAGGCCAACTACGCCCGGGTGCGCCCCGAGCTCGACGCGCGGGCGGTGCGCCGTCTCGCCCGCGCGGGGATGCGCTCGTACATGCGCTACTTCCGCGAGGCGTTCACGCTGCAGGGTGCCACGCCCGAGCAGGTGGCCGCCCGGGTGCGGGTCGAGGGCAAGGACAACCTCTCTGCCGTCACGGCGGGGCGAGGCGTCGCGCTCGCGGTCGCGCACCTGGGCAACTGGGACCTCGCAGGCGCCTACGGGTCGGCGCACATCGCCCCCGTGCTCACGGTGGCCGAGCGGCTCGAGCCCGAGGCGCTGTTCCAGGAGTTCGTCGCGTTCCGGCGCTCGATCGGCATCGAGGCACTGCCGCTCGGCGACGGCGACGTGTTCCGCAACCTCGTACGGGGCGCGATGTCGGGCCCCCGGCTTGTGCCCCTGGTGGCCGACCGCGACCTGACGGCGCGCGGCGTCGAGGTCGACCTGTGCGGCCACCGGGCGCGCGTTGCCGCCGGGCCGGCCGCGCTCGCTCTCGCCGCCAAGGTGCCCCTCGTCCCCGCCGCGGTCATCTATGAGCGCCTGACCGGCGAGCGCCGTCGCGCCGCGGGGACGCCGTGGGGGATCGTGATCCATTTCATGCCTCCCGTGCCGGTGCCGCCCGACGGCGACCGGCGTGCCCAGGTCGCCGCGATGACCCAGGGCTGGGTCGACGTCGTCGGTGCGTTCCTGCGCACCCGTACCGAGGACTGGCACATGCTCCAGAAGGTCTTCGTCGAGGACCTCGACCCCGAGCGGTACGCCCGGACCCGCGTCGAGGCGGGCGAGGTGTGACATGACGTCCCGACCGCTGCGCGTGGGCATCGTTTGCCCGTACTCGTTCGACGCCCCCGGGGGTGTCCAGTTCCACGTGCGCGACCTCGCACAGGCGCTCGAGGCCCAGGGGCACGTGGTCTCGGTGCTCGCCCCGGCCGACGAGGACACGCCCGTGCCCGACGTCGTCACCCCGGCCGGGCCTTCCGTGCCGGTGCGCTACAACGGCTCCGTCGCGCGGCTCGCGTTCGGGCCGCGCGCCGCCGCGCGCGTGCGGCGATGGATCGACGCCGGGCAGTTCGACGTGCTGCACCTGCACGAGCCCATGACGCCGAGCCTGTCGATGCTCGCCCTGTGGATCGCCGAGGGGCCCGTCGTCGCGACCTTCCACACCGCGCAGGTGCGCTCGCGCGCGCTGCAGGTCGCCTACCCGCTGCTGCGCCAGTCGCTCGAGAAGATCGCCGCGCGCATCGCCGTCTCCGAGGACGCCCGCCGCACTCTCATCGACCACCTGGGCGGGGACGCCGTCGTCATCCCCAACGGCGTCTACGTCGACACGTTCGCCGCTGCCCCCACCCAGGAGCAGTGGAAGGGCACGGCCGAGGCGCCGACCATCGCCTTCCTCGGCCGGCTCGACGAGCCGCGCAAGGGCCTCGAGGTGCTCGCCACCGCCGCCCCGCGCATCCTCGCGCGGGTCCCCGGCACCCGCTTCCTCGTCGCGGGTCGCGGCGACGCCGGACGGCAGGCGGCCGAGGCGGCGCTCGGCGCCCACGCGGCGTCGTTCGAGTGGCTCGGCGGGGTCTCCGACGAGGACAAGGCCACGCTGCTCGGCTCGGTCGACCTGTACATCGCGCCGCAGACCGGCGGGGAGAGCTTCGGCATCGTGCTCGTCGAGGCGATGAGCGCGGGCGCGTGCGTCGTCGCGAGCGACCTGGGCGCGTTCCGGCGCGTGCTCGACGACGGGGCCGCCGGCCGGCTGTTCCGGACCGGCGACGTCGACGACCTCGCCGACCAGGTCCTCGCGGCGCTCGCCGACCCGGACGGCACGCGCGAGCGTCGCGAGCAGGCCACGCGGTTCGTGCGCCGGTTCGACTGGTCGGCCGTGACCGAGCAGGTGCTCGCCGTCTACGAGATGGCGGTCGCGGCGGGCGAGGCGATCGGCGACTGGCCCGTGCACCGGGAGGTCGACGCATGACTTGGTCCGAGATCGTCCTCGTCGCGATCGCCGCCGTCGCCGTCGTGCTGTGGCTCGTGTGGGTCTCGGCGTCGCGCCTGGACCGGCTGCACCGCAAGGTCGCAGCATCACGCATCGCGCTGGACTCCCAGCTGGTACGGCGCTCGAGCGCCGCCGTCGACCTCGCCGCGTCCGGGATGCTCGACCCTGCGAGCTCGGTGCTCGTCGCCGACGCGGCGTTCGCCGTGCTCGACGACGGCACCCCGGTCACCTCGCCGGACGAGGCGCTCGCGATGGTCGGCCTCGGGGCGGGCCGCGAGAGCGCCGAGAGCGACCTGTCCGCGACCCTGCGCTCGGCCCTCGGCGACCCCGACGTCGTCACGGCACTGCGGGAGCGCCCGCCGGGTGACGAGCTGGTGGCAGGCCTCGCCGCCGCCTGGTACCGAGCGCAGCTCGCGCGCCGCTTCCACAACGAGGCGGTCGCGCAGGCACAGCGCGTGCGCCGCCACTGGTACGTGCGGTGGCTGCACCTGGCCGGGCGGGCGCCGACGCCGCACACCGTCGAGCTCGACGACCAGATGCCGGCCGGTCTCGGAGCCTGACGCCGCGGCCATAGGATGGTCCCCAGGGCGTGACATCGTCACGCGTTCGACGACTTGCGAGGTAAGGCAGTGAGCGAGAGCACGGTGGGCACCGGCGTCGGAGAGGTGGGCACGGCCCGCGTCAAGCGAGGCATGGCCGAGATGCTCAAGGGCGGCGTGATCATGGACGTCGTGACGCCCGAGCAGGCGAAGATCGCCGAGGACGCGGGCGCCGTCGCGGTCATGGCGCTCGAGCGGGTGCCGGCCGACATCCGCGCCCAGGGCGGCGTGGCGCGCATGAGCGACCCGGACATGGTCGAGGGCATCATCGACGCCGTCTCGATCCCGGTCATGGCCAAGGCGCGCATCGGCCACTTCGTCGAGGCGCAGGTGCTGCAGTCCCTGGGCGTCGACTACGTCGACGAGTCCGAGGTGCTCACCCCTGCGGACTACGCGCACCACATCGACAAGTGGCAGTTCACGGTCCCGTTCGTGTGCGGTGCCACCAACCTCGGCGAGGCGCTGCGCCGCATCACCGAGGGCGCGGCCATGATCCGCTCCAAGGGTGAGGCCGGCACGGGCGACGTGTCGAACGCGACCACGCACATGCGCCAGATCCGCGCGCAGATCCGCCGGCTGACCTCGCTGCCCGCCGACGAGCTGTACGTCGCGGCCAAGGAGCTGCAGGCGCCGTACGAGCTGGTCAAGGAGATCGCGCAGACGGGCAAGCTGCCCGTGGTGCTCTTCACCGCCGGCGGCATCGCGACGCCGGCCGACGCGGCCATGATGATGCAGCTCGGCGCCGAGGGCGTGTTCGTGGGCTCGGGCATCTTCAAGTCGGGGGACCCGGTCGCCCGCGCGAAGGCGATCGTGCAGGCCACGACGTTCTTCGACGACCCCGACGTCGTCGCGAAGGTCTCACGCGGCCTGGGCGAGGCCATGGTCGGAATCAACGTCGAGGCCGAGCCGGAGCCCGTGCGGCTCGCGGAGCGGGGTTGGTGACCTCCGACGAGGTCATCGGCGCGACGTCGCTCGGGTCCGACTGGGTGGTCGGACCCGACGGCGTGCGCCACCGTCGCGCGGCCCGCGTCATCGTGCTCGATGACGCGGGCCGCGTGCTGCTCGTGCGCGGCCACGCCGCCGACCAGCCCGAGCGGTCCTGGTGGTTCACGGTCGGCGGCGGGATCGACGAGGGCGAGAGCGAGGTTGACGCCGCCCTGCGCGAGCTCCGCGAGGAGGCTGGGCTCGTGCTGACCGCCGACGACCTCGAGGGACCCGTGATGACGCGCGCGGGCATCTTCCGCTTCTTCGCGGAGACCTGCCGCCAGGACGAGGTCTTCTTCGTGGCCCGCGTCTCGGCGGGTCACGAGCCGTCCGACGCCGGATGGACCGACATCGAGCGCGAGGTGCTCGACGAGATGCGCTGGCTCACGCCGGACGAGCTGCGGGCGCAGCCGCTCGAGGTCTTCCCCACGGCCCTGCCCGACGTCGTCGAGGCGCTCTCGGGCAGCTGGGACGGCACGGTGCGTCACCTCGGCATGCAGCACGACGACTGAGCCGCCCCGAGCCCTCCTGAGGGGCGCCCTGCGCCTCGTCTCCGCCTTTGTCAGGGCCCTTCGTCGCCCGCAGCGACGGTTTCCCCGAGCGATCCTGCTCGAACTTGCTTACCCTCGGCAACATGACGTTTGTCGCGCGCCGTCCCTGACGACGCGCCGCCGGGGGAGAACGACATGAACCGATCGCTGTCGTGCACCGATGACGACCAGCTCACGCTGGCGCCCGAGGACGCTTCCGTGCCCACGCCGCAGGCGCACCCGACGCCCTGACCCGACCACCGTGCCCACCGCGCTCGACGTCGTCCAGCGCGCGCTCGGGACGGCTTCACGGCGACGGCGGCGCTCGGTTGCACTACCGCAGGGGGGTCGTGCAGCGGCGTCGCCGTCGTCGTGAAGGCGCACCGAGCTGGTGGGCGCCGACACCGGTCCGCACGGCGGCATACACTGGCGCGCCGTGACCAGCAATCCCACCGTGGGTGTCCTCGCCCTGCAGGGCGACGTTCTCGAGCACGTCGAAGCTCTCGAGCGCGCCGGTGCGCGCGGCGTGCCCGTGCGGCGGCGCAGCGAGCTCGAGTCCGTCGACGGGCTCGTGCTGCCCGGCGGCGAGTCGACGACCATCGACAAGCTCCTGCACGTCTTCGAGCTCGCGAAGCCGCTCCAGGCCGCGATCGCTGCCGGCTTGCCGGTGTACGGCTCGTGCGCGGGCATGATCCTGCTCGCCGACCGGATCGTCGGCGGCATCGAGGGCCAGCGCACGCTCGGCGGCATGGACATGACGGTGCGGCGCAACGCGTTCGGCCGCCAGGTCGACTCGTTCGAGGCCGACCTCGACATGGCGGGCATCTCCGACCGGCCGGGCGGGACGGCGGTGCGCGCGGCGTTCATCCGCGCACCGTGGGCCGAGGAGGCGGGTCTCGACGTCGAGGTCCTCGCGCGCATCCCCGAGCGCGCGGCCGACGGGTCGGGGGTCGGGGCCGCCGCCGGTAAGATCGTCGCAGCACGCCAGGGACGGCTGCTCGCCACCGCGTTCCACCCGGAGATCACCGGGGACGCCCGTGTGCACGCGCTGTTCGTCCAGATCGTCACAGCATCGCGAAGGAGTTAGGTAGGTCATGTCCGGTCACTCCAAGTGGGCCACGACCAAGCACAAGAAGGCGGCGATCGACGCCAAGCGCGGCAAGCTCTTCGCGAAGCTCATCAAGAACATCGAGGTCGCGGCACGCACCGGCGGCGGCGACCCCGCCGGCAACCCGACGCTGTTCGACGCCATCCAGAAGGCGAAGAAGTCGTCGGTCCCCAACGACAACATCGACCGTGCGGTCAAGCGCGGCTCCGGCGAGGGTGCCGACGCCGTCGACTACCAGACGATCATGTACGAGGGCTACGGCAACAACGGCATCGCCGTCCTCGTCGAGTGCCTCACCGACAACAAGAACCGTGCCGCCTCCGAGGTGCGCCTGGCGTTCTCCCGCAACGGCGGCAACCTGGCCGACCCGGGCTCGGTCTCCTACCTGTTCTCCCGCAAGGGCCTCGTCGTCGTGCCCAAGGCCGACGGCGTCACCGAGGACGACGTCATGCTCGCCGCGCTCGACGCGGGCGCGGAGGAGGTCAGCGACGAGGGCGAGGTCATCGAGGTGCTCTGCGAGGCGACCGACCTCGTCGCGGTCCGCACGGCCATCCAGGAGGCCGGGATCGAGTACGACTCCGCCGACTCCGTGTGGCATCCGTCCATGGAGGTCGAGGTC
Source organism: Isoptericola halalbus (assembly GCA_009663185.1). Lineage (GTDB taxonomy): Bacteria > Actinomycetota > Actinomycetes > Actinomycetales > Cellulomonadaceae > Isoptericola > Isoptericola halalbus. The sequence goes on from VJZX01000002.1 coordinate 245,614, forward strand.
GACGTCGAGGGCGCGCGCAAGATCATGCGTCTCATCGACGCGCTCGAGGACAGCGACGACGTGCAGAACGTGTACGCGAACTTCGACGCCCCCGACGAGGTCATGGCTGCGCTCGACGAGGACTGACGCACCAACCGCCGTGCAACGAGCGTGCTGGATCTTCCCTCATACACGCCGGATGAGGAAAGACCCAGCACGCTCGTCGCGTCGTGAGACAGTGAACGCGTGCGCGTGCTGGGGGTGGATCCGGGGCTGACCCGCTGCGGGATCGGGGTCGTGGACTCCCTGGCGGGGCGGCGGGCCGAGCTCGTCGCGGTCGGCGTCCTGCGCAGCGATCCTGACCTGACGCCCGACCTGCGGCTGCTGCGCATCGCCGAACGGCTCGACGCCTGGTTCGACGAGCACGTGCCCGACGTCGTCGCGGTCGAGCGCGTCTTCGCGCAGCAGAACCACGGCACGGTCATGGGGACCGCACAGGTGGCCGGGCTCGCGATGGTCGCGGCGGCGAGGCGCGGCGTGCCGGTCGCGCTCCACACGCCCAGCGAGGTCAAGGCCGCCGTCACGGGCTCGGGACGCGCGGGCAAGGAGCAGGTGCAGCGCATGGTCGCGAGCATCCTACGGCTCGACGAGCCGCCCCGACCTGCCGACGCGGCGGACGCGCTGGCGCTGGCGATCACGCACCTGTGGCGCCCTGCGGGTGCGCTGCAGGGCGGCGAGCGGCACGAGCTGACCGCTGCCCAGCGCGCGTGGGCCGCGGCCGAGCACGCCGCCAAGACCCGGAGGGGTACCCGCGGAACCGGATCCCAGCAGCGCCGCGGAGGGGCGCGCGCCTGACGCGTCGCACGGTGGTGTGTCGGCGCCGCGGCGTCGGTCTGCCTTGCTACAGTGACGGCGTCGTACGGGTGTTCGACGGGAAGTGTTCGACGGGAAGGACAGCAACGGGTGATCGCATCCCTGACCGGCACGGTCGCGCACGTCACGCTCGACCGCGCCGTAGTCGACGTCGCTGGGGTCGGGTACCTCGTGCACGCGACGCCCGCGACCCTCGCATCGTTGCGCGTGGGCGACGAGGCCCGCCTGCACACGACGCTCGTGGTCCGCGAGGACTCCATGACGCTGTACGCGTTCGCCGACGCCGACGAGCGCGAGGTCTTCGAGACCGCGCAGTCCGTCTCCGGCGTCGGGCCGCGGATCGCGCTCGCGATGCTCGCCGTGCTCACGCCCGACGCCCTGCGCCGCGCGATCGCCGGCGAGGACGTCGCGACCCTGCGCCGCGTGCCGGGCATCGGTGCCAAGAGCGCTCAGCGCATCGTGCTCGAGCTGTCGGGCAAGCTCGGCGCGCCCGGCCCCGACGTCGTCGGTGGCACCGTGCCCGCGGCCGCGACAACGGGTGACCGGCGCGACCAGGTGGTCGAGGCGCTCGTCGGGCTCGGCTGGACGTCCAAGGTCGCCGAGGACACGGTCGGCAAGGTGCTCGCCGAGGCGGGGACCGACGTCGTGACCGAGGCCGAGGTCGCCACGACGCTGCGCGCGGCGCTGCGCTCGCTCGGGGGGCACCGTGCCTGACCTCGCGCCGGACCCGGAGCCGTACGGCGGCGAGCGCCTCGTGACGGCGACGGCCGACGACATCGAGCGTGCCGCCGAGGCCGCGCTGCGGCCCAAGAAGCTCGACGAGTTCGTCGGCCAGCGGACCGTGCGCGACCAGCTGTCGCTCGTGCTGCAGGCCGCGCTCGCGCGCGAGGCCTCGCCCGACCACGTTCTGCTCTCGGGTCCGCCGGGGCTCGGAAAGACGACGCTCGCCATGATCATCGCCGCCGAGCTCTCGACCTCCTTGCGTGTCACGAGCGGCCCGGCCATCCAGCACGCGGGCGATCTCGCTGCGGTGCTGTCCTCGCTCGAGGAGGGCGAGGTGCTCTTCATCGACGAGATCCACCGCCTCGCGCGCCCCGCCGAGGAGCTGCTGTACGTGGCGATGGAGGACTTCCGGGTCGACGTCGTCGTCGGCAAGGGTGCGGGCGCGAGCGCGATCCCGCTCGCCCTGCCGCCGTTCACCGTCGTGGGCGCGACGACCCGCTCCGGGCTGCTGCCGGCGCCCCTGCGGGACCGCTTCGGGTTCACAGGGCACCTCGACTTCTACGCCCCCGAGGAGCTCGAGCGCGTCATCGTGCGCTCGGCGGGGCTGCTCGGCGTCGAGATCCAGCACGCGGCGGCGCACGAGATCGCGGGCCGCTCGCGCGGCACGCCGCGCATCGCCAACCGCCTGCTGCGGCGCGTGCGCGACTGGGCGCAGGTCCGCGGCGACGGCCTGCTCGACCTGCGCGCCGCCAAGGCCGCGCTCGAGGTCTACGAGGTGGACCCGATCGGGCTCGACCGCCTCGACCGCGCCGTCCTCGATGCGCTGTGCCGCCGGTTCGGCGGCGGGCCCGTGGGGCTGACGACGCTCGCCATGACGGTGGGGGAGGAGCCCGACACCGTCGAGACGGTCGCTGAGCCGTACCTCGTGCGCGAGGGCCTCCTGGCGCGCACGCCGCGCGGGCGCGTCGCGACCCCGGCGGCATGGGAGCATCTCGGGCTCGAGCCGCCGCAGGGTGCGTGGGCGGCCGGGGTGCCGGCGTCGGGCACGCTGTTCGACGCCGCAGGCGACCCGGGCTGAGCGCCGTCCCGCACGGAGCCGGCCGGCACGTCGCCGGGGGTTGTTCGACGCGCTCTAGACTGGGGCTGTCCCGGCCGACGTCGGCCGGGCGGACGGAACTCGCGGGGCGGTGCGCTCGTTGAGAGCCGTGCGTGCACCGATCCGTGCCCGGCGCGCCGACCGGCGTGCCCCGACGCCCGCCCGGCGGGCAGCAAACAGACAAGGACGACTCGTGGATCCCACCCTTCTCATCCTCTTCGCCGGCCTGATCGCGCTCATGTTCTTCATGAGCTCGCGGACCCGGAAGCAGCAGAAGCAGCAGGCCGAGTTCCGATCCGCGCTCGCGCCTGGGCAGGAGGTCATGACGGGCTCGGGCATGGTGGGCACCGTGGTCGCGATCGACGATGCGGCCGACACCGTGACGATCGAGTCGACGCCGGGGGTCCAGACCCGCTGGCTCCGGGCCGCCATCGCCAAGCGCTTGGACACGCCCGCCGTCACCGACGAGACGGACGTCACAGAGGAGTCCGACCAGAGCGGTAGCATCACCCCCGCAGACGGTTCCGTCGACGTCCCCGACGACATCTCCGGCCTGGACACCGCGCAGCAGGAGTTCCGGGAGCAGAAGCGTCGGGAGAACGGCGAGACCGAGGGCAAGTGACCTCCGCGCCGGCCGGGTGATCCTGGCCGGCGCCATCACGCGTGGCCCCAGGGTGACGCGCACACGGGAAGAGACAGAAGTTGGCCAACTCACGCACGCAGCGCTCGCGTCCGGTACGCACGCTCGTGGTCTTCACGATCCTCTCGATCGTCCTGCCGTTCATCGCCCTCGCAGCGGGCGTGTTCCTCAACGGCAAGTCCGCCGACAACCCTGGCGGTTCGAGCTTCGCCCCCGGCCTCGCGCTGGATCTCCAGGGCGGGACGCAGATCATCCTGACGCCGACGTCGACCGACGGCTCGGAGATCACGCCCGAGGCGATCGACGAGTCGATCAACGTCATCCGGCAGCGCATCGACTCCTCCGGTGTCGCCGAGGCGGAGATCGCGGCGCAGGGCAACAACGTCGTCGTCGGCATCCCCGGTGAGGCGAGCCAGGAGACCATCGACCTCGTCTCCCAGCCGGCACAGATGCGGTTCCGGCCCGTGCTGACGTACGACGTCGGCGTCCCCGCCGCGGCGCCGGAGCCCACGGACACGGGGACCGAAGCGCCCGCCGAGGGCGACGGCGAGGGGGCCACGGGCGAGCCGTCGGCCGAGCCGTCCGAGGAGTCGAGCCCCGACACGAGCCCGGGCGGAAAGGCGCGCGGCCAGGCCGTGACCGCGCCGCGGACGACCGCGACCGACGACGAGGCCGCGACCGACGAGGCGTCGCAGGAACCGACCCAAGAGAGCTCGGAGGCGCCCGCGACGCCCGCGCCCACGGAGGCGACCGACCCGAGCGACCTGGCCCAGATCACCCCGGAGCTCCAGGAGCAGTTCACCAACCTCGACTGCACGCAGCCGGAGAACCTCGTCGGCGGCGGCGGGGACGACCCGGCTGCGCCGCTGGTCACCTGCTCGCAGGACGGGTCGCTCAAGTGGATCCTCGGGCCGGTCGAGATCGACGGCACGGACCTCACCACGGCGAGCTCGGGCCTGCGCGTCACCGCCCAGGGCGTCACCACGAACGAGTGGGCGGTCAACCTCAACTTCGACTCGCAGGGCACCACCGCCTTCCGGCAGACGACCACGCGCCTGTCGACGCTCGAGTCGCCGCGCAACCAGTTCGCGATCGTGCTCGACGGCCTCGTGGTCTCGGCACCGTCGGTGAGCACCCCGATCCCCAACGGGCAGGCCGAGATCTCGGGCTCGTTCACCCGTGACAGCGCGGCGGTCCTCGCGAACCAGCTGAGCTTCGGCTCGTTGCCCATCGCGTTCGAGGTGCAGAGCCAGGAGCAGATCTCCGCGACGTTGGGGTCCGAGCAGCTGCGCAACGGCCTCATCGCGGGTCTCATCGGCCTCGCGCTCGTCGTCGTGTACTCACTGTTCCAGTACCGCTCGCTGGGCATGCTGACCGTGGCCTCGCTCGTCTGGGCCGGCCTCATCACCTACGTCTCGATCGCGTTGTTGTCGTGGCTGATGGGCTACCGCCTCTCGCTCGCCGGCGTCGCGGGCCTCATCGTCGCGATCGGTTTCACCGCGGACTCGTTCATCGTCTACTTCGAACGCATCCGTGACGAGATGCGCGACGGCCGCTCGCTCGCCTACGCGGTCGAGCGCGGTTGGCGCCGTGCCCGCCGCACGGTGCTCGCCGCCAAGTCGGTGAACCTCATCTCGGCGGTCATCCTGTACTTCCTCGCCGTCGGCGGGGTCCAGGGCTTCGCCTTCACGCTCGGTCTGACGACGGTCATCGACGTCGCCGTCGTCTTCTGGTTCACCCACCCGGCCATGCAGCTCATCGCGAAGATCCCGTTCTTCCGCGACGGGCACTCTTGGTCCGGTCTGTCGCCCGAGCGCCTGCGGGCCGCCGGCGTGCGCTACGTCGGCGCCGGCCGTGTCGCCACGCAGCCGGCGGTCGCGACGTCGGAGTCCGCCGAGCCCGAGATGGCGTTCGCCGGCGCGGCTGCGACGCCGACCGAGTCGCGGGCCGACGCGTCGGGTCGTCGGATGACGATCGCCGAGCGCCGCGCCGCCGAGCGCAAGGCGGCCGCTGCCGCCGAGACGCCACCGGGCGGCCAGACGTCTGTCGACGAGTCCCAGCACGCCGACCGTGGCGAGAACGAGGAGAGCCGCTGATGGCCGGCATGACCTTCGCCCAGTGGGGCAACGACCTGTACACCGGCCGCCGTTCGTACCCGGTCGTCGCAAAGCGCCGGACGTGGTTCACCATCGTCGCGATCTTCGGGCTCGCGTCAGTCGCGGTCCTCGGGATCAAGGGCTTGACGCTCGGCATCGACTTCCGCGGTGGGTCGGAGTTCACCGTGGAGGGTGTCACCACCACCCAGCAGGACGCGGCAGTGACGGCCGTCCAGTCGGCCGTGCCCGGCGAGGAGCCGCGTGTCGCGGTCGTCGGCGGTTCCGCCGTGCGAGTCCAGACGACGCAGCTCGACGCGCAGGAGGTCGAGGACGTCAGCCTCGCCCTGGCCGAGGCGTACGACGTCGAGCGCGCGGACGTCGCCACCTCGTTCGTCGGCCCCACGTGGGGCGCGGGCGTCTCGATGCGCGCCCTGTGGGGCGTCGTGGTGTTCGTGCTCGCAGCTGCCGCGTTCATGGCGATCTACTTCCGTGCGTGGCGGATGTCCGTCGCGGCGATCGTGGCGATGCTCTCCGACCTGGTGATCTCCGCCGGCGTGTACGCCGCGGTGGGCTGGGAGGTCACGCCGTCGACGATCATCGGCTTCCTGACGATTCTCGGCTTCTCGCTCTACGACAAGATGGTCGTGTTCGACAAGGTCCGCGAGAACACTCAGGACGTGCTGTCCCAGACGCGCTCGACGTACGGCGAGCGGGCGAACCTGGCCGTCAACCAGACGCTGGTGCGCTCGATCAACACCTCCGTCGTGGCACTGCTGCCGGTCGCCGGCATCCTGTTCGTCGGCGCACTGTGGCTCGGCGCGGGGACGCTGCGCGACCTGTCGCTCTCGCTCTTCGTCGGTATCGCCGTCGGTGCGGCGTCGTCGATCTTCCTCGCGACCCCGCTCGACGTCCTCCTGCGCGGCAAGGAGCCGAAGATCGCCCAGCACACCGCCGCCGTGCTCGCCGAGCGCGAGCGCGTCGCTGCCGAGGGCGGGCACGACGCCGAGCTCGCGGCCGCCGCGGCAGGCACGTCGCAGCTCATCCCGGGCCACCACCTCGGCCACGGGGCGCAGCCGCGGCGGAAGCGTGCACGTTGAGGCACGCGTGACCGACGACATCTCGGTGGTCGCCCTCTCCGGCCTGGGCCAGGAGAGGGCGACCGAGGTGCGTGCTCTCATCCGCGACGTGCCGGACTACCCGCACCCGCCCATCGTCTTCCGTGACATCACGCCGCTCCTGGCCGACGGCGCGGCGCTCGGCGACGTCGTCGAGGCGTTCGCAGGCCTCGTCGACGCTGACGGCGGCGTCGACGTCGTGGCCGGGATGGAGGCGCGCGGCTTCCTGTTCGGCGCGCCCCTCGCGACCCGGCTCGGGGTCGGGTTCCTCCCGCTCCGCAAGGCGGGCAAGCTCCCGCCGCCGGTCGAACGGGTCGAGTACGACCTCGAGTACGGCTCTGCGGCGATCGAGCTGCGCACGGGAACACTGAGGCATGGTGCGCGTGTTCTCCTGGTGGACGACGTGCTGGCGACGGGCGGCACGGCCGCCGCGGCGGCCGAGCTCGTCGAGCGGTGCGGCGGGCAGGTCGTAGCCCTCGCGTTCCTGCTCGAGCTCGCCGGCCTCGGTGGCCGGGAACGGCTCGCGGGTCGCACGGTCGAAACGTTGCTGCGCGCGGAGTCGTAGACTTGCCCTCCCGGACGTCCAGCGAGACCCGGTGGCGGAAGGAGGCGCAGGTGAGCGAGGAGACCACGACCGCGCGCGCCTCGACGGGTCCGCCGACGCCGCCCGCCCCCGGCACCGGCGTCCGGGTGCGGAACCGGCTCGTGCGCCTCGGCGTCCTCGGCGGCGGGACCCCGACGACCGCGCCCGCGCTCGAACCCCTGCTCCAGGCAGTCCGGACCAACCACCCGAGGTCGGACCTGTCCGTGCTGTCGCGCGCCTACGAGACCGCGGAGAAGGCGCACCGAGGCCAGCAGCGCAAGTCCGGCGACCCGTACATCACGCACCCCGTGGCCGTGGCGACGATCCTCGCGGAGCTCGGGTTCGACGGCGCCACGCTGGCCGCCGCCCTCCTGCACGACACCGTCGAGGACACCGACTACTCCCTCGACCAGCTCCGCTCCGAGTACGGCGAGGAGATCGCCATGCTCGTCGACGGGGTGACCAAGCTGGACAAGGTCAAGTACGGCGACGCCGCGCAGGCCGAGACAGTGCGCAAGATGGTCGTGGCCATGGCCAAGGACATCCGCGTGCTGGTCATCAAGCTGGCCGACCGTCTGCACAACGCGCGGACGTGGAAGTACGTGACGAGCTCGTCGGCCGAGCGCAAGGCGCGCGAGACGCTCGAGATCTACGCGCCGCTCGCGCACCGCCTCGGCATGAACACGATCAAGTGGGAGCTCGAGGACCTGTCCTTCCAGGCGCTCTACCCCAAGGTGTACGACGAGATCGTGCACCTTGTGGCCGAGCGCGCGCCCGCACGCGAGGAGTACCTCGGCGTGGTGCGGGAGCAGATCACCGCCGACCTGCGCAGCTCGAAGATCCGGGCGACCGTGACCGGCCGGCCCAAGCACTACTACTCGATCTACCAGAAGATGATCGTGCGCGGGCACGACTTCGCGGAGATCTACGATCTCGTCGGCACGCGCGTCCTGGTGGACACGGTGCGTGACTGCTACGCGGCGCTCGGCGCGCTGCACGCGCGGTGGAACCCGGTTCCCGGCCGGTTCAAGGACTACATCGCGATGCCCAAGTTCAACATGTACCAGTCGTTGCACACGACCGTCGTGGGGCCGGGCGGCAAGCCGGTCGAGATCCAGATCCGCACGCACGACATGCACCGGCGCGCGGAGTACGGCGTCGCGGCGCACTGGAAGTACAAGGAGCCCGCGCGGGGCGCCAAGCCCGGCAAGCCGGACGACCCGCGCACCAACGACATGGCGTGGCTCCGCCAGCTCGTGGACTGGCAGCGGGAGACCGCGGACCCGAGCGAGTTCCTCGACTCGCTGCGCTACGAGATCGGTGGCGCCGAGGTCTACGTGTTCACGCCCAAGGGCGAGGTCATGGCGCTGCCGGCCGGGTCGACGCCCGTCGACTTCGCCTACTCGGTGCACACCGAGGTCGGGCACCGCACGATGGGCGCGCGGGTCAACGGACGGCTCGTGCCGCTCGACTCGCCGCTGCAGAACGGCGACGTCGTCGACATCCTCACGTCCAAGGCCGAGTCTGCGGGCCCCTCGCGTGACTGGCTCGCGTTCGTCAAGTCGGGGCGGGCCCGCAACAAGATCCGCGCGTGGTTCACCAAGGAGCGGCGCGAGGAGGCGATCGAGCAGGGCAAGGACGCCATCACGAAGGCGATGCGCAAGCAGAACCTGCCGATCCAGCGCCTGCTGAGCCAGGAGGCGCTCGTCGGGCTCGCGAGCGACATGCGCTACGCCGACGTCTCCGCGTTGTACGCGGCGGTGGGCGAGGGCCACACCTCGGCGCAGCACGTGGTCGAGATGCTCGTGAAGTCGCTCGGGGGCGAGGAGGGCACCCAGGAGGACACGGCCGAGGTCGCGCGCCCTGGCCAGCCCAGTCGCCGCACCCGCACGGGCGACCCGGGCATCGTGGTCAAGGGCGTCGAGGACATCTGGGTCAAGCTCGCCAAATGCTGCACTCCCGTTCCGGGCGACCAGATCGTCGGGTTCGTCACCCGGGGGGCCGGCGTGAGCGTGCACCGGGCGGACTGCGCGAACGTCGAGCAGCTGCTTGCCCAGCCCGAGCGGATCGTCGACGTCGCGTGGACCGCGGGCGCCAACACGATGTTCCTGGTACAGATCCAGGTCGAGGCGCTCGATCGATCACGCCTGCTGTCCGACGTCACTCGGGTCCTGTCGGACCACCACGTCAACATCCTCTCGGCCACCGTCTCGACGACGAGCGACCGCATCGCGATGTCGCGGTTCGTCTTCGAGATGGCTGAACCCGGGCACCTGCAGCAGGTGCTGGCGGCCGTGCGCAAGATCGACGGCGTCTTCGACGTCTACCGCACGACGGGGACCAAGGCGGCTGAGCTGCCGCCCGTCAGCGAGGCGTAGCCCGGCGCACACGGGCGTTCACCGCCGGCGCACGGCGGCGCGCGCTGCGGGGCGGAGACGGCTAGGTTCGCTGCCATGAGCCTGCCGCTGCAGCCGCCGATCCTGCCCATGCTCGCCAAGTCGGTGCCGTCTGTGCCCGACCAGCCGGACGGCGGCGACCCGGCGTGGGTGTACGAGCCCAAGTGGGACGGCTTCCGGGCGATCGTCTACCGCGACGGCGACGACGTGCGCATCGACTCGCGCAACGCCCGGCCGATGCAGCGGTACTTCCCGGAGGTGGCCGAGGCCGTGCGTGACGCCCTGCCCGAGCGGTGCGTCGTCGACGGCGAGATCGTCGTCGCGCGCCCCGACCCGACGGGCGCAGGTCCCGCCCGGCTCGACTTCGACGCGCTGTCGCAGCGCATCCACCCGGCCGAGTCCCGCGTGCGGCTGTTGGCCGGGCAGACGCCCGCGAGCCTCGTCGTGTTCGACGTGCTCGCCCTGCACGACGACGACCTGTCGCGGCGCCCGCTGGCCCAACGGCTCGCGGCGCTGGACGGTCTCGACCTGTCCGGTCCGGGCGTCTACGCGACGCCGCGCACGTCCGAGGCCGCCGTCGCGCGCGAGTGGTTCGACGCCTTCGAGGGGGCAGGGCTCGACGGCGTCGTCGCCAAGCGCCTCGACGGCCGGTACGAGCCCAACAAGCGCACGCTGCTCAAGATCAAGCACGCCCGCACCGCCGACGTCGTGCTCGCCGGGTACCGGATGCACAAGACGTCGACGGCGGCCAAGCCGCTCATCGGCTCGCTCCTGCTCGGGTTGTACGACGGCGGGGGCGACGGCCCCGGGCAGCTGCAGTTCGTCGGCGTCGCGGCGTCGTTCCCGGCCGCGCGACGCGCTGCCCTGCACGCCGAGCTGGCCCCGTTCGTCGTCGAGCCCGGGACGCCCGAGGCCGGCGCACACCCGTGGGCGGACTGGCAGGACCCGACGGTCGCGGCCGGGACGGCGGGGGAGCGCCGACCGGGAGCGCAGTCGCGGTGGAGCGCCGGCAAGGACCTGTCGTTCACGCCGCTGCGCGTCGAGCGCGTGCTCGAGGTCGGGTACGACCACATGGAAGGCACCCGGTTCCGCCACACGGCGCAGTTCAAGCGCTGGCGCCCGGACCGCGACCCGACGTCGTGCACGTACGAGCAGCTCGAGGAGCCGGTGCGCTACGACCTGGCCTCGCTGTTGCCTGGCGCCCCGGGCACGACGTGACGGCCGTGCGGCGATGAGTTTCGCGGCCGGCGGCGGTCGGTGAGACATGGGAACTCTCAGGTTCGGCCCCATGAGCTGCTCGGTGGACGGGTACGTCGCCGACGCCGACGGCAACTTCGACTGGGCCGCACCGAGCGACGAGCTGCACGCGTTCGTCAACGCGCTCGTGCGTGACGTGCGTACCTTCGTCATGGGCCGGCGCATGTTCGACACCATGCACGTCTGGGACACGTGGCCCGCCGGCAAGAGCGCAGTCGAGGACGAGTTCGCCGCCTTCTGGCGCGAGGCGGACAAGATCGTGTGCTCGGACTCGATCATCGCCGTCGACGCTCCGCGCACGACCCTCGAGCCGCGCCTCACGAACGCGCGGCTCGCCGAGATCGTGGCGGCCACCGACGGCGTGGTCGAGGTCTCGGGCCCGACGACGGCGGCCGGGCCTCTGCGCGCCGGCATGGTCGACGAGATCCACCTGTTCGTCGGACCGGTGGTCGTCGGCGGCGGCCTGCGCGCGCTGCCCGACGGCGCCTGGCTCGAGCTGGCTCTGGTCGACGAGCGGCGCTTCCCCGACGGGACGGTCTTCCTGCGCTACGGACGGCGCTGACCTCAGCCCCGCGCGCGGTCGCGGTCCCGGCTCGGCTGGACCCGCTTCGGTTCGCCCGGCATCTTCGGGTACTCCGGCGGGTAGGGCAGGTCGCCCAGCCCGTGCTCCTCCTCGTCGCGCCGCGCAAGGTCGAGGGCGGCGTCGAGCGAGCAGTCGAGCGCGACGTCGCGGTCGGCGCGCAGCGCCGCGAACAGGTCACCACGCGCGGCGAACCGGGCGGGCACGGTGGTGATGTCGAAGTCGTCCGGATGGACCTCATGCACCTCGTCCCACGCGATCGGCGTGGAGACCGTGGCGCGCTGGTTGGGCCGGATCGAGTACGCCGACGCGATGGTGCGGTCGCGCGCCATCTGGTTGTAGTCGACGAAGATCTTGGCCCCGCGCTCCTCCTTCCACCACTTGGTGGTGACCTTCTCCGGGAGCCGCCTCTCGAGCTCGCGCCCGATCGCGATGGTCGCCCGGCGGGCCTGGACGAACGACCATCGAGGTGCGAGCGGCACGAACACGTGGATGCCGCGACCGCCCGACGTCTTGGGGTACCCGGTCAGGCCAAGCTCGTCGAGCAGCTCGCGCAGGTGCGGCGCGACGGCAGCGGCGTCGCCGAAGTCGGTCCCCGGCTGGGGGTCGAGGTCGATGCGGAGCTGGTCGACCGCCTCGACGTCGTCGCGCCGGACGGGCCACGGGTGGAACGTCAGCGTGCCCAGGTTCGCGGCCCAGGCCACGACGGCGAGCTCGGTCGGCGCGACCTCGTCGGCCGTTCGCCCTGACGGGAACGCGATCGTCGCGGTGTCGACGTAGTCGGGCGCACCCTTGGGCACGCGCTTCTGGTAGAACGCGTCGCCACGGTTGTCGGCGCGCGTGGCCATGATCGCGCCCTCGAACACGCCCTTGGGCCAGCGCTCGAGCGTGGTGGGCCGGTCCAGCAGCGCGCCGAGAATCCCGTCGCCCACCGACAGGAAGAACTCGACCACCTGGAGCTTCGTGATGCCGCGCGCCGGAAAGACGACCCGGTCGGGGCTCGAGACGCGCACGAGGCGGCCGTCGGCCTCGAGCTCGACGGCGTTCGCAGAGGCCATGGGGCCAAAACTAAGGCACCCCGGCACTTGCCGCAGCGGCCAGCACCCGGCGCGCCCGTGGCCGGCCGACCACCCGTGCCCGCAGCTCGAGCGCGCGCGTGGCCGCACGCAGGTCCACCCCGCAGGCGTCGACGAGCGCTCGCACGACCTCGACGGCGACACCGGGATCCTCGCGCAGCGCGAGGTCGACGACCGTTCGCTGCGGCGTCGTGACGCGCAGCCCCGAGATCTCGACGACGTCGGACGCCAGCAGCGGCTCCTGCCAGACGCGCGCACCCACCCACACCTCCGGCCGGTGTCGTCCGGTCGCGTACGCGAGGTCGAGGGTGCCGCCGTCGGGCACGCCCGCGTGCACCCAGGCGGCCGTGCGCCCGGCGACCACCCCGGTGCGGGCAGGTCGCGGCAGGACGCTCGCCCTCAGGAACGCGTCGACGGGCTCGCCCGCGGGCACCGCCGCACGGTCGCGGACGACTCGTAGCGCGCCGTCGCGCACCAGGGCATCCCACGCTGCCCGGCCGCCGACGTGCCCGGGGAGCACCACCGACGGGGACGGCGAGGGACGTGCGTCCAGGAGATCGGCCAGCCGTGCCACCCGACCGACGGTACGCAGCCCGGGAGCCCGGAGCAGAAGGCGACGGGCCGGCCTGTGGACCCGCGCGGGATCCACAGACCGGGCCGTTGACGCCCGGCGGAGCGATGTCAGCCGCGCGACTCCTCAGCGGCCTTGACGACCTGCTCGAGCCAGGCACGACGCGCCGCGATCGCGCCCTCGATCTCCTCGACCTTGCGGCGGTTGCCCGCCCGCTGCGCCTGCGCGAGCTCGGCCTCGAGGCCCTCGATGGCCGCCTCGAGCTGGGCGGCGGCACCCTCGGCGCGCGCCCGGGTCTCCGGGTTCGTGCGGGTCCACTGGGCCTGATCGGCGTCGCGCACCGCGTTCTCGACCGCGCGCAGGCGACCTTCGACGCGCTGGATGTCACCCCGCGGTACCTTGCCTGCCACCTCCCAGCGCTCCTGGATGCCTCGCAGCGCCGCCTTGGTCGCGTTGAGGTCGGTGATCGGAAGCAGCGCCTCGGCCTCGGCGAGCAGCGCCTCCTTGACCACGAGGTTCTCCGCGTACTCGGCGTCGACGGCGGCGTTGGCCGCGTCACGGGCGGAGAAGAACCGGTCCTGCGCGGCACGGAACCGGGCCCAGAGCGCGTCGTCGTCCTTGCGGCTCGCGCGTCCGGCGGACTTCCAGCGCGCCATGAGGTCGCGGTAGGCGCCGGCCGTCGCGCCCCAGTCGGTGCTGCCCTGCAGCGCCTCGGCCTCGGCGACGAGCGCCTCCTTGGCGGCCTTCGCGGCGCTGTTGCGCTGCTCGAGGTCGGCGAAGAAGTGCCGGCGCTCGCGGTCGAACGCGGTGCGCGCGTGGCTGAACCGCTTCCACAGCGACTCCTCGGTGGAGCGGTCGATGCGGGGCCCCGAGCGCTGTGCCTCCTTCCACCGGTCGAGCAGGGTACGCAGCTCCTCGCCGGCGGGGCGCCACTGCATCTTGCCCGGGTCGGTCGCGGCGATCCTCTCCGCCGCCTCGACGATCTCGGTCCTTGCCTCGATCGCACGCGCCTTGGCCGCCGCGCGCTCTTCCTCGAGCGCGGCGCGGCGCTCGGCCGCGCGCGTGCGCAAGGCCTCCACGCGCCCGCGCAGCGCGTCAAGGTCGCCGACGGCGGCCGGCTCGGACGTCTCCTCGGACAGCTTGGCGAGGGTCTGGTCGATCTCCTTCACCGCCAGGTCGGCGCTCTCCAGACGTGTCTCGAACAGCGCGACCTTGGCGACGAGGTCGAGGTACCGGCGCACGTACAGGCTCAGCGCCTCGGACTCGGGTACGCCGGGGAACTGCCCGACGACGCGCTCGCCCGCGCCCTCGCGGACGTAGACGTTGCCCTCGTCGTCGACCCGGCCGAACGCCTCGGCCGCGGCTGCCTCGGCGGCGTCGTGCACGGGCGGGACGACGGGCGTCGGTGCGGTCTCAGGCGCCTTGGCGGCGGACTGTCCAGGCGGTGCGGGCGTGGGACGGCGCAGGGCCGACGGCTTTGGCGCACCTGCGAGCGCCGAGGGCTTCGGCGCGGTCGGCCTCGGCGCGGGGGCTGCGGTCGCGGCGGGTTCCGCCGTCGTCGTGGCGGGCTCCTCGGTCGAGGTGGACTCCTCGGTCGTGGCGGGCTCGTCCGCCGTGGTGGAGGCCTCCTCGCCGGCGGGCGGCTCGTCCGCCGCAGGTGCCCCGGCCTCCGGCTCGGGCGTCGGCGCCCCCTCGGCGGCGGGTGCCGCCGTCGTCCCGGGTTCGGTAGGAGTCTCGGCCTGCTCCTGGTCGACGGCGGCCTCGGGCTTCTCGGGGCCGGTCGAGCCGGGGGTGCTCTCGCTCATGGGGTCTCAACTCCTTCGATGATGACCGGGTTGACGGGGGAGCCGTCAGGGGCTCCGTCCGCGGTACCCGCGTCAGCGACTGCCTGGACGACGTCCAGGCCGGACGTGACGGTGCCGAACACCGTGTACCCGCCCGCCGTGTCCGACGGGATGGTGGACTCCTGGTACACCAGGAAGAACTGCGAGCCCATCGATTCAGCATCGTTCCCGCGACGCGCCATCGCGAGCGTGCCGGCCGGGTAGACGCCGTCCTTGGGCGCGTTCTCGATCGGGCCGAACTGGTAGCCGGGACCGCCCGTGCCGGTCGCGGTCGGGTCACCGCACTGCAGCACGTAGATCCCGGTCGTCGTGAGCCGGTGGCACTGCGTGCCGTCGAAGTACCCCTGCCTGGCGAGCGAGACGAAGCTCGCGACCGCCTGGGGCGCCTTTGCCCCGTCGAGCTCGACCACGACCTCGGACTGGACGCCGTCGACGCAGAGGTCGAGCGTCGCGGTCCAGGTGCGGTCCTCGGCGGCCGACGGGTTGGGCAGGGAGCCGCCCGTGCGCGCAGCGGTCGCGCCCGCGGGGCAGCCGTCAGCGGCGGGCGTCTCTGCGGTCTCGGGCGCGCCGCTCCCTGCGAGGCCCGCCACGAGCGAGCCGCCGCCCACGAGGGCGAGCGCGGCGACGAGCGCCACGATGGTGAAGACGCGGCGACGACGCTCGCGCGCCCGAGCCTGCCGCTCCTCCCACTTCGCCTGCCGCTTGCGCGCGTTCTCGCGCTCGCGCTTGCTGGCCGCCACCGCCGAGCTACCTCCCTGGTCGTGAAGCCACCGGATTCGACCGGTGACACGCATGCGCTGCACAGTCTAGGCGCCGCGACGCAGGTCACACCGCGTGGTCCGAACAGCCAGCGCTCACGGCCGGGCGATAGCGTGACGGCCATGGAGGTCCATGTCGTCGTCGCGCCCGTTTTCGGAACCAACTGCTGCGTCGTGACCGCCGGGTCGCGGCACGACGACGGCACACGCGACTGCGTCGTCGTCGACGTCGGCGCCGGTGCGGCCGACGGCGTCGCGCGCGTCGTCGACGAGCAGCGCCTGCGGGTGCGTGCCGTCCTCGCGACTCACGGCCACGTCGACCACACCTGGGACGCGGCGGCGGTGTGCGAGCGGTACGACGCGCCCATGCGCCTGCACGCGGCGGACGTCTACCGGCTCGCCGACCCGTTCGGCACGCTCGGCCTCGCGGGCGGGTCGGGCGTGAGCGGGGCGCTGCGCCAGGCCCTCGCCGGCCTCGGCCTGCACCCCGAGGACTACCGCTCGCCCGCCGTCGTCGAGCCCTTCGACACCGGCGGCGACAACGGCGGCACGACGCTGCATGCGGGCGACGTCCTCCTGCGGGCGGTCCACGCGCCAGGTCACACCGAGGGATCGACGCTCTACCTGCTCCAGCCGTCCGACCAGCCCGGTGTGGTGCTCGCCGGCGACGTGCTGTTCGCGGGGTCGGTCGGTCGTACCGACCTGCCCGGCGGCGACGCCGCGCTCATGCAGACCACGCTGCGCGACGTCGTCGGGAACCTCGACCCGGCGCTCGCCGTCGTGCCGGGCCACGGCCCGGCGACGACGGTGGGCCGGGAGCTCTCCGCCAACCCGTTCCTCGCCGGCCGCTGAGCCGAAGGCTCGTGGACGGCTGGCCACAGTCCGCCGCGAGAGATGGGAAGATCGTGGCCATGGCACGCCCCAACCCGCTCTCCGGATTTCCCGAATGGCTTCCCGACGGTCGCGTCGTGGAGCAGCACGTCCTGAAGGTGCTCCAGCACACCTTCGAGCTGCACGGGTTCGCGGGGATCGAGACGCGGGCCGTCGAGCCGCTCGACCAGCTGCTGCGCAAGGGTGAGACGTCCAAGGAGGTCTACGTGCTGCGCCGCCTGCAGGCGGACCCCGAGGAGCCGGAGGCGGGCGACAAGCAGCTCGGTCTGCACTTCGACCTCACTGTGCCCTTCGCGCGGTACGTCCTCGAGAACGCCGGGCGGCTCGCGTTCCCGTTCAAGCGCTACCAGATCCAGAAGGTCTGGCGCGGCGAGCGCCCGCAGGAGGGCCGCTTCCGCGAGTTCGTCCAGGCGGACATCGACGTCGTCGGCGCGGGTGAGCTGCCGTACCACTACGAGGTCGAGCTGCCCCTGGTCATGGCCGAGGCGCTCGGCGCGCTGCGCGCGATCGGCGTGCCCGAGGTGCGCATCCTCGTCAACAACCGCAAGGTCGCCGAGGGCTTCTACCGCGGCCTGGGCCTCGACGACGTCGAGGGCGTGCTCCGCCAGGTCGACAAGCTCGACAAGATCGGCCCGGACGCCGTCGCCGAGCTGCTCGTCGCCGAGCAGGGCGCCACGCCCGAGCAGGCCAAGGCATGCCTCGAGCTGGCCGCGGTCTCGGGGACGGACGCGTCCGTCGTCGAGCAGGTGCGGGCGCTCGCGGCCTCCTACGACGCCGTCACCGACCTCCTCGAGACCGGGCTCGCAGAGCTCCGGGCCCTCGTCGAGGCCGCCGCCCAGCGTGCGCCCGGCGTCGTGGTCGCCGACCTCAAGATCGCCCGCGGCCTCGACTACTACACGGGCTCGGTCTACGAGACGGTGCTGGTGGGCCACGAGCAGCTCGGCTCGATCTGCTCGGGCGGCCGGTACGACACCCTCGCCTCGGACGGCAAGAACACCTACCCGGGTGTGGGCCTGTCGATCGGGGTGTCTCGCCTGGTCTCGCGACTGCTGTCGGCGAACCTCGTGACCGCGACGCGCGGCGTCCCGACGGCGGTGCTCGTCGCGGTGGCGGACGAGGAGTCGCGTGGCGCGTCCGACGACGTCGCCGCCGCGCTGCGGGCACGTGGAATCCCGGTCGACGTCGCGCCGACCGCCGCCAAGTTCGGCAAGCAGATCAAGTATGCCGACCGTCGCGGCATCCCGTTCGTCTGGTTCCCCGGGGCGCCCGGCGAGGACGGCGTGCGCGGCCCGGACCAGGTCAAGGACATCCGCTCCGGAGCGCAGGTCGACGCCGACGCCGCGGCCTGGGAGCCGCCGGCCGAAGACCTCTGGCCGCGGGTCATGCCAGCGGGGGAGTGACGCCCTGCCCTCGATGAGGGTGACCAGGTCGCGAGCCCCGGGTCGCTGAACTGCGGGTGTGTCGTACGTCACTGTGCACTGGTAGAATTCGCCGGCCGGTGCTCCGTGGCCGGCTCGAGCCGCCGGATGGTGGCCGACGCGTGATGCAGGGGAACGCATGAACAGCTCCGGGGGCGCCGTCGACGCGTCGGCATGCTCGAACCACGACCTCGGCGGCCCGCCGTCGTTTGACGCCTGGTCCCGCTACCAGGAGCTGACGCCGGTTCGCTCCGCCATGCGCTCGCGCGACTGGGACGCCGTCGCGGCGGCGCTCTCCACGCTCGGACCGCAGGAGCTCTCGCTCGCTCACGAGCTCGTGGCGGACAAGACCGGCGTCGAGCAGATGTTGGAGCGGGCCGTGTCCGCAGCTCCTGGCGACCCGCTCGCTCGCACGCTGCTCGCGCGCCGGTACGTGAGCATCGGCTGGCGGATCCGTACCGGGGCACGGGCAGAGCACGTCGCGGCCGAGCGTTTCGAGCAGTTCCGTGAGTGGCTCGTCAGGGCCGAGCAGCTCCTCGTCGACGTGTGTGCGGACCACCCGGACTACGCACCCGCGTGGGAGGTGCGCCTGCTCACCGCTCGCGGGCTCGAGCTGGGCCAGTCGGAGGCGCGCCGGCGCTACGACAAGCTTGCTGCGCTCGCTCCGCATCACCACCGCGCGCAACGGACCTACCTGCAGCAGGTCGTGCCGAAGTGGGGCGGGTCGTGGGAGGCGGCCGAGGCGTTCGTCGCCGAGTGCGCCTCCGGCGCGCCGGAGGGCCTGCCGAGCCGCGCTCTGCTCGCGTCGCTTCAGGTCGAGCGATGGCTCGAGCTCGGCCAGACGACGTTCCTCGACCAGGCGGCCCTGGAGCGGCTCCGGGAGGTTGCCGGTGCCTCGGTGCTCCATCCCGATCACGTGCCCGGGCCCGACGCGGACTCCGTGCACGCCGAGCTCGCCCTGCTGTTCACCTTCGCCGAACGGCACGCCGACGCCGCACCGCACTTCCGTGCATTGGGCGACAATCCGGTCTCCCCGGGCTGGGACTACCTCGACAACAAGACCGAGTGGTACGCCCGGAGCAGAGCGCAGGCGCTCGGTGGACCGGTCCCGCCCCCACCCGGAGCGCCGTCACGAGGGCGGCGGGCGACTGCCATCGCCTCGCTCGTCGTCCTCGCGGTGATGTTCCTCGGCGCGGGTACCGCGGCGATCGCGAGCACCGTGGCCGCGGTCGGCGGGGAGCCGGGCTCAGTGACCGCCGCCGTCGTGTTCGGCGCCGCCTCCGGGCTGGCAGCGTTCTATCTGGTGCGGGCCTTGCGCCCTCTGACGCGGAGGAGGAACGCGTGACCGCAGAACCGACCGTGGCCACGGACGAGCCTCAGCTTCCCCCCGACCTGGTGAACCTCGAGAACCTGATCTCGTGGACGACCGTGGACGGGGTCCCGACGGTCTTCGCGCCCCGCGAGGGTCCCGTGACCGGCGGGCTCGTGT
The DNA here is from genome assembly GCA_009663185.1 of Isoptericola halalbus. Taxonomy (GTDB): domain Bacteria; phylum Actinomycetota; class Actinomycetes; order Actinomycetales; family Cellulomonadaceae; genus Isoptericola; species Isoptericola halalbus. Next base: position 264,999 of record VJZX01000002.1, read on the forward strand.
TCCGCGTGGGCCGGGCCGACGAGACGCTGGCAACCGCGGGCATCACACACCTGGTCGAGCATCTCGCGCTCTACCGCCACAACCTGAGCGAGGTGCACCACAACGGCCAGACGGGGCAGGTCTGGACCGTCTTTCACGCGACCGGCACGGTCGACGAGGTCGTCGCACATCTCAACAGCGTCTGTGAGTCGCTCCGCGACCTGCCGCTGGGCCGGCTCGAGGTCGAGAAGGAGATCCTGCGCACGGAGGCCGCGGGCCGCCGAGGGGGTCAGTTCACGGCGATGAACCTCTGGCGGTACGGCGCCCAGGGATACGGGCTCAGCGGCTACGACGAGCTCGGTGTCTGGCGGCTGGCTGCCGACGAGGTCGAGGAGTGGGCGAGGACGCGCTTCACCCAGGACAACGCTGTGCTCTTCCTGACCACGGGTGAGGTGCCGAGCGGGCTCGACCTGAGGTTGCCGCGAGGAGAGCGCACCGCTGTGCCCGAGCCGTCCGACGCGCTCGTCGGGACGCCGGCATTCTTCGCCGGTCACGACGGCGGCGTCGTGCTCGACACGGTCGTCGAGCGGTCGACGGCGGCGACGGTGTTCACGGAGGTCGCCAGGCGCGCGATCTTCGACGACCTCCGCCAGAAGGGCGGCTTCTCCTACACCGCAGACGCCGATTACACGCCGCGAGACGGCTCGACGGCCACGATCACGCTGTATGCCGACGCGCTGCCCCAGAAGCAGGACGCCGTGGTAGGCGCGTTCGTCGACACATTCGCGAGGCTGCGGCGAGGTCGGATCACCGCCGAGGAGGTCGACGCTGCCCGAGCGGTGCTGCGCAAGGCCCTCGATGTCCCCGAGGTCGGCGCCACGATGCTGCCGGCGGTGGCGGTGAGTCTTCTCCTGGGAGGGCGCATCCTTGCGCCAGAGGAGCATCTCGCCGAGCTCGATGCGGTCACGGTCGAGGACGTCCGGACCGTCGCGTCGGAGGTCTGGGCCGGTGCGCTGGTGCAGGTTCCCAGCGGTCGGCTCGATTGGGCGGGTGCCGTCGCGGCTCCCATGTGGTCGGACGGCGCCGTGTCCGGGGAGAGCTTCGAACACCTCGAGAATCCGGAGGTCTCGCTCATCGTCGGTGACGACGGCATCTCCCTCGTCACCCCGGGCGGACCGTCGACCGTGCGCTTCGAGGAGTGCGTCGCCATGGTGACGCGACCGGACGGGGCGCGGTACCTGACGGGCGCCGACGGGTTCCGCGTCGCGGTGGAGCCGAAGCTCTACGCGGGCCTGACGCCGGAGGTTGTCGCGACACGGATCGACGCTCGTCTGCCGCGCGAGCTGGTGGTACCCCTGCCGCCGCGTGAGCCGGACCAGATCCCGCGTCCGCCCGAGCGGGAGCGGCCACCCCGGGCCGCCCGACTGCTCGCGCCCGTGCGCCGGCTGCTGCAGCCGCTCGGCGACGCCGTCTACGCCAAGGTCGGCCGGTGGTCGTGGCTGCTCTTCGCCGCGGGCTGGTACCTCGGGGTACGCGCAGCGTCGGTGCTCCGGCGGATCCAGCGTGGCGAGTCTGACGACACCGCGATCGTCGTGATCCTCGGAGCCCTTGCCCTCGGGTTGCTGGGCACGTGGCTCTACGTCGTCGTGCGGAGCCGCCGCGAACGTTGACTGGTATGCGAACGTATGTTCGAATGAGGTTGTGAGGTGGGACGGGCAGACGATCGCGGCTGACGACGGCGCACTGCCGGGGCTCGAGCTGGCGGGGCTGATGCGCGCTGGGCTCGTGCGCAGCGTGCGGACACCGGAGTTCGCCGGCGTCACGTTCCACGAAATCATGGCCAAGAGTGCGCTGTCGAAGGTGCCGGCAGCCTCCCGTATGCCGTTCCGCTGGACGATCAACCCGTACCGTGGCTGCAGTCACGCATGCCGGTATTGCCACAGCACCGATACCCCCGTCCTGAGGGCGGACGGGTCATGGCGAGCGATCGGCGCGCTCGGGCCGGGTGACGAGGTCGTCGGAACCCAGGTCGTGGACGGTGTACGGCGGTACGTGCCGACGACCGTCATCGACACGTGGCAGACCCGCAAGCCCGCGTACCGAGTCACGCTGGCGGACGGGACGCAGGTCGTCGCGTCGGGTGACCACCGGCTACTCGCAACGGACGGATGGCGCTACGTGGCGCCGGGCGCGGACGAGCAACCCGGCCTGCGCGCCGGAGCCCGACTGCTGGGCCCCGGCCGCTCGGGTGACGGTGGAGGCGCGGTGTCGGGCAAGGCCGTCGAGGGCGGTCCCGGCCTCGAGGTCGCGAGCGTCGAATCCCTCGGGCCGCGGCTGCGAGACCTGGTCGACATCACGACCGGCACCGGCGACTTCATCGCCAACGGCGTCGTGAGCCACAACTGCTTCGCCCGGCCCACGCACGAGTACCTCGACCTGGACGCCGGTAAGGACTTCGACACCCAGGTCGTCGTCAAGATCAACGTCGGCGAGGTGCTGCACGCCGAGCTGGCGAGGCCGTCGTGGCAGCGCGAGCCGGTCGCGCTCGGCACCAACACCGACCCCTACCAGCGGGCCGAGGGCCGCTACAAGCTCATGCCGGGGATCATCACGGCGCTCGCGGACTCGGGCACGCCGTTCTCGATCCTGACCAAGGGCACGCTGCTGCGTCGCGACCTGCCGCTCATCGTCGAGGCGGAGCGCAAGGTCGAGGTCGGCCTCGGTGTCTCGCTCGCGTTCGCCGACAAGGAGCTCCAGCAGGCCATTGAGCCCGGTACGCCGACGCCGCAAGCACGCCTCGACCTTATCCGCGCGGTGCGCGCCGCCGGGCTGCCGTGCGGCGTCATGGTCGCGCCCGTGCTGCCGTGGCTCACCGACTCGCGCGACCATCTGCGCCGACTGCTCGACGCCGTCGCGGAGGCCGGTGCGACGGGCGTCACGGTCATCCCTCTGCACCTCAAGCCGGGCACGCGGGAGTGGTACCTGCAGTGGCTCGAGCGCGACCACCCGGACCTGGTCGCCGGGTACGGGCGGGTCTTCGGTCGTGGCACGTATGCCCTCAAGGCCTACCGGAGCTGGCTCTGGGAGCGGGTCCAGCCGCTGCTTCACGAGCGAGGGTTCGGCTCGTCGGGCCACCGCGCCCGCTCCGGGGCGACCGGCCGGTATACCGACGAGCTGCGCCCGCACGACGAGGGCGACTACCCGTCGGGCTCGATGGCCAAGAGCGCCGCGGGCGGCGCCGTGGCCGGGATGCCCGTGGACGGCAGCGGCCTGGAGGTCGCGGGTGCCGGTGTGGAGCAGGTGCTGTTCTGACCGTGATGGGCCGACTCGTCTGTGGTACGCGTATGACCCTCAGAGCCAGGCCAGCGACCGGCCGTGATGGTGCGCCCACGCTACCGCGCGGCCGTCGATGCCGAGGACCATCGTCGGCTCGTCGGGCAGCGGGGGAGCGCCGTCGAGCACCGACGGCAGGACGCGCGGGTCCTCGTTGCTGACCCACCGGCATACGCCGTCGGCCACGAGTCCGCGCATCATGGCGTCGAAGCGCTCCCGGTCGGCGGCAGACAGATACATGATCACGGCCGTGTGGAAGACGACGACCTCGCCATGCGGCGCGGCCTCGGCGACGAGGGCGGGCAGCTCGTCGAGCAGGTCGCCCGCGACGAGGTGCGGCGGGTCGGTGCGCGCGACCTCGACCGCGTGCCGCAGGACGGCGCGCCGGTCCGCGTTCTCGGGCCACACCAGGGTCTCGAGCCAGGCTGTGGCGTCGTCGTCGGTCACGTCGAGCGGGTGGAGGTCGATCCCGCCGCGCCAGGCGACGTCGAGCGGCGCGGTCGGCAGCGGTGCGGGGCCCGTCACGCGGCACTTAAGCCGCGGCTCGGGCCCGACCACGGTCCGGCCGCCGGGCGTCGTCCACGCGTAGCCCCAGCGGTCGGGGTAGAGGCACAGCCCCGCGCTCGCGCCGACCTCGAGGAGCGCGAGCGGACGCTCGGCGGCCAGGCTCGCGAAGGCCGGGACCAGCGCCGCGAGCCGGCCCGCCTCGTTGGTCTGAGTCGCGCGATGAAGGATCGTGGCGCGGATCGCGCCGTCGTCGTGCAGCAGTGCCTCGCGCAGCCCGGTGTAGGGACCGGGCGCGGGCACGCCGTGCCATCGGGCCGCGGCGAAGACGAGGTTGGGCTGTCGCTTGGGACCCGGCAGCGTCGCGATCCAGGCGAGGACGTCGGCGTCCTCGGCCACGCCGGCCGCCCATGCGGCGAAGCACGGCGAGCCGCCAGAGGTCGCCCAGCCGGCGAACTCCGCGTACCGGCGCGCCAGGGCGGCGTGCCCCATGCGCTGTCTTAGTCCTCTTCGACCAGGCGCGCGGGGAACCCGCCGGTCGCGATCGGGCCCCAGCGGTCGATCGTGATCCGGATGATCGACTTGCCCTGCTCGAGCATGGCAGCGCGGTACTCGTCCCAGTTGGGGTGCTGCTGGCCGGCGGCGGCGCGGTAGTACTCGACGAGCGGCTCGACCGACTCCGGTGTGTCGATGACCTCGGCGGCGCCGTCCACCTGGACCCAGGCGTCGCCGAAGTCGTCGCCCAGCGAGATGAACGACGCCTGTGCACGCTTGCGCAGGTTGCGTACCTTGGCACGCTCCGGGTAGGTCGAGATGACGACCCGGCCCTCGCCGTCGACCCCGTATGTGACCGGGCTCAGCTGCGGGCAGCCGTCGGTGCGCGACGTGACGAGCACGCCGTTGCGGCGTGAGCGCAGGAAGTCGAGCAGGTCGGAGCGCTCGACCGTGGTGTTCGTTGCGATGCTGCGGGCCATGGAGTGCAGGCTACCTCCGCTCTCGCACGGTCAGGCGCCGGCCGGGCTCGGGGCTGGCTCGGCGTCCGCGGCCGGCTCCGCGCCCGGCGCACTCATGAGCCACTCGGTGGCGAAGAGGACCTTGTCGGTGAGCCCGAGCATCGCGTCGCGGATCTCGACGTGCGGCGTGGAGAAGGCGAGGCGGGCGACGGACTGGCCGCCGGGCGCCTCGGCCCAGTAGTCGATCAGCAGCAGCGGTACGTCCTGCCCGCCGACCTCCTCGGAGCCGCGCGTCAGGCGGACATGCCGAAGGAAGGGGCCGGAGAGAGTCTCGGTCCGGGTGAGGGTGTCGTCAGGCCCGCGACCGGCCTCGATGCGCTCCTGGATGCGCTGGAGGTGGGGCATGTGGCCCGCCTGGGGACCTAGGTCGTGCCAGTACAGCGTCAGGTTCAGGGCCAGGGCGGCGTCTTGGCCGGGCAGGAGCAGGTAGGCCATCACACGCCCGCCGGCACCGGCGGCCTTGGCGGCGACATCGACCATCTTCTCGCGCATGTCTCGTCGCAGGGGCGCGGAACGGTCGTTCAGGGTGCGGGTCTGGACCTTGACGATCTCGCGGATCTGCCGGTCCCGGGTCTCCGGCTCCTCAAGGTCGATGATCGCCCAGTGGTCGGGCAGGTTGAGCTCGATGCCGATGCCCCGGGACCCCCCGGGCTCGCCCACCGTAGCCATGGCCTGGAGGCCCTCGATGCTGATCCCGGCGCCGGTTTCGTCGAACAGGCCGGTCGGGTCGTCCGAGGGGGGCTCGCCGTCGAGGGCGGCCAGCAGCTCGGGCACACGGAAGGTCATGGAATACGGACCGGCGGGGTCGACGACGACCCGTGCGAGTGCGGCGCCGTGACGGCGCAGGAACGGCGCCAGCGAGTCACGACTCCGCAGGCTGAACTCGCGGCCTGGGTCGTCCTGGAGGAAGTCGGACAGGGCCTGTGCCGAGGAGAACAGGCACAACTCGTAGGGCGCGGCCGAGCCCTCGGGCGCCGGAAACACCCGTACTTGCGGCGTGCCGTCCTCCCGCTCGAGATGCGGGACCACGACGGCATCGTGCTGCAGGGCACGCCCGACGCCGGAGCGCTCGCCGGCAGCGAGCGCGGCCCCGAGCCGGGGCGACCCCACGCCGGGTTCAGGACCGGCGAAGGAGCTGGGCTCACCGTGGCTGGGGGCCAGAGATTTGCCCTGAGGTGGTACGTCTGTCATTGGTCTAGTACCCCATCGTCCGTCAGCTGATCCCGTTCTCTCGTGTCGCGATATACCGGAGCATCCGCTCGAGACCCTCGGGGCCGTCCTGGTCGAATTGCTCGTGTTCTGCCGGTGACAGAACATCCACAACATCCCACCACTCGGGAACAGGGCCCATGAACCCGGCGTACCGCATGCAATGGGAGCACCAGACATATCCAAATAGCGCTTCTCCTGTTGTTCCGCGCGGACGAAGATACCTATATCGAAGGATCGATCCTTCGTGGCAGACAGGGCATTGAATCGAGGGGAACGGCCTAACCGGTCGTTGCCCGACCTCGTGGAAGGTCAGCGCGTATGAAACTAGCGACTTCTCGTCGGTAGTAAAAGATCTAATCATGGTCATTCCTATCCGCCGATGCGCGATCTGAACAGGTCGAGCATGGCGTCTGCGTATGCCTCCGCCGCGGCCTCCGTGCCCATATGTTGCCCGCCGCTCGCCAGGGCTGCCTTGTGGTGAAAGATCTCGTGCTGGATCGTGGCCACAGCGTTTTCCATGGCGCTTCTGCCATTCGCAGGACTGAGTCCGAGGTCGGTAACTTCGATCAGCGGCCTTCCTCGCGGTCCTGTGAGTGCCTGGCCGGCGGTAAATTGAGACCTACCGAAGATCAGCCCGCTACCGAGCTCTTCGATCTGAGCCACGTGGACGATGTCAAAGTTCCGGACGCTCATCCCTGCTCTGCCGAGTGCTTGCTTCACCTGTGTGACAGACACCATTGCATGGCTGTGCCCGCCCGCGTTGTGAACGAGTATCGGGATGTCGCTGGCGTGGACGTAGTAGTTGTGGTGGGTGTGGACGTGGAAGTTGTAGACCGTCTCCGCGTCGCCCTCGGCGCGGTGCTCGACCTCGACCCGGTCAAGCGTCACGGTTCCCTCGAGCGTGACCAGGATGTCACCGGGCCGCAGGTCGCGGGCCAGGATCCAGCCCATGTTCTGGACCATGAAGGGGTGCTCGTCGGTCGTCGTGACGACGCCTCCGGCGATCGTGAGGTGATACAGCGTCCTCGCCTGCCGCACGAAGGTCTCCACGACGAGGTGAAGCTCGTCCAAGCCCGTAGCCAGGTTCCTGGCCCAGACCTTGTCCCCGGCCCGGATCTCCTCGATCGGCTGCTCGCCCTCGGGAGTGCGGACCAGGGTCCCGGCGACGAAGCACTGCCCGAAACCGATCTTGCACCAGGCGTTCTTCGCACCCTGCTTGAGCCCCTGCTTCAGGGCGACCTTGGACAACCCGGTGATGGCCTTTGCGGCCGCACCGAGCCCGATGACCGACAGCGCGGCGCCGGCGATCGCGATCCCCGCCTCCGCCCACGATCTCTCACCGGTCGCGGCCAGGGTGATGTTCGCCAGCGCGCTGACGATGGCCGCGACCGCGGCGATGACGATCAGCACCCCAGCGAGGGCCGTCCCCACGATCGGGATGAACGCGACCACGATCGCGAGGATCCCGGCGATGGTGGAGATCATGTCCGCGACGTCGGCGATCGCCGCCACGACCTTCGAGCCCCAGTCCTCCCACCAGCCGTCGTTCAGGTCGTCGCCGCCGGTGATGTCCTCGATGCGGGAGATCGCGTCATCCGCGGCTCGGTCGCGGTCCGACACCGCGGTCTCAACGGTGCTGCGGGCCGAGGAGATCGTGGCGGCGGCCTCGTCCGCGTCCCCGCCCGCCCGGTCGGCCTGCTGCTGGTACTCGCGGCGCTGCTCCTCGTCCGTCGCGCTGTCCGCGAGGTCCTGGAACTGGTCGCGCGTGCCTGCCGCCGAGGCCGACGCCTCCAGGGCCTGCCGCGCCTGTTCCAGGGCGGCGAGGGTCTCGGCCTGCACCCGCTCCAACGCCTGCGCGTAGTCCACGAGCGCGTCGCCGGCGGCCTCATACCGCCCGTGCGCCCGACGGATGTCGGAGACGGTGTCTTCCTTGGTCGCCATCAACGCGTCGACCGCCTGGGAGATCGTCCCGTCCACGTCCAGACGGCTCATCGCCGCAGCCGCGGTGTCGATCGAGTCCGCGACGTCCAGGTACTCCTGCCCCCCGGAGAGCACCAGCACCGGGTCACCCGGCGTCGGGTCGGCGTCCAACCCGACCGGCGACCAGTCAGACGGCCTCATATGGGCCTCCTGAAGGAGCGTGGGCGTCCTCGCCCTCGATGCCCTTGGCGAGGTCGGTGTCCACGTCGGTGAACGCGTCCGCCACGGCGGTCGAGGAGTCGGCGAGCATCCGCAGGTTCTCGGTCATCTTCGCCCGCGTGTCGTCCCACTTGTGCGCGAAGTCGCGCACGACCTCAGCGAGCCCTCCGTGCCCGACCGCGTCCGCGATCCGGTCGCTGTTCGCGTTCGCGTTCTCGAACTCGTTCGCCACGGTCGTCAGGCTCGACCCCAGCTCTCGGACCGCGTCCAGGTCCACCCGCAGATCCGTCATCGGCGATCACCCCCGACCAGGGAGAATAGCCACAAGGTTGCTCGGTGCAACATGGGGAGTACTCCCCATGGTCCGGAGCCGGTAACCTCCCGGCCTGGGCGTTTTGCGCCCGTCATGTCCGCCTCCCAGACAGGGCCCCCGATGACTGCCAGCAACGGTGCGGCGCACGCCGCCCCCTTCTTCGACCCGTGGGCGTACCTGCCTGACGGCGCCGCGCTCCGGGACGCATGCGAGACCCAGGACGCCCGCACCGCCCTCGCGGTCCTCCGGACCCTGACGACGCCCGACGCGCTCGCGGCCCTGTGGCTCGTCGGCGGGCACGCCGACAAGCCGACCGACACCGCCCGCGACGCCTTCACCGCCGCGATCGAGGCCGCGGACGACGGGTCGGCGCTCGCCCGCACCCTGCGCGGGCTGCGGTACGTGACGGTCGGGTGGGGCTTCCGGTCCCGGGCGCGTGCCGAGCACGTCTCGCGCGACCAGTTCGAGCAGTTCCACGACTGGCTGCGCCGGGCCGAGCGGACCCTGTTCGACGTCTGCTCCGAGTTCCCCGACTTCGTGCCCGCCTGGGAGATCCGGATCACCATCTGCCGGGGCCTGGAGCTGGGCCACAGCGAGGCGCGCCGCCGCTACGACCGGCTGGCGGCTCTGGACCCGCACGTGTTCTCGGCACAGGAGGCCTACCTGCAGCAGATCCTTCCGAAGTGGAGCGGCAGCTGGGAGCAGGCGTCGCAGTTCGTGGCCGACTGCACGGGTTCCGCCCCGCCCGGAAGCCTGAGCCACCTGCTTGTCCTCGACCTCGCGGTCGAGCGCTGGCTCGACGGCGAGAAGACGGTCCCGCCCGAGATGGTCGAGCAGGTCCGGCAGGCAGCCGCGCGCTCGGTGTGGCACCCGGAGCACGTGCCGGTCCAGGCAACGGCGGTCGCGCACGCGAACCTCGCCCAGTTCTTCTCGCTCGCGGATCACCCCGCCGACGCGAAGCCGCACTTCGACCACCTGGGCGAGGTGCCCGTCGAGGGCAACTTCCAGTACTACGGCGACCCTGCGGGGACGTACCGCAAGCTGCGGGCCGCGGCGGAGAAGGCCGGCGCGGGACGGGGCCGGCGCGCATGACCGCCGTCGTCCCTGACCTGTCCGCGTTCCCGGGCGTCGCCGTCGTCGAGGTCGACGGCGTCCCCGTCCTCCTTGCGCCCCGCGAGGGCAACGTCGGCGGCGGCATCGTGTTCCGTGTCGGATCGGCCGACGAGACGCTCGCGACGTCCGGCATCACCCACCTGATAGAGCACCTGGCCCTGCAGACCCAGGTGCTCAGCGAGGCTCACCTCAACGGCCAGACGCACGCCGACGTCACGCTCTTCCACGTGGCCGGGAGCACCGAGGAGGTGGTCCGGTACCTCAACGACGTCTGCACGGCGCTCCGGGCCGGGCTTCCGCTCGACCGGCTCGAGACCGAGAAGGAGATCCTGCGGTCTGAGGCCGACGGGAAGAACCCGGGGTTTGTCGGGCGCCTGCGGATCGAGCGGCACGGCGCCCAGGGATACGGGCTCCTCGGGTACGGCGAGCGCGGCACCGACCGCCTCACCGCCGACGAGGTGCGCGAATGGACCGCCACCTGGTTCACCCGCGCGAACGCCGTCGCCTGGATCACGGCCGACGCGCTTCCAGACGGCCTCGACCTCCGCCTCCCGCCCGGCCGGCGCATGCTCGCCCCGGCGGTCACGGACGTGCTGCGGGGCACGCCCGCCTACTCGACCGGGCTGGAGGACGGCGTGGTGATTGACGCCGTGACACGCCGCGGGCCGGCCACGGTCGTGGCCTGCCGTGTGATCGAGCAGGTGCTGCACCGCGAGCTGCGGCGCGACGCCGACATCGCCGACGAGGTCGGCGTCGCCTACGACGGCCTCGACGATGAGCACGCGCGGGTCCTCGTGACCGTGCGCGCCGCGGAGGGCCACCCGGAGGCGGCGGCCGGCGGGCTCGCCGACGCCCTCGGCAGGCTCCGGCACCACGTGTCCGACGGCGACCTGGCCGCCGCCCGCGCGTTCCTCCGGGACGAGATGGCGCAGGCCGCGGCCGCCCCCGCCGCCGAGATGCTGCCCTCCCTGGCCTACCGGATGCTCCACGGCCGCCCGCTGGAGGGGACCCAGCAGGTCCTCGAGCAGTATGAGCAGGTGACCGCCGACGACGTCCGGGCCGCGGTCCGCGGCCTCTGGGAGGACGCCCTGTGGTACGGGCCCGTCCCGATGGGGCACGTCGGCGCGGTGCCCGCGCCGCAGTGGTCGGTCGGGCGGGTGGAGGGACGCACGTTCCCCCGCCTCGACGACCCCACGGCCTCACTCGTGATCGGGGACGACGGCGTCAGCCATGTCACCGACAAGGGCGCCGTCACCGTCCGCTTCGCGGACTGCGTCCTGGTGGAGATGGTCCCCGACGGGGCTTGCGCTCTCACCGGTGTCGACGGGTTCTACGTGTCGGTCGAGCCGACCCTGTATCGCGACCTGGACGGCGCCACGGTCGCGGCGGCGGTCGACGCCAACGTCCCCGGGGACGTCGTCGTGCACCTGCCGGCGCGCGACCCCGACCGGATCCCCGTGCCGCGGCCACCGGCGCCCGCCCCGTCCGGACGCCGCCGCGAGCGCAAGGGCGCGGCGGACGGCCCGCTCGCGCGCCGGTCGCCGTGGGCGACCGCGCTGTGGGTCGTCGCGCTGTGGGTCGGGGTCCTTGTCGCCTTCGTCGCCCTGGAGGCCGGCATCGAGGCGGCCACCGGCGACGAGCCGTCGCTCGGGTTCCTGCCGATGGTCGTGCTCTTCTGGTCGACCTTCGCGCTGATCCGCCGGCGCCACCCCAAGGAGTCTCGATGACCGCGCTCACCCACGACGGCGTGCGCCTGCTGCGCGCCCACCGCCCCGGCCGCACCGCGGCCGGGCTCGTGTTCCGGGTCGGCTACGCCGACGAGACGCTGGCGACCAGCGGCCTCACGGGCCTCGTGGTCGCGATCGCGCTGCGCGCCGTGGAGCGCCCCGGCCTCGACGTGTCGGCCTCGGTGGGCCCGGCGGTGACTGAGATCGGCGTCACGGGCACCGCCGAGCGGGTCGCGACGACGCTCCGCGACCTGTCACGGGCGCTCGCGGACCTGCCAGTCCGACACCGGGAGTCGGAGGCTCGGGCGCTGTGGGAGCGCGGTGGCGGCGGCAGCTCCGTGCCGGCGTGGCGGTTCGGCGCCCAGGGCTACGGCCTGGGGACCTATCGCCTGGGCCTTCACACGGTCGGCGACGACGACCTGCGCGCCTGGGCGCGCGAGCGCTTCACCGGGTCGAACGCGGTCGCCTGGGTCACGGGCGAGGACGTCCCGGAGCTTGCGCTCCCGCTGCCGCCGGGCAGGGTGGACGGGAAGCTGATGCCCGCTCCGCCCGTGCCCGACTCGATCGTCCCGCTCCCGGCCGACGCGCCGGTCGGCGGGACCGAGGTGGCGTGGGACGCCGTCGTGCCCGACACCCCGGCGGCCCAGGTGCTCGCGGAGGTCGCGCGGCGCGCGGTGTTCCAGGGCGTGCGGCAGGACCACGGCTGGACCTACGCCGTGTCGGCCGGGGTCGGGATGCTGGACGGGGTCCGGGCGAACGTGCGGATCGCAGCCGGCCTGCGCGAGGAGACGGCGGCAGCCGCGACGGGCGAGCTCCTCGACACGCTCGGGCGGCTCAGGTTCGCCGCCACGGACACCGAGGTCGCCTCGGCCCGCGCACACCTACTGGCGGCCTTCGACGAGCCTCACCAGGAGGCGATGTGGCTGCCCGAGGACGCCGCACTGACGGTCCTCGGCCTCGCCGTGCCGACGCCCGCGGAGCGCCGCGCGGCGCTCGCGGCGGTCACGCCGGGCGACGTCGTGGGCGTGGCCCGGCAGGCCTGGGAGACGGCGCTCCTGGTGGCACCGGTCGGCCAGGGCTGGGCAGGCACGAAGGTCGTGCGGCGTGGTGCCGGCGACCCCGTGCAGGGCAAGGTCTTCCAGCGCCTGGACGCCGACGTGGACGTCGTGGTCGGGGACGGCGGCGTCACGCTGCGCCGCGACCGGACCACGACCACTGTCCTGTTCGACGAGGCGGCCGCCGTCCTCGCGTTCCCCGACGGCGGGCGGATCCTGGTCGGGCGAGACGGCGCCCAGGTCCGGCTAGAGCCGGTCCTGCACGACGACTTCGGTGCGGGGGACGTCGTGCGGATCATGGAGCGTGTGCCGCCGCACCTGGTGGTGCAGATGCCGGAGCGCGACGCTCCCGAGCGACCGGGCAAGGAGGAGATCCAGCAGGCTGGTCGGGCCCGCGCCGACCGCGAGGTCGAGGAGGACGGCATCCTGCGGTCCGTCGTCATCGGCGTGGGGCGCCCGCTCATGACGCTTGTCGGCGTCGTCGCGCTCGTCGTGCTCCTGATCGCGGCGGGCCTGGGCACCCTGTTCGCCGCCGCCACCACGCTCGCGGCCGTAGGCCCGGCGCTTCGCGGCGAGGGGCCGTGGAGCCATGCCGGGCTGTTCGGTGCGTTGGGCGTCGTCGGCGCCGCGGTGACCTGGCTCGCCTACCGGGGAATCATGAGACTCCCCGGCGCGACCACGGACTAGACTCGCCACGTCGCGCCCGAGGCGCGCGCGACCGCCGTCGGGCACTCCGGCCGCATCGTGGCCGGGCCGACGGGCGACTCGACTCACCTTCCGTTCGAAAGGACTCCTCCGTGCTCCGCACCCACACGGCCGGCTCACTGCGGGCCGAGCACATCGGCCAGACCGTCACCCTCACGGGGTGGGTCGATCGCCGTCGTGATCACGGGGGAGTGGCCTTCATCGACCTGCGCGACGCCTCGGGCATCGCCCAGGTCGTCATCCGCGACGAGTCGGTCGCGCACCCGCTGCGAGCCGAGTTCGTCCTCAAGGTGACCGGTGAGGTCTCCCGGCGCCCCGAGGGCAACGCCAACCCGAACCTCGCGACCGGCGAGATCGAGGTCATCGCCCGGGACGTCGTCGTGCTCAACGAGTCCGCCCCGCTGCCGTTCCAGGTCTCCACGGCGCTCGCGGACACCGAGACCGTCGGCGAGGAGGCGCGCCTCAAGCACCGCTACCTCGATATGCGCCGCCCGGCCCAGGCGAGCGCGCTGCGCCTGCGGGCCAAGGTCAACCAGGTCGCGCGCCGCACGCTGGACGCGCACGACTTCGTCGAGGTCGAGACGCCGACCCTCACGCGCTCGACGCCGGAGGGTGCGCGCGACTTCCTCGTTCCCGCCCGCCTCGCGCCCGGGTCCTGGTACGCGCTGCCGCAGTCGCCGCAGCTGTTCAAGCAGCTGCTCATGGTCGGCGGCCTGGAGCGCTACTACCAGATCGCGCGCTGCTACCGCGACGAGGACTTCCGCGCCGACCGCCAGCCCGAGTTCACCCAGCTCGACGTCGAGATGAGCTTCGTCGACCAGGACGACGTCATCGCCCTGACCGAGGAGCTGCTCGTCGCGATCTGGAAGCTCATCGACGTCCAGGTCCCTACGCCGATCGAGCGCATCACCTATGCCGACGCCATGCGCCTGTACGGCACGGACAAGCCCGACCTGCGCTTCGGCAACCCGCTCGTCGAGCTCACGGAGTACTTCGCGGACACGCCGTTCCGCGTGTTCCAGGCCGAGTACGTCGGCGCGGTCGTCATGCCCGGTGGCGCGACCCAGCCGCGCCGCCAGTTCGACGCCTGGCAGGAGTGGGCCAAGCAGCGCGGCGCTCGCGGCCTGGCGTACGTGACGTACGGCGAGGACGGGACGCTCGGCGGCCCGGTCGCCAAGAACCTCTCCGACGCCGAGCGCGACGGCCTCGCCGCCGCGACCGGCGCGCAGCCCGGCGACGCCGTGTTCTTCGCCGCCGGCAAGGCCGCCGAGGCCCGCGCGCTGCTCGGCGCCGCGCGCCTCGAGATCGCCTACCGCACGGGGCAGATCGACCCCGACGCGTGGTCGTTCGTCTGGGTGGTGGACGCGCCGCTGTTCAAGCCCACGGGCGAGGACGACGACGTCGCGGTCGGGCACTCCGCCTGGACCGCGGTGCACCACGCCTTCACCTCGCCCAAGCCCGAGTGGCTGGACAGGTTCGAGTCCGACCCGGGTGCCGCGCTCGCGTACGCGTACGACATCGTGTGCAACGGCAACGAGATCGGCGGCGGCTCGATCCGTATCCACCGACGGGACGTCCAGGAGCGCGTCTTCGGCGTCATGGGCATCGGCCACGAGGAGGCGCAGGAGAAGTTCGGCTTCCTCCTCGACGCGTTCAAGTTCGGTGCCCCGCCGCACGGCGGCATCGCGTTCGGCTGGGACCGCATCGTCGCGCTGCTGACGAAGTCGCCGTCGATCCGTGACGTCATCGCGTTCCCGAAGTCGGGCGGTGGTTACGACCCGCTGACCGAGGCGCCCGCGCCGATCACCCCGGAGCAGCGCAAGGAGGCCGGCGTCGACGTTGTCCCGGACGCCGTGCCGGCCCCTGTCGTCGCCCACGTGGGGGAGTGAGCCTGAGGTTGGAGGCCGGGAGGATGGCGGCCGTGACCGCCCTGGCGAACGGCCGTCAGGCGACGGCGGCGAGGTACCCGTCTGGCCTGACCAGCAGGGTCGTCGGGTTGTCGTCGGCCCGGCGGACCGTCACACGGTCGGCCACGTCGACCTCGCCCGGCACGAGGGCCGGCTCGGTGCCGCGTCCGTGGCCGGAGGGGGGCCGGACCAGGACGAAGCGGCCCGCACGCAGTGCCTCGGCGAGCCGCGTGCCGTCGGGGCCGGGCTCCAGGGGCAGGTCGGGGACACGCCGGCCGACCGAGCGGTGCGCACCGCGAGGGCGTGGATAGGCGACGTCGAGGGCGGAGACCGTCCCGGCCGCGCGGCGTCGTGCCACCGGGACGTGCTCGACCACGGTCGCCAGCGCCCGGCGTGCGGCGGCGACCACGCGCCCTGGCCGGGTGGCCAGGCGCAGGTTGATGCCGCTGACGCGCAGGACCTGCTTCCCGACGGGGTGTCGTTCTGTCTGGTAGGCGTCGAGCAGGGACTCGCCGGCGCCGCGCAGCACGGCGGCGAGCCTCCAGGCAAGGTTGGCGGCGTCCTGCAGGCCGGTGTTCATCCCGAGACCACCGGCGGGGCTGTGCGCGTGCGCGGCGTCGCCGGCGAGAAGGACCCGGCCGCTGCGGTAGGTGGGCGCCTGACGCTCGTCCGCGGCGAAGCGCGTCGCGTACCGCAGCTCGACCATCTCGTGGTCGGTGCCGAACGAGGCCCGGGAGAGACTCCGCACCTCTTCCAGGTCGACAGGGTCGTTGAGGTCGCGCTCGCCGGCCCAGCCGATGAACCGGTGCCAGCCGTCGCCGAACGGGGCGAGGAGGCCCAGCACGCCGTCGTGGAGAGCCGCGGTGAGGACGTCCTCGGGCGGGCTGGCGAGGCGGACATCAGCCAGCACCACCGAGCGGATCACCGTCCGCCCCGGGAAGTCGATGCCGGCGAGGTCGCGCACGGTCGAGCGGACGCCGTCGGCGCCCACGACGTAGGCAGCGCGCAACGTCGCAGGGCCGTCGGGACCGACGACCTCGACGGCGACGCGGTCGGTGCCCTGGGTCAGGCCGCTGACGGTGGTGTCGTGGCGGAAGATCGCGCCGGCCACCTCGGCGCGGCGGCGCAGCAGGCGCTCGACCTCGTACTGCGGCGTGACGAGCACGAAGGGGAAGCGGGTCGGCAGGTGGTCGAGCCGGACCTCCAGCCGGCCGACGACCCGCAGACGCTGCAGGCGCTGGCCGGTGGCCACGAGCTCGTCTGCCAGGCCGCGCGCGTCCAGGACCTCCAGGGTCCGGGCGTGAACGGCGAACGCGCGCGTGAGGTTGCTCAGGCCTGCTGACCGCCTCTCCACCACGGTCACCGCGACGCCTGCTGCGGCGAGGTCCCCGGCGAGGAGCAGACCGGTCGGGCCGGCTCCGACGACGAGGACGTCGGTCGTGGTGGGGGTGGCGTGCGACGTCGTGCTCATGGCTCCCCTGCTCTCCTTGGCAATGTGTCCAACAGATGTGGGCCAACGCTTGTTGGCCAACGCTTGTTGGCGACGCTAAGCCCGTGCGCCTCTCGAAGTCAACGGTTGTTGGCCTACGATCGTTGGCATGAGTGACGTCACGCCTCGGCCCCGCCGGTCGGAGGCCACGCGAGCCGCGATCCTGGCCGCGGCACGGGAGCGCTTCGCCGAGGACGGCTACGAGCGCGCCACCGTGCGCGCGATCGCGCGACAGGCGCACATCGACCCATCGATGGTGATGCGCTACTTCGGCTCCAAGGAGGAGCTGTTCAGCCAGGTGATCGACGTCAAGCTCGACATCCCGGACCCGGACGAGCTCGCGGCCGAGGACGTGGGGACGACGATCGTCGGCTACTTCCTGGATCTGTGGGAGCGAGACAACGTCATGGTCACGCTGCTCCGTGTCGGCGTCACCCATCCCGCCGGTGCAGCCCGGATGCGCGAGGTCTTCCGCACCCAGGTCGTACCGGCCGTCGAGCGGTTCGGATACGACCCGGCCGACGCTCCGCGGCGGGCCATGCTCGTGTCCTCGCAGATCCTCGGGATGGCGCTGCTGCGCTACGTGCTGCGCATCGGCCCGGCGGCCGAGATGTCGCGTGCCGACGTCATCGCATGGTTGGGCCCGACCGTCGAGCGCTACATCACCGCACCGGAGCCCTGAGACGCCGGCCGTGTCGGCGATGCTCCGTAGGCTGGGACCCATGGACCTGTTCGACGCCGTGAGCACCGGTGAGCACGGGACGCCGGTGACCACGCGCTCGGGCCCGGGGGCGCCGCTCGCCGTGCGCATGCGTCCTGCCTCGCTCGACGAGGTCGCCGGCCAGGCGCACCTGCTCGTTGCGGGCTCGCCCCTGCGGCGGCTCGTGGAGCCCGCCGACGACGCGGCGCGTCGGGCCGCGCCCGGTTCCGTGATCCTGTGGGGTCCGCCGGGAGTCGGCAAGACGACGCTCGCCTACCTGGTCGCGACCGTCTCCGGGCGGCGGTTCGTGGAGCTGTCCGCCGTCACGGCCGGCGTCAAGGACGTGCGCCAGGTGATCGACGACGCCCGGCGGAGGCTCGTCGCCGGCGGCGAGGAGACCGTCCTGTTCATCGACGAGGTCCACCGCTTCTCCAAGACGCAGCAGGACGCGCTGCTGCCGAGCGTCGAGAACCGCTGGGTCACCCTGGTGGCCGCCACCACGGAGAACCCGTCGTTCTCGGTGAACTCGCCGCTGCTGAGCCGCTCGCTGCTGCTGACCCTCAAGCCGCTGACGTCCGACGACGTGCGCACGCTCGTGCGGCGCGCGGTGACCGACGGTCGCGGGCTGGGCGACGCGGTCGCGCTGGCCGAGGATGCCGAGGATCAGCTGGTGCGCATGGCCGGCGGCGACGCCCGCAAGGCGTTGACGATCCTCGAAGCGGCGGCCGGCGCGGCGCTCGGGGACGCGTCGGAGGCGGACGGCGACGGACGGGTGACCGTCGACCTCGCGACGGTCGAGCGCGCCGTCGACGTCGCCGCAGTGCGATACGACCGGGACGGCGACCAGCACTACGACGTGATCTCGGCATTCATCAAGTCGATCCGCGGCTCGGACGTCGACGCCGCGCTGCACTACCTGGCGCGCATGGTGGCCGCGGGGGAGGACCCGAGGTTCATCGCCCGGCGGCTCGTCATCTCCGCCGCCGAGGACGTCGGGATGGCGGACCCGTCCGCGTTGCAGACCGCGGTGGCGGCTGCGCAGGCCGTGCAGCTCATCGGCATGCCGGAAGGGCGGATCGTGCTCGCCGAGGCCGTCGTGCATCTCGCGACCGCGCCCAAGTCCAACCGCGCGTACGCCGGCATCAACGCGGCGATGGAGGACGTGCGGGCCGGGCGCATCGGCGTCGTGCCGGCGCACCTGCGTGACGCGCACTACGCCGGGGCCGAGAAGGTCGGGCACGGGGCAGGCTACGTGTACTCGCACGACGAGCCGCACGCGGTCGCGGCGCAGCAGTACCTGCCGGACGAGCTTGCCGGCCGCCGGTACTACACGCCCAGCGACCGCGGGTACGAGCGGCAGGTGTCCGAACGGCTCGAACGCATCCGCGAGATCCTCGACTCCTGAGCGCCGTCGTCGCCGGGGGCCGCGACGGATCGCTACGTCGGCGATGCGTTAGGATGATCCGGTTGCCTTCACGGGCAACCACCTGGGACCTCGGCCCCGTGAGACCTCAAGGTCTCCTTCGGCTGGTCCCACACCCGGCACGTCCGCCCCGTCCGACCTCGTTCGCACGGATCGGCCGCGCCCCGGGTGTGACCTCAACCATCTCGACAGGACAGGAAGCAACAGTGACCTCTGTGACCCGTTCGCGCCGCCAGGTACGCCTGAGCCGCGCCCTCGGCCTTGCGCTGACCCCGAAGGCCGTCAAGCACTTCGAGAAGCGCCCGTACCCCCCGGGTGAGCACGGCCGCGCGCGTCGCCGCACCGAGTCGGACTACGCGGTCCGTCTGCGCGAGAAGCAGCGTCTGCGCGCCCAGTACGGGCTGCGCGAGAAGCAGCTCGTGAAGGCCTACGAGAACGCCCGCAAGCACCCCGGCCTGACCGGTGAGGTCATGGTCGAGGACCTCGAGACCCGTCTCGACGCGCTCGTGCTGCGCTCCGGCTTCGCCCGCACCACCTTGCAGGCGCGCCAGGCCGTGACGCACCGCCACATCCTCGTCGACGGCAAGATCGTGGACCGCCCGTCGTTCCGCGTGAAGCCGGGCCAGACCATCCAGGTCAAGCCGAAGTCGCAGGCCATGACGCCGTTCCAGGTCGCCGCCGCCGGCGCGCACCGCGACGTCCTGCCAAACCTCCCGGGCTACCTGGACGTCCAGCTCGAGAAGCTGTCGGCCACGCTTGTCCGCAAGCCGAAGCGTTCCGAGGTCCCGGTGACCTGCGACGTGCAGCTCGTCGTCGAGTTCTACGCTCGCTGACGCCTTCGCGGCACGCCGCGACGCACGACTCCCGGACGCCCCGTCACCCGCACGCGCGGGGGGCGGGGCGTCCGCCGTCTCGGGATATAGGGTGGGCCGACGTCGAGGTTCACCGGAGCGAGGAGTGATCTGATGTCCGTGGGGGACGTGGCCGGGCTCATCGCCGCCATCGCGTTCGTGCTGCTCGTGGGCCTGCTCGCGGTACCGCTCATCAAGCTGGGCCGTGTGCTGGACGAGGCGACGCGCAGCATCCGCGAGGTCACCGAGCACTCCGTGCCGATCCTAGACGAGGCCGCGACCACGGTCGCCTCGACCAACGAGCAGCTCGTCAAGGTCGACACCATCACGACGTCCGCGGCCCAGGTCAGCGAGAACGTCTCGGCGCTCGCTGGCCTCTACGCCGCGACGCTCGGGCGTCCGCTCATCAAGGTCGCGGCCTTCTCGTACGGGGTCCGCCAGGCCTTCGCTGGCGCCTCCCGCACGGCGCGCGGAAGGGACGACCGATGATCCGTCGACTGTTCTGGGTCGGCGTCGGCGTGACGATCACGGTGGTCGTGGTGCGCCGCGGCAAGAAGCTGGTGGCGCAGTACGCGCCCGGGGCCGTGGCCGACCGCGCCGGGCGGACTGCACAGGACGTCGGCCGCCGTGCCGAGATGTTCGTGGGAGCGTTCCGCAGCGAGTTCACAGTCGCACGAGCCCGCCGGGAGGCGGAGCTCACCGCGGCACTTCTCGCCGAGGGACAGCCCGACCCTGACGACGTGCGGGCGAGGGGCCTGAGCACCTCCGACCTGCGCGGCCGCCGACACACCGCGCCTCGCCATGCCGCCGCGCGCGACATCGAGGCCGAGATCGCGGCCGACGAGGCCGAGCTCGGTTACTCGTTCTGAGAAACCCGTCCCGACCACTCCCCGGCAGGCGGGACAATGGGCGCAGGGCCGCCATGCGGCCTGCCCGCCGGACAGCACACACCCTGTGAAGGACACCATGCGCACCGCCGAGATCCGCCAGCGTTGGCTCGACTACTTCGGGTCGAAGGGGCACGAGCTCGTGCCGAGCGTCCCCCTGGTCTCGCCCGACCCGTCGATCCTGTTCACGATCGCCGGCATGGTGCCCTTCATCCCGTACATCCTGGGCACCGAGCCGGCGCCTTGGCCGCGGGCCGCGAGCGTGCAGAAGTGCATCCGCACCAACGACATCGAGAACGTCGGCCGCACCACGCGCCACGGCACGTTCTTCCAGATGAACGGCAACTTTTCGTTCGGCGACTACTTCAAGCGCGAGGCCATCGACTTTGCCTGGGAGCTGCTCACGACCGACCAGTCCCAGGGCGGCTATGGGTTCGACGGCGACCGCCTCTGGGTGACGATCTGGGAGAAGGACGCCGAGGCGTACGAGGCCCTGACCCAAGGCGTCGGCCTCGACCCGAAGCACATCGTGCGGCTGCCGCGCGAGGAGAACTTCTGGGACACCGGCCAGCCCGGGCCGGCCGGTCCCTGCGCGGAGTGGCACTACGACCGTGGCCCGGCCTACGGCCCCGAGGCCGAGGGCGGCACGGTCGACCCGGGCGGTGACCGGTACCTCGAGATCTGGAACCTCGTGTTCGACGAGTTCATCCGCGGCGAGGGCCAGGGCAAGGACTACCCGCTGCTGGGGGAGCTCGAGCACAAGAGCATCGACACGGGTGCCGGCCTGGAGCGCATCGCCTACCTGCTCCAGGGCAAGGAGAACATGTACGAGATCGACGAGGTCTACCCCGTCATCTCGACCGTCGAGGAACTGTCCGGAAGGCGGTACGGCGCCGATCCGGAGGACGATGTGCGCATGCGCGTCGTCGCTGATCACGTGCGGTCCTCGCTCATGGTCATCGGCGACGGCGTCCGCCCCTCGAACGAGGGCCGCGGCTACGTGCTGCGCCGCCTGCTGCGTCGCTCGGTGCGAGCGATGCGCCTGCTCGGCGTCGACGGGGTGGCCCTGCCGTCGCTCCTGCCGGTGTCGAAGGAGGCCATGAAGGCCTCCTACCCGGAGATCGAGACCGACTTCGCCCGCATCAGCGACGTCGCCTATGCCGAGGAGGAGGCGTTCCGCCGCACGCTCGCGCAGGGCACGACGATCCTGGACACGGCCGTGGGCAAGGCCAAGGCCGCCGCCGGGACGGGCACGCCGAGGCTCTCGGGTGCCCAGGCGTTCCAGCTCCACGACACCTACGGCTTCCCGATCGACCTCACGCTCGAGATGGCCGCGGAGCAGGGCGTCCAGGTCGACGAGAAGGCCTTCCGCAGTCTCATGGCCGAGCAGAAGCAGCGTGCGCGCGCCGACGCGCTCGCCAAGAAGACCGGCCACGCCGACCTGCGTGCCTACGAGTCGCTCTCCAAGGAGCTGCGCACTCCGGTCGAGTTCCTCGGCTACCTCGACATCGAGGCCGCCGTGCAGGTCGCTGGCCTGCTCGTCGACGGCGTCCCGGCTCCGGTTGCCACGGCGCCCGCCGACGTCGAGGTCGTGCTCGACCGCACCCCGTTCTACGCCGAGGCCGGCGGTCAGCTCGCCGACCAGGGCACGATCGTGCTCGACGGCGGCGCGATCATCGAGGTCGACGACGTCCAGCGCCCGGTCGCGGGCCTGTCGGTCCACCGCGGCCGGCTCACCGAAGGCACGGTGTCGCTCGGCGACCCGGGCATGGCGCGGATCGACGTCGCGCGCCGTGTCGCGATCAGCCGCGCCCACTCGGCGACGCACATGATCCACAAGGCGCTGCACGAGATGGTCGGCCCGGACCGGACGCAGGCCGGTTCGGAGAACGCCCCGAGCCGCATCCGGTTCGACTTCCGCTCGCCGTCCGCCGTGCCGTCGTCGGCCCTGACCGAGATCGAGGAGCGCGTCAACGTCCGCCTCACCGAGAACCTCGAGGTCACCGACGCCACCATGCCCATCTCTGAGGCGAGGGCGCTGGGCGCGATGGCCCTGTTCGGCGAGAAGTACGGCGACATCGTCCGCGTCGTGTCGATCGGCGGCGACTGGTCGCGCGAGCTGTGCGGCGGCACGCACGTCAAGGCGACCGGCGAGCTGGGCCGCGTCGCGCTGCTCGGCGAGTCCTCGATCGGCTCGGGCGTGCGCCGTGTCGACGCCCTCGTCGGCGACGGCGCGTACGGGTTCCACGCCAAGGAGCACGCGCTCGTCGGTCAGCTCACGGGCATGCTCAACACGCGCCCCGACGAGCTCGCGGACCGCGTCGGCTCGCTCATGTCGCGCCTGCGGGAGACCGAGAAGGAGCTCGCCGCGCTGCGCCAGGGCCAGCTCTTGGCCGCCGCGGGCACGCTCGCCGCGAACGCGCCGCGCGTCGGCGACGTTCGCGTCGTCGTGCACGACGCCGGTGAGGTCGCCTCCGCCGACGACCTGCGGGTCCTGGCCCTCGACGTGCGCGGGCGACTGGGCGACGCCGAGCCGGTGCTCGTCGCCGTCGGGGGCGTCGCGAACGCCCGCCCGCTCGTCGTCGTCGCGACGAACGCCGGCGCCCGGGACAAGGGCCTGCGTGCGGGCGACTTCGTGAAGGCCGCGGCAGGCGTGCTGGGTGGCGGCGGCGGTGGCAAGCCGGACCTCGCCCAGGGCGGCGGTACGGACGCCGCGGCGCTGCCCGCTGCGCTCGACGGTGTCTCCGAGGGCGTGCGCAGCGCGCTGGCGGGCGCGTGAGCGTCCCGCTCGACGACGCCCCGGGCGGGCCCGGGCAGGGTCTCCCGCGGGGAGCCCGTCTGGGCGTCGACGTCGGCAAGGCCCGCATCGGCCTCGCCGGTAGCGACCCGGACGGTCTCGTGGCCACACCGGTCGAGACGATCCCGCGTGTCCTTGACGTCCCGCGGACCTCGGACGGTACGCCCGCGGTGACCGCCGACGTGGCGCGGATCGCCGCCGAGGTCGACGAGCGGCTGGCCGCCGTCGTGTACATCGGGCTGCCCCGGCACCTGTCCGGTTCCGAGGGTGCGGCCACGGCCGACGCGCGCGAGTTCGCGGGTCGGCTGGCCGTGGCGGTCGCCCCGGTCGAGGTGCGCCTCGTGGACGAGCGCATGACGACCGTGACCGCGCACGCGCAGCTGCGGTCGGCCGGGCGACGCACCAAGAAACACCGGTCTGTGATCGACCAGGCCGCTGCCGTTATCATTCTGCAATCTGCACTCGACGTGGAGCGGGCGGCGGGCATCCGCGCCGGCGAGCACGTCGGAGTGTGAGCGCGACCACGAGCAGAACCCGTACCGGCCCTCGCACAAGGAAGATCCCGAGTGACGGACCTCTTCGATCCCCCCATCGCCCAGCAGGCTGCATCACCATCGCGGTCCCGCTCGGCGGCCAGCCGGCGAGCCGCGGCCAAGCGGCGCCGCCGCCGGCGGCAGCGCAGCGCATTCGTGCTGGTGCTGGTTCTGGCCATCGTCGGAGTCGGCGGGTACTTCGTCTTCGACCGCGTGAGCGACGGCCTGAGCGGCTTCACGAACCCGTTCGCCGACGAGGCCGAGGACTATCCCGGTCCCGGCGGCGACGCGGTCACGGTCGAGATTCCCGAGGGCGCCACGGGAGCAGACATGGGCGCCGTCCTCCAGGAGGCGGGTGTCGTGGCGAGCATCCAGGCGTTCACCGACGCGTTCTCCGAGAACCCGGCCGCCGCGGGCATCCAGCCGGGCACCTACGAGCTGCGGCTCGAGATGAAGGCGTCCGACGCCGTCTCGCGCCTCGTGTCCGGGGAGAAGATCGAGACCACGGTCACGATCCCCGAGGGCTTCACGGTCGCCCAGGTGCTCGACCGGGTGGCGTCCGTGACGACGATCCCGCTCGACGAGCTCGAGGCCGCGCTCGAGAGCCCGAAGTCGGTGGGCCTGCCGGCCGTGGCCGACGGCAACGCCGAGGGCTGGCTGTTCCCGAAGACCTACACGGTGCAGCCCAAGGACGACGCGACGACCCTGCTGTCGGCGATGATCGCGCAGACCAAGAGCGAGCTCGAGAGCCTCGGCGTCGCCAAGGGAGACTGGCAGGAGACCCTGATCAAGGCGTCCCTCGTCGAGCGTGAGGCCAAGTACGCACCGGACCGTCCGACGATGGCACGCGCGATCGAGAATCGGCTCGAGCGTGGGCAGCGTCTCGAGATCGATGCGGCAGTCGCGTACGGTCTCGGCATCTCGGGCACCGAGCTGACCCGTGACCACACGCGGGACCCGAGCAATCCGTACAACACGTACCAGCACGCAGGGCTGCCGCCAGGGCCCATCGCAAACCCCGGCGCCGCGTCCGTCGAGGCCGTGGTGAACCCGGCCGACGGCGACTGGTTGTTCTGGACCGCGGTCAATCTCGACACGGGCGAGACCAAGTTTGCGGAGACCTACGACGAGCACCTGCGGAACGTCGATGAGCTGCGTGCCTGGCAAGAGGCGAACAGCTGACGTGACGCTCACCCGACGCGCGGCGGTGCTGGGGCACCCCGTGGCGCACTCGCTGTCGCCCGTGCTCCACACCGCCGCCTACCAGGCCCTCGGCCTCGACGGCTG
Organism: Isoptericola halalbus; assembly: GCA_009663185.1. Taxonomy (GTDB): domain Bacteria; phylum Actinomycetota; class Actinomycetes; order Actinomycetales; family Cellulomonadaceae; genus Isoptericola; species Isoptericola halalbus. The sequence goes on from VJZX01000002.1 coordinate 289,966, forward strand.
GCAGTACTCGGCGATCGACACGACGATCGAGGACCTGCCGGCGTTCGTCCGCGACCTCGACCTCGGCTGGGCGGGCCTGAGCGTGACCATGCCGCTCAAGCACGCGATCATCCCGCTCGTCGACCACGTCGAGCCGCTGGCCCAGGCGGTCGGCGCCGTGAACACCGTTCTTGTGGCCCCGGCCCGGTGCGGCGTGACCCTCACCGGCACCAACACCGACGTCTACGGGCTCGTCGAGGCGCTGGGCGAGGGGCTCGGTAGCAGGACGGCGCGCGTCGAGAACGCCGTCGTGCTCGGCGGCGGCGCCACCGCCGCGTCGACGCTCGCCGCGCTCGGCGAGCTCGGCTGCACGTCGCCGCGCGTGCTCGTGCGGTCGCTCGCACGCACCACGGAGCTGCAGGAGGCCGCCGCCCGCATGGGCGTCACGCCGCGGTACGAGGTGCTCGAGGCGGTCGCGGCCGTCGGTGCGATGCGGCTGGCGGGCATCGTCATCTCGACGATGCCGGCGCACGCGGCGGACCCGATCGCGCAGGCCTTCGCAACGCACGGCGCCGCGCCGTCGGGCGTCCTGCTCGACGTCGTCTACGACCCCCGGCCCACGGCTCTCGCGCAGGCCTGGGCCGCCGCTGGCGGCACCGTCGTCGGTGGCGAGCGCATGCTGCTGCACCAGGCGGTCGAGCAGGTGCGGCTCATGACGGGCAGGCCGGCCCCGCTCGCCGCGATGGACGCTGCGCTCGCCGGCGCGCTCGCCGTCGACGCCGCGACGCCCTGAGGCGCGTCGCCGGGTACCCGGCGGCCGGAGTCCGCATCACGGCCGGCGGACCGGGGCACGCTGAGCCCGTGAAACAATCGCACCCATGCTGCGCTGGTTGACGTCGGGGGAGTCGCACGGTCCGGCCCTGGTCGGGGTGATGGAAGGTCTTCCGGCGGGGGTGGAGCTCACGACGGCCGACATCCAGGCCGCGCTCGCCCGCCGCCGCCTCGGATACGGCCGGGGCGCCCGCATGAAGTTCGAGCAGGACGAGGTGCGCGTGGTCGGCGGTCTGCGCCACGGGATCACGCAGGGCGGTCCGCTGGCGATCGAGATCGGCAACACCGAGTGGCCCAAGTGGACCGAGGTCATGTCGGCCGACCCGGTCCCGCCCGAGGCGCTGAGGGTCGACGCCGGCACGGGCGACGAGCGCGAGATCGCGCGCAACCGGCCGCTCACCCGGCCGCGGCCCGGCCACGCCGACCTGGTCGGCATGCGCAAGTACGGGTTCGACGACGCCCGCCCGGTTCTCGAGCGCGCGTCGGCTCGCGAGACGGCTACGCGCGTCGCCCTCGGCGTCGCGGCGTCGGCGTTCCTCGAGCAGGCGCTCGGCGTGCGCCTGGTGTCCCACGTGGTGGCGATCGGCCCGGTCGAGGTGCCCGAGGGCGCCCACCTGCCCACCCCAGACGATGTCTCGCATCTCGATGCCGACCCGGTGCGCTGCTTCGACGGCGCCACGAGCGCGGCGATGGTCGACGAGATCGACCGCTGCCGCAAGGACGGCGACACCCTCGGTGGCGTCGTCGAGGTGCTCGCCTACGGTGTGCCGTCCGGGCTGGGGTCCTTCGTGCACGGCGACCGGCGCCTCGACGCGCGCCTCGCCGCGGCGCTCATGGGCATCCAGGCGATCAAGGGCGTCGAGGTCGGCGACGGCTTCCGCACCGCGCGCCGGCGCGGCTCGGCCGCGCACGACGAGATCGAGCGTGGCCCCGACGGCCGCATCCGCCGGCGCTCCAACCGTGCAGGTGGCATCGAGGGCGGCATGAGCAACGGCGAGATCGTGCGCGTGCGCGCCGCGATGAAGCCCATCTCGACGGTGCCGCGCGCGCTCGCGACCGTCGACGTCGCCACGGGCGACGCCGTCACGGCCCACCACCAGCGCTCCGACGTGTGCGCCGTGCCTCCGGCCGCCGTCGTGGCGGAGGCCATGGTCGCGCTCGAGCTGGCCCAGGCCGCCGTCGAGAAGTTCGGCGGCGACTCCGTGGCCGAGGTGCGGCGCAACGCCGAGGCGTACGTCGCGTCGATCCCCGAGCTGCTGCGATGACGGCATCGGCGCCCGCGGTCGTCCTCATCGGCCCGCCGGGGAGCGGCAAGACGACGGTCGGGCGGCTCGTCGCCCAGCGCCTGGGCACCGGCTTCCGGGACACTGACGCCGACGTCGAGCAGATGGCGGGCAAGAGCGTGGCGGACGTCTTCGTCGAGGACGGCGAGCCGCGGTTCCGCGAGCTCGAGCGCGAGGCCGTGACAACCGCCCTGGCCGAGCACGGCGGAGTGCTGGCACTCGGCGGCGGGGCCGTCATGGACCCGCTGACGCAGAGCGCGCTCGAGGGGTACACGGCCGGGGGCGGCGTCGTCGTTTTCCTCGACGTGTCGCTCGCGCAGGCCGCGCCGCGTGTCGGCTTCAACCAGTCGCGGCCGCTGCTCGTCGGCAACCCGCGCGCCCGGTGGGCCGAGCTCATGGAGCGGCGCCGGCCCACCTACGAGCGGCTCGCGTCGGTGCGCGTGCTGTCCGACGGTCGCAGCGCGAAGGACGTCGCGGCCGAGGTACTGCGGGAGGTAGAAGCATGTCGGTCCGCGTGACCGTGAGCGGGGCAGGTCAGCAGACACAGCCCTACGACGTCGTGATCGGCCGGCACCTGCTCGGCGAGCTGCCGGGGCTGCTCGGCGACGGCGTGCGGCGGGTGCTGGTCATGCACCCCGCGTCGCTGCAGGCCACGGGCGAGGCGGTCCGCGAGGACCTCAAGGCCCAGGGCTACGAGGCGTTCGCCGTCGAGCTGCCCGACGCCGAGGAGCAGAAGACCGCGCAGGTCGCGGCGTTCTGCTGGCAGGTGCTCGGCCAGGCGGACTTCACGCGCTCGGACGCGATCGTCTCGGTGGGCGGCGGCGCGACGACAGACCTCGCCGGGTTCGTCGCGGCCACGTGGCTGCGCGGCATCAAGGTCGTGCACATGCCGACGACGCTGCTGGCGATGGTCGACGCCGCCGTCGGAGGCAAGACGGGCATCAACACGGCCGAGGGCAAGAACCTCGTGGGCGCGTTCCACCCGCCCGCCGGCGTGCTGTGCGACCTGGTCACGCTCGAGTCCCTCGACCGGTGGGACCTGGTGGCGGGCATGGCCGAGGTCGTCAAGACCGGGTTCATCGCCGACGAGCGCATCCTCGAGCTCGTCGAGGCGCACACCGACGGGCTGCGCGAGTGGAAGGGCGAGAACGCCGCGGACGCGACGTGGGACGTGCTCACCGAGCTCATCGAGCGCTCGGTGCGGGTCAAGGCGCGCGTCGTGGGGGAGGACCTCACCGAGCAGGGCCTGCGGGAGATCCTCAACTACGGCCACACCCTGGGCCACGCGATCGAGCTCACCGAGCGGTACCAGTGGCGTCACGGTGCGGCCGTCGCGGTCGGCATGGTCTTCGCCGCCGAGCTCGGTCGCCTCGGCGGCAAGCTCGACGACGACGTCGTGGACCGGCATCGGGCGATCCTCGCCTCGCTCGGGCTGCCGACGACCTACCGCGGCGACCGGTGGGAGCAGCTGCTGGCGGCGATGCGGCGCGACAAGAAGTCGCGGGGCGACCTGCTGCGGTTCGTCGTGCTCGACGACGTGGGCAAGCCGGTGCGGCTCGAGGGCCCGGACCCGACCCTGCTCGCCGCCGCCTACGCGGAGATCTCCAAGGAGCCGCCCACGGAGCGGCCGGGGGTGCAGGTCCAGCTCGGCCTCTGACGCGGGCCGTGCGGGATCAGGCCCACAGGCCGCGCTCGGCCAGCACCTCGCGCAGCAGGTCGGCACGGTCGGTCACGATCCCGTCGACGCCGAGGTCGACCAGCCGGCGCATCTCGGCGGCGTCGTTGATGGTCCACACGTGCACGTGCCGACCCGCCGCGTGCGCGGCATCGATCGAGCGCCGATCGACCACGGTGAGTCCTGCCTGCCGCACCGGAACCTGCAGGGCGTGCACGGTCCGCAGCGCCCACCGCGCCACGGGCTGCAGCCGCAGCCGCGCGCCGGCCAGGAACCCGACCACCTCGCCCGTGCCGGCGGACGTCGCCACGGGCCGGGAGAGCCGGGCGAGCGTGGCCCGGCGCCGGGCAACGGAGAACGAGGTGACGCACACGCGGTCGTGCGCCGCGGTGCGCTCGATCGTCTCCGCGACGGGCACGACCCCCGACGCGGCCTTGACGTCGATGTTGACCCGCAGGTCGGGCCACGTACCGAGCAAGTCCTCGAGCCTCGGCACCGGCTCGGTGCCGCCGATGCGCGCACGTCGCACCACGTCCCACGTCAGCTCCGCGACGAGGCCGGCCGCATCCGTCGTGCGGTCGAGCGACTCGTCGTGCAGCGCGACCGCGACGCCGTCGCGTGTGCCGTGCGCGTCCGTCTCGACGTAGCGGAAGCCGAGGTCCACGGCCGCCTGGAAAGCGGCCATGGAGTTCTCCAGCCCTGAGTCCACGCCGCCGGGCCGTGCAAAGCCGCGGTGCGCGAGCGCCGCCACGGCGCGCGCGGAACCGGGCGGACGTGGCGCGTCGAAGTAGGGGTGCGGCGCGGGCCTGGTCACAGGGCGTGTCACCAGGCGTCGTCCGTGGCGCCCAGGTGCGTGGCGACCCAGGAGAGCATCCCCTCGAGATACGCCGTGCGCGGTCCGTCGGCCGACAGCGTCAGGTCGTGCACCCCGCCCTCGACCACCAGCTGGTCGACCCGGTCGCCGAGCCGCTTTGCCCGCGCTTCGATGAGCTGGACGTCGAGGATGGTGTCCTGCGCGTCGAGCAGGGGGTTGTCGGGGCTGTCCGGTCCCGACGCCGCCGACGTCGCCACGAGCACGGGGCATGCGATGTCGAGGCCGCGCGCCAGGCGTGCCTGCGCCCGGACGACGGCGCGCAGCCAGCCGGCCCGCGCCGGAACACCCTCGGGACGCTTGAGCGTCGTGTCGAAGTCCCACCGCCCGCCGTTGGCCCGCAGCTGGTACGTCGCGTACATCGACGGCGAGGTGCTCAGTACCGCCATCGGGCGCGTCCGCCCGAGCACCTCGACCACGCCCGCGTTGACGACCCGCAGGAGCCCCGCGGCGTGCAGGTTGAGGAACGGCGAGTCCAGCACGATCAGGTCCGGTGCGCGGTCGGGCGCGTCGCGGCGCGTGTGCGCCCACATCGACGTCGTGAGCCCACCTGTCGAGTGCGCGTGCACGACCAGGGGCGTGCCGGGCTCGAGCTCGCGTACCGTGCGGGCGGCCGCGTCGATGTCCTCCGCGAGCTCGCGCAGGCTCGTGGCGAAGTGCGGCACATCGCCCGGCCGTAGCGACCGTCCGGCCCGGCGCAGGTCCACCGCGTAGAAGGCGTACCCGGCGGCGACGACGGCGCGGGCCAGGTGGTCCTGGAAGAAGTAGTCGTTGTACCCGTGGACGTGCAGGATCGCAGCGCGGGGGCGCGCCGGTCGGAAGACCGCTCGCACGATCGTGGCCTCGCCGAGCGGGGCCGCCTCGAACGCGGGGCCGAGCAGGGCGTCGGTGGTCCATCCGAGGGCAGGGGCGGGTGCGGCCGGGTCGACGGCGTCGGTGGCGTCGGGCTGTGCGGACACGGGGGGATCGTATGCCGTTGCCTCAGTAATGCGCGCCCTGAGACGCGCGACCCGGCGTGCCCTACCCTCCGTCCGCCCTGGTAGGGCAGACTCGCGGCCATGAGCGACACGCCGACGACGCCGGGGTCGGCGGCCGGCCCTGGACCACAGCTGCCGGGCCAGCCGCCGGGTGGCCTCACCGACCCGCCCGTGACGGGCCTCGAGCTGCGGCGAGGTGCCGTGCCGCGGCGGCGGGTCGTCTCGTGGGCGATGTGGGACTGGGCGACCCAGCCGTTCAACACCGTCATCATCACGTTCGTCTTCACGGCCCTGTACCTGACGAGCGACGCCTTCGTGGACCCGGCGGTCGCCGCTCTGGGCGAGGACGACCCCGCGTACGAGCGGGCGCTCGCGGGCCTCACGAGCGGGCTCGGCGCGTGGATCACCGCCGCCGGGGTGCTCATCGCCGTCCTGGCGCCCGTGCTGGGGCAGCGTGCCGACGTCTCGGGCCGCCGCAAGGCGTGGCTCGCCGGCGGCACGATCGGGATGGTCGTGTGCATGCTCGCGCTGTTCGCCGTGCGGGCCGATCCGGGGTACTTCGTCCTGGGCGCGGTGCTCATCGGGCTGGGCAGCGTGGCCAGCGAGATCGCCGGCGTGAACTACAACGCGATGCTCGTGCAGGTCTCGACGCCCGCCACTGTGGGACGCGTATCGGGCCTCGGCTGGGGGCTGGGCTACGTCGGCGGGATCGTGGCGCTCGTGCTCGTGGTGGTGGCCGACGGCGCCGACTGGTGGGGCATGCCAACCGACGACGGCCTGGCCTACCGGGTCATCGCCGTCGGCTGCGCGGTCTGGACCCTGCTGTTCGCGTGGCCGCTGTTCCGGTACGTCCCGGAGGCGCCCGCGGCCCACGACCGGCCGAAGGTGGGGTTCTTCGCCAGCTACGCCGTCCTCGTGCGCGACGTGGTCGACCTGTTCCGCAACGCGCGCACGACGTTCTGGTTCCTGCTGGCGAGCGCGGTGTTCCGCGACGGTCTCGCCGGGGTGTTCACGTTCGGCGCGATCATCGCCGCGGTGTCGTTCGGCTTCTCCGATCAGGAGGTGATCATCTTCGGCGTCGCCGCCAACCTCGTGGCCGGCGTGAGCACGATCGCCGTCGGGCGTCTCGACGACCGGTTCGGTCCGCGCGCGGTCATCGTCGGCGCGCTCACGACGCTCGTCGTGTGCGGGCTCGCGGTCGTGCTCCTGCGCGACGGCGGTGCGACGGTCTTCTGGGTCTTCGGCCTGATCCTGAGCGCGTGCGTGGGCCCGGCACAGGCCGCGTCCCGCTCGTTCCTCGCCCGCGTCACGCCGGCGGGGCGCGAGTCCGAGATCTTCGGTCTCTACGCCACGACCGGGCGGGCGGCGTCGTTCCTGTCCCCGGCGTTGTGGACCCTGATGATCGCGTTGACCGGCGCCACGATCTGGGGGGTGCTCGGGATCGTGGTGGTGCTGTTCGCCGGCCTGCTGCTCATGCTGGCGGTCAGGCCCCCGCAGACCTCCGCCGCTCCGCCGCGTCCCTGAGGGCCAGCGCCACCGCGTCGAGGTCGGCGAGCGGGGCCAGGTGCCGCAGCTTGTCGGGGTTGATGACGCCGCGCACGTGGGTGATCCGGCCGGAAGCGACGTCGACGGCGTAGGTGCCGATCAGGCCGCCGCCGACCGACTCGTCCGCGTACACGACCATGCCGGGCCGGCCGTTGACCAGCGCCGGCCGCAACGCTGCCGGTGCGCCGCGGCGCGCGAACCCGAGGAGCAGCCGGGCGACGGCGTCGCGCCCCGTCACGGGCTTGGACACACTCATGCCCGGTGGGGCGTTGCCGCCGCTGTCGCCGACCAGCTGGACGTCGTCCGCGAGGAGCTCGAGCAGGGACTCGATCTCGCCCTGCTCGATCGCGGCGATGAACCGGTCGACGAGCTCGGCGGCGTGCGCGTCGGAGCGGGCCGGGGAAGGCGTGCGCGCGCCGTCGACCATGGCCTCGCGCCGGGCCGCGACCCGCCGGCGGGCGCGCGAGGCGAGCTGCCGAGCCGCGAGCTCGGTGGTGCCGATGACGCGCGCGGAATGCCGGTGCGGGTAGCCCAGGACGTCGTGCAGCAGGAACGCCGCGCGCTCGGACGGCGTGAGGGTCTCGAGCAGGACGAGGAACGCCGTCGAAAGGTCGTCGGCCAGCTCGGCGTGCGCCGCGGCGTCGGTCGGCGCACTGCCGTGCGCGACGGCGTCGCCCACGAGCGGCTCGGGCAGCCACTGGCCGACGTAGCTCTCCCGGCGCACGCGCGCCGAGCGCAGCACGTCGAGCGCGATGCGCGTCGCCACGGTGGTGGTGTACGCCTCAGGGTTCGCGACGTCGTCGGGCACGACGCCGCGCGGCGCGACCCGGAGCATCGCCTCCTGGGCGACGTCCTCGGCCTCCGCGACGCTGCCGAGCATGCGGTAGGCGGCGGAGAACGCGACCCTGCGCAGGTCCTCCACGCGCGGCTGGGTGGTGCGGGCCCGATGCCCGGCGAGGCGGCTCATGCGGTCATCCTCTCGTTGTCCGGTCTCGTTGTCCGGTCGTGGGCTCGCCGCGGCGCGCGGGCCCTGCCCTGCCGACGAGACGGGGCGCGTAGACGTGACGCGAGGCGCCGAGGTGAAGGTCGAGGCAGGATGGCGGCATGGGAGAGGTTGCCGACTACGTCGCGTCGCTCGACGAGACTCGCCGGGAGGTCGTGGCGCACGTGTACGACCGTGCGCGCGAGCTCGTCCCGGACGTCGAGGAGGGCATCAGCTACGGAATGCCCGCCCTGCGGTATCGAGGCAGTCCGCTGCTGAGCATCCAGGCGACGAAGAGGCACGTGGGGCTGTACCCGTTCAGCCCGGCGGTGATCGAGTTCGTCGCGGACGAGCTCGGCGGGTTCACCGTGACCAAGGGATCCATCGGGTTCCAGCCCGGCGCGCCCCTGCCCGACGACGTGCTCGACCGCATCGTCCTGACGCGCCGCGACGAGATCGACGCGGCGAAGACGCGCAGACGATGACGTCCCAGCGGCGATGAGGTGCCCGACCTCGACGAGGGCGAGCGCCGCCGCCGGCTCGCGGGCCGCCGTCCTCGCCGACTCCGACGACGACGACGGGTCACGCCTGCGGTGGGTGCGGGCCGACGGCGCCGCCGCGGTCGAACCGGCGGACGGCCCCGACGTCGCGGCACGGGACGCCGCGCTCGACGCGCTCGCGGAGCGGTATCCCCAGTACCTCGCGCGCCGCCCGGGGGCCCGTCCTGCCCGTGCCGTCGAGCGCTGGACCGGCTGGGCCTACTCCCCGAGCCGCGGGCAGCCGGTCGCATCTCGAGCTCAGACCGCGCCGATCCGGGTGGCGGGGTCGGCGGCGAGCGCGAGCAGCGCCGCGAGCGACTCGGCGACGCTCTGACCGACCGTGTCGATCACGCGGCTGCGGTCCCACCCGGAGCAGTCGGCGTGCTGCCGCCGCACCAGGTGCTCGGGCACGTGCTTGTCGCGTGCGGCGCCCCTGGCCAGGACGACGTCGAGCGGCGGCAGCACGACGACAAGGCGGACGTCGAGCCCGTCGAGGCCTGCCAGCCAGGCCCCGACCGCATCCGGCTCCAGCACGTCGTCTACGGCGACGTCGATGCCGTCCTCCGCGAAGGAGCGGACCAGGGCGCACGACGCCGCTACGGACGCGCGCCACTGCGCCGGCTGGTCCGGGTGGTCGGTGTCCCGCGGATCCACGAAGCCGGAGACCACGAGCGACCGCACGTCGTCAAGCTGCACATGGGCGGCCCGGGCGCGAGCCCGGCACCACGCCCGGGCGAGCGTTGACTTCCCGGCACCCGCCGGGCCGGCCAGGAGCAACACGGCGCCAGGACGGCGGCCGCCGGCCGCGGGCTGATCGTCGAGGATCACCCTGGCACCGTACCCGGTTGTCTCCCGCCGCCGACCCGGTTTCCGACCGGGCGCTGACCATGGCTGACCTCGTCACTGCGGACGAGGTTGCCGCGGCGCTCAGGCCGGCGGCACGTTGAGGTTGGCCCGGAACACGTTGTGCGGGTCGTACGTCCGCTTGAGCGCGACGAGCCGGTCCCATGTCGCCCCCGGGTAGGTGGTGCGCGCCAGCTCCGGGTTGCCGTCGGCGACGAACGCCGCGTACGCGCCGTCGCGACCGCGCAGCCGGTCGGTGAGGGCGGCGACCCACGGGCGGTATCCCTCGACGACGTCGGCGGACGGGCCGGCGGCCATGACCGCGCCCACGATCCCGGCATCCCGGTGTGCGAACGCGGTAGCGTCCGCGGGCACGTCGGTGACCGCGCCGCCCAGGACCCGCACCTGGACGGCGCGCATCATCGCGTCGGAGGACTCCAGCTGTGCGAGCAGGTGCTCGGCGGCGGACATGTCGAGGCGGTCGGCGAGGAACGTGCCGGCCGTCGCGACGATGCTGCCCTGCGGACCGCCCTCGAGCAGGCTCGCATACGGGCCCGGGCGCACCATGTCGAGGATCGTCCCGCCCGCGCGTGCCGCGACGTCGCGCACGGGGGCGAGTGCGGTGTCCGCCGTCTCCGGGTCGCCCGACCAGCAGACGTTGGCCATCATGACCAGCTTGCCGTGCCACTCGGCGGGGATGAACGGCATGGGCGGCGCCACCATGATCATGAGGATCGCGGTGAGCTCGCGCGGGGCGGCCTCGGCCAGTGCGACGACCTCGGCGACCGACTCGGGCGTCGCGGGCAGGAGCATCATCCCGCCGACGACGGTGGGCAGGTCGTGCAGGGCGTACCGGAACCGCGTCACCACGCCGAAGTTGCCGCCGCCTCCGCGCAGGCCCCAGAACAGCTCGGGGTGGTGCTCGGCGTCGACCTGCAGGATCTCGCCGTCCGCGGTGACGACCTCGGCGCCGAGCAGGCTGTCGATCGTCAGGCCGCGCGAGCGCGCCAGCAGGCCGATCCCACCGCCGAGCGTGATCCCGCCGATGCCCACCCCGGCGGTGTCGCCGAACGGCGTCGCGAGGCCGTGGCTTCCCACGGCCTCGGAATAGGCGCCGGCGGTGAGTCCACCGCCGGCCCAGGCCGTCCTGGCGGCGGCGTCGACCTCGATCGTGTCGAGGCCGCGCAGGTCGATGGTCAGGGCTCCGTGGTCGCGGCCGAGCCCGAGCGCCGAGTGCCCTCCGGCGCGCACCGAGACCTCGGCGCCGGCGTCGCGGGCGAACCGCACCGCCCGCGCGACGCCGGCCGCGTCGGTGGGGCGCACGATGGCGGCAGGGCGCCACTCGACACCGGCCGGCTCGATGGCGCGCGCGGCCTCGTAGCCGGCGTCGTGCGGGGTCAGGACGGTGGTGCCCGCGGCGTCGTCGTCGAGAGCGGCGCGCACGGAGGCGGTCGAGAGCGGGGTCGCGGACATGCGTTCCTCCATCGGTGGGTCCATCGGCGGACACGTGGTGACGTGCAGGGCGCCCGGGTCGGCGGGCCGGTCGAGGGCCCCCGCTAGTACGACCGCGNCGCACGGAGGCGGTCGAGAGCGGGGTCGCGGACATGCGTTCCTCCATCGGTGGGTCCATCGGCGGACACGTGGTGACGTGCAGGGCGCCCGGGTCGGCGGGCCGGTCGAGGGCCCCCGCTAGTACGACCGCGCGGCGACGGCGTCCTCATCGACAGGTTCCCGGACTCCCGACGGATCTGCCATCTGATTCGTGACACGGTCCGTCTGGTTCACGACGGCGCCCGCCCGGGTGCGGCCGGCCAGGCCGGCCGCGAGCACGGCAGCGGTCGCGGCCAGGGCGAGACACGCCGCATAGGCTGCGAGGCCGAGCCCGTCGTGCAGGCTCCACAGGAGGGCGCCGGTCCCGGCGAGGGCGACGGCGGCCGCGAGCGCGTCGGCGACCTGCAGCGCCGACATCGCCGTGCCCTGACCGCCCGCGGGCGCGAGCTCCAGGGCGAGCAGGTTGAGCGTGGGGTAGGACAGGCCCATGCCGAGCCCGGCCAGGACCCACGGCGCGGCAGCGACGGCGATCGGCACGGCCGGGACCGTGAGCAGCGCGACCCCGGCGATGCCGGTCGCGAGCAGTGCGCCGCCGAGGCGCAGGAAGCCGGTGTGCGACAGCCCGTGCAGGCCCCGCCCTCGGACCCACGAGCCGGCCGACCAGCCGAGGACGTGCAGCGTGAGCACCGTGCCCGCCACCGCCGGCGTGATCCCGCGTTCGTGGACGAGCGCGAGCGGCAGGAGCACCTCGGCGCCGACGAACGCCGCCGAGACGAGCACCCTGATCTGGGCGACGGCCCCCAGCCCTCGCTCGCCGCGCAGGATCGGCGCGAGGACGGAGCGCGACGGCAGGGTGCCGCCGTCGCGCTCCGGGCGTGCGCCCCACCCCGCGGTGAGGGCAGGCCGGAGCGCCAGCAGCGCCGGCAGCGCGAGCACCGGGACCGCGAGGAAAACCCACCGCCAGCCGAGGTGCTGCGTCACCAGACCCGCGAGCAGCGGACCGACCGCGCCGGGCACGACCCATGCCGCGGCGAACCACGCGAACACCTTCGCGCGACGCGACTCCGGGAAGACGTGCGCGACGAGCACGTACAGGGCCACGCCCTCGAGACCGCCGCCCGCGCCCTGCAGCACCCGCCCGACGATCAGCACGGTCATCGACGGCGCGAGCCCGGCGACGAGCAACCCCGTGAGGAAGAGCGCGATGCCCGCCCACAGCGGCGGCGTCGGTCCGTGACGGTCGGACCAGCGGCCGGCCACGAGCATGCCGACGACGCTCGCCGCCGACGTCGCCGAGAACGCGTAGGTGTACAGGCGCAGCCCGTCCAGCTCGGCCGCGACCGTCGGCATCGCCGTCGCGACGGCCAACGCCTCGAACGCCCCGAGCGCGAGGTAGGCGACCATGCCGGCCAGGACGAGGCGCTGGGTGCGAGCGTCGAGGGTTGCCGGCGGCCCGGCCGCCGCCGTCATACGAGCACCACCTTGCCGGTCGTGCGCCGCTCCTCGAGCTCGCGGTGGGCCCGAGCGGCCTCGGCGAACGGGACCCGGTGCACCAGCACGGTCCACCGTCCGTCGGCCGCTCGTGCCAGCGCGCGCTCCTGGTAGGTCCGCAGGTCGCCCAGCCGGGGAGCACCCGGGCCGACGACGGGACGGACGTCGATCCCGGCGTGCGGGTCATCGGCGACGTCGTTCGGCTCGCCCGACGCCCACCCGTGGACCACCAGGCGCCCACCGGGCCGCAACAGGTGGGCCGCGCCCGTCCCGAGCACGCCGCCCACGCCGTCGAGCACGACGTCCGCGCGGTCGGCACCGAGCCGGCCCAGCGCGTCCCGGGCTCCATCGCGCCACCGCGGCGCGCGGGAATCCCCGACGGCCAGATCCTCACCGGCGTCCGGCGCGAGCGACCGGAGCGCGCGCACCTTCGCCGGCCCACCCGCGAGCGCGAGCACCCGGGCACCGGTCTCGAGCGCGGACTGGACCAGCAGCGAGCCGAGCCCGCCCGCCGCCGCCGTGACGACGACCACGTCGTCGGGCCGGATCGCGGCCACCTCGAGCACCATCAGCGCCGTCCGACCGGTCCCGACCATCGCGATCGCGTGCGCGGGGTCCAGCCCGTCGGGCAGGGCGTGCAGGTTCTCGACCGGAGCGGCGACGAGCCGGGCGTACCCGCCGCCGTCGGGCGTGGGCCCGAGGTGAGCGACGACGCGCCGGCCGACCCACGACGCGTCCACGCCGGGGCCGGTCCCCACGACGGTCCCGGCCGCCTCCCGGCCGGGCACGGCGGGCAGTGTCGGCAGCGGCAGCGGACCGGGCTCACCCCGGCGGATCGCCGCGTCGAGCAGGTGCACCCCGTGGGCGCTCGCGGCGACGACGACCTGGCCGGGACCGGGTACAGGATCGGGGACGTCCTCGAGGACGAGGGTCTCGGGCGGGCCGAAGGCGTGGTGTCGGATGGCGTCCATGTCCGGCATCCTTGAACCTCAAGCGCGCTTGAGGTCAAGCCCGGACACGCCGACGCCGAGACACGACCGCGTGCGCGTCTGTCCCAGCCCTAGGCTCGGGGCATGACTCAGGTGCTGGTGCTCAACGGTCCCAACCTCGGCCGGCTCGGCGTGCGCGAGCCGGAGGTCTACGGGCACGCGTCCATGGCCGACCTCGAGCGCGAGGCCGCGGCATGGGGGAGCGAGCTGTCCCTCAAGGTCGACGTGCGGCAGACCGACGACGAGTCCGAGCTCGTCGGCTGGCTGCACGAGGCCGTCGACGCCCGCTCGCACGTGGTGCTCAACCCGGCAGCCTTTACCCACTACAGCTACGCGCTGCGCGACGCCGCGGCTCAGGTGACGTCGTCTGGCCTCCTGCTCGTCGAGGTGCACCTGTCCAACCCCGCCGCGCGGGAGTCCTTCCGCCACTACTCCGTGGTGGCGGGAGTCGCGACGGGCACCATCGCGGGCTTCGGCTTTGACTCCTATCGGTTGGCGCTCGCGGCGATCGCGCACAAGCTGCAGGCCTAGATCGGGACAGATCAAGTCTGAGGACCTGATCGGAATTGATCAGGGTTGTAGACTTGAGAAGTGATCGTTCTGACCGTCGACCAGCGGGGCAGCACCCGGCGTGGTGATCTCGTGCCTGCGGTGCTGAGCCTGATCGACGCGATCGCCCGCCCAGGCGGGGGCGCTGCTCCCGGGTTGGTGCTGCCGTTCGAGCGCACGGTGGGCGACGAGGTCCAGGGCGTCCTCGCAGCCGACGACGACGGGGCGCGCCTCGCCGTCGACGTCGTCCTCGCGCTGCTGCGCGACGGCGGCTGGTCGGTCGGCGTCGGCGCAGGCCCCGTCGACGAGCCGCTGCCCGAGGTCTCGCGCGCGGCGTCCGGGCCGGCGTTCGTGCGGGCGCGTGCCGCCGTCGAGCGCGCCAAGGCCCGGGGGAGCGTGGTGCCCGTGGCCGTCGTCGGGCCAAGCGACGAGCCCGGCTCGACGATCGCCGCCGACGCCGAGGCGCTGCTGCGGCTGCTGGGAGCGGTCGCGGCGCGTCGGACCGACGCCGGGTGGGAGGCCGTCGATACGCTCGCGGGGCACGGCGGGGCCGGCGCGCCCCAGCGTGCGACGGCGCGCGCCCTCGGTGTGAGCGAGCAGGCCGTGAGCCAGCGGCTGCGCACCGCGCTGTGGGCCGAGGAGCAGGCGGTGCGACCGCTCGCCGCGCGTCTGCTCGCCGCGGCCGGCGGTGTGGAGGACGGCGAGCAGGACGACGACGTGCAGGACGAGGCGTAGGAGGCCGGTCGATGGGTGCGGGCGCGGTGGCGATCGTCGCCGGGATCTGGGTGGTCACGCTGGCCCTGAGCGTCGGCGTCGGCGCCTGGCTCGTGCCGTGGATCCTGCGGCACACCGAGTCCGAGCCGCTCATCCGGGCCGAGGCCATGGCCGTGCTGCGCGGCGGCACGTGGATCGGCGCCCTCGAGCGTCTCGCCGTGACGGGCACGATCCTGGCCGGGCACCCGGAGGGGGTCGCGATCGTCGTGGCCGTCAAGGGCCTCGGGCGCTACCCCGAGCTCAAGGAGCACCCCGTGGCGAGCGAGCGGTTCGTGGTCGGGACGCTCGCCTCGCTGGCGTGGGCGGCGCTCCTGGGACTGATCGGGCGCGTCCTGATCGGCGTCGTGCTCGTCGGCCGGGTCCCGGCCGAGATGCTGTGGTGACGTGGCCAGGGCGCCCGACGGCGGCGCTGTAGACTGGTCCGGGCCTTCTGCGGGCCCGCCGATCTCTCGGTGAGCAACCCGCGGGCCCGACGCCGGCATCCCCACCCGACTCGAGGACGAACAGACACCGTGGCAACCTCCAACGACATCAAGAACGGCACCGTGCTCCGCATCGACGGGCAGCTCTGGACGATCCTCGAGTTCCAGCACGTCAAGCCGGGCAAGGGTGGCGCGTTCGTCCGCACCAAGATGAAGAACGTCCTGTCGGGCAAGGTCGTCGACAAGACCTTCAACGCGGGCACCAAGGTCGAGACGGCCAACGTCGACCGCCGCGACTTCCAGTACCTGTACATGGACGGCGCCGACTACGTGTTCATGGACAACGACACGTACGACCAGATCACGATCCCGGCCGAGGTCGTCAGCGACGCCGCGAACTACCTGCTCGAGGGCCAGAACGTCATGGTCGCCTCGAACGACGGCAACCCGCTGTACATCGAGCTGCCGGCCTCCGTCGTCCTGGAGATCACCTACACCGAGCCGGGCCTGCAGGGCGACCGCTCCACCGGCGGCACCAAGCCCGCCACGCTCGAGACCGGCGCCGAGATCCAGGTGCCGCTGTTCCTCGAGCAGGGCACCAAGGTCAAGGTCGACACGCGCGACGGGTCGTACCTCGGCCGCGTGAACGACTGACGTGGCGGCCCGCACCAAGGCACGCAAGCGAGCCGTCGACCTCCTGTTCGAGGCCGAGCAGCGCCAGGTCGACCCGCTGAAGCTCCTGGCCGAGCGGGTGGCCGAGCCGCACACCGAGGCGGCGGTCCCGCAGTACACGGTCGAGGTCGTCGAGGGTGTCGTCGCGCACCGCGACCGCATCGACGAGCTGCTCGGGACCTACTCCCACGGCTGGACGCTCGAGCGCATGCCCGCCGTCGACCGCGCCCTGCTGCGGATCGGCACGTGGGAGGTGCTGTACAACGACGACGTGCCCGACGCCGTCGCGATCGACGAGGCCGTGGACCTGGCCGGCCGGCTCTCGACGGACGACTCGCCGTCGTTCGTCAACGGCCTGCTCGGACGGATCGCCGACGTCAAGCCGACGCTCCTGGCCTGAGGTCCGGCGCTGTGACGCACGTCGCGTCCGCATCCTGGGGCGGCGCGCAGGCGGCGCCGGATGCCGGGTTACGCTGACCCCGACAGACACCCCTTTAAGCCCGTCCCGTGAGGCGGGGAAGGAGGTCCAGTTGAACCCTGGCACCGGCATGCCCGGACACCCCGATGCACTGACCGGACCGGACACCCGGACGGTCCTCGGTGCCGGCGACGTCGCCCGCGCCCTGACCCGCATCGCGCACGAGATCGTCGAGCGCGCCAAGGGGGTCGACGACGTCGTCCTCCTCGGGATCCCGACGCGCGGTGTTACGCTCGCGACCCGCCTCGCCGAGCGGCTCGCCGCCATCGACCCCGCCTTCGACCCCGTCCAGGGGCTGGGCGAGCTCGACGTCACCATGTACCGCGACGACCTGCGCCGCCAGCCGACCCGCGCCGTCGGCGTCACGCGCCTGCCCGGCGCCGGCATCGAGGGCAAGACCGTCGTCCTGGTGGACGACGTCCTGTTCTCCGGCCGCACGATCCGGGCGGCCCTGGACGCGATCGGTGACCTCGGACGCCCGCGCGCCGTGCGCCTCGCCTGCCTCGTCGACCGCGGGCACCGCGAGCTGCCCATCCGGCCGGACTTCGTGGGCAAGAACCTGCCGACGGCGGTCTCCGAGCGGGTCCGCGTGCTCCTGAGCGAGATCGACGGCGCCGAGGACGCCGTGGTCATCAGCGCCCCGGCGGGAGGCGAGCGATGAAGCACCTGCTGTCGACCACGGACCTCAGCAAGGACGACGCCCTCCTGCTGCTCGACACCGCCGCGCAGATGGCGGCGACCCAGTCGCGCGAGATCAAGAAGCTGCCCACGCTGCGCGGGCGCACCGTGGTCAACCTCTTCTTCGAGGACTCCACGCGGACGCGCATCTCCTTCGAGACGGCGGCCAAGCGCCTGTCCGCCGACGTCATCAACTTCTCGGCCAAGGGCTCGAGCGTCTCCAAGGGCGAGTCCCTCAAGGACACCGCCCTGACCCTGCACGCCATGGGCGCCGACGCCGTCGTGGTGCGGCACTGGGCCTCGGGCGCGCCCTACCAGCTGGCGCACGCGGGCTGGCTCGACGCCGCCGTGCTCAACGCGGGCGACGGCACGCACCAGCACCCCACGCAGGCGCTCCTCGACGCGTTCACGATCCGCCGCCACCTCGTGGGCCGTCGCGGCGGGGGCGACCCGGACGGCGTCGGCGCCGACCTCGCGGGCCTGCGCGTGGCGATCGTGGGCGACGTGCTGCACTCGCGGGTCGCTCGCTCCAACGTCGCGCTGCTGCGCACGCTCGGCGCCGACGTCACGCTCGTGTCCCCGCCGACCCTGGTGCCGGTCGGGGTCGAGACCTGGCCGTGCCGCACCTCCTACGACCTCGACGCGACCCTCGCCGACTGGCAGCCGGACGCCGTGATGATGCTGCGCGTGCAGCGCGAGCGGATGTCGGGCGGCACCGGCGGGGCGTTCTTCCCGAGCCCGCTCGAGTACACCCGCTACTACGGGCTCGACGCGCGCCGGCTCGGCCTGCTGCCCGACCACACGATCGTCATGCATCCCGGCCCCATGAACCGCGGACTGGAGATCTCCGCCGAGGCGGCGGACTCCGACCGGGCCGTCATCGTCGAGCAGGTGGCCAACGGCGTCGCGGTGCGCATGGCCGCGCTGTACCTGCTGCTGGCCGGGGACCACTCGGCGGAAGGGAACGACCTGTGACCACCGACCCCACCACGTACCTGATGCGCGGGGTGCGCCCGCTCGGCGGCGAGCCCGCCGACGTCGTCGTGTCCGACGGCGTGATCGCCGCCCTGGGTGCGCCCGGCACCCTCGAGAACCCTGCCGGCGACGTCGTCGAGATCGAGGCCGCCGGCCACGTGCTGCTGCCCGGCCTCGTCGACCTGCACACCCACCTGCGCGAGCCCGGCCGTGAGGACGCCGAGACGGTCGCGTCCGGGACGCGCGCCGCGGCCGCTGGCGGCTTCACCGCGGTGCACGCCATGGCCAACACCTCCCCGGTCGCCGACACGGCCGGCGTGGTCGAGCAGGTGTGGCGCCTCGGCCGAGACGCCGGGTTCGTCGACGTGCACCCGGTCGGCGCGGTCACCGTGGGACTGGCGGGCGAGCGGCTCGCCGAGCTCGGCGCGATGGCCCGCTCGGCCGCCCGCGTGCGCGTCTTCTCCGACGACGGCAAGTGCGTGCACGACCCGATCCTCATGCGCCGGGCCCTGGAGTACGTCAAGGCGTTCGACGGCGTCGTGGCCCAGCACGCGCAGGAGCCGCGCCTGACCGAGGGCGCGCAGATGAACGAGGGCGTCGTCTCGGGCGAGATCGGCCTGGCCGGCTGGCCCGCCGTCGCGGAGGAGGCGATCATCGCCCGCGACGTGCTGCTCGCCGAGCATGTCGGCTCGCGCCTGCACGTGTGCCACCTGTCGACCGCCGGGTCCGTCGAGATCGTGCGCTGGGCCAAGTCCCGCGGCATCGACGTGACCGCCGAGGTCACCCCCCACCACCTCGTCCTGACCGACGAGCTCGCGCGCACCTACGACCCCACGTACAAGGTGAACCCGCCGCTGCGGACCGCCAAGGACGTCGAGGCGGTCCGCGAGGGCCTGGCCGACGGCACGATCGACATCGTCGCCACCGACCACGCCCCTCACACGCGCGAGGACAAGGACTGCGAGTGGGGCGCGGCCGCCTTCGGCATGACCGGCCTCGAGACGGCCCTGTCCGTCGTGCAGCAGACCATGGTCGACACCGGTCGCCTGACCTGGGCCGACGTCGCGCGCGTCCTGTCGGTCAACCCCGCGCGCATCGGGCGCATCGACGCCGCGCACGGCCGCCCGCTCGCCGTGGGCGAACCGGCCAACCTCACGCTCGTCGACCCGTCGGCCACGCGGGTGGTCGACGGCGCCGCCCAGGTCACCGCGAGCGGCAACACGCCGTTCGCGGGCCGCGAGCTGCCGGGCCGCGTGGTGGCGACGTTCCTGCGCGGGAGGGCCACCGTGCTCGACGGCGCGGTCGTCGAGGCCGCGGAGGTGGCCGCCCGATGAACCTGCCCCCGCCCGTGGCCGTCGGCATCTGGGTCGCGGTCGGCGTCGTGCTGCTCCTGCTCGTGCTCACGGGCCGCCGCCGGCTCGCGCAGCGCACGCGGCGCCAGGTGCCCTTCCCGCCCGCGGAGCCGGTCTACCTCGGCGCGCTGCGGGCCGGGCCGATCGAGGCCACCTACGTCTCGAGCACGCTGGCGGGCGACTGGCTCGCCCGCGTCGGCGCGCACGACCTGGGCGACCGGTCACAGGCCGAGGTCTTCGTGCACGACGCCGGCGTGAAGATCGACCGCTCGGGTGCACCGAGCGTGTTCGTCCCCGCGGACGCGGTGCGCGGCGCGGGCCTGGCGCCAGGCATGGCCGGCAAGTACGTGGGCGCCGACGGCCTCGTGGTCATCAGCTGGCAGGTCCCGTCCGACGGCGAGACGCCCGCCGTCGACCTCGATACTGGCCTGCGCACCCGCTACCCGACCGACCGTGCCCGGCTCGTCGACGCCGTACGACACCTGACCGTGACCACCCCGACCCCCGCCGACACTCCCGCCCCGGAGGACCAGTGAGCACCACCACCAGCACGACCGGCCCCGAGCAGGCGATCCTCGTCCTCGAGGACGGCACCGTGGCCCGCGGCCGCGCCTACGGGGCCCGCGGCACCACGTTCGGCGAGATCGTCTTCTCGACCGGCATGACCGGCTACCAGGAGACCCTCACCGACCCCTCCTACCACCGGCAGATCGTCGTGATGACCGCGCCGCACGTCGGCAACACCGGCATCAACGACGAGGACCCCGAGTCGGGCCGCATCTGGGTCGCCGGCTACGTGCTGCGCGACCCGTCTCGCCGCGTGTCGTCCTGGCGCGCGGACCGCTCGCTCGAGGCCGAGCTCGCCTCCCAGGGCGTCGTCGGCATCGCCGAGGTCGACACCCGCTTCCTGACCCGGCACCTGCGCGAGCTCGGCGTCATGCGCGCCGGCATCTTCTCGGGGGACGACCTCGAGCGCGACGGCCTGGAGCGGCCCGTCGCCGAGCTCGTCGCGCAGGTGCAGCGCACGCCCCTCATGGCCGGCGCCGACCTCGCGCGCGAGGTCACCACGAGCGAGCCGTACGTCGTCGAGCCGTCGGGCGAGTTCTTCGAGCGCGAGCCGGTCGCGACCGTCGTCGCCGTCGACCTCGGCATCAAGGCCATGACCCCCCAGCGCCTCGCCGAGCGCGGCGTGCGCGTGCACGTCGTCCCGCAGTCTGTGACGTTCGACGACGTCGCCGCCCTCCTGCCCGACGACGGCAGCCCGGCCGGGGTGTTCTTCTCCAACGGCCCCGGCGACCCGGCCGCCGCCACGCACGAGGTCGAGCTGCTGCGCGCGGTGCTCGACCGCCGCATCCCGTTCTTCGGCATCTGCTTCGGCAACCAGCTCCTCGGCCGGGCCTTCGGCTACGGCACGTACAAGCTCGGCTACGGCCACCGCGGGATCAACCAGCCCGTCATGGACCGCACCACCGGCAAGGTCGAGGTCACCGCCCAGAACCACGGCTTCGCCGTCGACGCGCCGCTCGACGCCATCTCGACCGCCCCGCACGACGGCCGATACGGCCGCGTGATCGTCTCGCACGTCGGCCTCAACGACCAGGTCGTCGAGGGGCTCACCGCGCTCGACCTGCCGGCCTTCTCCGTGCAGTACCACCCGGAGGCCGCGGCCGGCCCGCACGACTCCGCCTACCTCTTCGACCGCTTCGTCGAGCTCATGACCACCCGCGAGCCCGTGTCCGTTCCCGACGAGGCCCTCGCACCGCTCGCCGACGCGACCACCTCTGCGACCACCGACCCGGAGAACTGAATGCCCCGCCGTACCGACATCTCCTCCGTCCTGGTCATCGGGTCCGGCCCGATCGTCATCGGTCAGGCCTGCGAGTTCGACTACTCCGGCACCCAGGCGTGCCGTGTGCTCAAGGAGGAAGGCCTGCGCGTCATCCTCGTGAACTCCAACCCGGCCACGATCATGACCGACCCGGAGTTCGCCGACGCCACCTACGTCGAGCCCATCACCACCGAGGTGCTCACCACCATCATCGCCAAGGAGCGCCCCGACGCGCTCCTGCCCACCCTCGGCGGCCAGACCGCCCTCAACGCCGCCATCGCGCTCGACGAGGCCGGCGTGCTCGAGCAGTACGGCGTCGAGCTCATCGGCGCCAACATCGCCGCGATCGAGAAGGGCGAGGACCGCGAGCAGTTCAAGCAGGTCGTCGAGCGGTGCGGCGGCGAGTCCGCCCGGTCCGAGATCGTGCACACGATCGACGAGGCGCTCGCGGCCGCCGAGACGCTCGGCTACCCGATGGTCGTGCGCCCGTCGTTCACCATGGGCGGCCTCGGGTCCGGCCTGGCCTACGACGAGGCGGACCTGCGCCGCATCGTCGGCCAGGGCCTGCACTACTCGCCGACCACCGAGGTGCTCCTCGAGGAGTCCATCCTCGGCTGGAAGGAGTACGAGCTCGAGCTCATGCGCGACAAGCACGACAACGTCGTCGTCGTGTGCTCGATCGAGAACGTCGACCCCGTCGGCGTGCACACGGGCGACTCCGTGACCGTCGCGCCCGCCCTGACGCTCACCGACCGCGAGTACCAGAAGCTGCGCGACATCGGCATCGCCGTCATCCGCGAGGTCGGCGTCGACACCGGCGGCTGCAACATCCAGTTCGCCGTCCACCCCGACACCGGCCGCGTGATCGTCATCGAGATGAACCCGCGCGTGTCGCGGTCCTCGGCCCTGGCGTCCAAGGCGACGGGCTTCCCGATCGCCAAGATCGCGGCCAAGCTCGCCGTCGGGTACACGCTCGACGAGATTCCCAACGACATCACGCAGGTCACCCCGGCGAGCTTCGAGCCCACGCTCGACTACGTCGTGGTCAAGGTGCCGCGGTTCGCGTTCGAGAAGTTCCCCGCCGCGGACGACACGCTGACCACCACCATGAAGTCCGTCGGCGAGGCCATGGCACTCGGGCGCAACTTCACCGAGGCGCTCGGCAAGGCGCTGCGCTCGATCGACAAGGGCGGCGTCGCGTTCCACTGGGACGGCGAGCCGGTGGCCGGCGAGGCGTTGGACGCGCTCCTTCAGGACATCGCGCGGCCGACCGAGCAGCGCATGGTCGGGGTCCAGCAGGCCCTGCGCGCCGGGGCAAGCATCGAGCAGGTCTTCGAGGCCACCAAGATCGACCCGTGGTTCCTCGACCAGATCCAGCTCGTCAACGAGATCGCGGCCGAGGTCGCCGCCAGCCCCACCCTGACCGAGGACGTGCTGCGGCGTGCCAAGCGGCACGGGCTGTCCGACGCGCAGGTCGCGCGCCTGCGCGGCATGGGCCCCTCAGGCGAGTCCACCGTCCGCGAGGTCCGCCACGCCCTCGGCGTGCGGCCGGTGTTCAAGACGGTCGACACGTGCGCCGCCGAGTTCGCCGCCCGCACCCCGTACCACTACTCGTCCTACGACACGGAGACCGAGGTCGCGCCGCGCGAGCGCGAGGCCGTCATCATCCTCGGCTCGGGCCCGAACCGCATCGGGCAGGGCATCGAGTTCGACTACTCGTGCGTGCACGCGGCCCTGACGCTCAAGGAGACGTACGAGACCGTCATGGTCAACTGCAACCCCGAGACCGTCTCGACCGACTACGACACGTCCGACCGCCTCTACTTCGAGCCGCTCACGTTCGAGGACGTCCTGGAGGTCTACGCCGCCGAGCTCGCCGCAGGGCCGGTCAAGGGCATCATCGTCCAGCTCGGCGGGCAGACCCCGCTGTCGCTCGCGCAGCGCCTCGCCGACGCCGGGCTGCCGATCCTCGGCACCACGCCCGAGGCGATCGACGCGGCCGAGGACCGCGGCCTGTTCGGCCAGGTCCTCCTCGACGCCGGCCTGCCCGCGCCCGCGTTCGGCACCGCCCGCTCGCTCGGCCAGGCCACGGAGGTCGCCGAGCGCATCGGCTACCCGGTGCTCGTGCGTCCCTCCTACGTGCTCGGCGGGCGCGGCATGGAGATCGTCTACTCGGCAGAGCAGCTCACGGGGTACGTCGAGCGCGCGCTCGAGGCGCAGGCCGCGGCCGGCAGCCACGCGGCGCCGGGCACGCTGCCCGCGCCGCTGCTCATCGACCGGTTCCTCGACGACGCGATGGAGATCGACGTCGACGCGCTCTACGACGGCACCGAGATCTTCCTCGGCGGCGTCATGGAGCACATCGAGGAGGCCGGCATCCACTCGGGCGACTCCGCCTGCGTCCTGCCGCCCGTGTCGCTGAGCGAGGCGGAGATCGAGCGCATCCGCCGCTCGACCGAGGCGATCGCCCAGGGCGTCGGCGTGCGCGGGCTGCTCAACGTCCAGTACGCGCTGGTCTCCGACGTGCTCTACGTGCTCGAGGCCAACCCCCGGGCGTCGCGCACCGTGCCCTTCGTCTCCAAGGCGACGGGCACGTCGCTCGCCAAGGCCGCGGCGCGGATCATGGTCGGGGAGTCGATCGCGCAGCTGCGCAGCGAGGGCGTCCTGCCCGCGACGGGCGACGGCGGCACGCTCGACCTGGGCGCGCCCATCGCGGTCAAGGAGGCGGTCCTGCCGTTCAAGCGGTTCCGCACCGCCGAGGGTCAGGTCGTCGACACCGTGCTCGGCCCGGAGATGCGGTCCACGGGCGAGGTCATGGGGTTCGACAAGGACTTCCCACACGCGTTCGCCAAGTCCCAGGCCGCCGCGTTCGGCGGGCTGCCGACGTCGGGCACCGTGTTCGTGTCCGTGGCGGACCGCGACAAGCGATCGATCGTGTTCCCGGTCAAGCGCCTGGCCGAGCTCGGCTTCGAGGTGCTCGCGACCGCGGGCACGGCGCAGGTGCTGCGGCGCAACGGCATCGGCGCCACGGTCGTGCGCAAGTTCTCGGGCGGGCGCGGGGAGGCCGGCGAGCCGACCATCGTCGACCTCATCACCGCCGGCGAGGTGGACCTCGTGGTGAACTCGCCGTCCGGGCAGGGCGCGCGGGCCGACGGCTACGAGATCCGCGCCGCCACGACCGCTGCCGACAAGGCGATCGTCACCACCGTCGACCAGCTCGCGGCCGCGGTGCAGGGCATCGAGGCCGTCCTCGGCGGCCCGTTCGACGTCGCGAGCCTGCAGGAGCACACCGCGGCCACGCGCGCGCGTCTCGGGCTCGACGCAGGCATCGACGCTGCGCCGGCAGCGCCGGCCGCTCCGGCCGAGGTCGTCGCGTGACGGCCGCGCCTGCGGCGTTCGGCGCCCGCCTGGCCGCGGCGATGGACGACCACGGGCCGCTGTGCGTCGGCATCGACCCGCACGCGGCGCTCCTCGATGCGTGGGGGCTGGCCGACGACGCCGCGGGCGTACGCGAGCTCGGCCTGCGGGTCATCGAGGCGCTCGGCGGGCGCGTGGCGGCCCTCAAGCCGCAGGCGGCGTTCTTCGAGCGGCACGGCTCGCGCGGGATGGCCGCCCTGGAGGACGTGCTCGCCGCCGCCCGTGCCGCCGGCACGCTGACGATCGTCGACGCCAAGCGAGGCGACATCGGCTCGACCATGGCCGGGTACGCGGACGCGTTCCTCGCCGACGGCTCGCCGCTGGCCGGCGACGCGGTGACGCTCTCGCCCTACCTCGGCTTCGGCTCGCTCGCGCCGGCCGCGGACCTCGCCGCGGCCACCGGGCGCGGCATCTTCGTGCTGTGCCTGACCTCCAACGAGGAGGGTCACGAGGTCCAGCACGCGGTCGGGCCCGACGGCGTGAGCGTGGCCGCGAGCATCGCCGCCCAGGCTGCCGTGCTCAACGCGGGTGCGCGGCCGCTCGGCTCGGTCGGACTCGTCGTCGGCGCGACCGTGGGCGACGCGGTGCGCGCCACGGGCACCGACCTCGAGGCCGTGGGTGGTCCGCTGCTCGCCCCCGGCGTGGGTGCGCAGGGGGCGGGGGAGCGCGAGCTCGCTGCTGTCTTCGGCTCGGCCCGCCGGCAGGTGCTGGCGTCGTCGTCGCGCGGCGTGCTCGCCGCCGGTCCCGACGCCGCCGGGCTGCGCGCGGCGGCCGCCGACGCCGCGGCGCAGGCCCGCGCGGCCCTGCGGTCGTGACCCTCGGCGCAACTCGGCGGGTCTACCGATTGCCGGGTGCCCAGGTCGTGGCTACTTTCGAGGGAGCAGTTCCCCTTCCATCAGCTCGACATGAGTAGGTGACTTGCGTGGCCCTTCCTCCTCTCACCCCGGAACAACGTGCGGCGGCCCTCGAGAAGGCTGCCGAGGCTCGGCGCGTGCGCGCGGAGATCAAGAATCGGCTCAAGTACTCCCAGGGCTCGCTCAAGGACGTGATCGAGCAGGGGCAGAGGGACGACGTCGTGGGCAAGCTCAAGGTCGTCTCGCTGCTGGAGTCGCTGCCGGGTGTCGGTAAGGTGAAGGCTCGGGCGATCATGGAAGAGATCGGGATCGCCGAGACCCGCCGTGTCCGCGGCCTGGGGCCGCACCAGGCCCAGGCTCTCATCGAGAGGTTTGGCTGACATTTCCGTACCACCCGCCGGTGACCCGGCACAGCACCACACCGAGCACGACGCGGTCCGCGACGCCGCGGACCACCACGAGGCGGGGCGGAACGTCCCGCCGGCCCGCCTCACCGTGCTCGCCGGGCCCACCGCCGTCGGGAAGGGGACTGTGTCCGCCGACATCCGCGCCCGCTACCCGCAGGTGTGGCTGTCCGTGTCAGCGACGACACGCCCGCCGCGCCCGGGCGAGGTCCATGGCGTCCACTACCTGTTCGTGGAGCCCGAGGAGTTCGACCGCATGGTCGCCGAGGGCGAGATGCTCGAGTGGGCCGTGGTGCACGGCCGCCACCGGTACGGCACGCCGCGCGGTCCCGTCGTCGAGCACCTCGCCGCGGGCGTGCCCACGCTCCTCGAGATCGACCTGCAGGGCGCCCGGCAGGTCCGCGAGTCCATGCCCGACGCGAGGTTCGTGTTCCTGTCCCCGCCGAGCTTCGACGAGCTCGTGCGCCGGCTCGTGGGGCGCGGCACGGAGGGCGCCGAGGAGCGCGAGCGGCGCCTCGCGACGGCGCGCGTCGAGCTCTCCGCCGAGGACGAGTTCGACGTGACGATCGTCAACGACGACCTCACGCGGGCGACCGACGAGCTCGCGAGCATCATGGGCGTCGCGACCGCGCCGCGCCCGGTCGCCAGCTGACCGCCCGGCAGAGACGGAGCGCACACGTGCGCCTCCGTCCGCCCAGGTAGACTGGGCCGCTGATCCCCGACCCACCTTCTTTGGAGTGTGACCTCATGGCCGGAACCGTGGCCCAGCCGATCGGCATCACCGACCCGCCCATCGACCAGCTGCTGGAGAAGACCGACTCGAAGTACGGCCTCGTGCTGTACGCGGCCCAGCGTGCGCGCCAGATCAACGCGTACTACTCGCAGCTCAACGAGGGCCTGCTGGAGAACGTCGGCCCGCTCGTCGAGACCCGCCACCAGGAGAAGCCGCTGTCGATCGCGATGCGCGAGATCAACGAGGGCCTCCTGACCGTGACCCCGACCGAGGGTGACGCGCCCGCCGGCGGCGAGCCCGAGGCCGCCGACCACCCGTTCTGAGGCCCCGCGCCGCATGAGGATCCTGCTCGGCGTCAGCGGGGGGATCGCCGCTTACAAGGCGGTGCTCCTGCTGCGCCTGCTGCGTGAGCAGGGGCACGCCGTGCGGGTGATCCCGACGGCGTCAGCCCTGCGGTTCGTCGGGGCGCCCACGTTCGAGGCGCTGTCCGGCGAGCCGGTCACGGGCGAGGTGTTCGACGACGTCTCGCGCGTCCAGCACGTCGCGCTCGGCCAGGGTGCGGACCTCGTCGTCGTCGCTCCGGCGACGGCGGACCTGCTCTCGCGCGCCGCGACCGGCCGCGCGGACGACCTGCTCACCTCGACCCTGCTGACCGCGCGCTGCCCGGTGGTCATGGCCCCGGCCATGCACACCGAGATGTGGGAGCACCCGGCCACCCAGGCCAACGTCGCGACGCTGCGCGAGCGCGGAGTGCACGTCATCGAACCGGCCAGCGGGCGCCTCACCGGCGCCGACACCGGCCCGGGCCGTCTGCCCGAGCCCGAGGAGATCGCCCGGATCGCCCTCGACGTCGCAGCACGCGGCCCGCACACGTCCGCCGCCGTCTCGGCGATGAAGCCGGCGGGAGACCTCTCCGGCCGGCGCGTCGTCGTCTCCGCGGGCGGGACCCGCGAGGCGATCGACCCGGTGCGCTTCATCGGCAACCGGTCCAGCGGCAAGCAGGGTGTCGCGCTCGCGCAGGCCGCGCGCGACCGGGGCGCCGACGTCGTGCTCGTCGCCGCCAACCTCGAGGCCGCCGCCACGGCCGCGCTGCGCGCGTCGGGTGCGAAGGTCGTCGACGTCGAGTCCGCGGCGCAGCTGCGCGACGCCGTGCGGCAGGGCGCGGCGAGCGCCGACGTCGTCGTCATGGCCGCCGCGGTGGCCGACTTCCGTCCGGCCGGCGCGCCCGAGGCGAAGATCAAGAAGGTGCCGGGCCGGGCGCCCGCACCGATCGAGCTCGTCGAGAACCCCGACGTCCTCGCCGAGCTGGCCCGCGAGCGGCTGCGCCCCGGCCAGGTCGTGGTGGGCTTCGCCGCCGAGACCGGCGACGAGACCGGCAGCGTGCTCGAGCACGGGCGCGCCAAGGCGCGCCGCAAGGGCGCCGACCTGCTCGCGGTCAACGCCGTGGGCCCCGGCCGCGGCTTCGGCACCGACACCAACGACGTCACGATCGTCGACCGGGCGGGCGACGTCGTCGCGACCGCCCACGGCACCAAGCGCGTGGTCGCCGACGCGCTCTGGGACGCGGTGACGAAGATCGTGCCCGCGATCTGAGATCGTCTCGGATCGCGACACAATTTCCCCCGATCGGATCGCGTTCCAGGCGCCGCGGGCACGTAGGCTGTCCGGCATGACCGATGCGCTGCGCCTGTTCACCTCCGAGTCCGTCACGGAGGGCCACCCCGACAAGGTGTGCGACCAGATCTCGGACTCCATCCTCGACGCGCTGCTGGCGCAGGACCCGCACTCGCGCGTGGCCGTCGAGACGATGGTCACCACGGGCCTCGTGCACGTCGCGGGCGAGGTCACCACCGACGCGTACGTCGAGATCCCGCAGATCGTGCGCGACGTCGTGCGCGGCATCGGCTACACGTCGTCGGCCATCGGGTTCGACGGGGACTCCTGCGGGGTGTCCGTGTCGATCGGGCAGCAGTCGCCCGACATCGCGGCCGGGGTCGACAAGGCGCTCGAGCTGCGCATCGACTCCGGAGACCTCGACCCGCTGGACGCGCAGGGCGCCGGGGACCAGGGCCTGATGTTCGGGTACGCCTCGGACGAGACCCCGACGCTCATGCCGCTGCCGATCTGGCTCGCGCACCGGCTCGCGGAGCGCCTCGCCGAGGTGCGCAAGACGGGCGAGCTCGCCGGCCTGCGGCCCGACGGCAAGACGCAGGTCACCATCGGCTACGACGGCGACCGCCCGGTGCGCATCGACACCGTCGTGCTCTCGACGCAGCACGACGCCGACCTCGTTCAGGAGAAGCTGCAGCGCGAGATCGCCGACCACGTCATCACGCCCGTGATCTCGACCGTCGGGCTGGACACGTCCGACGTGCGGATGATCGTCAACCCGACGGGCAAGTTCGTCGTCGGCGGCCCCCAGGGCGACGCGGGCCTGACCGGCCGCAAGATCATCGTCGACACCTACGGCGGCATGGCCCGCCACGGCGGCGGCGCGTTCTCGGGCAAGGACCCGTCGAAGGTCGACCGGTCGGCCGCGTACGCGATGCGGTGGGTGGCCAAGAACGTCGTCGCGGCGGGGCTGGCACGCCGGTGCGAGGTCCAGGTCGCGTACGCGATCGGCAAAGCGCACCCCGTGGGCCTGTACGTCGAGACGTTCGGCACGGAGACCGTGCCGGTGGAGCGCATCACCGCCGCGATCCAGGCGGTCTTCGACCTGCGGCCCGCGGCGATCATCCGCGACCTCGACCTGCTGCGTCCCATCTACGCCGCCACGGCCGCCTACGGGCACTTCGGGCGAGAGCTGCCGCAGTTCACCTGGGAGCGTACCGACCGGGTAGACGACCTGCGCGCGGCCGTCTGACGCCGGACCGCGGTCGTGAGGGGCGGCGCCGGGGTGTCGTCCGGCCGTGGTGAGATAGGCGCGTGAGCGACGCCACCGACACCGAGCAGCCGGCGCTGCTCGGCCTCGAGGACGTCGGCGGCTCCCGGCAGAAGGCGCGACGGAAGGCTGCGCTCGGCGCGCAGGAGATCGCCGCCGAGGCGCCGGTGGCGCGCTGCGTGCTCGACCTGCAGCCCGCGCACCTGGACCGTGAGTACGACTACCTGGTCCCGGCCACGATGGCCCGCGACGCCGTGCCGGGCGCCCGGGTGCGTGTGCGGTTCGGCCCGCAGGAGGTCGGCGGGTACCTCGTCGCACGGAGCGACTCCTCGGACCACGAGGGCCGCCTCGTGCCGCTGCGGCGCGTCGTCTCGCCCGACCCCGTGCTGGCGCCCCGGGTCCTCGCACTGGCCCGACGGGTCGCCGAGCGGTACGCGGGCACGCTCGCCGACGTGCTGCGTCTCGCGGTGCCGCCGCGGCACGCCCGCGTGGAGAAGGAGGTCCTCGCGTCGCTCGCCGAGCCTGCCGAGGCGCCCGAAGGTGCCGGGCGGGTCTCGGCGGCCCCCGTGACCGCGGTGAATGACGAGTGGGCCCCCTACCGCGGTGGCGACGCGTTCTGCCGCCACGTGCTCGCCGGCCAGGCGCCGCGCGCGGTCTGGACGCCGCTGCCCGGTCTTGTGCCGCCCGCGGACGGGTCGCCGGCGCGCCTGCCCCACTGGGCCGCCGCCGTCGCGCAGGCCGTGCGGGCC
>VJZX01000020.1 GCA_009663185.1 Isoptericola halalbus
GGGCCGACCGGCGTCGCCGCCACGGGCACCTTCCCGGCTGCGCCGAGCGAGGTCCCGCCATCGCCGGGCGCGGTCCCGCCGTCGCCGGGGGCCCCGTTCCAGGCCCCGCCGGAGCCCCCCGCAATGACGACGGGTTCGCTGCCCGTCGTCGACGGACGCCCGCTCACCCGCCGCGAGCTGCGCGAGCGCGAGCAGGCGCGCCGGCTCGCGGAGCCAGGCGGCGTCGGGCGTCGCCTGCGCGCCCTGACCGGGTCGATCCCGGTCGTGCGGCAGCAGGCACAGACCCCGCCGCCCGAGCTCCCGCAGGCCGACGCCGAGACGTCGGCCGCTGCGAACCGTGCCGCCGCCTGGCGGCAGGCCTGGGGCTTCACGCCGACCGGCGACACCGACACGAACGACGGAGGGAACCGATGAACCGCGAGCCCACGCTCCGCCCCGGGCGCGGCGCCACGGTCCGCCGGCGTGGCCTGGCCGCCGCGAGCGCGGTGGTCGTCACGTCCATGCTGCTCGCCGGCTGCGCCAAGGACCTGCCGACGCCGGACCCCGAGCCCGCCGCCGAGGGCCCCGCGCTGAGCCAGGACCAGGAGGCCGCGGTGCTCGAGTCGGTCGTCGCGGTCCTGTCCAAGAGCACCGAGTCGGGCGATGCGAAGCCGCTCGGCAACCGGGTCACCGGCCCGGCGCTCGAGGTCCGCAAGAGCCAGCTCCAGGTCGCCAAGGTCCGCGGCGACAACGACCTCGTGACCAGCGTGCCGTCGACGTTCCTGCAGCTCGTCGCGCCGACGACGACCGAGTGGCCGCGCACGGCGTACGCGATCACGGAGGCCACGGAGAACCTCGAGACGCCGCGCCTGGTCGTGCTCGAGCAGGCCGAGGCGCGCCAGGCCTACCGCATGTGGGCGTGGGTCCAGCTCGTCCCGGGCGTCACCATGCCCGCGTTCGCCGACTCCGAGATCGGCAGCGAGGCCGTGGGCGCCGACGACGAGTCGCTGGCCGTCTCGCCGCGCGCCGCGCTCGAGCGGTACGCCGACCTGCTCACCAAGGGCACCAAGGAGTCCGGGCACGCCAAGTCGTTCGACCTGCTCGAGGGCGATCTCGTCAACCGCATCCAGGCCGACGCCTCGAACCTGCGCAAGAGCGACTCGTTCAAGGAGGCGGACGGCGAGTACTCGATGTCGTTCTCGCTGCGCAAGGGCGACATGCGCGCCGTGCGGACGGCCGACGGCGGAGCGCTCGTCGTGGGCGTGCTCGTGGGCAAGGAGCTCGTCAAGGCCGAGGAGGACGCCAAGGTGCCCCCGCTCACCCGGACGCAGGAGGCCCTGCTCGACGGCGAGGACCCGACGAACGTCCTGCGTACCCAGTACACGGACATGATCGCGCTCTACGTGCCGCCGTCGGGCTCCGAGGACAAGATCCGTCCCCTCGGGTACTCGCACGTGGCCACCCAGGCCGCCAACGAGTGACGCCGGTCGTCCCTAGGATGACGCCATGAGCAACTCCACCCCCGAGCCGAGCATCAGCACGCGTGGCGCCGTCGACCTGTCGGCGCTCAACCGGACCCAGTCGCCGCCCCCGGGTGAGCCGGGCGGTGCGCCGTCGGCGGGCGGGTACGTGCTCGACCTGACGGACACCAACTTCCAGCAGGTCGTTCACGACTCGACGACGTACCCCGTGGTCGTGCTGCTCTGGATCCCGACGGACCAGGCGAACGCCGAGCTGGGCGCGCTGCTCGGGAGGCTGGCCGACGAGTACGCCGGCCGGTTCCTGCTCGGCCGGGTCGACGCCCAGGAGTACCCGCAGATCGCCGCGGCGTTCCAGGTCCAGGGCGTGCCGACCGTCGTCGCGGTCCTCCAGGGCCAGCCGCTGCCCCTGTTCGCGGGCGCGGCGCCCGAGGATCAGGTCCGCGGCGTGCTCGACCAGGTGCTGGCCGCCGCAGAGCAGAACGGCGTCACGGGCCGCGCGCCCGCGCAGGGTGCGGAGGGCCCGGCGTCCCCGGGGGAGGTCGAGCCGGCCGAGGAGCCGCTGCCGCCCCTGCACCAGGAGGCGTACGACGCGATCCAGCGCGACGACCTCGACACCGCGGCGGCCGCGTACGAGAGGGCGATCAAGCAGGACCCCAGGGACGCGGACGCCGTCGCCGGGCTTGCGCAGGTGCGGCTCATGCAGCGCACCCGTGGCGCCGACCTGCAGGCCGTCCGCACGGTCGCGGCGGACGCGCCGGCCGACGTCGACGCTCAGCTCGCGGTCGCAGACCTGGACCTGTTCGGCGGGAAGGTCGACGACGCGTTCGCGAGGCTGCTCGAGCTGCTGCCCGACGCCGACGCGGACGGCAAGGAGAAGCTGCGCGTGCGGCTGCTCGAGTACTTCGAGGTCGTCGGCCCGACCGACCCGCGCGTGGTCAAGGCGCGCCAGCGCCTGGCGATCAGCCTGTACTGACTGCCCCTGGAGTCGGCAACGAGCGTGCTGGCTCTTTCCCCAAACCGGCGGTTTGGGGAAAGAGCCAGCACGCTCGTTGCTTCCACGCCTCCCAGGAGCGATACCTGCGCAAGCACCACCACGGAGGGACGCGCGCGCTACTTCGGCACCAGGATGAGCGCGCCGAGCGGCGGCACACGGAGCGACACCGAGTGCGACCGGCCCTTCCACGGCACGGGCTCGGCCGTCACGCTTCCGAAGTTCCCCACGCCCGAGCCGCCGTAGACCTCGGCGTCGCTGTTGAACGCCTCGACCCACGTGCCGCCGTCGGGTAGCGCGAGCCGGTAACCCTCGTGCGGGAGGCCCGCGAAGTTGACGACGACGACGACGGGCCGGCCCTCACGGTCGCGGCGCACGTACGACAGCACGTTGTGGTCGGCGTCGTCGGCGTCGAGCCACTCGAAGCCGCCCGGGTCGAAGTCGCGCTCCCAGAGCGCCGGCGTCGCGCGGTAGAGCCGGTTGAGGTCGCGCACGACGCGCTGGATGCCCGCGTGTGCCGAGTTCTCGAGCAGCCACCAGTCGAGGCCGACGCCCTCGTTCCACTCGGCGTCCTGCGCGAACTCCTGACCCATGAACAGCAGCTGCTTGCCGGGGTGCGTCCACTGGTACACGAGGAACGCCCGCACGCCGGCGAGCTGCTGCCACCGGTCGCCGGGCATCTTGCGCAGCAGCGAGCCCTTGCCGTGCACCACCTCGTCGTGGCTGATCGGCAGCGCATACTGCTCCGAAAACGCGTACACGAGCGAGAACGTCAGCTCGCCGTGGTGGTAGCGCCGGTACATCGGGTCGTGCGCGACGTACCGCAGGCTGTCGTTCATCCAGCCCATGTTCCACTTGAGCCCGAACCCGAGGCCTCCGGCACTCGTCGGACGCGTGACGCCCGGGAACGCCGTCGACTCCTCGGCGATCATCATGACGCCCGGGCTGCGCCGGTACGCCGTCGCGTTGGTCTCCTGCAGGAAGCTGATGGCCTCGAGGTTCTCCCGCCCGCCGTGCACGTTGGGCACCCACTCGCCCTCCTCGCGCGAGTAGTCGAGGTAGAGCATCGAGGCGACGGCGTCGACCCGCAGCGCGTCCGCGTGGAACTCCTCGAACCAGTACGTCGCGTTGGCGACGAGGAAGTTGCGCACCTCGCGCCGCCCGAAGTCGAAGACGTAGGTGCCCCAGTCGGGCTGCTCGCCCTTGCGCGGGTCGGCGTGCTCGTACAGCGCGGTGCCGTCGAACCGCGCGAGCGCGAACTCGTCGCGCGGGAAGTGGGCGGGCACCCAGTCGATGATGACGCCGACGCCAGCCTGGTGGAGCCGGTCCACGAGGTACCGGAAGTCGTCGGGGTGGCCGAATCGCGCCGACGGCGCGTAGTAGCTCGTGACCTGGTAGCCCCAGGACCCGCCGAACGGGTGCTCGGCCACCGGCAGGAGCTCGACATGGGTGAACCCCTGCTCGGTCACGTAGTCGGTGAGCTGGTCGGCCAGCTCGCGGTATCCCAGCCCGGGTCGCCACGACCCGAGGTGCACCTCGTACACGCTGATCGGGCCGTTGTGCGGGTCGCGCGACGCGCGGGCCGTCATCCACTCGAGGTCGCCCCACTCGTACTGCGACTCCACGACGACGCTCGCGGTCGCGGGCGGGACCTCGGTGCCCTTGGCGAGCGGGTCGGCCTTGGCGCGCCACACGCCGTCGGCCCCGAGGATCTCGTACTTGTAGCGCATGCCGGCGCCCACGCCGGGGACGAACAGCTCCCACACCCCCGTCCAGCCGAGCGAGCGCATGGGGTGCACCGGCGTCCAGCGGTTGTGGTCGCCCACGATTCGTACGCCGCGCGCGTTGGGCGCCCAGACCGCGAACGACGTCCCGTGGATGTCGCCGAGGGCGCTCGGGTACCGGGTGAGGTTCGCCCCGAGCACGCGCCACAGCTCCTCGTGCCGGCCCTCGCCGACGAGGTGCAGGTCGACCTCCCCGAGCGTCGGCAGGAAGCGGTAGGGGTCGTCGGTGGTCTGCACGTCGGTGCCGTAGCGGGTGCGCACGCGGTAGTCGGGCGCGTGCCTGGCGCCGTCGTCGTCCGTGGGCGCGGGCAGGACGGCGGTCCACACGCCTGCGGCGTCGTGCGACGCCGTGTACTCGCCGTCGGTGGTCACGACGACGACCTCGTCGGCGAGGGGGCGCAGCGTGCGTACGACGGCCCAGGAGCGGCCGTCGCCGGTGTCACCCATGAGGTGCGGGCCGAGCACGGCGTGCGGATCGTGGGTGTTGCCCTGCGCGACCGCCGTGAGCACCTCGGTGTCGACGGCCGGGGCGGGCGGCGGGGCCGAGGGGCGCGGCGCTGCCCCGGCCGGGTCCTGCAGGGGCTGCGGGTCGTGGTAGCGGCCGGACGTCATGCGATCACCTTTCCACGCTGGGCGGGCCGTCGCGTGTCGAACACGCGAGGTGGACATCTTTGCGTCGTCGGCGGCCGCCGTCGACTGGGCATGCGATCCGGTGCGGGAAAGCGGTGAGGTATGTCCCGCATCGACGACCGCCCAGGTAGAACGCTTCCCGCCGAGGTAGAGCGTTCTTGGCCGAGGTAGAGAGAATCCCGGAGCGAGACGGGTTCCTACGTCGCGGCGCTTCCTTCTACCTCGGCTGACGGCGTTCTACCTCGCCGGACGTTGTTCTATCTCGGGGGGCTTCTACCTCGCGCCGAGCGTGCGGTCGACCGCGGCGAGGGGGATGCCGACCCAGGTGGGCCGCTGCCGGGTCTCGTAGACGACCTCGTACAGCGCCTTGTCGAGCACGAGCGCGGTGAGTGCGGCCTCGTGGGCGCCGGGCTCGAGCCCCGAGGCCGCGGTCTCCCGGTACGCGGACAGGAACGCCTCGGCCGCCTCGGCCTCCCACGAGGGGTCGGGCGCGCGGCCCACCGCGGCGGCGTACCCGAACGAGCGCAGCATGCCGGCGACGTCGCGCAGCGGCAGGTCGGGGGCGGTGCGCTCGGCGACGGGCCGCTGCGGCTCACCCTCGAAGTCGAGGATCTTCCAGCCCGTGGCGCCGTGCAGCGCCTGGCCCAGGTGCAGGTCGCCGTGGATCGTCTGGGTCGGCACGGGCGTCGGGGAGTCGACCAGGCGGAGCTCGAGGTCGTCGAGCAGCGCGGTGAGCTCGGCCTCGCGCGCGGCGAGCGCAGGCGCCTCGCCCACGGCGGCTGCGGCCCGACGGCGGAGCCCGGCCACGAAGGCGCGCGCGTCGAGCGGGGGACCGGCGGGCAGGGCCTTGCGCAGCATCGTGTGCATCTGGGCGACGACCCGGCCGAGGTCCGCGGCGAGCGGCGCGAACGACTCGCCCCGGCTCGCGAGGTCGCACGCGAGCTCGAACCCGTCCTCCGCGTCGGGCACGAGCTCGGCGAGGATCGCGAGGTGCGCGGTCGACGGCTCGGGCGTACTGACCTCGAGCGCGCCCAGGAACCGCGGCACGCCGCCCCATCCCGCCTCGGTGAGCGCCTGCGGCACCATCACGTCGGGGTGGGATCCAGGAGCCACGGTCCGCAGGATCTTGAGCATGCCGCCCGAGCCACCGGGTGAGGGAATCCCAGGCAGGATCACCGAGGTGTTCGACTGCTCGCCCGCCAGGACACGCCCGCGCCGGATCATCGCCTCGTCGTCGCCCGTGATGCCCATCGCGTGCAGGAGCGTGAGCCAGCACGCCGGGTGGGCCGCGCCGTCGTGCACCGCGACGTCGCCCGTCGGGGTCGCGACGGTGCCGATGTAGCCGGGGCCGACGTCGTCGAACGCGGTCAGCACGAGCGGCACCTGCACGATGACCTCGCCGCCGGGCAGGCTCGCCCCGGTGAGCCGCACGAGCAGCACGATGACGTCGGCCCCGACGGCACCGTCGAACGTCACGGCGAGCCACGGCTCGCTCCGGACGTCTCCCTTGCCGCCCGGATACCACCGCCGCCCGGGCAACCACGCCGCGAGGAGGTCCCCGACGCTCGGGTCGGGGACCTGGTCGGCAGGTCGGACGGCGACGTCGATCATGACAGCTGGCCTCCTCGGGTGGCGCGATCGGGCGGCGTGAGCAGCAGCCAGTAGAACTCGCGCGAGCCCCACGTCATCGTGACGTGCCCGTCGGCCCCGACGACGGGGAACCGCCCTCCGCCGAACAGGTCCGTGAGGGACCAGCCCTCGAACCCCGGCAGGTCGATCCTCGCCGAGCGGGCCGTGGCCGAGAGGTTCGCGGTCACGAGGAGGACCTCCTCCTCGGAGGCGCGGGTGAACGCCAGGATCGCCTCGTCGTCGCACTCGTGCGCCTTGAAGTCGCCGGTGCCGAACGCGGGGTGCAGCTTGCGGACGCCGAGCATGCCGTGCACCCAGTGCAGGAGCGACGTCGGCTGGGCGAGCTGGGCCTCGACGTTCGTGTGGTCGTAGTGGTGCACGAGCGACTGGATGAGCGGTAGGTAGAGCTTGCCCGGGTCCGCCGTCGAGAAGCCCGAGTTGCGGTCCGGGGTCCACTGCATGGGCGTGCGTACGGCGTCGCGGTCGGGCAGCCAGATGTTGTCACCCATGCCGATCTCGTCGCCGTAGTACAGGCACGGGCTGCCCGGCAGGCTCAGCAGCAGGGCGTGCGAGAGCTCGATCTCCTTGCGCGAGTTGTCGAGCAGCGGGGCGAGCCGGCGCCGGATGCCGATGTTGGCGCGCATGCGCGGGTCCTGCGCGTACCAGCCGTACATGGCCGCGCGCTCCTCGGTCGACACCATCTCGAGCGTCAGCTCGTCGTGGTTGCGCAGGAACGTGCTCCACTGCCCGCTCGGGGCCGGGATGTCCGGCGTGTCGGCGAGGATGTCGAGCAGCTGCGTGGACCGCTGGTCGCGGATCGCGTAGAAGATGCGCGGCATCACCGGGAAGTGGAAGCACATGTGGCACTCGGGCTCGTGCTCGGTGCCGAAGTAGTGCACCACGTCCTGCGGCCACTGGTTGGCCTCGGCCAGCATGATGCGGCCCGGGTACTCGGTGTCGATCATCTTGCGCACGCGGCGCAGGAACGCGTGCGTCTCGGGCAGGTTCTCGCAGTTGGTGCCCTCGGCCTCGAAGAGGTACGGGACGGCGTCGAGCCGGAAGCCGTCGACGCCCATCTGGAGCCAGAACCGCGCGACGTCGAGCATGGCGTCCGCGACGCGCGGGTTCTCGAAGTTGAGGTCGGGCTGGTGGCTGAAGAAGCGGTGCCAGAAGAACTGGCGCCGCACCGGGTCGAACGTCCAGTTCGAGGTCTCCGTGTCGACGAAGATGATGCGCGCGTCCTGGTACCGCTTGTCGTCGTCGGACCACACGTAGAAGTCGCCGTACGGGCCTTCGGGATCGCTGCGCGACGCCTGGAACCACGGGTGCTGGTCGCTCGTGTGGTTCATGACCAGGTCGATGACTACACGGATGCCCCGCGCGTGCGCTTCCTCGACGAGCTCGTGGAAGTCCTGCAGGCTGCCGTACTGGGAGGCGACGGCGGTGTAGTCGGACACGTCGTAGCCGCCGTCGCGCAGGGGCGAGGGGAAGAACGGCGGCAGCCAGAGAGCGTCGATGCCGAGCCACTGCAGGTAGTCCAGGCGGGCGATGATGCCGCTCAGATCGCCGCTGCCGCTGCCGTCGGAGTCGGAGAACGACCGGACCATCACCTCGTAGAAGACGGCCTTCTTGTACCAGTCCCGGTCGTTGGACAGGCCGGGCCGGTCGACCGGCGGTGGCTCCGGCTGGCGTCGCGGGGGCAGCGCCTGGACGGGGATCTGCCGGGTGATGGGGCGCGGGACCTCGACCGTCATGCCAGGCCCACCCGAAGGATGTGCGCGACTCGCACACGCGGGTCCAGCCGCACGTAGGGGTGGGCGCCCCATCGGTAGCGTTCGCCGGACAGCACGTCCTCGACGACGAAGAACGGCTGGTCCTCGACACCCTCGGGCCTCGTCAGGCCCAGCTCCTCCAGGTCGAGCAGGATCGTGGACTCCTGCGTGCCCCACGGGTCGAGGTTGAGCACGACGAGCACGACGTCGTCCTGCGTGGCGCCCGGGTGACCTGCGGCGGGCAGGTGCTGGGCGCGGACGCGTCTCGAGAACACGACGACCTGGTCGTTGGTCGTCTCGTGCACCGTGAGGTTGCGCAGCTGCTGCAGCGCCGGGTGAGCGCGCCGGATCTCGTTGAGCCGCCGGAGCAGGGTCGAGATGCCGATGATCTCGGCCTGCGACCAGTCGCGGGGCTTGAACTCGTACTTCTCGTTGTCGATCTGTTCCTCGACGCCGGGCCGCGGCACGTTCTCGACGAGCTCGTACCCCGAGTAGATCCCCCACGTGGGGCTGCCCGTCGCGGCGAGGACCGCGCGGACCGCGAAGCCGGCGACGCCGCCGTGCTGCAGGTACGGCGGGAGGATGTCGTGGGTCGTCGGCCAGAAGGACGGGCGCATGACCGAGCCCTGCGGCCCGGACACCTCCTCCAGGTAGGCCTCGATCTCGGGCTTGGTGTTGCGCCAGGTGAAGTACGTGTACGACTGGTGGAAGCCGATGCGCGCGAGCGTGGCCATCATCGCTGGCTTGGTGAACGCCTCGGAGAGGAAGATCACCTCGGGGTTCGTCGCGTGCACCTCGGCGAGCAGCCACTCCCAGAAGTCGAGCGGCTTGGTGTGCGGGTTGTCGACGCGGAACAGCGTCACGCCCCGGTCGATCCACAGCCGGATGATCCGCAGGATCTCCGCGGCGATGCCCGGGGGGTCCCGGTCGAAGTTGAGCGGGTAGATGTCCTGGTACTTCTTCGGCGGGTTCTCCGCGTACGCGATCGACCCGTCGGCGCGCACCGTGAACCACTC
Source organism: Isoptericola halalbus (assembly GCA_009663185.1). Classification (GTDB taxonomy): domain Bacteria; phylum Actinomycetota; class Actinomycetes; order Actinomycetales; family Cellulomonadaceae; genus Isoptericola; species Isoptericola halalbus. The sequence goes on from VJZX01000020.1 coordinate 9,283, forward strand.
GGGGTGCTCGGTCACCCACGGGTGGTCGGGCGAGCACTGCAGCGCGATGTCCAGCGCCACCTCGAGGCCGTTGTCGCGCGCGGCGGCGACGAAGGCCTTGAAGTCCGTCTCCGTCCCGAGCTCCGGGTGGATCGCGTCGTGGCCGCCGTCGGGCGAGCCGATGGCGTAGGGACTGCCGGGGTCGCCCGGCTGCGGCGTGAGCGTGTTGTTGCGGCCCTTGCGGAACGTGGTGCCGATCGGGTGGATCGGGGTGAGGTAGACGACGTCGAACCCCATGTCCGCGATGGCCGGGAGCCGTTTCGCCGCCGTGCGGAACGTGCCGGACCGCCACGTGCCGTCGGGCTCGTGCACGGCGCCCTCGGAGCGCGGGAAGAACTCGTACCAGCTGGCCGCGAGCGCCGTCTTGCGGTGGACGCGCAGCGGGTACCGGGCGCTGGGCGTCATGTGCTCGCGCAGCGGGATGCGGCGCAGCGCGTCCTTGACGGCGCGGGTGGTGGCCATCGCGAGCCGCGCCCCTGCCGGCCGCGACGAGTCGGCGATCTCGCGGGCCACGTCGGCGAGCAGCGCGGCGTCCTCGGCCGTGCGTCGCCGCTGCAGCTTCCTGTCGACGATCCGCTCGAAGAGCCGCGCACCCTCGGCGAGCATGAGGTCGACGTCCTGGCCGGCCTCCACCTTGATGACGGCGTCGTGGGCCCACGTGGCGTACGGGTCCGACCACGCCTCGACGCGGAAGGTCCAGTCGCCCTCGGCGTCGGGCTGGAGGTAGCCGCGGAAGCGGTCGAGGCCGGGCGCGACGTCGGTCATGGGCGACCAGGAATGGACCCTGCCGTTCGGGCCGAACAGCACGGCGGTCGCGCTCACGGCGTCGTGGCCCTCGCGGAACACGGTCGCCTCGATCGGCACGACCTCGCCGACGGAGGCCTTGGCGGGCCAGCGGCCGCCTTCGATGACGGGGGAGAGCTCAAGCACGGGGATGCGCCCGATGGGCACGTGGGGGGTGGGCTGCGGCGTCGTCACGGCACCCACGCTAGCCAGGGCATAGGGGCTGCGCAGCACAACATGCCAGGATGCGGACTCCTGAGGTCGCGCACGTGGACAGCCGGGCCGGCGCGGAGGGGACGTCCGGCCGGCGGGAGCCGGGACCTTCGGCCCTGTCCGCCTGGGGTGCACCGCTGCTGGTCTGAGAGGGTGCTGAACGTCGCGAGTCGGGTCCTCAGCGGGACGGTGGGACGATGGATGCTGCTGTGCGCGGCGGCCGAGGCGGTCGGGATCTCGGCGGCGGCTCTCGCATCCCGGATCTCCTGGGCGACCGTGGGTGAGCCGTCCACGGTCACGCAGGGCGTGGCCGTGCTCGCTCTCGTGACCGCCGGTGGCCTCGTGGAGGGCGCGGCGCTGGCGCTGGCCCAGCGCGCGGGTCTGCGCGCCTGGCGGCCGCGGCTGCGCACCGCCGGTTACGTCACCGGGACCGTCGCGGTCGCCGGGCTGGGGTGGGCCGGCGCGTCGGCGCCGTCCGCACTGTCCGGGACCGGCGACGGCAGAGCGTCGGCACCGTGGTTGATCGTGCTGGGCGCGGCGGCGCTCGGTGGCGTGATGGGCCTGGTGCTCGGCGGGGTGCAGGCGGCGACGCTGCGCCGGCAGGTGAGCCACCCGTGGCGGTGGGTCGTGGCCAACGCGATCGCGTGGATCCCGGCGATGACGGTGATCTTCGTCGGCGCCACGCTCCCGGGACGCGACTGGCCGACCGCGGCCGTGGTCGCTACCGGTGCGGTGACCGGAGCCGTGGCGGGGGCGCTCCTGGGCGCCGTGCTCGGGTGGTCCTTGCCCTCGTTGCAGGCCGCAGCGCCGCACGACCGGGCCGTGCTGGCCCTCCTCGGTGGAACCCCGGGCGCGCCGACGCCGGCCCGGCGGGCCCGCGGTGCCGTACGACGGATCCTGGGCCGGGCCCTGATCGGGCTGTGCGTGCGCGGCGTGGCCAGCGGCCGGTGGGTCGAGCTGCCCGTGATGTACGCCGCCGACGGCGCCGGCCTGGTCCTTCGGCCGGGCAGGCCGGACCGGAAGCGGTGGTGGCGCAACGTGCGCGGGACGACGACCGTGGCCGTGCTGCGCGACGGACGGTGGCAGCGTGCGCAGGCGGTCGTGCTCCGCGACTCCGACCCCGGGTACGCAGACGCCCTGGTGACGTACGGCCGCCGGTGGCCGCGGGCGACGATCCCGGCGGGCGCGCCCCTGGTGCGGGTCAGGGTCTGAGGTCGCCCTGGGGCTGAGGTGACCGGCCGGCGAGCGCCCTGCCGGTCACGCGACCGGTGTGGAGACACCCGCCGAGGAACGTTCCCTCGAGCGCCCGGTGCCCGTGCATCCCGCCGCCACCGAAGCCCGCGGCCTCGCCCACGGCCCACAGGCCCTCGAGCACCGACCCGTCCGCCCGCAGGGCGCGCCCGTCGGGGTCGCACCAGATCCCGCCGAGGGTCTTGCGCGTCAGGACCGACAGCCGCACGGCGAGCAGGGGGCCGTCCTTGGGAGTCGTGAGCGGGCGCGGCGGCGCGACGCGCAGCAGCCGGTCGACCCGGAAGTCGCGCGCCGCGCGCGTCGCGACCACCTGCGGGTCCTTGCCGAGCCCCGAGGCGACCTGCGCGTCGCGCGCCGTGACGACGGCCGCGAGCGCCTCCGGATCGATCGACCCCCGCGACCCGGGCGTCGACGCCGTGAGCGCGTTCATCTTCTCCGCGAGCCCGGCCGGGGTGTCGGCCCACAGGAACTCGGGGGACTCCTGCGCGAACCGGGCCACGGGTCCCACCGCGCCCGGCAGTACGCGCCTGGCGAGCAGCCGCACGTCCTTGCCCGTGAGGTCCGGGTTCTGCTCGGAGCCGGACAGGGCGAGCTCGGACTCCATGATCGCCTTGTTGAGCACGAACCAGGAGTGGTCGTCGCCGCGCCGCGTGACGTGCTGGAGCGCGCCGAGCGCGTCGAAGCCGGGGAACAGCGGCGCGGGCAGGCGGTTGCCGTCGGCGTCGAGCCACAGCGAGCTGGGACCGGGCAGGATGCGGATGCCGTGATTCGTCCAGACGGGGGAGTGGTTGGCGATGCCCTCCGGGTAGTGCCACATCCGGTCCTCGTGCACCAGCACCGCGCCTGCCGCGGCCGCGTGGGAGAGCATGAGCCCGTCGGTCGAGTCGGGCACGCCCGAGAGCATGCGCGGGGGCAGGGTGCCGGCGTCCGGGTCCCACCGGTCCCGGGCCAGCGCGTGGTTCGCGCCGATGCCACCGGTGGCGACGACGACGGCGTCGGCGGCGATCTCGACCTCGCCGGTGACGACCCGGTTCGACGGCGCGCCGCGTTCCGCGTCGTCGTCGGCGAGTCGTTCGGCACGCACCCCGGTGACGCGACCATCCGTCGTCGTGAGCCCGACGACGCGGTGCCGGAACCGGATGTCGAGCAGGCCCGCGGAACGCGCCTCGCGCGCGTCCCGCACGAACGGCGTGAGCACTGCCGGGCCGGTTCCCCAGGTGACGTGGAAGCGGGGCACGGTGTTGCCGTGCCCGCCCGCCGGGTAGCCACCGCGCTCGGCCCACTGCGGCAGCGGGAACCAGCGCACACCCTTGCCGTACAGCCACGAGCGCAGGTCGCTCGCGGCGAGCTCGACGAAGCGCTGCGCCCACGCGTACCCGTGCCGGTCGGGCCCCTCGCCGCGGTCCGCGCCGGGGGCGAACCCGGCCGAGCCGAGCCAGTCGGCCCACGCGAGCTCGGCGGAGTCGCGCACGCCCCAGCGCCGTTGCTCGGGCGAGTCCACGAGGAACAGCCCTCCGAACGACCACCACGCCTGACCGCCCAGCGAGGCCTCGGGCTCCTGGTCGAGCAGCACCACGCGCTTGCCGGCGACGGTGAGCTCGGTGGCCGTGACGAGGCCGGCGAGCCCCGCACCGATGACGACGACGTCAGCGCTCATGACCGCAGTGTGCCAGAGCGCTGCTGGTCAGGCGCTCAGCGCGGGGCCACGAGGACCTCGACGCTCAGCGCCTCGAGCGTCCACGTGCCGCCGATCGGCTCGTCGTCGGGAGGCTCCGGCGCGTCCCAGGTCGAGCTCCACACCCGTTCCCACGACCAGGCGCCGGAGAGCGGCTCGGGCGGGCTCACCTCGACGTCGTCGAGCCCGCCGTTGATCACGAGCAGGACGTCGGCCTCGCCCTGGCCCGGTCCGGGCCTCAGCATCTGGATCACGCGGCGGCCGGCGACGCTCCACGCGTCGTGATCCATGGGCGTGCCGGCGGCGTCGTACCACAGCAGGTCGGTCTGCTCCTCGCCCGGGCGCGGCTTGCCAAGGAAGAACGACTCGGCGCGCAGCGCGGCGTGGCGGCGCCGCAGGCCGAAGAGGAACCGGGTGGTCTCGAGCAGGTGGCGTGCCGCCTCGTCGAGCTCCCAGTCGAGCCACGAGATCTCGTTGTCCTGCGCGTAGGCGTTGTTGTTCCCGCCCTGCGTACGCCCGATCTCGTCGCCCGCGGTGAGCATGGGTGTGCCCGCCGCCAGGACCAGCATCGCGAGCAGGTTGCGCTGCGAGCGCCGCCGCAGCGGCACGACGGCGGACCACGGCTCGGTGCCGACGTCGTCGCCGCTGGGCGCGTGGCCCTCGACGCCGTGGTTCCACGACAGGTTGTGCCCGTGCCCGTCGCGGTTGTCCTCACCGTTGGCCCAGTTGTGCTTGTGGTCGAACGCGACGAGGTCGGCGAGCGTGAAGCCGTCGTGCGCCGTCACGAAGTTGATCGACGCCACCGGCCCGCGCATCAGCGGCGGGTCCGAGTGCCCGAACAGGTCGGCCGAGCCCGCGAGCCGGGTCGCGAGCTCGCGCATGCCGCGCATCTGCTGCCCGTGCGAGCCCTGGCGCGGCGCGTCGAGCCAGAAGCCGCGGACGCTGTCGCGGAACTTGTCGTTCCACTCGGCGGTCGGCGGCGGGAACTGGCCGGTGCGCCACCCGCGCGGGCCGACGTCCCACGGCTCGACGATGAGCTTGAGCTGCGAAAGCACCGGGTCGGTCTGCAGGCCCGCGAGGAACGGGTGGTCGGGGTCGAAACCGAAGTGCCCGCGGGCGAGCGTCACCGCGAGGTCGAACCGGAAGCCGTCGACGCCGACGTACTCGGCCCAGTACCGCAGCGAGTCCAGGGCCATCTGCACCACGCGCACGCGGCGGAAGTCGAGCGAGTTGCCGGTCCCCGTGACGTCGGCGAGCCGGGCCGGGGAGCTGCCGTCGTGCAGGTAGTACAGCGAGTTGTCGAGGCCACGCCACGACAGGTGCAGGGAGTCCTCGCCGCCCTCGCACGTGTGGTTGTAGACGACGTCGAGGATGACCTCGATGCCGGCCTCGTGCAGCAGGTGCACCATGCCGCGCACCTCGTCGAGGACGGCCGCCGGCCCGCGTTCGCGGGCGCCCTTGGTCGCGTATGCCGCGTGCGGCGCGAAGAACCCGAGCGTCTGGTAGCCCCAGTAGTTCGTCAGGCCCTGGGCCACCAGACGCGGCTCGCTCGCCGACGCGTGGATCGGCAGCAGCTCGAGCGTCGTGACGCCGAGCTCCTGCAGGTGGGCGATCGTCGCCGGGTGTGCGATGCCCGCGTACGTGCCCCGCAGCTCCTCGGGGACGTCGGGGCTGCGCTGCGTGAGGCCGCGCACGTGCGCCTCGTAGATGACCGTGTCCGACCACGGCACGCGCGGGCGCGTCAGCGGTGGCACCGGCGGCGGGTCCGGCATGACGACCGCATGCGGCACGTGCGCGATCGAGTCGGTCTCATCGGGCGGGCCGTAGGGGTCGGCGAGCCACCAGCGGACGTCCGGCGTGTCGGGGTCGTCGCTGCGTGGGCGGCCCGGCGCCCCGAGCGTCTCCGGCCCGTACGACAGGTCGCCGAGGAGGCCGCGCGCGTACGGGTCCACCAACAGCTTGGCGGGGTTGTGCCGGTGACCCGCGGCCGGGTCCCACGGCCCGTGCGTGCGGAACCCGTACCGCTGCCCGGGCGCGACGTCGGTCACGTGCGCGTGCCAGACCCCGTACGTCGGGCCGTCGAGCGGGACGCGGCGCTCGCGGTAGCGGGCCGGGTCGCGCTCGTCGCGCGCCGGGTCCACGACGTCGATCAGGCACAGGTCGACGCCCGTCGCGTGCGACGCGACGACCGCGACGTCGATCCCGCCGTCGGGCGTCACGTGCACGCCCAGCGGCGGCACGTGGCTGCGCCGCGCGGTGGGGCGGGTCAGCGGGGTCACCTTGGGCCTGGCACTCATGGGTACATCGTCCTCGCAGCGTCAAACTCGGTGCGTGCGGCCGCGGGCGGGTGGAGTCGGCGTACGCCGTTGACTTCAGCCGTCCCCGTCGCTAGCATTCGGATTGAACCGATTCAATACGGTTCGAGGGCTATGTCAAAGATCTCTGCAATGGCGCATCTGATCGATTGGAGTGCTTCGTGACATCGACGTCCAGCACGTTCCGGAAGGCGTATTCCGGCCTGGTTGCCACGGCGGTCCTGCTCCTGGCCACGGTTGTGGCACCACCTCCCGGGGCTGCCCAGGACGGTCCGACCACCGTCTATCTCGCCGGCGACTCGACGGTCGCCAGCTACGCACCGTCGCAGTATCCGCTCACGGGGTGGGGGCAGATGCTCGGCGGATACCTGGCCGACGACGTCGTCGTGGACAACCGTGCGCTGGGAGGACGTAGCTCGAAGTCCTTCGTCCTCGAAGGGCACCTCGACGCGATCCTGGACGACATCCAGCCGGGGGACTACCTGTTCGTCCAGTTCGGCCACAACGACCGGCAGAACACGGACAACCTGTGCTCGGTGAACTCGGTCTACTGCAACCGGCACACCGACCCGTACACGACCTTCAAGGAGTACCTCCTGCGGTACGTCGACGGGGCCCGTGCACATGGTGCGACTCCGGTGCTCGTGACACCGATGGGGCGGCGCAGCTTCGACGACGACGGCCGGTTCCAGAACGACTTCCACGACTACGCGGCCGCCATGAAGCAGCTGTCGGGTGAGCACGACGTTCCCCTGGTGGACCTGAACACGGTCAGCATCGACTTCTACACCCGCATCGGCCCGCCGGCGACGGAAGAGATCTTCCTCTACACCGAGCCGCTCGAGTACGAGGCCTACCCGCAGGGCCGCGAGGACAACGTGCACTTCCAGGAGTTCGGTGCCGACTGGCTCGCGCGCTTCGTCGCCGAAGGGGTGGCCGAGCTGGGTCTGCCGCTGTCCGACTCGGTACAGGTGGACACGATCGTCGACAACCTCGCCGAGGACGGCGCCGTGACCGCGTCGAGCTCGTCGGAGGCGGACGGCTGGTACGGCTGGAACGTCACCGACGGAAACAGGACCTCGTCCGTCCCGCAGGCCCTCGGCTGGAGCAGCGACGACGTCCTCAGCGCGATCGACCAGTCCGAGTGGGTCCAGGTGGACCTCGGCCACGCTCTGCCGCTGACCCGGGTGGTGCTCACGCCCGCGCAGGCCGGCGAGGGCTTCCCCCGAGACCTCACCGTCGAGGTCTCGCGCGACGGCAGCGAGTGGGCCGCCGTCGCGCAGCACGCGAGCCCCCAGGTGCCCGACGGGGCGGTCGAGCTCACGTTCGCCCCGACGGACGGGCGACACGTGCGCATCGCCGGCACCCGCCTGCGGCAAGGCGCCGACCTGCTCTTCCGCATGCGACTGGCGGAGCTGGAGGTGTACTCGGACGTCGTCTCGCTCACCCTGACAGGTCCACGCGAGCTCGCGGCCGGTGCACGCGGCGCGTACACCGCGGCCCTCCGCATCCCGTCGCCGCTCACCGCGCCGGGGGGAGTGCGGTTCGCCCTCGAGGTGCCCGACGCGTCGTGGGAGGTGCGCAAGGCTGCCTCCCGGACCGCTGCGTCGACGACCTGGTACGTCACCGCCCCCGCCGACGGCTGGGACGGCTCCGCCGTGCTGCGTGCCACTGCGGAGTACTCGGCGTCGGGGGAGAAGGTCGTGCTCGCCGACGAGGTCGCCGTGGACTGGGCCGCGCCCCCGCCGCCTCCGCAGCCCGGACAGCACTGGGTCAGCGACGTGCCCTTCCTCGAAGAGGTCAACGGCTGGGGCCCGGTCGAGCGGGACATGGCCAACGGTGACGTCGCACCCGGTGACGGCGGTCCGATCACGATCGACGGCGTCGTGTACGGAAAGGGCCTCGGCGTCCACGCCGAGTCGTCGGTCACGATCGCGCTGGACGGCTGCGAGACGTTCACCACGGTGGTCGGCCTGAACGACGGCGCGGGCGACGGCGGGTCCGTGGGCTTCATGGTCGAGGGTGACGGCGCGCCGCTCTGGGTCCATCCTCTGGTAACCGACTCCGACCCGGGTGTCCCCGCGGAGGTGGACGTCTCCGGGGTCGAGGTGCTCCGGCTCGTCGTGAACGGTCTGGGCCACAACGGGCACGACCACGCCAACTGGGCCGCGGCGAGGCTGCACGGCTGCGCCGTGTGACCGGATCCGCACGGCTGCGCCGTGCGGTCGACACGTGCCCTGACGCCGGACGCCGGCGTCGGGGCACCTGTCTGCGCCGTCGCACGATGCGGACCGATGCCCTGGTCGGCGCCCCGAGCGCAGTACGCTCGTGGCCAGGGCGGCCGCGGCCGCCCGGACCCCTCGAGCACCTTGAGTCGGAAGGTTCCCCGTGCGCATCGTCGTCCCCGTGAAGTACGTGCCGGACATCAACGCGGACCGCCGCTTCTCCGACTGTCGCGTCGTGCGCGACCCCGCGGAGGGATCGCTCAACGAGCTCGACGAGAACGCGCTCGAGGCGGCGCTGCGGATCATCGAGGCGCTGGGCGACGACGAGCGGGAGGCGAGCGAGATCGTCGCGCTGACCGTGGCACCGGCCGACGGCGACCTGGCCCTGCGCAAGGCGTTCCAGATGGGCGTGGACCGGGGCGTGCGCGTGACGGACGACGCGCTGGCCGGCTCGGACTACTTCGGCACGACGGCGGCCATCGCCGCCGCGGTGCGCCGGCTCGAGTCCGAGGGCCCGGTCGACCTCGTGATCACGGGCATGGCCGCGCTCGACGGGCTCGGCTCCGTCGTGCCCGCGCTGCTCGCGGCCGAGCTCGGCCGCCCGGCGCTGACGCTCGCGAAGAAGGTCGCGATCGAGTCCGGGGCGCTCACGATCACGCGTGAGACGGACGACGCGACCGAGGAGCTGTCCGCGCCGCTGCCCGCGGTGCTGTCGGTCGCCGACACTGCGAATACGCCGCGCTTCCCGAACTTCAAGCTGATCATGGCCGCCCGCACCAAGCAGATCGAGGCCTGGTCGCTGGCCGACCTGGGCCTCGACGCCGCATCCGTCGGGACCGCCGGCGCCCGGACCGAGACGACGAGCGCCGCCCCCCGCCCGCCGCGGCCCGAGGTCGAGCTGGTCCAGGACAAGGGCGAGGGCGGCACCGCCCTGGCCGAGTTCCTCATCCGCAACGAGCTGGTCTGAGGGAGGCCGTCATGACTTCGCCCCTGCCCACCCGGAACCGTACGGTCCTCGTCCTGCTCGACCCCGCGACCGAGGTCCGCTCGAGCGCGCTCGAGCTGTTCACGATCGCCCGCACGCTCGGCCGTGTCGAGGCCGTGACCCTCGAGGCGCCCACGGTCGAGGTGCTCGCCCAGCTCGGCGCGTACGGCGTCGAGACCGTGCACCAGGCCGAGCTGGCGGCGTCGTACCAGCAGGACGAGCGGCACCTGCCCGCCGTCGTCGGCGCGGCGCTCGCCGCAGCCATGAGGCTCACCGACGCCGACGTCGTGCTCGCCCCGGCGACGTTCTCCGCCAAGGAGGCGACCGCGCTCGCCGCCCACCGCCTCGGCGCGGGCCTCATCATCGACGCCGCGGGCGTGACCGAGGACTCCGAGGGCCGCATCGTCGGCAGCAAGCGCGTCTTCGCCGGCGCCTGGGACACGGTGAGCCGGGTCACCACGGACGTGGCCGTGCTGACCGTCCGGGCCAACGCCGTCGTGCCGCAGCCGGCGGACGCCGCGGTGGCGACCGAGGTCGAGGGCTTCCCGGTCGAGCTCGACGCGCCGCTGCCGACCGTCGTGTCCCGCACGGCCAAGGTGCGCGCGGCCGGGCGGCCGTCGCTCGAGGAGGCGGCGATCGTCGTCGCCGGTGGGCGTGGCACAGGCGGCGACTTCGGGCCCGTCACCGAGCTCGCGGATGCACTCGGCGCGGCCGTGGGCGCCTCGCGCGACGCGGTGTTCGAGGGCTGGTTCGACCAGTACATCGGGCAGACGGGCGTGACGATCGCGCCGCGCGTCTACGTCGGTGCGGGCATCTCCGGCGCTCCGCACCACCGGGGCGGCATGCAGGCGTCCCAGGTCATCGTCGCGGTCAACAGCGACCCTGAGGCTCCGATCTTCGAGATCTGCGACTTCGCCGTCGTCGGCGACCTGGCCGACGTGCTGCCGCAGGCCGCCGCGAAGATCCGGGCGCACCGCGGGGTGTAGCCCGGTGGCCGCGCTCGACCCGCTCGTGCCGTCCGGCGCGCCTCTGGCGCCGGACGAGCGACGGCGGACGGCGCGGCACCTGCTGCTCGAGGGCTTCGGACCGGAGGCACAGGCGCGGCTGGGTTCCGCGCGCGTGCTCGTGGTCGGCGCGGGCGGGCTCGGCTCGCCCGTGCTGCAGTACCTCGCGGCGGCCGGCGTCGGGACCCTGGGCGTGATCGACGACGACGTCGTCGACGAGTCGAACCTGCAACGCCAGGTGGTGCACGGGGCGGCCGACGTCGGGTCGCCCAAGACGGTGTCGGCCGCAGCCGCGCTGCGTTCCCTGCGGCCTACGGTGACCGTCGTCGAGCACGCCGTCCGGCTCGACGCGTCGAACGCGCGGTCGCTGCTCGACGGCTACGACCTCGTCGTCGACGGCTGCGACACGTTCACGACCCGCTATGCGGTGTCCGACGCCGCGGCCGCGCTCGGCCTTCCCGTGGTGTGGGGCAGCGTGCTGGGCTGGGACGGGCAGGTCAGCGTGTGGTGGTCGGCCGCGCCCGACGGGCGGGCCATCACCTACCCGGACGTGTTCGGGCCGGCTCCCGCCGAGGAGGGTGAGACGTGCGCGACCGTGGGTGTGCTGTCGCCCGCGTGCGGCGTCGTCGGCGCGACCATGGCCGTCGAGGCCGTGAAGCTGCTCACCGGGACCGGCGACGTCGCGCTCGGGCGGCTGCTCGTGTACGACGCGCGGACGTCGTCCTGGGACTCGATCGACCTCGCCGCTCCGGCCACCTCCTCGGATGCAACGAGCGTGCTTGCTCTTTCCTCAAACCGCGCTCTTGAGGAAAGATCCAGCACGCTCGTTGCACCGCAAGGAACGCTCGTGCTCGACGTCGGACCCGCGCCGGGCGCAGCGTCGCCCGGCTCCGTGTGGGTCAGCCTCGAGGACCTCGCCGCGGGCGAGTACCCGCCCGAGCTGTCGGGGCACCCCCGGGACGCGCCCGTCGTCGTCGTGTGCGCGCAGGGGCTCCGGTCGCGCGGCGCGGCGGCGCTGCTCACCGCCGAGGGCTGGACCGACGTCCGCCCCGTCGCCGCCGCGCGCCGGTAGCCGTCAGCCATCGCCGCGCAGCGGTGACCGTCAGCAACCTTCCCTTCGAGGTCGTCATCCTTTCCGGAAGACGGCCGGAAAGCGGAAAGGATCGCGACCTCGAAGGGGACGTATAAGCCGCGTCAGCCGCCGGCGAAGGGGGGCAGCAGGTCGAGCCGCGCGCCGTCGGGCACCACGTCGCCGGGCTCGGCCCGGCGTCCGTCGAGCAGCATCGCGCACCGCGCGAGCACGGGCTCGGCTGCAGGCGTGCCGGCGGCGAGCTGCCCGACGACGTCGCGCACCGTCACGCCGGGAGACACGGCCAGCGTCTCGCCCGGCCGTCCCAGCGCCGCGCGCGCCGCCGCGAAGTACCGCAGCTCGACGGTGCTCACTTCTGTGCTCGTACCGGTGCTCATCCGCGTGCTCACCCTCCGATCGCGCTCATCGTCCGCTCGGGCTGCGTGAACCCGGTGTCGGCCATGCCGTGCCCGGCCTTCTTGCCCCACATCGCGGTGCGCCACAGGTCGGCGAGCGTCTCGTCGGACGCCCCGGCGCGCAGCGGGCCGAGCAGGTCGGTCTCGGTGTGCGCGAACAGGCAGTCGCGCACCCCACCCTCGGCCGTCAGGCGCGTGCGCCGGCAGTCGCCGCAGAACGGCTCGGTCACCGACGCGATGATGCCGACCCGGCCCAGCCGCCGGCCCGTCGAGCGATCAAGCACGACGAACCGCTCCGCGGGCGCGCCGTCGCGCGGCTCGTCGTCGCCCACCAGCGTGAACCGCTCACCCAGCAGCGCGCGCACCTCGGCGGCCGTGACCATGGCCGCGCGGTCCCACGTGTGATCGGCGTCGAGCGGCATCTGCTCGATGAACCGCAGCTCGAACCCGCGCTCGAGGCACCAGGCGAGCAGGTCCGCGGCGTGGTCGAGGTTGACCCCGCGCACCAGCACGGCATTGACCTTCACCACGTCGAACACCTGGGCCGCGGCGTCGATCCCGGCGAGCGTGCGCTCGAGGAACGGGCGACGCGCGAGGGTCGCGAACGTGTCGGGGTCGAGCGTGTCGAGCGAGATGTTGAGGCGGTCGAGGCCGGCGTCGCGCAGGGCGCCGGCGCGGGACTCGAGGCCGACGGCGTTGGTCGTCAGGCTCAGCTCAGGCCGGTGGGGGAGCGCGGCGCAGTCGCGCACGATCTCCACGAGGTCGCCGCGCAGCAGCGGCTCGCCGCCGGTGAACCGCACCTGGCGCACCCCGAGGTCGCGCGTCGCCACGCCCACGAGGCGCGCGATCTCCGCGCGCGACATGACGGCGTCGCGCGGCAGGGTCGGCAGGCCCTCGGCGGGCATGCAGTAGGTGCAGCGCAGGTTGCAGCGGTCGGTGAGCGACACGCGCAGGTCGGTCGCGACGCGCCCGAACCGGTCCACCAGGCCTGGTGTGCGCGGCCGGTCCGCGGGCAGCACGACGTCGGGCATCGCACCGTCGGGCACCGCGCGGCGACCGCCTGTGATGCCCGGCATGCCCAGCTCGACGAGCGCCATCCGATCAGACCTCCGGGCGCCAGTCGAGCGCAAGCGTGGTCGCGCGGTCAAGTCCGTCGGAGTCCTCGCCCCGCGCGGCCGCCAGACCGTCCGCGTACCCGACGGCGTACGTGGTCAGCGGCGCGGCGGGGCGCGCGACGCCGTGCGCGGCGTCGCGAGCAAGGTCGAGGACGGCGCCGACGTCGACCGACCCGGCGGGCAGGCCGAGCTCGGTCTCCAGCGCCGCGACCCACGTGTCGAGCACGGTCGGGGTGTCCTGCGTCATGAGGTGCCCTCCTTGTCCAGCCTGCTCACATCGTCCCAGGTGTCGACGTCGTCGCTCAGTCCGGTCTCATCGGCGACGTCGACGCACCTCAGGTGCCCGACGAGCCGACGCACGGACACACCATGCACCGAGCCGGCGGGATCGCGCACGCGATCGAGCGCGGCTCGCAGCGCGGTGCGCCGGTACAGCCCGACCAGCCATTGTGGCCCGGCCTCGGTCGCGAGGTGCGCGCCGTCGGCTTCCGCTGCCTCAGCGAGCGCCGCACGCAGGCGCGGGACCGCGGCCGCCGAGCGTGGCACGTCGACGGCGAGCACCAGCACCAGTGGCTGCGCCTCGCCCTCGCCGTCGAGCGCGTCGAGCGCCCGCAGGCCGGCGTCGATCCCGGCGACCGGCCCGCCGAACGGGGGGTCCTCGCGCGTGCGGAGCGTGCCGTCGGGGAGGCGAGTGCCGTCGTCGGGCCCGACGACGGCGGTGCGGCGCGCGTCGCGCGCCGCCACGAGCGCGTGGTGGAGCAGGGTAGAGCCCCCGACGACGACGCCCGGCTTGAGCACGCCGCCGAGGCGGGTCGCGCGACCGCCGGCCAGGATCAACCCGTCGAACACCGCGTCGAAGCTCATGCGAGCCTCCCCGGCAGGTCGAGGACGGCGACCTCGTCGCCCGCGGCGACCTTCTCGACGTCGGCCGCCACGACGGCGAGCGCGTCCGCGGCGAGCAACGCGGAGAGATGGTGGGCGGCGCCCCCGGCACCACCGTGCAGGGGAGCGCACGGCGCGACCTCGCCCGATCCGAGCGTGCGGACGGCCAGCACCTGCTCGCGACCGGGCGGGCTCGTCCAGGCCGCGGCGGCCCGCCCGGTCCGCGGCCGCGGCGGCGGAGCACCCGCGAGCCGCGCGAGCGCCGGCTGCACGAACATCGCGAACGACACGAACGCGCTCACCGGGTTGCCCGGCACCGCGACCCACGGCACGCCGCGCCACCGCGCGAGCGCCTGCGGCTTGCCCGGCCGCATCGCGACCGAGGCGAGCTCGACGTCGGTCACCGGGGATCCGGGCTCGGCCACCCCGGCGAGCACCTCGCGCACGACGTCGGACGCGCCGGCCGACACCCCGCCCGACGTCACGACCAGGTCCACCGTTGTGAGCGGACTATTGGCCCGGTTCTGACCTTGAGAGGGGGCCAAAAGTCCGCTCACAACGTGGTCGAGGGCGGCGGTCAGCGCGTGGGCGTCGTCGGGCACCGCACCGACGCGCACGACGTCGGCGCCCGCGGCCCGCGCGAGCGCCGCGAGCATGAGCGAGTTGGAGTCCGGGACGGAGCCAGTGGCACCGGAGGCCTGCGCCAGCCGGGCTGCGTCCGCGGACACGAGCTCCGACCCCGTCGACAGCACCGCGACGCGCGGCCGGCGGCGCACGTGCAGCGCAGCGAGCCCGGCGGCCGCTGCCACGGCGACGAGCGCCGGGGTCACCGGCTCCCCGGCCCGCGCGAGCACGTCCCCGGGCCGTAGGTCCTCGCCCGCGGCGCGCACGTGGGTGCGCGCCTGCCGCGACATCGTGACGTCCTGCTCGGTCTGCGCTCCGCCTGCGAGGAACCGGCCGGTCGACGTCCGCTCGACCGGCACGACGGCGTCGGCCCACGCGGGCATCGGCGCCCCGGTCATGATGCGCACCGCCGCGCGCTGTGAGATCACGCCCACAGCGGGGGTGGCCGCGCCGGGGCGCACCTCGCCGGTGACCGGCAGCGTCACGGGGGTGCCGTCGTCGGGCAGGTCGGCGAGGCGAACGGCGTAGCCGTCCATGGCCGCGTGGTCGAACGGCGGCACCGCCGCGGCGGCGACGACGTCGCGCGCCACGACGAGCCCCGGTCCCGCGCTCGCGACGTCGACGAGCCCGAGCTCCACGGCCGGCAGCGGCGCCACGCGCGCGAGCACGGCCGCGGCGTGCTCCGCGATCGTTCGCGGGGCTGGCACCGGGGCGGGGTCCACCGGACGGGACGTCATGAATGCCACGGTAGGCCGCGCGTGTGTCCCGCGTGCAGCGGTCTCCTCACACGGTGGCATTCGACCCGGTGAGGTCGGGGGGTGGCGATCATTCCCCGTGCGCCCGCACCGGACCGAGGGTGAACAGCCTCGCTCCTGCGCAGGTGTCGTCCGAGCCGCAGGAGCGCGTCCTGGGTCCGGCCGCATCCGGCCTCGTCCGAGCGCGGTGCCCCGGTGAGCTGAGACATGGACGTCTCGCGCGAGGAGTGAGAGCTGCGCCGGCCGTCTCGTCCGCAGGCAACCCCACCGCGGCGCGGGGTGCACGGCCAGACGGGGCCTCGCCCGCCGCACAAAACTTCTCACAGCATGCCCCGGGCTCCTGTGCGTTTGTCCTCACCTTGATTTCACGGCCGCGCGCGGCACCGCGAAACACCTCGTCCGTAGCGTTCTAGGCGTCGGTTCGACGAAGAGCCGGACGGTTTGTACGACAGGCACCCGGCACCCGCCGGGCCGCCCCAAAGCCGCCCGACGCCGTCGGGCAACGCGCACAGGAGGACAGCGATGGTTGCTCCGACGACGGTGACCCAACCGACCGGGACCCGGGAGGAGACCCGCGCCCGGCGTGGGCGCTGGATCGAGCACTGGGACCCCGAGGACGAGACCTTCTGGCACGACGGCGGGCGCAAGATCGCGCGCCGCAACCTCGTCCTGTCGATCTTCGCCGAGTTCCTCGGCTTCGCGGCATGGGCACTGTGGTCGATCGTCGTGCCGCAGCTGCCGGCCGCCGGCTTCGCGCTCACCGTCGACCAGATGTTCTGGCTCATCGCGGTCCCGAGCCTCGTCGGTGCCACGCTCCGCATCCCCTACACGTTCGCGGTGCCTGTCTTCGGTGGCCGCAACTGGACGATCGTCTCGGCGCTGCTGCTCCTGCTGCCGGTCGGCGGGCTCACCATGGTCGTCCAGAACCCGCAGACCTCGTTCCCGGTGCTGCTCGCCGTCGCGGCGCTCGCAGGCTTCGGCGGCGGCAACTTCGCCTCCTCGATGGCCAACATCTCGTTCTTCTTCCCGGAGAAGGAGAAGGGCGCGGCGCTCGGCTGGAACGCCGCGGGCGGCAACATCGGCACGGCGGCCGTCCAGCTGGCGGTCCCGCTCGTCATCGTGACCGCCGCCGGTGTGGCGCTCGAGCGCGCGGGGCTGGTGTTCATCCCGTTCATCCTGCTCGCGGCGATCCTGGCGTGGCGGTTCATGGACAACCTGTCGACCGCCAAGGCCGACCCCCGCTCGTTCGGCGCGGCCGTGCGCGAGAAGCACACCTGGATCATCTCGTTCATCTACATCGGCACGTTCGGGTCGTTCATCGGCTACTCGGGGGCCTTCCCCACGCTCCTGGCGGGCCAGTTCCCCGAGGTCACCCTGTCGCTCGCGTTCATGGGCGCACTCGTCGGGTCGGTCTCCCGGCCGCTCGGCGGCATCCTCGCCGACCGCGTCGGCGGCGCGGTCGTGACCATCGCGAGCTTCGCGGTCATGAGCCTCGGCGCGATCGGTGCGATCTCGGCCCTGGGCAGCCACAACTTCGCGCTCTTCTTCTCGTCCTTCATGCTCCTGTTCGTCGCCACGGGCGTCGGCAACGGCTCGGTGTACCGGATGATCCCGGCCGCGTTCCGCGTGGCGGGGGCTGCGGGCGGCGGGAGCGCGACGGCGAAGGCCGCGGCCGGCTGCATCGGCATCGCAGGCGCGGTGGGCGCGTTCGGCGGGTTCCTCATCCCGCGCGGGTTCGCGATGTCGAACACGATCGCCGGCTCGCTCGTCCCGGCCCTGTGGGTCTTCGTCGGGGCGTACGTGGTCATGGCCGCCGTGACCTGGGTGGTCTACGCCCGCAAGGGCAGCGACATGCAGGTGGCGCGCGTATGAGTGCGGTGGCCACCCACTGCCCGTACTGCGCCCTGCAGTGCGGCATGGACCTCACGCCCACCGGGGCGCCGTCGTCGGCAACGACGACGGTCGCCCCGGGCGGGCGTGAGGCCCTGCCCGTGACGGTGAGCCCGCGCGAGTTCCCCACCAACCGCGGCGGGCTGTGCCAGAAGGGCTGGACGAGCGCCACGGTGCTCGGCGTGCCCGACCGGCTCACGACACCGCTCGTGCGCGGCGCCGACGGCGAGCTGGCGCCGGCGTCGTGGGGCGAGGCGCTGGAGCTCATCGCCCGGCGGGTGACGGCGATCCAGGCCGAGCACGGTCCGGAGGGTATCGCGATCTTCGGCGGCGGCGGCCTCACCAACGAGAAGGCCTATGCGCTGGGCAAGTTCGCACGGACGGTCCTGCGTACGCCGAACATCGACTACAACGGCCGGTTCTGCATGGCCTCGGCCGCGGCTGCCGGCAACCGGACGTTCGGTGTCGACCGCGGCCTGCCGTTCCCCGTGACGGACCTGGGCGGCGCCGACGCGATCGTCCTGCTCGGCTCGAACGTCGCCGAGACGATGCCGCCGTTCGTGCAGCACCTGGCGGGTGCGCGGGCGGCGGGCGGGCTCGTCGTCGTCGACCCGCGCCGGTCCGCGACGGCCCGGCTGGCCGAGGACGGCCATGCTGGTGGGAACGGCATCCACCTGCAGCCCGTGCCGGGCACCGACCTCGTCGTGCTGCTCGCGCTGCTGCACGTGGTGCTCGCCGAGGGCCTGGCCGACCACGCCTACCTCGAGGAGCGGACCGCGGGGTTCGACGACGTCGCGCGCTCGGTGGCCGCGTGGTGGCCAGAGCGCGCCGAGACCGTGTGCGGCGTTCCCGCCGAGGAGCTGCGACGCGTGGCCCGGCTGCTCGCGGCGGCCTCGCCGTCGCGCGGCGGCCGCGGGGCGTACCTGCTCACGGGCCGCGGCGTCGAGCAGTCCACGCAGGGCACCGCGACCGTGACCGCGACGATCAACCTCGCGCTCGCGCTCGGGCTGCCCGGCCGCGTCGGCTCGGGCTACGGCTGCCTCACCGGCCAGGGCAACGGCCAGGGCGGGCGCGAGCACGGGCAGAAGTCCGACCAGCTGCCCGGCTACCGCAAGATCGACGACCCGGCCGCCCGCGCGCACGTCGCGGCGGTGTGGGGGGTCGACGTCGACACGATCCCCGGACCGGGCAAGCCGGCCGTCGCGCTGCTGAAGTCCCTGGCGACCGACGGCGGGCCGCGCGCGCTGTTCGTGCACGGCTCCAACGTCGTGGTCTCGGCCCCGAACGCCGACCGCGTGCGCGAGCGGCTGCGTGCGCTCGACCTGCTCGTGGTGTGCGACGTCGTGCCCTCGGAGACCGCGCTGCTCGCCGACGTCGTGCTCCCCGTGACCCAGTGGGCCGAGGAGGAGGGCACGATGACCTCGCTCGAGGGGCGCGTGCTCCGGCGCCGCCAGGCCACCGACGCGCCGGGCGAGGTGCGCTCCGAGCTGTGGATCCTGGCCGAGCTGGCGCGGCGGCTGGGCTCCGACGTGGCGTTCTCGACCGACCCCGCCGAGGTCTTCGACGAGCTCGCCCGCGCGTCCGCGGGGGGCCCGGCGGACTACTCGGGACTGTCCCACGCGGTGCTCGACGCCGACGAGGCCGCGGGCGGGGCCGGCCTGTACTGGCCGTGCCCGTCCGGGCAGCCGGAAGGAACCCCGCGCATGTTCCTCGACGGCTTCGCGACGCCGGACGGCCGCGCGCGCATGGTCGCCGTCGACCACGTCGGCCCGAGCGACGACGTGCGCGCCGACGCGCCGATCTACCTCGTGACCGGCCGGGTCCTGCAGCACTACCAGTCGGGCGCGCAGACGCACCGTGTGCCCGAGCTCGAGCGGCTCGTGCCCGATCCCTACGCCGAGCTGCACCCGCAGCTCGGCTTCCGCCTCGGCGTGCCCGACGGCGCCCGCGTCCGTATCGCGTCGGCGCGCGGCGCCGTCGTGGCCACCGCACGGTGGACCGAGGCGATCCGCCCCGACACCGTCTTCATGCCGTTCCACTGGAGCGGTGCCGGCAGCGTCAACCGGATCACGACCGACGCCGTCGACCCGATCTCGGCCATGCCCGAGTTCAAGGTCTGCGCCGTCGACGTGACCCCCGTCCCCGACGGGCTGTCAGACGCCGGTGACCCCCTGGGGTCACTGGCTGCTGACAGCTCGGCACGCACCCAGGAGGTGCCCGCGTGAACACCCTGCGTGTCCCGCTGCGCGTCGTGATCGTCGGCCATGGCATGGTCGGCGCACGGCTCGTCGACGAGCTGCTGCGCCGCGACGCCGACGGCGCGCTCGACATCACCGTGCTCGGCGCCGAGCCGTACGAGCCGTACAACCGCGTGCTGCTGTCCGACGTCGTCGCCGGGCGCACCGACGTCGCCGCGATCGGCATGCCCCTCGTCGACGACGAGCGAGCCCGTGTGCTGCGGGGCACGGTCGCGATGTCGGTCGACCGGGACGCGCGGGTCGTCCTGGCCGACGACGGCACGCGCCACCCGTACGACCACCTCGTCCTGGCGACCGGCTCGTCCGCACGCATCCCGGCCATCCCGGGCCTCGCCGACCTGCCCGCCGGCGTGCACGCCCTGCGCACGCTCGACGACGCGCGCGAGATCGTCGCCGCGACGGTCAACGGGCCGCGGGCCGTCGTCGTGGGCGGCGGCGTGCTCGGCGTCGAGGCCGCGCACGGCCTGGCGGGTCGCGGGCTGCAGGTCACGCTGGTGCACCCCGCCGCCTCGCCGATGGAGCGTCAGCTCGACACCGAGGCGGGTACGGTCCTCAGCGCCGGCCTCGAGGCTGCGGGTGTCACCGTCCGCACCGGCGTACAGCCGAGCGAGGTGCTCGTCGTCGGTGGACGGGCCGTCGGCGTCCGGCTGGAGGGCGACGTGCGTGAGCTGGGCGAGGTGCTCGGGGCGGGGCTGGTCGTGCTGGCATGCGGCACCGTGCCTGAGACGGGACTGGCGCGCGACGCGGGTCTGGCGGTCGACCGGGGTGTCGTCGTCGGGCACGACCTGGCGAGCGTGAGCGACCCGGCCGTGCATGCGGTCGGGGACTGCGCGCAGCCGCCCGAGGGTTCGCGCGGGCTCGTGGCCGAGGGGTGGGACCAGGCGCGACGGCTCGCCGAGCGGCTCGCGGCGCTCGCGGCCGACCACTCGGTCGCGTCGCTCCCGGCGGCGGACGAGCCGGTCCGCGGCCCGCGCGAGCACCTGCGCCTGCCCAAGGAAGGACAGCGACCGTCGCTGGCCGTGCGCCTGGGCGCGCTGATGTCCTCGCGTGCGGCGACGGACCACGGCATCGAGACGCGCGGCACGGACGTCGTCAAGGTCAAGGCAGGATCCCTGAGCATCGTCTCGATGGGTCGCGCAGGGACGGGACGCACGCCGGCGCCGGGGGAGCGCACCGTGCGGCTCAGCGACCCCGACGCCGGACGGTACGTCGAGGCCGTCGTGGCGGGCGGGCTGCTCGTCGGCGCCACGTGCGTGGGTGACCCGCGGGTCGCGGCCGACCTCACGGCGGCCTACACGCGCCGCACGCCCGTGCCCGCCGACCCCGCGTTCCTCCTGCTCACGCCCGTCATGCCGGCCGCCGCGCCGGCGTCGTCCCCCGAGCACATGCCCGACGACGCCACCGTCTGCCGGTGCAACGGCGTGACCAAGCACGACATCGCCTCGTGCGTGCGCGACGGTGCGTCCACCGCCGAGGACGTCGCGAAGGCCACCCGCGCCACGACCGGCTGCGGCGGCTGCACCGAGGCCGTGTGCGGGCTGGTGGACTGGCTCCGCACGACGCAGGTCGCCGACGGTGACGGCGCGCCGGAGCCGAGTACCGCCGACGCTCCGGGCCGCCCGTCCCTCACCTCGTTGTGAGCGCGCCTGCGGGCCTCTCGTGGACTCACCTTCGAGGTCGCCATCTCTTCCGGAAAACCGCGGGAAGGCGGAAATGATGACGACCTCGAAGGGAGGTAGCCTGCGGAGATGTCCGGTCGACGCGCCCGTCTCGTGCTCATGTGCGGGCCGGCAGGCTCCGGCAAGTCGGTGCACGCCCGGCAGCTCGAGGAGGCCGGACACGCCCTGCTGTCGATCGACGAGCTCGCCTGGTCGGCCGGGTTCCGGCAGCCGCACCCGCTGCCCGACGACGTCGCTCGCCGTCTCGAGGCCGACCTGCGCTCCCGCCTCGAGCGGCTGCTCGCCGACGGTCGTGACGTCGTCCTCGACAAGTCCTTCTGGTCGCGGGCGGCGCGCGACCAGTACCGCGCGATCGGCGCCGCGCACGGGGCCGTCGTCGAGGTCGTGTACGTCGAGGTGCCGCGCGAGGTCGCGCTGGCGCGCGTCGCGGCGCGCCGCGGCGCCGGGCCGCACGACGTGCAGCTCATGCCGGACGCCGCCGCCTACTACGACGGCTTCGAGGTGCCGACTGCGGACGAAGGCCCGCTGCGCATGGTCCGTGGTGACGGGCTTCTCTCACGGACGCCCGAACCCAGTGAGCAGAATGTTCCCGAGAGGTAACCACCCCCTGACGGTGCCGACACGGCGGGTTCCTACGGTCGTGGCATGAGCAGCGAGCCCCCCACCACTACTGCCCGGCACCTCGTCGTCGTCGGCGGCGGCATGGTCGCCCAGCGCTTCGTCGAGGCGATGCGCGCCCGCGACACCGCTGGCGCCTGGCACGTCAGCGTCTTCGCGGAGGAGCCCCGCAAGCCGTACGACCGCGTCGGTCTCACGCGCTACTTCGAGGTCCGCGACCCGGAGGAGCTCACGCTCGGCGACCCCGCGCTGTGGGACGACCCCCTCGTCACCCTGCACCGCGACTGCAAGATCGAGTCGATCGACCGCGAGGCGAAGACCGTCACGGACCGCCTCGGGCGCGTGCACCACTATGACGAGCTCGTTCTCGCCACGGGTTCGAACGCGGCGATGCCGCCCATCCCCGGCAACGACCTGCCCGGCGTGTACGTCTACCGCACGATCGACGACGTCGCGGCGCTGCGCGGCTGGGTCGAGGCCAAGCGCGAGGCGAACAAGGTCGAGACGCGCCGGGGTGTCGTCGAGAAGCCGATCCGCGGCGCCGTCATCGGCGGCGGCCTGCTCGGCCTCGAGGCCGCCGGCGCGCTCAAGGCCCTCGGCGCCCAGGCCACGGTCATCGAGTTCGGCACGCACCTCATGGGTGTGCAGATCGACCTCGGCGGCGGCGAGGCGCTCAAGCGGCTCATCAACGACAAGGGCATCTCGGTACGCGCGCAGACCGCCACCAAGGAGATGAAGCCGCACCGTCGCACGGGCCACGTCGGCCGGCTCGACTTCGCCGACGGCGGCCGGCTCGACGTCGACGTCGTCGTCGTCGCGACGGGCGTGCGCCCGCGTGACGAGCTCGCCCGCGCGGCCGGGCTGGAGGTCGGCGAGCGCGGGGGCGCCGTCGTCGACCTCAGCTGCCGCACCGAGGACCCGCACGTCTGGGCCATCGGCGAGGTCGCGTGCATCGAGGGCCGCTGCATCGGCCTGGTCGCGCCCGGCAACACGATGGCCGAGGTCGTGGTCGACCGCCTGCTCGGCGGTGAGGCCACGTTCCCCGGCGCGGACACCGCGACCAAGCTCAAGCTCTCGGGCGTCGACGTCGCGAGCTTCGGCGACGCGCACGGGCGCACCGAGGACGCGGTCGAGCTCGTCTGGGCCGACCCGCTCGCCGGCGTCTACAAGAAGCTCGTCATGTCCGACGACGCGCGCACGCTGCTCGGCGGCGTGTTCGTCGGCGACGCGGCACCCTATGCGTCGCTGCGGCCCATGCTGGGCGCAGAGCTGCCGGGCGACCCGGCCGCGTTCCTGCTGCCCGAGGGCGGCGGAGCCGGCGCGCCGGCGATCGAGCTGCCCGACGACGCCGCGGTCTGCTCGTGCAACAACGTCTCGGCGGGGGCGATCCGGGCCGCTGTCACCGACCACGAGTGCACCGACGTCGCCGGCGTCAAGGCGTGCACCAAGGCCGGCACCACCTGCGGTGCGTGTCTCCCGCTCGTCACGAAGATCACCAAGACCGAGCTCGAGCGCGCCGGCGTCGAGATCAGCACCGCGCTGTGCGAGCACTTCGCGCTCTCGCGCGCCCAGCTGTTCGACGCCGTCCGGGTTGCCGAGCTGCACACGTTCAGCGAGATCATCGCGCGCTTCGGCGTCGTGCCCGAGGGCGCGGCCGACCCGGGCCGCGGTTGCGACATCTGCAAGCCCGTGGTCGCGTCGATCCTCGCGAGCCTCGGCAACGGGCACATCCTGGCGGGCGAGCAGGCCACGCTGCAGGACACCAACGACCACATGCTCGCCAACATGCAGAAGGACGGCACCTACTCGGTCGTCCCGCGCATGCCGGGCGGCGAGGTCACGCCCGAGGGCCTCATCGCCGTCGGGCAGGTCGCCAAGGACTTCGGCCTCTACACGAAGATCACAGGCGGTCAGCGGATCGACATGTTCGGTGCGCGCGTCGAGCAGCTGCCCGAGATCTGGCGCCGCCTGGTCGACGCCGGGTTCGAGTCCGGCCACGCGTACGGCAAGTCGCTGCGCACGGTGAAGTCGTGCGTCGGCTCGACGTGGTGCCGCTACGGCGTCCAGGACTCGGTGGGCATGGCCGTCGAGCTCGAGCTGCGCTACCGCGGCCTGCGCTCCCCGCACAAGCTCAAGCTCGGCGTCTCGGGCTGCGCCCGCGAGTGCGCCGAGGCCCGCGGCAAGGACGTGGGTGTCATCGCGACCGACAAGGGCTGGAACGTCTACGTCGGCGGCAACGGCGGCCAGACGCCCAAGCACGCCCAGCTCCTCGCGGAGGACCTGAGCTCCGCCGAGCTCCTCCGGGCGATCGACCGGTTCCTCATGCTGTACATCCGCACCGCCGACCGGCTGCAGCGCACCGCGCCGTGGGTCGAGGAGTACGAGGGCGGCCTCGAGGCCATCCGCGAGGTCATCCTCGAGGACTCGCTCGGCATCTGCGCCGACCTCGACGCCGCGATGGCCAAGCACGTCGAGGCCTACGAGGACGAGTGGAAGGCGGTCCTGGAGGACCCGGCGAAGCTCGCCCGCTTCGGCTCCTTCGTCAACGCCCCGTCCACCCCCGACCCCGACCTCGCCTACGTGCCCGAGCGTGGCCAGAAGCGTCCTGCGACGCGGGACGAGATCGCCGCGGGCGCCATCGACCCCGCCCTCGTCGGCCCCGTGCTCGTGTCCGGTCCCACCCTGGAGGTTCGCTCGTGACCACCCTCGCCCAGACCCCCGACGAGGCCACGACGGCCGCCACCTGGACCGCCGTCTGCCCGCTCGACGCGCTCGTCCCCGAGCGCGGCGCGGCGGCCCTGCTCGAGAACCCGGACGGTGCGCCGGTCCAGGTCGCGCTCTTCCGCCTGCTCGACGACGAGGTCCGCGCCGTCCAGCAGCTCGACCCGTACTCGGGCGCCAACGTCATGTCGCGCGGCATCGTCGGCACGCGCGGCGGCGAGCCCACGGTGGCTGCACCGGTGTACAAGCAGGTCTTCGCGCTGCGCAGCGGCGACTGCCTCGAGTCCGGCGGCAAGACGCCGCTCCCGGGCCACGGCGCCCACCTGGCGACGTTCCCGGTCGAGGTGCGCGACGGCGTCGTGCACGTGGCGCTGGGATGACAAGCGCCGACAACGAGGCCGCCGCCGGCAGGGTCACCCTGGTCGGCGGCGGCCCCGGCGCGCCCGACCTGCTCACCTTCCGCGGCTGGCGCGCGCTCATCCAGGCCGACGTCGTCGTGACCGACCGGCTCGGCCCCGTCGAGGTCCTCGAGGACCTCGGTCCCGACGTCGAGATCATCGACGTCGGCAAGACGCCGGGCCACCACGCCGTGCCGCAGGAGGAGATCAACGCGCTTCTCGTGCGGCACGCGCGGCTCGGCAAGCACGTCGTGCGGCTCAAGGGCGGCGACCCGTTCGTCTTCGGCCGTGGGGGCGAGGAGGTCGCGGCGTGCCGCGGGGCCGGTGTGCAGGTCGACGTGGTTCCGGGCGTCTCGTCGGCGCTCGCGGTCCCGGCGCTCGCGGGCGTCCCGCTCACGCATCGCGGCACGACGGCGGCATTCCACGTCGTCACCGGTCACACGCGCGACGGCGAGGCCGTGCTCGACGACGTCGCCGTGTCCTGCGTGACGACGCGGACGGCTACGCTGGTGATCCTCATGGGGGTGTCGGCACTGCCCGGGATCGTGCGGCGCCTGCTGGACGCCGGGGCGGAGCCCACCACCCCCGTGGCGATCGTGGAGCGGGGCTCCACCCCGGAGCAGCGGGTCACGCGTGCCGCCCTCGACCTGGCGGCGAAGCGTGCCGACGAGGTCGGGGTGAGCTCGCCCGCCGTGATCGTGATCGGTGACGTGGCGGCGGACGGAGTGCTGGAGGTGCCGGGTGAGCGGACGGTGGGAGAGCGGAGTGGCTGAGCCTGCACGACCTGCCCTCAGTCAGGTCATGGCCGGCTGCACCGTGCTCATCACCGCCGACCGCCGCTCGGGCGAGCTCGCCGCCGCCCTGCAGCGCCGCGGTGCGACGGTCCGGCACGCACCCGCCCTGAGCATGATCCCGCACGTGGACGACGACGCGCTCATCGCCGCGACGCGCGCGCTGGTCGGCGACCGGCCCGACGTCGTCGTCGCGACGACGGGCGTCGGCTTCCGGGCGTGGATCGAGGCCGCGGACGTGCACGGGCTCGCCGACGACCTGCTCGCCACGCTCAGGCGTGCTCGGCTGGTCGCGCGCGGCCCCAAGGCGCGCGGCGCGATCCAGGCCGCCGGGCTGCAGGCCGACTGGGTCGCCGAGTCCGAGACGTCCGCCGAGGTGGCCGAGGTGCTGCTCAGCGAGGGCGTCACCGGGCTGCACGTGGCGATCCAGCACCACGGCGCCGGCGCCGACGGGCTCGACGAGGTCTTCGCCAAGGCGGGCGCGCGCGTCTCGAGCCTCGTCGTGTACCGGTGGGGTCCGGCACCCGACCCGGAGGCCGTCCTCGCCTCGGTGCGGGCCGCCGCCGCCGGCGAGATCGACGCCGTCGCGTTCACGTCGGCACCCGGGGCCGAGGCATGGCTCGAGGCGGCCGAGGCGGCCGGAGTGGCACAGCAGGTGGTCGGGCGGTTCACGTCCGGCGGCATGATCGCCGCCGCCGTCGGGCCTGTGACCGCGCGACCGCTCGAGTCGCGCGGCATCACGACGCTCCAGCCCGAGCGCGGTCGGCTCGGCGCGCTCGTGCGCGCGCTCGTGGGGCACTACGAGCACATCGAGTCCGTCGCGCTCGCGACCGTGGCCGGGCCGCTGACCATCCGCGCGCGGGTGGCGGTGCTCGACGGGCAGGTGCTGCCGCTCTCGCCCACGGGCGTCGAGGTCCTGCGCCTGCTCGCCTCCGCGGGTGGCGACGTCGTGTCGCGTGACAAGGTGCTCGACGTGCTCCCCGGTGCCTCGCGGGACCCGCACGCCGTCGAGGTGGCGATCGCCCGGCTGCGTGAGGCGACGGGGCGCAGGGACCTGATCAAGACCGTCGTCAAGCGGGGGTACCGCCTCGAGCTCGCGCATGACTGAGGTGTCGCGTGCGGGCACGGCGAAGTCGGGACCTCCGTTCGCTCGAATGAATCGGTCGCTGCGCTCCCTCTGCTCTCGCTCACGAAGGTCCCGACTCCGCCGCGCCCTCGGTTCTGGCCTGCGTTCGCAGGGTGCCCGACCTCGAACCACCCCTCGCGTGCGCCGGGCGTTGCGCGGCGGAGGTGTCGCCTGCTTCGTGGGCGTCCTGGTCGGTGCCTGTGCGGCGAGCCAAGAGGGCGGTGGGCGGACGCTGGACGTGCTGGCGGCGGCCTCCGTGGGGGAGGTGTTCGAGCAGCTCGCCGACGAGTTCGAGGCGGCTCGTCCGGGTGTGACGGTCCGGCTCAGCGTGGCGGGGTCGCCCGACCTCGTGGCGCAGGTGGTGGAGGGTGCGCCCGCCGACGTGCTGGCCACGGCGGACGAGGCCACCATGGCACGCGTGACCTCCGATCCGTCCCTCGGGGCCGGTACGCCGCAGGCGTTCGCGACGAACACGCCCGCGCTCGTCGTCGCGACCGGCGGCGCCGCGGCCGCCGGCATCGGCTCGCTCGCCGACGCCGCGGCGCCCGGCGTGCGGCTCGTCGTGTGCTCGCCGGACGTCCCGTGCGGGGACGCGACGGCGCGCCTCGCCGCGGCGGCGGGCGTCGAGCTGCACCCCGTGAGCGAGGAGCTCAAGGTCACCGACGTGCTGGCCAAGGTCACCAGCGGCGAGGCCGACGCCGGCGTCGTGTACACGACCGACGCGACGGCGGCGCTCGCGCGCCACCCCGGGTCGGTGCGCGTCGTCGACGTGCCGGAGGCCGCCGGCATCGTCAACCGGTACCCCGTCACGGTGCTCGAGGACTCGCCCGAAGCCGACCTGGCGCGCGCGTTCGTCGACCTCCTGACGGGGCCGTCAGGGCGGGCGGCGCTCGCCGAGGCAGGCTTCGGTGCGCCGTAGCGCGATACCGACGGCCGGGACGGCCGCGACCGTGCCCGGCTGGGTCGTCGCCGTCGCGGTCGCGGGCGCGACGTTCGTCGCCGTGCCCGTCCTCGTTCTCGGCGGGCGGGCCGACTGGGCGGGCCTGCCGACGCTCGTGACGACTCCCGAGGCGCTCGACGCGCTCGGGCTGTCGCTCTGGACGGCGGTCGCCTCCACGCTGGCGTGCGTGGTGCTCGGGGTGCCGCTCGCGCTCGTCCTGGCCCGCACGTGGTTCCCGGGGCACGCGGTGCTGCGAGCCGTGGTGCTGCTCCCGCTCGTGCTGCCGCCGGTCGTCTCGGGCCTCGCCCTGCTCGCGACGCTCGGGCGCCGCGGCCCCGTGGGCGCGGTGCTCGAGGACCTCGGGGTGGGGGTTGCGTTCACGACGACAGCAGTCGTGGTCGCGCACACCTACGTGTCGCTGCCGTTCCTCGTCCTGAGCGTCGAGGGCGCCCTGCGCGTGGCGGGCACGCGGGGCGAGCTCGCGGCCGCCACGCTCGGCGCCTCGCCGAGCCGCACGTTCTGGATCGTCACGCTGCCCGCGATCGGGCCGGCCGTGGCCGGTGGCGCGCTCCTGGCGTTCGCGCGCTCGCTCGGGGAGTTCGGCGCGACGCTCACCTTCGCCGGCAGCCTCCAGGGCATCACGCGCACCCTGCCGATCGAGATCTATCTGCTGCGCGAGACCGACCCCGACGCCGCCGTCGCGCTGTCGATGCTGCTCGTCGTGGCTGCGCTCGTCGTCGTCGCCGTCGTGCACTCCGCGGGCGGCACGCGGGGGCTGCGTGCGGCGCTCGGGAGGCAGCATGCCTGACGAAGCGTCCTACGCTGGGCGGATGGCCAGCAAAAACGGCGGCGCGAGGCTCGAGGTGATGGTCGTCGACCCACCACGCGGCGTCGAGGTGTCGATCGAGGTGGGTGCCGGACGCACGCTCGCGCTTCTCGGGCCGAACGGTGCGGGCAAGTCGACGGTGCTGCGCACGATCGCCGGCCTGCACGCGCCCGCCAAGGCCCGCGTCGTCGTCGGGGACACAGTGCTGTCCGACGTCGGGAACGGCGCCCGCGCGTTCTGGTCACCGCCGCGGCAGCGGGCCGTCGGGCTCCTCGACCAGCAGCCCGACCTCTTCGGACACCTGACCGTTCGCGGCAACGTCATGTTCGGACCACGCGCGAACGGCGCCTCGAGGCACGCGGCGCGCACCTTCGCCGACCACCTGCTCGACGCCGTCGGCGCCCGCGACCTGGCACGCCGCCGTGCGCGGGCGCTCTCGGGCGGGCAGGCCCAGCGCGTCGCGCTCGCCCGGGCGCTCGCCGCGTCGCCGCGACTGCTGCTGCTCGACGAGCCCCTGGCCGCCGTCGACGCCCCGTCCGCGCGCGAGCTGCGCGACGTCCTGCGGCGCGTGCTCGACGGCGTGACCGCCGTCGTCGTGACGCACGAGGTGNGCCCCGTCCGCGCGCGAGCTGCGCGACGTCCTGCGGCGCGTGCTCGACGGCGTGACCGCCGTCGTCGTGACGCACGAGGTGGCCGACGTCCGCGCGCTCGCCGACGACGTCGTCGTGCTCGAGGGCGGGCGGGTCGTCGAGCACGGACGTGCGGACGAGCTGCTCGCGGCTCCCCGCAGCCTGTTCCTCAAGAACCTGCTGGAGCACGACGACAGCGCCGACGACCTCGGCCCGCCCCCGCCCGACGCTGGGGGCGTGATCTCTGGGCCGGTCTCTCCGGGTCTGGGTGGACAGAGCGGGCCAGAGACCACGCCCACGGCGGGGCGGCGGTCGGTCGCGGAGCATGCGGCGGCGGTGGAGGCGCTCGTCGCACCCGCTCTCGCGGGGCGACCCCCGCAGACCGTCCGCCTCGTAGACCTGCTCGCCGGTGCCGCGAGCAAGGCGGTGCTGCCGGCGTGCGTCCTTGCGCTCGACGCCGTCGCCGCGGTCGCGCTGCCCGGCTTCGACAACTCGCAGATGGACGGGTACGCCGTGCGCGCGGCCGACCTCGCCGGCGCGACGCCCGACGCACCCGTCGCGCTTCCGGTCGTGGCACCCGTGCCCGCCGGGGCGGTGCCGCCGCCGCTCGGCCCGGGCACCGCCGCCCCCGTCATGACCGGGGCTCCCGTGCCCGCCGGGGCCGACGCCGTCGTGCGGGTCGAGGACGCCGACCCGCCGCACTTCCCGTCTGAGTTGTCAGCGGGGGGTGACCCGGGGCGCTCACCGGCCGCTGACAGCCCGGCGCGCGTGGTGCGTCTCGCCGCGCCGGTCGCGCCGGGCACCTACGTGCGGCGGACGGGGTCCGACGTCGCGGTCGGCGACGTGGTCGTCGCGGCGGCCACCCCGCTCGGCGCGGCGCAGCTCGGCGCACTCGTGGCCGCGGGCGTCGAGGAGGTCGCCGTCGCGTCGCCGCCGCACGTGCTGCTCGTCTCGACCGGTTCCGAGCTCGTGCCCGCGGGCGCCCCGCTCGGTCCGGCGCAGGTGCACGATGCCAACGGCGCCACCCTGGCGGCCGCGCTCGCGCAGGTCGGCGCCCGCGTGACCACCCGTGTGGTCGCGGACGCACCCGACGCCCTGCGCGCGGTGCTCGCCGACGCGCCCGACGACGTCGCGCTCGTCGTCACGACGGGCGGCGTCTCTGCCGGCGCTTACGAGGTCGTGCGGCAGACGTTCGACGACGCGTGGTTCGGGCACGTCGCCGTGCAGCCGGGCGGCCCGCAGGGCCTCGGCACGGTCACCCTCGGCTCCATCGCGTCCGACAGCTCGAAGAGGACCGTTCCGCTCCTGGCGTTCCCCGGCAACCCGGTGAGCGCGTACGTGTCGTTCGAGCTGTTCCTGCGGTCCGTCCTCGCGCGCGCGACCGGCGCCGTCGCCGCCAGGCGCCCGGCCGGCCGCGCCCGGCTCGCCGAGTCGCTCGACTCTCCGCCGGCTCTGCACCAGGTCAGGCGCGCCACGCTCGACGACGCCGGCCGCGTGCGCCTGGTGGGCGGCCCGGGCTCGCACCTGATCAGCCACCTGGCCGCCGCTACGCTCCTCGTGCACGTGCCGCCCGGCGTCGCGCGCCTCGAACGTGGCGACGACGTCGACTTCTGGGAGATCCGATGAGCGACCTGTCCCACTACCGCGACGACGGCGCCGCCCACATGGTCGACGTCACGGGCAAGGACGTCACGAAGCGCCAGGCCACGGCCACGGGCGTGCTGTGTACGCGGGCCGACGTCGTCGAGCGCATCGCGTCGGGCGACCTGCCCAAGGGCGAGGCCATCGCCACGGCCCGGATCGCCGGGATCATGGGCGCCAAGCGCACGCCCGACCTCGTGCCGCTGTGCCACCCGCTGCCGCTGTCGGGTGTCGAGCTCGACATCGTCCCGGCGGGCGACCGCGTCGAGATCGCCGCGACGGTGCGCACGACGGGCCGTACCGGCGTCGAGATGGAGGCGCTCACCGCCGTCACGGTCGCGGGCCTGACGCTGTACGACATGATCAAGGCCGTCGACAAGGCCGCCGTGCTCACCGACGTGCAGGTCGTGGCCAAGTCGGGCGGCAAGTCCGGCGACTGGTCGCGGGAGGCGTCGTGAGCGCGCCCGACGGCGGCACCCCCGCCGCGCCGCGCGTCGCGGTCGTCGTCGCGTCGGACCGAGCGGCGACCGGCGTCTACGAGGACCGCTCCGGTCCCGTGGCCGCCGCATGGTTCGCCGAGCGGGGCTGGCAGGTCGTCGAGGTGCGCGTCGTGCCCGACGGCGAGCCGGTGCGCGAGGCGCTCGCGGCACTGCTCGCGCCCGGGCCGGGCCGCGGCGGTGCCCCGGACCTGATCGTGACGAGCGGCGGCACCGGCCTTGCCGGGACCGACACCACTCCCGAGGCGACACGCTCGGTCCTCGACCGCGAGGTTCCCGGGATCGCCGAGCTCGTGCGCGCCCGCTCGATCCAGCCCACCGATCCCGCCAAGCGCGCCGTGCCGGCCGCGGCGCTGTCCCGGGGGATCGCGGGGGTAGCCGGCCGGACGCTCGTGGTCAACCTGCCGGGCTCGGTCGGTGGCGTCGCCGACGGCCTGGACACGCTCGCCGAGGTGCTGCCGCACGCCGTCGAGCAGCTGCGGGGCCTGGACCATGCCGGGTCGACGGCGCTCGTCGGGTCGACGGAGCCCGCGGCGGGCAGCCCGGCCGAGCCCCGTGCCACCGTGGTCCGCGCCGACGTCGTGGGCACGCCGCTCGACGACACGCTCGCCGAGCTCACCTCCGCCGTGCGCGACGACGCGTGCGGCGCCGTCGCGACGTTCACCGGCTACGTGCGTGACCACGACGACGGTCGCGGCGTGACCCGCCTGCACTACGAGTCGCACCCCGACGCGGCGACCGTCCTGCGCGAGGTGGCCGAGCGGGTCGCGCGTCGCACCGCCGAGGCGACGGGCGACGCGGTCCGCGCCGCCGTCGTGCACCGTACCGGTGACCTCACGGTCGGCGACGTCGCAGTCGTCGCGGCCGTCGCGTCCGGACACCGCAAGGCCGCGTTCGCGTGCGTCGCGGACCTGGTCGAGGAGCTCAAGGCCGAGGTGCCGATCTGGAAGGAGCAGTCCTTCACCGACGGCAGCAGCGAGTGGGTCGGCTCGCTGGGCTGAGGGCCTGCGCGTCACGGTTTGTTTACCCGGGCGTCGGTGTGGCGTCCCCGGATGGCTACCAGGGCTGCCTAGCGTCGGGCGTGTCACCCCCCGGTCTCACCCTGGAGAGCACCCGATGACGATCGCCCCCGAGTCGCGCCCGCTGCTGGAGCTGGCGGCCACGCCCCACTACGCGCGCGGCAAGCGTGCAGCCGCCACGTGCTTTTTCAAGTGTGCGGACGCGTGCGCCCACCCGGCCCCCAACACGAGCGCCAACGAGTACTTCCGCGACGTCGCCTCCAAGGCGCTGTCGCGTCGCGTGATGCTCGGTGGCATCGCTGCCGCCGCGGCGACCGTCGTCGTCGGTGCCGAGGTCATGGGCGCGCCGTCCGCCGCGGCCGCGTCGGGCAACGCGGGAGGCAAGGCCGCCGGCACGGGTCTCGCCTTCGGCGCGATCCCGACGCAGGCCTCGACCGTCGACGCATTCGTGGTCCCCGAGGGCTACGAGTGGTCACCGATCATCCGCTGGGGTGACCCCATCGTGCCCGGCGGCCGCGCGTTCGACGTGGCCGCGCAGACGCCCGAGCAGCAGAAGCTCCAGTTCGGCTACAACTGCGACTACCTCGACATCCTCCCCGAGGACCCCAAGCACGTCCGGTCGATGGTCGAGACCCGCCGCGGCACGCGCGGCCTGCTCGTGAGCAACCACGAGTACACCAACCCGAACATCATGTTCGACGCGTCGTACGACGCCGCCACGCGCCGCGCGATCGAGCGTGCGGCGCACGGCATGTCGGTCGTCGAGGTCACGCGGGCCAAGGTGGGCACGCCGTGGACCTACTCGCGGATCAGCCCGCTCAACCGCCGCGTCCACATGGACACCGAGTTCGTCATCGACGGACAGGCGGCGGGCCACGACCTCATGGCGACGGTCGAGGACCCGACGGGCACGCGCGTCCGCGGGACGCTCAACAACTGCGCCGGCGGCACGACCCCATGGGGCACGGTGCTCTCGGGCGAGGAGAACTTCAACGGCTACCTGCGGGTCGACGGCCTCGACCCGCGCGACGCCCGGTACGGCCTGAGCAACGCGGCCACGAGGTACGGGTGGGAGAACGACGACCCGCGGTTCGACGGAAACAACCCTGGCTACCGCAACGAGAGCCACCGCTTCGGGTGGATCGTCGAGCTCGACCCGTACGACCCGAGCGCGCCGCCCGTCAAGCACACCGCGATGGGCCGGTTCAAGCACGAGGGCGCGAACGTCATCCTCGCGAAGGACAAGCGGGTCGTGGCGTACATGGGCGACGACGAGCGGTTCGAGTACGTGTACAAGTTCGTGTCGAAGAACGCGATGCGCGACGGCACCACGACCGAGGCACGCGCGTTCAACAAGACCCTGATGAGCGAGGGCGACCTGTACGTCGCGAGGTTCACGGGGACCTCGGGGACCGAGATCGACGGTTCGGGCGCACTGCCGTCCGACGGCGCCTTCGACGGCACGGGCGTGTGGCTGCCGCTCGTGGTGGACGGCGAGTCGCAGGTCGACGGGATGTCGGTCGCCGAGGTGCTCATCTTCACGCGGCTCGCGGCCGACGCCGTCGGCGCCACGAAGATGGACCGTCCGGAGGACGTCGAGCCGAGCCCGTTCACGGGCCGCGTCTACGTCGCGTGCACCAACAACTCGAACCGCGGCGTCGCGGGCAACGCCCTCGCCGACGAGGCCAACCCGCGCACCGCCAACCGTGACGGGCACGTCGTCGAGATCGTCGAGGACGGCGGCGACCAGACGGCCGCGACGTTCACGTGGAACCTGCTCATCGTCGCGGGCGACCCGTCGGTCAACGGCTCGACCTACTTCTCGGGCTTCCCGGCCGACAAGGTCTCGCCGATCTCGTGCCCGGACAACGTCGCGTTCGACGCCGCCGGCAACCTCTGGATCTCGACCGACGGCGCGCCGTCGTCGATCCAGAGGTGCGACGGCTTGTTCAAGGTCACGCTGACCGGTCCGGAGCGCGGCAAGGTCGAGCAGTTCCTCTCTGTCCCGCGCGACGCCGAGACGTGCGGCCCGATCATCGACGTCCGGGACGAGATGGTCTACGTCAACGTCCAGCACCCGGGCGACGACGGCACGATCGGGGCCCACACCTCGTACTTCCCGGACTACCTTGCCGAGGGCGAGGACGTGCCGGCCGGTGCGTGGCGCGGGCCGCGCCCGTCGACGGTCCAGGTCTACAAGGTCGGTGCGGGGACCAAGCCTGGCAAGCACGACGGCCCGGGACCGTTTCCCTTCCCGCGCGGCTGACGAGGTAGAAGCGGTCGCGCCGAGGTAGAACGTCTCGCGCCGAGGTAGAACGCCCGCACGGCTGCGGGCGTTCTACCTCGGCGAATCTGGTTCTACCTCGGCGTTCGCACGTTCGATCTCGGCTGCGAACGCTTCTACCTCGCCGGATCCGCTTCTACCTCGGCGGTCGTGCGTTCTGCGGGGCGGTACGGGGCGGTCCGGAGCGGTTCGTAGACTGGTTCACCGTGACCACCCCGCCCCCCGGCGTCTACCTGGACCACGCCGCGACGACACCCATGTCGTCGTCGGCGCTCGAGGCGTTCGTCGCGGAGGCGAGCCGCACGGGCAACCCGTCCTCGCTGCACTCGGCCGGCCGGGCTGCGCGACGCGCGGTGGAAGAGTCGCGGGAGGCTGTCGCGGCCGCGCTGGGCGCCCGGCCGAGCGAGGTCATCTTCACCGGGGGCGGAACCGAGTCGGACAACCTCGCGATCAAGGGCATCTTCTGGGGCCGGCGTCGTACCGACCCGCTCCGCACGCGCGTGCTGGTGTCCGCCGTCGAGCACCACGCGGTCCTCGACCCGGCGTTCTGGCTCGCGGGGCACGCGGGCGCCGAGATCGTCCTGCTGCCCGTCGACCGCGAGGGTCGCCTCGACCTCGCGGGCCTGCGCGCCGAGCTCGCGGAGCACGCCGACGAGGTCGCCCTCGTGTCCCTCATGTGGGCCAACAACGAGGTCGGCACGGTGCAGCCCGTGCGCGAGGCCGTACGCCTGGCACACCAGCACGGCATCCCTGTCCACACCGATGCGGCCCAGGCCGTGGGGCAGGTCGAGGTCGACTTCGCCGCGTCGGGCGTCGACGCGATGACCGTCACCGGGCACAAGCTCGGCGGACCGGTGGGCGTCGGCGCGCTCGTCGCCCGGCGCGACCTGCCGATCGAGGCGGTGCTGCACGGCGGTGGCCAGGAGCGGGGCGTGCGCTCCGGCACGCTCGACGCCGCCGCGATCCGTGCGTTCGCGACCGCGGTGACCGAGGCGGTCGAGCAGCGGGCGGAGCGTGCGGCCCGGCTCGCGGCCCTGCGCGACGAGCTCGTCGCCGGGGTGCTGCGCGTCGCCCCCGAGGCCGTGCTGCGCGGGCCGGACCCGTCCGCGGGCGC
This sequence comes from Isoptericola halalbus, assembly GCA_009663185.1. Lineage (GTDB taxonomy): Bacteria > Actinomycetota > Actinomycetes > Actinomycetales > Cellulomonadaceae > Isoptericola > Isoptericola halalbus. The sequence goes on from VJZX01000020.1 coordinate 45,065, forward strand.
GGCGTCGACCGGCAGCCCCGCGCGCCTGCCGGGCAACGCGCACTTCACGTTCCTCGGCGCCGAGGGCGACTCGCTGCTCTACCTGCTCGACTCCGCGGGCGTGCAGGCGTCGACCGGCTCGGCGTGCCAGGCGGGCGTGCCGCAGCCGTCGCACGTGCTGCTCGCCATGGGCGTGCCCGAGACCGAGGCGCGCGGCGCGCTGCGCTTCTCGCTCGGCGTCACGTCCACGCACGCCGACGTCGAACGGCTGATCGAGGTGCTGCCGCAGGTCGTGGAGCGCGCCCGGGCCGCCGGCCCCGCCTCGCCCCGCGCCATGACCGGAGGTGTGGTATGAGGGTGCTCGCCGCCATGTCGGGCGGGGTCGACTCGGCCGTCGCCGCGGCGCTCGCGGTCGAGGCCGGGCACGACGTCGTCGGCGTGCACATGGCCCTGAGCCGCAACCGCGACCAGTTCCGCACCGGGTCGCGGGGCTGCTGCTCGATCGAGGACGCGGGCGACGCGCGCCGGGCGGCCGACGTGCTCGGCATCCCGTACTACGTGTGGGACCTGTCCGAGCGGTTCGAGGACACCGTCGTCGCGGACTTCCTCGCCGAGTACTCCGCCGGTCGCACCCCCAACCCGTGCGTGCGCTGCAACGAGCACATCAAGTTCGAGGCGCTGCTCGACAAGGCCACGGCCCTCGGGTTCGACGCCGTCGCCACCGGGCACTACGCGCGCGTCGTCACCCGCGACGTCCCCGACGCGGCGCCGACGCGCGAGCTGCACCGCTCGCCCAACGCCGAGAAGGACCAGTCGTACGTGCTGGCGGTCATGGGGCCCGAGCGGCTCGAGCGGGCGATGTTCCCGCTCGGCGGCTTCACCTCCAAGGCCGAGGTCCGGGCCGAGGCGCAGCGCCGCGGACTGTCTGTGAGCGCCAAGCCCGACTCCTACGACATCTGCTTCGTGGCCGACGGCGACACCCGCGGCTTCCTGCGCTCGCGCCTCGGCTCGCTGCCGGGCGAGGTCGTGGACACCGAGGGCAACGTCGTCGGGGAGCACGACGGCGCCTACGCGTTCACGGTCGGCCAGCGCAAGGGGCTCGGTCTCGGCCGCCCGGCCACGGACGGCAGGGCGCGCTACGTCGTCGACGTGCAGACCTCGACCAACACCGTCGTGGTCGGCCCGGCCGAGCTCCTGTCGGTCGACCGGATCGCCGGCACGGGCGCCGTCTGGTTCACCGAGCCCGCCGCGGACTGGGTCGAGGCCGAGGTGCAGGTACGCGCCCACGGCTCGCCCGTCCCGGCACAGGTCCGCGCGGCGTCGCACGACGGCGGGTCCGCCGGCGGGTCCGCCGGCGACGACCCCGCACCCGGCCTCGAGATCCGGCTCACCGACCGCCCCCTGCGCGGGGTGGCGGCGGGGCAGTCCGCCGTCGTGTACCGCGGCACGCAGGTGCTCGGCCAGGCGACGGTGTCCCGCGCCTGGCGTGCGTAGCCGTCACAGGCCCCGCAACGTCCGCTCGAGCGCCCCCTCGTCGCGCACGGCCCAGTGCTCGGCCTCGCGCCCGCCGGCGAACCGCACCATGTGCATCTCGCGCACGGTGAAGCGCCGGCCCGACGGCGGGATCCCGCAGAAGTACCCCGTGTGCCGTGCGCTGAGCTCGAGGTGCAGCGCGACGAGGTCGCCCTCGGCCACCGCGTGCAGCACCTTGACCTGCTGGTCGCTGAAGGCGGCGTCGAACCAGTGCATGGCGGCCGCCAGGCTCTCGAGGCCGCCCTCGCGGCCCTGCAGCACGTCATGGTTGCGGAAGCCGGGTGTGAGCAGCTCGCGCAGGACCGCATCCTGGCGGGCGGGCACGGCGTTGGCGTGGACGCGGATCGCGGCGGCCTTGTGGGCCGACGTCGCGGTCGGCGCGGCGGAGGAGCCCGCGGTGCGGGGCGAGCGGCTGAGCAGGGGCATGGGGACTCCTTCGTCGGGCTACCGTGCTCTCGACGACGAGGGCAGGCCGGCGGTGGCCCTCCGTCTGCTAGAGAGCGACGAGGCGCCCGGACGTGACGCCGGGGATGACGAAAGGGAGGACGCCATGACGGCGGTGAGCGGTCACGGCCCGTGGCCCGGGAGCGAGCGGGACGTGCTGGAGGCGCAGCAGACCGTCCTCGACGACCTCGCGGCGCTGCCGACGGGGGTCGACGCGGTGCCGTTCCTCGCCCAGCTCACGGGCCGCGGCCCGGGCGCGGACAGGATCGGCCGCACGGGGGCGCTGCTCGAGGGGCTGCCCGTCGAGCTGGGCCCCCACGGCTGGAGGCTCGCCGACCATCCGGGCGTCGACGCGCGACGGGCCGAGGCGTTCCGGCGCGAGGACCTGGGCGCGCTCGCGATCGCCGCCGTCGGGTACGCCGGTCCGCTCGCACTCGAGGTCACCGGCCCGTGGACGCTCGCGGCCGAGCTGTGGGCCGCGCGCGGCGACCGGGTGCTGGCCGACGGCGGTGCCCGCCGCGACCTCGCGCTGGCGCTCGCCGCGGGCGTGCACGCGCACGTGGCCGAGGTGCGCGAGCAGGTGCCCGGGGCCGACGTCGTCGTGCAGCTCGCGGAGCCGCTGCTCGGACAGGTGCACGCGGGCGTCCTGCCGACGTTCTCGGGGTCCTCCCGCATCCGCGCGGTGCCCGGTCCCGACATCGTCGACGGCCTGGTGCCCGTCGTCGACGCGGTGCACGACGCCAGCGCCCGGGCCGTCGTGCACCTCGGGCCCACGTGGGTCGGGATCCCGCCCGTCGCGCTCGCGGGCGCGGACGCGTTCGGTCTCGACCTCGGTGGCGCGTGGGACGAGAAGGCGTGGGAGCTCGTCGCGCGGGCGACCGAGCGTGGCCTGCGGCTGTGGGCCGGCCTGCCGCCCGCGACGGTCTCGCAGTGCTCGGGCCCGCAGCTCGGCGAGCTCGTCACGCTCGTCGCCGAGCCGTGGCGGCGCATCGGCCTGCCCGCGTCGGGGCTCGACGACGTCACCCTCCTCGCCGCACCGCGCACGGCGCTCGCCGACGTCGAGTCCCATCGCGCCGAGCTTGCCAACCTCGGCCGCGTGGCCGAGGCGCTCGCCGAGCGCGCGGCGGCCTGACACCGCCCGGCACGCATTGTTGCCCGACGGCGCGTAGCCTGGTCACATCGCGGCCGCGCCGAGCGTCGCCGGCCCCGGGGGAGTTACAGAAGGTCTGCCATGGCCGTGCTGCGAGCGGTGCTGTTCGACCTCGACGGTGTCCTGACGCCGACCGCCGAGGTCCACATGCGAGCGTGGGAACAGCTCTTCGGCCCGTGGAGCCTCGAGCACGGCGTCGCCCCGTACACCCACGCGGACTACTTCGCGCACATCGACGGCCGCCCGCGTTACGACGGCGTCGCGGCGTTCCTGGCCTCGCGCGGTGTCGAGCTCCCGTGGGGTACTCCCGTCGACGCGCCCGGCGAGGGCACGGTCTGCGCGCTCGGCAACCGCAAGGACGAGATCGTGGGCCACATGTTCCTCGAGGAGGGGATCGAGCCCTATCCGGGCTCGGTGCGCTTCCTCGACGCCGTCACGGCGGCGGGCGCGGGAGTCGCCGTCGTGTCGTCGTCGCGCAACACGCCGACCGTGCTCGCGGCGGCGGGGCTCGCCGAGAGGTTCGCTGTGGTTGTGGACGGGAACGTGGCGGCTCGCGAGCACCTGCACGGCAAGCCCGCGCCGGACACCTACGCGCGCGCCGCCGAGCTGCTCGGCGTCGACGTCGCGGAGGCCGTCGTGGTCGAGGACGCCGTGTCGGGCGTCGCGGCGGGCCGGGCCGGCGGCTTCGGCCTCGTCGTCGGCGTCGACCGGGGTGTCGGCGCACAGGTGCTGCGCGAGCACGGTGCCGACATCGTCGTGGACGACCTGGGCGAGCTCGACGCGGGCGTGCTCACCGTCGCAGGGGAGGGGGCAAGGACATGATCCGCAAGACACCGGACGAGCGCAGCACCGTCGATCGCTCGCGCTTCCCCGCCGAGGAGTGGCGGCTCGTGGAGCGACGGTACTCCGCGGCCGACCTCGGCGTGACCGAGACGCTGTTCGGCGTCGGCAACGGATATCTCGGCATGCGCGGGAACGTCGAGGAGGGCCGCGACTCCTTCGCGCACGGGACCTTCATCAACGGGTTCCACGAGACGTGGCCCATCCGCCACGCGGAGGAGGCCTACGGGTTCGCGCGCGTGGGGCAGACGATCGTCAACGTCCCGGACACCAAGGTCATCCGACTCTACGTCGACGACGAGCCCCTGCTGCTGACCGTGGCGGACCTGCCCACCTACGAGCGGGCGCTCGACATGCGCGACGGCGTGCTGCGGCGCGACATCACGTGGCGCACACCGAGCGGCAAGACGGTCCGCGTGCGATCGGAGCGCATGGTCTCGTTCGTCGAGCGCCACCTCGCGATCATGACCTTCGAGGTCACGCTCCTGGATGCTGCGGCCCCCGTGGCGATCTCCTCGCAGATCCTCAACCGCCAGGACGGCCAGGACGAGTACCACATTCGGGGCGCGGCAATGGGAGAGGGCCCTGACCCGCGCAGGATCAACCAGTTCGAGAGTCGGGTGCTGCAGCCGCAGACGCATTGGGGCGACGACGAGCGCCTCGTGCTGACCTACCGGTGCACCAACTCGGGCATGACCCTCGCGGTCGCGGCCGAGCACACGCTGAGCACCGAGAACGACTGGGACATGCGAACCCAGGTCGACGACGACCTCGCCAAGCACGTGTACCGCGTGCAGGCCGAGCCTGGCCGACCGATCCGCCTCACCAAGGTCGTCGCCTACCACACGTCGCGAGGCGTGCCGGGGCGCGAGCTCATCGACCGCTGCCGGCGCACGCTGGACCGGGTGCGTGCCCAGGGGACCCGCGCTCAGCTCACGAAGCAGCGCGAGTGGCTCGACGACTTCTGGGCACGGTCCGACGTCGAGATCCCCGGCCACCCGGAGATCCAGCAGGCCGCGCGGTGGAACATCTTCCAGCTCGCGCAGGCCACCGCGCGCGCCGAGGCCAACGGGATCCCGGCCAAGGGTGTCACCGGGTCGGGATACAGCGGGCACTACTTCTGGGACACCGAGATCTACGTCCTGCCGTTCCTCACTTTCACGAGCCCGCGATACGCACGCAACGCGCTGCGCTTCCGCTACAAGATGCTCGAGGCGGCCCGGCGCCGCGCGCGGGAGCTGTCCCAGAAGGGCGCGCTCTTCCCGTGGCGCACCATCAACGGCGAGGAGGCGTCCGCACACTACGCCGCCGGGACGGCTCAGTACCACATCAACGCTGACGTCTCGTACGCCCTCATGCAGTACGTGCGCGCGACGGGGGACGAGGACTTCTTGCGCCGTGAGGCTGTGGACGTCCTCGTCGAGACCGCCCGGATGTGGGTCGACCTCGGGTTCTGGCGCGCCAACGGCGACGAGAACTTCCACATCCACGGCGTCACGGGTCCGGACGAGTACACCACCGTCGTCAACGACAACCTGTTCACGAACGTCATGGCGCGCTTCAACCTCCGGGCGGCCGTGACCGCGGTCGAGCGCATGCGCACCGCATACCCCGAGGACCACCGCCTCATGGTCGGCCGGCTCGGGCTGAACGACGCCGAGGTCGAGCGCTGGCGGCAGGCCGCCGACTACATGTCCATCCCGTACAACGACACGATCGGGATCCATCCGCAGGACTCGCACTTCCTCGAGCGCGAGATCTGGGACCTCCCAGCGACGCCCGTGGACAAGCGTCCGCTCCTGCTCCATTACCACCCCCTGGTCCTGTACCGGTACCAGGTCCTCAAGCAGGCCGACGTCGTGCTGGCGCTTTTCCTGCAGGGCAACGACTTCACGCAGGCGGAGAAGCTCGCCGACTTCGAGTACTACGACCCGCTCACGACCGGCGACTCCACGCTGTCGGGCGTGGTGCAGTCGATCGTCGCGGCGGAGGTCGGGTACCACGAGCTCGCGCGCGAGTACTTCGTGTCGTCGCTGTTCGTCGACCTCGCGAACCTGCACGCCAACGCGCCCGAAGGCCTGCACGTCGCGTCCTCGGGCGGCACCTGGTCGGCGCTCGTCTTCGGGTTCGGCGGCATGCGGGACTACGACGGCCGACTGACCTTCGACCCGAGGCTGCCCGTCGACTGGGAGGCGCTGAGCTTCCGGGTGACGTGGCAGGGTTCTCGCCTGCGCGCCACGGTCACGCGAGACGCCCTGGAGCTCGAGGCCGAGACCGGCGACGGCGCTCAGGTCGGGGTCCGTGGCGAGGTCGTCAAGGTCGTTCCTGGCGAGACCGTGCGGATCGCCCTCGACGGGCAGGGGCCCGTCCGGCCCGGCAGCCCCGGCCTGCGAGCCCTGTCCGGCAACCGCCGCGAGGACGGCACGCTCATCACGGCGCGCGTACCGCACTCGTGACGATCCGTGGCCGCTCGGCCACGGGGGTATGGGGACTCAGCCGAGCCGCTCGCGCAGGAACGTCCAGTGCAGCGCGGCCATGTGCGCGGCCTGCGCGTTGTTCGCGGCCCCGCCGTGCCCGCCCTCGACGTTCTCGTAGTACGTGACGTCCTTGCCGGCGCCGAGCATGAGCGCGGCCATCTTGCGCGCGTGCCCGGGGTGCACCCGGTCGTCCTTGGTCGACGTCGTGAAGAGCACGGGCGGGTGGTCGTGGTCCGGGTCGAACAGGTGGTACGGGGAGAACGTGCGGATGAAGTCCCAGTCGTCGGTGTCGGGGTCGCCGTACTCGGCCATCCACGACGCGCCCGCCAGCAGGTGCGAGTACCGCTTCATGTCGAGCAGCGGCACGCCAACGATGATCGCGCCGAACAGCTCCGGGTACCGCGTGAGCATGTTGCCGGCGAGCAGGCCGCCGTTCGACCTGCCCTCCATGCCCAGGTGCGGGGGCGAGGTGATGCCACGCGCGACGAGGTCCCGCGCGACCGCGGCGAAGTCCTCGTACGCCTTGTGCCGCTTCTCGCGCAGCGCGGCCTGGTGCCACGCGGGCCCGTACTCGCCGCCGCCGCGGATGTTCGCGACGGCGTAGACACCGCCTCGCTCGAGCCACGCGCGCCCGACCGTCCCCGAGTAGCCGGGGAGGATCGGGTGCTCGAACCCGCCGTAGCCCCACAGCAGCGTGGGCGCCACACCGGTCGCGCCGCGGACGAGCTCCTCGCGGCCCACGACGAAGTACGGCACGCGCGTGCCGTCGTCGGACGTCGCGAAGTGCTGCTCGGCGACCATGACCGACGCGTCGAAGAACGCGGGCGCGGACTTGAGCACCTCGGGCGCCGCGCCGCCGGAGTCCGGGCCGACGGCTGTCGCGAGGGCGAGGGTCGACGGCGTGAGGTAACCCGTGGTCACGACCCAGGCGTCGTCGCTCTCGACGGCGTCGACCGGGCGCACGCCGACCGTGAGCAGCTCGCCGCCGAGCGGCAGCTCCGACCGCTTCCACGGCGTGGCCGGTGCGGCCGGGAGCTCGGGCGGCGTGAGCACGTGCAGCCGGTTCTTGACGTCGTCGAGCACGTTGACCACGAGGTGGTGCCGCGTCCACGAGGCGCCGACGAGCGACGTCGTCGCGGTCGGCTCGAACAGCACCGTGAGCTCGCGTGAGCCGGCGAGGAAGGCGTCGGCGGGCGCGGCCAGCAGCGAGCCGGCGCGGTAGACCTGGCCGCCGGCGGACCAGTCGTCGCGCAGCTCGACGAGCAGCCACTCGCGGTGGAAGCCGACCTCGGCCGAGTCGGGGACGTCGATCTTCGTGAGCCGCTGCTGGGGCGTCCCCACAGCCTCGACGAGGTACGCCTCGGACCGGTAGAACGCGATCGAGCGGGTCACGACGTCGCGCTCGAAGCCCGGTGTACGCGAGCGCCGGCCTGCGATGTACAGATCGTCTGCGGTGCCCTCGTAGACGGTCACGGCGTCGGCGAGCGGCGTCCCGCGCCGCCACAGCTTGACGATGCGGGGGTAGCCCGACGTGGTCGTCGTGCCCGGCCCGAAGTCCGTGAACACGTAGACCGTGTCCTCGTCCGCCCATGCCAGCCCGCCCTTGGCCAGCGGGCGGGTGAACCCGCCGTCGGTGACCGGGACGAAGCGCTTGTCGACGAGGTCGAACTCGCGCGTCACGTCCGAGTCCGAGCCGCCGGGGGACAGGTCGACGAGCGCGCGGCGCCACGGCTCCCCGGCCGCGAGCTGCCCGGGCGTGGGGCGCAGCACCGACGCGCCGTGCCACACCCAGCTCTCGTCCTTGGCCTCGGCGAGCTCGTCGAGGTCGAGGACGGTCTCCCACTCGGGGGACTCGGTGCGGTATGACTCGAGCGTCGTGCGCCGCCACAGCCCGCGCTCGTGCGCGGCGTCGCGCCAGAAGTTGTACAGGTGGTCCCCGACGCGCGACACCTCAGGGATCCGGTCGTCCGAGTCGAGCACCTCGCGTATCGCCGCCTCGGTAGCGGCGAAGTCCTCGCTCGCGCCGAGCGTCGCGTGCGCGTGCGCGTCGCGCTCGCGGACCCACTCGAGCGCGTCGGAGCCCTCGACGTCCTCGAGCCACAGGTATGGGTCGTCGTCCTGCCCGACGGCGATCGGCCGGCCGGGCGCGGGTGCGGTCGTGGGGAGCGGGTCGGCACTCATGGATCGCACCCTAACCGCGGGTACCCCCTGTGGATAACCGCAGACGCTGCGGGCGAACAAATCCTGGGGGTCGCGGCAGACGGGTGTCAGGCGTCCAGCGCTGCGACGGCAGGATGTCATGGTGCCCTGAACCCGTCGGATGATCGGCCCGCCTGCACGACCGGGTTCCTCGACCAGGTACACGCGCCCGCAGGGAACCTGCAGCCGGTGGCGACCGACGCCGATGGACATCCGCCATGTCGGTGCGGCACGCCATGATGGTGCCGTGACCGAGACGACGGACCCCGTTGCCGACCCCACCCTGCTCGACGAGGCCTCGGCCCAGCGCCGCTGGGCCGAGCTCGTCGCCCTCATCGAGGAGGACCAGCGGGCATACTACGAGCTCGACGCCCCGAAGGTGTCCGACGCCGAGTACGACGCGCGCATGCACGAGCTCGAGGCGCTCGAGGCCGCCCACCCGGCGCTCGTGACGCCCGAGTCGCCGACGCAGCGCGTGGGCGGCCAGGCGGCGGCGGGGTTCGCGACGGTCGAGCACCGCGAGCGCATGCTCTCGCTCGACAACGCGTTCAGCACGGACGACCTGCGCGCATGGGCCGCGCGTGTCAACCGCGACCTCGGCCTGGGTGCGGACGATCGCGTCGGCTACCTGTGCGAGGTCAAGATCGACGGCCTCGCGATCGCCCTGCTCTACGAGAAGGGGCGGCTCGTGCGCGCCGCCACGCGCGGCGACGGGCGCACCGGGGAGGACGTCACGGCCAACGTCCGCACGATCCGCACCATCCCGCAGCGGCTCGGCGGCGACCCGGTATCGCACCCCGACGTCATCGAGGTGCGCGGCGAGGTGTTCATGGGCGTCGAGGACTTCGCGGCGCTCAACGAGAAGCTCGTCGCCGGCGGGCACGCGCCGTATGCGAACCCACGCAACACGGCGGCGGGCTCGCTTCGGCAGAAGGATCCCCAGGTCACCGCGAGCCGTAACCTGCGCATGTACGCGCACGGCGTCGGCGCGCTGCAGTGGACCGCGGGGGAGCATGCCGAGCTCGCGCGGCAGTCCGACGCCTACACGCTGTTCGCGCAGTGGGGCGTGCCGGTCTCGCCGCACAACCGCGTCGTCGGTGGGCTCGACGGCGTGCTCGAGATGATCGAGCACTTCGCCGAGCACCGGCACGACGTCGAGCACGAGCTCGACGGCATCGTCGTCAAGGTCGACGCGCTGGCGGACCAGCGCAGGCTGGGCTCCACCAGCCGCGCTCCGCGCTGGGCCATCGCCTACAAGTACCCGCCCGAGGAGGTCAACACTCGCCTGCTCGCGATCCAGGTCGCCGTGGGCCGCACGGGCAGGGCGACACCGTACGCGGTCATGGAGCCGGTCACCGTCGCCGGCTCCACGGTGCGGCAGGCGACGCTGCACAACCAGGACGTCGTGCGTGCGAAGGGCGTGCGCATCGGCGACATGGTCGTGCTGCGCAAGGCGGGCGACGTCATCCCCGAGATCCTGGGTCCGGTCACGGCGCTCGCCGACGACGGCTACCCCCGCGAGGACTTCGTCATGCCGGCCGAGTGCCCCGCGTGCGGGACCCCGCTGCGGCCGATGAAGGAGGGCGACGTCGACCTGCGCTGTCCCAACGCCGAGTCGTGCCCCGCGCAGGTCCGGGGCCGCGTCGAGCACATCGGCTCGCGCGGAGGCCTGGATGTCGAGGCGCTCGGCGAGGTCACGGCAGCCGCGCTGACCCAGCCCGACGTGCCCGAGATCCCGCCGCTGCGGACCGAGGCGGGCCTGTTCTCGCTCACCCTCGGGCAGCTCCTGCCGATCGAGGTCGTCGTCCGCGACGCCGAGACGGGCCTGCCCAAGGTCGACGACGACGGCGTGGCCCGCCGTCGGGCACCGTTCCGCAAGAAGCGGAAGCTGTCCAAGGCCGCCGAGCGCGCCGCGATCGAGGCACGCGAGTCGCTCGACGAGCCGTCGAGCATGGCGATCAAGCTGCTCGACGAGCTGGAGCGGGCCAAGACCAAGGACCTGTGGCGGATCCTCGTCTCGCTCAACATCCGGCACGTCGGGCCCGTCGCGGCCCGGGCGCTCGCGGACTGGTTCGGCTCGCTCGAGAAGATCCGCGCGGCCTCGCGCGACGAGCTCGCCGCGGTCGAGGGCGTCGGTCCGGTCATCGCCGACCAGATCGTCGACTGGTTCACGGTCGACTGGCACCGCGAGATCGTCGAGGCGTGGGCTGCCGCGGGTGTGCGGTTCGCGACGCCGGGTCACCCCGGCCCCGAGGCCATGGCCGCGAAGGCGGACGAGGGACCGACGGGTCGGCTCGCCGGCCTGACCGTCGTCGTCACGGGCTCGCTCGAGGGGTTCAGCCGCGAGGGCGCGAAGGAGGCGGTCGTCGCGGCGGGCGGCAAGTCAGCCGGCTCCGTCTCGAAGAAGACCGACTACGTCGTCGTGGGGGAGAACGCCGGGTCCAAGGAGACCAAGGCGCGCGAGCTCGGTCTGCCGATCCTCGACGAGGACCAGTTCGTCCGGCTTCTCGAAGGGGGTCCCGCGGCCCTGGAGGGCTGAGTCACGAGCTCGCGGACCGACTGCGCTGACCGGGCAGCCGCATGGTGAGGAGCTTCGCCCGCGGCGCGAGCCGGCCGGCGAGGGTCAGCACCTCCTCGGTCCGTGACTGGTCGGGGTCGATCACCGAGAACAGGTTCACACCCAGGTAGAACGTGATGGCGGCGTTGGCCACCTCACGCGCCGGCAGCAGCCGCCCGAGCGGCGTACCGCCCGTGACGCGCTCCCACGCCTCCTCGACGAACGCGATCCACGGCTCGGCGCGGTCGCTGATCGCCTCCCGCAGCTCGGGCTTGGTGACCGCCGCGGCGACGATCTCGCTGAACTGCGCGAGGTACCCGCGCTCGAGGTCGGTGCGGTAGATCCGGACAGCCGCTTCCACGAGCTCCTCGACGGTGCGCGCCCGCGCCACCGTGGCGCCGTGCAGCTCCATGCGCTCGGCCGACGACCGGTCGAGCGCGGCGAGCAGCAGCTGGTCGACCCCGCCGAAGTGATAGAAGACGAGCGCCGAGTTCACCTCCGCGGCGGCGGCGATCGTTCGTGCCGACGTCCCGGCGTAGCCGTGCTCGCGCAATACCTGGTCCGCGCCGTCGAGAAGCCGCCTGCGTGTCTCGGCACTCGTCCTTCGTCCGTCCCCCATCGACCCACCCCTCTCCAACGTTCCTTCATCATATGCTTTAATCGAGCGATTAAATCGATCGATGAAGCACGGAGCGCATCATGTCCGTACCCACTGACCCGTACGAGTTCGAGCCCGCGGCTCTCAAGGTCGTGCAGCCGGACCGGCCGCCGGAGCCGCGCGCTGCTCGCCGGGCCCGGATGATGCTCGCCGGGGTGGTCCTCGCGCTGTTCCTCGCAATGCTCGCGGCGGAGGCGCTCACAGGCGCCGGGCTCGAGGAGACGTCGCTGTTCTACGTCGGCATCCCGGCGGTGATCGCGCTCGCGGTGATCCTCACGGCCCGGCCGCCGAACGCCGTCGGCGTCGCGCTCGCCACCACGACGGTCGGGCTCGCGCTCGCCGGCCCGCTCCTCGACGAGGGAGTCGTGTGCCTCGTCATCGCGGCACCGCTCTTCTACGGCGTCGCGGCGCTCGTCGGCCTGCTCGTCCAGCGCGTCCGGGGGCGTCGCGCGCTCGTCCTCGCGCCTCTGCTCCTGGTGACGGCGCTCGAGGGTGTCGCGGGAGCGTCGATCACGCCGCGCGACGATGCCGGGGTCGCAACCGCGGTCGTCGACGTCGCGCCTCAGCTGTTCGGAACGGCGCTCGCGGCGCCGCCGGAGTACGGGGCGTTCGACGCGGGGCTGCTGGACGCTCTGCCCTTCCCTGAGCCGGTCGCCGCGACGGGCAGCGGGCTCGACGTGGGCGACGAGCGGCACGTCGCCTTCACGCCCCGTCGATCGCTGGGCCTGGGCGCCGAGCCGACACCCCGCACCATGAGGCTGCGCGTCACCGAGCGCGAGGTGTCCGACGACGGCGGTC
>VJZX01000021.1 GCA_009663185.1 Isoptericola halalbus
CGGATGGTGCTGGGCGAGGGCATGGCCGCCGTCGCGCCCGCGCACCACATCGCCCACACCATGCCCGGGACCGGGTACGCCGTCACCGACGACGGGACCGTCGAGCGCGTGCGCGCCGCCTACTGGGCCGACGACTTCATCCGCATGGTCGCCGCCACCTATCCCGCACCGCCCCCGCCGCCGCTGCCCGAGGAACCGGCCACCGCGGCGCCCGTCGTTGCCGAGGCGCCCCCGGCCGCTGAGTCGGCCCAGCCGGTCACGACCGAGAACACGGCACCCCGCAGGCGTGCGCCGCGCAAGCCTCGCCCGGCGCGCTCGACGTCCAGCTCGGCCGACTCGGCCAGTGCAGGTGCCGAGGTGGCGTGATGGCCACGGCGGGCATGGTCAGTGAGGCGGTCAGTGCGGGCTTCTGGGGTCACTCCCCCGAGGCTCCCCTCGACCTGACCGACCTGACCCGGGTCGAGGCCGAGTCGATCGCCTCACGCCTCGCGGACCGCAGCATGCCCGCCCTCGCGGACACCCTCGCTCGGGTCGGCAACTGCACCCACCCCGTGCGCCTGGTCGGCCGCTCCGACACCATCGACACCCGCACCGGCGAGATCGTCGACACGTTCCGGTCGGCCGACCAGCCGCTCGGGATGCTCTACACCCCGTGTGGCAACCGGCGCGAGGACGTCTGCCCAGCCTGCTCACGCATCTACGCCCGCGACACCTTCGAGCTCATCTCCACTGGTCTGCACGGCGGCAAAGGCGTCCCCGCCGACGTCGCGGGCAACCCGCTGCTGTTCGTCACCCTGACCGCGCCCTCCTTCGGCGCCGTGCACGGGGTGCGTGACCGCAACCGGCCGTGCCACCCACGCTCCCGCGCCGACGTGTGCGAGCACGGACACCGGCTGACCTGCTGGGCACGGCACGACGAGAACGACGCGGCCGTGGGCGCCCCGCTGTGCCCGGACTGCTCCGACATCGAGTCGGCCGCGGTGTGGCCGTGGTTCGCCCCCGAGCTGTGGCGCCGCTTCACCATCGCCCTACGCCGCCGCCTGGCCGACACGCTCGACGTGCCCGCGTCCGAGCTCGGCCAGCACCTGCGCCTCGAGTACGCCAAGGTGGCCGAGTTCCAAGCCCGCGGCCTGGTCCACTTCCACGCCCTCGTCCGGATCGACGGCGCCGAGGGCCCCGGCTCACCCGCACCCATCCGGGCGACCGCGCTGGCCGACGTCGTGCGCGAGGCCGCGGCCGCGGTCCGCTACAACGCACCCGCCGTCGACGACCACGACGTCGCCCGGGTCCTGCGCTTCGGCGCCCAGACCGACGTGCGCATCGTCCGGGGCGGCACCATCACGGGCGACGACGTCACGGCCGAGCAGGTCGCCGCCTACCTGGCCAAGTACTCGACCAAGTCTGCGGGCGCCGACCCCACTCGCCCGCGCGCCCACCTGGCCGCACTCACCGAGGCGTGCCAGTCGCTCGCCGCTCGCGCCTTGGTCGCCTGCCGCTTCGGCTGCGGCGAGCGTGCCGCCCACAGGCACCCGCGGCTGTGCGGCGACTGCTCCGCCAACCCGTACGCGCTGCTCGGCCACTGGTCGTCCATGCTCGGCTTCCGCGGCCACTGCTCCACCAAGTCCCGCCGCTACTCCGTCGCCCTCGGCGCCCTGCGCCGCGCCCGCCGCCGCTTCCAGCGCCTCACCGCCGACGCCCGCCGTCACGGCACCACCCTCGACACCCGCGACCTCGAAGCCCGGCTCATGGCCGACGACGAGGAAACCACGCTCATCGTCGGCTCCTGGACCTACCAAGCCTCCGGCTGGCCACGCGCCGGGGACAAAGCCCTTGCCGACGCCGCCNCCTGCGCCGCGCCCGCCGCCGCTTCCAGCGCCTCACCGCCGACGCCCGCCGCCACGGCACCACCCTCGACACCCGCGACCTCGAAGCCCGGCTCATGGCCGACGACGAGGAAACCACGCTCATCGTCGGCTCCTGGACCTACCAAGCCTCCGGCTGGCCACGCGCCGGGGACAAAGCCCTTGCCGACGCCGCCGCCTCCCGCGCCCGCGAGTACGCGCAGTGGCGCGCCGAGCAGCGCCACGGACACGCCACCTACGCCCGAAGAGTCACGGCCACAAGAACGAGGGGGAAGACAGCATGAACAGCAAGGACGAACAGGTCGCCACCGCGACGACGTCGGACGGTCAACCGCTGATCTACAGCGTCGAGGAGGCCGCACGGGTGCTGCGGGTCTCGCGCGACACCACCTACGAGCTGCTGCGCTCGGGGCAGCTCCGGTCGATGAAGGTTGGCCGCCGCCGACTCATTCCCGCCATCGCGATCCACGAGTACATCCACACCTGCATGGCGGTGACGGCATGACCGAGACGAGACGTCGAGCACCGCACGGCGAAGGGAGCGTCTACTGGGACGCGGCCCGTCAGCGCTACCTCGCGGCGAAGGTCGTCGGCTACGACGCACGCGGCAAGCGGATCGTTCGCCGGGGCTCGGGCAAGACCGAGTCAGCCGCTCTCCGGGCCCTGCGCGAGAAGGTCAAGGAGTACGAGGCCGGGATCCGCGTCGGCGCCGACCGATACACGGTCAAGCAGGCCGTCGAGGACTGGCTCGCGCTCGGTCAGGGCAAGGCCGGCGACCGCACGAACGAGAAGCACGCGTACCTTGCCCGTCACGTCGTCCAGCACCTAGGTGCGCGGAAACTCAAGGATCTGCGCGCCGACGAGGTCGAGCGTTGGCTGCTCACCCTGGCCGAGTCGCAGTCGACTCGCACACTCCGCGAGACGCGCTCGGTCCTGAACCGTGCGGTCCGTCGTGCCGTGGTGCAGGGCATGGCCGCGCGCAACGTCGTCGAGCTCGCAGCGATCCCTCGCGGCAGGGCAGGGCGAGAGTCGCGGTCGCTGACGCTCGCACAGGCCGACGACGTCCTCGGCAAGACCGTCGGCCACCCGATGCACGCGTACATCGTGCTGTCGCTGACGACGGGACTGCGCACCGAGGAGGTTCGCGCGCTCGAATGGCGGCACGTGGACCTCGACGGTCGACCCGACGCCCAGCCGCCGGCCCCGCCATCGGTCAACGTCTGGCGGTCGGTCCGGGTCGGGGGAGACACCAAGACCCGCAAGTCTCGCCGGACGCTCGCCCTCCCGGCCATCGCCGCTCGCGCCCTTCGTGCACACCGAGCGTCGCAGGAGGCTGCGAAGACGAGGGCGGGGGAGCGCTGGCAGGAGAGCGGCCTTGTGTTCGCGTCCCAGGTCGGGACGCCGCTCGACGCCGCCAACGTCCGCCGGCAGTTCCGCGACGCGCTCCGCCGAGTGCCCGGGCTCGAGCCGTCCGACTGGACGCCCCGCGACCTGCGCCACTCGTTCGTCTCGCTCATGAGCGAGCACGGCGTCCCGCTCGAAGAGATCTCGCGTCTCGTCGGGCACTCCGGCACCGCAGTCACCGAGGCCGTCTACCGCCACGAGCTGCGCCCCGTGCTCCAGACTGGCGCCCGCGCAATGGACGACCTGTTCGCCGTCGCAGACCGGGGATGAGGTCATTGCCATGCCGTTGGCGCACGTTGGCAACTCGGATCGCAAGGATGCTACGTCCCGCGGTTACGTATCGAGCGGGACGACGTCGTCAAGTCGGCCGTTGTGCTCGCGAACGTGGTCGAGGACTGCGGACAGTTCTGCCGGGAGTAGTTCGACTACCGTCGCGGTCCCCGTGTCGCCCACCGACCAGATGATTCGGCCGCTCTGGCTCACCCCAGATCCATCGATCACATATGGGGCGAGTGTTGAAGCGAGCTCGATGTCGCGGTCGGAACGGGGGTCAAGTCGCACGCTGATGCTGGGTTCCCCACCGAGCATGCGGCGCAACAGGCCGTGCCGAGCGTGCCGTCGAGAGGTCAGTTCGTCAACGGCCCACTGCACCTCCGGGGGCCAGGGCTCATCAGAAAGGAGGTCGAGCCAGATGTCCTTGAGGCGCTCACGCTGTGCAAGGAGGCTCCCGCTGCACAGCGCGGCAACTGTCCGAGGGGCGGCGCCTTCACGTGTGGTGAAGGTCTGCGCCGCGGGTCGTCTAGGCCCCATCGTGGCAGTGTGGCAGACCAGGACCCGTTCGCATCGTTGCCAGAGGCAGGCGTGCAGGTCAGCGGCGACGAAGGGGATGGGCGTGGCGCCGCGTAGGCACTCACTTTGGCACTCGGGCCTCGCGGACGACGGCTCTGGGCAAAGCAAAAGGCCCCCTGCGGTCAGCGTTTCCGCTGGTCAGAGGGCCGTTCGGCTGGTCGGGGGGACAGGATTTGAACCTGCGACCTCTCCGTCCCGAACGAAGCGCGCTACCAAGGTGCGCCACACCCCGAGGGACTGCCTCCACGGGCTCATGCCTTGGTGCGGAAGCCTGCCCAGAATAGCCGACGAACTGCCCAGGACGAAAACGAGATCCGCTACCGGGCGGTGAAAGTGAGCAAGGTCGCCTCCGGGGGGCACGCGAACCGCACGGGTGCGTATGGCGAGGTGCCGGCGCCGGCCGAGACGTGGAGCCACGTCGAGCCGTTCCCGCCCGCCTCGTCCGGCCGGGGCCCTGGCCACCCGTGCAGCCCGGACGCCCGACGCCGGTCGAGGTCGCAGTTGGTCACGAGCGCCCCGTAGCCCGGCAGGCAGAGCTGGCCGCCGTGCGTGTGGCCCGCGAGGATCGCGTCGACCCCGTCGCCGTGCATCGCGTCGAGCACTCGCCTGTAGGGCGCGTGCGTGACACCGAGGCGCAGGCCGGCGTCGGTGTCGGCGGGCGGTCCGGCGGGGAACTCGTCGAAGTCGAGGTGAGGGTCGTCGACACCCACGAGATCGATGCGTCGGCCGTCGGCCACGACGATGTCGCGCCGGTTCGTGAGGTCCTTCCAGCCGGCGACCCGCAGCTCGCCCGCCAGGCGGTCCGCAGGCAGCTGGACGGGATCTCGCTGCGGCAGTCGCGCGTCGGGCAGCAGGTACCGCGCCGGGTTCTTCGGCGTGGGGGCGTAGTAGTCGTTCGAGCCCATGACGAACGCGCCCGGCGCCGACTCGAGCAGCGGCTCGAGTGCGCCGAGCAGCGGGCCGAGCACGTCGGGGTGCGCCATGTTGTCGCCCGTGTCGACTACGAGGTCGGGCTTCAGCTCGGCAAGCGAGCGCACCCAGGCGATCTTCCGCTCCTGCGTCGGAGTCAGGTGCAGGTCCGAGATGTGCAGCACCCGCAGGTCCGGCTCACCGGCCGGCAGGACCGGGACGGTGGCACGGCGGAGCGTGAAGAGCTTGGTCTCGAGGTGCGCGTAGGCCAGTCCCGCCGCGCCGAGCGCGGCGATTCCACCGATCACGTTCCGGACGCGCACGCTGCGCCCGCTCAGTTGTTGCCCCCGTCGCCGCCGCCAGCGCCGCTGTTGCCCGGGCCGCTGTCGTCGCCGCCGCCCGTACCGCCGGAGTCGGAGCCACCGCCGTCGCCGCCTTGGTCGCCACCACCGTCGCCGTTGCCCGGCGTCGAGGGTGCCGGCGGCGTGACGGGCTGCGGGGGAGCGGGCGGGGTGCCGATGAGCTTCTGGTCGGGCTGGCCGAAGTTCCGCACGGGCAGGCGTGCGATCGCGACGTCCATGTACGTCTTCCACACCGGGGCAGCAACGCTCGAGCCGTAGAGCGGGTCGAAGCACTGACCATTGACGCAGGTCCGATCGGTGTGGTCTTCCGTGGCACTCTCGATCGACCCCACCCAGACCGACGTGGCCAGGTTCGGCGTGTACCCAGTGAACCAGCTCTGGGCCGAGAGCTGCGACGTGCCGGTCTTGCCCGCCACGGGCCGTCCGTCGGAGAGCCCGCCGAGTCGCCAGGCCGTGCCGTCCGTGAACACCTTCTCCAGCGCGTACGTGACCGTGTTCGCGATGTTCGTGGGCAGCGCGTTGGGCTTGCACTTGGCCTTCGGCACTTCGTACTCGGTGCTGTTCGGGCCGGTCACGCTCTTGATGGCGACCGGGTCGCAGTACGTGCCACCGCTGGCCAGGGTCGCGTAGATCGACGCCATGTTGAGGGGCGAGGTCTCCTGTGTCCCGATCACCATCGGCGCCGTGATGTCGATGTCTGACTTCTCCGGGTTGCGAATCACCTTCCCCTGGACGCCGGACGAGCTGGGCCGGAAGCCCATGTTCCACGCCGTGTCCCGCAGCGCGCAGAGGTCGAGCTCGTATCCCATCGAGGCGTAGGCGGTGTTCACTGATTCGTAGGTGGCGCGCAGCACCGAGATGTTGCCAGTGAGGACGCCCTCGGCGTTCGCCGGCGCCCAGGTGTCTGCGCCGAGACCTCTGATGCAGGGCGTGTTGAAGTTTCCGACGACCCGCTCGACCTTGGTCGCGCTGACTGTCTCCTCGAGCGTGTGACCCGCGCGGAGCCATTCGGCGAGCACGACCGGCTTGAAGTTCGAACCTGGCTGAAGGCCGCGGGACGCTCCGTGGCTGAAGTCCGCCGAGTAGTTGATCGTGGTGTGCCGGTTGCTCCGCCCGTCCTGCGGGTCCGTGTACGGGACGTTCTGGGCCATGGCCCTGATCTCGCCAGTTCCGGGCTCCACCGAGACGATCGCGGCCTCGAGGTTGCTCGGGTCGTCGGCTGGCACGGCCTGGCGGATCGTCTTGTTCGCGGCACGCTGCATCCTCATGTTGAGCGTGGTGTGGATCTCGAGCCCGCCCTTGTAGAGCAGATCCCGCCGCTCGTCACGCGTCTCGCCGAACGCGGGGCTCAGCATGATCTCCTTGATCACGTAGTCGCAGAAGAAGGTGGCGCCGCCGCCCGCGGCCTGGCAGCCGACGGGGATCGGCTTGACCTTGAGCGTGTCCTTGAGCGGAGTGTCCTTGGCGTCCTCGTACTCGGACGTGCCGAGGTAGCCCTGCTCCCACATCTTGTGCAGCACGAGGTCGCGGCGGACCTTCGCGCGCTCCGGGTTGACCGTGGGGTCGAACGCGCTCGGCGCCTTGGTCACCCCGGCGATCGTGGCGGCCTCGACGGCATTGAGGTCCTTGGCCGACTTCGAGAAGTAGTAGCGGGCCGCCGTCTCGACGCCGTAGATGCTGCGCGAGCCGAACTGCGCGACGTTGAGATAGCCCTGGAGGATCTCCTCCTTGCTCATGCGCTTCTCGAGCGCGATGGCGAGCTTGGCCTCCCTGAGCTTGCGCGCGATCGAGTCTTCCCGCGCGTCGAGCACGCCGAACGGGTCGTCCTCGACCAGCGCCTGCTCGATGAGCACGTTCTTGACGTACTGCTGGGTCAGGGTCGACGCGCCCTGCTGCGAGTTCTGCCCGAGGTTGTTGGCCAGCGCGCGGGTGATGCCGCGCACGTCCACGCCGCCGTGCTCCCAGAACCGCTCGTCCTCGATGGCGATCGCGGCCTGCTGCATCGGCTCGGAGACCTGGTCGAGCGACACCACGATGCGGTTCTGCGCGTAGAAGGTTGCGAGGAGCTTCCCGTTGCTCGCGTAGATGCGCGACTGCTGCGAGAGCGGACCCGGCTCGAGCTCGGCCGGCACCTCGTCGAAGATCTGCACCGTGCTGTTCGCGGCCACGTTCGCGCCGGCGACGAGCGGGATGACCAGGCCGGCGGTGAGGACGCCGCCCGCGCTCGCTGCCAGCAGGAAGGCGAGCAGGAGGGCGACGAGCTGCGTCGCCGTCATCGTGCGCGTGATGCGGCGGGACTCAGGATTCGCCATGTGCCCAAGCCTACGTTGTGGGGATCCACCCGATCTCGCCGAAGGTCGGCGCCGCGGTGTGCAGGTCCTGTGGACGGTGCACGCCGTCGGCGCGGGCTACGATCGGCCGCATGGCTACCACGTGGGAGTACGCGACGATCCCCCTTCTTATCCACAACACCAAGGCGATCCTCGACCAGTGGGGCGCCGACGGCTGGGAGCTCGTCCAGGTCGTGCCAGGTCCGGACGGCACCGGGCTCGTCGCCTACCTCAAGCGCCCGAACGGCAGCCACTGATGCCTCACGGCGTCGAGTCCCGCCTCGCGGAGCTCGGCATCACACTTCCCGACGTCGCGGTTCCGGTCGCGGCCTACGTCCCGGCCGTTCGCTCGGGTCGCTACGTCTACACCGCCGGCCAGCTCCCGTTCGTCGACGGCGCGCTGCCCGCCACCGGCAAGGTCGGCGACGGCGAAAGGCTCGTCGCCCCGGAGACGGCCGCGGACCTCGCCCGCACGTGCGCGCTCAACGCGCTCGCGGCGGTGCGCTCCGTCGTCGGCTCGCTCGACGACGTCGCGCGCGTCGTCAAGGTGACCGGCTTCGTCGCGTCCGACCCGTCCTTCACCGGCCAGCCCGGCGTCGTCAACGGTGCCAGCACCGTCCTGGGGGAGGTCTTCGGCGACGCGGGCGTCCACGCCCGATCGGCCGTGGGCGTCGCGGTCCTCCCGCTCGACGCCCCGGTCGAGGTCGAGCTGATCGTCGAGCTGAAGCAGTAGAACCGTTTTCCATGGGGGACGAAGACCTGCGCCGGGTCGGCCGCGCGGGCGTGGCGAGCACCATGACGTCTGCATCGGTCCGAACCGCCGGTGGCAGCAACGGAACGGTCTCGTCCAGCAATGGCGGGCCGTTGGGACGGCAACGCGCCAGCCGGAGCGAAGTGGTAACGAAACTCCAAATTGGTGCGCCGTTTGACAACGCGCGACTAGGCCGGTCGGATTCGCTGGTGAAAAGGGTGCACATAGGGCAGATTGTTCTCGGTGTTGTGGTAGTGGCTCTGATGTCGGCGTGCGCCGTCACGGACCAGAACGGCGCGACGCCAGCGCCCTCGGAGACGCGCGCGTCCTTAGGAAGTGCGGGATCAAGTCCGTCACGCTCCTCCAAGACGATCGATGGAGAAGACCCCTGCGCGCTGAGTGACGTCGGGAAACTGGAGGAAGTCTCCGGCCTGGACCTCGACGAAGGGCGCCGGGCCATGGTGGGTGGGCAGATTCCGGCCTGTCAGTACACCGCAGTGGCAAAGGGCGGCGGCGCACAGATCGCTCGCGTTCCAGCCGACGAGTGGATCCAGGCAGTACCGAGTATCCTGAGCCAGCTCGAGCAGATCCCTACGTTTGCTGACGACCCTGAGATGCAACGCCGGATGGAAGACGCGATCACCATCCTGGAGGATGGCGGACCACCTGACGCCGATCAGGCATGCGAGATCTTCTCGCTCATGGCCGCACTCAACGGGACACCTCCAGGCTCAAAGGTATCGATCGCCTATCTCCCGACGGAGGAGGCAGCGCAGGGACTGTCCGCGCAGGGCTGTGACAAGGGAAGCTATGCCTCGGTCCTCGTGTTGAAGGAGGCTGGGATGGAGCCTTCGGCCGAGACGGAAGCCGCGATAATGGACTTGATCACCAGCCTCCTAGTCACTGGCGGAAAATGATCGCCGGCCGGACCGGAAGAGTGTAAGCCTTGACGTTATGGTCTCTTTGACACCCCGATGTCTCCATGCGGAACAAAAGCGTCACCCTCGTCGTCGAGAAGATTCGTCGGGATTCTTCCTCGTGAAGCCTGGCTAAGAGAGAGTTCGGCACAACTGTAGCCAGCGTGACGTCGATGCGGTGCACCGAGCAGACGAAGAGGCCCGCGCGGGGCCGGTCGTATCTCTCCCGAAGTGGAGGGCGCCCTGGCGCCCGTGAACGCGACCGGACCCGCGAGGGCCTCTCCGTCTGCGGAAGCTGAGTCCGAAGAGCGAGGACTCAGCGAGCCCGGCGCTCCAGCCGATCCATGTCGAGCAGCACGACGGCGCGGCCCTCACGGCGGACCCAGCCGCGCGTCGCGAAGTCGGCCAGCGCCTTGTTGACCGTCTCGCGCGAGGCGCCGACGAGCTGGGCGAGCTCCTCCTGGGTGAGGTCGTGCGCGACGCGGATGCCGTCGTCGTTGGGCTCGCCGAAGCGCGCGGACAGGTCGAGCAGCGCCTTGGCGACGCGCCCGGGCACGTCGGAGAAGACGAGGTCGGCGAGCGTCTCGTTGGTGCGGCGCAGGCGGCGGGCGAGCGCGCCGAGCAGCGTCGTCGCGACGTTCGGGTGCGAGGCGATCCACTGCACGAGCGCCTGGTGGCGCAGCTCGTAGACGAGCGCGTCGGAGACGGACGACGCGGTCGCGGTGCGGGGGCCCGGGTCGAACAGCGAGAGCTCGCCGAACATCTCGCCCGGGCCGAGGATCGACAGCAGGTTCTCGCGGCCGTCGCTCGAGCGGCGGCCCAGCTTGATCTTGCCCTGCGCGATGACGTACAGGCGGTCGCCCGGCTCGCCCTCACGGAAGAGGACGTCCCCGCGCGTCAGCTCGACGGGGACCATGGATTCGAAGAGCGCCTTCGACTCTTCGCTGTCCATGTCCGCGAAGAGGGGGGCGGCGAGCACGACGGTGTCGTCCACAGGTTTCCTCACGTTGTCGGGGGCGGCCGTCCCGGCGTCGGGACAGGCGACCGGATGTGTCTGCGCTGTGTGTTCCGGTTCTCAGTCTGCCTCACGACGGCAAATCGCGTGGAGAGGGTCCGTGGATCCGATCCGTGTCGTATCCCCTGGCTACGCTGCGGATGTGCCTGTCACCGAGTCCGAGACCGCGACCCCGACACCGACCGGCGAGTCGCGCCTCGCGCTCGTGCGGCGTGCCCGCCGCATCGACCGCGAGCTCGCCAGGGCGTACCCCGACGCGCGGGCCGAGCTCGACTTCACGACGCCGCTCGAGCTGCTCGTCGCGACGGTGCTGTCGGCGCAGACGACGGACGTGCGCGTCAACGCGACCACGCCCACGCTGTTCGCGCGGTATCCCGACGCCGCGGCGTACGCGTCGGCCGACACGGCCGAGCTGGAGGAGATCCTCAAGCCGCTCGGCTTCTACCGGGCCAAGACGCGCGCGGTGATCGGGCTCGGTCAGGCCCTCGTGGAGCGGTTCGGCGGCGAGGTGCCCGCGCGCATCGAGGACCTCGTAAAGCTCCCGGGCGTGGGGCGCAAGACGGCGAACGTGGTGCTGGGCAACGCGTTCGACATCCCCGGGATCACCGTCGACACGCACTTCGGCCGCCTTGCGCGCCGGTTCGGGTGGACGACGTCGCAGGACGCGGTCAAGGTCGAGCACGAGGTGGGCGAGCTCATCCCCAAGAAGGACTGGACCATGCTGAGCCACCACCTCGTGTGGCACGGGCGGCGGGTGTGCCACTCGCGGCGCCCGGCGTGCGGGGCGTGCCCGGTGGCGCAGTGGTGTCCCTCGTACGGGGTCGGGGAGACCGACCCGGTCGCCGCGGCGAAGCTCGTCAAGCCCGGCCCGCGCGGCTGACGGGGCGCTACCCCGCGGGGAGGCGCAAGGAGCGGCCCAGCCAGTCGAGCAGTAGCTCGGAGATCCGGTCGGGCGCCTCCTCGGGCAGGAAGTGCCCCGCGCCGTCGACGACCTCGAACCGGAAGTCACGCGTGAGGGCCGCTCCGTCGGCGTCCGCGAGCTCGCGCCTCAGGAACCCGTCGGCAGACCCGTGCACCTGCAGCGCCGGGACGTTCACGGGGCGCCGGACGGCCGCGAGGTAGCGCCGGCCGTCGCGGCGGGGCGAGGAGCGCACGATCCACCGCAGGGACTCCATCGCGCTGTGAGCGGCGAACGGGATGCGCATGACGGTTCGGTACGGCTCGACGTCGCGCTCCGGCAGGAGTCGGGCCGACCCGGCCGCAAGCACCCGGTCGACGAGGTCACCCTCCGTCAGGCCCCGCTCGGGCAGCGTCGGCAGCTGGTAGTAGGCCAGGGCGCGCCGCGCGGCGGGGGTCAGCAGCTGCCGGAACGAGGCGTGCATCCGCGCGGGGTGCGGCGCCGAGACCGCCGCGACGCCGGCGGTCACCGCGGGCTGCAGGGTCGCCATCGACCACGCGAGCCCGCCGCCGGTGCTGTGGCCCACGAAGACGGCCCGGTCGTGCCCGAGCGAGCGCACGACGCCGGCGATGTCGCGGGTCCGGGTCGGCGCGTCGTAGCCCAGCGGTGGCTTGTCCGAGCCGCCGACGCCGCGCAGGTCCATCGCGGCGACCCGCAGCCCGGCGTCGGCCAGCGTCTCGAGCTGGTGCCGCCACGCCCACCAGAACTGCGGGAAACCGTGGAGCAGCAGTATCAGCGGGGGCCGGTCGCTGCCGGACCGCTCGGGCCCCGCGACGGCCACGTGGAAGCGCGCGCCGTTGGCGGGCACGAACTCGTGCCGCCAGGGCCCCTCGGCGAGGGCGGCGGTGTAGTCGGCGGCCGGGGACGTGGCGCTCACCTGCCGGAATGTACCGGGCGTACCGCGTCGGCGCGAGGAACGCGCCCGGTCAGCGCGAGGTCCGGAGGGTCCGCGTCGGGCCTCCCGCGGCGTCGTCCCCCTCGGGCTCGTCGTGGCGCTGCTCCTTGGGCGGGTCGAACCGGTAGCCGACGTTGCGCACCGTACCGATGAGCTGCTCGTGCTCGGGACCGAGCTTGGCCCGCAGGCGCCGCACGTGCACGTCCACGGTGCGCGTACCGCCGTAGTAGTCGTAGCCCCACACCTCCTGCAGGAGCTGCGCGCGCGTGAACACGCGGCCCGGATGCTGCACGAGGTACTTCAGGAGCTCGAACTCCTTGTAGGTGAGGTCGATCGGCCGTCCGCGCAGGCGGGCGGTGTACCCGCCGGCGTCGATCGCGAGCTCCCCCGCCGAGATCTCCTGCGGACTCTCCTCCGCGGGGCCGCGGGCCGAGCGCTCCACGACGAGCCGCAGCCGCGCCTCGACCTCGGCGGGCGAGGCGGTCTCGAGGAGGAGGTCGTCCGCGCCCCACTCGTGCGTCACGACCGTCAGCCCACCCTCGGTGAGGATGAGGACGAGCGGCACGGTGAGGCCGGTCGCGTGCAGGAGGCGGCACGTGGTCCGGGCCGCCACGAGGTCGCGTCGCGCGTCGAGCAGGACGACGTCGGAGTCGGGTGCGTCGACGAGCGCCGACGGCTCCATGGGAAGCACGCGCACCTTGTGGTTGAGCAGCCCGAGGGCCGGCAGCACCTCGACGGACCCGCCGCTGGCGGGCGTGAGGATCAACAGCTCTGCCACTGGCACCTCCTCCCGGCGCGCCGGTCCGTGTGATCGTTCCCGGACCGGCCCGGGAATCACCGTCCGCACGGACGCTGATCGCCAAGGTACCGTGCCCGCCTCTCGGCTCACACCTCCCGACACGCCTCTGTGAACCCTGGCAGTGTGCCTGGTCACGTGTTGCGCGGAGGTTAACAGCGCTCTGCCTGGACGATCGGGACCCTGCGAGCTGCCCGAATCGTCACGCTCGCGTGATCCGCCCGACGCCGTCCGGTCCTGGCCGTGGTGCCCGTCTGGGACACTCGTGGTCGTGACCCTGACCTCGCGTGCCGTGACGACGGCTGTCCTGTCCGCCGTCGTGGCGGTCGCGGCCTCGCTGGGGACGCTCTACCTGCCCGCCGCGGCGGGTCTGCTCGTGCTCCTGCTCGCCGTCGGCTGGTCCCCGCTGCTGCGCCTGCCGTCGCGGGGCGGCCCGGCACTGGTCGTGGCGCTCACGGGGCTGGGCGCGGTGGGAGTCGCGTGGGTGACCGGCGGAGAGCCGATCCTGCGCCACCTGCCGCTCGTGATCGCGATGGGGCTCGTGCTCGCCTTCGTCGCCGAGATGCTGCGCGGCGGCGGCCGGCTGCGGCTCGTGGAGTCGGTGAGCGGGACGATCACGGGCGCCGTCGTCGCCGTGGCCTGCGCCGCGTGGGTCGCGGCGGGCCGCTCGGAGGCGGGCGAGGCGCTCGTCGTCACGAGCGCGGTCGGTCTCACGGTGGCGTCGGGCCTCTCGGCGCTGCGATTCGCGGGCGGCTGGGCCGGCTCGCTGGTCGGCGTGGTGCTCGCGGGCGCGGCCGGCGCCGGCGCCGCTGCGATCGTCCCCGAGATCGAGCCCCTCACGGGCCTCGTGGCAGGACTCGTCGGCGGGCTCGTCGTCGCCGCCCTGCGGCTGCTGTTCGAGCGGCAGCCCACGCTCGCGCGACGGCGCGCCGGACTCGCCGCTGCCGCCGCGCCCGTGGCGGTGGGCGGCATCCTCGTGTTCGCCGTCGGCCGCGTCGTGCTCGGCTGAGCCGGAGCTGCCAGGCGGCCGATCAGGCCTGGCGGATCGCCTCTCCCGCGAGCTCGATGCGGACGGACTTCGCGACGAGCACGCCGCCGGCCTCGAGCACGACGTTCCACATCAGGCCGTACTTCTCGCGGTCGAAGTCGCCGGTCGCGCTGAAGCCGAAGATGTCGCGCCCGTACGGGTCACGACCTGCGCCGCCGAACTCGGCGTCGAGCGCGATGGGGTGCGTGATCCCGCGGATGGTGAGGTCGCCATGGAGCCGGAACTTCGCGGAGGTGCGCGCGGCGGCGGCGCGGTTGAACTCGCCCGAGCGCCCGGGCGTCCTGCCCTTGAGCGCGGCCCAGCTGAAGATCGGGTCTGGCTCCGTGCGCCACTCGACCGCGGTGCTGCGGAACTCGAGGGTGGGGTGGTTCTCGACGTCGAGGAAGTCGGCGCTCTTGAGGTGCGTGTCGCGGTCCTCGTTGAGAGTGTTGAGCGACGCCGCGTCGATCGTCGCGGTGACCGACGACCGGAGCGGGTCCTCCGCGACGTGGATCTCCGCGCTGCCTGTGCCGAACTCGCCGCGCACAGGGCTGACCATCATGTGCATCGCGAGGAAGCCGAGCCGCTTGTGCGCCTCGTCCAGCTGATAGGTGCCGGCGGTCGGGATGATGAGATCATTCCAGGTACGCGTGGGCGGCGCGTCGGTCATCGGGGTCCTCACGGAGTGCGGGTGGTACGGGCGCCTGCGTCCGGTGGGTCCGCCCCCGCCCTGGGCGTCGTCGAGACGTGCCGTTCGGCATTCGGTCGCACGGGCGCTCGACGGCGTCCGTTGGGCAGGATGATGCCCGAGAACAAGTTCGAATCTCAAGCATCGACCGAGGGGGTGAGCACATAGTGGAGAGCATCACACTCGCGGGGCTCGTCCTGGCGACGGTCTTCCTGGGCCTGCTCTGGCGATCCCGGCAGGGTGTCGTGCGCGCGCCGAGCACCGCTGCCGCGGGCGTCGACTGGCCCGCGCGCCTGGGCGAGATCGGCGTCGAGCCGGGACCCCGCGCGACGTTCGTGCAGCTCTCCGCCGCGGTTTGCGCCCCCTGCCGGGCGACCGCTCGCGTGCTGTCGGCGCTCGCCGACGCCGAGCGTGGCGTCGTGCACACCGAGCTCGACGTCGAGGCGCACCCCGACCTCGTGCACGCGGCGCACGTCCTGCGCACCCCCACCGTCGTCGTGCTCGACGGCGCGGGAACCGAGGTGGCGCGCAGCAGCGGCGCGATGACACCGGCCCAGGCACGCACGGCGCTCGCCGTCGTCGGCGGGGCCACGGCAGACGACGAGACCCGAGGCAGGACCGTATGACCGAGACCACTCCCGCCCGGCCCGCGCGTCCGGCCGGCATCGACCCCCGCGGCCCCCGCTTCGCCGCCGGCGTGACCGCGGTGCTGCTGGCCGTCGTCGTGCTGCTCGGCGCCAGCACCGCCGCGCTCGTGCTCCTCGCGGTGGTGGCGCTGAGCTTCCTGCTCGGCGCCCTCGGCGGGACGCAGCGCACGTGGCAGGCCTGGCTCTTCCGCAGCTTCGTGCGCCCGCGCATCGGCCCGCCGAGCGAGCTCGAGGACCCGCGCCCGCCGCGGTTCGCGCAGAGCGTGGGGCTGGTCGTCACGGGTGCCGGCGTGGCGCTCGGGCTCGCGGGCGTGCTCGCCGCGGTGCCGTGGGCGGCCGGGATCGCGTTCGCCGCGGCCGCGCTCAACGCAGTGTTCGCGCTGTGCCTGGGGTGCGAGATGTACCTGCTGCTGCGCCGTCTGCGCCCGGCGGCCGTCCGTCAGTAGACGAGCGCCTGCGCGCCGGGGCGCAGGACCTCCTCGGCGAAGAGCGCGGCACCCGCGATGCGGACTCCCGGCAGGACGTCGTCGGCCGTGATCTCGCGTCGCGCGGCGCACTGCGTGCACAGCGTCACCGTCCCGCCGGTGACGACCGCGTCGAGCAGCTCGGGGGCCGGGGCCGCGTGCTCGAGCTCGAGATCGGCGGCCCTGCCTGGGAGGGCGAACCAGGCGGCCTCGCCCGTGAGCCACAGGCTGACCTCAGCCCCCGCGGCGACCGCGGCCGCGGCGACGGTCAGCGCCTGGTTGGCCGCCTCCGGCCGGTCCGTGCCGGACGTGGTCTTGATCACGAGCGGGCGTGTGACGTCGGTCATGGCGCGACCCTACGCCAGGGCGGCCGGATAGGATCCGGGCATGGACTACCACGCACTCGAGGCAGTGTTCATCGGTCTTCTCGTCGCCGCGACGGTGACGATCACCTGGTTCGCCGGCTACGTCGTCTACAAGCTGTTCCAGGGCCAGCGCTGATGCCCTTCGCCTTCCCCGAGGGCCTTGCGCCCGAGGTGTACCCGCTCGCCTGGCTCGTCGGCAGCTGGCGGGGCGAGGGCGTCATCGAGTACCCCGGGATCCGCACCACACCGTTCGTGCAGGAGGTCGTGTTCGACCACGACGGCGGCCCGTACCTGCGCTTCGAGTCGACGCTGCGCGTCCGCTCGTCCGCGTCCGCCGACGGCGAGGGCGACGGCGAGTCGGACGAGCCCGACACCGTGTGGTCGACCGAGACGGGCTACTGGCGCATGTCGAGCGACCGGCCCGACGGTCTGTCGGACGACCAGTACGCGGTCGAGGTGCTGCTCACCGACGCCTCCGGCCGGCTCTCCCTGTTCCTCGGCGTCGTCGGCAACGGCCGCATCGACCTGGCGACGGACTTCGTGGCGCGGACGTCGACGGCGGCCGAGGTGACCGCGGCCAAGCGCCTCTACGGGCTGGTCGAGGGCCGGCTCCTGTGGGTCGAGGAGCTCGCGGCGTTCGGCCACCCGCTCGGCTCCTACGCCTCGGCGCAGCTCGACCGGCAGTAGGACACTCGATGGGCGATGAGGGACCTGGGATGAGCGAGTACACGAGCCCGCTGCTCTCGCGGCACGGGGCGGTCGCGGCGTCGGGCCCCGACGCGGGCGTGGCCTGGCACTACGGCGACCCGGTCGCCGAGCAGCGCGCGCTCGCGCGCGGCGGCGCCGTCGTCGACCAGTCGCACCTGGCGATCGTGCGCGTGGCGGGTCCGGACCGCCTGTCGTGGTTGCACTCGATCACGTCGCAGGACGTGCAGGCACTGTCGCCCCGCACGTCGACCGAGCTGCTCGTGCTCTCGCCCCACGGGCACGTCGAGCACGCGGCCGGCGTCGTCGACGACGGCGAGGCCACCTGGCTCGTCACCGAGCGCGACCACGCCGCCCCTCTCGTCGCGTGGCTCGAACGGATGAAGTTCATGATGCGCGTCGAGATCGCGGACGTCAGCGACGAGTACGCGGCCGTCGGCGAGCCGGTCGCGGCCGAGGGCGCCGAGGGCGAGCCCGTGACGTGGTGGGACACCTGGCCGCGGGTCGCGGCCGGCGGCACCCGGTACGGCCCGCCGGAGCGGGAGCATCCGGGCGCCGACCGCCCGTGGCGGCTCGTGCTCGTGCCGCGTGCGAGGCTCGCCGACGCGATCGCAGAGCGCGAGGCGGCCGGCTGGCGGCTCGCGGGCACGTGGGCGACGGAGGCGCTGCGCGTCGAGGCGTGCCGCCCGCGCCTGGCCCTCGAGGTCGACCACCGCACCATCCCGCACGAGCTCGACTGGCTGCGCACCGCCGTGCACCTGCACAAGGGCTGCTACCGGGGCCAGGAGACGGTCGCACGCGTGCACAACCTCGGCCGGCCGCCGCGCCGGATCGCCCTGCTGCACCTCGACGGCTCGCAGCACGTCGTGCCCGACGCCGGCGCCGAGGTCCGCCAGGGCGGTCCGGACGGGCGCGTGGTCGGCACGATGACGTCGGTTGCCCGGCACCACGAGCTCGGTCCCGTGGGGCTCGCGGTGCTCAAGCGCTCGGTGCCCGAGGACGCGGAGCTCGCCGTCATGGGGACGGTCGGCTCGGGCGCGGACGCCCGCGAGCTCACGGTCGCCGCGACCCAGGAGGTCGTGGTGCCGGGCGACGGCGTGTCGGCCGACCGTCCCGAGGCCCGCGGGCCGGTGATGCGCGGCCTGAGCCCGCGCGGCGGGGACGCCCCGCAGAGCCTGCTGTGACGGCAGTGCCGGTCCTCGGGCCGGCAGGCGAGGCGGCGCGCACGGCGCTGCGCTCGATGACGCGTCGCATCCGCGTGCGCCAGGGCAGGGCCCGCGTGCGCAGCAGCTTCTGGCCGATCGTCCAGGCGTCGCTCGCGGCGGGCGCCGCGTACGCGTTCGCGCACCACGTCCTCGGGCACGCGCAGCCGTTCTTCGCGGCGGTCGCCGCGTGGGTGTGCCTCGGCTTCAGCTTCGACCGCCAGCTGCGACGCGTGGCCGAGGTCGCCGTGGGCGTCGCGGTCGGCGTCGGGATGGGCGACCTCGTGGTCCACCTCATCGGCTCGGGATGGTGGCAGCTCACGCTGGTCCTGCTCGTCTCCGCGCTGGTCGCGCGGTTTCTCGACCGCGGAGCCCTGCTCGCGACCCAGGCCGGCGTCCAGGCGATCGTCGTCGTGGGCCTGCCCGCTGCGACCGTGGCGGCCGAGGGCTCGCTCGGGCGGTGGACCGACGCGCTCGCGGGCGGCGGGGTCGCGCTCCTCGTCGCGGTCCTGACCCCCGGGGACCCTCGGCGTCGCATCCGGTCGGTGGCCGGCGAGGCGACGGGCGAGCTCGCGGACACCCTCGAGGCGCTCGCGCACGGCCTGCGCGAGCGCGACGTCGACGAGGTCGAGGGCGCGCTCATGCGGGGGCGCGCGTCCGAGCCCGTGCTCGCCGACTGGCAGGAGACCGCCCGGCACGCGGCCGACCTCGCCCGCGTGAGTGTCAACCGCGTGCACCGCGCCGAGATCCGGCGCCTGGCCGGACAGGCCGTGCTCGTCGACCGGGCGATGCGCAGCGTCAGGGTGCTTGCCCGTCGCGCACGCACGGCGACGCAGACCCGTGGGCCGGAGCTCGACGCCCTGGCCGACCTCGTCGACGCGTACGCCTCGGGCGTCCGGTCGCTCGCGGCGGCGCTGACGGCGGGCGACGCGACACACAAGGCGCGCGACGAGCTGCTCGCCGTCGCTGCCGGCGCCGACCCGCACGGCCTCGCAGCGGGCGAGTGGCAGGTGCAGTCGCTGGTCCTGCTGGTGCGGGCGCCGATCGTCGACACGCTCGAGGCGGCGGGGATGTCCCCCGCGGACGCGCGCGACTCCCTGCCCGAGCTCTGACGTCCTCAGAGAGGGTCCGGCACGAGGCGAGCCGCGGTGTCGGAGCGCCGCGATCGACGGTACGGTCGTCCCCCATGGAGGTCTCCGTGAGCGCGCTTCGTGCCGAGCTGAAGTCGTGGATCGAGAAGGCCCGCTCCGGCGAGGAGGTCATCATCACCGACCGCGGCGTGCCCGTGGCGCGCCTGTCGGCCGTCGCGACGGCGGACCTCGTCACGGGCCTGGTCCGCGACGGCCTGCTCACGCCTGCCGAGGCGGAGCGCCCGGTCCACGCCGTGCCCGCGGTCTTACCGACGAACGGTGCCGCCGCGTCCGCGCGGACGCCGTCGCGCATGTCGGACCTCGTCCGCCGCATCCGGCGCTGAGAACCGACCGCCATGGCCCTCGTCTACCTCGACGCGAGCGCGCTCGTGAAGCTGTGCGTGCCCGAGCCGGGCTCCGAGCTCGCGAGCGCCCTGTGGAACCGGGCCGACGTCGTCGTGACCTCCCGGATCACCGATGTCGAGGTGCGTGCCGTGCTCGCGGCCGGCGAGCGTGCGGGTGTCCTCGACGCCGCGACGCGTGAGCGCGGACTGGCCGTCTGGGAACAGCTGTGGCCCACGCTCCACGTGGTCGAGCTGACGCCCGAGGTGAGCGCGCGGGCGGCCGAGCTGCTCGCCACGTCACACCTGCCGCTGCGCGCGGGCGACGCGGTGCACGTGGCGAGCGCGCTCGCCGTCGACCACCCCGACACGGTGGTGGCCGCGTGGGACGAGCACGTGGCCGGGGCCGCGCGATCACGGGACCTCCGCGTTCTCCCGTAGGCTCGGCACGTGCTCTCACAGCTGCAGCTCTTCGTATGGATGGTGCTCGCCCTGGCGGTGTTCGCCGTGCAGGTCGTGGCTCTCGTCGACGCCCTGCGCCGACCCGCCCGCGCGTTCACCGCCGAGGGCAAGCTCAGCAAGAACATCTGGCTGATCATCCTCGGCATCGCGGCCGCGATCGGCCTGCTGGGGATCCCGTCCGGGGGCGGGGGCGGTGGCTTCGGGTTTTTCAACATCATCGCGGTGACGCCGGCGATCATCTACTGGGTCGACGTGCGCCCGCGCATCCGACACCACGGGCGCGGTGGCGGCCGCCCGCAGGGTCCGGCGGGCGGCTGGTGAGCGGCAGATGACCAACCTGGTGCCGGCGGGCGTCGCGCACGGCGCGGGCCCGCTGGCCGAGGTCGTCCGGGGCGGCCTCGTCGAGTCGGTGCACCTGGGTCACCTTGTCGTCGTCGACCCGCAGGGCGACGTCGTGCTGGCGGCGGGCGAGCCGGGGGTGCAGGTCTGGCCGCGCTCGTCGGTCAAGCCCCTGCAGGCGGTCGCCATGCTGGACGCGGGCCTGGACCTGCCCCAACCGCTGCTCGCGCTCGCGGCCTCGAGCCACAACGGCGAGCCGCGGCACGTCGCGGGGGCGCGCGAGATCCTCGCCGGCGCCGGGCTCGGTCCCGCCGCGCTGCGCAACACGCCCGACCTGCCGCTGCACGCGCCGTCGGCCCTCGCGTGGCAGCAGGCCGGGCACGGGCCGGACCGGATCACGCAGAACTGCTCGGGCAAGCACGCGGCGATGGTCGCCACCTGCGTCGCGGCCGGCTGGCCGACCGAGAGCTACCTGGAGCCCGACCACCCGCTGCAGCGTCAGATCCGCTCGACCCTCGTCACCCTCACCGGCGACGACCCGTCCACCGTGCGGGCCACGGTCGACGGCTGCGGCGCCCCGTTGTTCACGACGTCGCTGATCGGCCTCGCGCGGGCGTTCGGCCGGCTCGCCGCCGCCGGTCGCGTGCCCGACGACGGCACCCCGGTCGCGCGCGTCTCGCGCGCGATGGCGGCACACCCCGAGATGGTGGCCGGCATCGGGCGCGAGGACACGCTCGCGATGAGGTGCGTCCCGGGTCTGGTGACCAAGATCGGCGCCGAGGGCGTGTGCGCGGCGGGCCTCCCCGACGGCACGGGGGTCGCGTTCAAGATCCTCGACGGCTCGACCCGCGCGCGTCCGGCGATCCTCGCGGCCGCCCTGCGCGCGGCCGGTGCGGCCCGCCTGGCGGGCGCCGACGCCGACGCGCTCGACGCCGTAGGCACCACGCCTGTCCTCGGCGGCGGACAGCCCGTCGGCGAGGTGCGCGCCGTCGTCGACACTCGCAGGGGAGTCCGCGCATGAGGGCGGTGCTGCAGCGCGTGAGTCGCGCGAGCGTCACGGTCGACGGTGAGGTCGTCGGCGCGATCGACCGGCCGGGCGTGCTCGCCCTCGTGGGGGTCACCCACGACGACGGGCCAGAGGAGGTGGCGACGATCGCCCGCAAGATCGCCGAGCTGCGCATCCTGCGCGACGAGCGGTCGGTGCTCGACGAGGGCGCGCCCGTGCTCGTGGTCAGCCAGTTCACGCTCTACGGCGAGGCCCGCAAGGGGCGGCGGCCCACGTGGTCCGCGGCGGCAGCGGGTCCGGTGGCCGAGCCGCTCGTCGAGGACGTCGTCACTGCGCTGCGTGAGCGCGGGATCGAGGTCGCGACGGGCCGGTTCGGCGCCGACATGGCGGTTGAGCTCGTCAACGACGGGCCGATCACGCTGCTCCTCGAGGCCTGAGCACGCCGACCCGGGTCAACGCGCGGCCCCCGACGATGGATTCGGCGGGGGCCGGCGCCGTCGGGGGACGCGTCACTCGTCTGACCCGGCGCCTCGGCGCGGCCTCACGGCGGAGGGTCGTGGGGGCGCGGCGTGAGGTTCATCGTCAACGCTATCCACCGGTTCGGCGCCGTGGTGCACCTGAGGGGTCAATCCCACGACGAGTTCTCATGGACGGCGCCAGTTCCGTGCCGACGGCCCCGACGATGGATTCGCCGGGGCCGCCGTGGCCGGGGGACGCGTCACTCGTCAGACCCGACCCGGCGCCTCCGCACGACGGCGAGCGTCACCGCGACCCCGCCGACCAGGACCAGACCGGCCGCCGCGGCGAGCAGGGGGAGCGCCTCGATACCGGTCCGGGGAAGGTCGTCGCTCGGAGGGACCGACTCTTCCGGGGGGCACACGTTCAGGTCGACCGGGACGGTGACCTCGGTCTTGCCGACCTCGAACGTCACGTCGACCACGGCGAGGGGCCCCGTCCAGGGGATCTGCCCCGTCAGCGGCCGGCCGGTCAGGACGACGTCGTCACCGCTCGGGGCGTCGACGGTGATGGTCGTCGTGTCGGCCTTGGTCCCGGTCACGGTCACGGCGTAGTCGATGGTGGGCACGCCGCCCGGACAGACTGCCTCGACGTCCACGCTGATCGTGGGCTTCTTCGGGGGCGGGTACTGCGTGTCGTCGGACACCGCGGCACCGGCCGTGCCTGCCAGCACCAGGCCGGCGGCGGCCCCGATCACGAGCAATGTTCGCGCGGTCGCGCGGCGGACATGGACCATGGTGATTCCCTCGTGATTCCCTCATGAGCGGTGGACGGGGAAGTCCTGCTGGTCGTTCACGCTAGCCACGCCGGCCGCGCTGCGAATCACCCACCCCGGGTGAAACCCCACGTGAGCGCGAAGATCACCCGCACTCGGGGACGGCAAGCCGGTGCAGCCCGGGCGCCGTGACCGTGGGCGTCGTCCACACGTCGAGCATGGGGCCGTGCGAGCCGCGTGCGGCCGGGACGGCGACGTCCAGCACTGTCTCCTCGCCCGGTGCCAGGACCACCGTGACGAGAGCCCCGTGCCGGTCGTGCGCGGTCGCCGTCATGCCCCCGAACGGCTTGCCGTCGCGTTCCAGACGGGGCGCGTCCGCGCCGCGGGCGCCGAGCACGGTGACGTTCAGGCTCACCGTGCCGGGCGGAGGCCCTGACCTGTCCGGCAGGCCCGCGACGTACCACGGCAGGACCTGCGCAGCGTCGGGAGGAGCCGTCGAGCGCATCCGGACCCGGAGGCCGTCGACGCGACCCGCCGGCGTGCACGTCGAGCCGGTGTGCTCGATCGACATGTCGAGGTAGGCCGACATCTTTCCCGAGACCGTGTCGTCGAGGAACACGCCCACCGCGTCCCGGGTCTGGGCCGCTGCGGTGAACGACCCGCCGAGGGCGGTCGAGCCCAGGCGCTCCTGCTCCTGCGGCGTGGCGGACCACGCGCGCAGCCGGTGCTCCTCGGCCGCGCCGCGCACCGCGGGCACCAGGGCGGCCAGCTCCTCGGTCTGCGCGACGCGGTCGAGCACCGCGGCCGCGGTGACCGCGAAGAACCTGTCGGCCTTCCCCGGTTCGAAGACGTCGTAGACCTGACGCACCAGGACGTCGACGACGTTGTCCGCCGTGATCTCCACGGTGTCCCGACCCAGGTCGGCGGCCAGCGCACGCGGCAGGGACACCGTGATCGGCCCTGTGGCGGCGAGGAGGTGGGACAGCGCGACGGGGTCGGCCGCGAGCACGCCGTCGACCTGCTCGCCCTGCGCGTCGGCCCACATCTGCGCCGCGAGCGCCGCCGTCGTCGGGAAGTCGGGCGTCGCGGTGACGTCCTGCACGAACCGTCCGAGCCGCTCGGTGTGCAGGGCGACGTCGTCGGGGTCGAGCGGGAGCACCGGCTCGGCGAAGTCCGGGATCGCCGAGGTGGGGACCTGGCGCACGGCCTCAACCCGTCCGGCGTCGACACGCAGCAGCACGAGCGCACCGGGGATCCCGCCGCCGGCGCGAAGCTCGCCGTTGTTCATGCCGAGAAGCAGATAGGTCCGCGGCTCGTCGGTGCCGAGCATCGGTGGAATCAGCGTCACCGCGGCGTCGGCGGTCGCGACGACGGACCCGAGCCCGTCGAGGTGGCTGCGAAGCGTGACGACCGGCTCGACGAGCGCGGCGTGGACCGCGTCGAGCCGGAGGCCGTCGAGCCGGTCGCGCGCGCGGGACAGGGTGTCGTGCGCCGCGTGCACGCGGGGCGCCACCGTCACGAGCGGCGCCGTGTCGATCCCGCCGTCGGGCGTGCGGGCGATCGAGGCGACCGCCTCGCCGCTGGCGGCGAGCGGAGGCAGGACGTCGTCGCTGATGTCGTCGAGCACGGCCGAGACCGTGGTCACCGTGGCCGCCGTCGCGCCGACGCCGGGCAGTCGCGCCGCGACCCACCACAGGGGACCGTCGGTGCTCTCGCGGGCGGTCTCGGTGAGTGCCTGCAGCTCGGCGAGCTCGGGCGAGGCGGCGAGCGCGCCCGCCTGCCGGGGGTCGGTGGCCGCGCGGACGAACGACTCCTCGACGGCGGGCAGGTGCTCCGCGGCTCCGGTGAGCGCGTCGCGGGCCTCGAGCGCGTCGCGCACGAGCAGCACGGCGCAGACGACGGCGCCGAGCACCACCGCGACGACCACGAGCGCGACCTTGCGCAGGGTGCGACGTCGGCGCCGCGCCGGCGGGATCTCGGACTGCCGCGGGGCGCGCGGGCCGGGCGAGGCGGCCTGCGGGACGGCGTGCATGGTCATGCTCGGCACGGTATGCGCGACGGGCTGATGCGGAGGGGTGAATCTGCGGGTGACTTCCTGCAAGGATGCTGCGCGTCACGACACAGGACTGCATAGATGGTGCCGAATCGGTGCCGACAGCGCCGACGACGGCAGGAGGAACCCGTGCCCCCGGGTCAGGTCACCGCTCACGACGACGCATGGTTCGACGCGCTCTTCCACGAGCACGCCGCCGCGATCCATCGTTACTTCCTCAGGCGACTCCCCATCTCCTCGGGCGCCCGCGTCGACGACGCCGAGGACCTCGCCGCGGAGGTGCTCACCACCGCCTGGCGGCGACGCGAGGACGTCCCCGCGGGGGCGGAGCTGCCCTGGCTCTACCGCACGGCGGGGTTCGTGCTGGCCAACCACCGTCGTAAGCTCCGGGCCCTGCCGGTCGCCGTGGTGCCCGACGAGCCCGACGACGTCGACCCCGAGAGCATCACGCTCGACGACGACCGCGTGCGTCGTGTGCTCGGCCGCCTGACCCCGCGTGACCGGCGCATCCTGCTCCTGGTGGCGTGGGACGGGCTCGACGGGGCGGGACTCGCCGAGGTGCTCGGCGTCTCGCGCGGCGGGGCGGACGCCGCGCTGTCCCGCGCGCGGGCGCGGCTGCGCCTCGCGTGGGACGACGAGACCGGCGTCGACGGCTCGTCTGCGACCTCGGGCGCGGACGACGGCGGCGGCGCGCAAGCCCAGACCCGCTGACGACACAGACAGGGCGCGGGCTGCGGAGGCGATCATGCCCTCGCGGGACCCGCACCAGGAGGTCGAGATGAACCAGAAGGACGAGGCCCGGGAGCCGCAGGCGTCCGCCGAGCAGGACGAGACCGTCGTCGAGCAGAACGACGCCACCGTCGCGGACGACGCCACCCCCGAGGCGCACGAGGATGTCGCGACGGGTGACGCCGTCGCAACCGACGAGGCCGACGGGACGGCCGGCGACGGCGAGCCCGAGTCGCGCGCCGAGGACGCCGACGCCGGAGACGGTGCCGACCTGGCGGAGGCCGAGTTGGGCGTGGTCGACCGTGACCCGGTCTTCGACCGGCTCGTCGCCGCGGACCCGGCCGCCGACGCAGACCTGCGCCTCGGCGTGCTGCGCGCGAAGGTCGACGTCGCGCGCTCGGTGCACACCGCCGGGGTGGGCACGGTCGAGGTCCCGCTCGTCGGCGCGCCGGGCGACGAGCTCGCGGCCCGGCGGGAGCGCCGTCGCCGGCCCTGGCTGGTGGCCGCCGCGGTCGCCGGTGTGGTCGCGATCGGTGGTGCCGGGTACGGGGCGGGCACGGCAGGCATCCTGGCCGGCGGCGGCGGCGCCGCCAGCGACGGCGACGCCGCGAGCACGGTCCTCGACGCTCCGCTGGGCGAGGAGGACACAGGCGAGCTCGGCGGGGCCGAGCCGGCGATCCCGGCCCCCGGTGTCGGCGAGGGCGACGGCGGCGGCGGTGACGACGCCGCGGCGTCGTCCGAGGCCATCCGAGGCGGCGTCGGCGGGGTGGCCGACAGCACGTACCCCACGTGGTTCGAGGGGCGCGCCGTGTTCCGCGCGTCAGGGCTCAGCACCGAGCGCGGCACCGCTGAGGCCTACGCGCTCGACGCGCGAGAGGTGGCGACGAAGGAGTCTGCGCGTCGTCTCGCCGAGGCGCTCGGCGTCAAGGGCGAGCCGCACTGGAACTACGGCGCCTGGATGGTGGGGTCCGAGGACGGGCAGGGCCCGACCGTGTGGCTGTCGGCCGACGGCAGCGCCTACTTCAGCTACAACGACCCGCGAGTCGACCCCTGGCGGTGCGAGGTCGCGTCCGGCCCGGCCGAGGGCGGGGGCGACAGCGGGAGCGACGGCGGGGACGTCGACACGATGCCGGAGATGTGCGTGACCCCGGCACCGACGACGCTCTCCGGCGACGACGCGCGCAAGGCCCTGCGCGACGTGATGACGCGGATCGGCCTCGACGTCGACGCCTACGAGATCCAGGTCCAGCCCTCGAGCAGCGATGAGCCCATGCGCTGGGCGACGGCGTACCAGATCGTCGACGGGAAGCGGACCGGCGTGCAGTTCAGCGCGAGCGTCGCCGACAAGGGCGTCGCCTGGGTCGACGGCGCACTCGCCCAGCCGATCAGCATCGGCGAGTACCCGGTGATCAGCCCGACCGAGGCGGTCGAGCGGCTCGGCGACCCGCGCTTCTCCGGTTCGTCGTGGCCGATCGCCTACGCCGAGGAGCAGAGCCCGCTCGACGACCCGGTCGACCCGGGCCAGGAAGGGCCGAGAGCGCCGCCCGCACCGCCGTCGCCGGGCTCGTCGATCTCCTGGCCGGTCTCGGAGGTCGTGATCACCGAGGCACGGCTCGCGCTATCCCAGCACCACCAGCGCGACGGGTCGGTGCTGATCCTGCCGACGTACGAGCTGAGCGACGCGCAAGGCAACGCGTGGTCCGTGATCGCGGTGGCCGACGAGAAGATCGACTTCAGCGCCCCTGAGCGCTGACCGGCCGCACGGGGAGGAGCAGGGTGGGCCGCGGCCCACCCTGCTCCTCGCGCGCAGGGCGGATGGGCCGATACGGTCGGACCTGATCCGACACGACAGTCACGAAGGAGTCACGCATGGCCACCCGCACCGCACGCACCGCTTGGAACGGCACTTTGGACGAGGGCTCGGGCCAGGTCGAGCTGACCAGCTCGGGCACCGGAACCTTCGACGTCTCGTGGCCGCGCCGCATCGGCGAGGTCGAGGGTGTCACGAGCCCCGAGGAGCTCATCGCCGCGGCCCACTCGTCATGCTTCTCGATGGCGTTCTCGGCGGAGCTGGGCAAGGCCGGCGGCACGCCCGAGCAGGTCGAGGTCACGGCCGACGTCACCTTCGTCCCCGGGAAGGGGATCACGACGAGCGCGCTGAGCGTCCGCGGTTACGCCAGCGGCGTCGACGAGGCCGGGTTCCGCGCCGCGGCCGAGGCCGCCAAGACCGGCTGCCCGGTGTCGCAGGCGCTCGCCTCGGTCCCGGAGATCACGCTCGACGTCACGTACGAGGGCTGAGGTAGCGCATTCTCCGGCGAGGTAGCGCGTCTCAGGGCGAGGTAGCGCGTTCGCGCTACCGCGCACTGAGACGCGCTACCTCGCGGTGAGGGGCGGGGTCGAGGCACCGGCGTTGTCGATGATCGCGTCGACGACCTCGAGCACGGCCTCGGCGGTCGTCCGCGTCGGCATCCACCGCAGGGTCGAGCGTGCGCGGGACGAGTCGATCGCGGGCAGCGCCGTCCCCATGTCGAACCACCCCTCGTCGATGGCCGCGAGCCGCAGACGGAAGGCCACCGCGAGCGCCTGCCGCACCACGCTCTGCGGCAGCTCGAGCAGCCGGCCGCCGGCGAGCAGGTCTGCCAGGTTCTGGCCGGTCAGCACGTCGTCGGCCGCGAGGTTGAACGCACCGGGGTGCCGGCGGACGATGACGGCCCGGATGGCCTCCCCGGCGTCGTCGGCGTGCAGCGCCTGCAGCCGCACTCCCGCGGGGAAGGGCAGCAGCGGGAGCCGCGCGCCGTCGTCGGGCGCGGGCACGTCGCCCTCCGCGTGCCAGCCCCGCAGCAGCCCGCCGAGCACGTCGCCGGGCAGGCCGGCGGCAGCCCGCAGCGCGAACGTCCCGGGCCCGCCGAGGAACAGGCCGGCGACCTCGCTTCCGGCCTCGCGCTGGAACATCAGCGCCGGGCGCATGCGGGACACCGCGAGGCGGGGTCGAGCTGCCTGGAGCTCGTCGAGCATGCGCTCGACGGCGGCCTTGTCCACCGAGTACGACGACGTCGGCACGCCACGCGTCGGCCACGACTCGTCCACGGGCCGCCCGTCGACCGGCCCGCGCGAGTACGCACCCCACGAGGAGACGACCACGAGGTGCGGCACGCGGTTGCGCACGACGGCGTCGAACACCCGCCGGGCGCCGTCGACGTTGACGCGCCGCAACGCCGCGCGGTCACGGCTCGGCTGCACCGCCCAGGCGAGGTGCACGACGACGTCGGCCCCGCGCAGCGCCTCGTCGAGGCCGCGTGTGACGGCGTCGACCGTGCCGGTGAGGTCGACGCGCACCCAGTCGGCCGCGTCGTGCGGGAACCCGACCGTGCTCGACCCGTCCGCGCGGGGAACACGTCGCGCGACCCCCACCATCGAGGTCACCACCGGCTCGGGCGCGAGCGCACGCAGCACGGCCGTCCCGACGTTGCCGCTCGCTCCGATCACCACGACCCGCACGTACCGACGCTAATCGGGCGAACGCGCCCTCGCGCGCCGGTGTGCGACCTGGGACGTTCCCGCACCAGCCGGTCGTGGGTGCAAGAATCGGGCCCGTGCCTGCCCCCACGACGACCCAGACGCACGATCGGACCGACGCGGACCTCACCGCGGCCCGTCGTGAGGCTGAACGGGCGGCGGCCGAGGCGCGGGCGGCGGTCGCGACCGCCCTGCGCACGGTGGTCACGGGCGACGTCGACACGAGCGCGCGCCGGCGCGCCGAGTACTCGACCGACGCGTCCAACTACCGCGTCGTGCCCGACGTCGTCGTGTTCCCGCGCAGCGTCGACGAGGTCGTGCGTGCGCTCGACGTCCTGCGCGAGCTCAAGGTCCCGGTCACGGCGCGCGGTGCCGGGACGTCGGTCGCCGGCAACTCCGTGGGGACCGGCGTCGTGCTCGACTTCTCCCAGCACCTCGGCGCGGTCCGCGAGATCGACCCCGACGCCGGGGTCGCCGTCGTCGAGCCGGGCACGATCATGTCGACGCTGCAGAAGGCGGCGGCCCCGCACCGCCTGCGGTTCGGGCCCGACCCCTCCACGCAGAACCGCGCCACGCTCGGCGGGATGATCGGCAACAACGCGTGCGGCCCGCACGCCGTGGCGTACGGGCGGACGGCGGACAACGTCGTCGAGCTCGACGTCGTCGACGGGCGCGGGCGGCGGTTCACGGCCGGCGCAGGCGACCCGACGTTCGCGGCCGTGCCGGGCCTGGCCGAGCTCGTGCGCGACAACCTCGCGCTCATCCGCACCGAGTTCGGCCGGTTCGGCCGCCAGGTGTCCGGGTACTCGCTCGAGCACCTGCTGCCGGAGAACGGGTCGGACCTGGCCAAGGCGCTCGTCGGCACCGAGGGCACGCTCGTGACGGTCCTGGGAGCGACGCTGCGCCTCGTGCCCACCCCGAGCGCCCCGACGCTCGTCGTGCTCGGGTACACCGACATGCCGTCGGCCGCCGACGACGTGCCGGCGCTCCTTGCGCACGACCCGCTCGCGGTCGAGGGCCTCGACGCACGGCTCGTCGACGTCGTGCGCCGGGCCAACGGCGACGCGGCGGTGCCCCCGCTCCCCGAAGGTGCGGGCTGGCTCATGATCGAGGTCGGCGGGACGACCCAGGAGCAGGCGCTCGAACGGGCCGAGCAGATCGTCGCGGCGTCGTCCGCCATCTCGTCGGAGATCCTGCCCGCCGGGCCCGCGGCCACCGCGATGTGGCAGATCCGGGCCGACGGCGCGGGCCTGGCCGGGCGCACCCCGGCCGGCGAGCAGGCCTGGCCGGGCTGGGAGGACTCCGCTGTCCCGCCCGAGCGGCTCGGCGACTACCTGCGCGACCTCGAGGCGCTC
Source organism: Isoptericola halalbus (assembly GCA_009663185.1). Taxonomy (GTDB): domain Bacteria; phylum Actinomycetota; class Actinomycetes; order Actinomycetales; family Cellulomonadaceae; genus Isoptericola; species Isoptericola halalbus. Next base: position 30,309 of record VJZX01000021.1, read on the forward strand.
ATGAAGCGCTACGGCGTCGACGGGCTCCCGTACGGGCACTTCGGCGACGGCTGCGTGCACCTGCGGATCGATCTCCCGCTCGAGTCGTCCGGCTCCGTGCTGCGCACGTTCATGCTCGAGGCCGCGGAGCTCGTCGCGAAGTACGGCGGGTCACTGTCGGGCGAGCACGGCGACGGCCGCGCGCGCTCCGAGCTGCTGCCGCTCATGTACTCGCCCGAGGCGATCGCGCTCCTGGAGAGGTTCAAGGCGCTGTTCGACCCCGACGACGTGCTCAACCCGGGCGTGGTCGTCCGGCCACACGCCGTCGACGACGACCTGCGACGCCCGGGCGCACGATCGGTGCCCTCGCGCTCCGGCGTGGGCGCTCGCGGCCTCGCCGGCCCGACGCCGCTGCGCGGCATCGCGAAGAAGGCTGGGTACGCGGGGTTCAGCTTCGCGCACGACCACCACGACCTCACGACGGCGGTGCACCGGTGCGTGGGCGTCGGCAAGTGCCGCGCCGACACGTCGGGGGCGGGCGGGTTCATGTGCCCGAGCTACCGCGCGACGAAGGACGAGAAGGACGTGACGCGCGGGCGTGCCCGGGTGCTGCAGGAGGCGGTCAACGGCACGCTCGTGGGCGGGCTCTCGGCGCCCGAGGTGCGCGAGTCGCTCGACCTGTGCCTGAGCTGCAAGGCGTGCTCGTCCGACTGCCCGGCCGGCGTCGACATGGCCCAGTACAAGTCCGAGGTCCTGTACCGCACGTACAAGGGCAGGCTGCGGCCCGTCGACCACTACGCGCTCGGGTGGCTGCCGCGCTGGGCGCGCCTGGCCGGCACCATGCCGCGGTTGCTCAACCGCGTGCTGCGCGTGCGCCCGATCGCCCGGGCCGTGCTGTGGGCCGGCGGCATGGACACGCGCCGGGAGGTGCCCGAGTTCGCCGAGATCCCGTTCCGCACCTGGTGGCGGCGCGGGCACGCGACGCACGGGGTGCCCGGGCTCGCCGTCGGTCAGACGCCGGGCAGGCCGCGGCCCGCGCACATGCGGCCCAAGGTCGTGCTGTGGACCGACTCGTTCAGCGACGCGCTGTCACCGTCCGTGCCCCAGGCGGCCGTCGAGGTGCTCACGGCCGCGGGGTACGACGTCGTCGTGCCGGACCAGCAGGCGTGCTGCGGCCTGACCTGGATCTCGACCGGGCAGCTCGACGGCGCGCGCCGGCGGCTGTCGTCGCTGCTGTCGGTGCTCGGGCCGTACGCCGTGAACGGGATCCCGATCCTCGGGCTCGAACCGTCGTGCACCGCCGTGCTGCGCTCCGACCTGCTCGACCTGTTCCCCGACGACCCGCGCGCGCACGCCGTCGCGGGGGCGACCCGGACCCTCGCCGAGCTGCTGACCTCGCCGGAGACGGCTCCGAGGCCCGAGACCGGCTGGACGATGCCCGACCTGTCCGACCTCACCGCCGTCGTGCAGCCCCACTGCCACCAGCACTCGGTCATGGGCTTCGCCGCCGACGAGGAGCTGATGCGCGGCGCGGGCGCGAGGATCAAGGTGCTGGCCGGCTGCTGCGGGCTCGCGGGCAACTTCGGGATGCAGAAGGGGCACTACGACGTGTCGGTCGCGGTGGCCGAGAACGCGCTGCTGCCGGCGCTACGTGCGCAAGGCGAGGGGGAGGCGTTCGTCGCCGACGGGTTCTCGTGCCGGACGCAGGCGCTGCAGCTGGAGGGTGTCGAGGGCAAGGCGCTCGTCGAGGTCATCGCCGAGCGGCTGCCCCGGCCGCCGCGTCGTCGCCCGAGGTAGCGCGCCTTCCGCCGAGGTAGAACGTTTCTCGCCGAGGTAGAACGCTTTTCGGCCGAGGTAGAAGGTTCTGCCGTCGAGGTAGAACGTCCTCCCTCTACCTCGCCGACGAGCCCTTCTACCTCGACGGGGAGGAGTTCTACCTCGCCGAACTCACCCTCTACTTCGACGACCGCCTCTCTACTTCGCCCGCTCGACGCCCAGCCCTCGGCGAGCGAAGCGCCTCTTGGTCCGCGGGCCGTTCTTGCCGGTGGCGAGCAGCACCGCCGCCACGATCGCCAGCAGGTTCACGGCGCCCGTCGCCACGGCGAAGGTTCGGGCACACAACGCAGTCGCGAGCGACCGTCGGGTGTCCCGTCGCGTGGGCGTCCAGATGACCTCCACCCAGGGGTCGTCCCCGCCTCCGTAGCTCGGCATGCGCGAATCCTCCCATCAGGCGGACGGGCCCTGCTGGACGCCTCGGGCAACGAGCGGGGCTCTAGGCTCGTGGCCATGTTCAGCCCGGAGACCAGACGTGCCCTTCGCGAGAGGCTGGTCGAGCGAGCGCGTCACGACCCGGGCGTGGCAGGGGCCGCGTTCGTCGGGTCCGCCGCAACCGGTCGCGAGGACTCCTGGTCCGACATCGATCTTGCGCTCCAGGTCTCGCGGGGACACGATCCCGCACAGATCGCTGCGGACTGGACTACCTGGCTGCGTCGTGAGGCAGAGGTGGCGGATACGCTCGACGTCGTCGGCGCAGGGACCCTCTTTCGTGTCTTCCTCCTGGCCGACTCTCTCCAGATCGACCTCTCGTTCTGGCCGTTCGACGCGTTCAGGGCCACTCAGGACGGATTCACGGTGCTCTTCGGGTCACCGAACGAGCCCACCACATCTCCGCCGCTCGACGCGGAACACCACGTCGGTATGGGATGGCTCTACGCGCTGCACGCTCGCTCCGCTCTGGCGCGCGACAAGCTCTGGCAGACCGCGATGATGCTCGACGGAGTGCGCGACCAGATCGTCATGCTCGCGTGCGCGCGGTACGGGCTGGATCCTCACCACGGTCGCGACGTCGACTCTCTGCCGTCGTGGGAGCTCACCGCCCTGGCCGCCGCTCGAGCCACCTCTCTCGACCCGGCCGAGCTCGAGCGGTCGAAGGCCGCGATGGTCACGCTTCTCCTTGCGGAGGTCGAACGCCACGACGCGACACTCGCGCAACGACTTGCGCTGCCCCTGAGCATCATCAGGGCCGTGAAGGCCGAGGGGTAGCAGGAGCGCGCCGACGGAATGGCCCGGGGCAGGCTCGTACGAGCATCAGGCGGGCGGCGTCCATCCCATGACGGCGTCCGCCCCGCGGCTGATCGACCCCGCGGGCACAACCCGCAGCAGGCCGTTGCGCACGCCCTGCCACCGCGGTCCCAGGTGGGCGCCGAACCGGCCCGAGAGCACCGACGCCCGGCCGATCGCCCGGCACCGCGGCCGCCGTTCGGCGTCGAAGGCCGCCAGCGCCGCGTCCAACGGGTCTCCGGCCGCCACCGGCCGGCCGACGACCAGCCCCACGCACAACCCGTCCTCGAGCGCCGTCGCCGCGCCCTGCCCCATCGTCGGGAGGGTGAGGTGGGCGGCGTCGCCCACCATGACGACCCGCCCGGTCACGTACCGGGCCAGGCCGCCGGGCAGGTAGTACACGTCGTGCCGCAGGACCGCGTCGGGCGGCGTGCGGTCCAAGATGCGGGTGACGGCCGGCGCCCACCCCGTGAACCGGCGGCGTGCCTCGTCGAGCTCGTCGAACGGCCCGGACCGCTCGGGCATCTCGGTGTAGCCGTACCAGTACGTCTGGGTCTCGCTCACCTGCAGGATCCCGAACTCGGCGCGCGGCCCCCAGTACTGGTGCAGGCCCGCCTCCTCGGCCGGGCCTGGGACGATCGCGCGCCAGCTCGAGTAGCCGGAGTACACGGGGACGTGAGCGGGGAAAAGCGCGGTTCGCACGGCGCTCCGCGCGCCGTCGGCTCCCACGACCAGGTCCGCCTCCCAGCGACCGTCCCCGTCGACGACGGCGGCACGCGCCCCGCGGGGATCCCCGGGCTCGACGGTGGTCACGCGGGTGCCGGTCACCAGCTCGACGCCGGCGGCGCGGGCGCGGTCGAGCAGGGCGCCGTGCACCCGGGCGCGGTGCACGCCGAGGATCGTCGTCGCCCGGCGGGCATCGGGCTCGTCCGGGATCCGCAGGATCGGGCGGCCGTGCAGGTCCCACGTGCCCGCGGCCCAGGTCTCGTGACCGAGACGGGCGACGTCGTCGTCGTCGTCGAACCCGAGGCCCCGGAACGCCGCCACCGCGTTGCGTGACATGGCGAACCCGGCTCCGATCTCGCCGAGCTCGGGCGCCTGTTCGACGACGGTGGCGCGCCACCCCTGCTTGGTGAGCGCGATCGCTGAGGCCAGGCCGGCGATACCGCCGCCGACCACGACCGCCACGTGCTCCATCACTTCCCCCTCTGGCAGGTTCCGCCACGCCTTGCGGTACCTATGGTGTACGCCCTGTCGTTGCCCATGCCACCCATTCGAGCAAGGTGGTGGTCCTGGCCTACTCGTGCCATCCAGCTGTCGCGGCGGCGCGTTCCCCCACTGCCTCACGCCCAGACCGTTCCGCTCACTGCGATGGCAGAACCGTTCGAGAGACTCGCACCGAGCCAGCATGGCGGCGCGGCCGGCGGGCCAGGTCGGCACGTCACCGCCGTAGGCATCGAAAGAGTGGTTGAGCGCGCTCCGGTGCTCGGGGTGGTACATCCGCACGATCCGCTCGCACCAGAGCGCCACGTGTCCACCCCGGAGCGCATCGTCCACCGAGCCGCTAGGGATGGGTTCCCGCCGTCCTGGACAAGCGCCCTGGAGGAGCGCTTCCCGGTCGGTCACCGCCAGACCGACAGGTGCGTGGTCGCGAATGATCCGCGACAGCACACCGACGTGGTCGTCGTCCACGACAACGACCTCGTCAGGGTTCTTTTGGGCGTCCACCACAGCCTTGGCGATGCGCAGTGCCTCGGCCAGAAACTCCAGCGCGTCCGACGCGCCTTGGATGATTCGCTCCCGCAGCGCGTGGCATCCGGCGCCGTTCGCACGCATGAGAACGCGCACGCAGAAAGGGTGCACTTCGGAGACTATCCGTCACCAGCGGCACTCATGTACTCGCAACGGGACCAGGCGGGCGATCCCCACCGGTCCGTCGCGGATCAGTCCGGTAGGTCGATGGGCCAGCCTGGGACCCACCGATCCATCGCGAGGGCGTAACGTGGGTTGTACCGTGCATTGTGGAGGAGCAATTGAACCGCTCGTGCTGGAGACAGCCGCTGAGCAATGACGTGCATGAGGACGACGCTCTGCACGCACTCCGCTACGCCATCCACCACAATCCGCTGGACGACGGCATGGTGATGTTCGTCGGACCCGACCGGGCGGGCAACCTGCTCGAGGTAGGAGTCATCGATCACCACGGATATATACGCGGTCGTTGAGGCGCATAAATGCGCGGCGAAGGTGTCGGCGGCGGCAGGACTCGACGAGGAGGACGGGTCATGAACAGGACTGTGCGCATAGGGGCCACGGTGCTCGCGATCACCGCGCTCGGTCTCAGCGGCTGCGGCCGCGGAGACGATGGCGGAGGCGATGGTGGCGACGGCGCTGCGGAGCCCGGCGAGGCCGTCGAGGAGGGTGAGGCCGCCGGGTCGATCGACGTCTGGGCCATGGGTACCGAGGGGGAGGCCCTGGGCGCGTTCGCCGAGGCGTTCACCGAGGAGAACCCGGAGGCCGAGATCAACGTGACGGCGATCCCGTGGGATGCCGCGCACGACAAGATCTCCACCGCGATCGCAGCCGGGCAGACACCGGACGTGTCGATGATCGGGACGACCTGGCAGGGCGAGTTCGGCGCGACCGACGCGCTCGACGTCACCCCGGACCTCATCGACGACAGCGCGTTCTTCCCGGGCGCCTGGGAAGGCACCCGGGTGGGCGGGACGTCCTACGGCGTGCCCTGGTACGTCGAGACCCGGGTCCTCTACTACCGCTCGGACATGGTCCCCGAGCCCCCGGGCGACTGGGAGGGGCTGAAGGCGATGGCCCAGGCGATGCAGGACGGTGGCGCCGAGTACGGCTTCAGCGCCCAGCCCGGCGGCACCGGGGCCTGGCAGACGTTCATGCCGTTCGCCTGGCAGGCCGGTGCCGAGCTGACCAACGAGGACGGCACCGAGTTCACGTTCGACTCCCCCGAGTTCGTCGAGGCGCTGACGTTCTACCAGTCGATCTTCGAGGAGGGCTACTCGCCGACCGACCTCCCGCAGGGGGAGCTCGAGCCCGGCTTCATCGACGGGCGGATCGGCTCCTTCATCTCCGGTCCCTGGCACATAGGCATCCTGCGTGACACCGGGGGTGAGGAGGCGATGGCGAACCTGGGTCTCACCACCCTGCCGGCCGGCGCGGCGGGCCCGTCCTCGTTCATCGGCGGCGCGAACCTGGCCGTGTTCAAGGACTCCGACAACCGCGACACGGCGTGGAAGTTCGTCGAGTGGCTCTCGCGACCCGAGGTCCAGGCCGAGTGGTACAAGACCGTGAACGCGCTGCCGTCGGTGGCGAGCGCCTGGGACGACCCGGCGATCGCCGACGACGAGTACCTCGGCGTCTTCGCGGAGCAGCTCGAGTCCGCCAAGGCCCCGCCGGCCATCCCGACGTGGGAGGAGGTCGCCAGCGTGATCGACACCGAGCTGGAGAAGCTGACCAAGGCGGGTACAGACCCGCAGCAGACCGCCACCACCATCCAGGAGCGGGCCGCCGCCATCGGTACCGGGCTCTGACGTGTCCGCGGACACCGACGTCCTGCCCGGCGCTCCGGCGTCGGGCCGGACCGACCCGCAGGCGGTGCGCAAGCACTCCCCGCTCTACCGCCGCCGGACCATCGCGGCATGGGGCTTCGCGCTGCCGTTCATGGTGCTGTTCCTGGCCTTCACCGCCGGTCCGGTGCTGCTGTCACTGGTCATGGCACTCACGGATCTCAAGAGCCGGGATCTGCGCGACCCGCTGGCGGTCAACCCGGTGGGGCTCCAGAACTTCGCGGACGTCCTGGCGGACCCGACGTTCCGCAAGGCGGCCGCGAACACCGCGTACTTCGTCCTCGTGGGCGTCCCGCTCACGCTCGCGGTGTCCCTGGCGATCGCCGTGCTGCTGAACACCGGCATCACCAAGCTGAAGACCCTCTTCCGGATCGGGTACTACATGCCGGTCGTGACGAGCATCGTGGCGGTGGCCGTCGTCTGGCGGTTCCTCCTGCGGCCGGACACCGGTCTGATCAACGAGGTCCTCGGCTGGTTCGGTATCGACGGCCCCAACTGGCTGGCGAGCACGACCTGGGCGATGCCGTCCTTGATCGTGATGGCGACGTGGCGGTCCATGGGCACGCTTATCATCATCTTCCTCGCGGGACTGCAGTCCGTTCCCACCTCGTTGCACGAGGCAGCGGCGCTCGACGGCGCGACCGCCTGGGAGCGGTTCCGCCACATCACGCTCCCCACGATCCGGCCCACCATGCTGTTCGGTGCCGTGATCACCGGCATCGGCTACCTGCAGTTTTTCGAGGAGCCGTTCGTGATGACCCAGGGCGGGCCGCTGAACAGCACGCTCTCGGTGTCGTTCTACATCTACAACCAGTTCGGCTTCGGCAACTACGGCTATGCCGCGGCGATGAGCTACGTCCTGTTCATCGCGATCGTGATCCTCACGATCATCCAGTTCCGCGCCCTCGGAGAGCGGGACGAGGTCCCCCGCCGCAAGCGGTTCCGCCGGTCCGCCACCGGGGCGCCTTCCGCGACCGACGCCCCCACCGGCACGGCCACCGCGACGGCCTCCGCCACCGCCGCCCGGAAGCAGGTCGGGCCATGAGCGATAACAGGGACCGCATCTCCGTCCCGTCCACGCGGCCCCCGACTGAGCGTCAAGCGCTGCGCAGGACCAAGGAGCAACCCCTGGGCTACGCCCGGCCCAACCTCTGGGTGTACCTCATCCTGGGGATCGGCCTGATCGTCGTGATGAGCCCCTTCATATGGATGCTCCTGTCCTCGGTCAAGAGCGAGGGGGAGATCCGCCGGGTGCCACCGACGTGGGTGCCGCAGAACCCGACGCTCGACAACTACCGCGAGCTCTTCGACCGCCTCGACTTCCCGCAGTTCTTCACCAACTCGTTCGTCGTGGCCACCGCCGTCACGCTCGGCAACCTCGTCTTCTGCTCGATGCTCGGCTACGTGCTGGCGAAGTCCGAGTTCGCCGGCCGCAACCTCCTGTTCCGGCTGGTGCTCGGCACCCTGATGGTGCCGGGCATGGTGACGCTCGTCCCGCTGTTCGTGCTCGTGGCGAACATGGGTCTGGTCAACACCTACGGCGGTCTGATCCTGCCCTTCCTGGCCGGACCGTTCGGCGTCTTCCTCATGCGCCAGTTCATCCTGGGGATCCCCGACGAGCTGATCGACGCCGCCCGCGTGGACGGGGCGAGCGAGCTGCGGATCTTCCTGCAGGTCGTCATGCCGCTGGCCAAGCCGGCGCTAGCGACGCTGGCGATCCTCACGTTCCTCGCGTCGTGGAACAACTTCCTGTGGCCGCTCGTGGTCGCGACGACGGAGGACAAGTACACGCTGCCCGTCGCGCTGGCGCTCTACAGCGTCGGGCAGAACCAGACCCAGTACGGCCTGCTGCTCGCGGGCGCGGTGGTGGTGGTCGTACCGATCCTCATCGTCTTCCTGCTCCTGCAGCGGTATTTCGTCCAAGGCATCGCCATGACGGGTATCAAGTGACGGTGGGGTCGTGACGCCAGGGCCCGACGGGCCGCCGTGGGAGGTGCGTTCCGGCGGTCGGTTGAGCGCCGTCCTGGTGGATGGCGGCGCCCCGGCCTCCATCGTCGTGGACGGCGTCGAGCTGGTCCAGCATGCCGCCTCGGCCTTCGAGCCGGCCATGGTCCAGCTTTGGTTGCGGGACCGGTCGACGGGGAACCGGTCGCCGCTGCTCGGTCCGGGCTCGGCCGGCTTCGTCCGCCCCGTCGCAGGCGGTGTGGTCGTCACCGGTGCCCAGGCCACCCCGTCGTCCGACGTCGCGCCAGGGCCCAGGTCCGCCCACCAGGGGCTGACGTGGACGGTGACCTTCCTCCTGGGGGACAGCAGCCCGACGTGGGCCTGGCACCTGGAGGTGCGCAACGACACCTCCGACGTGCGGGAGGTCGATCTCGTCCATTCCCACGACGTCGCTCTCGCCGGCCCGGGCGTGCTGCGCACCAACGAGCTGTACGTCAGCCAGTACCTCGACATCACGCCCCTGGAGCGGGCCGGGCTCGGCACAGCCCTGGCCGTCCGGCAGAACCTCCCCCAGGGCGGGCGGCACCCGTGGTGCGTGCTCGCCGCGGACCGGCCGGTCGTCGGCTGGGCGACCGATGCGCTGGACGTGCACGGGTGGTCCGCCCGAGTGCCGGGGGGCCTGGTGAATGCAGACACGACGCGAGCCGCCGGGCCTTCCGGCGGGCTCGGAGGCGACCTCCCCTCACGTCGCCGGCAGCACGAGCACACGCTCGTGACCCTGCAGACCGAGCGGACCTCGCTCGGACCGGGCCAGGTGCTCCGGGTCACGTTCGCCGGTCTGTTCCTGGCCGACCATCCCGCGGCGACGTCGCAGGACGACGTCGTCCATGCCGACGAGGCGATCGCGGCAGCCCAGGCCGCCGCACCGTGGTCGCACCCTGTGCCGGGGGGCCGGGAGGGGGCGGATGCGGCCTCCGGCTCGGGCGGTCGCCGCGCGCCGACGGGCTCGTACGACCGCGGACGCGAGCTGGTCACCCGCGACCTCACCGTCGACGAGCTCCGCGCCCGGTGGCCAGAGCCCTGGCGCGTGGTCGAGCGGGACGAGGAGGGCGGCCTGCTGTCCTTCTTCACCGCAGACGCCGCGCACGTCGTCACGCCGAGCAAGGAGCTCGCCGTGCTGCGGCCGCACGGCACGATCCTGCGGACCGGGGACGCCGCCGCGCCACGGCCGACGTCCCTGACCGCGACCGCATGGATGACCGGCTCCCCGCTGTCCTACCTGACGCGCGGACATGCGTCGGTCGGCAGTGTGCTCACCACGGTGCGCGGGTACCTCGGGCTGCACCGCGCCTACGGGATCCGGCTGTTCGTCGACGTCGCCGGACGATGGCGGCTGGTCGACCTGCCGTCGGCCTTCGCGATGACGCCGGCGAGCGCCCGGTGGGTCCATGCGTTCGGCCCGTCGACCGTGGACGGCCGGGACGACCCGGGCGGGGTGGTGGAGGTGCTCACCACCGCACCGCCGCAGCACGACCGCATGGAGCTGAGGGTGCGCGTGGTCGACGGGCCGGCTCGCGCGGTGCTCGCTGCCCTCCACCTGGCCACGCCCGCCGACCCCCTCCCCGCACCCCGCGGGGAGGTCCGCGTCGAGGAGACGGCGGACGGCGTCGTCGTCCACCTCGGCGGGACGGAGCCCGAGGGCGGCGCGGAGCCTGAGGGTGCGGCCCGGTCGCATGATGCGGCCGAAGCCGATGGGGTGCGAGCTGGGATCGCGACCCTGACGGTCCACGCCTCGAGCCGACCGAGAGTCGGGGACGACGGTGTGCTCTTCGACGACGGCGTGAGCCGGGTCCCCGGCGTGCTCACGTTGCTCTGGCAGCCGGCCCCGCAGCCGGCCCCGCAGCCCGACCCGGGCAGAGACCCGGGCCGTGACCTGCGCCTCGCGCTCACCGTCGGCGTTCCCACACCCGCGGACGCGCGCCCTGGCACGGGGGAGGGTCGCCAGGCGTCCCGGACAGGTGCCGCACGGCGTGCCGGGCCGGACTGGTGGGACGAGGTCACGGCCCTGGCGGTGCACGCGGACCAGGAGGAGGTCGAGCGACTCGCGGTGAGTCTGCCGTGGCTCGTGCGCGACGCGGTGGTCCACCACCTCGCACCACGCGGTCTCGAGCAGTACACCGGCGGGGCGTGGGGGACGCGCGACGTGACCCAGGGCCCGCTCGAGCTGCTGCTCGCGCTCGACCGTCTCGACGACGCCCGCGCCCTGCTCGCAGCCGTCTTCGCGGCCCAGAACACCGACGGGTCGTGGCCGCAGGCCTTCGGCTTCCTGCCGGGTGATGAGGACTTCCGGCTCGAACCCCCGCACGGAGACGTCGTGCACTGGCCGGTCCTGGCGCTGGGCCGGTACCTCGAGGCATCCGGCGACAGCGGCATCCTGTGGGAGGAGGTGCCGTGGTACGCAGGCCCGGACGCGCCGGAGAGCCCGGCAGCGGCGCGCGCCTCCGTGCTGGTCCACGTGCGCCGGGCCCTCGAGCACGCTCGCTCGGGGTTCCTGCCGGGCACGCGCCTCGTCGCGTACGGCCACGGTGACTGGAACGACTCCCTGCAACCGGCCGACCCGGCGATGACGCGCACCCTCACGAGCGCCTGGACGGTGATCCTGCACCACCAGGCGCTGCGGACCCTGGCCGACGGGCTCGAGGGAGTCGAGGTCGACGGCTGGGAGGGCTCCGGGGGCTCCGACCGGGACGACCTCGTCGCGGCCCTGCGCTCGGAGGCGGAGGCGGTCGCTGCCGACCTGCGCCGTCACCTCCTGGTCGACGGCGAGCTGGCGGGGTACGCCGAGCTCGCCGCGCCGGATGATGGCGCGGGCAGCGCGGACGGTGAGCCGGCGGTGGACCGATGGCTCGTCCACCCGCGCGACACCGAGACGGGACTGCGCCACGGCGCCCTGCAGATCATCCACGCCCTCGGGGAGGACCTCCTCGACCCGGACGAGGCCCGCCACCACGTCGAGCTGGTGCGGGAGCACCTGATGGGGGTCGACGGCGTCCGGCTCTTCGACCGGCCCCCCGGCTACCACGGCGGCGTCATGCGTCACTTCCAGCGAGCGGAGACCGCGACGTTCGTCGGCCGCGAGATCGGGCTCATGTACGTCCACGCCCACCTCCGCTGGTGCGAGGCGATGGCGCGGTGGGGTGACGCCGAGGCCTTGTGGCTCGGGCTCCAGCAGGTGCTCTCACCGGCCCCGTCCGCGGTGGGGAAAGGTGCCCGGCTGCGGCAGGGCAACACCTACTCCTCCAGCTCGGACGCCGCGTGCCTGGACCGCCAGGACTTCGCGGACCGGTACGCCGAGGTGCTCACCGGCGCCGTCGGCCTCGAGGCGGGATGGCGCATCTACTCCTCGGGGCCCGGGGTCCTGCTGCGCATCGTCAGCCAGTCGCTGCTGGGCGTGCGCCGGCGTGGCTCGTCCGTCGAGATCGACCCGGTGCTGCCGGCCCGCCTCGACGGCCTCCGCGCCGAGGTCCCCCTCGACGGCCGGCTGCTGCGGCTGCGGTACGCCGTGGCGTCCCGCGGGTACGGGCCGGACCACCTCAGCGTGGGGGGGCGGGACCTGAGCGGGCGCCCGACGGCGAACCCCTACCGGCCCGGCGGCCTGTCCGTGCGCCTCGCCGACCTGGAGGCCGCGCTGCGCGACGGCGGTCCCGAGCTGGAGGTGCGGCTGCCATGACCGCCGTGACCGGGCGGCCCTGGACCGACCCCCACCACTCGGTCGAGGAGCGGGTGCAGCTCCTTCTCGGGGTGATGACCCTGCCGGAGAAGGCCGGTCAGCTGACCCAGGTCGCTCACCCGGACCTCTAGCGCGACGCCGCGGACCTGGCCGCCGGCGCCTTCGGGTCGTTCATCGTCGGCAGTCGGGGAGCAGGCCGGCAACGTGCGCGACGCCGGCATCGACGCGACCGCGACCAACGCCCTGCAGCGGGCGGCCGTCGAGACCTCCCGGCTGGGCATCCCGCTGCTGATCGCGCGCGACGTCATCCACGGTCACCGGACCGTCTTCCCCATCCCGCTCGGGCAGGCGGCGTCGTTCGACCCGGACCTCGTGCGCGAGTACGCGCGCGTCGCGGCCCGAGAGGCCTCGGCCGACGGCATCCGCTGGACGTTCGCCCCGATGCTCGACGTCGGCCCGGTCATCCTCCACAACCGCCACCTGCGTCCCTTCCGGGCCGCGGTCCGGGCCGGGGTCGCCACCGTGATGAGCGCCTTCCACACCCTGGACGGAACTCCCATGACGGCCCATGTGCCGCTCGTTCGCCGGAACCTGAAGGGTGACCTGGGGTTCTCCGGACCGGTGGTGAGCGACTGGGACGCCATCGGCGAGCTGGGCCGGCACGGGCTCGCGGAGGACCGTCGGCAGGCCGCCGTGCTTGCGCTGCAGGCCGGGGTCGATGTGGACATGGTCACCGGGGCGCACCTCACGGGCCGTTCGCGACGGCCCGGGGTGAGCTCTTCGGCACCTGGACGCTCGACGGCCTGCCGAGCGACGTGGCGACGATCGCCGACGCGGTCCGGGAGCGGTTCGGACCCTCCGGCACCCTCGTGAGGGTCGACGACGGGCGGTTCGTCGACGAGGCCCTCGTCCGGGCCCGCGAGGCTGACGTCGTCCTCGCGTGCGTCGGCGAGCACCCTCGCGGTTGCATCGCGCGGACCGTCGCCCGACGTCGCGCCGGGACGCGGTCCACTCGACCTCGACAGCGTCCACGGCGCCGACGGCTGGTGACATGCGCGCGTCATGCCGTCGCGTGCTCGCGCCGTCCGCGCCCTGGGAGGATGAAACTCATGGAGTTCCAGGACGTCGTCCGCCGGCGCCGCATGGTCCGCCGCTTCACCGACGAGCCGGTGCCGGCCGAGATCGTGGACCGCCTGCTGCGCAACGCCGTCCGCGCCCCGAACGCGGGTTTCACGCAGGGCTGGTCGTTTCTCGCGCTCACCGAGCCGCAGGATCGCGAGCGCTTCTGGACCGCCACGACGCCGGCCGGCTCCGGGCGCGAGCTGTCGACCTGGCTCGCGGGCATGCGCACCGCGCCGGTGCTCGTCGTCGTGCTGTGCTCCAAGGACGCCTACCTGGACCGCTACGCCCGGCCGGACAAGGGCTGGACGGACCGGGACGAGGCGCGCTGGCCCGTGCCGTACTGGCACGTCGACGCCGGCATGGCGTCGCTGCTCATGCTGCAGACCGCGCTCGACGAAGGGCTCGGTGCGTGCTTCTTCGGCATCGGGGCCGGCGAGGTGCCGAGGTTCCGCGAGGCGTTCGGCGTCCCGGACGAGTGGGCTCCGACCGGGGTGGTCGCCGTCGGGCACCCCGCCGACGGCGGCGCGGCTGGCTCGCCGTCGCGGCGCCGCCGCAAGCCCCTGGAGGAGGTCGTGCACCGGGGAAGGTGGACGCCGAGATAGCGATCCGTCGTCGAGATAGCGACGGACGCTCGGCGATCGGTGCCGATCGCGACGACGCATCGCTACCTCGGCGCAGCGTGCACCGCGTCGGCGAGGCGGGCCACGGCCTCGGGCAGCCGGGCGTCCGCGAGGTTGCCGTATCCCAGCACGAGCGTCGTCGAGCGTGCCGCCGGCCGGACCTGATAGCGCCGCAGGTCGACGACGCCGACGCCGCGGGCCGCCGCCTCGCGCACGACGTCGGCAGCGTCCGGAGGCGGTGAGCCGTCGATGCCGGAGGGAAGCTCGAGCAGAGCATGCAACCCCGCGGCCATCCCGCGCAGCCGCGCACCCGGCAGCGCGGCGGCCAGGGCAGCCTCGACGGCGTCGTGCCGGCTGCGGTACCGGACGCGCGCGGCGCGCAGGTGCCGGTCGTACGCACCGCCGTCGACGAACCGGGCGAAGGTCAGCTGGTCGACGACGGACGGCCCCGGCCGCGTCCCGTCCCCGGAGGCCAGCGCCGCGCGCCAGAGCGGGGGCACCACCATCCACCCGACGCCGAACGCCGGCGCGAGCGTCTTGCTCACGCTGCCGAGGAGCAGCACGCGGTCCGGAGCCAGCTGCTGCAGCGCCGCGACCGGTCGGCGGTCGTAGCGGAACTCGGCGTCGTAGTCGTCCTCGATNGCGCAGGTGCCGGTCGTACGCACCGCCGTCGACGAACCGGGCGAAGGTCAGCTGGTCGACGACGGACGGCCCCGGCCGCGTCCCGTCCCCGGAGGCCAGCGCCGCGCGCCAGAGCGGGGGCACCACCATCCACCCGACGCCGAACGCCGGCGCGAGCGTCTTGCTCACGCTGCCGAGGAGCAGCACGCGGTCCGGAGCCAGCTGCTGCAGCGCCGCGACCGGTCGGCGGTCGTAGCGGAACTCGGCGTCGTAGTCGTCCTCGATCACGAGCCCGTCGACGTCGTGCGCCCAGCCGAGCACCCGCTCGCGGCGGTCCGGCGCGAGCGCCACGCCCGTCGGGAACTGGTGGGCGGGCGTCAGGAGCGCGGCCCTGGCACCCGTGCGCCGCGCGGCCGCGACGAGTGCCCCCACGTCCGCACCGCCGTCGTCGACCGGGACGGGCACGGCCTCGAGGCCGCGGGCGGCCGCGACGGTCCGCAGCACGGGCCACGACGGGTCCTCGACGAGCAGGTGGGTGTGCCCGGCGCGCGCCAGCNCACGTCCGCACCGCCGTCGTCGACCGGGACGGGCACGGCCTCGAGGCCGCGGGCGGCCGCGACGGTCCGCAGCACGGGCCACGACGGGTCCTCGACGAGCAGGTGGGTGTGCCCGGCGCGCGCCAGCGCCGTCGCGACCCTGGCCATGCCGTCGGTGGCTCCCCGCGTGACCACGACGGCGTCGTCCGGCGCGTCGACCGCCCGTGACCGCCGCAGGTGCGCCGCGATCGCGGACCGCGCGCGGGAGTGGCCGGTGTCTGGCACGGACCCGAGATCGTCGTTGGTGGCCCCCGCGAGCGCCCCGCGCGCCGCGCGCAGCCACGCGTCGCGCGGCGCGTGGCGAAGGTCGGGGATGCCCGGGGCGAGGTCGAGCCGCGGTCGGCTGCCCGACGGCGGCAGCCCGGCCGCGCTTCTGCTCTGCGGCTCGCGGGAGCCCCGGCCCAGCGACGGCCGAGCGCCGGCGGCGACCCGCGTCGCGGATCCCGTCCGCGCCTCGAGCAGCCCCTCGGCCACGAGCTGGGAGTACGCCTCGGTAACGACCCACCGCGAGACGCCGAGCGCCTCGGCCAGGTGCCGGCTCGCGGGCAGCGCGGCCCCGGCGGGCGCGCGACCCGACCGGACGGCGTCGCGGACGGCCCGCTCGAGGCGCACGACGAGGGGCCCGGAGGACGCGTCGAGGTCGAGCAGCGTCTCCCACGCGAGCGGATTGGTCCGGTCAATACTCATCAGATTGGACGGTACACCCGGACCGATCGGCGCCTAGCGTGATTCACGAACAACCCGAGCTCAAGGAGGACACCATGCGCTACCGCACCATCGGCGACGGCGACCGGGCGATCGAGGTCTCGACGCTCTGCCTCGGCGCCATGAACTTCGGCACGGTCGTCGACGAGGAGACGTCGTTCGCCATCCTCGACCGCTTCGTCGAGGCCGGCGGCACGTTCATCGACACCGCCAACAACTACAACGCGTGGGTCGGCGGCTACGGCCGCGACAGCGAGGACCTGCTCGGCCGCTGGCTCGCCAGCCGGGGCGTGCGTGACGAGCTCCGCATCGCCACCAAGCTCGGCGCCGCGAAGAAGGACCCGAGCAAGCCGCTGTCCACGACCCCGCCCACCAACTACCAGGGCCTCGCGGCCGACACGATCGACCGCGAGGCGCGCCAGAGCCTGCGCCACCTCGGCATCGACCGGATCGACGTCCTCTACGGCCACGTGGACGACCGCGAGACGCCGCTCGCCGAGACCGTCGGCGCGTTCGGCAAGCTCCAGTCCGAGGGGGTCGTCGGGCTCACCGGGATCTCGAACGTGGCGCTGTGGCGCGTCGTCGAGGCCCGCGCCGAGGCCGAGCGGCAGGGCGTGCCGCCCTACGCCGTCGTGCAGCAGCAGCACAGCTACGTCTACCCGCGGCCCCCGGCGATCCGCACCCCGATCCGCACCCCCTGGACCACGCCTGAGCTGTTCGACTACGCCGCCTCGACGGGCACCGACGGCCGGCCGAGCCTCGCCGTCGTCGCCTACTCGCCGCTGCTCAAGGGTGCGCTGTCGCGCCCCGACAAGCCGCTGTTCAACGGCGCCGACCACGCCGGGTCGCGCGAGCGCGTCCGGGTGCTGGCCGAGGTCGCGAGCGAGATCGGCGCGACGCCGTCGCAGGTCGCGCTCGCGTGGATGCTCGGCGCCGAGGTGCCGGCAGTCCCGGTCGTCGGCCCGAGCAGCGTCGCCCAGCTCGACGAGCTGCTCGTCGCGGCGGACCTGGACCTCGACCCCGAGGTGCGCGAACGCCTCGACGCCGCCTGATCGCCCGCGGGTCAGGGCAGCGGGTGCCCGACGGCGGTGCGCACGCGGGCGCGCACCTCGTGCGGGAGCTCCGCCCAGTCGTCGATCGTGTCCAGGTCGGCGGCGGTGCCGGGCCGCTGCACGACGGCGGCACGCAGCCCGAGGCGGTCGGCCTCGGCCAGGTGCGCCGCGCGCGACCCGGGGCCGAACCGGAAGCGATATGCCTGCTCCGCGACAGGCACGAGCAGCAGGTTCGTACCCGCCGCGTGGCGGTCGGTCGCGACGACGACGTCGGCGTCGGTGGTCAGCACCGCGTCGACGTCGTCAAGGGCGAGCGCGGGCAGGTCCGCGTGCACGACGAGCAGCCGCGACACCTCCGGTCGCAGACCTAGCGTGTGCTCGCGCGCGACGTCGAGCGCGGTGTTGAGTCCCGGCCGGTCAGCCGGCTGCTCCAGGATCACCGGATCCGTCAGCCCGGCGAGCGTCTCGCGCCCGAACGCCACGTCCGCCGTCACGACGAGCACGCGGTCGACGCCCTCCGCCGCGAGCAGCACCTCCACGACGTGCCGCGCGAGCGCCGCCACGAGCCGCCGTCGGGCCGCGGGATCGAGGTCGGTCGCGAGGCGCGACTTGCCGGACACGCCGTCGCGCAGCGGTACGACGGCCAGCACGCCGCCGGGCACGTTCACGCGCCGCGGCGCCCGGCCGCGGCCAGCAGCTCGCGCGCGAGGCGCTCGCGGCCCTCGGGCCCGCCCATGACCGTGTCGGTCACGAGGACGTCGAACCCCAGGTCCCGGATGGGCCCGGCCAGGTGCGCGTCGACGTCGTCGATGCACAGGACGTCGACCAGCCCGGTGTACAGGCGGGCCACGCCCAGCGCGGAGACCTCGTGCCCGAGCGACTCGAGGATCTGCGCGGCCGGGCCCTTGATCGCCTGTCCGCCCACGATCGGGCTGACCGCGACCCGCCGGGCCGGCGTCGAGCGCACCGCCTCGCGCACGCCCGGCACGGCGAGCACCGGCTCGACCGACAGGAACGGGTTCGACGGCGCGACGACCAGCAGGTCGGCGTCGCGCACGGCGTCGAGCACGCCGGGTGCGGGGCGCGACCGCTCGATCCCCTCGAACGCGAGCCCGAGCACGGCGTCGGCGTGGTGGCGCCGGACGAAGTACTCCTGGAACGCGATGCGGCCCGACGGGGTGTCGACGAGCGTGCGCACCCGGTCGTCGGTCACCGGCAGCAGCCGGGCGCGCACGCCGAGCGCCGCGGCGAGCTGCGCGGTGACGGCGCTGAGCGGCTGCCCCTCGTGCAGGCGCGCGGTGCGGACGACGTGCGTCGCGAGGTCCTTGTCGCCGAGGGTGAACCACGTGTCCTCGCCCAGGCGCTCGAGCTGCGAGAGCGTCGCATAGCTCTCGGCCTGCAGGCCCCACCCGCGCTGCTCGTCGTTGACCTCGGCGAGGGTGTACATCACGGTGTCGAGGTCGGGCGAGACGGTCAGCCCGTGGCGTTCGGTGTCGTCGCCCACGTTCACGACGACGGTCAGCGCCTGCGGGCCGGTGCCACCGGCCGGGCCCCCGCCGTCGGGCAGCGCGCAGGCGAAGCCGTGCGCCAGGCGTGCGCCCCCGACGCCGCCAGCCAGCAGGGTGACCCGGGGGGAGTTCAGGCTGGTGCTCACGCAATGAGCCTATGCGGGGCCATGATGGGTTCATGACTGTATTCGCGTTCTCCGTCACCCCGCTCGGTGTAGGCGAGTCCGTCGCGGACCCCGTCGCCGAGGCCGTCCGCATCGTCCGCGAGTCGGGTCTGCCGAACCGGACCACCGCGATGTTCACCGAGATCGAGGGGGAGTGGGACGAGGTGATGCCGGTGATCCAGCGCGCCACGGAGGCGGTCGGCGCCGGCGGCCACCGGGTCTCGCTCGTCCTCAAGGCGGACGTCCGCCCTGGTCACACCGGGCAGCTCGACGCCAAGATCGCGCGCGTCGAGGAGCGGCTCGCGGCCGACGAGATGGAGGGCGGGCACTCCTGACGCACGTCAGCCGGCCGTCAGCACGGCCGCCCAGGCGAGTGCCGTCATCAGGGCGGCCGAGGCCAGCGCCGTGCCGAGCCGCCCGCGCGGGCCGCTGAGCACGCGACCGAGGACCGTCCCCGTGCTCGCGAGCACGAGCTGCCACGACGCCGAGGCCCCGAAGGTCCCCAGCGCGAACACGAGCGCGGCCGCCGCGCGGCCGGCCGGGCCGTCGTCGGGCAGCCGGACGCCCGCGACCACGATGACGAAGAACAGCACGGTCGCCGGGTTGACGGCGGTCAGCGCGACGAGCTGGGCATAGGTGCGCGCGGGCGACGCGGCGCTCGCGGCGTCGGACACCGGGCGGCCCTCGAGGTGTGCCCGCCACGCACCCCACGCCCGCCAGGCGGTGATCGCCGCCATCCCGAGCAGTGCGACGGCGGCCGCGACGCGCAGCGCACCGGCGACGGGTGCGACCGTGGCCGCGACCGCCGCGCCACCCAGCGCCGCAAGCAGCGCATACGCCCCGTCGACCGTCGCGACCCCGAGCGCGCCCGCGGCGCCGACACGCCACGGGTGGCGGGCGGCGAGGCCCACGAGGTAGGTGGCGACGGCGCCGACGGGCAGCGCGACGGCGAACCCGGCGACAACGCCGGTGAGAAGGGCGGCGGACATGGTCGGATCGTGGCACTGCGGACGCCGTCGGGCGGACGGTATTTCGGCCGTGTGAACGGGCGACACGAACGACGAGCGGCGCACCGGCCGGGTTTAGCGGGCTCCCAGTCGGGCGCCGTAGGCTATGCCGGATCGCGGCCGCGGGGGTCGCGGTTCCGAGCGGGGAGTCTGCGTATGCCACTGTTCGAGGTCGACGCCAACCGGCCCCTCCTCGTCCAGTCCGGGCGGCCGCCGGCCGTCCGCGACCCAGGGGTCGGGACGAGCGCGCACCACGTCGTCGAGTCGCACATCGACGGGCTTCTCGGGGAGCAGATCTTCCCCGTGACGCCCGGCTCCGGTCCGGACGAGCCGCACCTGCTCGCGCTCGACGCGACGGGGTCTCCCGTCGTGGTCGAGCTCGTCGGGGAGCTCGACGACGCGGCGCTCACACGGGCCCTCGACCACGCAGGCGCGGCCGGCCGCCTGACCCGCGGCGAGCTGGCCGCCCGCTACCACGGCGGGCCGAACGCGTTCCAGCGCGACATCGCCGCGTTCTACGACAGCGTGCCCGTCACCCGGTCGCAGCCCGGTCGCAGCGGCGCCCGGCTGATCATCATCTGCCAGGACGCCAGCGACGAGATCCTCAACGCGGTCGACTTCCTGCGTCAGCCGTCGATGCCCGTCGAGGTGCTCAAGCTCGGGGTGGTGCACTCCGCCGACGGGCGCCGGTTCGTCGACGTGTCTCCGCTGGTGATCCATCCCGCGTCCGACCCGGGGGCTCCCCGGCTCTCCTCGGCCGACCCGGCGCGGCCCGCCGGGACGGGTGCGCCGGTCGAGCAGCGGTTCCGCCGGTCGGTCCCGCGTCCCACCGACGTCGAGCCCGAGGCCTTCGCGGAGAAGGTCGCGGTCGGGCTCGCGCTCACGGGCAAGATGCCGGTGGTCGCGCAGACGCCCCGGACTCCCGACGCCGACGACGCAAGCCCGACGACGTCCCGCACGCGTGCCACGCGCGCCGAGCGCCGCGCCGCCGGCACCGGCCTGCCGCTGCCGGGGATCCCCGCACCGTTGGCGGAGGACCCGGAGCCCACACCTGCTCCTGCTCCTGCTCCGGAACCGACGCGTGCGTCGAAGCGGACGGCGGCTGCGCCGCGACGTTCACGCACGGACCGGTTCACCGCGCCGGCCGAGACCGACCGGCCGCGGCTCGGGGAGGTCTTCGCGAGCGTCTTGACCCCGCCGTCCGATGCGCCCGTCCCGCCGCCACCTCCCGCTCCCGCGCCGCCCCCCACCCCAGCGCCGTGGGAGCCGGCCGAGCCGCAGGAGTCGCGCTGGGAGTCCTCCGGCTGGGAGCCCCGTCCGAGCTCCTCCGGCTGGAACACCCCGGCGTGGGACGACGCCTCTGCCGACACACCGCTCCGCGTGCCGCCGCTCGAGGCCCCGACGTACTCCCCGCCGTCGTACGAGCGCCCCTCATACGAGTCGTCGTACGACCCGCTCGACCGCGACCCGCTGTCCTACGGCCGCCGGGCGGACGACGAGCTGTCGTCCGAGTCGTCCTACCAGCCGCCCACGTATCCGTCCGTGCCGACGGAGGGCGAGGTCGACCAGGACCTGGTCGCGCTCGCCGCCCGTCTCGGGCGGTCGACGCCGCTGGTGTGGTCGCGCCCGCGACGCCGACAGCACTTCGTGGCGACGCTGCACCCGGACGGCACGATCGAGCTCGCCGACGGCGGCCGCTACCGCAGCCCCGACGCCGCGGCGAGCGTGGCGGCGGGCTCGCCGACCGCCGACGGCTGGGGCGTGTGGCGCCTGGGCGACGACGGGCCGACGCTGCTCGACGCGTACCGCGAGCACTTCGCCTGAGCGGCTCCGCCCCAGCCGGGCGGACGTGGTCCGAGCGGCGTCACCCGACCGACCGGCGCATCGCCCTGACCCCCACCGCCAGGCCGGCGGCCGCGGTCAGCACCGCCGCGAGCCAGCCCCGCCACACGGTCGCGGACGCCAGGTCGCCGGCGAAGAGCTCACGGGCGGCGTCCACCACGTAGCGCAGCGGGTCGGCGTATGACACGGCGCGCATCCACGCCGGCCCGGTCTCGAGCGGCAGCAGCATGCCGGACAGGAGCATGAGCGGGAAGAGCACCGTCTGCTGGACGGCCCAGAACATCCACTCCTGCTGACGCACGGCGAGGGCGAGCGCATAGGAGAACGCGCCGACACCAACCCCGAGCACGGCGAGCTGGCCCAGGGTGAGCAGCACGCCGACCGGGTTCGGGCGCATCCCGAACGGCAGCATCACGAGCACCACCACCAGGCCCTGCGCGGCCACCGGCACGACCTCCTTGAGCGCGCGGCCCACGAGCATCGCCGATCGGGACATCGGGGTGACCAGCATGCGCTCGTGCGACCCGGAGGTGATCTCGATCTGGAGGTTGGCCCCGGTCCCCGACGTGCCGAACAGGGTCGTCATCACGAGGATCGCCGGCACGAACCACAGCCAGACGTCGCCGCCGAGCACGTCCGTCCCGCCCAGCGACCCCACGAGCAGCGGGCCGAACAGGGCGAGGAAGAACAGCGGCTGCACCAGGCCGAAGACCAGCGAGAACGGGTCGCGGACCACGGGGCGCAGCTCGCGCACCAGCACCAGGCCGGTGTCGCGCCCGAACCGTGTCGCGGGCGGTCCGGCGACCGCCGTCGTCGTCGGGGCAGCCGTGGCGGGCGGGGTGATCGTCGTCGTCGCGTGGCTCATCAGGCCACCTCCTTCTCGGTCGTCTCGGTCGAGGACTCGGTCGAGGACTCGGGTGCGCCGGCGTCGATCGCCGTCTCGCGCAGGCTGCGGCCCGTCAGGGCCAGGAAGACGTCGTCGAGCGTGGGCCGGACGACCTGGACGCCCGCGAGGACGAGACCCGCGGCGTCGGCGGCCCGGACGAGCTCCGGGACAGCGCGTGCGCCGTCCGCGGAGCGCACCGTCACGACGTCGGTACCGGCGTCGTCCACCGACACCGAGCGGGTGCCGTGCGCACGCTCGGCGAGCGCGGCGAGCGCCGGCACCTGGCCGGGCGAGACGGCGCGCAGCAGCACCCGGTCGCCCGCGAGGTCGGACTTGAGCGCATCGGCCGTGTCGTCGGCGATGACCTGACCGTGGTCGACGACGACGACGCGCTCGGCCATCGTGTCCGCCTCGTCGAGGTAGTGGGTGGTCAGGACGATGGTCATCGGCCGGCCCGCCGCGGCGGCGTCCGCGCGCATGCGCAGCACGTGCTCCCACAGGTTGGCCCGGTTGTGCGGGTCCAGGCCGGTCGACGGCTCGTCGAGGAAGAGCAGCGGCGGCGCCTGCACCAGGCCGATCGCGACGTCGAGACGCCGGCGCTGCCCGCCGGAGAGGCTCTCGACCTTCCGTCGCGCCTGGGGGGCGAGGTCGAGCGCCTCGAGCAGCTCGTCCGCGCGGCGTCCGGCCGCCCGGCGGTCCATCCCGTGCACCCGGCCCTGCATGACGAGCTCGTCGCGCACCTGCTGGTACGTGCCCGCGCCGCTGCCCTGTCCGACGTAGCCGATCGCGGCCCGGACCCGCTCGGGGTGCGTGACGACGTCGTGCCCGGCGACCTGCGCGGTGCCCGACGTCGGGGCGAGCAGCGTCGTGAGCATGCGGAGCGTCGTCGTCTTGCCGCCGCCGTTGGGGCCGAGGACGGCGACGAGCTCGCCCGGCTCGACGTCGAGCGTGATGCCACGCACGGCGTGCACGGTCTCGTTGCGGCCCACCGCGAAGTCCTTGGTGAGCCCGCGCGTGCGGATCATGGTCTACCTCCTGTGTCGGGGTCAGGACCACGGTCTCGCGGGTTGCGGTCAGGTACTGTCCGCATCTCGTGGCAGGCTCAGGACATGATCGAGACGTCGGGGCGGCTGCTCACGCTGCTGTCGATGCTCCAGGCGCGCCGCGACTGGCCCGGCGCGCTGCTCGCCGAGCGGCTCGGTGTCAGCCCGCGAACCGTGCGGCGAGACGTCGACCGCCTGCGCGAGCTCGGGTACCCGGTGCAGGCCACGCGCGGACCCGACGGCGGGTACCGGCTCGTCGCGGGCGCCGAGCTGCCGCCGCTGCTGTTCGACGACGAGCAGGCGGTCGCCGTCGCGGTCGCGCTCCAGACCGCCGCGACGCCGGGGACCGAAGAGGCCGCGCTGCGGGCGCTGACCACGGTCCGGCAGGTCATGCCAGCGCGGCTGCGGGCCCGCCTCGACGCGCTCGAGATCACGTCGGTGCGCGACCCGGGCCGCCGCGAACCGCCCGTCGTCGGCCACGACTCGCTGCTCGGCCTGGGTACCGCGATCCGCGCGCGTGAGGTCGTCCGGTTCGACTACGACGGCGGGACGAGCGAGCCGGTCGGGACGGGAACGGCCGCGTTCCGGCCGCCGCGGCGCGTGGAGCCGCACCACCTCGTCACGTTCGAGGGACGGTGGTACCTCGTCGGCTTCGACCTCGACCGCGCCGACTGGCGCACGTTCCGGGTCGACCGCCTCTCGCTGCGGACGGGCACCGGGCCGCGGTTCGCCCTGCGTGAGGTTCCCGGTGGCGACGTCGGGGCGTACCTGCTCGACGGGTTCGTCCGCATGCGGGCGACGGTGCGGGGGGAGGCCGTGCTGCACGCCCCCGCCGACGTCGTCGCGCCCTGGCTCGGTCGGTGGGGCGTGGCCGAGGCGCTGCCCGACGTCGACGGCGAGCCGCGGTCCCGCGTCCTGCTCGCGTCGTGGTCATGGGTCGGCGTGGCCGGGTTCCTCGGGATGTTCGACGTTCCGTTCGAGATCGCGGGGCCGTCAGACCTGCGCGCCGCGGTGGCGACGCTCGGCGACCGGTGCCGGGCCGCCGTCGGGCAACCGTGAGCCCTGCTCACGGCCTCAGGGGAGGACGACGATCTTGCCCGTCTGCTCGCCGGCGTCGAGCCGGGCGAGGCCCTCGGCGACGTCGGCGAGGCGCACCTCGGAGTCGATGACGGGCCGCACGCCGGTACGGGCACAGAAGCGCAGCAGCGCGGCGAGGTCCTCGCGCGAGCCCATCGTCACGCCTTGGACCCGGATCTCCTGGAAGAAGATGCGCCTGAGCTCGGCGGGCGGGGCGTCACCGCTCGTAGCGCCGCACACGACGATCGTCCCGCCAGGGCGCACGGACCGGACCGAGTGGCCCCACGTCGCCTGCCCCACCGATTCGATCACCGCGTCGACCCGCGCCGGCACGCGCGCACCTGGCTCCACGACGTGCGCGGCGCCGAGCTCGAGCGCGCGCTCTCGCTTGGCCGCGCTGCGAGACGCCGCGGTCACCTGGAGCCCCGCGGCGGCGCCGAGCACGATCGCGGCGGTCGCGACGCCGCCGCCCGCACCCTGCACGAGCACACGGTCGCCAGGGTGCAGGCCCGCCGCGACGAAGAGCATCCGGTACGCGGTGAGCCACGCCGTCGGCAGGCACGCGGCCTCGGCGAACGAGAGCTCCGCCGGCTTGGCCAGCAGGTTCGCCGTCGGCACCGCGACGCGTTCTGCGAGCGTGCCGGGGTAGCGCTCCGAGAGCAGCGAGCGTGGCTCGCGCGGCCCGACGCCGTGCCCGTCCGCGCCGATGACGCCGTGCACCACGACCTCCTCGCCGTCGGGCGTCACCCCTGCGGCGTCGGTGCCGAGGATCATGGGCAGCTGCTCCTCGCGCGGCCCGACGCCGCGCAGCGACCACAGGTCGTGCTGGTTGAGGCTCGCGGCGCGCACCTCGACCGTGGTCCAGTGCTCGCGTGCCTCCGGCTCGGGCCGTTCGCCGATCTCCAGGCCGTCGAGCGGGGAGTCGGGCGAGAACCGGGCGACGGTGGCGGCGAGCATGGGCCCAACCTAGCCGTGGAGCCCGCTACCTTGAGCACCATGCCGTCGATGGGTGCCGCGCCAGACCAGTTCGCTGCGATCGAGACCGAGCTGCGAGCGGCGCAGACGGCGGCCGGCGAGCATCGTCACGGCGTCGCCCGTCGGGCACGGGCGGCGGACCTTGTGCACACCGCGCGGCGCGAGGTCGCCCTGGCCCGGTCCCGGCTCACCGACGAGGCGGCCGACGTGGCCCGTCTGGAGTCGTTGAGTCTCGCTCGCGTGTGGGCGAGCCTGCGCGGCGATCGCGACGAACGCCTCGACCGCGAGCGTGCCGAGCAGCAGGCCGCCGAGTACGCCGTCGCGACCGCGCAGGCCCGGCTCGCCGCGGCCGAGCGGGAGGTCGCGGCCGTCGACGCGGCGCTCACGGTTCTCGGCGACGTCGATACCCGCTTGCGGCGCGCCCTCGAGACCAAGGAGGCATGGCTTCGCACGGCCGGCGGCGCGACGGCGGCCGAGCTGGCCGACGTCGCGCGCGAGACGGGGTCCTTGCTGGCCGAGCGGACGGACATCGCCGAGGCGCGTGCGGCCGCGGCCCAGGCAACCGAGGCGCTCGACGCCGCGGCCGAGCATCTGCGCAGCGCCAACGGGTGGTCGACCTACGACACCTTCTTCGACGGCGGCATGATCGCGAGCATGGTCAAGCACGACAAGCTCGACCATGCGGCGGCGCTGATGCGCGAGGCGGACGCCGCGCTGCGGCACCTCAGCGTGGAGCTCGGGGACCTGGGCGAGCAGGGCGTCGGAGAGCTGGGCATCGACGGGATGACACGGACCTTCGACGTGTGGTTCGACAACTTCTTCACCGACCTGTCGGTGCGCAACCGGATCGCCGAGGCGCGCGATCGCGTCCACGTCGCCCGGACGACCGTGGGCGGGGTCGCGGCACGCCTCGACGGTCGGCGGCGCGACGTCGAGGCGCGCCTCAGCGAGCTCGCGGCACGGCGAGAGCGCGTGCTGCTCGGCTGAGGCCGGACTGCCTCACTGCGTGGCGGAGTCCTCCGTGCCGACGTCGAACATCCACGCGACGCCGAACTTGTCCGTGAGCTGGCCGAAGTAGTCGCCCCACGGCGCCTTCTCGAACGGCAGGGTCACCTCGCCGCCGTCGGAGAGGCCCTCGAACGCCGACGCGATGTACTCGTGGTCGGCGGGGTCGCCGGTGAGCGCGACCGTGACGCCGCTGGTCGGGGCGACGTAGGGCTGGGACGACGGCGTGTCCGCAGCCATGATGCACAGCCCTCTCGGCGTCTCGAGCTGGCCGTGCATGACGAGGTCCTGCTCGTCGGGGTTGTCGTTGAGCCCCGGGAGGCTGCCGTAGGTGTCGATCCGCAGGTCGCCGCCGAGCACGGACTTGTAGAGCTCGAGGGCCTCGCGCGCCTCGGACCTGAAGCTGAGATAGGGGTTGAGCCTGGCCATCGTGACGCCTCCTGGCTGGGGTCCGTGGCCGCCGGAGCGAGCGGCCACCGTCCACGCTAGGGCGAGGGTCCGACACGTGCGCGGGATGCCCTTGCCGGGCTTGCGCCACCTCGTTGAGCTACGCGCTACTTCGCCGGAGAACGCGCCGGTTCGGCGAGGAACTCGCGCACCATCGGCCCGAGCTGGTCGAACTCGATG
>VJZX01000022.1 GCA_009663185.1 Isoptericola halalbus
CCCCGCGAGGCCGTCGCGGAGCGAGCCGCCGTCGCCGTTCGGCACGTCGGCCGCGCCTGCGCCGGCGCCCGAGCGTGCGTCGAGCCCGAGCCTGCCGTGGGAGACGTCGTCGACCCCGCGGCAGCCCGCGCAGGTCCCGCCGGGCGCCGAGCCCGGCCAGCCCGCAGGCCGCACGTCGGTGTCGCCGTTCGACGCGCTCGTGACCTCCGACCACCAGCCGGTCCGCGCCCGCGCGGAGGTGCCGGTCGACGACCACTACGACGAGGACGACGACTGGGACGACGACGAGCCCGAGAGCTCGTACACGTGGCTGCACTACATCGTGCTCGTGGTCGTGGCGTTCGTGCTCGGCCTGCTGGTGTGGCAGCTGCTGCTCCAGGGTCCGGACGACAGCTTCCAGACGGACCAGGAGGCGGCCGCGGCCGTCACGACCCTGAGCACGCAGCCCGACGAAGGAGTCCTGTGACCGCCACGGAACGCGCCGTCGAGCTCGCGATCGTCGCGGCCCGCGCCGCCTCGGACCGCAAGGCGCAGGAGATCATCGCGCTGGACGTGAGCGAGCAGCTCGTCCTGACGGATGTCTTCCTCATCGCCTCCGGCACGAACGAGCGCCAGGTCTCGGCGATCGTCGACGCCATCGAGGAGCAGATGTTCAAGGCCGGCGCCAGGCCGATCCGTCGGGAGGGCAAGGCCGAGGCCCGGTGGGTCCTCCTCGACTTCGGCGACGTCGTCGTGCACGTGCAGCATGCCGAGGACCGCGTCTACTACGCGCTCGAGCGCCTGTGGAAGGACTGTCCGACGATCGACCTGCCCCCCGACGCGCGCGGGGGAGACGGAGCCGCGGCCGAGGCCGAGTACGGCACCGGCGGCTCGGACGGGTCGATCCGCCTGTCCGGCGAGGGGTTCTGAGTCATGCCTGCCGACACCGTCGTCCTCCTGCGCCACGCGCGCACCGCGTACAACGCGACCCTGCGGCTGCAGGGCCAGATCGACATCCCGCTCGACGACGTCGGGCGCTGGCAGGCCACCGAGGGTGCCGCAGCGCTCGCGTCGTCGCACCGGGCGACGCGCATCGTCACGTCGGACCTCGAGCGTGCCGCCGATACCGCCGACGCGTACGCGCAGGCGATCGGCGGCGACGTCGTCGTGCAGACCGACGAGCGGCTGCGCGAGCGCTCCTTCGGCGACTGGGAGGGCCTGACCGGCGAGGAGATCGCCGAGGGCTGGCCCGAGGAGTATGCCTCGTGGCGCCGGGGTGCCGACCCCGTGCGCGCGGGAGCCGAGAGGAAGGCCACGGTCGCGAAACGCATGGCCGAGGCCGTGCGCGAGCACGCCGAGGACCTCGGCGGTGACGAAACTCTCGTCGTGGTGTCGCACGGCGCGGCCATCTCGCTCGGCGTCACGGCCATGCTCGGGCTCGACCCGGACGGGTGGCGCGGCATCGCCGGGATGCACAACGTGCACTGGTCCCACCTGCACCGATCCGGTCCCCACGCGATGCCCGAGTGGCGGCTCGTGGCGCACAACGTGGGCGCCGGCTACCCGCTCGACCAGTGGCGGTTGGGGCCGGACTGGAATTTGGAACCTGGGCCCAAGTCTGCCTAAGATATCGACGTTCCCGCGGGGTGCAACCTGGGAGGAACACACCGAATCGGACGGATCGCCACGGCGAGAGTCGGTTCTCGGGGCTGTGGCGCAGCTGGTAGCGCACCTGCATGGCATGCAGGGGGTCAGGGGTTCGAGTCCCCTCAGCTCCACCATTCTCGCAGGTCAGAGGCCACGTCGAGATCCTGAAGCCAAGGATCTGACGTGGCCATTGGTTTTGTGGAGACGTTTCGTGGGTCGGGGAGTGCCCGCCGGTACTGGTGCATGACCCCCTTCCGATCCTCAGATCCTGCCGCGCCGCACCATCACTGCCGCCCGCCGCTCCGCCCGGCCGATGCATACCGACGACATCCGACCCCTGGTCGCCGCCGTACGGTAGGAATACGTTTATCCCGCAGCACCGATGCGACGCGGTGATGTTCATTGGGACGATCGGCCGCTTTAGAGCCTGACCTGCGGTCATCTGGAGCCCAGTATTCTCTGGCCGTGCCGCTCCTGGTAGGAATACGTTTGCCCCAGCGTGTCGCGCCCCTCGCGTCTGAATCGACGTGATCTGACACTCTCGCGCCGGGCGAACGACGACGACGTCGTCCGGCCAGGGCATCGCACGTGCCCTGGCCGGACCTGTCGTGCGGTGGCCGGGGGCCACCGTCATCGAGGTGCCCTGCTGCTACGGCTCGCCTGCGATGTTGCGCAGTGCCGGGATGTAGGCGAACGGGTGCTCCTCCACGAGCGTGGACGTCGCCCCGTCGAGCTCGAGCTCGAGGGTCGGAGCGAGCGTCCCGCCGTAGACCACCCCGCCGGAGCCGTCGGGCACCGTGTCGATGAACGACTCAACGAGGCCGTTCGGCATCACGTAGTCGGAGTAGTTCTGCAGCGGCGCCTCTTCCGGGTTGCCGAGCACGAGCGCGCTGCCGTTGAGCGGCTGGTAGTCGCTGCGGATGGAGTCGCCGACGAAGCCGTACAGCCCGTCCGGGCCGGTGAGGCCGGGCGCGAACGTGAACTTGTGGCTGATCGTCCACAGGTAGTACTTGCCGTCCTCGATGGTGAGGTGCGGTCGCTCGGTCTGCTGGTTCGTGCACTCCGCCGAGAGGACCGGGGGCAGGAGCTTCCAGCCGGTGTAGTCCTGGCCCTTGCTCGTCTTGGTCATCAGGCCGATGTTGCCGGTGTAGTAGCGGGCGTCGTCGGGGACGTCGTGGTTGTCGGGCACGTCGCCGATCTCGTGGGAGTCGCAGGTGTGCGTGCCGGCGACACCGGGGTTGTTGCCCTCGAAGAGAGCGTAGATCTCCCCGTCGGCCGGGTCGCGGAAGACGAACGGGTCACGGAACGCGTAGATGATCGGCCCGGACTCGGACTGCTCGAGCGTCTGGTACATCTCGCCGTCTGCCTCGGCGATGACCGTGTGGTCCTCGAACCCGCCGAACCAGACCCCGTCCTTGTCGGCGTGGATCTTGCCGGGGCTGTTGACCAGCCGCTGCAAGGGGTCGCAGGCGCACCCGAAGGAGTCCTTCTTCCCGGAGGCGGTGTAGAAGGCCTCGAGCTGGTTGCCGTTCGTGATGACGGTCGAGCCGGCCCACTCGCGCCCACCGGGCGAGGCGCCGTCTGGGAACGCGTCGCCGCCGTATGTCCAGTTCTTGCCGTCACGGCTGTAGAAGTAGCCGATCCGGGCGACCCAGTGCCGGTCGCCGAAGAACTCGTCGCGCGGAGCGGTGAGGGAGAAGATGACGTGCCACCCCTTGTACGTCACGGGGTTCATGTCGAGGTCGGTGAGCGGCCACGTGTCCCAGACCCAGACCTTGTCGGACATGACCGGGAACTCGGGGTCGATGAAGGGCTTGGTGTTCGTCTGGTCGGGCTTGATCTCGAGCGCGTGCTCCCGGGTCCAGTTCGCCGTGAAGTCGTCCTCCGGCGCGTACGTCGACGTCGGGTTCGACGCCGGCGCCGGGGCAGTGCTCGAGCTGGCGGCCGCCGCCACGTTGCCGGTGCCGACGAGGCCGGCCGCGACGATGCCCGCGGCGAGGATACCGGCGGCGAGCCGGCGGAGGTGCGGTTGAGGATGGTCGGACACGTCGTCCTCCTGTAGAAGTTCTCGCGAAGCTGCCGGCGCGTCCGGCGCCGGCGCCACAAGGTCTACGGGACCGGACGCACGGCTGTCGCCGTGGGACGACGATGCGGAATATCCGAGTGCCGCCGCGTATACGGGAACCGTCCGTGCTCGGATGACGGACGCCCTGCGTGGGTCAGCTCGCCGGCCGACGCATGGCTCTTGTCGAGCCGATGGCGTCGATCACCGGTCTCGGTGCGCACGAGGTCGTACACCGCACAGGTCAGCGTCTGGATCGCCAGCTCGAGCGCTCGGACACGCCGAGCGAGCTCGGGATCGGCGGTCGATGGCGCGATCGACCCGCACTCGACGAGGAGCTGACCAGACTCGAGGTCGAGCGCCGACTCGATCCTGGCACGCACCGTGTCGTCGACCGCGGCGCTTCCGCGCTCGATCTTCGAGATCGTCGCCTGGCTGCAGAAGACCAGCTCGCCGAGCTCGCGCTGCGTCAGGCCGTGGCTCACGCGGTGAGACTTGACGGCCCTCCCGAGGGCTCGCCTGGCGTCAGGCGTCATCGCGCAGGAACTGGGGTCGCGTTCCCGTGGCGGTGGTGGCTGGCGTGGGCATCACTCGTCGTCTCCCGTCGTCGTCACTAGGACCCAGATCGCATGACAACGATGTCAGCGGTGTCCTCGATGGTTGCACGGGTCGACAAACCCTGCAACCGGGTCCCACGAGCCCAGCCTGGGGCTGCCGCTACCCCGCGATCAGCGATCCTCGGCGACGACCGCCTCCCGCAGCCGCCACACGCGCAGGGACGCAAGCGAGGCACCGCCCGAGGCGCGGACCCACCCGGCGTCCCGGTCGCCGTCACGTGCCCACGCTCGCGTGGTGACCGAGCGATGGTCCTGCACGTAGACCTCGACCATCGAGTGGTCCACGAAGGCGCGCACGCGTACCTGTCCGTCGGGGTCGAGCCGGAGGTCGTCGCCGTGCCTGTGCTGTCGGTCGGGTTCGGTGGACCCCGGCCGGAGCACGTCGACGCGCCCGGTCGTGGCGCCGGTGCGCGTCACGACGACGAGCACGGCGGGGCGCTCATCGGCCGGCGCTCGCACCGCCAGCTCGACCGAGCCGCCGACCGGGACGTGGGCGGTGAGCTCGAGCTCCGCCGTCGGCCCGGCGTGCACCGGGACGGTGTCCGGCAGCTTCGACGTCGGGCCCTCGACCAGGTCAAGCGTGACGCTCTCGCGCAGGGACGCCAGCTCGCGAACAGGCGCGACGCACAGGTCGCCGTCGCGGAACCAGACCTCGACCGGGAGACCGGCATTGCCGGCCCACCCTCGCCGAGCATGCTCCTCCTCGCTCAGGAGGTCCTGGGCGACCGTCCACAGCAGTGTCCGCCCGTCGGGCGTCCGCGAGGCCGTGACACCGGTGAAGAAGCCGCCGACGTCGAGGAGCCGGGGATCGTCATGGTCCGGAGTCCACGTGGCGGTACCGGCG
Source organism: Isoptericola halalbus (assembly GCA_009663185.1). GTDB lineage: Bacteria > Actinomycetota > Actinomycetes > Actinomycetales > Cellulomonadaceae > Isoptericola > Isoptericola halalbus. The sequence goes on from VJZX01000022.1 coordinate 5,150, forward strand.
TCCCAGGTCCCGATCCAGTACCAGGCGTACAGCAGGGAGTGCTCGCACGGCTGTGGCCACCACGGCGTCACGAAGAAGGCGTGCTTGGGCCGGCCGTCGGCGTCGTGCCCGACGGGCACGAGGACGGGGAGCTCCCAGTGCACCCCGGTGTCCGGACGTGACGTCGCGTCACCGATCGCCAGCGGCCCGAGGAACTCCCACTCCCCGCCCGTGGGATCTGGCGAGCGGTACAGCAGCGCAGTGCCGCCGCGGCCCTGGATCCCCGCGCCGACGAGCTGGAACCAGGTGTCCTCCTCGTGCCAGACGAACGGGTCACGGAACTCCCGCGGGAGCGGCTCGAGCCCGCGACGGCGCAGCTCGGGCAGGGCGTCGTGCAAGGTCGTCACAGGTGCCGGACCGGCCTGCCACGACCGGAGGGCCGGGTCGTGCGGGTCGACCGGGCGCGCCCAGGCGGTGCGCTGGTTGGGGTCGTCGCGGTCGTCGCCGGCCGTGAAGAACACCAGGGGCGTCCCGTCGCGGTCGACCGTGGCGCTGCCGGACCACACGCCCTCGGGGGCGTAGGCGATGTCGGCGCCGTCGAGCGGGGAGCCGAGGTCTGTCCACCGCACGAGGTCGTCGCTGACCGCATGACCCCAGGCGATCGCGCCCCAGAAAGGGCCGAGCTCGTTGCGCTGGTAGAACAGGTGGTGCTTGCCGGCGTGATGGACCACGCCGTGCGGCTCGTTCATCCACTGCGCCGGGGGCATGAAGTGGTATCGCGGCCGGTCGCGGTCGGCGGCATACCTCGACGGGTCGGTGACCCATTCCCTGCGCGGATCGGCGGCCGGGGCCGCCCGGTCGACGACGTGTCCGTCCCCGGTCGTGACGGACGCCGCGGCGAGCAGCCCGGTGAAGTACCCGTATCGGACGGCGCCGTCGTCGACGGCGTCACGCGACCGGCCGACCGTCACGGTCTGTCGCCCCGGGAGCGTGACGCCCGCCGGGACGGGAGCCGAGCCGACCGTCGTGCCGTCGACGCCGAGGCTGACCTGTTCGTCCGTGACGGTGACGGTGAGCCTCGACCACGCCAGCCGCGGCAGCGGGCTCGGGCCGCGCAGGTCCGTGACCATGACCTCGCCCTCCTCGAGCCGGACCACGGGGTGCCCGCGACGGTCGAGTCCGAGCGTCCAGGCGACCGGCCGTCGCCGGGCGCCTCCGTCGGCCGGGGCGCCCAGGAAGATGCCCTGGAGCCGGTGCGGCGCGCCGGCCCCGAGCACGGCCGGCGCGGCCCACACGTCGGCAGTGAACGGTGGCGTGAGATCGATCGTCGCCGCCACCGTCCCCTCGCCACCGGCGAAGCGGACGGCCGTGCCCGGGGGTGTCAGGGGGACGGTGCTCATCCGGCGATCGCCGGAGTGTCAGCCGACAGCCCGACGGGGATCATGTCCGTCGAGCCGTCCAGGATGAGACGGCCGCCGGCCTCGACGCGGACCGGGATCGGGTCCGACAAGCCGCCGGCGAAGGCCTTGCCGCCCTGCGCCTGGAGGAACGCGAGGAAGACGAGGCGCCCGTCGGGGTCGCGCTCGAAGCGCCCCGCGTAGAGCGCGCCGCCGTCCGGGTCGCCGCAGAAGAAGTCGGGTCCGGGGGAGCGGAAGGGACCGTCCTCCTGGTCGGCCACGAAGTAGTGGGTGCCGGTCACCGCGGTGTGCGCGCGCTGGCGTGACTCGCTGTGGGCGTGCGCGTAGACCGAGTAGGACAAGTACCAGCGGCCGTCCGCCTCGAAGAGCTGCGGGACCTCGAGGTGGCCGAACTCGCCCGGGGCGACGACGGGCTCCAGAGCCTCCCACGTCACCAGGTCCGCCGACCGTGCCTGGCCGATGACACCGCGCTCGTCCACCTCACCGTCGGCGTGGCGAGCCGTGAAGAGCATGCGGTACTCGCCGTGCGCCTGCGACCAGTAGACCCACGGGTCGCGCCAGTCGACCGCGGGCCATCCCTCCACGCCGCCCTGGTAGTACGTCGTGTCGAGCTCCAGCACGGGCCCGGAGGTCTTGGTCCAGTGCGCCAGATCGGTGCTGATCGCGTGGCCGATGCGCTGGTGGTCCCCGGCCTCGCGGTGGTTGATGCCGGTGTAGAACATGTGCCAGGCACCCTCGGCGCGGAGCACCGACCCGGTCCAGGTCGCCATGTCGTCCCAGGCCCCGGCCTCGCCCGGGCCGAGCGCGTCCGGCAGGACGGTCCAGGTCCGCAGGTCGGTGCTCGTGGCGTGACCCACGCGCGCGTGCCAGTGCCTGAGCCCGGGGTCGCCCAGCGACTTCGGCGCCTTGAGGAAGAACAGGTGGTACGTGGCGCCGTCGCGGGCGGTCCAGAAGTCCCAGGTCCAGTGGGTCTCGAGAGTGAGCATGTGTCCTCAATCGGGATGGTGCGGTGTGGCCGGGGCGCTGCGGTCGCGCGCCCCGGCCGCGGGAGGGGCACCGGTGCGGCCCCTCCCGCGGGGGGTGGTCAGGCGTTCTCGAGGTAGCGGTCGTACGCCTGCTGGTAGAGCTCGATGAGCCGGTCCAGGCCCATCTGCTCGAGCTGGGCGACGTAGTTGTCCCACTCGTCCTCGACGCCACCGTTCGCGACCCACTCGGCGCGCTTGGTGTCCACGAACGTCTTGATGTCGGTCTCGATCGCGCTGATCTCCTGGATCTCGGCCTCGTCGAACGGCACGTTCGGGAACCACTCGTCCTCCGCCCACGGGAGGTAGTGCTCCTCGAGGTCGGTCACGCGCTGGGCGGCGCGAGGCTCGGGCAGGACGACGTTCTCGAAATCCTCCTTGAGGGTGACCTTGGGGCCACCGGGCGAGACCTTCTGGCGCAGCTCACCGGCGGAGACGTCCTTGCCGAGCTCCATCTGCTGCAGGACGCCGTCCGCGTTCTCCTCGAGCGTCGTTCCGATCGGGCCCCATGAGACCTGGGCGGACATCACCGGCTCGTAGAGCCGGTCGACCCACCGCATCGTGACCTCGGGGTAGGCGTTCTCACGCGTGATCGCGAACGCCCCGGCCGAGAAGTCCGAGCCGTTGGAGTGCCCGACGAGACGGCCGGCCACGCCCTCGAGCGCGGGGACGAGCACGTACTCGTCGGCCCGCTCGGGGCCGACCACCTCTTCGGTCTCCCACCAGACGTAGGAGCCGAGCACGGGGTCGGGCGTCTTGCCCTTGGCCAGGTACGTCTTGTCGTCCTGCGTGAGCGCCTCGGGGTCGATCAGCCCTCGCTGGTACCAGTCGTGCAGCTTGGCGAGCGCGTCCCGGTACTCGGGCTGCGCCGCGGTGTAGATGACCTTGCCGTCACGCACGATGCGGTGGTCCAGGTTGTCCGGCATGCCGCCGAGCGCGGCCATGATGTCGCCGACGTCGGCGCACCACCAGCCGTTGATGTAGCTCAGCGGGATCTCGTCGGCCTTGCCGTTGCCGTTGGGGTCCTGAGTCTTGAACGCCTCGAGCGCGGCCTCGTACTCCTCGATGGTCGTCGGGACCTCGAGACCGAGCTCGTCGAGCCAGGTCTTGTTGATGGACAGGAAGAACGGCACGGCACCGATGCCGAGCTCCTCCGCGGCCGGGAGGGTGTAGATGTGACCGTCGGACGAGGTGACCGCCGCCTTGATCTCGGGCCGCTTGGAGAAGATGGCCTGGAGGTTGGGGGCGTGCTCCGCGATGAGGTCCTCGAGCGGGACCAGCGTGCCGTTGGCGCCGTAGGTCGAGATGTCCGCAGGCGTGAAGCCGGTGTTGTAGAAGGCGTCCGGGAGGTCGCCGCTGGCGAGGATGAGGTTCTTCTTCTCCTGGTAGACCGTGTCCGGCAGGTTCTCCCAGACGATCGAGACGTTGGTGTCCTTCTCCCACTGCTGGACGAGCTCCATCTCGGAGTAGTCCGGGGCGAGCGACGCCTTCTGTCCGGAGAAGGTCAGGGTGACCTTCTCGTCGACGATGGGAAGGCCTTCGGCGTTGAAGCCGGCCTCGGCGTCCTTGCCGTCCTGCTCGGTGCTGCCCGAGCAGCCGGTCAGCAGGAGCCCGGCCGCCGTCATCGCGGCGACGGACGCTGTCAACTTTCGGTTCATCGTGGATACCTCTCTGGGGGACCCCACGCCTGCGTGGAGCTGGTGCGAAGGACTGGCCGCAGGGCGCGACCGGTCCACAGGGGGAAGGAAGGGTGACGTGCGCGGTCAGCTCTTCACTGCGCCGAGGAGAGCGCCCTTGGTGAAGTGCTTCTGGAGGAAGGGCATGACGGCGAGGATCGGCAACGTCGAGACGACGATCATTCCGTACTTGATCAGCTCGCCGACCCGTTGGGTCTCGGCGTACGACTCGAGGTCTCCGGTCATGTTGCCGGTCGATGCGAGGTCGGACTGGATGAGGATGTTGCGGAGCACCAGCTGGAGCGGGTACTTGTCCGCGTCGTTCAGGTAGATGAGCGCGTCGAAGAACGCGTTCCAGTTGAAGACCATGTGGATCATGGCCATGAGGACGATGAGCGAGCGGGCCAGTGGGACCGCGATCGTGAAGAAGAAGCGGAAGTCGCTCGCACCGTCGAGCTGGGCGGCCTCGCGGAGCTCGTCGGGGAGCGAGACCTGGAAGAACGAGCGGGCGATGATGAGGTTCCACACGCCCACCGCTCCGGGAAGCACGACCGCCCAGATCGTGTCGAGCATCCCGAGGTCCTTGACCACGAGGTAGCGCGGGATCATGCCGCCGTCGAAGAACATCGTGACGACGAGGAGCACGGTGATCGTGCGGCGCCCCGGCAGGTCCTTGCGCGACAGGGCGTACCCGCCCGCGACGATGAGGCAGACGCTGATCGTCGTCGCGACCGTGGTGTAGAGGACGGAGTTGCCGAAGCCGCGCCAGACGGCGGAGTCGGCGAGGATGCGCACGTACCCGTCGAACGTGAACCCCTGGGGCAGGAGCCACACCCGGCCTCCGGCGACCGCCGCCGGGTCGCTCAGGGACGCGATCACGATGAAGTACAGCGGGTAGAGCACGGCGGCGACCGCGGTGGACAGGATCACGACCGAGGTGATCGTGATCCCGCGGTCTGGGATGCGGTTCGCGAGCGGGCGGCGGGCGCGGAGCCCGAATGTTGTCGACGTCATGGTGTGCACCTCAGATCAGGCTGTTCTGCTTGAACCGGCGCGCCACCCAGTTGAACGTCAGGAGCAGGCCGAGGTTGAGGACGGAGTTGAAGAGACCGATCGCGGTCGAGTAGGAGAACTGGGCCTGCTGCAGGCCTGCCTCGTAGACGTACGTCTGGATGATCTGCGACTCCGAGGCGTTCAAGGGCGTCTGCAGCAGCAGCGCCTTCTCGAACCCGATGTTGAGCAGGTTCCCCACCGCGAGGATGAACAGGATCGAGATGACCGGCAGGATCCCGGGGATGTCGATGTGCCGGATGCGCTGCAGCGCGCTCGCGCCGTCGATGCGCGCCGCCTCGTGCAGCGCGGGGTCGATCCCGGCCAGCGCCGCGAGGTACACGACCATCGAGAAGCCGGCCTCCTGCCAGACGCTCGAGGCGACGTACACCGGCCGGAACCACTCCGGTTCTGCCAGGAAGAAGATCGGTTCGACGCCGGCGAAGCCGAGAAGGTGGTTGACGAGCCCGGACCGCGGGGAGAGCAGCACGTAGAGCATGCCGACGACGATCACCGTGGAGATGAAGGACGGGGCGTAGAGCACGGTCTGGGTGAACGCCTTGAACCGGCGTGACGACAGGTGGTTGACCATGAGGGCCAGGACGATCGGCACCGGGAACAGGAACGCCAGGTTGAACGTCGCCAGCAGGAGCGTGTTCTCGATCAGCTGCTCGAACTGGAACGAGCTGATGAACCGGCGGAAGTGGTCCAGCCCGACCCAGGGGCTGCCGGTGAAGCCGTCGACCGGGTTGAAGTTCCGGAACGCGATCTGGACGCCGTACATGGGCCAGAACTTGAAGACCACGAAATACAGCAGCGTCGGGGCAAGTAGTACGTATAACTGCCACGCGCGCCGAACCCGCTTGAGCCGGTTGCGGCGAGGCGCGGGGGCCGGCATCGTCGGGCGGCGGGACGCCGGAACGGCGCCCGCTCCAGCCGTGGCCTCGGCGGTGAGGGTGAGGTCGGGTGATTCCGTCCGGGCGGTCATGCTCGCTCCCTGGGTGTGGCGACGGAGTCGCGTTCGACGAGCTCACAACGTAGGCGCATGCTGCGGGCCTTCCCCTTTCGTGCCGCTCCTCCCGTGAGCAGCAGGTCGGCTGCGGCCCAGCCCATGTCGCGGAACGGGAGGTTCATGGTGGTCAGAGCCGGGCGGAGGAACGGCGCGACGGTCTCCTGGTTGTCGAAGCCGACGATGGAGACGTCGTCGGGGATCCGCAGCCCGCGCTCGGTGAGCGCCTGGTACGCACCCCAGGCGGTACGGTCGTTCGCGCAGAAGATCGCGGTCGGAGGAGCCGCCTGGTCCATGAGCGCGCCCGCGTGCTCGAAACCGTGCTCCGGGCTGCCGCCACCGAACCGGACGAGCTCCGGGTCGATGCCCAGGCCTGCGTCCTCGAGCGCGGCGACGTAGCCCTCGTAGCGTCCGACGGCGGCGGGCAGGCGCGACTCGAGCGTCTGGATGTCGATCATCGCGATACGCCGATGCCCGGCGTCGATCAGCCGCCGCGTCGCCGCGCGGCCGCCCTCGACCTCGTCTGGGGAGACCGACCAGGTGGTCCCCGACGGGTCGACCGCGTTCAGGATGACGACCTCCTCGCTCTCGAGGCTCGGGGGCAGGGTGACGGGCCGGTTGTACATCGACGCGTAGATGAACCGCCGGACCTGATGGGAGAGCATCTGCTCGACGGCGGCCTGCTCGAGGTCGCGGCGGCCGCCCGTGTTGACGACGAGGAGCAGCTGCCCGTCCTGCCAGGCGCGCTCCTGGGCGCCCTCGACGATCTCGCCCGCGAAGGGAGCGGAGGCCACCTCGTCGCCGATGAACCCGACGAGCTCGGCGACACGCTCGCGCAGCGCCTTGGCGGTTGCGTTCGGCCGGTACCCCAGCGCTTGGACGGCGTCGTTGATACGTTCGACGGTCGTAGCCGACACCCGGGAGCCGGGGTCGCCCTTGAGGACGATGGAGACGGTGGCCTGGGACACGCCCGCGGCACGCGCCACGTCCCACATGGTGGGCGTGCGGTGTCTGGCGGCCATGTCCCAACCTCATCCTTGAAGTCATTCGTATAACTAGCAACTGGCCGCCGAATCTAGTGGCCGAATTTCGGGCTGTCAAGGGGGTGATGTCGACAGAGCCCGCACCCCGGTCACCCGACGTCCGCGGGGGCCGCGAGTGGCGCTCGGATCTCACCCGACCCGCGGACCACGAGACGGGTGGGCACCACCAGGTGACGCGGCGGGCTCGTGTCGCCGTCGAGCCGCGCGAACACACGTTCCGCCGCGAGGCGTCCGATGCGGTCGGCGTCCTGGGAGACCGTGGTGACGCGCGGCTTGAGCAGGTCGCTCGTCTCGACGTCGTCGAAGCCCACGAGGGCGACGTCGTGCTCCAGGCCCAGCTGCTGGAGCGCGCGGATCGCGCCGATGGTGACGAGGTTCTGGCCCGAGAAGATCGCCGTGGGCGGGTCCGGCAGGGTGAGCAGACGGCGGGCGACCGCGGTGGCGCTGGCGTCGTCGTGCAGACCGAGGACGATCAGCGCCGGGTCGACGTCGATCCCCGAGGCGGCGAGCTCGTCGAGGTACCCCTGGCGCCGCTGGCCCGCGGTCTGGATCCGCTCGAGGTCCCCGAGGAACGCGATCCTGCGGTGCCCGTGCGCCAAGAGGTGACGCACCGCGTCGCGCGCACCCTCCACGTTGGACGTGACCACGGTGTCGGTCTCGATGCCGTGCGGCTCGCGGTCCACGCACACGAGGGGAGTCCCGCGCTCGACGTGCAGGCGCAGGTACGCCTGGTCGTCGCGGACCGGCGTCACGACGAACCCGTCGACCCGCCGTCGGGCGAGCGCCGTGACCGCCCGCAGCTCGGCGTCGGGGTCGTCCTCGAGGCTTGCGGCGAGGACCGCGTACCCGTGCTCGATGGCCACCCGCTCGATGGCGCGATGAACCTGCGCGGCGAAGGGGTTCGCGACGCTCGACACCAGCAGGCCGAGCGTCCGGGACCGGCGGTCGGCGCGGCGCAGGTTGCCGGCGTGGAGGTCGGGCTCGAAGTGGAGCGAGGCCGCCGCCTGACGCACGCGCTCGGCCGTTGCGGGGGAGACGTTGGGCTCGCCGTTGACCACGCGCGAGACCGTCTTGATGCCCACGCCGGCCAGCTGCGCCACGTCACGCATGGTCGGTCGCCGCGTCGCGGGGGGGTGATCGCCTGACACCGATGTCACGATTCCGCACTCCTTGCTCGTCCTGCGCTTGACCATACCTCGGAAGTCCGGTAGACAGTGACTTGACAACGTTGTCGGGCGCGAGCCCACGACTTAGGAGTTCGACGGTGAACCTCATGACGATGAACCGATCCTCGTGGCGGCGTGGTGCCGCTCTGACCGGCGTGGTCGCCATCGCCTCGCTCGGCCTCACGGCGTGCAGCGACGACGGTGCCGAAGCGGGTGGCGACGGGGACGCCGTCGGTGTCTCGCTGATCGTGAAGACGACGACCAACCCGTTCTTCGTCGCGATGCAGGAAGGCGCCGAGGCCGCGGCCACGGAGCACGGCGTCGAGCTGACCATGGCAGCCGGCAAGGCCGACGGCGACGAGGAGACGCAGATCCAGGCGATCGAGAACGCGATCGCCCGCGGCGACTCCGGCATCCTCATCACGCCCAACGGCCCGTCCGTGGTGGACGCGCTCGGCAAGGCCCGCGACGCCGGCCTGTACGTCATCGCGCTCGACACCCCGCCGGACCCGGCCGACGCCGTCGACATCACGTTCGCGACCGACAACCGGCAGGCGGGCCTGCTCATCGGCGAGTGGACGGCCGCCCAGCTGGACGGCGAGAAGGCGACGATCGCGCTCCTCGACCTCTTCGACGACAAGGTCGTCTCGGTGGACTACGACCGCGACCAGGGCTTCCTGGAGGGCATGGGCATCGACCCCGCGGACCCGAACGTCAACGGTGACGAGGCCCCCACAGGCTCCTACAGCGGCGGCGAGTACGAGATCGTCGGCAACGAGGCGAGCCAGGGCGCCGAGGACGCCGGGCGCACGGCGATGGAGAACCTGCTCACGAAGAACCCGGACATCAACGTCGTCTACACGATCAACGAGCCCGCGGCCTACGGCGCGTTCCAGGCGCTGGAGGCTGCCGGCAAGACGGCTGACGACGTGCTGATCGTCTCGGTCGACGGCGGGTGTGCGGGCGTCGACAACGTGAAGGACGGCACCATCGACGCCACCAGCCAGCAGTACCCGGTCAAGATGGCCGAGCTGGGCGTCGAGGCGATCGCCGAGCTCGTCGAGACCGGCAACGCGCCCGAGACCACCGAGGGTCTCGACTTCTTCAACACGGGCGTCGCGCTCGTGACCGACACGCCGGCCGAGGGCGTGGAGTCTATCGACTCCGCCGCCGCCTCGGAGATCTGCTGGGGCTGACGCCGTAGCGCCGCGCCGCCGCAGGGCGGCGCGGCGCGCCGCGTCACTCCGCACGACCAAGGGAGTTCTCTCGATGAGCACATCGACCGTGCCCGCACCGGCCCACCACGACCCGGCGGCCGAGTTCCTCGACCGCCGCAGCCCGCTCGAACGGGCGCGTGGGGTCCTGCACCGCTACCCGGCCCTCAGCCCCGCGATCGTGCTGGTGCTGTCGGTCGTCGTCTTCGGATTCCTCAACGACCGCTTCTGGGCGCCCGGCAACCTGTCCCTCATCACGCAGCAGGTCGCGGTGGTCGGGACCCTCGCCGTCGCCCAGACGCTGGTGATCCTCACGGCCGGGATCGACCTGTCCGTCGGCTCCCTGATGGTCCTGGCCTCGATGGTCATGGCCCAGGCAGCCTCGACCATGGGTCTGCCGCCCTACCTCGCTCTGGGCCTCGGCCTGCTCGTGGGGCTCGTCGCCGGTGGGCTCAACGGGGCCCTCGTCACCCGGTTCAAGCTGCCGCCGTTCATCGCGACGCTCGGCACGCTCAACATCTTCCTCGCCATCACGCTGCTGTACTCCCGCGGCGCGACGGTGCGGGGCGCCGACATGCCCGCTCTGATGACCTGGACGGGCACCACCTTCCCGGTGGGCGGGGTCCGGGTCTCGACGGGCGTCCTCCTGATGCTCGGGGCCTACCTGCTGGTCGCGCTCACGCTCTCGCGCACCGCGTGGGGCAAGCACGTCTACGCCGTCGGCGACGACAAGGACGCGGCGCGGCTCTCGGGCATCAGCGTGAACCGGGTGCTGCTCAGCGTGTACCTCTCGGCCGGAGCGATCCTCGCGCTCGCCGCCTGGATCCAGATCGGGCGCGCCAACGCGGCGAGCCCCAACGTCGGCGTCGACATGAACCTCGACTCGATCACCGCCGTCGTCATCGGCGGCACGAGCCTGTTCGGTGGTCGCGGGACGGTGTGGGGCACGCTGCTCGGCGCGCTCATCGTCGGCGTGTTCCGCAACGGCCTCTCGCTCGCCGGCCTCGACGTGCTCTACCAGACGCTCGCCGTGGGGGTCCTCGTGATCGTCGCGGTCTCGCTCGACCAGTGGATCAGGAAGGTGCGCAAGTGACCACGACCGACGCCACCACGGCGACCGACAGCAACGACGTCTCGCGAGCGACGCCCGTGCTCCAGGCGCGCGGCCTGGTCAAGACCTTCGGCCGCGTCGTCGGGCTCGACGGCGTCGACCTCGAGCTCTTCCCCGGTGAGGTCCTCGCGATCATCGGCGACAACGGGGCCGGCAAGTCGACCCTGATCAAGTGCCTGACCGGCGCGGAGATCCCCGACGAGGGCGAGATCCTCGTCGACGGCAAGCCCGTCCACTTCAAGCGTCCGCAGGACGCGCGCGCCGCCGGGATCGAGACGGTGTACCAGACCCTCGCCGTCGCGCCGTCGCTCGACATCGCGTCGAACCTCTTCCTCGGACGCGAGGTCCGTCGCAAGGGCTTCCTCGGCTCGGTCCTGCGCATCACCGACCGGGCGGGCATGCGGGAGCGTGCCCGCCGGGAGCTGCGCGAGCTCGGCATCTCGACGCTCCAGGACGTGACCGTCCCGGTCGAGAACCTCTCGGGTGGTCAGCGGCAGGCCGTCGCGGTCGCGCGTGCCGCGGCGTTCGGCTCGAAGGTCGTCGTCCTCGACGAGCCGACCGCGGCGCTGGGCGTCCGCGAGTCGGGCCAGGTCCTCGAGCTCGTGCGCACGCTGCGCGACAAGGGAGTGCCGGTCATCATCATCAGCCACAACATGCCGCACGTCTTCGAGATCGCCGACCGCATCCACGTGCAGCGGCTCGGCAGGTGCGCCGCGACCATCACGCCGAAGTCGCACAGCATGACCGACGCCGTGGCGATCATGACCGGCGCCGCGGAGGCCTGAGCCACCACCGGACTGCCCGGGTTCGACGCCCTGCACACCCTGAGGGAGGACACCTGTGCACATCGACCAGGACGCGCGGGTGCTCGTCGTCGGCGAGGCGCTCACGGACGTGGTCACCACCGCCGACGGCAACCACCGCGAGCACCCGGGCGGGAGCCCGGCCAACGTCGCGGTGACGCTCGGACGGCTCGGCCACCGGCCCCGGTTCGCGACGTCGATCGGTCACGACGACCGCGGCCGTCGCATCCGGGACTGGCTGGAGGAGTCCGGAGTCGAGCTGGAGCCCGGCAGCGAGGGCAGCGGACCGACATCGGTCGCGGCGTCGCGTCTCTCCCCGGACGGCGCGGCCGACTACGAGTTCGCGCTCGACTGGGCCCCGGACCTGCCCAGGGCCGGCACCGCGAGCCTCGTGCACGTGGGAAGCATCGCGACCCAGCTCGAACCGGGTGCGGGTGACGTGCTCCGGCTCGTCGAGGAGGCCCGGGCGACCGCGACGGTCACGTACGACCCGAACCTGCGCCCCTCGATCTGCCCCGACCGTGTGGCGGTCCGCAGGCGGGTCGAGCGGCTGGTGCAGCTGGCCGACGTCGTGAAGGCGTCCGACGAGGACGTCGCGTGGCTGTATCCGGGGGAGGACTTCCGCGCGATCCTCCGGTCGTGGGCGGACGACGGGCCGGCAGTCGTCGTGGGCACCAGGGGTGCTCAGGGCGCGGTGCTCCTGGCGCGCGGCCTCGAGCTCGACGTGCCGGGGCGCACGGTCGACGTCGTGGACACCATCGGGGCCGGCGACGCGTTCATGGGCGGCCTCGTCCATGGCGTCCTGACCGCCGGTCTCGACGGCGCGGACCGTCGTGAGCGGCTCCGCGCGGCGCGCGCCGGCGTCCTCGAGGAGATCGTCATGCTCGCGGTCGACGTGGCGGCGGCCACGGTCGCCCGGCCGGGAGCCAACCCGCCGTGGCTCGCCGACCTCGACGACGCCCTCCCGGCACGGGAAGGGTAGGCAGCAGCGGGCGCCCTGCGACCATCGCTGCGATCACGGACCCACGACGAGGGCCCGGCCATCGGCCGGGCCCTCGCGTGGCTGTCCGGTGGGAAAAGTTGATGTTAGTCTGATTAACATGAAAACTCGCCCGTACAGGATGGGCGCCCGGGCGGACGCCGCACGGGAGACGGGCGAGCGCATCCTGGCCGTGGGCAGGCAGCAGTTCGCCGAGAAGGCGTACGACGACGTGTCCCTGGACGAGATCGCGGCGGGCGTCGGCGTCACCGTCCAGACGGTGCTCCGCCGCTTCGGGTCCAAGGAGGAGCTGGTCCGGGCCATCGTCGTCGCGGCAACCCCCGGGGTCGAGGCCCAGCGCGACCAGGCGCCCGCCGGGGACGTCGTCGGGGCTGTCGACACGCTCGTCGAGCACTACGAGGCGATGGGCGACGAGGTCATGAACCTGCTTCGCCAGGAACGGCGGGTCCCCGCGTTCGCCGAGATCACCGCACACGGCAGGGCCTCCCACGCCCGCTGGGTCGAGCGCGTCTTCGAGCCGTGGCTCGGTATGCGAAGCGGCGTCGACCGTCAACGCCTCACGGCGCAGCTGATCGCGGCGTGCGACGTCTACACGTGGTTCCTGCTGCGCCGGCAGGCCGCGTTGTCACGAGCACAGACCACGAAGGCGATCGTGGAGATGATCGAGGGAGTACTCCCATGAAGGTGCTCTGCTACACCTCGCCGGCCCGCGGCCACCTGTACCCGGTGATACCGATCCTGCAGGAGCTGGCGTCGCGCGGGCACGACATCACCGTCCGGACCCTCGCGGACGGCGTCGAGCAGGCCCGCGGAGCCGGGCTGCACGCCGACGCCGTCGACCCGCGGATCGAGGCCGTCGAGATCGACGACTACCTGGGCAGGACACCGGTCGACGGGCTGAAGCGGTCGACGGCGACCTTCGCACAGCGGGCGCCGTACGAGGTGGAGGACATTCGCCGGGCGATCGCCGACGTGCGGCCCGACGTGCTGCTGGTCGACTGCAACTGCTGGGGGGCGAGCGCGGCCGCCGAAGGCGCGGGACTGCCGTGGGCGAGCTGGGTGCCGTACCCGGTGCCAGTCCCTCGGGCCGGCGTGCCTCCGTTCGGTCCCGGGCTTCGCCCGGCCACCGGGCGGCTCGGGAGGATGCGCGACCGGGTGCTCGAGCCGGTCGTCCTCGGCTCGGTGCTGAGGTCGGTCAGGCCCGCGCTCAACAAGGTCCGGGCCGCCGCCGGGGTGCGGCCGATCCGCACGGTCACCGACATGTACGCGCGGGCGCCGCTCACCTTGTACCTCACGGCCGAGCCGTTCGAGTACGCCGGGGGTGACTGGCCGGAGTCGTTCCGGCTCGTCGGGCCGGTCGGCTGGGACCCGCCGGCCGACGTCCCGCAGGGCCTGGCCGAGGTCGACAGGCCGATCGTCCTGGTCACCACCTCCTCGGAGAGGCAGGACGACGACGGTCTGGTGCGGGCCGCGCTCGAGGGCCTGCGGGGGGCCGACGTCCATGTCGTGGCCACGCTGCCGTCCGGGGTGCCGGACGACCTCGACGTTCCCGCCAACGCCACCGTCGCGCGGTTCGTCCCGCACTCGGCCGTCCTTCCGAAGGCGGCCTGCGTCGTCACGCACGGAGGGATGGGGGCGACCCAGAAGGCGCTCGCGGCGGGCGTCCCCGTCGTTGCCGCGCCCTTCGGGAGGGACCAGTTCGAGGTCGCGCGCCGGGTCGAGCTGAGCGACGCCGGCCAGCGCCTCCCGGGCAGGAAGGTCACGCCTGAGCGACTCGCCGCAGCGGTCGAGCGCGCCATGACCCAGCGTGCGGGCGCGGCCGCGCTCGCCGAGGCGTTCGCCCGCGCGGGAGGTGCCGTGCGTGCGGCCGACGAGGTCGAGGAGCTCTCCCGCACGGCGGCCGCGGCGACCTGACCCTGCGCAGACCTGGTGCTCGGTCGCCGTGCGGCGACCGAGCACCGAGGATGCGTCAGAAGTCGAAGTCGTCGATGTTGTCGGCGTTGAAGACGAAAGGGTCGCCCAGCAGGACCGACGCGTCCTCTCCGACCTCGTAGGAGCCGAGCTTGCCGGCCTCGAACGAGTCACCGGGCTCGCCGGTGATCTCCTCGTCCACGAGCGACTTGGCGGCGTAGGCGGCGAGGTAGCCGAGGTCGGCCGGGTTCCACAGGGCGAACGCCTCGACGGTGCCGTCCTCGACGTACTCGCGCATCTGGTTGGGGGTGCCCAGGCCGGTCAGCGCGACCTTGCCCTTGTACTCGGACGTCGACAGGTAGCGACCTGCCGCGGCGATGCCGACGGTGGTGGGCGAGATGATGCCCTTGAGGTCGGGGTAGGTCTGCAGGAGTGCCGCCGTCTGGTCGAAGGACCGCTGGTCGTCGTCGTCGCCGTAGGCGATCTCCACGAGCTCGACGTCGGGGTGGTTGGCGTCGAGCTCGGCCTCCATGAGCTCGATCCACGCGTTCTGGTTGGTCGCGTTGGCCGAGGCCGAGAGGATGGCGATCTGGCCTTCGTCGCCGATCTGCTCGGTGATGAGGTCGACCTGGACCTTGGCGATGCCCTCGGCCGTCGCCTGGTTGATGAACAGGTCACGGCAGTCAGGGTTGGTGTCCGAGTCGAAGGTGACGACCTTGACCCCGACCCCGCGGGCTTCGTCCAGGGCGTCGCAGATGGCTTCCGGGTCGTTCGCCGATACGACGAGCGCGTCGACGCCCTGCTGCGCGGCGGTCTCGATGAAGCTGACCTGTGACGTCGGGCTAGCCTCGGAGGGGCCGACCTCGGAGAAGGTTCCGCCGAACTCCTCGACGGCCTCGGTGCCACCGGAGCTGGAGGTGTCGAAGTACGGGTTGCCCAGGTTCTTGGGCAGGAACGTGATGGAGACCTCGCCGTCGCCGCCGCCGTCCCCACCCCCCGTACCTGCGCCGTCGCCGTCGCCGTCGCCGTCGCCGCCGCCGCAAGCGGCCAGCACGAGCGCGGCGCTCGCCGTGACGGCCATGACCGCACTGCGGCGGGCGTTGGATCGCATGGAGAACATCGTCGTTTCCTTTCGTGGATGGGGTCAGAGAAGTAGGGCCCAGGCGGTCCGGGGAACACGCTCAGGGCACCGCAGCGCGGGCCGCGAGCCGCCCCTTGCGCTTGCCGACGGCCGCGATGCGCTTCCGGTGGGCCCAGGTCAGCAGGCTGGCGGACACCACGGAGACGATGAGGAGCAGGCCGGTGATGACGTTGATGATGTCGCTCGTCACCCCGGCCAGGCGCAGCGCGCTGGCCAGGGTCCCGATGAGCAGGACGCCGGCGATGACGCCGTGCAGGGCACCGCGTCCGCCGAAGATCGACACGCCGCCGAGCAGCACGGCCGCGATGACCTGCAGCTCCATGCCCGTCGCGTTGTCGCCGCGGGCGTTGTTGTACAGCAGCGTGAAGTACACGCCGGCGAACCCGGCGACCGTGCCGCTCATGACGAAGAGCCAGAACTTCGTCATCCCGACGTTGATCCCGGAGAACGCTGCCGCCTCCTTGTTGAGACCGATGGCGTAGAGCGACCTGCCGAACGGCGTGAAGTGGAGCAGGACCGCGAACCCGATGGCGAGCAGGGCGAAGACGATCATGATCACCGGCACGGGCGTGCCCGGGATGTTGGTCCTCGCGAGGCCGGTCCACGCGTCCGGGAAGCCGCTGATCGCCGTCGTGCCGAGCAGCCCGACCGCGACGCCCCGGAACAGGGCGAGCGTGCCGATCGTGACCGCGAGCGACGGCAGTCCGACGAAGGTCACCAGCGCACCGTTGATGGTCCCGGCCAGCGTCCCGACGACGATCGCGAGGGCCATGGCGGCCGGGAACGGCCACCCGGCCTGTACGCACAGGCCCGTGACGACGCTCGACAGGCCCACGACGCTCGCCACCGAGAGGTCGATCTCCTCGGTCACGATGACGAGCGTCATCGGCAGCGCGATGAGCAGGATCGGGGCGATCTCGCGCAGAAGGAAGGTGACGGTCAGGGGGCTGTCGAAGTTCGGCACGATCGCCATCGAGACGGCGACGACCGCGAGCAGCAACCCGACGATGGACGCCTCGCGGGTCACGAGCACGCGACGCCAGAGCGGCTGGGCGTAGGTGGTGTACGAGCGCACGACCTGCTCGGTCCCGATCGCGGTGGTCATCGCGTCTCCTCCCTCTCCTCGACGAGTCGTCGGTGCTGGCGCAGCGCCAGGACCCGGTCCAGGACGATCGCGCCGATGATGAGCACGCCCACGACGGCGCGCTGCCAGAAGTCGTCCACGCCCACGATCGGCAGGGAACGGTTGATCGTGAGCAGCAGGTAGGCACCGAGCGCGGCACCCCACACCGTGCCGATCCCGCCGGAGATCGCGACACCGCCGATGACGGCCGCTCCGATCGCCTGGAGCTCCCAGCCGAACCCGGCGTTGGAGCTGACGGTGCCGTACCGCGCCGCGAAGAGCACGCCGGCCAGCCCTGCGAGGGCTCCGCTGGCGACGAACGCGGCCAGCACCCGCCGCGTGACGCGCAGCCCGTAGAGGTGGGCGGCGTCCGGGTCGGAGCCGATCGCGTACAGCTCGCGCCCGCTGCGCAGGTTGCGCAGGTACCACGCGGCGACCACGAGCACCACGACCGCGAGGATCGTCAGTATCGGGATGCCGACAAGCTTGCCGGTTCCCAGCGCACGGAACGCGGCGGGCATGTCGGAGGCGTTGATCCGGTCCGAGCCCGTCCAGGCGACGTTGATGCCGCGGTACACGTACAGGGTGCCGAGCGTGATCACCAGCGCGGGGACCTTGGCGAACGCGACCAACGCTCCGTTGATCAGGCCGAGCAGGGCACCGAGGCCGATGCCGGCGAGGAAGACGACGACGATCGGGATCCCCGGCAGGTCGATGAACAGCCGGCCCGTCAGGTACGCGGTGAGGCCCACGACGGAGCCGACCGACAGGTCGACGTTGCGCGTGATGATCACGACCGCCTGGCCGACGGCGACGACCATGAGCAGCGACGGAGTGAGCAGCAGGTCGCGGAAACCGTCGTTCGAGAACACGAACGTCGGGTTCAGCGCGGTCGCCACGACGACGACGAGCACGAGCGCGATGGCGATGCCGGTCTCGCGAGCCTTGAGCAGGTGCCCGACCCCGGACACGAACGGTCGGGCCGGCGCGGTGGCCGTGGTGGTCATCGGACGGTCTCCTCGTGGGCGGTCGCGGCGTACATGACGGCCTCAGGCGTCGCGTCGGCACGGTCGAACTCTCCGGTCAGGCGGCCCTCGCGCATGACGAGCACGCGGTCGGCCATCCCGAGCACCTCGGGCAGCTCCGACGAGATCATGAGGACCGCGATCCCACGCTGCGCGAGCTGCGAGAGCAGTCGGTGCACCTCTGCCTTCGTCCCGACGTCGATACCGCGGGTGGGCTCGTCGACGATGAGCACCTTCGGGTCGGACGAGAGCCACTTGGCGAGCACGACCTTCTGCTGGTTGCCGCCGCTCAGGGTGCCCGTCTCGGCGTCGAGAGCGGCCGTCTTCACCTCGAGCCGGCTCGCCCAGGTGCGCGCGGCCTCGTTCTCGCGCGCACCCCAGATCAGGCCGTACCTCGCGAGGCGCTCGCGGACGGCGAGTGTGACGTTGCGCGCGACGGACTGGTCGAGCACGAGACCCTGCTTGCGCCGGTCCTCCGGGACCAGTCCCACGCCCCTCGCCATCGCGACCCGTGGGCTTCCCGGCGGCAACGGCCGCCCGGCGACCCGAACCGTCCCGGACTGGTACGGGTCGACGCCGAACACGGCACGCGCCACCTCGCTGCGACCGGCGCCGACGAGGCCGGAGAGGCCGACGATCTCCCCGGCGCGCACCGTGAACGACACGTCGTGGAACACGCCAGGCTGTGTGAGGCCCTCGACGACGAGCACGTCGTCCCCGATCTCCGCGGACAGCTTGGGGAACAGCTCGGTGACGTCGCGGCCGACCATCATGCGGACGAGCTCGTCGACGGTCGTCTCGGCGATGGGCAGCGTGTCGATGTACGCGCCGTCGCGCATGACGGTGACGGTGTCGCACAGGTCGAAGACCTCGTCGAAGCGGTGCGAGATGAACACGAGGGCGCGGCCCTCGTCGCGCAGGCTGCGCGCGACGGCGAACAGCCGCTCGACCTCGATGCCGCTGAGCGCGGCCGTCGGCTCGTCCATGACGAGGACCCGTGCGTCGAGCGAGATCGCCTTGGCGATCTCGATGATCTGCTGGTCGGCGATGGACAGGCCGTCCGTCGGCCGGTCGGGGTCGATCCGCACGCCGAGGCGGGCGAAGATCGCCATGGCCTCGTCGCGCATCGCCTTGCGCTCGATGCGACCGAACCGGCCCACCGGCTGGCGGCCCATGAAGATGTTCTCCGTGACCGAGAGGTCCGGGAACAGCGTCGGCTCCTGGTAGATCACCGCGATCCCGGCGGCCTTGGACTGGGCGGTGCTGTGGAAGTCGACGGGCTCGCCCTCGAGGTGGAGCGCGCCGGCGTCCCGCCGGTACAGCCCGGCGATGATCTTCACGAGGGTCGACTTCCCCGCGCCGTTCTCGCCGACCAGGGCGTGGATCGAGCCCTTCTCGAGGCGCAGGCTCCCGGACCGCAGCGCGACGACGGCTCCGAACGACTTCACGACCCGCGAGAGCTCTAAGGCCGGTGTCGCGGTGTGCGTGCTGTCCGACTGCACGTGGTACCTCCTCGTCGAGGCGAACTAGTCTGTACTTCGTTGAACGAACATGAAACGTTTCAACGCGATTCAGCCTTACTGTAAGTACCCGCGTCGCGGTGGTCAAGACGATGCTCCATACCGTTGCAGGATCGAAGAGGAGGGCCTCGGATGGCGAACGTGAGCATCCGTGACGTCGCCCGGCACGCCGGCGTGTCGGTCGGGACCGTCTCGAACGTGCTCAACAGGCCCGACGCGGTGTCGGAGGACTCGGTGACGCGGGTCCAGACGGCGATCGAGGAGCTCGGCTACGTGCGCAACGAGGCCGCACGCAAGCTGCGCGCCGGCGTGAGCGCAACGGTCGGGTTCGTCGTCCTCGACGGGCAGAACCCGTTCTTCTACGACGTCGTCCGCGGGGCCGAGGACGAGGCGTCACGGCACGGCATCGCGATCCTCTACGGCAGTACCGGCGAGGACGTCAACCGTGAGCGGACGTACCTCGACCTCTTCGAGGAGCAGCAGGTTCGAGGGCTGCTCATCGCTCCCTACGGCGACGTGAACCGCCGGCTCGAACGGCTGCGCGAGCGGGGGATCCGTGCCGTCCTCGTCGATCGGTTCAGCGGCGAGAACAAGTTCAGCTCCGTGTCCGTCGACAACGTCGCCGGGGGACGCATGGCGGTCGATCATCTCGTCGCGACCGGGCGCCGGCGGATCGCCTTCGTGGGGGGACCGTTCGCGATGCGGCAGGTCACCGACCGGCTCGCGGGTGCCCGGGTCGCGGCCGAGGGCGCGGACGTCCCCGTGGAGCTCGAGGTCGTCGCGACCGAGGCGATGAGCGTTGCCGAGGGGGTCACCGCAGGGGAGCGGATCCTTCGGCGACCGCGGGAGGACCGGCCGGACGCGCTGTTCGCCGTCAACGACCTCGTCGCGCTCGGGCTGCTCCAGTCGCTGGTGGGCGGCCGGCGGGTGATGGTCCCTGAGGAGGTCGCGATCATCGGGTTCGACGACATCAGCTTCGCGGCTGCTGCGGCCGTGCCGCTGTCGTCGATGCGACAGCCCAGTGCGACCATCGGTATGACGGCACTGCGTGTCCTGCTCGAGGAGGCCGGGGACCCGACCCTCATCCCTCGACAGACCGTGTTCCAGCCCGAGCTGGTCGTCCGTCGCTCCACGGATCCGCAGCCCGGACGGAAGGGATGAGGCGATGGCAGCAGTAGACGTCCAGGTCGAGCGGGTGATCCACGTGCCGCTCGCCGACGTGGCCACCTACGCGGGCGATCCCTCGAACGCGCCGGAGTGGTACGCGAACATCGAGTCGGTCGAGTGGCGCACGGCGCCTCCGGTCGGCGTCGGCTCCGAGTTGGACTTCGTCGCCCGGTTCCTCGGCCGCCGCATCGCGTACACCTACCGCGTCGAGGAGCTCGTGCCGGGGCAGCGCCTCGTCATGTCGACGGCGCAGGGCCCGTTCCCCATGCGTACCGAATACACGTGGCAGGCCGTCGACGACGGCACGCGCATGACGCTGCGCAACACCGGCGAGCCGTCGGGCTTCGCGTCGATCGCGGCGACCGTCATGCAGGCCGCGATGCGGCGCGCGACCACCAAGGACCTCGCCCGTCTCGCGGAGATCGTGGAACGGCGCGCGACGGCGTCCTAGCCGCCGTCGAGGCATACCGGGCCGCATGCCATCTGAGCGGTCCATCTGGCGGTGGTCGACGCGATCCCCCGAAGTTCTGACCCGGCCCGGGCCACCCGGGCGAACCGTTCAGGAGGGACCGAGGCATGACCCGAACAGCGTCTGCGACAGGGGTTTCGATTTTTCGCAGCCTGGTGACCGTGCTCGCGGTCACCGGGCTGCTCCTTGCCGGATGCGCGTCCACCAACGAGATCCGCACGGATGCATCTTCCGACGGATTGCGCGCCGAGCTCGGAGGACTGCTGCTGTCGAACCTCATGGTCCTGTCGGCCGGTGAGAGCCAACCAGGCACGGTGCTGGGCGCGGTGGCCAACCACGGGGAGGGTGTGGCCACCGTGTCCATCGGGCTGGAAGACGCGACGTCTCCAGCATCGTTCGAGGTTCCGGAGGGTGCCACGCTGCTGCTCGGCCCGGAGGACCAACGCGTCCGGGTTCAGGACATGCCACAGCCCCCCGGTGCGGTGGTCAGCCTGCGAATCATCTCCGACCGCGACGGGCAGATCGTGCGACGAGTCCCGGTCCTCGACGCCACGCTGGACTACTACGAGGGCCTGGTGCCGACGTCGTCGCCCACGTCGTGATGCGCGTGAGGACTTGAGTGGGACAACGATGTGTCAGGACATGCTGATGCCGCTCGGCGGTGCCGTCGACTCCCGTACCACGAGCTGCGGCGTCGCCACCGACGCCGCCAGGTCGGCCTCGCCGTCGACGAGGCGCGACAGGAGCTCGAACGCCCGAGCGCCGAGGTCCTCGAAGTCCTGGTCGACCGTCGTCAGCGACGGGCGCCAGAGCGCGACGAGCGGCTGGTCGTCAAACCCGACCACCGAGACGTCGCCGGGGACGTGGATACCGCGGTCGGACAGCGCCCGCATGAGACCGATCGCGATGTCGTCGTTCGCGCAGAACACTGCCGTGACGTCGTCGAGCCCGGCGATCCGCTCGCCCCAGCGGTAGCCGGAGGTGGCGTCCCACTCGGCGTTCATCACGGCCGGCACGGGTGCGCCCGCGGCCTGCAGGGCGGACCGCCAGCCTTCGGTGCGTCCGGAGGGCTTGCCCTCGGTCGGGCCGGCGATGTGGTGCACGGTGGCGTGGCCGAGCCGCAGCAGGTACTCGGTGACCTGCCGGCCGGCCGCGCCCTCGTCGATGAGGGCGGCGGGCACGGCCCCTGTCCGTCGCGAGCCTCCGCCCGCGACGACGGCCGGCAGCCCCTCCGGCAGTGCCATGGCCGCCTCGATGCCCGCGCGGTCGAACTCCAGGACGACGACTCCGGCGGTCGGCTGCGAGAGCGCGAGGTCCACCGCGCGCTGCACATGCTCGTCGTCGGCGGACTCGACGACGGTGATCGAGACCGACATGCCGGCGCGCTGCGCTGCGGTCTCGATGCCCTCGAGGGTGCGCGCGTAGCCGTAGTTCGCGGTCGCGCCGGCGAGCACCGACACGAGCGTCCGCTTGCCGGACCGCATGGAGCGGGCCGCCCCGTTGGGTCGGTAGCCGAGCTCGGCGACCGCCTGGTTCACGCGCTGGGCAAGCTCGGGCGCGACGTACTTGGTCCCGTTGAGCACGCGTGAGACGGTGGGCACAGACACGCCCGCCGCCTTCGCGACGTCGGCGAGGACGGGAGCGCGGTACTTCTTCGGCGCGGCCATGCCTCGAGGATACGGGCTCGGAGAATGTTTGCCCAGCAGTCGGCTACGGAACTTCGCTTGCTGCTGTCTTGTGCGTGATAACGTTATCTCGCTCGTTCGCGCCAAGGAGGTCGTGTGTCCAGTCATGTGTTCGCCCCCCGGGGAGTCGTCGCGCCCGGCCGGCTCTTCGAGGACGACGGCGGTCGTGTCGCGCAGCTGCACGGTGTGGGGATCCAGAGACACGGCGACCGGTTCTACGCGTGGGGCGAGGACAAGACGAACGGCGGGACGTTCGGGGGCGTGGCCTGCTACTCCTCGCCGGACCTGGCGACCTGGACGTCACACGGCCACGCGCTGGCCGTCACGCCGGACGTCCCCGACCTCGCGCCCGGACGGGTGATCGAGCGCCCCAAGGTGCTGCGCAACCCTGGTGGCACGTACGTCATGCTGCTGCACGTCGACTCCGCGGACTACGGCGACGCGCGCGTGGGCTGGGCGGTCGCGGAGCGCCCCGAGGGTCCGTACACCTACCTGCGCAGCGAGCGACCGCTCGGCAACATCAGCCGGGACATCGGCGTCTTCGCGGACGACGACGGCACGGGCTACCTGCTGAGCGAGGACCGGGAGAACGGCCTGCACGTCTACCGCCTCGCGGACGACTACCTGTCGGTCGAGGAGATCGTGTCCACCACGCTGGCTCCGCCGAGCGACCACCCCGCCGGACCGCACGGCTACGAGTCGCCGACGATGATCAAGGCCGACGGCCTCTACTACCTGTTCGGCTCCGACCTCACGGGCTGGTCGACGAACGACAACAAGTACGCGACCGCCCCCTCGCCGGCAGGCCCGTGGAGCGAGTGGCGGGACTTCGCGCCCCCCGGCTCGGCGACGTACGACTCCCAGGTCTCCGTGGTCGTCCCTGTGCACGGCTCCGAGACGACGAGCTACGTCTACGTCGGCGACCGGTGGGACTCCGGGGACTTGTTCGGCTCGGCGCCGGTCTGGCTGCCGATGCAGGTTTCCGACGGACGGGCCGAGCTGCAGTGGCGCGACGCGTGGACCATCGACACGACGACCGGGGTGATCTCATGACCGTGACGCTTCCTGGGCTCGTCGACGACGTCGAGCAGCGTCTCGAGTGGGGCAACGACGTCGTGCGTCTCACGATCGACCACGGCCCCGGCACCGCACCTCGCCTGACCGGCCTGTGGCACACCGGCGAGGCGGCTCCGGACCCGGACGCGCTGCGCTCGTCGGCCCTGCCGGTGCTCGAGATGGCGCTCGTCGGGGACGGCCGGTCGGGCACCGCGGGCAAGCGACACGTCGACGGCGCCGTGGCTCAGCGCCTGCGCCTCGTCGACCACGACTCGGTGCGGAGCGACGGAACGGACCGGCTGATCCTGAGCCTGGCCGAGGACGAGACCGGCGTGCGAGCCACCGTGCACCTCGAGCTCGTGGACGGGATCCCGGTGCTGAGGTCCTGGGCCGAGGTGAGCGCGGACGTCGACGTCGCCGTCGACTACGCGACGACGGGCGTCGTCTCCGGGCTCGGGCACGGGGCGCGATGGGAGGACGAGCTCGTCCTGTGGGAGGCCGCGAACCCGTGGAGCGGCGAGTTCCGGTGGCGCCGGTCGACGCTCGCGCAGCGCGGCCTGTTCGACGTCGGCATGGTCCGTCACGGACAGGTGGGGTCGAAGAACCGGGCCAGCCTGACGTCGACCGGTGCGTGGTCGACGGCGGAGCACCTGGCGATGGGCGTCGTCGAGGACACGCGCACCGGCCGGA
Organism: Isoptericola halalbus; assembly: GCA_009663185.1. Classification (GTDB taxonomy): domain Bacteria; phylum Actinomycetota; class Actinomycetes; order Actinomycetales; family Cellulomonadaceae; genus Isoptericola; species Isoptericola halalbus. Next base: position 29,428 of record VJZX01000022.1, read on the forward strand.
TGCTGGCATGGCAGGTCGAGTCCAACAGCACCTGGCACGCCGAGGTCGGCGACCGCTACGGCGACGTCTATCTCCTGGTGACCGGGCCGACCGCCGCCGAGCACCAGTGGGCCGCCCGGCTCTCGGCCGGCGACGTGCTGCGGACCGTGCCGGTCAGCCTCGTCGTCGTGCCCGGGTCTCCGGCAGGCCCTGACGCCACGGTCGCGGCTGTGGCCGCCGCCCTGACGACGCACCGGCGTCGCGTGCGCCGGCAGCACCCCGACCACGACGGTCTTCCCGTCGTCTACAACGACTTCCTCAACGCGCTCATGTCCGACCCGACGACCGAGCGCGAGCTGCCGCTCATCGCCGCAGCCGCCGACCTCGGCGCCGAGTACTTCGTGATCGACGCGGGCTGGTACGACGACGAGATGGGCGGCTGGTGGGACTCCGTGGGGGCCTGGGAGCCGTCGACCAACCGGTTCCCCGACGGCGGGCTGGGTGGGCTCATCGACACGATCCGGGCCGCGGGCATGAAGCCCGGGCTCTGGCTCGAGCCCGAGATGGTGGGCGTGCGCAGCCCTCTCGCGCGCACGCTCCCGGACGGGGCGTTCTTCCAGCGTGACGGTCGACGGGTCGCCGAGTGGGGCAGGCATCAGCTCGACATCCGCCACCCGGCCGCCCGCGAGCACCTCGACGCCGTCGTGGACCGCATCGTCCGGCAGTTCGACCTGGCCTACCTCAAGCTCGACTTCAACGTCGACAGCGGGCCGGGGACCGACGCTGGGGTCGGCGAGAGCCCCGGCACCGGACTGGCCGAGCACGCCCGCGCGTTCCTCGACTGGGTCTGCGACGTCATGGACCGGTACCCCGGTCTGGTCGTCGAGGGCTGCGCGGCGGGCGGCTCGCGCACCGACGCGGCGAGCGTCGCCGTCTTCCCGGTGCAGTCGCTCACCGACCAGCAGGACTTCCGCCTGACGCCGCCCATCGCGGCGGCGGCACCCCTCGTGATCACGCCCGAGCAGGCCGGTGTGTGGGCCTCCGTGGACGGGACGATGGACCGCGAGGAGCTCGCCTTCTCCCTCGTGACGGCGTCGCTCGCGCGGATCCACCTCGCGGGGCGGATCGACACGCTCGACGCCGCACAGCGCGACGTGGTGCGGACGGGGCTCGCGGCGTACCGGTCGTACCGCCCGGCGGTTGCGCGGTCGGTGCCGGTGTGGCCGCTCGGCCTGCCGGGCTGGCGCGACCCGTGGGTCGTCCAGGGGGCGCGGGACGGGTCCGACCTGTACCTCGCGGTCTGGCGCCGCGACGCGGGCGACGGCCCGGGCCCGGAGCAGGTGCGCCTCCCGCTGCACGGCGTGCGCGCCGTCGGGCCGGTCGAGGTGCTGTACCCGACGTGGGGCGGCGAGCGGGTCGCGGTCGTCGACGACGGTACGGCGCTCGAGGTGAGCCTGCCGGCGTCGACCGCCGCACGGCTCCTGCGCCTGACGACGACGGACCTGTGAGGAGCGCCGCATGCGACTGGTGAACCCCGTTGTGCGCGGGTTCGCGCCCGATCCGTCCGTCATCCGCGTGGGGGAGTGGTACTACCTCGCCACGAGCTCGTTCGAGTGGTTCCCGACGATCCCGCTGTCCCGGTCGCGGGACCTCGTGCACTGGGAGCACGCCGGCAACGTGGACACCGCGGTCCCGGGGCGGTCACTCCTGGGAGTCCCGGACTCGGGCGGGATCTGGGCGCCGGCGCTCAGCCACGCCGACGGGCACTTCTGGATCGTCTACTCGATCGTGCGCTCCGTGGGGACCCGGTTCTTCGACACGGAGACCTACGTCTGCACCGCACCCGACATCGGCGGTCCGTGGTCCGCGCCCGCCCGGGTGCCGGGGCACGGCTTCGACCCGTCGCTGTTCCACCACGACGGCCGGCACTACCTCCTCAACCTCCAGAACGACTGCCGCGTCGGCGGGCGCCGGTTCGGCGGGATCGTCCTCACCGAGCTCGAGGTTCCTACCCACGACGGGGTGCCGGACGTCGGCGCCGCCCGGGTAACGGGCCCGACGCACCTGCTGCTGCAGCGCGACGAGCTGGTCGAGGGCCCCAAGATCACCGCCAAGGACGGCTGGTTCTACCTGCTCCTCGCGCAGGGCGGCACGGGCGTGGAGCACGGCGTGCTCATGGCGCGCTCGCGCAGCCTGACCGGCCCCTACGAGGTCGACGACGGGGCGATGCTCACGACGCGCGACGACCCTGCGGTCCCGCTGCAGAAGGCCGGTCACGGCGAGCTGGTGCAGGCCCCGACGGGCGAGTGGTTCCTGACGCACCTCGCCTCGCGGCCGGTGCGCACGCCGGACGGTCCGCGCAACCCGCTCGGGCGCGAGACCGCGGTGCAGCCCGTGGCGTGGGTCGACGACTGGCCGCGGCTCGCGCACGGCGGGTGGCATCCCGACGTCGAGGTCGAGGTGCCCGACGTCGCCACGTCGCACGTCCGGGCACCGGCCACGGACGCGCCGGCAGGGTTCGAGGCGGCGCCGCACTGGCCCTGGTCCACGCTGCGCGAGCCGCCCGGCCCGTGGTGCGACACCTCGCAGCCCGGGCGTGTCCGGCTGCGGGGGCGGATGAGCGCCGAGTCGCTGTGGCAGCAGGCGTTCCTCGGTCAGCGGCTCACCGAGCACACTGCCGAGGTCGAGGTCACCGTCGACGCCGACCCCCACACCTTCACGCAGTCCGCGGGCCTGGTGCTCTGGTACAACACGACGTCGTACTTCCAGCTCCACGTCACCTGGGCCGAGCCCGCGGGTGAGTCCCAGGCGGGCCAGCAGTGGCGGCCCGACGGCGGGGGGCGACGCGTCCTGGTCCTCGAGCACGGGCACCCGGACGGGGCACGTGTCCTGGAGACCGTCGACGCGCCCGAGGGTCCGGTCCGCATGCGGGCGCAGGTCGACGGGGCGGACGCGCGGGTCTGGGCCGGCGCGGCCGACGCCGGGCCGCTGCGTCGCGTGGGGCCGGACCTCGACCTGAGCGAGCTGTCCGACGACTTCGGTCCGAGGCTGCGCTTCACCGGTGCCTTCGCCGGGATCAGCGCCGTCGACCTCCTCGAGGGCGCGTTCACCGCGGACTTCAGCGACTGGTCCTTCAGATGCGTACCCGAGCCGCTGTTCCGGCGGCCGATGTCGCCCGAGGGCGACGTCGACACTCCCGGCTCCGAGTGACGGACCCTGGCCCGCATCGTCTCAGGACGAGACCGCATCGACACACCGAGACCACCGAACCCGGTGGCGGGCGGCCTGCCCGGCGCTACACGAGCAGGTGCTCCGGATGACGCACGGGCAGACCTGTCGAGGATAACGATATCTCCCCTCGAGGTCGCCGGCGGTCCAGCTGCGACGACCCGGATCGAGAGAGGACTTTGCGAGGCAAGTCAGAAGAATGATCACGGCCCGGATGCGCCCTGTCGGGCGGCCATGGCTGTCGCCGCGGTGGGCGACTCATCGAGAATCACTCGGTGGCGTGCGTCGATGACGTGTCCGTCGTGAGTCCGCCGGCGTCGCCCGTGGTTCTACCTGCGGGAGGTTCCGTGTCCTCCTTTCGGCGTGCAGCCGCGGTCATGCTCCTGCGGACCGCCCTCGAAGGTCGGGTTCGGACGCGCCTCACCGGGAGAACTGTGCGGCGAACTCCGCGGACGGTTCGATCGGCGTGATGACGTCGACCAGCACGCCGTCGGGCGCGGCGAGGATGAAGTGCCGCTGTCCGAAGTCCTCGTCCCGCAGGGGAAGCACGACGTCGTGCCCGGCTGCGACGACCCGCCCGTGCACCGCGTCCACGTCGTCGACCTCGAGGTTGACCAGGACGCCGCGCGCGGGCGTGCCGCGGTGGCTCTCGGGGATCGTGGCGTGCCCGGCGTCGAGCACGGCCAGCTCCCATGAACCGCGGCGCAGGCTGACGTACCAGTCGGACGTGAACGCAGGCTCCATGCCGAGAACGTCGGTGTAGAACCGCGCGGTGGCCGCGACGTCCGAGGTCATCAGGACGGGGTAGATGCTCATTCTTCCTCCAGATACGTACAGAGTGTATGTATTTATACATGCACTCTGTATGTAATCTGTCAAGATGCCACGGAGGACCAGGGCTGAGAGCGAGGCGACGGCCGCCGCCGTCGTGCGGTCCGCGCGCGACCTGTACGCGGGGCGAGGTTTCGCGGACGTGTCGGTCGAGGAGGTCGCCGCCGCCGCGGGTGTGACGCGCGGCGCGGTCTACCACCACTTCGCGAGCAGCCGCGGCCTCTTCGCAGCCGTGCATGCCGAGGTCCAGCGCGCGGTGGCCGAGGCGGTCGACGCGGCGACGCGGGGTATCGAAGACCCGGGGGAGAGTCTCGAGGTGGGCGCACGCACGTTCCTCGAAGCGAGCGTCGCCGACGACGCTCGTCAGGTCGTCCTGGTCGACGGCCCGGCGGTGCTGGGCTGGTCGCAGTGGCGCGCGGGCGACGCCGAGCACTCGGGCCGCCTGCTCGAGGACGTGCTTGCTGAGCTCGACGACGCCGGGAGGCTCACGCTGCCGAGCGTTGCGGCGGCTGCGGCGTTGCTGTCGGGGGCGATGAACGAGGCCGCGCTGTGGGTCTCCGGGTCGGCCGACCGCGAGCGCGCCGCCGGCGAGGCGTGGGAGACGCTGCAGGTCCTGCTGCGCGCCGTCGTCCGCCCCGGCCGGACCGGGTGACGGCGCCTCGAAGGCGGGCGCGGCGTCGGCCATCTCGGAGACGGTCTACGAGATGGGTGCGGTGCTCGGCGCGGCGGTCGTCGCGCTCGTGACGCTGCGGCGAGTGCGGGTATGACCCCTTTGGGAGTTCTCACAGCGGGAACATGTCCGGCGTGAGAAAGCCGAGCGCCACCCGTAACGCGAGAGTGCGCCGGGTGAAACGGCGGCAGGGCAGCGTGGGCAGCAGCCATGTCGCGTGCCACGGGTGCGCGGTCCCACCCCCGGAAGGTACAGGCAATGCCCTACGTCAAGCCCACCGACCTCGTCACGCGCATGGTCGACGCTGGCGAGTCCAAGGTGCTCATGTCCACGCGGGACACGCTCATCCGCGCGTTCATGGGTGGCGCGGTCCTGGCGCTCGCCGCGGCGTTCGCGGTGACCATCTCGGTGCAGACGGGCCAGCCGCTGGCCGGCGCGATCCTGTTCCCGGTCGGGTTCGTGCTCCTCTACCTCATGGGATTCGACCTGCTCACGGGGGTGTTCACGCTCGCCCCGCTCGCCTGGCTCGACAAGCGGCCGGGCGTGACGTTCCCGGGGGTCCTGCGCAACTGGGGCCTGGTCTTCTGCGGCAACTTCGCCGGGGCGTTCATGGTCGCGGTCCTCATGGCGATCTACTTCACCTACGGCTTCGCGACCGAGCCGAGCGAGGTCGGCCAGGCGATCGGCACGATCGGCGAGGGTCGCACCGTCGGCTACGCCGATTACGGCGCCGCCGGCATGCTCACGCTCTTCGTGCGCGGCGTGCTGTGCAACTGGATGGTCTCGACCGGTGTCGTCGCCGCGATGATGTCCGACAGCGTCATCGGGAAGGTCGTCGGCATGTGGATGCCGATCATGCTCTTCTTCTACATGGGCTTCGAGCACTCGATCGTCAACATGTTCCTGTTCCCCTCGGGTCTCATGCTCGGCGGCGACTTCACGATCAGCGACTACCTGCTGTGGAACGAGATCCCGACGGTGGTCGGCAACCTCGTCGGTGGCCTCACCTTCGTCGGCCTCACGCTCTACGCGACGCACGGCCGCACTGCGCCCAAGCGGCGCGCCGTCACGGCCGTCGAGCCGGAGCTGGTGGGCAGCACCCAGGCCTGACGCCGTCCGGCTCACCGCGGGACCGAGGCGCGGGGCAACGACGCCCCGCGCCTCACCATGTCGGTCACCATGTCCGTCAGCATGGCGGCGTGGCCCGATCCGGCGACCTCGTCGACGACCCTCAGGACAGCCGGGCGACCTCCTCGGGAGTGAGCACGAGTGCGGGCGCCTGTGCCGAGTCGAGGATGCTCTCGGGACGAGATGCTCCGGGGATCGGGACGACCACAGTGGCCAGGGCGAGCTGCCACGCGAGCGCCACCCGCTGCGGGGAGACGCCGCGCTCGCGCGCGACCTCCTCGAACGCCGCGCCGTGGCCGCCGAGCGTCGCCGCCCGGCTGATCCCGCCCAGCGGGCTCCAGGGCAGGAACGCGATGCCCAGCTCGGCGCACAGCTCGAGCTCGGGCAGGCTCGAGCGGAACGCGGGGGAGAACTGGTTCTGGACGGAGACGAGGCGACCTCCGAGCACCTCGTTCGCCTCGCGGATCTGCTCCGGGTTCGCGTTCGAGATACCCGCCATGCGGATGACGCCCTCATCGAGGAGCTCCGCGAGCGCCCCGACGGAGTCGGCGTACGGCACCGCGGGGTCGGGGCGGTGGAACTGGTAGAGGCCGATCGACTCGACGCCGAGGCGCTGCGCGGACTCCTTGGCGGCCTGCTTGAGGTAGGCCGGGTCGCCGTTCTGGGTCCAGCGGCCGTCGCCGGGGCGCAGGTGCCCGCCCTTGGTCGCCACGAGCACGTCGGACGTGTCGCCGCCGTAGCGCGCGAGGGCGGTGGCGACGAGCGTCTCGTTGTGCCCGACCTCGTCCGCGCCAACGTGGTAGGCGTCGGCCGTGTCGATGAGCGTGACCCCGGCGTCGAGCGCCGCGTGGATCGTCCCGATCGACCGCTCCCCGTCGGGGCGGCCCTCGATCGACATCGGCATGGCGCCGAGCCCGATCGCGCCGACCGCGACGTCGCCGATGGTGCGCTGCTGCATGTGCTGCTCCTTCGATTCGTTGAACGCTGGCGACGCTACGCACCGTAGACTCTGCCGTCCAACAACTGTTGTGACACGGATTCAGAAGCGAGGGCGATCAATGGAGCTACGGCAGATCGAGTACTTCCTCGCGGTGACCGAGGAGCGGCACTTCACCCGAGCGGCGGAACTGCTGCACATCTCGCAGTCCGGTCTCTCGGCGGGCATCCGCAGCCTCGAGCGCGAGCTCGGCGCACCACTGTTCGAGCGCACGACGCGCCGGGTCGAGCTCACGCCCGCGGGGCTGGCCCTCCTGCCGCACGCCCGGAGCGTCGCGGCGGCGGTCATGGCGGGACGCGACGCCGTCGTCGCGACGATCGGCGAGCTCGCGGGCGAGCTCCGCGTCGGCGCCGAGCAGTGCCTGGCGGCCGTCGACGTCGGCGGCGTCCTCGAGCGGTTCAGCCGCCGATACCCGTCCGTGCGCGTCCAGTTCGAGCAAGCCGGCACGGCCGTGCTGCTCGACGGCGTTCGGCGCGGCACGCTCGACGTGGCGTTCGTCGCCGGGGGCCCTGAGGTGGGCGCCGGGGAACCCGTCCGCCCGGGCGCGCCCGCGCCCACCGTGCTCGCCACGGAGGGACGCGTCCTGCTGTGCCCGCCCCATCACCCGCTCGCCGGGCGGGCGCGCGTCGCGTGCGCCGACCTCGAGCGCGAGCCGTTCATCGACTTCGACCCCGCGTGGGGTGCACGGCGACTCAACGACGCGACGTTCGCGGCGCGCGGTCTGACGCGACATGTCGCGTTCACGGTCAACGACGTGCACACCCTCGTCGACCTCGTGGGCCGTGGCATGGGTGTCGCTCTCGTCCCACGTCCGATCGCGTGCAAGCCGCAGGCCGCGGGCCTGTGGCGCGCGGCGCTCGCCGAGCCGGTGCCCGACTGGCACGTCGCCGTGGCGACCGGACCGGCGACGCCCCTCACGACCCGGCTGCTCGAGCTGCTCGAGGTCGCCCGGGTCGCGGCCTGAGCGGCGCGGGTCACCGGCGCACGAGCACCGCGAAGCCCGGCCCCGGGAGGTGCACCCTCCGTGCTTCCTCGTCCACCGAGATCGCACCCCAGGTCAGCAGCGCGCGGTGCCCGGACGTCTCGAGCGGCACGGTCGCGCCGTCGTCGGCCCGGACCACCACGACGTCGACCGTCTCGCCCTCGCCGGGCGCACGGCGTGTCATGACGAGCCAGTCCGAGCCCGTGCGGACGCTCGTGGCACGCCGGTCACCCGACGCGACCGCGGACACGGAGTGGCGCAGGTGCACGAGCGCGGCGTAGACGTCGAACATCCACGCGCCCTCGTCGGTCTCCCGCTCGGCCCAGTCGAGCTTCGAGTCTGCGAACGTGGACCGCGCCTGCGGGTCGGGCACCTCGACGTCGTGCCCGTAGATCTCCGACCAGCCGTGCGTACCGAACTCCGCCGTCCGGCCCCTGCGCACGGCCGCGCCGAGCTCAGGCTCCTGGTGGTCCGTGAAATACAGGAACGGCGTGCTCGCACCCCACTCCTCGCCCATGAAGAGCAGGGGCGTGCCCGGCCCGAGGAGTACGAGCGCGGCGCTCGCGGCGAGCGCCCCGGGCGGCAGCACACGCGAGGGCCGGTCGCCGAGGGCGCGGTTGCCCACCTGGTCGTGGTTCTGGCCGAAGACGACGAACCTCCGTCCGTCGACGTCGGGCGGCACGGGCGCCCCCCACTCGCGGCCGCGGAAGGTCGAGTACCCGCCGTCGTGCACGAACACGCGGGTCAGCGCGGTGGCGAGCGTCTCGGCGGAGCCGAAGTCCACGTAGTAGCCGTGCTTCTCGCCCGTGAACCAGGCATGCAGCGCGTGGTGGACGTCGTCGGCCCACTGCGCCGTCATGCCGTAGCCGCCGCGGCCGCCGATCGCCTCGGACGTGGGCGTGACCATGCGGGCGTCGTTGAGGTCGGACTCGGCGACCAGCGACAGGGGTCGACCGAGATCGCGCTCCAGGTCGCGGGTGGCGTCAGCCAGCTCGGCGAGCAGGTGCCGCTCGGAGTGGTCGGCGAGCGCGTGCACCGCATCGAGGCGGAGCGCGTCGACGTGGAAGTCGCGGAACCAGCGCAGCGCCTTGTCGATGACGTAGGCGCGCACCTCGGCCGCGTCGTCGCCGTCGAGGTTGACCGCCTTCCCCCAGGGCGTGTGGTGCCGGTCGGTGAAGTAGGGCCCGAACTCGGCCAGGTAGTTGCCGGACGGCCCGAGGTGGTTGTCGACGACGTCGAGGCACACCGCGATCCCGCGCACGTGCGCGGCGTCGACGAACCGCTGCAGCGCGGCCGGCCCGCCGTACGCCTCGTGCACGGCCCAGGGCGCGACGCCGTCGTACCCCCAGCCGCGCGTGCCCGGGAAGGCGGCGACGGGCATGAGCTCGACCATGTCGACGCCGAGGTCCACGAGGTGGTCGAGGCGCCCGACGGCGGAGTCCAGCGTGCCCGTCGGCGTGAAGGCGCCCACGTGCAGCTCGTAGACGACCGCGCCGAGCACCGAGCGTCCCTCCCACGCGTGGTCACCCCAGGCGTGCACCGCCGTGTCGAACGTCCGAGAGGGTCCGTGCACGCCGGCCGGCTGCCATGGGCTGCGCGGGTCGGGGCGCGGCGGGCCGCCGTCGAGCGAGAACGCGTAGTCGGTGCCGTGGGCCAACGGCTCGGGCGACCGCCACCAGCCGCCGGGCTCGGCGATCATCGCCACCTGGTCGGCCGTGTCGCCGATGACCGGCCGGACGAGCGTCACCGCGCCGGCGCGGGGCGCCCAGACGCGCACGTGCTCAGTCATGCTCCTCCTTCGTCACGAGCAGTGCGACGGGCCACGGGCCGAGCAGGTCGCCGAGCCGGACCGCGCCGCCGTCGTGCGCCGCGTGCGTCAGCACGCCCTGCCACGAGCCCTCGGGAAGCACCACCGTCGCGTCCGCGAGCGCCCGTGCCGCCGGCCCGTCGTCGGACAGGCGCGTCGCGACGACCGCGACGCGCGGAGAGCCCGCGAGGGTGCGTGCGAACGCGACCGCGTGCCCCGTGGTGCTCGGCAGCGGCTCATAGCCGGCGTCGGGCCCGACGAACGCCCCCGGCACCGCCCGCCGCGTCCGCAGCGCGGCGGTGACGACAGCGAGCTTCTCGGCCGCGAGGTCCCGGTGCGGCCCGCGCCCGGCGTCGAGGTCGGCGAGACGGTGCGCCCGGGCGTCGAGGTCGACCGGGCGGCGGTTGTCCGGGTCGACGAGCGAGGTGCCCGTGACCTCGGTGCCCTGGTAGGTGTCGGGCACCCCCGGCACGGTGAGCTGGAGCAGCGTCGTCGCGAGGATCGAGCGTCGCACGGTGGCCGTCACGCGGTCGACCCACCCAGTGAACGCCTCGACGACCTCGGGGTGGGTCAGCAGCGCGGCCGCATACCGGGTCATTCCCTCCTCGCGCGCGGCGTCGGGAGCGGTCCAGGTGGTCCACGCCTTCTGCTCCCGGGCAGCCTTGAGCAGGTAGCCCGTCAGGCGGTCGGCCTCGATCGGGCCAGAAGGCGTCCACGTGCCCGCGAGCGTCTGCCACAGGAGGTTCTCGGTACGCCCGTCCAGGTCGGCGGGCCGCAGCTCGGCCGTCGCGTCGCGCAGGCGGCGCACCATGGCCACCCACTCCTCGGCGTGGGCCGAGATCGCGCCGATGCGTGAGCGTACGTCGGCGCTGCGCTTGGTGTCGTGGGTCGAGCCGGCCGTCATCGTCGCGGGGTGCGTGGCGGCCGTGCGGCCCGCGAACCTGTGCAGCTCGTCGGGGTCGATCCCGAACCGTGCCGGTGTGCCGCCGACCTCGCACAGGCTCACCAGGTGGGTCCAGCGGTAGTACGCGGTGTCCTCGACGCCCTTGGCCATGACCGCGCCGCACACCTGCGGGAACCGCACGACGAGCTCGGCGCGGCGCTCCTCGCGCGTGCGCCCGGCGCTGCCGACCTCCTTGCCCAGCACGAGGTCGACGACGACCTCGAGCGCGTCGTGCCGGTCCGGCTCGAGCCGCGACCGGGCGATCCTGGCGGCCTCGCGCACGACCCGCTCGGCCGTCGGCGGCGCCGGCTCGCCCGGCACCACGTAGGCGCGGTAGCGGTCGAACGCGACGACGAGCTCGACCACACAGTCGTGCAGCGAGCGGAACGTGTGGTCGCGCAGCCGGACGTCGACGTGGCAGATCTCGTCGAGCAGCATCGTCAGGCGGTGGACCTCCGCGTACAGCGAGGTGCCGACGACCTGGCGCTTGGCGTCCTCGACGACGGCGGCCAGGTCCGCGGTGCTGCCCGTGAGCTCGGCCTGCAGTGCGGCGAGCGGGACGCCCCCGGCCGGGTCGACCTGCAGCGCGTGCAGGCGCCACGCCGTGTCATAGCCCGTGGTCCCGGCCACGGGCCAGTCGTCGGGCAGCTCCTCGTCGCCCTCGAGGATCTTCTCGGCCGCGATCCACGCGCCGCCGGTCGCCTCGTGCAGCCGGCGCAGGTAGCCGCGCGGGTCGGCGAGGCCGTCCGGATGGTCGATCCGGAAACCGTCGATCACGCCCGCGGCGTGCAGCTCGAGCAGCAGAGCGTGCGTCGCGGCGAACACGTCGGGGTCCTCGACGCGGACCGCCGCGAGCGAGCCGATGTCGAAGAACCGCCGGTAGTTGAGCTCCTCGTCCGCCACGCGCCAGTAGGCGAGCCGGTAGTGCTGGCGGCCCACGAGCTCGGCGAGCGGCAGGTTCTCGGTCTCGGGCCGCACGGGGAACACGTGGTCGTGGTAGCGCAGCACGGCCTGCTCGCCCGCCTCGGCCCCCTCACCGGACGCCGTCGGCACGACGGCGTGGTCCACCACCAGCTCTCCCGAGGCAAGCACGTCGCCGATGCGTGCGCCGAGCACGGGCATGAGGAGCCCGTCGGCCCGCTCGCCGAGGTCGACGTCGAACCACCGCGCGTACTCCGACTGCGGCCCGTGCTGCAGCACCGACCACAACGCCCGGTTGTGCCATGCGGGCGTGGGCACGGCCATGTGGTTGGGGACGACGTCGACGACGATGCCCATGCCGCGGGCGTGCGCCGCGGCGGCGAGCGACTCGAGCCCCTCGCGCCCGCCGAGGGTCGCGCTGATCCGCGTGTGGTCCACGACGTCGTAACCGTGGGTCGAGCCGGGCGCGGCCTGCAGGACGGGGGAGAGGTACAGGTCGGTGACGCCCAGCGAGTCGAGGTATCCCAGGTTCTTCTCGACGCCGGCGAACGTCAGGTCGGGCCCCAGCTGCAGCCGGTAGGTGCTCACCGGCAGCCGCCGTCCTGGCCCGGGCAGGTGAGAGCGCATGGGTTCAGGGTCACACGCACGGGCGAGCTCCGCAGCGACGCCACCCCGTGGACGGGCGGTGCTCGAACGCCCGAAGCGATAGGTTCGTGGCGTCGCCGACGCCAAGGAGGTCCGCGTGCAGATCGGGGTCCCGCACGAGTCCCGCGCGGGCGAGCGGCTCGTGGCCGCGACGCCCGCCACGGTGCGACGCCTGCGTGAGCTGGGCTACGACGTCGTGGTCGAGGCCGGCGCGGGCGAGCGCGCGCACTTCCCGACGCGCGAGTACGTCGAGGCCGGCGCGAGCGTCGCCGAGCGGGAGGCCGTGTGGGCCTCCGACGTCGTCACGGCGGTCAACCCTCCGTCGCACGATGAGGTCGAGCTGCTGCGTCCGGGCGCGACGCTCGTCGCGCAGCTCTCACCCGCGACGCACCCCGAGCGCGTCACGCTGCTCGCCGAGCGGCACGTCACCGCGTTCGCGCTCGACGCCGTGCCCCGCATCTCGCGCGCGCAGGCGCTCGACGTGCTGTCGGCACTGTCGAACGTGGCCGGCTACCGCGCGGTGATCGAGGCGGCCGACGAGTTCGGCGGGATGTTCGCGGGCCAGGTCACCGCTGCGGGCACGACGCCGCCCGCGAAGGTGTTCGTCATCGGCGCCGGGGTGGCGGGACTGGCCGCGATCGGCACCGCCTCCTCGCTCGGGGCACAGGTGCGTGCCTTCGACGTGCGGCCCGAGGTGGGCGAGCAGATCGAGTCGATGGGTGCGGCGTTCGTCCAGGCCGCCGGAGCCACGCAGGAGGTCAGCGCCGACGGGTACGCGCGGGCGCTCACGGAGGACCAGGAGGCGGCGACCCGTCGGACGTACGCGGTCGAGACCGCGGGCGCTGACATCGTCATCACCACGGCCCTGGTGCGCGGCACGGCGCCGACGACGATCACCGCCGAGATGGTCGCGGCCATGCGACCGGGCTCGGTCATCGTCGACCTCGCGGCCTCGGGCGGCGGAAACTGCGAGCTCACGGTGCCTGGCGAGCGCGTGGTCAGCCCGGGCGGCGTGATCATCCTCGGGTATACCGACCTGCCGGGCCGGATGCCGCAGCACACCTCCCAGCTCGTCGGCACGAACGTGGTCAACCTGCTCACGCTCATGACGCCGGCCAAGGACGGCCGGCTGGTCGTCGACCTCGACGACGTCGTGGTGCGCGGCATGACGGTCGCCAAGGACGGCGAGGTGCTGTGGCCGCCCCCTCCCGTCCAGGTCTCGGTGGCCCCACCGCCGCCTCCGCCCGAGGAACCGGCCGCGGCGCCGGGGCCGAGCCCGGCCGAGGCGGCCGCCGAGCGCGAGCGCAGGACGCGCCGCCGCACCGTCCTCGCCGCGCTCGGGGCGGCTCTCGCCGGCCTGGCGATCGCGTCCTCACCGCCGCACGTCACCGGGCACTTCACGGTGTTCGCGCTCGCGGTCGTCGTCGGCTTCTACGTCATCTCCGCCGTGACGCACGCCCTCCACACGCCCCTCATGGCCCAGACCAACGCGATCAGCGGCATCATCCTCGTCGGTGCGCTGCTGCAGATCGGCAGCGCCTCGTGGGTCGTCACCGCCGTCGCGGTGGTCGCGGCGACGGTGGCCAGCATCAACGTGTTCGGCGGCTTCCTGGTGGCGAACCGCATGATCCGCATGTTCCGCAGGGACACTCCGCGGGAGTCCACGGGGGTGACCACGTGAGCGCGACGGCGGTGGTGCAGGCGACCTACGTCGTCGCGGGCGTGCTGTTCATCCTGTCCCTCGCGGGCCTGTCGAGGCAGGAGACCGCGCGCCGCGGCAACGTGCTCGGCATGATCGGCATGGCGCTCGCGCTCGCGGCGACGGTGGGGCTCGCGCTCGAGCAGTCGGCCCGTCCGTGGCAGGTGACCGCCGCGCTCATCCTGCTCGTGCTCGTCGTCGGCGCGACCGTCGGGACGTGGCGCGCGAAGAACGTCGAGATGACGCAGATGCCCGAGCTCATCGCGCTCCTGCACTCGTTCGTGGGCGTCGCGGCCGTGCTCGTCGGGTTCGGCTCGTACCTGTCCGAGCCGCACTCCGACACGGTGCACCTCGTCGAGGTCTTCCTCGGCGTCTTCATCGGTGCGATCACGTTCACCGGGTCGGTCGTGGCCTACCTCAAGCTCGCGGCGCGCATCAGGTCGGCCCCGCTCATGCTGCCCGCGCGCAACGTGCTGAACCTCGGGGCCGTGGTGGCCTCGGCGGTCCTCCTGGCCTGGTACCTCGCGGTCGCGGGCGGACCTGCGGGCGCCGATTCGGGGCTGGTGCCGCTCGCCCTCATGACCCTGATCGCGCTCGCGCTCGGGTGGCACCTCGTGGCGTCGATCGGCGGCGGCGACATGCCCGTCGTGGTGTCGATGCTCAACTCGTACTCTGGTTGGGCCGCCGCCGCGGCCGGCTTCATGCTCGGCAACAACCTGCTGATCATCACCGGTGCCCTCGTCGGCTCCTCGGGCGCCATCCTGTCCTACATCATGTGCCGGGCGATGAACCGGTCGTTCGTGTCGGTGATCCTCGGCGGGTTCGGTGCGGAGGGCGGCATGGTCGCCGTGGGCGGCGAGGCGGGCGAGCACCGTGAGACGTTCGCCGCCGAGGTCGCCGAGCTGCTGACCAACGCGTCCTCGGTGATCGTCGTGCCGGGCTACGGCATGGCCGTCGCCAAGGCGCAGTATCCCGTGGCGGACCTCGCCGAGAAGCTGCGCGGGCGCGGGGTCCGGGTGCGGTTCGGCGTGCACCCCGTGGCGGGCCGACTACCAGGCCACATGAACGTGCTGCTCGCCGAGGCCAAGGTGCCCTACGACATCGTGCTCGGCATGGACGAGATCAACGGCGACTTCGCGACCACCGACGTCGTGCTTGTCATCGGCGCCAACGACACGGTCAACCCCGCGGCCCAGGAGGACCCCCGGTCGCCCATCGCCGGCATGCCCGTGCTCGAGGTCTGGAAGGCGCACGACGTCGTCGTCTTCAAGCGCTCGATGGCCACGGGGTACGCAGGAGTGCAGAATCCGCTGTTCTTCCGCGAGAACACCGCCATGCTGTTCGGCGACGCGAAGGACCAGGTGGAGAGGATCATCCAGGCACTATGAGCTCGAGCGGACCCGCGGGCGATCCCCGCAACCCCGTGATCGCCGTCGTCGGACCCGGCGCGATCGGCGGCCTCGTCGCGGCGTTCCTGCAGCGTGGGCGGCACGAGGTCGTGCTCGTCGGGCGGGAGGGCACGGCCCGGCGCATCGCCGAGCATGGTCTACAGGTGGTGACCGACCGGTTCGGCTCCTGGCACGCGCCGCTGCACGCGACCACGTCGGTCCCGCGCGGGGCGCGCGTGATCGTGGCCGTCAAGGCCGAGGGTGTGCTCGCGGCAGCGGACCTGGTCGCCGCCGCGCGGCCGACCGAGGTCGTCGCGCTCCTCAACGGCCTCGAGCACATGGACCTCCTGCGGGCGGCCGTGGCGTCCGCCGACGGGAGGGCGAGTGTGCCCGTCGTCGGCGCGACCATCGCGGGCGAGACGCTGCGCGTCGGCCACGACCCGGGAGCCGACTCCGGCGCGATGACCGTCCGGCACCGCGGAGACCTCCTGCGCGTGGTCGTGCCCGACGCCGCGCGCGACCTGCACGTGGTCAAGGCGCTGCGCGACACCGACATCGAGGTCGTCACGGGCGGCACCGAGGCCGAGGTGCTCTGGAAGAAGCTGCGCTTCCTCGCCCCTCACGCGCTGCTCACCTCGACGTGGCGCACGGGCGTCGGTGACGCGATCGACGCCGACCCGGCGCTCGCGCAGGCCCTCCTGGCAGAGGTCGCCGCCGTCGCGACGGCCGAGGGTGTGCCCACGACGGCCGACGAGCTCCTCGGCATCCTGGGTGGCTTCCACCGCTCGATGCGCTCCTCGCTGCAGGCCGACCTCGAGGCCGGCCGTCCCGGCGAGCTCGACGCGATCGGTGGCGCCGTCGCCCGCCGGGCGGCCGAGCACGGGGTCCCGACGCCGGTGCTCGACGACCTGCTCTCCCGGCTTGCCGCGCGCCTCGCCTCTCGCTGAGCGGTCGCGCCTGCGCCAGGTCACCTGGTGGGGTGCCGGCGTGGCACGCGGACGCGTCGGGACCGCGACCTACCGCGGATTCATGAGCACGAACCGGACCGCACCCGGAACTGACGTCGAGCTCACCGTCGACGACGTCGGGCGGACGTGCGCGGCACGGCACGCGCGATGATCCGCGGCGGCTGCACGTTCGAGCAGGTGCTGGGTCGCGTGCTGGATCTCGCCGCGCTCGCCGGACCATGACCCGCTATCCCGAGATGAGCCGCCCCCAGGCGGAGGCCGCGCTCGAGGAGTTCCTCGCCGAGCGCCCGGCCGCCCTGCGCCACCTCCAGGAGGTGGCCGACGGCGTCGTGCCGCTCGACGGCAGCGTGGAGAGTCTTCGGGCGCTGTGGCCGTGGGTGAGGCCGCGACTGGACCGGCGGGCCGCCGGCGCCGCTCATCCGGAGCCGGCGCCGACCTGGTCTCGGTACTGGCTGAGCGACCAGGAGCAGCTGTCCTTCCAGTCCCTACGACTGCTGGACGGCCTGATCTCGTACGTCGCCGACGTGCTCCGTGCCGCGCACCCGGCATCGACCTGGGTGGTTGCCGACGACCCCTATCCTCGGTTCCTGCATCGGAACCAGCCGGCCCTGAGGCTCGGAGACTGGGAGCAGCCGGTGCCGAGCCTGGTGGCGAACCTCGGCAGGCAGGTCCTCGGCGACTGGCCGCCGACGGACGACCGGCTCGTCGAAGTGGTCGAGGTGTGGCTCGCGGGCATGCGAGAGCACGACACACCGGGGGCGGCGGAGGCGACGGATCCGCCGTTCGAGGTCACCGACCTCCGCGGGGACGAGGGCGCGGACGACTTCGACTTCGAGGTCGTCCTCGACGTGGAGCTGCTGAGCGACGACGTGACCACCGTCGACTCGCTCCGGGAGGCGCTGGCAGGCGAACAGGGCGTTGCAGAGGCCCACGTCGAGGACCGCGACGTGCTCCTGATCCGANGGGCCTAGTCCCGACCGCGGCCGCGCTCGCGCACCGGGCGGCGCGCGGAGTCAGGTGGTGATCAGACGCGCGAGTCGGCGTGCGCGTCGTAGACCGACGGGGGCAGGACGCCGTCCGTCCCGACCGCGACCTCGGCCGCGGAGAGCTCGGTGGCGGCGTCGTGCGTCGTCTCGATCTCGCGCGCGTCGGCTGGGACACCGCCGTCGAGGCTCGGCATCATCGTGGCGAGCCGGCCGTGCCACGACGCGAACTGCTCGGGGAAGCAGCGCTCGAGCAGGTCGACCATCGCCGAGACCGCCGTCGAGGCGCCCGGCGACGCGCCGAGCAGGCCGGCGATCGAGCCGTCGGCCGCGGCCACGACCTCGGTGCCGAACTGCAGGACGCCCTTGCCGTCGGCGTCCTTCTTGATGACCTGGACGCGCTGGCCGGCGGTGATCGTCTCCCAGTCCTTGGGGTGCGCCGTCGGCATGAACTTCTGCAGGGCGTGGAACTTGGTCTCCGGCGCCGCGACGACCTCGCCCACGAGGTACTGGGTCAGGTCGAGGTTCTTGAGGCCCGCGCCGACCATCGATCCGACGTTGTCGAGGCGCAGCGAGGTGATCAGGCCCAGGTACTTGCCCTTCTTGAGGTACTTGGGGCTGAAGCCCGCGTACGGGCCGAACATGAGGTACGGCTTGCCGTCGACGACGCGCGTGTCGAGGTGGGGCACCGACATGGGCGGGGCGCCGACCTCGGCCTTGCCGTAGACCTTGGCGTTGTGCTGTGCGACGACCTCGGGGTTGGACGTGCGCAGGAACTCGCCCGAGATCGGGAAACCGCCGAAGCCCTTGATCTCCGGGATGCCCGCCGACTGCAGCAGCGGCAGGGCGCCGCCGCCCGCGCCGACGAACACGAAGCGGGCCGTGACCGTGCTGCGGCGCCGCTCGGCGTTCCACGAGCGGTCCTTGACGCGCAGGCGCCACCGGCCGTCCTTGGTGCGCTTGAGGGAGCGGACCTCGTGCTGCAGTCGCAGCTCGGCGCCGTTCGCGACCATCGCGTCGACGAGCTGGCGCGTGAGGTTGCCGAAGTCGACGTCGGTGCCCGCCGTCGAGCGCGTCGCGGCGACCGGCTCGGACGGGTCGCGGTCCTCGGTGAGCAACGGGGCCCACTGCGCGATGACCGACCGGTTCGTCGTGAACTCGAGGTCGCGGAAGAGCGGGTGTGCGCTGAGCGTCGCGTGCCGCCGGCGCAGGTAGTCCACGTTGTCCTCGCCGCGCACGAACGTCATGTGCGGCGTGCGGTTGATGAACGAGCTGTCCGCCAGGCGCCCGGTCGCGAGCAGGTGGTGCCACAGCTCGCGCGAGGCCTCGAACTGCTCGTTGATCGTCACCGCCTTGGAGATGTCGATCGTCCCGTCGGGGAGCTCCGGGGTGTAGTTGAGCTCGCACAGGGCGGCGTGACCCGTGCCCGCGTTGTTCCACGGGTTCGACGACTCGAGGGCGACGTCGTCGAGACGCTCGTAGATGCGGACGGACCACGTCGGCTCGAGCTGCTGGATCAGCGTGCCGAGGGTCGCGCTCATGATGCCGCCGCCGATCAGGACGACGTCCACGGCGTCATTCGAGGCGGCCCGGGGAGTCTGTGCAGGCGAAGTCACCACGCCATCGTAGGGCTTGGTGAAAAGTGTCACAAAGAGTGAGAGCAACGTCACACAGGCCGCTGACCTGCAGTGACGTGCGTCACAGGGCTTCTGGACGATGCCCCAGGTCAGGCCTTCGGGTCGCTCCTGGCCGGCCACGGGCCGAGCTCCGGCAGGGGCACGACGGCGGCGCCCCGGCGGGCGGTCACCCCTCCCGCGGGCTCGCGCCCGGCGAGCCACGCGGCAACGTCGCTCGGCGCGCCGACGAGCTCGAGGCCGGCCGCACCGTCGGGCAGCCGGACGGCGAGGAACTCGCGCAGGTGGCCACAGAAGCGCTCGTCCCAGGTGTCGTAGCCGAGCGCGTCCTGGAGCCCGGCCGTCGCGTCGACGGCGTGGATGCGCGCCTCGCGCCACCACGCGAGCAGCGCGTCGGCAAGGACCCCGTCGCGGTACGCGATCGGCGTGGACCAGAGCGCGTCGCCGGGATCCGGCCATGCCGCGGCGAGACGCTCGCGGGCGGCCTCGAGCGCGGCGACGTGCTCCGCCGTCGTCCGGGTCGAGCCGGCCTCGATCGCGGCGTCGCGGCCCGCCTGCCCGCCGTCGTACGGGGCGACCTTCTTCCCGTGCTCCGCGAACTCGGCCTGGCGCGCGAGCGCGTTGCAGACGCCGTCGACGTGCGCGAGGACATGCCCGCGCGTCCAGCCGGGCAAGGGCGAGGGCTCGGCGCCCGCGTCGCGCGGCAGCGTGCGGACGACGGCGATCAGGTCGTCGAGCGCGCGGGCGGCATCCTCGCGTGCGTGCTTGATCAGGTCGGCGGGCGGGATCACGGCCACAGCAGCTCCTTGGTCCAGAGGGTCTTGTCGTGGCGGGTGTACGCCGGTTCGTCGGCCCGGTAGCGCAGGCGCGTCTGGCCACGCCCCACGCGCGTCTGCCAGAACTCGACCTCCACGGGCGTCAGGACCCAGGCGGTCCAGGTCGAGGCGATGCGGTCCGGGTCGGCGGCGGCCCGCTCGAGCTCGGCGGCGAACACGGCGTCGTGCTCGGCCAGCGAGCCCAGCGGCTCGCTCTGCCTGTGCACGCCGACCAGACCGGCCGCGCGGGACGGAGCCGGGCGCTCGCGGAAGTCGGCCGCGCCTGAGGCTCGGTCGGGGGTGGCCGGTCCTGCGATGCGGACCTGGCGTCCGAGCTCGCGCCAGAAGAAGGTCAGCGCGGCGTGTGGGTTCGCCCCCAGGTCGCGGCCCTTCGGGCTGTCCGCGTGCCCGGCGAACCACCAGCCGTCGTCGGTCAGGTCCTTGCAGATGACCGTGCGCGCGTGCACCCGGCCGGCGGAGTCCGCCGTCGAGAGCGTCATGGCGTGTGGTGCGAGCAGGCCGGCGTCGACGGCGTCGTCGAACCACGCGGTGAAGAGCTCGTGCGGCGTCGAGGGCAGGGTGTCGAGGTTGCTCATGTCGAGCTCGGGCAGGCCGTCGGGGAAGATCGGCAGGTTGCGCAGGCGCTCGCGGAAGGTGCTCACCGGGCGGTCTCCGATCGCAGCAGGGTGACGAACCCGCGCACCGCCGACCGCATCGCCTCGGGGTCGCCCGTCGCGCGCGCCAGGACGTACCCGCCCTGGATGACCGCGACGGCGGCGTGCGCACGGTCTCGCGCGTCGTCGACCGGGAGCCCGGACTCGGCGACGACGCGCGCGACGGCGTCCACGAGGCGGGTGAAGTAGAGCCCGACGACGGTGCGCACCTCGGCGTCGTCCATGACGGCCTGGTCGCTCGTGAGCCGCCCGACCTTGCACCCGGCCAGGGCGTCGCGCGGCCGCTCGAGGTAGGCGACGACGCGCTCGACCACGGGCGCGTCCGCCGCGAGCACGCGCAGGGTGCTGGTGAGCGCATCGTCGACCGTGGCGCCGACCGCGGCGAGCGTGAGGTCGTGCTTGGTCGGGAAGTGGTGGTAGAGGCTGCCCTGCCCGACGCCGCTGGCGGCGAGCACCTGACGCGGGCTGGTCGCGCCAACGCCGCGTGCCGCGAAGAGCTCCTGCGCCGCGGCGACCAGTCGGCGACGGGTGTCCGTGGTCTGGCTCATGCGGCCGACTATACCTACCTCAAGGTATGACGCCAGGGAAACTGAATGCGCCCGGACCGGCACAGTTCGGCGCAGTGGCTCAGAAGTAGTCGCGGACGTGCACCTGGCGGCCACCCCAGAGCGCGTCCCAGAGGGTGTCGTCGTTGCGAGGGCCGGCCAGCTGTCCCGCGAGGCGGAGGTTCCCGCAGGACTGCGCTCCCGCATACGACTGGGCGAGCCCCGCCGAGGTGAAGGTCAGCCGGTCCTCGGCCGGCTGCCGGGCCGGAGACGGGACGACGCGGGCCGCGCCGTCGGACACCTCGAGCGTCCACGCGCCTTCGAGGTCGGGCGTGCGCGGGTCGACGACGGCGAACGGCACCCGGGCCGTGACCGGGGCCAGCCGGGCCGCGCTGAGCGCGCCGGGCACGTCGAGGATGCGCAGCATGTACGGGCGGCTCTCGGCGCTCGCCACATGGTCGGGCAGGACGAGCCGGGCGACGTCGGCTCCCGACCAGCCGCCCGACGTCGCGACCTCGACGAAGCCCGCGACGGGTGCGAACGAGCCGAGCACGCGCCACAGCGCTCGCGCGGCGTCGGGCGTGAGTGCGACGAGGTCGTCGACCTCGATCGTGTTCGTGCGGTCGTCACCCTCGCCGCGGGTCCAGCTCGCGAAGCCGACGACGCGGCCCTCGGTGCCTGTCGAGACCGCGACGCTCACCCCCGTGTAATCGGACCCCGGGCCGATCATCTCGTCCGCGACCATGGCGAAGGGCTCCTCGGCGCGCGTCAGCGGCCCGTTCTGGGCCTGGCCCCACTCCCGGTAGACCTCTCGGATGGCGTCCACGTCGTCAAGCGTCGCCCGGCGGGTGCGGACCGCCTCGGGCTTTCGCACGGCGGCGAGCGCCGCGATGGGGACGCGCACGTCCTCGTAGGAGCCCACGACCTCGTAGCCGAGGCTGCGGTAGATCCCGGCCGAGCTCGGGTAGAGCGTGGAGATGACGGCGCCGCGCGCGCGGGCGTCGTCGAGCGCGGTGGTCAGGAGCGGTCGCAGCGCACCCTCGCCGCGTCGCTCGGCCGCCACGGTCACGCCGGCCAACCCGGCGGTCGGTACCTCGGTGCCGTGGAACCACGACGTGAACCGGCGCGCCGTCGCCTTCGCCACGAGCTCGTCGCCGTCCCACGCACCCCACGGCGTCGCACCGGGACGAGGCCAGGCATCGGGCTGCGGGGCTGGCGGGGGAGTGGGCGCCACGCCGAAGGCCTCCCCACCGAGGCGCTGGAACGCGAGCGCGGAGGCGAACGGCACCTGCCGGACGTCGAAGGTCACGCGCTTACGCTAGCGGGGCTCTACCGGCGGGGTCTCGGAGTTCTCGACGACGAGGTCACGCTGCATGCGCAGGACGTCGCGCCAGGCGTCGAGCTTGTAGCCGACCCGGCGTTCGACGCCGATCTCCGCGAACCCGAGCGCCCGGTGCAGCGCCACGCTCGCCTCGTTGGGCAGTGTGATGCCGGCGATCGCGCAGTGGTACCCGCGGTCGGTCAGGACGGCCAGGAGGCGTTCGTAGAGCGCGCGCCCGGCGCCGGTGCGGCGAGGCGTGTCGACCGCGAGGTACACGCTCACCTCGGTCGACCACCGGTAGGCGGGCCGGGCGCGGTACGGCGTGCCGTACGCGTAGCCGACGACCCTGCCACCGGGCAGCTCCGCCACGAGCCAGGCGTGCGTGCTCGCGGCGGAGGCGATGCGGCGCGTCATCTCGTCGGCCGACGGCGGCACGTCCTCGAAGCTCGTGGCCGTGCCGGCCACGTACGGGGCGTAGATCGAGGCGCAGGCCACGGCGTCGGCGGTCAGACCGGCGTCGTCGAGCCGCGCAGCACGGATGGTCGGTGTCACAGGGCGACGCTAGCGCGGCACGCGCGAACGCCTGTACGCCGCCGTCAGCGTGTGGGACGGTCGGCAGATGGTCGCCTTCATCTCGCACGTGACGATCGACTGCCGGGATGCGTACGCACAGGCGCAGTGGTGGAAGAAGGTCCTGGGCTACGCCGACGACCCGGACGAGCCGGGCCAGCCCGGCGACGCGGAGGTCGCCATCGCCGACCCCGAGGGCGAGGGTCAGGCGCTGCTGTTCGTGCAGGTGCCCGAGGGCAAGAACGTCAAGAACCGGGTGCACCTCGACCTGCGCCCGCGCGTCGAGCACCGCGACGACGAGCTGGCCACGCTGCTCGACCTGGGTGCGACGTTCGTCGCCGACCACCGCGGGATCGCCGGGCCTGGCACGGGGTGGGTCGTCCTCGCCGACCCTGAGGGCAACGAGTTCTGCATCCTGCGGTCCGTCGCCGAGCTCGAGCAGGCGTGACGCCGCGTCAGAGCTGGAGCTTGAAGCCCTCGTGCGACTGCGCGTATCCGATCGAGCGGTAGAACCGGTGCGCGTCCGTGCGCTGCTTGTCGGAGGTCAGCTGCGCGAGCACACACCCGCGCTCCCGTCCCCGGGCGTGCGCCTGCTCCATGAGCAGGCGGCCGATGCCCTGCCCACGGAGGCGTTGGTCGACCCGCACTGCCTCGACGTGCAGGCGCGTCGCCCCGTTGCGCGCGATGCCCGGGATGAAGGTCAGCTGCATGACGCCGACCACCTCGCCGTCGAGCTCCGCGACGACGAGCTCGTCATTCCCGCTGGCCTCGATCGCCTCGAACCCCGCCACGTGCGCGGCTCCGAACGTGCCCGTGCGGGAGGCGGCGACGGCGTCGTCCGCGATGAGCTCGACGACGCGCGGCAGGTCGTCGCGCGTCGCGGCGCGGAACGTGACGGCCGGAGAGGGCGAGATCGTCACGCGCGCGACGCTAGCAGCGGCGCGTCGCGACGCCGGTGCTGAGGCGATGCAGCCTCAGAAGGGCGGGAGGTCGCGCCACCCGTCGTCGGGTGGCGACTCGTCCGGCGGCAGGAATGGTGGCGGGGCTCGCGAACACGGATGCGGCGGGACGGGTGGGGTAGGTGCGGTTCACCCGCCCGTGGGCGAGGTCCGCTCGAGCACGCCAGCCATACGGTTCGAGACGGGGGAACCGACCTGGAGCACCCCTCCACGCGCTGGGCCGCGTCGGCATCAAGCTCCTCGATGCGGTTGGCTCAATTCGCGCTCGAGATCGGTGGAATTGCTGACCAGTCGCTGCGGGAGAATCGTCAATCCTCCCGATGTGGCAACCAGCTTCCATTTCATATCGTCGCTTTGTGAGAGCAGGCCGAGCGATGGAGGAGATCATGAGCACCCATCCGAATGTTGCGGTCATCGACCGGATGACCCAGGCGATCGTCGAGAACGACCGCGAGGCGCTAACCCGAATCTTCACCGACGACATGGTCTTTCATGGCCGCGGTCCGATTCCGTTCGAAGGCGACCACGACGGAGCCGACGGCTTTCTGGCGGCCCTGCGCACGGTCTTTGAGCTGACCGACGGGAACGTGAAGCTCGAGCAACTGTTCTGCCTGGCTGACGACGAATGGGGGGCGGAGTGGGAACACGCCGTCTTCGGCCGCAACGGGCGGACGTTGGAGATGAATGACTCCTTCATCTACCGGTTCGACGATGGTCGAATCCGCGAGATGTGGTTCATCGCGGCCGGACCGGCCGAGGCGGCCTCGTTCTGGGCATAGACGCCGCATTCGCGCGACACTGAGCACGTGGGCGAAGGAATCGGACGCGCACGCGACGCGTTCAACCAACAGGCCTGGCGGCGAGCGTACGACGAGTTGTCCGCGGCCGCAGTCGCGGAGCCGCTCGAGGTCGACGATCTCGAGCGGCTTGCGTCCGCCGCGTATCTCGCCGGACTGAGCGACGAGAGCCGGTCCGCCTGGATCAGCGCGCACGAGAAGTGTGCCCACGTCGGCGACGTTGCACGGGCGGTCCGGTGCGCCTTCTGGCTGGCTTTCGCGCTGTTGAACGCCGGCGACCTGGCGCGCGGAGGCGGTTGGGTCGACCGGGCCCAGCGGCTGCTGGACGACCGCAAGATCGACTGCGTCGAACGCGGTTACCTGCGTTACGCGGCCGCGCTGCGTGCAGCGTTCTCCGGCGACGTGAGAGCCGGGTACGAGGCGTTTCACGCGGCGGCGGAGATCGGCCTCCTCTTCCACGACCCCGAACTCGCAGCGCTGGCACGGATCGGCGAGGGCAGGTGCCTGATCTGGCTGGACCGGGTGGACGAGGGGGTCGCCCTGCTCGACGAGGGGATGGTCGCCATCGAGGCCAACGACGTCTCGGCGATCGCGATTGGCGATGCCTACTGCACCGCCATCGAGGGCTGCACCGAGCTGTTCGATGTCCGCCGCGCCCACACGTGGACCGCCGCGCTGAGCCGCTGGGTCGACGGCCAGCCAGAGCTCATGCTGTACCGAGGTCAGTGCCTGATCCATCGCGCCGAGATGCTGTACCTTCGCGGCGACTGGGACGCCGCAGCCGACCAGATCGAGGAGGCCTACCGCCGCCTGGCCGATCCGGTGGGGCAACGGTCGCGGGGCGCCGCCGCTTACCTGAAGGGCGACCTGCACCGGCTTCGTGGCGAGGACCGCGCCGCCGAGGCCGAGTTCCAACTGGCCAGCGAGCTCGGCCGCGATCCGCAGCCGGGGCTCGCGCTGCTGCGCTTGGCCACGGGAAAGGTCGAGGCGGCCGCCGCCTCCATCCGGAGGGCCTATCACGAGGCCGGTGACCCCATGTCACGCGCGCGACTGGTCGCCGGCTTCGTCGAGATCACCCTCGCCAGCGGTGACGTCGCCGCCGCGCGATCTGCCGCCGACGAGTTTGGCACGGTGGCCGACGTGCTCGGACAACCGCTGCCGACCGCGCTGCATCTGCAGCTCCTGGGCGCTGTGCTGCTGGCGGAGGATCAGCCCGAACCAGCCCTGTCCGCCTTGCGGCAAGCGCTGGCCGGTTGGCACGAGCTGGACGCGGTCTACGAGGCCGCACGCACCCGGATGCTGATCGCAGCCGCGTGCCGAGCGGTCGGCGATGACGACAGTGCCGAGATGGAGCTCGCCGGTGCAATCCCCGTCTTCGATCGCCTCAAGGCGGTCCGCGACGCGGCCGCTGCCAGGGCGGGTCTGCACCTCGCAGCCGCGCCGTCCAGCGGTCTGACCAGCCGCGAGGAAGAAGTCCTCGTCCACATTGCCAAAGGGCTCACCAACCGTCAGATCGCCGAGCGTCTCGTCGTCAGCGAGAATACCGTGGCAACTCACGTCGGCCACATCCTCACGAAGCTGGGACTGCCCAGCCGCGCCGCCGCCACCGCCTACGCATACGAACACGGTCTGCAGTGACCGGGCTCCAAGCGCAGCGGGCGATTGCGGTCAACAGACAGCGTGCGCTGCGGCCATCCGGTCATGCCGCTGG
This sequence comes from Isoptericola halalbus, assembly GCA_009663185.1. Classification (GTDB taxonomy): domain Bacteria; phylum Actinomycetota; class Actinomycetes; order Actinomycetales; family Cellulomonadaceae; genus Isoptericola; species Isoptericola halalbus. Next base: position 55,623 of record VJZX01000022.1, read on the forward strand.
TCGCGCTACCTGCGCCGCCACGGTCGACGACGGCTCTGCGAGCGCGACCCTCGACGGCGTGGTCGAGGCCTCTGTTTCGTAGGCGGATCGGCTCGTAAGCCACGACGGTAGCCGCCGACATCGAGGCTCACGACGGCGGGCACTGTTCTCAGAAGGGTTCGCGCGCAGCAGGGTGCCGTAGGGCAAGATCGACCCATGTCCGGCGTCGATAGCTATGTCCGCGTTCAGGCGACGT
>VJZX01000023.1 GCA_009663185.1 Isoptericola halalbus
GTCCGGCGCCTCCGAGTGTCCCCGTCGCCCACACCCCGCGCGCCTGAGTGCCAAAGTGAGTGCCGACCCGGTCCAGATCCTCCCGCCGTCGGCCGACGTCCAGCGACTTACGCGGTGCGGAACCCTGCCGATTTGCGGCCTCGCGCGGTGCCGTGTCAGCCGTTCGGGACGAAGAGGTCGCAGGTTCAAATCCTGTCACCCCGACCATGTGATGTCGCAGGACATCCCGGACAGCCGGACCTACGAAATCGTAGGTCCGGCTTTCTGTTTCTTCGGGGCCGGGCCCGGGGGTCGTCCGGTGCCTTGGTAGTCCTTGGCGGGGTCGAGGACGAGTTCGCGCAGGAGCTCGCCGGTGGCGGCGTTGATGATGCGGATGTCGAGGTCTTGGACCAGGAGCAGGACGTAGGTTCCGGCGTAGGTTCGTCCGACTCCGATGTGGTGCAGTCGGCTGTTGTGGCGCAGGGTGACGACGCCGGCCTTGTCGACGCGGTCGGCGCGCACGCGTTCATGGGTGATGGCGGTGCCGCCGGGGGCGGCCTTGGGTCGTGCGGTGTAGACGGCGGCCGGTGTCGCGCGGTGCGGCACGGACCGGTGCGGGCGGCGGTGGTTGTACTCGTCGCCGAAGGCGTCGATGAGGGCTTGCAGCTGGGCGATGGTGGTCGGCTGGACCGGCTGGGCGGCCAACCATTTCTTCATCGTGGCTTGGAAGCGTTCGACCTTGCCCTGGGTCGTGGGCCGGTGGGGTTTGCCGTTCTTCTGGGTGATGCCGCGGCGGGCGAGCTCCTTCTCCAGGGCGGTCTTGCCTCCGTGGCGTCCGGTCCCGGCCAGGCGCACGGTGTAGACCATGCCGTTGTCCGTCAGGGTGGAGGCGGGATATCCGTGCAGGTCACCGGCCTGTAGGAAGGTCGTGCGGACGATCGGGGCGGTGATGCGCACGTGGGCTGAGACGGGCAGGGCATACCGGGAGTGGTCGTCGAGCCAGGTGATGATCTCGCAGTCGGCGCCGGGGCGGCCGTCGGGGCGGGTCAGGCGGTAGTGGGTGACGTCGGACTGCCAGCACTCGTTGGGCTGGGCGGCGGCGAAGCGGATGTAGGAGGACTTGGGCCGCTTGGCCGGCTCGGGTGCCACGGCCCCTTCGCGGGACAAGATCCGGTTGGATCGTCGCCCGGGACAGACGCACGCCGTGGTGGTGTTACAGGTGCCAGCCGATCGTCTCGGCACCGGCGTCCAGCCCGGCGTCGGAGAGCTTCTTGCGCAGCTCGAGAACCTGCTCGATCACGTCGCAAGGTGTTGCTCGAGGCGAGGTGCGCGGGCGTCGGGAGCGGGGCTCGAACGCTGCCTCGCCCTCAGCCCGGTAGCGGGCGACCAGGTCGTAGACCCCGGAGCGGGCCACACCGTACTCGGTGGCGACCTGAGCCACGGGGCGGCGTTCGACGACGACAGCAGTGATGACCAGACGAGCCTTCGACATGGCCGCACCCCACCAGCGGCCGCTGGCGTCCTGGATCACCCGAGACAGCGTGTCCGGGATGTCGTGAGACATGTGTCCGGGATGTGCTGAGACTGGACACTGTCACCCCGACCAGCCGAAAGGCCCTCTGACCAGCGGAAACGCTGAGAGCAGAGGGCCTTTCGCGTTGACCGGGAGGGCCGAAATCGCCGCTGGGGGCTTAACTGGGGGCTTATCGCTCTGAACTTCGGTGAATCTGGACGGCCCGCGCGGACCCGACGGCGCTCCCGCAGGTCCGCACGCGGATGGCGGGAGTTAGATGGTGCGGTTCACGACGGTACTGACGGCGCGTAGTGGTGGAAGAGCTCGGCGGCGAGGTCGTGGAGGCGGGCCCTGGCTTCGGCCGGGCCGTGCACGGTGATGCTGCTCCCGAACGGCAGGAGCGTTCGCACGTCCTCCAGATGCCGGAATCGGATCGTGACGGCGTGGCCGGCGGCGGATCTTTCGTGCCCGTCCTGGTCAACGAGTCGCTGACCGAGGATTCTCCGCGCTCGCTCGAGCTGTGTGTGATCGATGGTGGCGCTGACGTCGATGGCGTGGTCGTGCTCCCACTGCTCGACGAGTGCAGCCGTGACGGTGGCCAGAGTCTGGTTCATGCGGGTCCGTCGTGGGTGGTCGACCTCATTCCACGTCATGATCCGGTCCAGTCGGTACATCCGAGGTACTCCGGCGCAGTCCGCGACGAGATACCAGGCGCCGGCCTTGGCCAGCAGCCCGTAGGGGTCCACGAGCAGGTCGCGTGCGCGTGCCTCGCTTGAGCTGTGGTACTCGATCCGTAGCCGCCGACCTCGCCGTACTGGACCGATCAGCGCGGCCGGAGCGGTGCCATCAGCTCGCGCGCGGAGCCAGGGACGGCTGTCGACGTGCACGACCTCGGTGAGTGGCAGAAGCCCATCAGTCCGACGTGCTCGTGTCACGGCGATCTTGGAGAGCGCCCGTCGACCTTCGACCGACGTGTCCAGTTCCCTGCGTTGCCTCTCATCCAGCCCCGTGACCGACAGGTGATCCCGCTCGGCCGGTGTGAGTCGCGTCAGGTCGAGCGTGGACCCGGGCAGCATGGTCACCCCGCCGTAGCGGCCCCGCTGGGCGGTCACCGGCAGCCCGGCGTCGCGGAGCCAGTTCAGGTCCCGTGTGACGGTTCGCAGGGACACGCCCAGCGCCGTCGCAAGTTCGTGCGTGGTCACTGCATCCCGCGATTCGAGGAGCAGCACCAGGGAGAAGAAGCGGTCAGGCGTCACGGTTCCACGTTTCCAGATTTTGCGACATGATCCGGCGCATATTTTGGTCAGGCTGGTGGACGTTCAACACCCACCGATCAGAAGGAACCACCATGACCGCATCCGTCGTGTCCATCGTCTACGTGAACGACGCCCCGGCCGCAGCCCACTTCTACGGCGACCTGCTCGACTCGAGTCCGTCCTTCGAGACCCCGGGATACATCGTCTTCGACCTGGGGCCGGGCGCCGACCTCGCCTTGTGGTCCGGCCAGTTCGAGGATCTGTCGCCCGACGTCCCGCGGACCGGTGAGATCTGTCTGGCCATCGATGGCGGGTCCGATGAGCTGGACGCGATCTTCACCCTGTGGCAGTCCAAGGGCATCACCATCCTGCACGAGCCTCAAGACGCGGGGTTCGGCCGCACATTCTTGGCAGCTGACCCCGACGGAAACCGCATCCGGGTCGCGCCGCAGGACTAGCGGATCTGGACGAGCACGAACTCCGCCAGATCGACAACGCCACCAAACCACGCGTCACGTCGCAACGACCCACCGGGTCTCTGCGGCACGTCTGATCATGACCTCTGGCACGGACATGAATGAGGTCCCGGTGGGGAACACGGTGGGAAGCGAACTGCTCCCAAGCTCAGCCTCGGTGTGCGCGGACCCGAGATGCTTCACGATCCGCTGACGACCACCGGCGTACTCCGCGGTCTGGACCGCCGTCGCACCCGACGCGGTCCGCACCGCCAGATGAACGCCATTCCAAGACCCTAAACCGCCCTGCTTAGTCCGTGAACCCGCACTAACCACCGACCGTTTGCCCAGGTCAGCGCCCCGAGCCCCGGATCACCGTCGACCCGTGAGCCAAGTAAGGTCCGATCTTCCACGCGGCCTCGATGTGTGGTGGCGGCGGCTACGGTCGCGTCGCACCGTCCGGGTGCTGGGCCTTCGACTTCCTGGTGGCTGCGCCCGCTCGTTCGTTTCGAGGAGGCCTGGATGACGCATCCGGTGAAGGACCACATCCGCGGGATGTTCGTGCCGGTTCGCGACGTGGTGAAGGCACGAGAGTGGTACCGCAGGTTGCTCGGCTTGCCGGCGGACGAGGAGCCGCTGGATGGGCGTCACCTGTGCGTGGTCCCGCTGAAGGACGACCGCGACCTGATCCTGGACGAGATGCCCATGTGGGGCGGGGACCAGCCCGACGGACCGCCGACCTACCGAACGCCCGCGTTCATGTTCGACACCGACGACGCGCACGCCGCGCACGCCTTCGTTACTGAATACGGCGCCGAGGTCGTCACGGACGTGAACGAGTTCGACAAGTCTGGCTGGTTCGCCTTCCGGGACCTGGACGGCAACCTCCTCATGGTGCGCGGCGCCAACGCACGCGCTGCCGACTGAGTCGCCGGGCGGCGACAGCTTCGTGCGTGGACCACCGACGCGGAGAGGCCACCGACCCCCAGGAGGGCTTCGACCTGCGGCGCACTTGAGGCCTCGGATACGCAAGCGACGGCGGCATCTCTCGCGGTCGGGTTGGTCGGGATCCGCCGCTGGCGGAACCGGCCGTGTCGCAGTCGGTTCCGCCGGCGGCAGCAATGAGGATCGATCGGCTTAGAGACTCCACTGCTGGTTGCTGCCGCCCCAGCAGCTGTACTGCTGGAGGCGGGCGCCGTTCTGGGTCGATGCCGAGACCACGTCGAGGCACTTGCCTGAGTGGCGGGCGACGATCTCGACGTAGCCGTTTCCGGCGTCGCGCAGCTTCCACTGCTGGTTGGTCTGCCCGTTGCATGCCCACTGGATCACCTGGGCGTTGTTGGCCGTCGACTCTGCGTCAACGTCCATGCACTTGCCGGAGTGCTGGGCTACCAGATGGTAGTAGCCGTCTCCCGCCGGCTGCAGTTCCCAGGACTGGTTGAGTCCGCCGTTGCAGGTGTACTGGATCAGTTCGGCGCCGTCGTCGGTCGAAGCGTTGACCACGTCGGCGCACTTCCCGGAATGCCGTGCGGTCAGGGACGTGATCTCCCCGCCCACCCCGCCGACTTCGCCGGTGGCGGTGTCGATCGAGATCTCCTTGTACCAGTTCATGGCGATGGTGGAGTCCGAGGTGAACCGCAGCGGCAGCCACACGTAGGTCGACTCGTTCGGCGTCCCGCCGGTCGCCCCCGCCCAGCGGTCACCCATGTACATGTACGAAGTCCCCTGGGAGCCCGAGACCTCCAGCACATAGGCGGTCTGGGAGTCGTACGTGGTGCTGTTGCCGACGTCCTGCCAGCCGCTCCACGAGCCGGACGGGAAGCTCGTGGTCGTGGCGTACTTCTGCTGGTTCGGGTTCCAACCCGTCGAGCCAGAGGTGAGCAAGAAGTACACGCCGTTGCGTTGAAACACGGCCGGAGCCTCGCGGTGGTCGCCGACGAACTGGTGGACCAGCTCCTCGACGCCGAGGTAGTCATCGGTCAGGCGGTAGATGTGCAGGTCAAAGTTCGACCGGGCCGCTGAGATGAGGTAGCCGGTGCCGTCGGAGTCGACGAACACGGTCTGGTCGCGCGACTCGTGCCCGAGGGGCCGGAAGGAGCCCTGGTAGGTGTAGTCGCCGTCGACGGTTTTCGAGACGGCGACGGCCACTTCAGCGTCGCCGTAGTCCGAGCCGTTCTCCTTGTGCGCCCACATGACGTAGTGGTCGTACTGGGCGTTGTAGACGACCTTGGGACGCTCGATGTTGGCCGGGTCGAGATCGGGGTGTGAGTGCTTGTTGAGGATCTGGTTGCGGAACTCCCAGTTGACGAGGTCGGTCGAGCGGTACATGCTGACCGCCTCGAACCGGTTGCCGCCGTCGACGCGCTGTTCGCCGACCATGTAGTAGTAGCCGCCGTCCTTGATGACGCCGCCGCCGTGGGCGTGCATAACGTTCCCGGCGGTGTCGAGGACATCGACGCCGTTGACCCATGTCTGAGATTCCGCATGGGCGGACGAGACGCCGGTCACGGCCAGTAGCGCTGCTGCGACGCCGACCACGACGCCTTTCCATGGATTTCGCATAACGTTCTCCTCAACGTTGATGAAGTTGTCGCATTCCCGGAGATCTCTCCGGATTAGTACTACAGCGGTATACCGTGGTGTTGACCTGCGGTAGTGCTCGACGGTAGTGCGCGGTGCGTGCCGGGCTTGGTGTCGTCGTCGCCAGGTCGACCAGGCGAGGGTCTGCGCCGCGGCGTTCGCATGATGATGCCGGTGAGGGCGTTGTAGAGGCGGCGGGCTTCGGCGACGGTGATGCCCTGCCCGAGGTGCTCGTCGCTGCGGGCCCGAGCGGCGAGGGGGTCAACAACGCGTGGGCGAGCGGTTGATGAGTTCGGAATCGATCGACATGGTCATCTCCGCAGACGGACGCTGCCGCGCGTGCGACGTAACGCTGGGGTGTTTCTCATGGCCTTGGGGTTTGTCATGCTGAATCCTGTCGCCGTTGACCTTCAGGGACGCAGACGACATGATCGTCGATGATCGTTTGTGCGTAATCGGTACCGCTGATGTCGTCTGCGCGTCCGAAGGTACGGTCAGGCCCGCTGACCGGTCAACGGACCGGCGCAAACGATCAGGAAGAAACAGGCGGCCCCACCTCAGCACCAGCGCCTGGCTCGTGCGCGAGCAACTTCGGCGCCGTGGTGGCTGGGCCGCCCTCAACCCGGCTGACCAGGGCCCCCGACCCCACCCAGATCGGAATCGGCGGACACAGCGCCGGAGAACAATGCTGCTCACATCGAGGGATTCGGCAAGCCCAGCCACGCAGCGGCTCATCGGGCGACCAGACGAAAGTTCCAGGCTAGGTGGGCGGCCCGGCAAGCCGTAGGGGCGCGAGGGAGGAGGGACGCCCGAGCGGCGTCCCTCCTCCCTTCACGGTATTGGGTACGCCCATGACCTGAGACATCACAGAGGTCGCAGGTCAAAATCCTGTCACCCCGACCAGCCGAAAGGCCCTCTGACCAGCACAATCGCTGGGCGGAGGGCCTTTCGTCGTTTCCCGGCAAGCTCTTCAAGCATCAACCGCGACCGCCGTCAGGGTGCCGGGTTCCAGCTCGGTGAAACCGGCGTCCCGGATGACTGCCGAGCCGGCTCGCGTCGAACCGGACTCGAGCGCCGCGGCTGACTGGAGACGGATCACGACCGGCAGACCGGCGCGCACCCAGTCCGTGCGCTGGACGCTCGTGCGGCGCACGGTCCAGACCCACAGCGCGTGAGCGGCCTGCGCGGCCGCCTTGCCCGTGGTCATGGTCTCCAGCACGTCGATGGCCACCGGGGCATCTGACGTGCCGACCCGCGCGCCGTCGCGTGGGAAGTCGGTCCCGGCGACGCGAGCGTGTGCCACGGCCTGGGGAAGCCGGCTGTAGGGCATCGGCGCATAGGCGGCCGCCACCAGGCCGTCCAGGTCCAGGACACCGCAGGCCGAGGCAAGCCCGTCGAGCCCCGACCGCCGGATGCGCCGGACGGACTTGACGAACGCACCGTCCGCCCACGTCTCCCAGCCGGGAGCCTGCGGCTCGGCGTCGTGTGCCAGCACCGAGGCACGGGCGGCTGCGTGCACGGCCGCGAGGTGTCCGAGGTCGTCGGCAACCAGGATGGCCTGCACGGTGGCGTCGAGCTGACGCGGCGTCGGCCGCTGGAGCATCTGCGTCGCGGTCATGGCCGCCCTTCTGTGAGCTGTCGCAGTGGTTGGGGGTACGCCGGGCGGGACTCGAGCGAGCAGTCAGCCCTTCACGCACAAGATCGTGCTGAGCCGCTCCACGACCTCGACGAGGTCGGACTGGGCGGCGATGACCGAGTCGAGGTCCTTGTAGGCTCCCGGGATCTCGTCGAGCACCCCCGCGTCCTTGCGGCACTCGACCCCGGCCGTCTGAGCTGCCAGGTCGTCGAGCGTGAAGGTCCGCTTGGCGGCGCCGCGCGACATCCTCCGACCCGCTCCGTGGGACGCGGACCAGTACGACTCGGGATTGCCGAGCCCGCGCACGACGTACGACCCCGTACCCATCGAGCCTGGGATCAGTCCCACGTCACCGGCTCCTGCCCGGATCGCGCCCTTGCGGGTCACGATGAGCTCGGCACCGTCGATGTGCTCGACAGCCACGTAGTTGTGGTGGACGTTCACCGCCTCGTCGAACGCGACCTCGCGGTCCGGGAACGACCGGCGGACGGCGTCGACGACCAGGGTCATCATCACCGCGCGCGACCGGGCAGCGTACTCCTGCGCCCACCAGAGGTCACTGAGGTAGGCGTCCATCTGCGCAGTGCCCGCCAGGAAGACCGCAAGGTCGGGGTCGGCCAGACCTCGGTTGTGGTCCAGGGACTTGGCGACGGCGACGTGCTGCTCGGCCAGGGTCTTGCCGATGTTGCGCGACCCGGAGTGCAGCTGGAGCCACACCTGACCGGTCGTGTCGAGGCACAGCTCGATGAAGTGGTTCCCGCCACCGAGCGTGCCGAGCTGCCGACGGGCGCGCGCCTCGACGTCGGAGACCTTGCCGTGCAGTGCACCGAAGCGCTGCCAGAACGGCTCGGCACCCTTCAGCACCTCGGCCTGTCCGCTCCCGGTGATCGCAGGCAGGCGCCGAAGGTCGACGGGCTCGGAGTGCGCGTTGAACCCGACCGGGATCGCACGCTCGATGCGCGAGCGGATCGGGCGCAGGTCGTCTGGCAGGTCGTCGGCGGTCAGAGAAGTGCGGACGCCGATCATGCCGCAGCCGATGTCGACACCGACGGCGTTCGGCGACACCGCGTCGCGCATGGCGATGACCGACCCGACGGTCGCGCCCTTGCCGAGGTGCACGTCGGGCATCACCCGCACCCCCTCGACCCACGGCAGGGCCGCGATGTTGCGCAGCTGGTTCAGGGCAGCGGGCTCCACCTCGTGCTCGTGCGCCCACATCAGGGTGCGGGCCTTGGCTCCTGGGAGCGGGACGGGGAACTGCGTGTTCATCGTGGCTCACCTCCTCGGGGGTGGTTGGGGTTCGAAGCACTGACCTTGACTGCGACGTCGCCAGTAGACCGACGGGCCGGAAACGAAAAGAGCCGCCCTGGGAACTCATCCCTGGGCGGCTCCGGCGTGCCTGACTCATGTCTGGTCAGATCACGTGGGCGCCCCTGCGCTGCGGCCGGCTGGGCCACCCGGCCTGCGCCGTCTCGGTCACGCGGGAGATGTGCGAGGGCGCGGCGAGGTAGCGGCCGTCGGCCTGCACCGCCGTCATGGCGTTCCTCATGCGTCCTCCATCCCCTGACGGGCGGGCGTCTGCTGCCCGTCGCGGCCGACCGTAACACCGCTTGTGTGCGGCGCCAACGCGTTTTCCCTCGCCCTCGCGCGCCTGCCCGTCACGTCCCGCGGGCAGCGAGCCACTCCTCGAACGTGATCCGCCCGCGCGGGCCGTCGCCGTCGGGCAGCAGCGCGCCGTCCTGCATCGCGGTCCCCGTCCCGGGGAACCGGAGGGGGACCACGAGCCGCCGTGGGCCCTGAGCGCTCAGCACCCGGCGCACCATGTCGACCATCTGCTCCTCGCGCGGCCCGGCCATCTCCGGCGCCATGCCCTGCGCCGGCCCGGTCGCGAGCGCCACCAGGTGCTCGCCCACCTCGCTCGCGGCAACCGGCCGCACGCGCATCCGCGGCGCGACAGCGATGGGTCCCGGAACCCGGGCGAGCACCTGCTCGGCGAACTCGTGGAACTGCGTCGCACGCAGGATCGTCCACGGCACACCGCCGTCGCGCACCACCTGCTCCTGGGCGAGCTTGGCGCGGTAGTAGCCGAAGCCGGGCACGCGCTCCAGGCCGACGATCGAGAGCAGCACGTGGTGCCCGACGCCGGCCCTCGCCCCTGCGGCGAGCAGTGCGCGCGACGTGGCCTCGAAGAACGGGCGGGCCACCGCCTCACGCGTGGTGGCCACGTTGGCGAGGTCGACCACGACGTCCACGCCGTCGAGTGCGGCGTCCACACCATGCCCCGCGACCAGGTCGACCCCGCGGCTCCGCGCGATCACGACGACGTCGTGCCCGGCTGCTCGCGCCGCCTCGCTCATGTGCCGTCCGGCGGTCCCGGTCCCACCTGCGACTGCGATGCGCATCCTGACTCCTTTCTCGATCCGCACGCCGGATGCGGATCTCACTCCTTCGGCCCAGACTGGACCCGCCGGGCCTCGAGCGCTCGCTCGGCCCGTCGTCGAGCACACAGAACATCGAGGAGGCATCCATGCCCGGGGATCCTTTCGTCGTCGTCGGCGGTGGCCTCGCGGCTGCCCGTGCGGTCGAGGCGCTGCGGGGGGAAGGGTTCGACGGCGACCTCGTCGCCGTCACGAGCGAGCCGCACCGGCCCTACGAGCGGCCGCCGCTGTCCAAGGCCTATCTCCGGGGCCAGGAGGACCGCGAGAACATCTTCACGCTCGACGAGGACTGGTATGCGAGGCACGACGTCGACCTGCGCACGTCGACGACCGTCGTCGGGCTCGATCCAGCCGCGCACCGCGTCACGTTCGCGGACGGGTCCGGTCTGCCGTACGCCAAGGCGCTGCTGGCCACCGGCTCCGCGCCGCGCGCGCTGACCGTGCCCGGCCGCGACCTGGGCGGTGTGCACTACCTGCGGACCGTCGAGGACGCGGACCGGCTCGCCGGCACCCTGCTCCCCGCGTCGCTCGAGGGGTCGGGGCAGGTCGTGGTCATCGGCGACGGATGGATCGGGATGGAGGTCGCCGCCTCGGCGCGCGAGCTCGGGCTCGACGTCGTCGTGCTCGGGCGTGGCGCCCACCCGCTGGGCGTCCTGGGCCCGGAGCTCGGCGAGCTGTACGGGACGCTGCACCAGGAGCGCGGCGTCAGGATGCACCGGCAGGCGGAGGTCGTGCGGCTGACGGGTGGCAACGGCCAGGTGACAGGCGTCGACCTCGCCGACGCCACGCACGTCGAGGCGACGGTCGTCGTCGTGGGTATCGGCGTGACCCCGAACGTGGGCCTGGCCCGCGCGGCCGGCCTCGAGCTGCGCGCACACGAGCTGGGCGGCGGGCTCGCTGTCGACGGCTACCTGCGCACGTCGCACCCGGACGTGCACGCCGCGGGCGACATCGCGTCCGTCCCGTCGCCGCACTACGAGCGGCCCTTGCGCATCGAGCACTGGGCGGCCGCGCTCGACCAGGGCAAGCACGCCGGCCTCGCCATGCTGGGCGCCGCCGAGCCGTACGACCTGCTGCCCTACTTCTTCAGCGACCAGTACGACGTCGGCATGGAGTACAAGGGGTACGTCGACGTGCGCTCGCCCGGGTACGAGGTCGTGGTCAGCGGCTCGGCGACGGATCGTGAGCTCGTCGCGTTCTACGTGCGCGACGGCCGCGTCGAGGCCGGGATGGCCGTCAACGTCTGGGAGCGGATGGACGACGTCGAGCGGCTGATCCGCGCCGACGGCCCGGTGCCGCGCGAGGAGCTCGAGGGCTTCGTCGGCTGAGTGCCGCATCTCCACGGGTCGAACCCGGGCTCACCGCACGGACCTGTCAGGCTCGGCGCGTGACCCGATGGCGCATCGTGCTCGCGAGCCTGGCCGCGGCCCTGGCTGCCGCAGCCCTGACCGTGCTGTTCGTGTGGCGGCCGTGGGACCCGGTCCCGGACGAGCTGCGAACGGCGGCCGACCGCGTGCGTGACGTGCCCGGCGTCGTGGGTGTCGTCGTCGACTACGAGGTCGTGCGGCACGACCCCAAGGACGGCGACGCCGCCCTCGCCCGGTTCGCCATCCGTCTCGACCCCGCACTGGCCCCGGCCGACGCCGGTGCGAGCGCCCGCGTGGCGGCAGCCACCCTCGTCACGGCGGAGGTACCGGGAGTACGGACGCTCGAGCGGGGCGTGATCGTCCAAGCCGGCGCACCCCGGTCCGTGAACGGTGTCGACCTGTACCCGGTCGACGTGAGCGCCGGCTCAGGGCTGGCGGACTCGGTCGACGACGCCTTCACGCTCTGGCGCGCCGGCGCGACGAGCGTGCGCAGCGGGACCGTGGAGGCCGCCGACGGCGACACGCTCGCCCGGCTCGCCGACCTCGCCGCGGGCCGAGGCATGGGCCTGTCCTTCGCCACGGCCGACGGGAGGATCCGCTACGACACGTACGGCGACCCACCAGAGCCGGCCGCGCTCAGGCTCGTGGCCGACGCCGCCGCGCGGCCCGGCGTCGACGGTGCGATCTACGTCGCGTCGGCCGAGCCCCACGTGCAGGTGTCGATGACCACGACGGCGGACTCCCCCGAGTCGCAGGCGCTCGCGCACTGGCTCGAGCAGCACGAGCTGGCGACCGCCGTCGGCCACCCCGTCGCGTACCGGATCACGGAGCCCGGCTTCGCGACGATTCTCGAAGGCTGGGTCTCGGGCACGGGCACCGTCGGAGCCGGAGCGGCTCCCGACCCGCCGTGCCGGGAGCCGAGCCCATGCTCGTGAGGTCTCCGGGCCGGCGACGACCTGTGGCTCGACATCCTCGACGGCGCCGAGCTGCGCGTCAGCCCGGGGGTGCTGGCGCCCGACGCCTCGTGACGTCGGTCAGTCGTCGAACCTTCGCATCGTCGCGTCCTCGCTGCCGCAGTAGGACCTGAGCTGCTCGCCGAACGTCTCGGTGCTGCTCGGTACGCCCGGGATCAGCAGCACGGTGCCGTGCAGCGGGACCGCGACGTCATACGCCGGACCGAGAGCGTGCGTGCGGTCACCGGGATCTCGTCGAGCCCGACGATGCCCTCCCCCGTCCAGGTGCTCCAGCGACCTCTGTACTGGAGCGTCGCCTCTTGCCCGCGCGGGATGCGGATGCGATCGACCGTGTCGTCGGTACCGGAAGTGTCGTCCGGGTCCTCCAGCAACCCGAGTTCCGTCTCGAACGACACGCTCGGGTCCGTGGCGACGAGCTCGACGTCGAAGAACGAGTCGTTGCGGACCATGTGGGCGAACCGGATCTCCTCGTCGGCGCCGAACGCGGTCCACACGTCGCGGTCGTCGTCGCCGGCGTCCGGCCCATCCGAGGCGGTGCAGCCCTCGACGAACCCGCTGCCGGTCCAGGCCCCGTGGCCGGGTGCGAGCGGCACGCTCCCCGCCATCCAGTGCCCGACGCCAAGTCCGACGACGACGGCGGCCAGACTTCCGACCGCGACGATCCTGCGACGCCGCCGGGACCTTTCGGGGACCGCTCTTGCGACGTCCTCGCTCGTCACGGTGATGGCCGACCCTAGCGCCAGCGTCGATGTCGCGCGTCGACGTAGCAGTTGGTCGGCCATCACCCACCCATCGCCGACCAGCTGCTACGTCCAGCTGCCGCGGGCCGCCGCCGACGCCTGTGGATGGCGTCCGCAGCAGATCTCGACGACCTGCTTGGCTCGGCGCATGCCCTGTCGACCGCCGCCCGTCCCGGCCGCGCTGCTCAAGGTCGCCACGCGCCAGGAGGGCCTCGTGGCCCTTGCCCAGTGCATCGAGCACGGTGTCACCAAACAACAGGCGGCCGAGCACGTGCGCCGCCGGACGTGGTCCAGGCCGACACGAGGCGTGTACGACCTCCGGATACCGCCCGTCCCCGGCACCCACCCGTACGACCATGAGCGCCGCCGCGCCGCGATCCTCGGGCTGCTCGCATGGCCGGGCTCGGTCGCGACCGGCGTGTGCGCCCTCGTCCTGCACGGGATCCAGGGCGCGCCTCGCACGATCGCGCCGGAGGTCACCTTCCCGGACGGTTCGCCTCGCCGGCCGCAGGACGGGATCCGGGTTCGGCGGATCGTGCAGCACAGGTGGGACGTCGTCGAGGGCTTTCGCTGCGCACCCGTCGTGGATGCGGTGGCGCAGGCCGTCGCCGAGCTGCGCTGGTTCCATGCGGTCGCGATGATCGATTCCGCGCGGCACCGGGGCAAGCTCGGCGGCGACGACCTGGTGGCCGCCCGAGCGTCGACCCGTGCCTATTGCGGGTGGCGGCGGGCCGACCCGTGGTGGGACGACTCCGACTCGCGCGCCGAGTCGCCCGCCGAGACCTGGGCGCGCCTGTCCTGCACTCAGCTCGGCTTCCCGCCCGACGCCGTCCAGCTGCCGGTCGCGCTCGGGCCGGCGGCGCCGGTGGCGCGCGTCGACCTGGCCTGGCGGCTGCCCGACGACGGCGCGCTGCTGGTCGAGATCGACGGACACGAGGCCCACACTCTGCCCGAGGCGGTCGTGAACGACCGCAGGCGCCAGAACCGCATCGACACGCGCTGCACCGTCGTCCGCCGCTTCACGGGCACGGAGGCGCTCAAGGGCCGAGTCGGCTCGGACGTAGGGAGGGAGCTCATCCTCGGCGGATGGCGCCCCCGCAAGGTGGGTTCCGGCGTCGTGCTCCGGCTCGACGACGCTGGTGGCGCGACCTGGACGTAGCAGCTGGTCGGCCATGGGTACTCATGGCCGACCAGTTGCTACGTCCTGCTCGGGGAGCTCCTCAGCCGCGACGCTCGCGCACGGCGGCGGCAAGCACGCCCAGCAGCTCGGCGGTCGTGGACCAGTCCATGCACTTGTCCGTGACGGACTGCCCGTACACGAGCCCGTCGAGCGGCCCCGGCTTCTGCGCGCCAGCCTCGATGAAGCTCTCCATCATGAGCCCGGAGATGCCGGGCTCCCCCTCGGCGAGCCGGGCGGCGATCTCCCGCACGACCTCGATCTGCCGCACGTGGTCCTTGCCGGAGTTGCCGTGCGACGCGTCGACGACCACGCCGGCCTCGACGGCCCCGCCGAGGCCCGACGACCGGGCCACCGACAGCGCCGCCGCGACGTCGGACGCCCCGTAGTTCGGCCCGCCGCGGCCGCCGCGCAGGATCACGTGGCAGTCGGGGTTGCCGGTCGTCTCGACGGCGGCCGCGCGGCCCTCGGCGTCGGCCCCGAAGAAGGTGTGCTCGCTCGCCGCGGTGATGCAGCCGTCGACGGCGATCTGCACGTCGCCGTCGGTCGCGTTCTTGAAGCCGACCGGCATCGACAGGCCCGACGCGAGCTGGCGGTGCACCTGCGACTCGGCGTTGCGGGCGCCGATCGCGCCCCACGTCACGGCGTCGGCCAGGTACTGCGGCGACGTCGGCTCGAGGAACTCGCACGCGGCGGGCACGCCGGCGTCGAGCACGCCGAGCAGGACCTCGCGTGCGAGCCGCAGCCCGTGGTGCACGTCGTGCGTGCCGTCGATGTGCGGGTCGTTGATGAGGCCCTTCCAGCCGACCGTAGTGCGCGGCTTCTCGAAGTACACGCGCATGACGACGACGAGGTCCTCCGCCAGGTCGCGGGCCAGCGGCGCCAGCCGCGACGCGTAGTCGAGCGCGGCGGCCGGGTCGTGGACCGAGCACGGGCCCACGATGACCAGCAGGCGGTCGTCCTCGCCGCGCAGCACGTCGCGGACCTCGCGGCGCGACGTCGTGACGAGGTCACCGCGACGCGTGCCGAGCGGGTGCTCCGCACGCAGGGTGCGGGGGGCGGGCAGCGGGTCGAGCGCGCGGACCCGCAGGTCGTCGGTCCTGGCCTGCAGCTCGTCGGTATGTTCAGCGGCGGTCGTCGTGCTCATCGGTGGGGGCTCCTGGTCGTCGCGGTTCGATCGTGGTGGGTCCGTCTTCCCGGCGTCGTCGTCGAACCGTGGTCCCATGCCCGACCGGAGCGGCTCGTCTGACGACGAAGGGCCCGGACGCATGGATGCGTCCCAGGCCCTGTGCTGGCTCCGGGGGAAGTCGTCGGTCAGGCGCGAGCCCGCCGAGCTCCAACCGGAGCCGGCGTAAAGCGCCAATACCAACGAGTCTTCACGAGGAGCGAGGGTACGCGCCGCCACGCCGCGCCGTCCACTCGCGTCCATCATCCGGTCCCGCGCCGGCGCCGCTACGGTCGAGGCATGCCGATCCCGCCCTACGTCGCCGGCCTGCGCTCGCACGTCGGCACGGACCTGCTCTGGCTGCCCGCCGTGACCGGCGTCGTGCTCGACGACGACGGTCGTGTCTTGCTGGGACGCCGTGCCGACAGCGGCCGGTGGGCCCTGGTCAGCGGGATCCTCGACCCCGGCGAGGAACCCGCCGCGGGCCTCGCCCGCGAGGTGCTCGAGGAGACGGCGGTCGAGGTCCGGGTCGAGGCGCTCGCCGCGGTCACGACGACCCCCGTGATCACCTACCCCAACGGGGACCGCTCGGCCTACCTCGACCTGTGCTTCGTCGCGCGGCCCGTGTCCCCCGCGGCTGCGGCCGCGGCGCGCGTCGCGGACGACGAGTCGCTCGAGGTGGCCTGGTTCTCCGTCGGGGCGCTGCCCGACGACGTCGGTCCCTGGACGCGCGAGCACCTCGCGCTCGCGGAGCGCTACCTCGCGGCGCCCCACGACGGGGCGATCTTCGTCCGCTGAGCCGCTCCCACCCGTCGGACGCTCACGGACGCGCGTACCGCTCGACGAACCGGCGCACGATGCGCATCGGCTCGGTCACGCGGACCGCACGGGCGCGCGCCTTGACGACGGACGCCTCCTCGGGCGCGAAGTAGCCGTACGTCTTGTACACGTCGACCCGCTCCACCAGGCCGTCGACGTCGAGCTCGGGGTGGAACTGCGTGGCGTAGAGGTTCGACCGCAGGCGGAACATCTGCACGGGCGAGGCCTCCGACGTCGCGAGCAGAGCCGCCTCGGGCGGCAGCTCGCGCACCGCCTCCTTGTGGCCGCCGTAGGCCGTGAAGCGGCGCGGCAGCCCGGCGAGCAGCGGATCGGCGAGGCCGTCCTCGGTGAGCTCGATCGTCAGAGGGCCGACCGGCTCCGGGTACGTACGGTCGATGATGCCCCCGGCGTACACGCCGAGGGTCCCGACGCCGTAGCAGGCGCCGAGGAACGGGAAGTCGCGCTCGACGACGTCGTCGAGGAGCGTGACGAACTCCCGCTCGACCCGCTTCTGCACCTCGGACTTGGAATGCTCGGGGTCGGAGGAGTTGAAGGGCCCTCCGCCCACGATGATCCCCGAGTAGTCGTCGAGGTCGATGTCGGGCAGGGGCGCCGCCTCGAGCCTGACGCGGTGCAGCTGCTCCGGGGTCAGGCGGCCGTAGCGCAGCATCGCACGGTACTCGCCGTCGGCGGCGACGTCCTCCGCGCGCGTCGCGAGCAGCAGGAACGGCTTCATGCCGGAAGGCTATGCGCGTCCTCTCGGGGCCGCTCGCCACCCTCGACGGGGCGCCGCGCCCAGAACGACGCGAGCGTCGCGCCCGACACGTTGTGCCACACGGAGAACAGCGCGGCCGGCAGCGCCGCCGCGGGGCTGAAGTGCGTCGTCGCAAGCGACGCGGCCAGGCCCGAGTTCTGCATCCCGACCTCGATGCTCACGGCCCGCCGCGCGCTCTCGTCAAGACCCGCGGCGCGCGCCAGGAGGTAGCCGAGCGCGAGCCCGAACCCGTTGTGCAGGGCGACGGCGAGCCCCAGGAGCAGGCCGGTGCTGAGCACGGCCGCGGAGTTCGCCGCGACGATCCCGGCGACCACGACGACGATGCCCGTGACCGAAACGAGCGGCAGGTATGGCAGCAGCCTCTCGGCGTAGGGCCCCCCGAACGTGCGCACCAGCAGGCCGACGAGCACCGGGACGAGCACGATCTGCACGATCGACGTCATGAGCGAGCCGTAGCTGACGTCGAGCTCGGTGCCGGCGAGTCGCAGGACGATCAGCGGCGTGACCAGCGGCGCGAGCACGGTCGAGACCGCGGTCAGCGTGACCGACAGCGCGGTGTCGCCCTTGGCCAGGTAGACGATGACGTTCGACGCCGTCCCGCCTGGTGCCGCGCCGACGAGGATCATGCCGAGCATCGCCTCGCCCGTGAGCCCGAACGCGCTACCGACGCCCCACGCCAGGAACGGCATGACGAGGTACTGGAGCGCCACGCCCACGAGCACGGCCCACGGGCGCCGGGCCACGAGCGCGAAGTCCGCCCCGCGCAGCGTCAGGCCCATCCCGAACATGATGACCCCGAGGAACAGCGGGATGTGACCTGCGATCGGGGCGAGCTGCGCGGGCGCGGCCAGCCCCGCGAGCCCGCCCAGCACCACGAGGACGGCGAACCACCGGCCTGCGAGCTCGGCGACCTTCCGCAGCCCGCCCGTGCGCGTCTCCATGACCATCCCTCAGGCCCCCTCAGGTGTCGACGTCGACCGGTAAGACTTTAGCCCGCGGCAACGTCACGACCAGCGGAAGAGCCGGATCGCGAGCGGCAGCAGCACCGCGGCCCACGCGACCATGACGACGGACTGCAGCAGCGGAAAGCCCTGCTCGAACCAGGCCATGGTCATGGCCTGGGCGGCGGCACCGAGCGGCGTGAACTGGCCGATCTGCCGCAGGAGGTCGGGCATGATCGGGCCGGGCGTCCACAGGCCGGCCAGCAGCAGCATCGGGAAGTACAGCGACATCGCGACGGCGTTTCCCGCCGAGGCACGGGGGACGATCGCGGCGACGAGCATGCCGAGGGAGAACAATGCGCCCATCCCGAGGACGAACGACGCCGCGACGACGCCGGCCTGCTCGGGCACGGCCAGCCCGAACGCGAGCTGCCCCAGGGCCAGGGCGAGGGCGGCGCCGACCACGGTCGTGACCGCGTTGATGAGCAGGTGCGCGACGACGATGCCCTGGGGTCGCATCGGCGTCGTCGAGAGCCGGCGCAGGACGCCCTTCTCCCGATAGGTCGCGATCGTCACGGGCATGACGGTCAGGGACGCGGTCCCGACCGCCATGGCGAGCACGGTCGGCAGGTACGTCGCGATGGGCGTGAGCCCGTACCAGACGGACGTCTCGGGCGCGTCGGTGATCGGATCGCGCATGCCGGGGATGGCGAAGCCGACGCCGAGCAGGATGACCGTCGGGAACAGGATGCCGAAGAACGGCGCGGCGAAGTCGCGCAGCCAGACGGCGGCCTCGGTGCGCAGCAGGCGGCCGAAGCCGCGCCACGACCCGGTCGGGCGGGAGCCGGCGGCCGCAGGGGCGGTGGTGGTCATGGGTGGGCTCCTTCCGTGACTGCCCCGGCGTCGCCGGCCTGAGGGTCGTACTGCCGCCCGGTGACGGCGAGGAACACGTCCTCGAGCGACCTGGCGACGGTGCGGACGTCGTCGGGCACGAGGTCGGTCTCCGCGAGCGCCGGCACGACGGCGAACAGGACGCGCCGCGAGCCGGTGACGACGAGCTCGCCGGGAGTGGCGCCGTCGGACACGTGTCCGACGTCCGGGTGTCGCGCGGCAAGGTCCGTCAGGACGGTTCGGGCGCGTCCGGCGTCGTCGGCGCCGAAGCGCACGACGACGGTGCGGTCGGCCTCGAGGCCGTCGACAAGCCCGGCGGGCGTGCCCTCGGCGACGACCCGGCCCGCGTCGATCACGACGAGCCGGTCGCACAGCCGCTCGGCCTCGTCCATGAAGTGCGTGACGAGCAGGATCGTCACGCCCGTGTCGCGGACGCGCTCCACGAGGTCCCAGGTCGCGCGACGTGCCTGCGGGTCGAGGCCCGTGGTGAGCTCGTCGAGGATGGCGATGCGCGGGTTGCCGACGAGCGCGAGAGCGATCGACAGGCGCTGCTTCTGGCCGCCCGAGAGCCGGCCGAACTGCACGCCCGCGTGCCCGGTGAGGTCGAGCAGGGCCATGAGCTCGTCCGGGTCGGCCGGGTCGGCGTAGAAGGAGGCGAACAGCCGCAGCGCCTCACCGACCGTGATCTTGTCGTGCAGCGCGGCCTCCTGGAGCTGGACGCCCAGGTGGTCGCGGACGGCTGCGGCGTGGCGCTGCGTGTCGATGCCGAGCACGCGCACCGCGCCCGAGTCGGCCTGCCGCAGGCCGGCGAGGGTCTCGACCGTCGTCGTCTTGCCGGCCCCGTTGGGCCCGAGGATCCCGAAGATCTCGCCGGGCTCGACGGCGAACGAGACGTCGTCGACGGCGACCTTGTCGCCGTAGGTCTTGCGCAGGTTGCGGACCTCGACGATGGGCTCGGCCATGGCGGTCCTCCTTCCGTGCGGTGAGGTCAGGTTTTCAGGTCGACGGGCGCAGGCGCACGCCCCGGACGAGCAGGTGGAGCGCCCCGGCCGCGAGCGCGAGGGCGAGGAGCCCACCGGCCAGGCCGAGCGCGACGGCGCCGGCAGAGGCAATGCCGTCGGACCGCGCGACGTTGCTCAGGACCAGGCCGCCGACGCCGCCACGCATCGCCAGGTCGGTGAGCGCGATCAGCACGAGCATCGGCAGGATGAAGCCGGTGCCGGTCCACACGCCCAGACGCTTGTAGCCGACGGCGATCGCGGCGCCGCACAGCACGTACGTCGTGACGGCGAGCGCCTCCGCCACGACGGTGAGGAGCGCGTCGGCGGCCGGGCTCCCGGCGGCCAGTCCCGCCGCACGCCCCCAGTCGAGCCCGAGCGCCGGGTACAGGACCTGTTCGCCGGAGACGTAGGCGGCGGTCAGGACACCGAACCCGAGCCCGGCGAGCGCCGCGCCGCGCACGACGCCGGCGCTGAACGCGGCGCGGGTCCCGCCGGCGGCGAGGTGCAGCGTCAGGGCCGCGGCGGGCACGATGATCCCGAGCACGAACGCGAACCAGCGCGGCGTCCCGGCCGACGACTCGAAGATCCCGCCGTCCATCTCGCCGCCTGCCCGCGAGACGAGCAGCGGGACGCCGACGCCGACGACGGCGTAGATCGCCCAGAACCAGCCGCCCACGGTGGCGAAGGCCGCGACGACGTTGCGCCGGACCGTGCGGGAGGCGCGACGCCGGGCCGCACGGGCGAGCGCGGCCCGCTCGTCCGCCGTCGGGCCTGCTGTCACGGGGAGCGGTGCACTCATCGGTCGGCCTTCCTCGGTTCGGTCAGGTGGACGAAGAGGTCCTGGACGGGCACGGTGCCGATCTCGACTCCGGCGGCGCGGGCCGCGGCGCGCTCATCGGCACCGAGGGCGCCCTCGAGCGTGACCTGGACGGTGCTCCCGAGCCGCTGCTCGTGCAGCACGCGGCGCGCGCCGGTCAGCTCCGCGACCGCGGCCGCCGGACCGGTGAGGCTGTACCCCCGGGCGCGCATGTCCTCGACCGGTTCGGCGAGCAGGACCCGACCGCGATCGAGCACGACGACGTCCTCGAACAGTCGCTCGACCTCCTCGACGAGGTGGCTCGAGAGCAGGATCGTGCGCGGGTGCTCGGCGTAGTCCGCCAGGACCTCGGAGTAGAACGCGTAGCGCGTGGGTGCGTCCATGCCGAGGTAGACCTCGTCGAAGATCGTCAGCGGCGCACGCGTGGCGAGCCCGATCGTCGCGCCGACGGCTGACCGCTTGCCGCGCGAGAGCGCACCCGGCTTGGTGCGGGTGCTGATCTCGAAGCGGTCGAGGAGCCGCACGGCGAGGCCGGCGTCCCAGTGCGGGCGCAGGTCGGCGTAGTACCTGAGCGACTCGGACAGCTTCTCGTCGTCGATCAGGTCTCCGCTCTCGCGCACGAGCTGCACGTTCGACGTGACCCACGCGTTCTCCCACGGGTCTTCCTCCGCACCTTCGGGGCCGACGGAGACGGTGCCGCTCGTGGGGCGGGCGAACGCCGCGAGAAGCGACAGCAGGGTCGACTTGCCCGCGCCGTTGCGGCCGAGGACGCCCGTGATGACGCCGGGGCGGATCGCCAGGGTCACGCCGTCGAGCGCCGTGGTTGCCTCGCGCCTGACGCGCGTCGAACCACCCACCACCTCGCTTCTCGAGCCGTAGCGGACGACGACGTCGTCCAGTCGTGTGCCGAAGGGTGCCGGCGTCGTCATGACCTCTCCTTTGTGTCGGTGCTGCGGCGCGTGCCGAGCATGTAGGCGACGACGTCCCCGGTCGGGATGCCGAGCAGGTCAGCCTGTGCGAGAGCGGGTCCGAGGACCTCGTCGAAGTAGCGGCGGCGGTGCTCCGCGAGGAGGCGCTCACGTGCGCCGGGGGACACGAACATGCCCAGCCCGCGCCGCTTGTGGAGCACGCCCTCGTCGACAAGCCCCGCGAACGCCTTCGCGGCCGTCGCAGGGTTGATGCGGAACGTCGTCGCGAACTGGGTGGTGGACATGACCTGCTCCTCCTCCGCGAGCTCGCCCGCGAGGACCTGCGCCCGGATCATCTGCGCGATCTGGACGTAGATCGGCTCGGGTCCGTCGAACACGCGGCGCCCCCTCTCGGCGGTTCAGTGGTTCATTACTCGACTAATGAACCATAGATCCCCGGCGGCCACAACCCTGGCGAGATAGAACGTCCCGCAGCGAGGTAGAACCAGCGCCGAGGTAGAACGATGAGCGGCGAGGTAGCCGGCCACGCGAGTTCAATGGAGAACGTGACACTGATCCTCGCGAGCGCGTGCGAACCGGCCGGGCCGCCGCTGTGGACACAGCCGCCCAGTGCATGGTCGAGCCTCGCGTTCGTCGTGGCCGGAGCGTGGATCCTCGTGGCGGCATGGCGGCGTCGCGAGGGTCCCGACGCGCGGGGCGAACCGTCCGTGTCGCCGACGCCGTTGACCCTCGGTGTGCTGACGATCCTCATCGGCGTCGGGTCGGCCGTGCAGCACGGCCCGGCGCCGCCGTGGAACCCGGTGCTGCACGATCCGCCGCTGATGGGCGCGCTCGCGCTCGTGGCCGCCGACGCCGCGGCGGACCTCACCGGCCGGCCCCTGCGTGCGTGGTGGTGGCTCGCGCCGACGGCGCTCGTCGTCGTGCTGGCCGCTCTTGCGCCCAGCGCGTCGGCGGCGACCCAGGCCGCGACCGCGGCCGTCGCCGTCACAATCAGCCTGCTGCGCGTCTACCGGCGTCCACGTGTTCGACGGCGAACGCTCGCCGCGCTCGCCGTGCTCGCGCTGGGGGGCCTGGTCGGGGCGCTCTCGCGACCCGGGCGACCCTGGTGCGTGCCCGACGGCTGGCTGGACGGCGCCCTGTCCGGGCATGCGGTGTGGCACCTGCTCGCCGCGATCGCGCTCGTCGTGCTCGCGCCCGCCGTCGGGCAGCGCGCAGAAGGACCGCGGTGAGGTGACTCACCACGGCCCTTCTACGTCGCCGCGAACTCTTCTACCTCGGCGTGAGGCGTTCTACCTCGGCGGATCGGCGTCGGCGGCGTCCGCGGCGTCGAGCACCGCGAGCTCCGCGAGGTCCGACGCGACGATCTCGGCGATCTGCACGGCGTTGAGCGCCGCGCCCTTGCGCAGGTTGTCGTTCGACACGAACAGCACGAGCCCGCGCCCGTCCGGCACGGACTGGTNAGCTCCGCGAGGTCCGACGCGACGATCTCGGCGATCTGCACGGCGTTGAGCGCCGCGCCCTTGCGCAGGTTGTCGTTCGACACGAACAGCACGAGCCCGCGCCCGTCCGGCACGGACTGGTCCTGCCGGATGCGGCCCACGAGCGAGGGGTCCGCGCCCGTCGCCGCGAGCGGCGTCGGGACGTCGACGAGCTCGACCCCGGGCGCCGACGCCAGCAGCTCACGCGCCCGCTCGGGCGTGATCGGCGTTCCGAACTCGGCGTGGATGGCGAGCGAGTGGCCGGTGAACACCGGCACGCGCACGCACGTCCCGGCGACCGCGAGCGAAGGCAGCCCCAGGATCTTGCGCGACTCGTTGCGGAGCTTCTGCTCCTCGTCGGTCTCGCCCGACCCGTCGTCGACGAGCGACCCGGCGAGCGCGATGACGTCGAACGCGATGGGCGCGACGTACTTCTCCGGCACGGGGAAGTCGACCGCCGAGCCCGAGTGCGCCAGGCCCTCGAAGCTCTGCCCGACGACGGCGCGCGCCTGGTCGGCGAGCTCCTGCACACCGCCGAGCCCGGAACCGGACACCGCCTGGTAGGTCGCGACGCGCAGCCGCTCGAGCCCGGCCTCGTCGGCCAGCGGCTTGAGCACCGGCATCGCGGCCATGGTGGTGCAGTTCGGGTTGGCGATGATGCCCTTGGCGGCCTCGCCGATCGCCTCGGGATTGACCTCGGAGACGACGAGCGGGACCTCGGGGTCGAGCCGCCACGCCGACGAGTTGTCGATGACGACGGCGCCTGCCTCGGCGAACCGGGGCGCATGCTCGCGCGACGTCCCGCCGCCGGCGGAGAAGATCGCGATGTCGACGTCGGCGAGCTGTTCGGTCGGGGTCGCGGCTACGTCCTCGACGGGGACGTCGACCCCGGCGAACGGCAGCACCGAGCCCGCCGAGCGGGCCGACGCGAAGAACCGGATCTCCCGCACCGGGAACTCGCGCTCGGCCAGCAGGCGCCGCATGACGCCGCCCACCTGACCGGTCGCGCCGACGACGGCGACGTTCACGCCGCTGGAGCTGATGAGGACCATGTCAGCTCACCGCCCCGTCCCGGCATAGACGACGGCTTCGCCCTCGGAGGAGTCCAGGCCGAAGGCGGTGTGCACGGCACGCACCGCGTCATCCAACGAGTCAGCGCGAGTCACGACACTGATGCGAATCTCCGACGTCGAGATCATCTCGATGTTGATCCCTGCGTCGCGCAGAGCGCCGAACAGGCGCGCCGAGACACCGGGGTGCGACTTCATGCCCGCGCCGACGAGCGAGATCTTGCCGATCTGGTCGTCGAACTGCAGGGACGCGAACCCGAGCTCGCCCTGCACGGCCGTGAGCGCGCCCATCGTCGCGGGGCTGTCGCCCTGCGGCAGCGTGAACGAGATGTCGGTCAGGCCGGTCTGCGCCGCCGACACGTTCTGCACGATCATGTCGATGTTGGCGCCGGTGCCGGCCACGACCTCGAAGATGCGCGCGGCCATGCCGGGCACGTCGGGCACGCCTACCACGGTGACCTTGGCCTCGCTGCTGTCGTGCGCGACGCCGGAGATGATCGGGGCTTCCATCTCTGCTTCCTCCTCGCCCGAGGGGGCGTTCGGGTCGATCCTGTCGCCGTAGGTCCCCACGACGAGTGTTCCGGTGGCGCCGGAGAACGAGCTGCGCACGTGCACGGGCACGCCGTACCGGCGCGCGTACTCGACGCTGCGCAGCGCCAGCACCTTGGCGCCGGACGCGGCGAGCTCGAGCATCTCCTCGTACGTCACGCGCTCGATCTTGCGGGCGCTCGTCACGATACGAGGGTCTGCGGTGAAGACGCCGTCGACGTCGGTGTAGATCTCGCAGACGTCGGCGTGGAGGCCGGCCGCGAGCGCGACCGCAGTCGTGTCGGAGCCGCCGCGGCCGAGCGTCGTGACGTCGTTGGTGTCGTTCGTGACGCCCTGGAAGCCGGCGACGATCGCCACCTGGCCCTTGGAGATCGTCTCGCGGATGCGCGACGGGACCACGTCGACGATGCGTGCACGACCGTGCACGGCGTCGGTGATGAGACCGGCCTGCTGCCCCGTGAACGACTTCGCCTTCACGCCGAGGTTGTTGATCGCCATCGCGAGCAGCGACATCGAGATCCGCTCACCGGCGGTCAGCAGGATGTCCAGCTCGCGCTGGGGCGGCAGCGGGGTGATCTGCGCGGCCAGGTCCAGGAGATCGTCGGTGGTGTCCCCCATCGCGGAGACGACGACCACGACGTCGTTGCCGGCCCTGCGGGCCTCGGCGATGCGCTTGGCCACGCGCTTGATGCTCTGGGCGTCCGAGACGGACGACCCGCCGTACTTCTGCACGACAAGTGCCATGTGGGGCACCTTTCTGTCGCCGGCCTCCGTCTCTCTCAACGGCCCGCCGGATCCTTGTGCTTGCCCGTCGATGGTACGTGGTAGTTCGCGGTGCCCGACGTCGCGGTCCGCCACGCGGATCGCGCGCGGCCCGGCGGCACCCGCACCGTGGGCGTCTCCCGGCCGAGACCGGCCACGGCGGCCATGATGAGCACGACGCCGAGGGTCGCGGCGGTCGTGAGGCGCTCGCCCAGCACGAGCCAGGCGATGACGGCTGCGGTCGCCGGCTCGACGAGCGTGGCGATGACGGCGGCGCCCGCCGTCGTCGCGCGCAGCGCGGCGTAGAGCAGGCCGTAGGCGAGCGCCATCGTCGCCACGCCGAGGTAGGCGAGCCACGCGAGCACCGCGGGGTCGGCGGTGACCACGGAGCCGCCGCCGAACGCTGCGCCGAGAGCCGCGAGCGGCGCGATCAGCACCGCCCCGGCCGACGTGGTCGCGGTTGCCACGACGAGCGGGGGCGCGGCGTGCGCGAGACCCCGACCGAGCAGCGTCGTGATCGCGTAGGCCGCGCCGGACGCGACCGCGAGCAGGAGCCCCAGGCCGGGACGCGGGCCGCCGGCCGCCTCATGGCCGGCGGTACTCACGAGCACCAGGCCCGCGAGCGCGGCGACCAGCACGACGAGCCGCCGGTTCGTCGGTCGGGTACGCGTGCGCGCGAGGTCGACGACGGCGAGCAGCACGGGCGCGAGACCCAGGCTGACGACCGTCGCCACGGTCACGCCGCCCGCCACGACCGCAGCGAAGTACAGCGCCTGGTAGGCGCCTGTACCGCAGCCGACGACGAGGGTGCGCCGCGGCCGGGCCCGGACGAGCAGGACGAGGACGGGGCCTGATCGGGTCACGACGACGAGGGCGAGCAGGACGACGGCAGCCACGACCATGCGGTACCCGCCGATGGTCAGCGCGGCCATGTCAACACGTTCGCGGATCAGCTGGACGGCGAGCCCGCCGGTGCCCCACAGGGCACCGGCGAGGGAGATCTGGACGAGCGCCGCACGGGACGGGTTGCGACGGGAGGACGGGGTGACGGACACGGGTGCTCCTGGGTACGGGACGACGAGAGATGTCGTGTCGGAGCACGCCGGTGTGCTGCCCGGCCGCGTGGCGGCGTCGGGCACGAGGCTGCTCCGGTCAGGCGACCGGAGGCGGAAGGATGCCCGAGGGCACGATGTGCGTCACGCGAGAGACGATAGCGGCCCGACGGCGGTCATCGCAGTCCGGCGACGGCGTCGTACCCGAGCTTGCAGATCAGCGCGCCGACCACGACGACGAACACGACCCGAACGAACGCGCTGCCCTTGGCCACGGCCATGCGCGCGCCGACGTACCCGCCGACGAGGTTGGCCAGCCCCATCGCGAGCCCGAGGCCCCAGATGACCGCACCGTGCGGCACGAAGAACAGCAGTGCGCCGAGGTTGGTCGCGAAGTTGACGATCTTGGCCAGCGCCGAGGCGGGCAGGAACGCGTACCCGAGGATGCTCACGAGCGAGATGACGAGGAACGTACCCGTGCCCGGCCCGAGCAGGCCGTCGTAGGCGCCGATGACGAACCCGATGCCGGCCGCGGTCCCCCGGTGGCGGTTGCCCTCCCAGCGCAGGTCCGTCGTGTGGCCCAGCCTCGGCTTGAGGATTGTGTACACGGCCACGCCGACGAGGACGACCAGGATGATCGGACGGAACAGCTGGGCCGGGATCTGCGCGGCGAGTGCCGCTCCCCCGGTGGCGCCGGCGAGCGCGGCGACCGCCATCGGGCCCGCCGTCGTCAGGTCGGGGCCTACGCGCCGGTAGTACGTCACGGCGCTCACCGACGTGCCCATGATCGAGCCGAGCTTGTTGGTCGCGAGCGCCTGCACGGGCGAGATGCCCGGCACGAGCAGCAGCGCCGGGAGCTGGATGAGCCCGCCCCCGCCGACGACGGCGTCGACCCAGCCGGCGGCGAGCCCGGCGACGACGAGAAGCACGATGGTGAGGGCGTCGAGCTCGAGCACCCGCCGATCCTGCCATGCGGCGGGTGTGCGGTCGGATGACTCGTTCGCGTCGATGGCGCGCACAACCCCCGCGAACCACTACGGTCTGGCCATGACCAGTGACGGTGGCGGGATCAGCGCGCGCGGCGTGCGACGGGCGTTCGGGGCGGTCCAGGCCGTCGCCGACGTCGACCTGGTGGCCCGACCGGGGCGCGTGACCGCGCTCGTCGGCCCGAACGGGTCGGGCAAGACGACGCTGCTCCTGATCCTGGCGGGGCTGCTCACGCCCGACGCCGGCCACGTCCGCGTCGCCGGCTACGACCCCGCGATTCGCGGGCGCGAGGCACGGGCGCGCACCGGGTGGATGCCCGACGTCTTCGGCACGTGGGACTCGCTCACCGCGCGCGAGGTGCTCACGACGGTCGCCGCCGCCCACCGGATGTCGCGGTCCGACGGCGCGGCACGCGCCGCAGAGCTGCTCGACCTCGTGCACCTCGGCGATCTCGCCGACCAGCCCGCGCACGTGCTCTCGCGCGGGCAGAAGCAACGCCTGGGCCTCGCGCGGGCGCTTGTGCACGACCCGCAGGTTCTCCTGCTCGACGAGCCGGCGTCCGGCCTCGACCCGCGCTCGCGCGTCGACCTGCGCGTGCTCGTGCGGCGCCTGGCCGCGCAGGGCAAGACGATCCTGGTCAGCTCGCACGTGCTCACCGAGCTCGACGAGATGGCCGACGACGCCGTGTTCCTCTCGGGCGGGCGCACCATCGAGAGCCGTTCGGTCGCCGGTGCCGCCGCGGAGCGGCGGCGGTGGCGCCTCACGGCGCTCGACCCGACGGGGCTGTCCGCGTGGCTCGAGCAGGCGGGGATGCCCGTGGTCGAGATCGACCCCGCCACCGAGGACGACGCCCAGCCGGGCGTGATCGTCGAGCTGGACGACGACACGGCGGCCGCGGCGCTGCTGCGCGACGCCGTCACCGCGGGCGTACCAGTGGTCAGCCTGGCGCCGGCCGGCGGCGTCCTCGAGCAGGCGTACCTGTCGCTCGAGCTCGCGAAGGGGGAGGAACGACGGTGAGCATCGAGGTCGTGGAGGTACCGCCGTCGGGCGCCAGCCCGCGTGAGCACCGCCGGTGGCAGGACGACTGGGCGTTGTCGTGGCACGGCGTACGGACCGTCGCGCGTCTGGAGCTGCGCCAGCGGGTGCGCTCGACGCGGTGGAAGATCGCCCTGCTCGTCTGGTTCGTCGTCGTCGGCGGCATCACGATGCTCGTCACCGGGGTGTTCTCCGACGAGTGGTTCGGCGACGAGCGGGCGATGGGCCGCACGGTGTTCGGGCTCGTCGTCTTCTTCGTGCTGTTCCTCGGGCTGCTCGTGGCCCCGACGCTCAGCGCGTCGGCCATCAACGGGGACCGCGCGGCCGGGACCCTGGCGACCCTGCAGGCGACGCTCCTGACCCCCGCCGAGATCGTCGTGGGCAAGCTGCTCGCGGCATGGGCCGCGGCGCTCGCCTTCCTCGCGGCGAGCGTGCCGTTCCTCGTCTTCGCGCTCCTGACCGGCGAGCTGTCGGTGGCGCCGCTGCTGTCGATGCTCGCGGTGCTGACGCTCGTGCTCGGCGTCGTGTGCGCGATCGGCCTGGCGTTCTCCGCGGTTGCGTCGAAGGCCTCCGGCTCGGCGGTGCTGACCTACCTCGCGGTGGCCGGCCTGTCGGTGATGACGGCGATCCTGTTCGGGCTCACGGCTCCGCTCGTGACCCAGATGGAGGAGATCCGCGTCTGGGAGACCGTGGGCCAGGGCGAGTGGGAGGAGGGCCAACCGCCCGCCTGCGAGTGGAGCACCCACGAGCAGCCGGTCTGGCACTCCGAGCGGACCTGGTGGCTCCTGGCGGCCAACCCGTTCGTCATCGTCGCCGACGCCCAGCCGCTGCCCGACGAGGACCAGCTCTGGATGACCGAGGACCCGTTGTCCGCCATCCAGCTGGGTGTCCGCACCGCGCGCAGCGGTCCCACCTACGAGCAGGACTGGTGCGGCTACGGCGAGTACTACGACGCCGACGGCAACCTGGTGCCCTACGAGTCCCCCGTGCAGGAGCCGGAGCCCAGCGAGGCCGAGGTCTGGCCCTGGGGGCTGGGGCTCTACCTGCTGTTCGGTGCCGGGAGCGTCGTGGTGGCCGTCCGGCGCCTACGCATCCCGACCCGTTCGCTGCCGCGCGGAACTCGCGTCGCCTGAGCGTGCGTGCCGGCCGCGCGCGGCGTCCCTGCCGCGCGCGGCTCAGGCGTGCAGCGCGTCGTACTCTGCCTCGGCGGCGACGTCGTCGTCGACGTCGAGCCGCACGTGCGCGAGCACGGCCTGGAGCACGCGCAGGGCCGACGCGGCGCGCTCGCCCCAGATCGACAGGTAGCTGAACTGCCACCACCACAGACCCTCGATCTCGTGCCCGTCGTCGAAGTGCTGCAGCCCCTTGGCGATCTCCTCGGCGACGCACGCGAGGTCCCCGGAGATGGTCGCGGGCCCGATCTCCGTGCCCAGCACCGGGTCGACGATCTCGGCGTAGTCGTCGAAGCCGTCGAACATCTTGGCGAGCGCGTCGCGCAGCGGGTCGACGTCGGTCTCGGGCCCGGCGTCGGGCTCGAACCGCTCCTTGGGCACGATGTCGACGATCGCGGCGAGCCGCGCGCCCGCGGCGAGCAGGTCGGAGGTCGCGAGGATCAGCAGCGACAGCTCCGCACCGGGCGCCGCACCTGAGGCGACCTGCGTCGTCGTCGACAGGAAGGCGCGGGCCTGCGCCGACATCTGCTCCGCGACGTCTCGGAACTCCGAGGTTGGTTCGATCTCGCCCACGGTCCCCACCTGCCCCTCGTTCTCGCTGCTCAGCTGCCGACGACGCGTCGGCCTTCGAACGCCCGCCCGAGGGTGACCTCGTCGGCGTACTCCAAGTCTCCGCCCACGGGCAGCCCGGACGCGAGGCGAGAGACGGTCACGCCCATCGGTCCGATGAGCCGGGACAGGTACGTGGCCGTGGCCTCGCCCTCGACGTTGGGATCGGTGGCGAGGATGACCTCGGTGACGGTGCCGTCGGCGAGGCGGGCCAGGAGCTCGCTGATGCGCAGGTCGTCGGGACCGACGTTCTCGAGCGGGTTGATGGCTCCGCCGAGCACGTGGTACCGGCCGCGGAACTCGCGCGTGCGCTCGATCGCCACGACGTCCTTGGGCTCCTCGACGACGCAGATGACCTCGTCGCTGCGCCGCGGGTCGGTGCAGATGCGGCACCGCTCCGACTCGGCGACGTTCCCGCACACCTCGCAGAAGCGCACGCGCGCCTTGACCTCCGTGAGGGCGTCGACGAGTCGGCGCACGTCCGCGCCGTCCGCCGCGAGCAGGTGGAACGCGATGCGCTGCGCGCTCTTGGGCCCGACGCCGGGAAGGCGGCCGAGCTCGTCGATCAGGTCCTGGACTGCGCCCTCGTACACACAGGTCACCCTACGGGTCGCGGGTGACAGCGCTCGCCGTCGCCACCGCGCCCGATCATGTCGGCCACATCACGCGGTGCCGGCGTTCTCAGACCCAGCCCTGGCTGCGCGCGACGCGCACGGCCTCGTGCCGGTTGGCGACGCCCAGCTTCGCGACTGCCGACGACAGGTAGTTGCGCACCGTGCCGGGCGCGAGCGCGGCGCGCTCGGCGATCTCCTCGACGGGCGCGCCGTCGGCGGCGAACTCGAGCACGTCGGCCTCGCGCGCGGTGAGCGGCGAGTCACCCGCGGCGATCGCGTCGGCCGCGAGCTCGGGGTCGACGTACCGGCCACCGCCCGCGACCTGCCGAACCGCCGCGGCGAGGACCGACGCCGACGCCGTCTTGGGCAGGAACCCGCGCACCCCGGCCGCGAGCGCCTTCTTCAGGTAGCCGGGCCGCCCGTGGCTCGTCACGATGACGACGCCGCAGCCCGGCACGCGGCGGGCGACCTGGGTGGCCACCTCGATCCCGTCCGCGCCGGGCATCTGCAGGTCGAGCACCGCCACGTCGGGCCGGTGCCGCTCCACGACGGCGAGCGCCTCGGGCCCGCTGCCCGCGACGGCGACGATCTCGAGGTCCTCCTCGAGCCCCAGCAGCGCGGCCACCGCGTCACGGATGAGCGTCTCGTCGTCCGCGAGCACGAGCCGGATCATGCGTCCTCCCCTGCGGTCCGCAACGCGTACGGATCCTGCCCGACGGCGGCACCGTCGGCAGCGCGGGCACCCAGGGGCACGCCCGGGGTGGGGAGGGAGGCGGTCAGCGTGAACCGGTCGCCGGCGTGGTCGGTGAGCAGCGTGCCGCCCACCGCTGCGAGCCGCTCGCGCAGGCCCTGGATGCCGGAGCCGCCACCCGGGGCGGCCTCCGGCGCGGCCGTCGCCTGGCGCACGCCGTCGTTGGTCACCCGCAGGACGACCCGCCCGTCGTCGGCGGTCAGCCGGAGCACGCACTCGCTCGCGTCGGAGTGCCGCACCACATTGGTCACGGCCTCGCGCACGACCCACGCGACGGCCTCCGCCTGCGGTGCCCCGAGCGTCGGCACGTCCCCGACCACGCGAGCCGCGATGCCCGCCGCGCGCAGCACCGCCCGGGCCCCGGCCAGCTCGGTCCCGAGGTCGGCGGACCGGTAGCCCGCGACGACGCCGCGCACCTCGCGCAGCGACTCCTGGGCCAGTGCGTTCACCTCGAGCATCTCGTCCGCGGCACGCGCGTCGCCGCGCCGCGTCAGCGCAGCGGCCAGCTCGCTCTTCACCGCCACGGCCGACAGCGCCCGCCCGACGACGTCGTGCATGTCGCGGGAGATTCGCAGCCGCTCCTCCGCGACGGCGAGTCGCGCGGCGACGTCGCGCGAGGCGTCGAGCTCGCGCACGACGAACAGGATCCACACGGTGAGCCGGAAGCTCGACACGAGGAACAGGACCAGGAAGAAGGCCGCCGCGCCCAGGCCCACCAGCCCGCTGCCCGGGGCGCTGACGGCGCGGCCCACCACGACGACCGCCGCCATGGCGCCCACGGCGACCGCGAGCCGTCCCATGCTCAGCACCGGGGACAGGGCAGAGAGCGTGAACGCCGCCACCGTGCCGATGAGGATCGACCGCGGGTCGTCCGGGGACCAGACGACCTCACCGTCCGCGGTCTGCGGCCCGTCGGCCGGCACCGTCGGCAGCCCGAGGAGGGCGGTCAGGACGAGCGCCGCGGAGATCACGAGGAGGGCGGCGAGGACGGCGCGCTCGCGGCGCGTGGCGAAGGGGTGGCGCCCGAGGCCGGCGTGCACCGTCAGCAGGCACAGCACGGTGTGAGCCACCGCGAGCACGACCACGGCGATCACGAGTCCGAGCGGCGGTGGCTCGTCCAGGACCAGCGCCCCGCCGGTCAGGAGGAAGAAGAACGGCTCGACCAGCGCGACGCTGTACATCGTCAGCCGCGTGTACACCTCGACGCCACGAACGCCGGCCATCGGGCGCAGCGGGCCGTGAGGCCGACGTCGTTCCATGCGGTCAGCCTGCCATGCGTGCGGCCTCACCGACGCGGCTCCCACCGAGTCCAGCGCCGCGCCGCGAGCACACCGAGCACCGCCCAGGCGGTCAGCACGCCCACAGGCAGCGCCGCCGCTGCGAACGTCTCGGCGAACGTGAGCGTGTGGCCGTCGGAATCGACGCCCGCGACGCCGAGCCAGACGAGCTCCACGACGGGCCGCAGCGGCGTGAACCGCGCGACCTCCCACAGCGTGCCAGGCGCCGGCCCCGGCGGCCCGCCGAGGCCGGCGAACGGCAGCGCGACGACGACCACCGGGAGGGTCGTGAGCTGCGTCGACTCGACGGTCCGGGACAGGCCCGACGTCGCGGCCGCGAGCAGACCGAACAGCAGTGCCCCGCCGATGACGGCGAGCCCCAGGAGGAGCGGGTTGACCAAGCCCGGGGGCTCGACCAGCACGGCCACAGCGACGTACCCGACGACCACCTGCGCGAGCGTCACGGTCAGCGCCGGCACTGCGGCGGCAAGGAGGATCTCCGGCCGCGTGCACTCGCCCGTCAGCAGTCGCTGGAGCACGCGGTCCTCGCGCCGCGAGACGTACGCCGTCGTGAGGTTGTAGAAGACGACGAACAGCACGCACATGCTCACGAGCGAGCCGAGCACCGACGTCGCGGCGACGACCGGGTCCGCCTCGGCAACCCCGCCGACCAGCGCGAAGAAGCCGACCATGACGAGCGGCAGCAGCAACGCGTTGGCCAGCGCGGTCCGGTTCCGCACGAGCAGGCGCGTCTCGGCCCGCACCAGCGCCACGACGCGCCTCAGGCTGCCCGACGCCGGCCGCCCGGTCGTCGTCATGTGCTGCGGAGGCGTGGTGGTCGTCATGCCGTCACCTCCTGACGGGCGGCGCCGCGGGCGTCGGCGCCGCGGGCGTCGTCGGCGAGCGCGAGGAAGGCCTGCTCGAGCGAGGCGGAACGGGCTTCGAGGCCGTGCAGGCACAGGCCGCGCTCGCGCGCCCAGCGCAGCACCGTCTCGAGGTCGTCCTGCAGACGCTCGGTGCGCAGGAGCACCCGGCCGCGCTCGACGGCGGCACCGGCGGCGGACCCGGACAGCAGTGGCAGGTCGGCGGGCGCGACGACGACCTTGCGGCCGTCGGCGTCGCGCGGCGCGAACTCGATCCGCGCCGGCTCGGCCGCCGTGACCTCGGCGACCGTGCCCGAGCGCACGATGCGGCCCGCCTGCATGATCGCGATCCGGTCGGCCAGCGCCTCAGCCTCCTCGAGGTAGTGCGTCGTCAGCAGTACGGTCACGCCGTCAGCCAGGAGACTGCGCACGAGCCGCCACGTGGCCTGGCGGCTCTCGGGGTCGAGGCCCGTGGTCGGCTCGTCGAGGAAGAGCACCTCCGGGTCGCCGAGGATCGCCAGGGCCAGGTCGAGCCGGCGTCGCTCCCCGCCCGACAGGCTCCCCACGCGTACGTCGGCCCGGTGCGTCAGCCCCACGGCGTCGAGCACGTCGGCGACCGGCCGCGGACGGCTGAGCGTGCCGGCCCACATGCGCGCGGTCTCTGCCGTCGTGAGGTCGGACGAGAACCCGGCCTCCTGCTGCATGATGCCGACGCGCGCCAGGACGCGACGGCGCTCGCGGTACGGGTCGTGGCCGAGCACGCGGACGTCGCCGGCGTCGGCCGGGGCGAGGCCCTCGGCGAGCTCGACGAGCGACGTCTTGCCCGCGCCGTTGACCCCCAACAAGGCGACGAGCTCGCCCCGGCGCACCTCGAGGTCGACGCCGCGGACGGCCTCGAACGCCCCGTACCGGCGTCGGGCCCCGCGGACGGAGACGATCGGTTCTGCAGTCATGACACGAGCCTGCCGCGGCGATGTTCTCGCAGGTAGTGCCGCCGTTCACCGGTCGGCGTGAGCCGTGCACGGTCGGCCGGTGACATCTGTCATGTCCGTCAGCGGCGCGGCGGGCGGCGGCGCCGAAGCACGACGAGGACTGCGAGCAACGCCCCGAGCGCGACCACGAGGGCGCCCGCCAGGAGCCAGGACGGCGCCGACGGCGAGATGCCCGCCGGCGCGTCCGACGCTTCCCGGTCAGGAGCGATGTGGCCCCCGCGACGATCTGACTGCTGTTCATCCGACCTCCAGGCTCGACGGCGGCCCACGACGGCCCGCCACCTGGAGCAGACGCGTGACGACGTCGGGGATCACCAGGGACCGACAGTGACGCGGGTCACAGGTCGCGGGCGCCGTGGCGCACGGTGTGTCCGGTCGCTCCGCCAGGATGGACGGCATGGTGCAACCGCCCGAACCAGGAGCCGAGCTCGTGGCCCTGTACGACGACGCCGGGCACCCCTGTGGCGTCGCCGACCGCGTGCGGGTCCGCGCCGAGAACCTCCGCCACGCGGCCACGGCGATCGTCGTGCGCCGCAGCACGGGCGAGGTGTACGTGCACCGCCGCACCGAGACCAAGGACGTTTATCCGGGGCTGTACGACTTCTGCGCGGGCGGCGTCGTGCAGGCGGGCGAGGACCCCGCCGAATCGGCCGCGCGCGAGCTCGCCGAGGAGCTCGGCATCACGGGCGTGCCGCTCGAGCCGATCGGCGAGGCGGACTACGCCGACGTGCACACGCGCTACCACGCCTATCTGTTCACGTGCACCTACGACGGGCCTGTCACCTGGCAGCCGGACGAGGTCGCGTGGGGCGCGTGGGTCACACCTCAGCAGTTGAGCGAGATGCTGCGGACGCTGCCGTTCGTGCCCGACTCGACGGCGTTGCTAGCGCGCCGCCTCGTCGGGTGAGGAGGTGCTTTCCGTGCTGCTTGTTCAGGCGTCGGGCCCGCCGCGTCCGGTCGCGCGCACGAGCTCGGTAGGGCCGAACGACACGTTCTGGTCGACGGCGACCTCGACCCAGCGCCCCTCGCCGTCGCCGCCGAACCCCAGCGTGACCTCGAGCGCGAACGGGGTCCCGAGCCGCAGGACCCGCAGGCGGAGCGTCGAGTCGTCGGACCAGGCCGCCGCGCCGGCCATCGGCACGCCCTCGCCGTCGATGTCGGCGGTGCCGTGCACCCAGTGCCCGACGCCGCATCGCACCAGGTGCTCCGGTCCGCCGTGCTCGCGGGTCCAGGCCAGGTCGATCGCGTCGCCGTCGCCGCCGCCCCCCCGCACGCGGTGGATCGCGACCGAGTGCAGCGGGAACGGGGAGGCGCGCCGGTCGCCCTCGGCGCCGTCGTGCTCGGGGTCGAGGACGAAGCGCGAGCCGACGACGAAGCCCTCGATCGGCGCGGTCGGCGCGCCGTCGGGCACGTGCACGGCGAGGGGCTCGAGGACGAGCGACTCCCCGCCTGCGGAGTCACCGCCGTCGGGCACCTCGCCGAAGGCGTCGGCCAGCACGTCGAAGACCGCCTCGAGCTCGAGGTTGGTCTCCGCCGTGCCGGAGGTGAGCACGGCGACGGCGTCGTGCTCGGGCCAGATGACCGCGAACTGGCCGAACGCGCCGTCGGCGCGGTACGCCTCGCCGCGGCAGCGCCAGACCTGGTAGCCGTAGCCGCGCTGCCAGTCGACCCAGTCGTGCGGCCCGTTGTCGACCTGGGCGGCGGACATCGCGTCGACCCACTCGGCCGGCACGAGCCGATGCCCCTCCCACTCCCCGCGCTGCAGCAGCAGCTGCCCGAACGCCGCGAGGTCCTCGGTGGTGATCGCGAGCCCGTAGCCACCGACGTCGATCCCCTGCGGGTCCTGCTCCCACGTGGCGCCGGCGATGCCGAGCGGCTTGAGGAGGCGGGGCGTGAGGTAGTCGAGGATCCGCTCGCCCGTGAGGCGGTGCAGGATCGCCGACAGGAGGTACGTGGCACCGGTGTTGTAGACGAAGCGCGTGCCGGGCTCGTAGGTCACGGGGGCGGCGAGGATGTCCCGCGCCCAGCGGGCACCGGGCCGCCCGAGGTTGCGCAGCGTGAAGTTCATCGTGTCGGTGCCGTGCCCGCTCGCCATGGTGAGGAGGTCGCGCACGCGCATCGCGGCGAGGTTGTCGCTCGGGTCAGGCGGGGCGTCGTCGGGCAGGAGGTCGACGACCCGGTCGTCGACCTCCAGGAGTCCCTCGGCGACCGCGATGCCGACTGCCGTCGCCGTGAAGGTCTTCGACACGGAGAACATGACGTGCTGCTCGTCACGGCGGAACGGGTGCCACCACCCCTCGGCGACGACGTGCCCGTGGCGCACGACCATGAGGCTGTGCACGTCGCGGATGCCGTCGAGAGTCTCCGCCAGTCGGCGGATCGCCGCCGGGTCGACGCCCAGCGACTCAGGGGTGGCGCGGGGCAGCCTGCGCGTCGTCATCGATCACGTCCTCGCTGGTCGTGGTGTTCTCCACGCAGCGTAGTGGTCGGGGCTGCCCGGCATGGGAGGGGCCTCATGACGCGGCGAGCGCGAGCAGGTCGTGCGACAGCGGCGCAATGGGGTGGGTCGTGACAGGGTCGGCGGGGTCGACCCAGACCAGCTCGGCAAGCTCGGCCTGCGGCTCGGGCTCGAACCCCGGCGGCACGTCGACGGCGAACACGTGCGCGTCGACGACGTGGTCCGGCTCGTTCGCCGCGACAGCGGAGAACCGGCCGAGCGGCCGGACCTGGGCCGGTTCCACCTCGAGCGCGATCTCCTCGGAGCACTCGCGGGCGAGGGCGTCGAGCGGGTCCTCCCCCGGCTCGACCTTGCCGCCCACCTGCATGAACGCCGAAGTGCCGCGCTTGCGCACGAGAAGGAAGCGGCCGTCGTCGCGCACGATCACGGCCGCGACGATGTGCAGGGTCGTCGTTGTGCTCGCGGTCATGTCAGGCCTGATCCTCGGTGACCTCGTCGATGATCTTGCCGCCCAGGACCTGCACGACGAGCGGGACGCCGACCAGGCCGGTCGATGCGATGTCGGGGTCGTCGGCGGACGGCTCGTCGTAGTCGTCGGCACGGGCGTCCTTCGTGCTCGGCGGCGGGGCCTGCCTGCTCGACTCGCGCATCTGGCGCTCCGCCGCCTGGCGCGGCGTCTCACGAACCCGGGGGCCCGCGGCGCTCGACGACGCCGGGCTCTGGGGGGCGCGGATCGCCCGCGAGGATGCGACGTCCTCGGGCGGGGGCTCGGGCGCGCCCTCCGGGTCAGGCGGCGGCTCCGAGAGCGGGACGCCCGCGAGCCACGCGGCGTCCGCATCGTCGGCCTCGCTGGACGATGTGGCCGACGACGGCGCCGCGGCCGCAGCCGTGGCCGGCTGCTCGGCGGGTGCCCGGTCCTCGAGGGCGGGTGGCGGAGGCATCGTGGCAGGTGCGGGACGCTCGGCGACGGCGACGCCTGCGCGGGGAGCGGCCACGGCTCCGACGGATGCAGACACGCCGCGAGTCACGCCCGTGGTCACGGATGCGCTGGCGACGGGATGACCTGGGTGCGTGGACGCCGATCCCGGCGGCGTGACCGCGGGCCACCCGCCGTCGTCCACCTGGCCAGGCGTAGACGCCGCCGGGGCGTCCTGACGCGGAGGTGACGCGGGCGGCTGTGCGGAGTCTGCCGACTCCAGACCCTGGTTCGACGGCTCCACTGGACCAGGCCGGCCGGGGGCGTCGTCACGGCCCTCGTCGAGCGTCGCCTCGACCCGGACCCGCACGCCGAGGGTCTGGTAGACGGACTCCTCGACCGCACCGACGTGCCGCGGCTGCGCGAAGGTGCGCGCCATCCCGGCGGCGCCGAAGCCGAGCCGCAGCACCCCGCCGTCGAGTGAGACGACCTGCGCGTTCGGACCGACCAGCGCGCGCGTCACGGGGCTTCCGATGTTGGCGACGACCTCGTCCCACCGGCGGCGGACAAGCTCGGCCGTCGCACCGGTGGCCGGCTCGGAAGGATGCTGCGCCGCCGGCTGGGGCGCCTCGGCGGCCGGGCGTTCTACCTCGGCGGCGGGCGGGTCTACCTCGGCGGCGGGCGGTTCCACCTCGGCAGCCGCAGGTTCTACCTCGGCGGCCGCAGGGTCTACCTCGGCGGCCGGAGGTTCTACCTCGGCGGCCTTGCGCTGGGCCTGGAGCGCGGCACGCACCACCGCTGCGCCGGACAGCTCTGGAGCGCCGGGCGCCACGCTCTTCACGTCCTCCGGGGCGTCGCGTCGCGATGCCGACGCGACCGACGCGACGACGCCACCCCGCTCGAGCCGGTCGATGCGCGCCGCGAGGCCCGCGGAACCGTCGTCTGCCCCCGGGAGCAGCAGGCGTGCGCACAGCAGCTCGAGGTGCAGCCGTGGGGAGGTGGCGCCGGTCATCTCGGTGAGCGCCGCGTTCACGAGGTCCGCGGCGCGGGACAGCTCGGACACGCCGAGCCGCGACGCCTGCTGCCGCATGCGCTCGAGCTGGTCGGCAGGCAGCCCGCGCAGCACGGCGTCGGCCGCGTCGCCCGAGACGGCGATGACGATGAGGTCGCGCAGCCGCTCGAGCACGTCCTCGACGAACCGCCGCGGTTCGTGTCCCGACGAGATGACCTGGTCCACGACGCGGAAGATCGACGCGCCGTCGCGCGCCGCGAGCGCGTCCACGACGTCGTCGAGCAGCGTCGCGTGCGTGAACCCGAGCAGGCCCACGGCGACGTCGTACTCCACGACCCCGCCCGACGCCCCGGCGATGAGCTGGTCGAGCACCGACAGCGAGTCACGCACCGACCCTCCGCCCGCGCGCGTGACGAGCGGGATCACTCCCCCGCCCACCTCGATGCCCTCGGACGCGCAGAGCTGCTCGAGGTATGGGCCGAGGACATCCGGTGGCACGAGACGGAAGGGGTAATGGTGCGTGCGCGAGCGGATGGTCCCGATGACCTTGTCCGGCTCGGTCGTCGCGAACACGAACTTCACATGCTCCGGCGGCTCCTCGACGATCTTGAGCAGCGCGTTGAAGCCCTGCGGCGTCACCATGTGCGCCTCGTCGAGGATGAAGATCTTGTACCGGTCGCGCGCGGGCGCGAACGTCGCCCGCTCGCGCAGGTCGCGCGCGTCGTCGACGCCGTTGTGGCTCGCCGCGTCGATCTCGACGACGTCGAGCGATCCCGAGCCGCCGCGCGCGAGCTCGGCACAGGAGTCGCACTCGCCGCAGGGGGTGTCGAGCGGCTTGTCAGGCGTGTTCCGCGCGCAGTTGAGCGTGCGGGCGAGGATGCGTGCGCTCGTCGTCTTGCCACAGCCACGCGGCCCGGAGAAGAGGTAGGCGTGGCTGACGCGCCCGCTCCGCAGCGCCTGCATCAGCGGCCCGGTGACGTGCTCCTGGCCGATCACCTCGGCGAACGTCTCGGGCCGGTAGCGGCGGTACAGCGCGGTGGTCACCCCCGCAACGATAGACCGCCCCGCCGACACGGACGATCCCTGTCCCCACCTCTCGACAACTCCAATGTTAGTCACTAACCTTTTGGTCATGACCACGCTCGCCACTCCACGCGCCCTGCGCACGCGTGCCCGGATCCTCGACGCCGCACTCGACCTCTTCGAGCGCCAGGGCTACGAGTCGACGACGGTCGCGCAGGTCGCCGAGGCCGCGGGCGTGACGCAGATGACGTTCTTCCGTCACTTCCCCACCAAGGACGCGGTGCTCGTCTCCGACCCGTACGACCCGCTGATCGCCGAGGCCGTCGCCGCCCAGCCGCGCCGGCTGCCGCCCGTCGAGCGGGTCCGCCGCGGCATGCTCGCCGCGCTCGCGACGATCGAGCCGGTCGAGGACGCCACGGCCGGTCGCCGGGTCGCCCTCGTCGCGAAGAACCCGTCCTTGCGTGGCGCGGTCGCGACGGCGACGGCCGAGACCGAGGCAGCGATCGTCGACCGCCTCGTGGCCGACGGCGTCCCCCGGCTCGACGCGGCCGTCGCCACCGCGGCATGCCTGGGCGCCTGCACCGCGGCACTGCTCGCGCTGCCCGACCTCGACGACGGCCACTCGCTCGGTGAGGTCGTCACCCACGCCCTGCGCCTGCTCGGGGAGGCGTCGTGACCGCGCTCATGCTCGACGACGTCCGGCACTCCTTCCGCGGACGCGCGGCGGCCCTGGCCGGGCTCTCGTTGCGCGTGGAACCCGGCCAGGTCGTCGCGATGATCGGGCTCAACGGCGCGGGCAAGACGACGGCGCTGCGCGTCCTCACCGGACGGCTGCGGCCGGCGTCGGGCACCGCGCGCGTGCTCGGCCAGGACCCGGCGCTCCTCGACGTGGCGGCGGCCCGGCGGTTCGGCCACGTCGTCGGCGCCCCGCTCGTCGCCTCCGAGCTGACCGTCACGGAGAACCTCCGCGTCGCGGCTCTGCTGCACGGCCTGCCGGACGCAGACGTCGCGGCCGCGAGCGCCGCCGCCGTCGAGGCGCTGGACGTCGGACCCTGGTCGGGCACGCGGGCGCAGTCGCTCTCGCAAGGCAACGCCCAGCGCCTGGGCATCGCGTGCGCCGTCGTCCACCGCCCGACCGCCCTCGTGCTCGACGAGCCGACGTCGGCGCTCGACCCGCGCGGCGTGGTTCTCGTCCGCGAGCTGGTGCGTTCGCTGGCCGACGGTGGCGCCGCGGTGCTCGTCTCGAGCCACCACCTCGACGAGGTCGCGCGCGTGGCCGACCGCGTCGTCGTCGTGCACGAGGGGCGCGTGGTCGGCGAGCTCGAACCGGGCGGCACGGACCTCGAGCACCGCTTCTTCGCCATGGTGCTCGCCGCGGACTCCACGGTCACCACGAGCACGGAGGTGGTCGCATGAGGGACACCCTGCGGACCGCGCTCCGCGTCGAGGCGCTGCTGTGGCGCCGGTCGACGGTGCAGCGCGTCGCGACGCCGCTGCTCCTCGGGCTGATCCCGCTCGCCTCGGTGGGCATCACGGCCCTCGCGCGCTCGGGCGCCGTCGCGGGGCCGGGAGCGGCCAAGCTCGCCGACTATGCGACGGGCCCGCTCGCGACCACCCACCTGGCCGTGTGCGGGCAGGTGCTCGCGGTCGCGCTGCTCGGGGCCGGCGGGTTCGCGTGCGCCGCCGCGTTCGGCCAGCCGCTCGCGGACGGCCGCGTGGGCGCTCTCTTCGGCCTCGCGACGCCGCGCGGCACGCTCGCGCTCGCGCGGTCGTTCGTGCTCCTCGGCTGGGCGGCCGCCTGCGCGGTGCTTGCCGTCGGGATCACCCTCGCCCTGTCCGGTGCGGTCACCGCGGCGTCCGGCGCACCGTTCGGCCTGGACGCGTGGGCGGCGGCCGGACGAGCCCTCGGCGCCGGCCTGCTCGCGGCCGGGCTCGCGCTACCGTTCGCGGCGGTCGCGACCGTGACGCGGAGCCCGCTCGCCACGGTCGGCGTGCTCATCGGCCTCGTCGCGTTCACACAGCTGATCGTCGTCGTGGGGGCGGGGGCATGGTTCCCCTACGCCGTGCCGTCCCTGTGGACCGGTACGGGTGGGCCCCAGGCCGCGGCGACGGTCTCCCCCGTCGCGCTCGGGCTGACCGCCGGCGTCGCACCCGTGGCGATCGTCGCCGTCGTGCACCAGTGGCGGCGGCTCACCGACGTGTGACGACCGAGACGTGCCGACGGTCACACGCTGCGGACAGAAAGGACCCCCCGCACACCCACCAGAGCTCACGTACCCTTGCTGCCTTCCGGCC
Organism: Isoptericola halalbus; assembly: GCA_009663185.1. Lineage (GTDB taxonomy): Bacteria > Actinomycetota > Actinomycetes > Actinomycetales > Cellulomonadaceae > Isoptericola > Isoptericola halalbus. Next base: position 42,369 of record VJZX01000023.1, read on the forward strand.
CTGGGGGAGTTCGGCGAGATGGTGCCGCACGAGGGGTCTGCGCCTACCCTAACCGAGATCGCGCCCGCGCCCGAACCGGGCTCCCACCGGCGCCGGTGCGCCGAGACGACCGTCACCCCGGAGCGATTCGGAGCCAGGACCGCCCGTCCGGTATCCTGCTGAGGCTGCCCACGCCCCGGCGTCGGCCGCACCACCAGGAGGATTCGCCTAGCGGCCTATGGCGCACGCTTGGAAAGCGTGTTGGGTTCACGCCCTCGGGGGTTCGAATCCCCCATCCTCCGCAGCCGAAGGGCCCGTGACCTGCAGCGGTCACGGGCCCTTCGTCATGATCGGATCGCGCGCAGAGGGCACGGGCGCCCACCCCCGGGTGACGAGGCGACCGGTGAGCTACGCGGACAGATGGACCTTGTGGCCCTCGATCTCGGCGATGTCGTCCGAGGTCGCCTGCAGCAGGCGGTCGGCGAGGTCCCGCAGGGCCCGTGCGGTGGCAAGCTCTTCGCCGATCTCGCGGACCGACGGGTCGTGCGGGTTCCGCCTCGCACGTCCGTGGCCCTCGAGCGACGTGCCGCTCGACGTGGTCAGCACGGCGTGCGCGGTGGTCACGGTGCCGTCTGGCTCGATGTCGTCGGCGTCGAACAGCTGGATTGTGACGTCCCACGTGTGGCTCATGGCGGTGCTCCTCTCGATCGGTGCCATCTCTTGCGGCGTCCGGTCAGGGCCGAACGTCCCGCGACGTCAGTCCGCGGCCTCGTCGTGGACCACCAGCACCGTGCTCGCGGCGCTGCGCACGACCTCGTTGCTCACGGCGCCGAGCAGCATGCCCCGGAAAGCACCCATCCCGCGGGACCCGACGACGACCAGCCTTGCACCGCTGGAGGCGCTCGTCAGCGCGTGCGCCGGATCGTCGTCGAGGAGCTCCAGCCGCACGCCAAGCTCGGGGTACCTCTCGCGCAGCGACGCCACGACCTCGAGGGCGGCCCGATGCGTCGGGTCGTTCTCGTCCGCCGTGGCAAGGGGTGGCATCAGCCCTTCTTCACCGTAGAAGGGCGCCAGGACGGTCCGCCGGGCGTGAAGCACGACGAGCGGGGCACCACGCCCGACCGCCTCGCGAGCGGCGACCGCGGCGGCGGCGAGGGACGACGGCGAGCCGTCGACGCCGACGACCACAGGGCCAGGATCGCCCGGAACCTCCCGCACCACGGCGACCGAGCAGCGTGCGTGAGCCGCGAGATGCGCGCTCACGCGGCCGACGCGGGCATGTCCGGCGGAGCCGCGCGCGCCGACGACGAGCAGCTGGGCGTCCGTGGCCAGCCCCTGGAGCTGAGGAACCTCCGGACCGTGCAGCAGCCGGGTGGTGATCGTCAGCCCTGGCCGACTCGCGCGGGCCCGTTCGAGCTGGTCTGCGAGGTACTCCTTGGCCTCGGTGTCGAACCGCAGATCCTCGGGAATCGGGTACCAGTTCCATGCGGCGTAGTCGTACGGCTCTTGGTACGCGCGGGCCAGAACGACGTCCGCACCGCGCATCTGGGCCTCGTCGAGCCCCCACTCCAACGTCTGGGTGCTGTGCGGGTAACCGTCCACAGCGATGACCACAGGGCCGTCGTGACGCATGACAGACCTCCTCCGCAAAGAGGGCCGGGTCGACCGACCCACAACCAGCATGCTCCGCCGGCCTCCGGCCACGCCAGGGACCTTCGTCATCCGGGGCGACTCCACCTGGGGCCTGCGCGGGCTGCCAGGGTGCGAGCGTCGCAACTGCGGACGACGGTTGCGGAAGAACCGTCCGCGAAGGAGTGAACCGCGATGCATGACATCAGGCTTATCGAGTGCCAGGAGCAGCCGACGGTCGGCGTCCGCCAGGTCGTACGCACGGACGACCTGCCCGCGCTCTTCGACTGGGCCGTTCCCGCCGTCGCCGACGCGCTGCAGCGCACTGGTACGCACCCGGCAGGCCCGCCGTACGCGCGCTACCGCGGCCGCATGCGCGGCGGTTTCGACGTGGAGGTGGGCTTCCCCGTGCCGGAACCGGCACGCCTCACCGACCTGGAGATCGAGGCACGTCCCGGCAGCGAGCCGGTCGCCGATGCTCTGCCCGCCGTGCGCGCTGCGGAGACGGTCCATGACGGGACCTATGACGACCTGTCGGACACCTACGCCCGCCTGGAGACATGGGTCGAGGAGCACGACCTGCAGCCGCTGAACGAGTCGTGGGAGTTCTACGAGTCCGGTCCGGCATCGGACCCTGACCCTGGGACGTGGCGGACGCGGATCCTCATGGCGGTCACCGGCCCCGCGGTCGAAGCGCACTGACGGTCGACCGTCACCTGATCCGGGGTCTCTCCACCGGGTAGATCTCGTGGTGCGCGAAGCTCTCCTGGTGAGAGACGGTGCCGTCCTCGTTGTGCACCAGGTGCTCGGCACCGAGCATGGCCGCCTTCCGGCGTCCGGCGGCGACGGCGCCCGCCTTGCTGTCGGCGGCCGCGAACCAGACCCGGCCCGCGCCGAGGCGGTTGCGCCAGCGGCCGGAGACCGGATCGAGCACCGTGTGGATCTGCACGGGAGTCATGGTGTCCTCGTTCTCGCGCTCGCCATCTGCGGTTCAGGCCACCACGGGCCGCGCAGGTCCTCGTGCATGCGGTCCGCCCGATCGCGCGGACCACCTACTCGTCATCGGCGGCGCAAGGCCTCCATCTCGGACTGGATGTGGGCCTCCGTGGGCCCGGGCATCAGGACGTCCCAGAGATGGAACGCCAGGCCGATGCCCCATCCCAGGATCGGGAACAGCGGCCAGAAGAACCCGCCGCCGGTCGCCCACCAGATCACCACGAGGGTGGAGTTGACGAGCACGTACGCCAGCACGTGGGTGTACATGTCCCGCTTCGCCTGCAAGCTCTTGACCGCGCGGGCGCGCCCCTCGCCCTCGTCCTGCCGCACCATCTCGCTCATCGTCCGCTCCTTCCTCCCCGGTGCTCCGGAAGGGAGCCGAAGCCCCGCTGCTCCCACCGTCGCGCGGTCCCGCTCACGGATCCAGGGCCGTTCGGTCCACGAGACGGCGACGAACGACCCGTCACGGTGAAGCGCTCAGGTCGGGTCCACGACGACGGAGCGCACCCCTGCGACACCCCGGGCGAGCCGTTCCGCGAACTCGCGGTCGGACACGCGCTCGCCGACGAGACGCACCCGGCCGTCGTCGACGACGCAGCGCCACCCGGTGAGTCCGGCGTCCTCGAACAGCGCGGTGATCTCGCCGGCGATCTCACCGTCCGCACGGGAGAGGGCGTGCACCACGTCGCAGCGGCTCAGCATCCCGACGACCCGCGACCCCAGGACCACCGGCACGCTGCGGACGGCGTGCTCGAGCATGACGTTGACGACCGACGCCACGTCCTGCCACGGCGAGGCCGACACCACCTGGCGGGTCATCATGTCGCCGACCGTCGTCGGGCTCTCGAGCCCGCCGGCCTGGCCTTCCCCGGGACCGTCCCGCCGCACCGTCGCCCGCGCATCTCTCGCGACGCCGGCGCGAAGCAGGTCCGCCTCGCTGACGATGCCCACGAGCCGGCCGTCGGCGTCGACGACCGGGAGCGCCGTGATCGACCGGGCGCTCAGCTCCTGCAGCGCCGCCTTGGCGCTCGTCTCGGGCATAGCGGTCACGGCACCGGCGGTCATGACCTCGGCAACAAGCATGATGTCCTCCCGTCACGCGTCGAAGACGGACGCGGTGTGGTTCCTGACTGACGGGAGGGCCGCCGACGTGCTCCTGCCCGGCCCCTTCCCCCAAGTGTCATGAGAGCCATGGCCCGTGACGAGGGCGCTCCGGCCCGGTCCTGGCGGGACCTTCGGCAGGCTAATGCCGGCCGATGAGAGGACCTTCGACCCTGGAGTGGACAAAATTGAATCGGTCGAATCGGGACAAGGTGTACGACGGGTGCCCGACGGACCGCGCTGGCCTGGTGAGTGCTCACCGGCATCAGCGTCAGCGCCGGCGCAGGCCGCGCACCGCGGCTGCGACGAGCAGCCCCCGCCCGACGCCGGCCGTGAAGACCCGGCCGTCGGGCGCGGCGGAGGATCGGCTGCCACGTGGTCCGGCCGTTCGCGATCTCGACGGGCACAAGGACCTGCCGGTCGGCCACCTCGAAGAGCTCAGGCCCCGATCCGCATCTCGACCCGGGCCGAGTTCTCAAGGCGCGGCATCTGCCGGCGAGGGTCAGGCGTGGTCGGCACCGTAGGTGATGCGGTGCACGGTGACCTCTCCCGCCTCCGCCCAGACGCCGAGGACGCGGCCGGTGAACCCGCCCGCCACCTCGGTGGACAGGTAGCGGCCGTCCAGGCTTGCCAGCACGACGCGCCCGTCACCGGTCTCCACGCTCAGCTCGATGTCGTCGGGCCCACCGGTCGTCGCGGGACGCGAGGCGACGTGTGCCACGACCGGGCGTCCGGCCGGGCTGGGGACGGTCCCGACGACGTGCTCGATCGCGCCCACGTGGCTGACGGCCTGGACCTCGTCCGCGGTCACCCGGAGGCCGTACCAGTGACGGGCGTCAACCCGAACGCCCGCCACGGCCGGACCCGTGCCCGCCGTCAGCTCGATCCGCGCACTCCAGTGCGCATGTCTGGCCCGTGTGAACAGTCCCGTGCTCTCGCCGGACGGGACCGGGACGTGACGCAGCAGGACACCATCGCGGACGGGCACGGTGCAGTCCGTCAATCGGGCGCCGGCGGAGATCCAGCGGGGGTGCCAGTCGGGAAGGCGGGAGAAGTCGTCATCGACGTCGCCCGGCTGCTCGTGCGGGATGAGTGCGCCCTCGTCGAACACCGGCCAGTCGTCCTCCCAGCGAACCGCCGCAAGGAAGGTCTCCCGACCGTTGACGTGGAACCGGGGGGTGCGGCCCCGCGGTCGGGTTCCGAGGTACACGGCTGCCCACGACCCGTCGGGGAGCTCCACGAGATCCGCGTGCCCCACGCTCTGAACCGGGTGCCGGGTGCTGCGATGAGTGAGCACCGGATTGCCCGGGAAGCCCTCGAACGGGCCTCGCGGATCGCGTGACCGGGCCACGGACACCACGTGGCCACGGTCCGTCCCGCCCTCTGCGACGACGAGGTACCACCAGCCGCCGCGCCGGTACAGGTGCGGCCCCTCTGTGTTGCCCAACCCCGTGCCACGCCAGAGCCACCGCGGCTCCTCCAGCAGACGGCCGGCCTCGAGGTCGACGGCCGCCTGCTTGATCACGATGCCGTCGTCGTCCCAGTAGCAGAACGACACCAGGCACACGCCGTCGTCGTCCCACACCAGGTCCGGGTCGATGCCGCGCAGGTCGGTCAGGCGGATCGCCGCCGACCACGGCCCCTCAGGCGTCTCTGCGTGGAAGGCGACCTGCCCTCCGTCCGCAGCATCGACGTCGGTGGTGATGAGCCAGAACCGGCCGTCATGGTGACGAAGGGTCGGCGCGTAGATCCCGCCGCTGGCCGGCGCTGCCCCCGCGACGGACTGGTCGTCCCGGTCGAGGGCGTTCCCGACCTGTCGCCACGTGAGCAGGTCGCGGGAGTGCCAGACGGGGATGCCCGGGCTGTACTCGAACGACGAGTGGGCGACCCAGAAGTCATCGCCGACGCGGCAGATGGTCGGATCCGGATACAACCCGGCCATCGCCGGGCGCGTGGCATCAGGTGCGCTGGTCAACTGTGACTCCTCGTCGAGAGTGGAATGGCGACCATAGTGAACGATCACTCGGCGGTCAAACCACACTCGGGACGGTCGTCAGCGCCGGAGCACGCCGCGCACCGCGGCGCCCAGGAGGACCCCGAGCCCGACGCCGGCCGCGAACACGCGCCCGTCGGGCGCGGCGGAGCGGATCGGCCGCCAGGTGGTCCGGCCGTGGGCGATCTCGACATAGCCGAGCGGGCGCACGTCGGCGCCGCCACCGCCGCCACCGCCGTCGCCACCCTCGGAGACCTCGGTGGCGCCCGCTTCCTCGTGCGCCCCCGTCTTCCAGCCGCCCCCGGCGCCGCCGCCGAAGCCGAACCTGGCCCGGGCGACCGGGACGATCGTGACCTCGTCGCGCGTGATCGGCTCGCCGTAGACGGCGCGGACGCTCGCGCGACCGCCCAGTGCCGAGGCGACGCGCTCCAAGAGGGCGGAGGCGCGGCTCGGGGCGGCTTCTGGCTGGGGTGCGCCGGGTACGTCGGGAGGAGCCGGCCGGCCCGGACGATCGGCGCTCGAGAGATCGGACATGCGGTCCTCCTTCAAGGTCGTCGGAGTCAGCCGCCGGGGCGCGACCCGCCCGGCGCAGGCCCGCTGCTCGCCCGCACGACGAGCTCGACGGGCACGAGCGTGTGCACGTCGTCGAGGATCCGGCCGTCGCGCACCTGCTGGAGCAGCAGGTCGACGAGCGCACGGCCGATGCCTGAGAAGTCCTGCACCACGGTCGTGAGCGGCGGCCAGAGATGTTCGGCGAGCGGGATGCCGTCGAACCCGACGACGGACACGTCGCCGGGCACGTGCCGGCCTGCCTCGTGCAGGGCCCGCAGCACGCCGGCCGCAGTCTCGTCGTTGGCACAGAAGACGGCGGTCACCTCGGGGTCCGCCGCGAGCCGGCGCCCGAGCTCGTAGCCGGCGCCCGCGCTCCAGTCGCCGCGCAGCAGCTCGGGCACCTCGCGGCCCGCGTCCTCGAGGGTGGCGCGCCAGCCCTCGGCGCGCATCTGCGCGGGGCCGCTGTCGATCGGCCCGGCCACGTGGTGCACCGTGCGGTGCCCCAGGTCGAGCAGGTGCTGCGTCGCCCGCCGCGCGCCGTCGAGCTGGTCGGCGCCCACGGCCGGGTGATGGCCCACGAACCTCGAGTCCGACACGACGACCGGCATGCGCCGCGGCAGCGCGAGCGTGTCCGGGGTCGCCGTCTCGGCGCGGATGATGACGAGGCCGTCGATCGCCTGGTGGCTCAGCCGCGCCGCCGCGGCCGTGACGTCGTCCCGCGACGGGCTCTCCACGTCGACGAGCGTGACCGTGTACCCCTCGGCGCGCGCGGCCTCGACGACGCCCTCGACGGTGCGCGACTCGCCCGTGCGCGCGAGCCGGTGCGCGATGACCCCCAGCGTTCCGTAGCTGCCGTACCGCAGCGCGCGGGCCGCCACGTTGGTCGAGTACCCGAGCTCGGCCATCGCGTCCAGCACCTTGCGGCGCGTCTCGGGCCGGACGTTGTCGAGGTCCATCGAGACGCGCGAGACCGTCTGCGAGGACACGCCCGCGAGCGCCGCGACGTCGGCCATGGACGGCCCGGTTCGCGTACGTGGTCGTCGGTGTGTCCCCGAAATGGGCATGTCCGGATCGTACTGCCGCACACGTGGCCGGTCGCCCGGGGCAGCCCTCGCACGCCCCTCCGCACGCTCGTGATTCGCCTTGACATCTCGACGGGGGACGGCCACTCTTGTCCGCGCTCTTGTTTACGTAAACATCAGGGACGGCTCCAGCCACCGGCCGGGGGCTCCGCCGTTCGAGCACGACCCCATCTGAAAGGCATCACACTCCATGCCCTCGTTCGCCATCGGCGAGGACGACTTCCTCCTCGACGGCCGTCCGCTGCAGATCATCAGCGGCGCGCTGCACTACTTCCGCGTCCACCCCGACCAGTGGGCGGACCGCATCCGCAAGGCGCGGCTGCTCGGTCTCAACACCCTCGAGACGTACGTGGCGTGGAACGTCCACTCGCCCGAGCGCGGCACCTTCGACACGTCGGGGCGCCGGGACCTGGCCCGGTTCCTCGACCTCGTGGCCGCCGAGGGCCTGCATGCGATCGTGCGACCCGGCCCGTACATCTGCGCGGAGTGGACGGGCGGCGGGATGCCCGCGTGGCTGTTCGCCGACCCGGAGGTCGGTGTCCGACGCGCGGAGCCGCGGTTCCTCGAGGCGATCGGCGAGTACTACGCCGCGCTCCTGCCGATCGTGGCCGAGCGCCAGGTGACGCGCGGCGGGTCGGTGCTCATGGTGCAGGTCGAGAACGAGTACGGCGCGTACGGCGACGACTCCCCGACCGAGCGGGAGCGCTACCTGCGCGCGCTCGTCGAGATGATCCGCGCGCAGGGGATCGACGTCCCGCTGTTCACGAGCGACCAGGCCAACGACAAGCACCTGTCGCGGGGTAGCCTGCCGGAGCTGCACAAGACGGCGAACTTCGGCTCGCGCACGACCGAGCGCCTCGCGACGCTGCGCAAGCACCAGCCCACCGGCCCGCTCATGTGCATGGAGTTCTGGGACGGCTGGTTCGACAGCGCCGGGCTGCACCACCACACGACCCCCCCGGAGGCCAACGCGGGTGACCTCGAGGAGCTGCTCGCCGCCGGCGCGTCGGTGAACTTGTACATGTTCCACGGCGGGACCAACTTCGGGCTCACGTCAGGTGCCAACGACAAGGGTGTGTATCGGCCGATCACCACGTCGTACGACTACGACGCGCCGCTGTCCGAGCACGGGGCGCCGACGGCGAAGTTCTTCGCGATGCGCGAGGTCATCGCGCGCCACGCCCCCGTGCCGGACGAGGTCCCCGGGCCCGTGCCCGCCGCGCCCGAGCTCTCGGTCGCGCTGGACCGGCGTCTGCCGCTCGACGACGTCCTGCCGCTTCTGGGCACCGAGCGCGGGTTCGATCACGCACCGACGCACGACGACGTCGCCGCGTGGGACGGGTTCGTGCGCTACCGCACGCGGGTCTCGCCCGACGACGCCGTGCTCGTCGTCGACGAGGTGCGTGACCGGGCGCTCGTCGCGCTCGACGGCGAG
>VJZX01000024.1 GCA_009663185.1 Isoptericola halalbus
CCGGGGCGGGCGCGGCGCGACGACCGGCCGGGGCGGGCGCGCGACAACCGGCAGGGGTGGTCCGGGCGGGAGCCAGCGCCCGCGCGGCGGCCGGTAGGGTCCACGTGTGAACATCTCTCCCGTCCACTCCGTGGTGCTCGCCGGGGGTGGCACCGCCGGTCACGTCAACCCGTTGCTCGCCGTTGCCGACGAGCTGCGCTCCCGCGAGCCGGACGCGCGCGTCCTCGTCCTGGGTACCACGACCGGCCTCGAGGCCGAGCTCGTGCCGGCCCGCGGCTACGAGCTGCGGCCCGTGCCGCGCGTGCCCCTGCCGCGGCGCCCGAGCGCGGACCTGCTGCGGCTCCCGGGCAGGCTGACCTCGGCCGTGCGTGCGGCCGAGGCCGCGATCGACGAGATCGGCGCCCAGGCGGTGGTCGGCTTCGGTGGGTACGTGTCGACGCCCGCGTACCTCGCGGCCCGTCGGCGTGGGGTGCCGGTCGTCATCCACGAGCAGAACGCGCGTCCCGGGCTCGCCAACCGGCTCGGCGCCCGCTGGGCTGCGCGCGTCGGCACGACGTTCCCCGGTACGGCGCTGCCCGGTGCGGTGACCGTGGGTCTCCCGCTGCGACGTGAGATCGCCGACCTCGTGCTCGCGCGCGAGGCCGACGCGGCGGCCGCCCGTGTCGCCGCCGCCGACGAGCTCGGCCTCGACCCGTCGCTGTCCACCGTCGTCGTGACGGGCGGTTCCTCGGGGGCCGCCTCGGTCAACGCTGCCGTCGCGGGCGCGGCGGCGGCGCTGCTCGACTCGGGTGCACAGGTCCTGCACCTGACGGGACGCGGCAAGGACGCGGGGGTGCGCGACGCGGTGCGGGCGCTGTCCGGCACGCACGAGACCGTGCGCTACCAGGTGCGCGAATACCTTGCCGAGATGCACCTCGCCCTGGCGGTCGCCGACCTCGTCGTCGGGCGCGCGGGCGCCGGGACCGTGTGCGAGCTCGCGGCGCTCGGAATCCCGGCCGTCTACGTCCCGCTGCCGATCGGCAACGGGGAGCAGCGGCTCAACGCCGCGCCGCTCGTCGAGGCGGGTGGCGGGCTCCTGGTCGACGACGCCGACCTCACGTCCGCATGGGTCGCGCGCACCGTGCCCGGCATGCTCGCCGACCGGGCACGGCTCGACGAGATGGCGACGGCCGCCGCGGCCGTCGGCGTCCGCGACGCGGCGGCCCGGGTCGCCGACCTCGTGGGCGAGGCCGTCGCCGAGGCCGGCCGGCCGTGAGCGCGCGGGAGGCCGACGCGCTGGCCGCGCTGGGGCGGGTCCACCTGGTCGGGGTCGGGGGAGCGGGCATGTCGGTGGTCGCGCGGCTGCTCGCCGCGCGGGGTGTGCCGGTGCAGGGCTCGGACGCCGCCGCCGGGCCGGCGCTCGAGGCACTGCGGGCCGACGGTGTGCGCGTCTGGGTCGGGCACGACGCCGCGCACGTCGTCGAGGCGGGCGCGCCGCTCGTCGACACCGTCGTCGTCTCGTCCGCCGTCCGCGAGTCCAACCCCGAGCTGGCTGCCGCGCGTGCGGCCGGCCTGCGGGTCCTGCACCGCTCGCAGGCGCTGGCCGCCCTCATGACCGGTTGCCGCGCCGTCGCGGTCGCGGGAGCGCACGGCAAGACGACGACCTCGGCCATGGTCGCCACCGTCCTGCGGGCGTGCGGCACGGACGCGTCGTTCGCGGTCGGCGGCACCGTCCGTCTCCGGGTCGAGGGGTCCGACGAGGTGCGCGCCGTGCCCGGCGGCCACCTGGGAGCCTCCGACGTCATCGTGGTCGAGGCCGACGAGTCCGACGGCTCGTTCCTCAACTACGCGCCCACCGTGGCCGTCGTGACCAACGTCGAGGCCGACCACCTCGACCACTACGGCTCCCACGAGGCGTTCCGCCAGGCGTTCGCCGACTTCGCAGCGCGGATCGAGCCCGGAGGCTGGCTCGTCCCGTGCGCCGACGACGCGGGCTCGGCACACCTCGCGGCCGCGCACCGCGCCGCCGGTGGACAGGTCGTCACCTACGGCACCGCGGCCGACGCCGACGTCCGCGTGAGCGACGTCGTCGTGGGTGCGGGGAACGTGCGCGCGCGGGTCTCGGGCGGTCCGCTCGGGCCCGACCCGCGCGAGCTGCGGCTCGACCTGCCCGGGGCGCACAACGCGCTCAACGCCACGGCCGCCGTCGTGACCGCCGTCCTCCTGGGAGCCGCACCGGACGCGGCGGTGGCCGGCGCGGCGACGTTCGTCGGCACGGGCCGGCGGTTCGAGCCCAAGGGCGAGGCCGACGGCGTCCGGGTCTTCGACAGCTACGACCACCACCCGACGGAGGTCGAGGCGCTGCTGCGTGCGGCCCGGCCCGTCGCCGCCGGCGGGCGGCTCCTCGTGCTGTTCCAGCCGCATCTGTACTCCCGGACGCGGATCTTCGCCGACCGGTTCGCGGCCGCCCTCGCGCTCGCGGACGAGGTCGTCGTGACAGGCGTGTACCGGGCGCGCGAGGACGTGGACCCGAGCGTCTCGGCCCGGACTATCACGGACCTGCTTCCGGCGACCGCGTCGGGCGGGGGAGCCCGCGCCGTCGAGGACCGGGTCGCGGCGGCACACACCGTCGCGGACCTCGCGCGGCCGGGCGACGTTGTCCTGACCGTGGGCGCCGGCGACGTCACCGAGCTCGGGCCTGTCGTCCTCGAGGACCTGCGCGCCCGCGCGGGCTCCGGCGTGGCGCCGACGGCCCGACCCGGAGCCGGGGACACCATGGACTGATGCGTCAGCCACCTCGTCCCCGTCCGCAGCCCGCGCCCGGCCCCGGCCCGCGTCGGCCTACGACGGGCGCTCCGCGGGCCGGTGCCACGCCCTCGGCCCCCCGCACGGGTGCCACGCCCAAGGCGGCGCGGAAGGGTGCGAAGCCGGCCCCCCGGTCGACCGCGGTCGCGGTCGCCGCCCCGCCCGCCTCACCCTCGCGGGCCAGGGTCTCGACCGCGATGGCCGACCGCATCGCGGAGCGGACCGCGATGCGCCGGCACCGCCGATGGCGGCGTGTGCTGGCCTGGCTGCTGTCCGCCGCCGCGGTCGCGGCCCTCGCGTGGGGGGCGTTCTGGTCGCCGGCGCTGGCACTGGACGCGGCGGAGGTCACGATCGCCGGCGAGGGCACGACGATCGACGTCAGGCAGGTCCGGAAGCTCGTGCGGGCGCGGGCCGGTGTCCCGCTGCCGCGCCTGGACACCGTCGTCCTGCGCGACGAGATCCTCGCGCTGCGCGGTGTCAAGGACGTGCGCCTTGCGCGTGTGTGGCCGCACGGGCTGGACGTCGCGCTGACCTCGCGCGAGCCGGTCGCCGCGGTGCCCTACGACGGCAGGTACGTGCTGCTCGACGCGGAGGGCGTGCGGGTCGGCCGGGCCGCCGAGCCGCCGGCGGGGCTGGCGGTCGTCGAGGTCCCGCTCGACGACCGCAGCGCACGGGCCCTGCAGGCCGCGCTGCACGTGCTCGCGGCGCTTCCCCCGAAGCTGTCGGCGCAGGTAGCGAGCGTGCACGCGGACACCCAGGACGACGTCGAGACCGTCCTGCGCGACGGTCGTTCCGTCCGGTGGGGAGGCGGATCGCGCCTCGCGCTCAAGGTCGAGGTCGCGCGCACCCTCCTCAAGGTCGAGCCGGACGCACGGGTCGTCGACGTGTCCTCGCCCGAGCTCCCGGTGACCCAGTGAGCGGGGCGGTGACGGGACCGTGGGCGCCGGCCGCGAGGAGGGGGTGCGACACGCCGGAGAACGTCCCTCGCAGGGCAGACCTCGGCGCCTACCGTCGAAGACAGCAGCAACCTGACATAACTCTAACCCTCAACTCGAACCTTAAGGTTTGATCCCGGGCAGGGGCGTCGGGACAGGATCGACCCGAGAGGCAACGACGTGGCAACTCCGCAGAACTACCTGGCAGTGATCAAGGTGGTCGGCATCGGCGGTGGTGGCGTGAACGCCGTGAACCGCATGATCGAGGTCGGGCTCAAGGGTGTCGAGTTCATCGCCATCAACACCGACGCGCAGGCGCTGCTGATGTCGGACGCCGACGTCAAGCTCGACGTCGGGCGAGAGCTGACCCGTGGCCTGGGCGCCGGCGCCGACCCAGAGGTGGGCAAGAAGGCCGCCGAGGACCACGCCGAGGAGATCGAGGACGTCCTGCGCGGCGCCGACATGGTCTTCGTCACGGCGGGCGAGGGCGGCGGCACGGGCACCGGCGGCGCGCCCGTCGTGGCGCGGATCGCGCGCTCGCTCGGGGCGCTGACGGTCGGCGTCGTGACGCGGCCGTTCACCTTCGAGGGACGCCGCCGCTCGGTCCAGGCCGAGCAGGGCATCGAGAACCTCCGCGAGGAGGTCGACACCCTCATCGTCATCCCCAACGACCGCCTGCTGTCGATGTCCGACCGGAACGTGTCCGCGATCGCCGCGTTCCACTCGGCCGACCAGGTGCTCCACTCGGGCGTGCAGGGCATCACCGACCTCATCACGACGCCGGGTCTCATCAACCTCGACTTCGCGGACGTCAAGTCCGTCATGCAGGGGGCAGGGTCGGCGCTCATGGGCATCGGCTCGGCCCGTGGCGAGGACCGCGCGGTCCAGGCCGCGGAGCTGGCGATCTCCTCGCCCCTGCTCGAGGCGTCGATCGACGGCGCGCACGGCGTGCTGCTGTCCATCCAGGGCGGCAGCGACCTCGGCCTGTTCGAGGTGCACGAGGCCGCGCGCCTCGTCCAGGAGGCGGCGCACCCCGAGGCGAACATCATCTTCGGCACGGTGATCGACGACGCGCTCGGCGACGAGGTCCGCGTCACGGTCATCGCCGCGGGCTTCGACGGCGGCGTGCCGCAGACGCGGAAGGACCCGCGTGCGCTCGGGCAGGTCACGGGCGCGACCCCGCGTCCGGCCGTCGCCACGAGCCCCACCGGTCAGGTGTCGGTCGTCGAGCCGGAGCGGTCGTCGGCGGCCTCGCCGCCACGCGCCGTGCCCGCCGCGTCTGGCGTCCACGCCCAGCCCCGCCCCATCCCCGCCGAGCCCGACGACGTCCCGGCCTCGCTCGACACCCCCGCGGCCCACGCCGGCCAGCGTCCCGCCGACGGCCGTCCGGCCTTCGCGGTCGTCGAGGAGGGTGGCGTGACGGTCGAGCGGCCGGTCGAGGTGCCGCGCATCTTTGAGGAGACCCGCCGTCCCGCCGAGGAGCTCGACGTGCCCGACTTCCTCAAGTGAGCACGCCGGCGGCCTGGGCTCAGGAGGCGCTGTTGCCCGAGGAGTTCGGAGCAGGGCTGCTACGTGTCGACCTCGGCCCGGGGGTCGTCGCGGGCTTCACCACGCGCCACGGCGGGGTGTCGCCGGCGCCGTGGTCGTCGCTCGACCTCGGGACCTCCACGGGCGACGACCCGGCCCGCGTCCGGGAGAACCGGGCGCGGGTCGCGGCCTGGGTGGGCGCGCCGGTCGTGTTCGCCGAGCAGGTGCACGGCGACGGTGTCCTCGCGCTCGGACCGGCCGAGCGCGAGGCGTGGTCGGTCGACCACCCGCCGCTCAGCGTGGGGGAGGCCGACGCACTCGTCACGGGCGAGGAGGGTCTCGGCCTCGGCGTGCTCGTCGCCGACTGCGTGCCCGTCCTGCTCGCCGACCCGGTGGCCCGCGTCGCGGGGGTCGCGCACGCGGGCCGCGCCGGGCTCGCCGCCGGCGTGGTGCACCGCGCGCTCGACGCGCTGCTGGCCAGGGGCGCGCGTCCCGACGACGTGCGTGCCGCCGTCGGGCCGTCGGTGTGCGGCCGGTGCTACGAGGTGCCGGAGCACCTGCGTGACGCGGTGGCCGCCGTCGTGCCGCAGGCGTGGGCGACGACCGGCGCGGGCGCACCGGCCCTCGACCTTGCCGCCGGCGTGCTCGCGCAGCTCGGTTCGCGCGGCGTCGCCGCGCAGCACCTGGACCGGTGCACGCGCACCGACGCCGACCTGTTCTCGCACCGACGCGCGACGGCCGAGGGCACGACGACGGGACGCCAGGCCGGCGTCGTCGTCCTCGCCTGACCTGCGCCCCGACCGCGCGACACACCGGCGTGTCGCGCGCTCCCTAGCGCCTCGGCGTGGTTAACGTCAAGAGACCGTCCGGGATGGCAGGGCGGACGTGCCGACGAACGGAGCAAGGGCGATGGGCGGAGCGCTTCGCAAGACCATGCTGTACCTGGGTCTCGCCGACGATCAGGGCGAGCGGGACGAGTACCTCGACGAGTACGACGAGGAGCTGGAGGCACCCGTGGACGACTACCAGGCGCAGGTCACCCCGCTGCACCGCGGCGGGCATCGGGAGGCGGCCCCGCTCGCCACGAGCGACCTGCGGCGCATCACCACGATCCACCCCCGCTCGTACAACGACGCGCGGCTCATCGGTGAGGCGTTCCGCGGCGGGACGCCCGTCATCATGAACCTCTCGGACATGGACGACGCCGACGCCAAGCGGCTCGTCGACTTCTCCGCCGGGCTGATCTTCGGCCTGCACGGGTCGATCGAGCGGGTGACCAACAAGGTGTTCCTGCTCTCGCCCGAGCACGTCGAGATCACGGGTGAGGAGAAGGTCGCGGACAAGCCGACCGATCGCAGCGGCAGGTTCTACAACCAGAGCTGACGCCGTACCGCGACGACGCGTGGGCCGGGCACGCCCCTCGGTCCGCGCGTCGCCGTGGAGCGGGTAGGTTCATCCCGTGAGCGGAATCTTCAGCTTCGTCGGCTTCCTCCTGCAGCTGTTCCTGCTGTGCCTCGTCGTGCGGCTCGTCCTCGACTGGGTGCAGTTCTTCGCGCGCGACTGGCGTCCACGCGGTGTGATGCTCGTCATCGCCGAGGGCGTGTACACGGTCACGGACCCGCCGCTTCGCGCGCTGCGCAAGGTGATCCCCCCGCTGACTCTGGGTCAGATCCGGCTCGACCTTGCCTTCCTTGTCCTTTTCATCCTGGTCTCTTTCCTGTCCTCGCTCTTCCGCAGCCTGTAGCGCGACCTGTGAAGACGATGTGTGCGGACGGGGACCGCGCGGCGGCCCGGCATGTCGTCCGGCGAGGCGTCCGCTACCGTGGGCATTCACGGCGGCGGACACTCCTGGTCCGTGCGACGGGGCCAAGACCTGCAACTGCTACGAGGTGAGACGATGGCACTCCTGACTGCAGAGGACATCCTCAACAAGAAGTTCTCGGCGACGAAGTTCCGCGAGGGCTACGACGTCGAAGAGGTCGACGACTTCCTCGACGAGGTCGTCCGCACCCTCACGGCGGTCCAGGAGGAGAACGACGACCTGCGCTCGAAGCTCGCGGCCGCCGAGCGTCGCGTGGCGGAGCTGAGCCGCTCGGACGCCGCGCAGCAGTCGCAGCCGGCCCCCGTGGCTGCCGCGCCCGCCCCGACGCCGACCTCCTCCAAGCCGCACGCCGAGCCCGAGTCCGCCACGGGCATGCTCCAGCTCGCCCAGAAGCTCCACGACGACTACGTCCGCTCGGGCCAGGAGGAGGGCGACCGCCTCATCTCCGAGGCCAAGGCCGAGGGGGCGCGGATCGTGCGCGAGGCCGAGGAGACGAGCCACCGCACGCTGTCGCAGCTCGAGCAGGAGCGCTCGCTCCTCGAGCGCAAGATCGACGAGCTGCGGCTGTTCGAGCGGGACTACCGCACGCGCCTCAAGAGCTTCCTGCAGAACCTGCTCGGCGACCTCGACGCGCGCGGCTCGGCCCTGCCGCCGCGTCAGAACGCCGCCGCCGGACGCCCCTCGGAGCTCTGAGGCAGCCTCGAGGCAGCGGGTCGTACCCGACGCTCGTCCACGACCGGCCCTCATGACCGCCGCGCCGCACGGCGCGTGCTGTTGTGAGGGCCGGTTCCTGCATTTACGCTGCGGTGACCCAATTCGAGGGACCCGAACGGAAGGGCAACATGGCCAAGCTCTCCACCACCACGCGGGCGGCACTGCGTGAGAACTTCCCCCATCTCGCGCGGGACGTGAAGACCTTCCCTGTCCGCGAGGGCGAGGACCTGTGGACCCTGGAGGAGGTGGAGGAGCTCGCCGCGTTCCTCCTGGAGGACAAGGCCCGGCTCGAGGCCGAGCTGGCGCAGGCCGACCGAGTCCTGTCCGACCTGCTGCGCAACTCCGGTGACGGGGCGGGGGACGACCAGGCCGACTACGGGTCGAGCGCGCTCGAGCGCGAGCAGGAGCTCACTCTCGTGAACAACATGCGTGATCTGCTCGCGCAGACCACGCACGCGATCGACCGCATCCGCACCGGCGCCTACGCGACGTGCGAGATCACGGGCCTTCCCATCGGCAAGGCCCGCCTGCAGGCGTTCCCCCGGGCGACGCTCTCGGTCGAGGCGAAGACGCGCGAGGAGCGGCGCTGAGCATCGCGCCCGCCGCTTAGACTGGCGGGCGATGTCTACACCTGATCCCGGCGCCGGCCCGTCCGAGCTGCCGTCCCGGCCCGCGCCCGACGTCGAGACCACCCGCTCCCCGGCCCGTCGGCGTCTGGCGACCTGGGTCTTCGCGCTCGCCGCGGTCGTGCTGGTGGCCGACCAGGCCACCAAGTGGTGGGCGCTCGCGGCGCTCGAGCACGGCGAGCGCGTCGCGCTCGTGGGCGACCTGCTCGGGCTACGGCTCGTGTTCAACTCCGGTGCGGCGTTCTCGATCGCGACGGGCATGACGTGGGTGCTCACGATCGTGGTCGTCGTCGTGGTCGTCGTGATCCTGCGCGCGGTACGCCGGATCGGCTCGCGCGGCTGGGCGCTGGCGCTCGGGCTGCTGCTCGGCGGCGCGCTCGGCAACCTCGGGGACAGGCTGTTCCGTGACCCCGGCTTCGCACGGGGCGAGGTCGTCGACATGATCGACTACGGGATCTTCGTGGGGAACGTGGCCGACGTCGCGATCGTCGTCGCCGCGGGTCTCATCGCACTCCTCGGTCTGCGCGGGATCGGGGTCGACGGGCGCCGGCACGACGAGTCCGCCACGGCGGACGTCGCTCCAGAGGAGAGCTGAGCCGTGCCCGTGCGGACGCTGCCCGTGCCGGACGGGCTCGCGGGCGAACGGGTCGACGCGGCGCTGGCCCGGATGCTGGGCTTCTCGCGCACGCAGGCGGCCGACCTCGCCGCCACGGGCGCGGTGCGGCTCGACGGCCGCGCGGTCGGCAAGTCGGACCGCCTGCCCGCAGGCGGCTGGCTCGAGGTGGACCTCCCCGAGCCGCGGCGCGAGCCGGTCGTGCAGTCCGAGCCCGTGCCCGGCATGCGCGTCGTCCACGAGGACGACGACGTCGTGGTGGTCGACAAGCCCGTCGGAGTCGCCGCGCACGCCTCTCCGGGCTGGACCGGGCCCACCGTCGTCGGGGCGCTCGCGGCGGCGGGCTATCGCGTCTCGACGTCGGGCGCGGCCGAGCGCCAGGGCATCGTGCACCGGCTCGACGTCGGCACGTCGGGGCTCATGGTCGTGGCCAAGAGCGAGGCGGCGTACTCGGGTCTCAAGCGCGCCTTCAAGGAGCGCACGCCCGAGAAGGTCTACCACGCGCTCGCCCAGGGGCACCCCGAGCCGACGACGGGGACGATCGACGCGCCGATCGGACGCCATCCCACGGCCGACTACAAGTTCGCGGTCGTGGCGGACGGCAAGGACTCGGTGACGCACTACGAGGTGCTCGAGATGCTTCCGGCCGCGTCGCTCGTGGAGATCCACCTCGAGACGGGCCGCACCCACCAGATCCGCGTCCACTTCGCTGCGCTGCGCCACCCGCTCGTCGGCGACCTCACCTACGGCGCGGATCCCGTGCTCGCGTCCAGGGTCGGCCTCGTCCGGCAGTGGCTGCACGCGGTGCGCCTCGGGTTCGAGCACCCGCTCACGGGCCGGTGGGTAGAGGTGACCAGCGAGTACCCCGACGACCTCGCCTACGCGCTCGAGGTTCTCCGCGGCCCGTACCGGTGACCGGTCTGCCCGTCTGGGCCGAGGCCCTCGCCGGGGTCGCCGCGGCCCCGCTGGTGCTCTGGGTCCTGCTGCTCGTGGCGCTGCTCGTGCTGCGTCCCGGCGCAGGCTCCCTGCGCGAGGGAGCGCGGCTGCTGCCCGACGTCCTGCGCCTCGTGCGCCGGCTGGCCGTCGACCCCGCGCTGCCGCGCGGCGTGCGCGTCCGGCTCGCCCTGCTCCTCGGCTACCTCGCGATGCCGTTCGACCTCGTGCCGGACTTCGTGCCCGTGCTGGGCTGGGCCGACGACGTCATCGTGGTCGTCGCCGTGCTGCGGTCCGTGGTGCGACGAACGGGGATCGGCGCGGTGCGGCGTCACTGGCCCGGGACGGACGAGGGGTTCGCGGTCCTGTGCAGGCTCTCGGGGCTGTGAGAAGTCCCTCGGCGGGGCGTGCAGAGGCTGTCACAGGGGCCTCCTAGACTCGTCGCATGCCGCAGGCCAGCGCCCCCGAAGCAGCCCGGAAGAGCGACGACTTCGTCCACCTCCACGTCCACACCGAGTACTCGATGCTGGACGGCGCGGCGCGCCTGCCCGAGCTCTTCGCCGAGGTTCAGCGGCTGGGCCAGAAGGCCATCGCGATCACCGACCACGGCTACCTGTTCGGCGCGTTCGACTTCTGGAGCACGGCCAAGAAGTTCGACGTCAAGCCCATCATCGGCGTCGAGGCGTACGTGACGCCCGGCACGAGCCGGAACGACCGCACCAAGGTCCTGTGGGGCGAGGCGTCACAGCGGCGCGACGACGTCTCCGCGGGTGGCGCGTACACCCACATGACGCTCTGGGCACGGGACAACGAGGGCATGCACAACCTGTTCCGCGCCTCGTCGCTCGCCTCGCTCGACGGCCAGATGGGCAAGTGGCCGCGCATGGACCGCGAGCTGCTCGAGACCTACCACGGGGGCCTCATGGCCACGACGGGATGCCCGTCGGGCGAGGTGCAGACCCGTATCCGGCTCGGCCAGTGGGACGAGGCCGTCCGCGCGGCGGGCGAGCTGCAGGACATCTTCGGCAAGGAGAACTACTTCGTCGAGCTCATGGACCACGGGATCGAGATCGAGACCCGTGTCACCAAGGACCTGCTCCGCCTCGCCGAGACGATCGGCGCACCCCTGGTCGCCACGAACGACCTGCACTACACCAAGCAGGAGGACGCGCACTCCCACGAGGTGCTGCTCGCGGTGAACTCGGGCTCGTCGCTCGACGAGCCGACCTACGACCAGGGCGGCAACCGCTTCGCGTTCAGCGGCGACACGTACTACGTCCGCTCGGGCGCCGAGATGCGCCGGCTCTTCGCCGAGCTGCCCGAGGCGTGCGACACCACGCTCGAGATCGCCGAGCGCTGCGAGGTCTCGTTCGACACGGGTGCCAACTACATGCCGCGCTTCCCGGTGCCCGACGGCGAGGACGAGATCAGCTGGTTCGTCAAGGAGATCGAGCGCGGCCTGCACCACCGTTACCCGGCGGGGATCCCGGACGCGGTGCGCAAGCAGGCGACGTACGAGACCGAGGTCATCATCCAGATGGGCTTCCCGGGGTACTTCCTCGTGGTCGCCGACTTCATCAACTGGGCCAAGGCGCAGGGCATCCGTGTGGGGCCGGGCCGCGGCTCGGCCGCGGGCTCGATGGTCTCCTACGTCATGGGCATCACCGAGCTCGACCCGCTCGAGCACGGGCTCATCTTCGAGCGGTTCCTCAACCCCGAGCGCGTGTCCATGCCCGACGTCGACGTCGACTTCGACGAGCGCCGGCGCGCCGAGGTCATCAGGTACGTGACCGACAAGTACGGCGACGACCGCGTGGCGATGATCGTCACCTACGGCTCGATCAAGGCCAAGCAGGCGCTCAAGGACGCCTCCCGCGTGCTCGGGTTCCCTTTCGCGATGGGAGAGAAGCTCACCAAGGCCATGCCGCCCGCCGTCATGGGCAAGGACATCCCCCTGTCCGGGATCTTCGACCCGCAGCACCCGCGGTTCCCCGAGGCCGCCGAGTTCCGCCAGGTCCACGACGCCGACCCGGAGGCGCAGCGCGTCGTCGAGACGGCGCGCGGCATCGAGGGGCTCAAGCGACAGTGGGGCGTGCACGCGGCCGGCGTCATCATGTCGAGCGAGCCGCTCGTCGACATCATCCCGATCATGCGGCGTCCGCAGGACGGCGCGGTCATCACGCAGTTCGACTACCCGACGTCCGAGGGCCTCGGCCTGATCAAGATGGACTTCCTCGGGCTGCGGAACCTGACGATCCTCGACGACGCGCTCGAGAACATCACGATGAACGGAAAGGCACCGGTCGAGATCGAGCAGGTCGAGCTCGACGACGCGGCGACCTACGAGCTCCTCGCCCGCGGCGAGACGCTTGGCGTGTTCCAGCTCGACGGCGGCGCGATGCGGGCGCTCCTGCGGCAGATGCGGCCGGACAAGTTCGACGACCTCTCGGCCGTCATCGCGCTGTACCGGCCCGGCCCGATGGGCATGAACTCGCACACCAACTACGCGCTGCGCAAGAACGGCCTGCAGAAGATCGAGCCGATCCACCCGGAGCTGGCCGAGCCGCTTGCCGAGGTGCTCGACGAGACCTACGGCCTCATCGTCTACCAGGAGCAGGTGCAGCGCGCGGCTCAGATCCTCGCCGGGTACTCGCTCGGCCAGGCCGACCTGTTGCGCCGGGCCATGGGCAAGAAGAAGCCCGAGGTGCTCGCCAAGGAGTTCGTGAACTTCGAGGCGGGCTGCAAGGAGCGCGGGTACTCAGACGCCGCGATCAAGGCCGTGTGGGACACGCTCGTCCCGTTCGCCGGCTACGCGTTCAACAAGGCGCACTCTGCGGGCTACGGGCTCGTCGCCTACTGGACCGGCTACCTCAAGGCGAACTATCCGACGGAGTACATGGCCGCGCTGCTGCAGAGCGTGCGCGACGACAAGGACAAGATGGCGCTCTATCTCAACGAGTGCCGCCGCATGCACATCACGGTGCTGCCTCCCGACGTCAACGACTCCGCGGCCAAGTTCACCGCCGTGGGCACGGACATCCGCTTCGGGCTCACGGCGATCCGCAACGTCGGCGCCAACGTCGTCGAGGCGATCATCGCCGCGCGCGAGACCAAGGGCGTCTTCACCTCGTTCCAGGACTTCCTCGACAAGGTGCCGGCCGTCGTGTGCAACAAGCGCACGATCGAGTCGCTCATCAAGGCCGGCGCCTTCGACTCGCTCGGCCACGCGCGCCGCGCGCTGCTCGTCATCCACGAGCAGGCCGTCGACTCGGTCATCAGCGTCAAGCGCAAGGAGGCCGAGGGCCAGTTCGACCTGTTCGCCGACCTCGGCGGGGCTGCCGACGAAGCGATGAGCTTCTCGGTCGACGTCCCGGACCTGCCCGACTGGGACAAGAAGCAGCGGCTCGCGTTCGAGCGCGAGATGCTCGGCCTCTACGTGTCCGACCACCCCCTCTCTGGTCTCGAGCACGTCCTGGCGCGCGCCGCGGACACCTCGATCGCGACCCTCGTCGCCGACGAGGGGCGCCCCGACGGCTCGACCGTCACCGTGGCCGGGCTCGTCACGTCGCTCCAGCGCAAGATGAGCAAGAACGGCAACCCGTGGGCGGCGGTGACCGTCGAGGACCTCGAGGGCGCCGTCGAGGTCATGTTCTTCGGCGAGACCTACCTCGCCTACTCGACGATCCTCGCCGAGGACCAGGTCATCACCCTCAAGGGACGCGTGCGGCGCCGCGACGACCAGATGCAGCTGCAGGCCATGGAGGTGTCGCTGCCGGACACCTCCGCGGTCGCCGACACGCCCGTGCTCGTCACGGTGCCGCACACGCGCTGCGTCGAACCGGTGATGGTGCGGCTGCGCGAGGTGCTCGCGACGCACCCCGGGCCGGCCGAGGTGCACGTGACCGTCGCCGAGCCGGGCAAGCGGACCGTGGTCCGCGCCGGGGACGCCCTGCGGGTCGAGAAGTCCCCGGCACTCTTCGGCGACCTCAAGGCCCTGCTCGGGCCGACCTGCCTCTCGTGAGCTGGGACGACGGGTCCGCCGACCATCGCTTCCGCGTGGTTCCGGCGGTCTACGTGTACCTGCGCAAGGAGGGCCAGGTCCTGCTGCAGCGGCGTGTCGGGACGGGCTTCATGGACGGCCACTGGGCCGCCGCCGCCGGACACGTCGAACCAGGGGAGTCCGTCGTCGCAGCAGCGGTGCGCGAGGTCCGCGAGGAGCTGGGCGTCGACGTGAGCCCCGGCGACCTGCGCCCCGTCACCACGATGCACCGCGGGCAGCCCGGCGGGCCCGCGCTCGAGCAGCGCGTCGACTTCTTCTACGAGGCGGTGTGCTGGGACGGCGTCCCGACGCTCCAGGAGTCCGGCAAGGCGGACGACCTCGGCTGGTTCCCCATCGACGCCCTGCCCGCCCCCGTCGTGCCGCACGAGCTCGTCGTCCTGCGCGCGATGCACGACGGCGAGGTGCCGCAGGTCCTGACGTTCGGCTTCGGTCCGGCTCAGTGATGGTGGTGCGGCGTCGCCGTGCCCGCGGGTGCCGCGCCGGGACGGGTCCACTGCGGCACGGGCCGGCCGTCGCGAGCCCACCACGTCGCCGTCGGGTGCTGCGGCCAGCCCTCGGGCGCGTCCTCCCACGCCTCCTGCCGGCCGAAGACGGTCATGTCGAGCAGCTGGGCCTGAGCCATCACCGCCTCGACGCCGCGGTGGATCGTCTCGTTCGTGAGGTAGACGCGGTCGCCGACGCGCAGGTAGCACGAGATCAACCCGCGGTCGTCGGACAGGCCCCCGCCGACCGCCTCGTCCGCGACGCCCTGCATCGAGTACCACGGCACGGTGTAGCCCATGAACTCCACGAAGAGCGCGACCTCGTCCCACGGACCTTCACAGAACACCGCGAACGAAACGCCCCGATGGTGGAGGTACGCGGCGTCCTGCAGGCTCCAGATGCTGGCCGTGCATCCCTCGCACTGGCCCTCGATGCCGTGCCCGGCGTGCCACATGTGCTTGTAGGCGACGAGCTGGTCGCGGCCCTCGAAGACCTCGAGCAGCGTGACGGGTCCGTCCGGGCCCGTGAGCAGCGCGCCGGCGTCGACCTCGGTCATCGGCAGGCGCCGGCGGGCCGCCGCGATCGCGTCGCCCTCGCGGGTGTGTGCCTTCTCTCGCACACGTAGCGCCTCACGCTCGCGCAACCAGGTCGTGCGGTCGACGACGGGCGGGGTCGGGCGGGTCGCAGGAGGCGTCGTCGTGGTCGGCGTGGCGGTCATCGGGCGCTCCTCGTCGTTGGCTGTGCTGACACCCCTCGGACCTTTGAGGCAACCGGAAGTCATCGGTCGCGGCATAGGCTTTGCCCCGTGATGCGCCTCAATCCCGAGCAGCTCGTGTTCGTCACCGAGCGTCACCTGGCCACGCTCACGACCCTCCGAGCCGACGGGTCGCCCCACGTGGTCCCGGTGGCGTTCACCTGGGACGCCGATGCCGGCGTGCTGCGCATCACGACCAAGCGCGGATCCGTCAAGGCGGCGAACGCGCGGCGACGCGGCCCGGACGAGGCACTCGCGCGAGCCGCCGTGTGCCAGGTCGAGGGCGGCCGCTGGATCACCCTCGAGGGCACGATCGAGGTCGTCGAGGACCCCGACGAGGTGGCCGAGGCGGTCGCCCGCTATGCGCGGCGATATCGCACGCTCGAGCACGATCCCGAGCGCGTCGTGCTCCGTCTCACGCCCGACCGCGTCATGGCGTCGGCCTACATGGCCTGATCGCGGTCTACGAGACGACCGCGATCTCCTCGCCCTGGGGCGTCGCGAGGCTCACCCGGTCGCCGCGGACGAGCTGACGCCCGCGGCGCGTCTCGACCTCGCCGTTGACCCGAACCTCGCCGTCGGCGACGAGGTCGCGCGCGTGCGTCCCGGACTCGGCGAGCCCGGCGAGCTTGAGGAACTGGCCGAGCCTGATGACGTCGTCGCGGATCGGGACCTCGGTCGGGGGGTTCGTCATGGGCCCATTGTCCGGGACGTCGAAGGCCCGCGCGCCGGTGGTCGACCTAGACTGTGCGCGTGATCCAGCGCATCGACCTCCGCGGACGGCGGCTCTCCCGCAAGGAGCTGCTCGGCGTCCTCCCGCGCCCCGAGGTGGGCGTCGACCAGGCCGTCGACGCGGTCGCCCCGATCCTCGCCGACGTCCGCCGGCGCGGCGCGGCCGCGCTGCGCGACATCGCCGAGCGGTTCGACGGCGTGCGCCCCGCCGACCTGCGCGTCCCGGCCGCGGCGCTCGCGACCGCCCTCGAGAGCATCGACGTCGAGGTCCGGGCCGGGCTCGAGGAGGCGATCCGGCGGGTGCGGCGCGTGCACGCCGCCCAGCGCCCGACCGGGCACACCACGCAGCTCGCCGACGGTGCCCAGGTCCGCCAGCGGTGGATCCCCGTGCAGCGTGTCGGCCTGTACGCGCCGGGCGGCCTTGCGGTCTACCCGTCGTCGGTGATCATGAACGTCGTCGCCGCTCAGGAGGCCGGCGTGCCCGGGCTCGCCGTGGCCTCGCCGCCACAGAAGGACAACGGCGGGCTGCCGCACCCCACGATCCTGGCCGCGTGCGCGCTGCTCGGCGTCGACGAGGTCTATGCCGTGGGCGGTGCTCAGGCGGTGGCGATGTTCGCCTACGGCGCCGACGGGAGCGAACCCCAGGACGGCGAGGTCCTGTGCGAGCCCGTCGACGTCGTCACGGGGCCCGGCAACGTCTACGTCGCCGCGGCGAAGCGCCTGGTGCGCGGCGTCGTCGGCATCGACGCGGAGGCCGGTCCGACCGAGATCGCCGTGCTCGCCGACGAGACCGCCGACGCCGGCCACGTCGCGCTCGACCTCATCAGCCAGGCCGAGCACGACCCGATGGCCGCGTCGGTGCTAGTGACCCCGTCGGTCGAGCTCGCCGCCGCGGTCGAGGCGCGTCTGGCCGACCTGACTGACGCGACCAAGCACGCGGTCCGCGTGACGCAGGCCCTCGGCGGCCCGCAGTCGGCGATCGTGCTGGTCGACGACGTCGAGCAGGGTCTCGAGGTCGTCGACGCCTACGGCGCGGAGCACCTCGAGATCCAGGCGGCCGGCGCCGCCGCGCTCGCCGAGCGGGTGCGGTCCGCCGGCGCGATCTTCGTCGGCCCGTGGTCTCCGGTGTCGCTCGGCGACTACATGGCCGGCTCCAACCACGTCCTGCCGACGGGCGGCTCGGCCCACTTCGCGAGCGGGCTCGGCGTGCACTCCTTCCTCAAGTCCGTCCAGGTCGTGGAGTACACGCGCGAGGCGCTCCAGGAGGTCGCCGACCGGATCGTCGCCGTCGCGAACGACGAGGACCTGCCGGCGCACGGCGAGGCCGTCCGGGGCCGGTTGCAGTAGTGCGTGCGGCCGTGCTCGTGACCGGTATGTCCGGGACGGGCAAGACGACGGCCCTGCGGGCGCTCGCGGCGCGCGGGCACCGCGTGGTCGAGACCGACGACGACGGGTGGTGCGACGTCGTCCCCGAGGCCGGCGACCCGAGCGGGGGCGCGCGGCTGTGGCGCGAGGACCGGGTCTCGGACTTGCTCGACGAGCACCTGGACGGCTGGCTCTTCGTGAGCGG
Source organism: Isoptericola halalbus (assembly GCA_009663185.1). Lineage (GTDB taxonomy): Bacteria > Actinomycetota > Actinomycetes > Actinomycetales > Cellulomonadaceae > Isoptericola > Isoptericola halalbus. The sequence goes on from VJZX01000024.1 coordinate 17,554, forward strand.
CACCGTCGAGAACCAGGGGAGGTTGTACGACCGGTTCGACGCCGTCGTCGTGCTCACCTGCCCCGTCGAGGTGCTGCTGCGGCGCATCGCCGAGCGCCGGGACAACCCGTGGGGCACGGCGCCGCACGAGCGCGCCGCCGTGCTGCACCACGTCGCGACCGTCGAGCCGCTCCTGCGTGCCGGCGCGACCGACGTGATCGAGTCCGATCGGCCGCTGGTCGACGTCGTGGCCGCGCTCGAGGCCGCCGCGCGCCGCGCCGCCGGACCGGTGCTGCCGGTTCGCGGGCGCAGGTGCGTGCTGCGCACCGGGGTGCGCGCCGACGGAGCGGCCCTGCGCGAGTGGCTGCGCCCCCACCACGACTGGCACCGCTGGGACGGCCCGTACTTCCCGCGTCCCACGGACGCCGAGGCCGACGCGTTCGCCGAGCGGGTGGCCGGCCAGTCGCCCGACGAAGGGATCGGTCGCCCGCCGCACCGTGCGGTCGTCGCCGACCCGGCAACCGGTCTGCTGGTGGGCACCGTGAGTTGGTACTGGGGAGTCCGAAGTGACCCAGTGGGCCCGCATGGGCATCGTGCTCTACAACCCCGCAGTCCGCAGCCGGGGGATCGGACGTGGCACTCGCGCTCTGGACCGACCTGCTGTTCGCGCGCACGGACTGGGTGCGGCTCGACCTGGCGACGTGGTCGGGCAACCACGCGATGGTGGCCACGGCGCGCTCGCTCGGCTTCGTCGAGGAGGGACGGTTCCGCCGGGCGCGTATGGTCGACGGCGTGCGGTACGACTCCGTCGTCTACGGGGTCCTGCGCGAGGAGTGGCGCAGCCCGGTGTGATCGGCGAGGCGACTGACGGCGTCGGCGACCTCGGGCCCGAACATCACGGGGTCGTTGTGCCCGGCTTCGGGGAGCACCAGGTGCTCCACGAGCTGCGGCGCGGCGCGCGCCACGGCCTCGGTCTGGGCGGGCGGCACGACCTCGTCGCGGTCGCCGTGCACGACCGTGACCGGGACCTGCGTCACGGCCACGTGCTCGAGAACCGGGTACCGGTCGCGCAGCAGCGCCTCGACCGGCAGGAGCGGGTAGTGGTGCGCGCCGACGTCGACGAGCGACGTGAAGGGGGAGCGGAGCAGCAGCCCGGCCGGCGGAACCTGTGCCTGGAACGCCGCGACGACGCCGGCGCCGAGCGACTCGCCGAGGTAGATCGTCCGGTCGGCCGGGTAGCCGCGCGCCGCGAGCGCCTCCTGGCCCGCGCGTGCGTCGAGCAGCAGGCCTGACTCGGTCGGCCGGCCGGGGTTGCCGCCGTAGCCGCGGTAGTCCAGGAGGAGAACGGCGAACCCCCGCTCGCTGAGGAGTCGGGCGAGGTCGGCGCGCCCGAGCCGGTTGCCGCCGTTGCCGGGCGCGACGAGGACGGCGGCCCGGCGGTCCTGGGCCTGCGGGCCGGGCGGGACGAACCACGCCATGAGCTCGAGCCCGTCGTCGGTCGTCAGCGTGACGTCCTCGCCGCCGTCGAGCACGTCGGCGGCGCGCCCTGGCGACGAGCGGTCGGGGTGGTAGACGAGCGCGTCCTGGCCCAGCCACGCCGCGCCGACGGCGAGCCCGGCCGTCAGGGTCAGGACGGCGGCGGTCACGACGACCCCCTGTAACCCGCGTCGCCCCTCCGGCATGGGTCCATCGTCGGCTCCGGGGGAGCGGACGCGCATCCGGCCGCCTGAAATAATGTGCCAAGCGCCCTGCCAGGTGGCGTGGGGATGTCCCCCGCCCGTGCGAGCATGGGACGCATGCCCGCCCCGCCGCCTCGCCTCGACCCGGTAGCCGTCGGCGGGATCGTCGGTGCGACGACCTTCCGGCGCGCGCAGGGGTACGAGCGGGCGGGAATGGTGACCACGTGGCGCTGGGACGCCGGCGAGCTCCTGCTGACCGCTCGGGTGGCCGGCACCGGTCCGCAGCCCTACACCTGCCACGTCTGGTTCGCCGTCGGCGCCGGCGGCCGCTACACGTTCGACGCGTCGACGTGCTCCTGCCCGGTGCGGGTCGACTGCAAGCACGTCGCAGCCACGCTCCTCCACGTGGGACGGCACGGCCAGGGGAGTCCCGCAGCGCCCGTTGCCGGGCACGGGTGGCGGGCGCGCTTGGCCCCGGTCACCGGCACCGTGATCGGTTCGACGACGGAACGTGCGTCGGGCGGTGTCCTGCCCGTGGCGCTGCGCTTCCGCCTCGACGGGGCGTTCGGCGACCTGCAGCCCGACCTGTCCGTGCAGCCCGCGGTACCCGCCCGCAACGGTGGGTGGAAGGCGGCGCCGGAGGCGAGCTGGGACGCGCTCGCGACCGGCTTGTACGCGTTCGCGTCGACGCGCGCGGTCCCCGCACCCGAGGTGCGCCGGTGGTTCGCCGATCTGGATGCGGCGCTGCGCGGCCGCGCCGCATCGTCCCGGGGCGGCCCGGCATGGCGTCCCCTGTCCGCGGGTGGCCGGGCGGTGTGGCCGTTGCTCGTCGAGGCCGGCGAGCTCGGGATCCCGCTGGTCGGGCAGGGGACGCGTGACCAGGTGCGGCTGGCCACCTCCGCCGTGCTCCGGCTCAAGGTGGGCGCGACGGACGAGGGAGTGCGACTCGCGCCGGTCGTCGCGTTCGACGGGGACGACGCCGACACCGCGGCCCGGCTCGGGACCGTCGGCGACACCGGCCTGTACGCCGTCGAGAGCCGGGCCGGCCGGACCGTCCTGTGGCTCGCGCCCGCGCCGCGGCGCCTCACCGAGGCGGGTCGGGAGCTCGTCGCGCTCGGCCGGGTCGAGGTGCCAGAGGCCGACGTGCCCGAGCTTCTCGCCGACCACCTGCCCGCGCTGCGGCGCGCCGCGACGGTGGTGTCGGACGGCAGCGTCGAGCTGCCTGAGCCGCCGCGGCCGGTGCTCGTGGCCACGGCGACGTTCGCCTCGCCCGAGGAAGCCGAGCTCGCGTGGGCGTGGGAGTACCCGCGCCACGGTGCCGATCCTCGCGCCGCCCCGTTCGACGGGGCGCCGGGGGACCCCCTGCGCGATGGCGACGCCGAGACAGAGATCCTCCAGAAGGCGCAGTCGGCCGTGCGCGCGGTGCCCGGCTTCGAGCGGTTCGACCTCGGCGTGCACCACCGGTTCGCCGGGTTGGACGCGCTCGACCTGGCGCACGGTGTCCTGCCGGCGCTCGAGTCCGCGGGCGACGTCCGCGTCGCGGCCGGCGACGTCCCCCACTACCTCCACCTCGACGCCTCGCCGCGCGTGGTGGTCTCCGGGGCGCCGTCGGGCGACCCGGACTGGCTCGACCTCGGCATCACGGTCACGGTGGCCGGCAAGGAGGTCCCGTTCTCCCGCCTCTTCACCGCGCTCGCGCGCGGTGACAAGCGCCTGCTGCTGGTCGACGGCTCCTGGCTGAGGCTCGACCAACCGGTCCTCGGACGTCTGCGCGACCTCATCGACGAGGCCTCCGCGCTGAGCGACAGGCCCGGCCGGCCGCGCGTGAGCCGCTACGACGGCCAGCTGTGGGCAGAGCTCGAGGAGGTCGCCGACGTCGTCGAGGCGTCCGAACGGTGGCGCCGCTCGGTCGTGGAGCTGCGCGCGCTCGCCGACGGCGTGGCCACGCCCGAACGCCTTGCTGCGCCGGCCGGGCTGCGGGCCGAGCTGCGTGGCTACCAGCACCAGGCGTTCGAGTGGCTGACGTTCCTGTGGCGGCACGGGCTGGGCGGGATCCTCGCCGACGACATGGGGCTGGGCAAGACGGTCGAGGCCCTGGCCTTCCTCGCCCACGCGCGCGCCGAGGCGCCCGACACCCCGCCGTTCGTCGTCGTCGCACCGGCGTCGGTCGTGGGGAACTGGGTAGACGAGGCCGCGCGCTTCACGCCGGGCCTCACGGTGCGCGCGCTCGCCTCCACCACACGAAAGGCCGGGACGGAGCTCGACGACCTGGCCGCAGGAGCCGACGTCATCGTCACCTCCTACGCCGTGCACCGGCTCGAGCACGAGGCGTTCGGCGCCCGGGAGTGGAGCGGCCTGATCCTCGACGAGGCGCAGTTCGCGAAGAACCACCGGACCCGTGCCCACCAGACCGCACGGCTGATGCGCGCGCCGTTCAAGCTCGCGATCACCGGGACGCCGCTCGAGAACAACCTCCTCGAGCTGTGGGCGCTGCTCGCGATCGTCGCGCCGGGGCTGTACCCGTCCGAGGCGCGGTTCCGGGCCGAGACGGTTCGTCCCGTCGACGCGGCGGGGCGCGACGACGACCCGCAGGTCGTCGCGGCCGGGAACCGTGCGCTCGGCCGGCTGCGGCGGCGCATCCGTACGCTCATGCTGCGCCGCACCAAGGAGCAGGTGGCACCGGAGCTGCCCGAGCGGCAGGAGCAGGTGCTTCGCGTGCCCCTCGGGCGCGAGCACCGCAAGGTCTACGACACGCACCTCCAGCGTGAGCGACAGCGGCTGCTCGGCCTGCTCGAGGACTTCGACGCCAATCGGGTCGCGATCTTCCGCTCCCTGACGACGCTGCGCCGCCTCGCGCTCGACGCCTCGCTGGTCGACGACGAGTACGCGCGCGTGCCGTCCGCCAAGCTCGACCTGCTCATCGACCAGCTCGCCGAGGTCGCCGCCGAAGGACACCGTGCACTCGTCTTCTCCCAGTTCACCTCGTTCCTGCGCCGAGTCTCCGAGCGGTGCGCCGCGGCGGGCATCCCCACGGCGTACCTGGACGGCGCCACCCGCCGTCGGTCGGACGTGATCCGGGGCTTCAAGGAGGGCGACGCACCGGTCTTCCTCATCAGCCTCAAGGCCGGCGGCTTCGGACTCAACCTCACCGAGGCCGACCACGTCTACCTGCTCGACCCGTGGTGGAACCCTGCGGCGGAGGCGCAGGCCGTCGACCGCACCCACCGCATCGGCCAGACGCGCAGCGTGGTCGTGACCCGCCTGGTCGCGGCCGACACCATCGAGGAGAAGGTCATGGCGCTGGCGCGGCGCAAGGCAGCCCTCTTCGGCGCCGTGGTCGACGACGACGGCGGCACGTTCGCCAGGGCTCTCGCCGCTGACGACGTGCGCGGCCTCCTCGAGGGTTAGTCGTCAGCGCACGGTGAGGACGAACGGGTGCACCGCCCGCGCGCCGGCCTGCCGCAGCAGCCGGGCCGCGACGGTGAGAGTCCACCCGGACTCCGTCCAGTCGTCGACGAGGAGCACCGCACGGCCGGGTAGCCCGGCAAGCGCCGGCTCGCTCAGCTCGAGCCGCAGCCGGCGAGCGACGCCCGCGAGCCGCATTGCGGAGTTCACGTCGTGGCGGCCCGGCTCCTCAGCACCCGGGCCCGGACCGATCGAGCCGATCAACGGCACGCCCAGGTACTGCGCGAGGCCCGACGCAAGGTGATGCGTGAGCTGCGGACGTGTCACGGACCGCACGGCGACGACGCCCTCGACCATGAGCCGCCGCTCGTCGCCGGATCCCTCGTGGATCCCGTCCCAGGCCGCGAGGGCCCGGGCCGCCGCGTGCCGCAGCGGCACCGGCACCTCGCCGTCGGGTGTGGCGGCGTCGAACAGCTCGCGCAGTGGAACCGACCAGCCGAGACCGTCGAGCCGAGCCACGGCGCGGCCCGGCTCGGCCTGCTCCTCGGGCGAGATCCGGCCTCTGAGGTCGAGCCCGAGCGTCGCGAGGCCCGACGGCCACATCTTGCGCGCCTCGACCTCGACGCCCGGCCGGTCCAGCTCGGCGCGCGCGGCCGCGACCGCCTCGGGGTCGGGCGGTGCGGGCAGCGTGACGCCGTCGCACCGGTCGCAGCGTCCGCAGGTCCAGCCGTCGGCCAAGTCCGGGTCGTCGAGCTGCGCACGGAGGAACGCCATGCGGCACCCGGCGGTCGCGACGTAGTCGAGCATCGCCTGCTCCTCGGCATGCCGCGTCGCGGCCACGCGGGCGTAGCGCTCGGCGTCGTAGGCCCACTCGGCACCCGTCGCTACCCAGCCGCCCTGCACGCGGCGGACGGCGCCGTCGACGTCGAGCACCTTGAGCATGGCCTCGAGCCGCGACCTCTTGAGGTCGACGTGGGTCTCGAGCGCGGCGGTCGACAGCGGCCCGTCGGCCTCTGAGAGCGCCGCGAGCGTGGCCCGCACCTGCGACTCGGCCGGGAACGCCTGCGCGGAGAACCAGTCCCAGATCGCCTTGTCCTCGTGCCCGGGCAGGAGCACGACGACGGCGTCGTCGACACCGCGCCCCGCGCGGCCCACCTGCTGGTAGTACGCGATGGGCGACGAGGGTGCGCCGAGGTGCACGACGAACGCCAGGTCCGGCTTGTCGAAGCCCATGCCCAGCGCCGAGGTGGCCACGAGTGCCTTGACGCGGTTCTGCTTGAGGTCGTCCTCGAGCTGCGCCCGCTGCGTGGGGTCGGTGCGGCCCGTGTACGCGGCCACGGCGAGCCCGGCGCCGCGCAGCTGCTCGGCCACCTGCTCGGCCGCCGACACCGTCAGGCAGTAGACGATCCCCGAGCCGTCCACGTCCTGCAACGCCTCGACCAGCCACGCGATGCGCGTCGGCTGGTCCGCGAGCTCGAGCACCGCCAGGTGGAGCGACTCGCGGTCGAGGCCGCCGCGCAGCACGAGCACGTCGTCCGCCGGCGTGCCGTCGGCGTGCACGGCCATCTGGTCGGCGACGTCGGCGGTCACACGGGCGTTCGCCGTGGCGGTCGTCGCGAGCACCGGGATGCCGGGCGGAAGGTCGGCGAGCAGTGTGCGGATGCGCCGGTAGTCGGGGCGGAAGTCGTGGCCCCAGTCGGAGATGCAGTGCGCCTCGTCGATCACCACCAGCCCGGCGTCCGCGGCCAGGCGAGGCAGGACCTCGTCGCGGAATCCAGGGTTGTTCAGCCGTTCGGGCGAGCACAGCAGGACGTCGACCTCGCCCGCCGCGATCGCCCGGTGGACGTCGTCCCACTCGGTGACGTTGGACGAGTTGATCGTCACGGCGTGGATTCCCGCGCGTTCGGCGGCCGCGATCTGGTCGCGCATCAGCGCGAGCAGCGGCGAGACGATGACCGTCGGGCCGGCGCCCCGGGCCCGCAGGAGCGACGTCGCCACGAAGTACACGGCCGACTTGCCCCAGCCGGTGCGCTGCACGACGAGCGCCCGGCGCCGGAACGCCACGAGCGCCTCGATCGCGAGCCACTGGTCCTCCCTGAGTGCCGCGTCGTCGCGCCCGACGAGCGCGCGCAGCGCCTCCTCGGCCTGCTCGCGCAGCGTGCTGTGCCCGCCGCCGCTCTCGGCCGCCGAGTCGAGGAGCCCGCGCAGCATCGCGAGCTTGGCCCGGCGGGCCGCGTCGTCCGGCGCCGGACCTGCGGACGACGGAACGGCGGCCGGTGCCGGGCGAGCCTCGTGCGCGTCGGAGGGCGCGGCGACGTCGTCGAGGTCGGGCGGGACGTCGTCGGGCGGTGGCGCGTGGTCGTCCGACGGGACGAGCTCGAGGTCGGCGTACGGGTCGTCGGGGAAGCTCACCCGGTCGATCGTAGGGGGAGCCGCCGACGCGCGTCCGGGCTCGTCCACAGGGCACACGCCTCGCGCGCTCTCATCGTGCGTGCTCTCGCACGAGCGCGACCGCCGACGCGACGACGGCGACCACCTCCGCGACCCCGGCGACGAGCGCGTCGATCTCCGGCGAGGTGTCGTAGACGCCGTAGAACCCCACCGTGGTGGACAGCAGGAACGCGAGGAGCGTGGCCGCGCCGAACCCGATCCCGCCCACGAGCGGGAGCCAGTGCTTCCACACGACGAGCAGGACGCACAGGACGAGGCCCGCGAACGCGTTGAGCAGGAACAGCGGGCCCACGACGGGGATGTCGGAGTAGCCCTGTGCCCAGAGCACGACGTGGACGACGGCCGAGACGAAGACACCCACAGCAGCGATCCACCGCCACACCCAGGCCACGGGATGCGCGGCCGGGCGGCGCCCGTGGGATGGTGGCGTCTTCGAGGGCGGGACGCTCATGCCGGACATGCTGCCAGGTTTCCCGCACGCGCGATACTGGGCGCAACGGCCCGCCGAGACGATGGAGGACGCTCATGACCGCACCGATGCCGGTCGCTCCCTGCTGCCTGACGCGACGCCAGGTCCTCCGCGGCGCGGGGGCCGCAGCAGGCACGGTCGTGGGCGCGTCGGTGCTGGCCGCGTGCGCGCAGGGCGCGGATCCCGGCCAGGCTGCGGAGTCCGTGCGCTCCGCGGGTGCCGGCACGGTCGTGATCGCCGTCGCGGACGTCCCGGTGGGCGGCGCGGCGAGCGCCGAGGTGAACGGCCAGCCGGTCCTCGTCACCCAGCCGGCCGAGGGCGAGGTCCACGTGTTCTCCGCGGTGTGCACGCACGAAGGCTGCACGGTGGCGCCCGGGGACGGCGAGCTCGAGTGCCCCTGCCACCGGTCCCGGTTCGCGCTCGAGGACGCGGCGGTGCTCGGCGGGCCAGCGCCCGAGCCGCTCGGCGAGGTGTCCGTCACAGTCGTGGACGGCGACGTCGTCCTGGCCTGACGGTTCGTAGACTGAGCGCGTGACGATCCCCGCAGACGCTTCCACGGACGCCGTGGCGCGCCCCGCCCGGATGGTGCTCCCGCTGCGCCCCGAGCTCGCGGACGAGGTCCCCTACGGCGCCCCGCAGCTCGACGTGCCCGTGCGCCTCAACGTCAACGAGAACCCGTACCCGCCGTCGGACGCGGTGGTGGCGACGATCGCGCGCGAGGTCGCGGCCGCGGCGCGTGGCCTCAACCGCTACCCCGACCGTGACTTCGCCGCGCTGCGCGCGGACCTCGCCGACTACCTCGCGGTCGAGTCGGGCGTGCGCGTCGCGCCCGAGCAGGTCTGGGCGGCGAACGGATCCAACGAGGTCATGCTGCACCTCCTGCAGGCTTTCGGCGGCCCGGGCCGCACCGCGCTGTCGTTCGCGCCCACCTACTCGATGTACCCCGAGTATGCGCGCGACACGCACACGCGCTGGATCACCGGGCGGCGCGCGGAGGACTTCACGCTCGACGTCGACCACGTCGTCGAGACGATCGAGGAGGTCCGCCCGTCGGTCATCCTCCTCGCGAGCCCCAACAACCCGACCGGCACGGCGCTGCCGCCGGAGGTCGTCGAGGCCGTGCTCGACGCCGCGGCGGCGATCCCCGCGGTCGTCGTCGTCGACGAGGCCTACGCCGAGTTCCGTCGCTCGGGGACCCCGTCCGCGCTCGGGCTGCTCGCGGACCACCCGCACCTGGCCGTGACCCGCACGATGTCCAAGGCGTTCGCCGCGGCGGGCCTGCGCCTGGGCTACCTGGCCGCGTCCACCGAGCTCGTCGACGCCCTGCGCGTCGTGCGCCTGCCGTACCACCTGTCGGCCGTGACGCAGGCCGCGGCCCGGGGGGCGCTCGCGCACCGCACGGAGCTGCTCGCCCAGGTGGACGCGCTGCGCGCCGAGCGCGACGCTCTCGTGGTCTGGCTGCGCGCGCAGCGGCACGCCGGCCGGCCGCTGCAGGTCGCCGACACCGACGCCAACTTCGTCCTCTTCGGCACGTTCGCCGACCGGCACGCCACCTGGCAGGCCCTGCTCGACCGGGGGATCCTGATCCGCGAGACCGGGCCGGACGGCTGGCTGCGGGTGTCGGTCGGCACACCCGCCGAGACCGCCGCGTTCAAGGACGCGCTCATCGACGTCATGACAACCCAGGAGAGCTGATGGCAGGCCGCACCGCGCGCATGGAACGCACGACGAGCGAGTCGAGCGTCGTCGTCGAGCTGAACCTCGACGGCACCGGACGCACCGACATCTCGACCACCGTGCCGTTCTACGACCACATGCTCACGGCGCTCGGCAAGCACTCGCTGATCGACCTCACCGTCAAGGCGAAGGGCGACACCCACATCGACGCCCACCACACCGTCGAGGACGTCGCGATCGTGCTCGGCGAGGCGCTCAAGGTCGCCCTCGGCGACAAGCAGGGCATCTCCCGCTTCGGCGACGCCCTCGTCCCGCTCGACGAGGCGCTCGCCCAGGCCGTCGTCGACGTCTCCGGGCGCCCGTACCTCGTGCACGACGGCGAGCCCGCCGGCCAGGAGTACCACCTCATCGGTGGCCACTTCACCGGCTCGCTGACGCGGCACGTGCTCGAGTCGATCGCCCATCACGCGGGCATCTGCCTGCACGTGCGCGTCCTCGCCGGCCGCGACCCGCACCACATCGTCGAGGCACAGTTCAAGGCCCTTGCGCGTGCGCTGCGCTCTGCCGTCGCCCTCGACCCGCGCGTCGAGGGCATCCCGTCCACGAAGGGTGCGCTGTAGTGAGCCAGCCGGACCTCCCCGAGAACTTCCCCGACGAGATCGAGATCCCCGACGACCTGTCGGGCCTGACCGAGCCGACGCACGACCCTGAGCTCGCGGTGCTCATCACGCAGATCGCGGGTGCCGAGCCGCTCGCGGCGGCGTGCTCGCTCGCGCAGATCGAGGTCGACGCCGTGCCGACGCCCGTGGGCGCGCTCGCCGTCCTGCGCGACCGCAGCGGGGGTGCGCCCGACCGCGCCGCCGTGACGGTCTCGCAGCTCGTCAAGGGCGTGCCGCTCATCCTCGCGACGCGCCGGGGGGAGCAGCTCACCTGCGTGCGCTACCAGGACGGCGTCAGCGAGGGAGTCCTCGCCCCTGGCCTCGTCCTGGGAGGTGCGCCCGAGGCGCTCGAGGACCTGCTCACCGGGCAGGTGCAGGTCAGTGACCTGCCCGACGTCGTGCCGTCGTCGGGCATCAGCCGCCTCAAGGCGATGCGCCTGCTCACCGGCGCGGCCCGCAAGGCCCGGAAGAAGAGGTGAGGCGATGAGCGAGCAGGCGCCCGAGCTCCTGCCCGACGGCGGTGTTTCCGCCGAGCTCAACCCGCGCGCCACGCCGGGCGCGCCTGCCACGGGCCGTCCCCGCGTCGTCGTGCTCGACTACGGCTTCGGCAACGTCCGCTCGGCTGTGCGCGCGCTCGAGCGTGTGGGCGCGGCCGTCGAGCTCACCGCCGACCGCGGCGCGGCGACGGAGGCCGACGGGCTCGTCGTGCCCGGTGTCGGCGCGTTCGCCGCGTGCATGGCCGGACTGCGCGCCGTCGGTGGCGACCAGGTCGTCGACCGTCGGCTCGCCGGCAACCGGCCGGTGCTCGGCATCTGCGTGGGCATGCAGGTCATGTTCGACGCCGGTGTGGAGCACGGCGTGCGCGCCGACGGCCTGGGGGAGTGGCGCGGCGTCGTCGACCGGATCGACGCGCCCGTCGTGCCGCACATGGGCTGGTCGCCCGTCGAGCCGCCCGCGGGCACGACCCTGTTCCGCGGCGTCGAGCACGAGCGCTTCTACTTCGTGCACTCGTACGCGGCGCAGGAGTTCACCCAGGGCCACGACGAGCACGCCGACCCACGGTTCACGCCGCCGCTGGTGACGTGGGCGCAGCACGGCAGCGCGGAGCGGCTGGTCCGGTTCGTGGCCGCCGTCGAGGACGGACCGCTGTCCGCCACGCAGTTCCACCCCGAGAAGTCCGGCGACGCCGGCGCGACCCTGCTCGAGAACTGGGTCAAGTCACTGTGAGTCTGGAGACATCCCGCATGACCGATCGCCTCGTCCTGCTGCCCGCCGTCGACGTCGCCGACGGACAGGCTGTCCGCCTCGTCCAGGGCGAGGCAGGCTCCGAGACCTCCTACGGCGACCCGCTCGCCGCCGCGCTCGACTGGCAGGCGGGCGGCGCCGAGTGGATCCACCTCGTCGACCTCGACGCCGCGTTCGGTCGGGGCTCCAACGCCGACCTGCTGGCCCACGTGGTTGCCGAGGTGGACGTCCAGGTCGAGCTGTCGGGCGGGATCCGCGACGACGCCTCGCTCGAGCGCGCGCTGGCCACGGGGGCGCGTCGCGTCAACATCGGCACTGCTGCTCTCGAGGACCCGGAGTGGACGGCGAAGGTCATCGCCGAGCACGGGGACGCCGTCGCCGTCGGGCTCGACGTGCGCGGCACGACGCTCGCGGCGCGCGGCTGGACGAAGGAGGGCGGCGACCTGTGGGAGGTGCTCGCCCGCCTCGACGAGGCCGGCTGCGCCCGCTACGTCGTCACCGACGTGACGAAGGACGGCACGCTGCGCGGGCCGAACGTCGAGCTCCTGCGCGAGGTCGCGTCGCGCACGCCGGCCAAGGTCGTGGCGTCGGGCGGCATCTCGTCGCTGGCCGACCTCGAGGCGCTGCGCGCGCTCGTGCCCGACGGGGTCGAGGGCGCCGTGGTGGGCAAGGCCCTGTACGCGGGAGCATTCACGCTTCCTGAGGCGCTCGACGTCGCCGGCCGGCCGTGACCGACGACGGGACCTCGCTGCCGGGCCACCTGCGCTCGATCCAGCCGACGTCGCAGTTCGCCGGCGACGACGGGTCGGCCGACGCCGAGCTCGCGGCGCTGCTCAAGGGCTACGCCGGCGGGAACACCCCCCTGCGCGTCGTCGTCGAGCGGCTCGCGTCGACGCGCGTGCTCGTGCCCGTCCTGGCCGAGGCCGAGGCGACCGGGACGGTCGAGCACGACGGCGCCCGGCTCGACGTCGACTCCGAGGCGTCCGCGGGCGTCGTCGCGCTCCAGGCGCCTGACGGCCGGCGTGCGCTGCCCGTGTTCACGTCCGTCGACGCGATGCGCGCCTGGCGCCCGGACGCCCGCCCTGTGCCGGTCGAGGCGCCCCGCGCGGCGCTGTCCGCGGTGAGCGAGGACTGGGCGCTGCTGGTCGTCGACCCGGGCGGTCCCGTGACCGCTCTCGTCCCGCGCCCGGCGGTGTGGGCGCTCGCGCAGGGCCGGCCGTGGCGTCCCGCGCTCGAACCGACCGCGGACGGGCTCGTCGTCGACCCCGAGGTCGCCTCCGCGGTGGCCGACGCGGCCGCACCGGTGCAGCACGTCGTGCGGGCGCACGCCGAGCCGGGCCGCACGGCGGAGGTCGCGGTCGTGCTCGCGCTCGATCCTGGCCTCGACCGAGCAGGCCTCGACCGGGTCCTGGCCAGCGTCAACGCGCGCCTCGGCGCGTCCAAGGTGGTCTCCGAGCGCGTCGACTCGCTCGAGCTGCGGATCGCCGCCGCGCGCTGATCCGCTTGTCGCCGGGCGACGGCTTGCAGGAGGTCAGTCGCAGGGCGGCAGCGTGGCGAAGGCGGCGGCGTCGGACAGCAGCTGCTGCACCGTCGACAACGGGATGAGCAGGGAACGCCCGTCGGACGTCTTGGCGTACACGACGCCGATGACACGGCCGGTGTCGTCGAGCGCGGCCGACCCCGACGAGCCGGGCTCGACGGGCGCGTCGGTGACGAGGACCTCGCCCAGATTCTCGTTCAGCGGGTCGGTCGTGCGCCCGATGACCTCACCCTCCGTCACGCTCAGCGCGCCGCCGTCGGGGTAGCCGACCACGGTGACGAGGTCGCCGGCACGCGGGTCGTTCTCGGCGAGCTCGGGGTACGACGGCAGCGGGTCGTCGGTGCGGACCACGGCGAGGTCGGCCAGGCCTGCCGTGCTCGCGGCCATGACCTCGATGTCGCGCCCGTCGTAGGTGCTGACCTGCAGCACCTCGGAGTCCGCGACGACGTGGCGGTTGGTGATGAGCGTGTGCTCGTCGATGGCGAAGCCCGAGCCGGTCGAGAGCCCGCTGCAGCCGACGTTGCGGATGCGGACCGCCATGCGCCGGACCGCGTCGAAGCCGTCGGGGGACAGGTTCCCGCCGCCACGCGCGACGAGGCTCGGCGCGACGGTCGGCGTGATGTCGCTGGGCACCGGGTCCGGCAGTGAGGGCAGCACCGTGCACCCCGCGACGAGGGCGAGCGACGAGGCGAGGACGACGGCGCGACGGCCCCTCACTGCTGCAGCTCCTGCTGCAGCTGCTCGTTCGCCTGGGTCGCCTCGTCGCAGACCGCCTGAACGTCATCCGCGAAGCGCTCGAGGTCCTCAGGATCGTAGGCGTCGCGGTTCTCGAGGTACCCGATGAGCTGCGACTGGGCCTCGATGCACTGGCCGAGCGCCGTGGCGACGACGCCGGCCGCCTCGCTGACGCGGGTCTGGTAGTCGAGGTAGCGCTGGGCGGCGACGGTCTCGTCGCCGAGCTGGGCCTTCTCGTCGGCCAGCTCGGTGATGCGCTCGGTCGCCGCGGCGAGCTGCTCGCGCGCGGACAGGAGCTCGGCGTTGACGCCGTCGAGCTCGGCCTGCAGCGCAGCCGCCTGAGCCGCATGGTCACGCGCGCGGGCCTCCCACGCCGCACTGTCCTCCTGCCAGCGCACGGTGGTCAGCCACAGGTAGGCGCCGACGCCGAGCGCGGCGAGGAGCAGCAACGTCAGCACGACGACGGCTGCGCGCGACCGTCGGCGGCGTTGGGCCGGTGCCCCGTGCGCCGCCGCCGGGGCCGACGTCCCGGACGAGGGCGCGGGGACGACTTGCGGGTGGCCGGTGTCCGGCGGCTGCCGCCACGCGGGCGGCTGCGGCGGGTGGCTCATGTCAGACGACGGACCCTGTGTACTTCTCGCCGGGACCCTCGCCGGGCGCGTCCGGGATGACGGACGCCTCGCGGAACGCGAGCTGGAGCGAGCGCAGCCCGTCACGCAGGGACCGGGCGTGCTGGTTGCCGATGTCCGGGGCGCTCGCCGTGACGAGCGCGGCGAGAGCGGTGATGAGCTTGCGGGCCTCGTCGAGATCGAGGTGCTCGCCCTGGTCGGCGTCCTCGGCCAGACCGCACTTGACCGCGGCCGCGCTCATGAGGTGGACGGCAGAGGTCGTGATGACCTCGACGGCGGCGACGTCGGCGATGTCGCGCGTCGCGCCCTCGACGTAGGTGGCAGCGGACGTCTCGGGGGGCTCGTTCGTCATGTACACATCCTCGCACTGGCCACGGCGAGGGATGCGCGGCCACCTTGACAGGGCGCGGCCCACCCGTGATGCTCCACGAACTGTAGCGCTTTAGCGGCGCATGGCGGACACCAGGGGCACCGACGCTCCGGTCAGACGGAAGGACACCATGCACGACGACGTCACCCTCACCGTGGGCCGCGCGACGCGCGTGCTCGACGAGCGCCTCCGACCGGCGGTGCACGCCACGAGCGTGCCGCTCGAGGTCGCGTGGCACGAGCTCCCCGGCGAGCCGGTCCCGCCTGTCGAGGGCCTCGCGCTCGAGATGTCGCCGTACATGGTCGGCACGCCGTGGGGTCGCGCGTGGGGGACGACCTGGTTCCGGCTGCGCGGCGTCGTGCCCGCCGAGTGGGCGGGCCGTGCCGTGGAGGCGGTCGTCGACCTCGGCTTCGACACGAACATGACCGGGTTCCAGTGCGAGGCGCTCGTCTACCAGCCCGACGGCGCGCCCGTGAAGTCGCTCAACCCGCGCAATCAGCACGTACCGGTCCTCGCCGTGGCCGAGGGCGGGGAGCGCGTCGAGCTCTACCTCGAGGCCGCGTCCAACCCGGTCCTTCTCGACTACCACCCGTTCCTGCCGACGCGCCAGGGAGACGTCCTGACGTCGTCGCCCCGCCCGCTGTACACGACGCGGCGCGTCGACCTCGCCGTCTTCGAGGAGGAGGTCCACGAGCTGGCCCTCGACGTCGAGGTGCTCCTGGAGCTTCAGGCCGAGCTGCCCGCGGGCCCGCGGCGGATGCGGGTCCTGCAGGCGCTCGACGACGCGCTCGACGTGCTCGACCTGCAGCGCATCCCCGAGACGGCCGCGGCGGCGCGGGCCGCGCTCGCCGAGGTGCTCGCGAGCCCTGCCGAGGCGAGCGCCCACGTGATCTCCGCCGTGGGTCACGCGCACATCGACTCGGCCTGGCTGTGGCCAGTCCGGGAGACGATCCGCAAGGTCGCGCGCACGACGGCGTCGATGACCGACCTGATCGAGCGCACGGACGAGTTCCTGTACGGGATGTCGAGCGCGCAGCAGTACGCGTGGGTCAAGGAGCACCGCCCCGAGGTCTGGTCGCGGATCGTCGACGCCGTCGCGGCGGGCAGGTTCCTGCCGCTCGGCGGGATGTGGGTCGAGAGCGACACCGTCATGCCGTCGGGGGAGTCTCTCGTGCGGCAGTTCTCTCAGGGGCAGCGGTTCTTCGAGCGCGAGCTCGGCGTGCGCCCCCGAGGAGTCTGGCTCCCGGACAGCTTCGGCTACTCGCCGGCGCTCCCGCAGCTCGTGCGGCGCGCGGGCTTCGAGTGGTTCTTCACCCAGAAGATCTCGTGGAACCAGGTCAACGTGTTCCCACACCACACGTTCCTGTGGGAGGGCATCGACGGGTCGCGCGTGCTGACGCACTTCCCGTCCATGGACACGTACAACTCGCAGCTCTCCGGCGCCGAGGTCGCCAAGGCCTCGCGGCAGTTCCGCGAGGCACGCCATGCCATGGGGTCGATCGCCCCCGTGGGTTGGGGTGACGGCGGTGGCGGCACGACCCGCGAGATGGTGGGCAAGGCCCGGCGGCTCGCAGACCTCGAGGGCAGCGCTCGGGTGCACTGGGAGCACCCGGACGACTTCTTCGCCCGCACCCGCGCAGAGCTCGAGGACCCGGCAGTCTGGGTCGGTGAGCTGTACCTCGAGCTGCACCGGGCGACGCTGACGTCCCAGCACGGGACCAAGCAGGGCAACCGCCGCAACGAGCACCTGCTCGTCGAGGCCGAGGCGTGGGCGTCGGCCGCCGAGGTCCGCGTGGGCCTCGAGTACCCCTACGAGGAGCTCGACGCGCTCTGGCAGCAGGTCCTGCTCCTGCAGTTCCACGACATCCTGCCCGGCACGTCCATCGCCTGGGTCCACCGCGAGGCGGTCGAGCAGCACGCGGAGGTGACGGCGGCCGCCGAGGCGATCGTGCAGCGCTCGCTCGAGGCCCTCGTGGGGCGGGGGGACGTCCCCCTCGTGGCCAACCCGGCGCCTGTCGCGCACGAGGGCGTGCCGGCGCTCGGCGTGCTGCCGGCCTCAGACCGGCCCGATGCCGGCGCCGCGACGCTCGAGCGGACCGGCGACGGCTTCGTGCTGGCCAACGAGCTCGTGCGCGTGAAGGTCAACCGCGACGGGCATGTCGTCTCGGCGGTCGACCGCGGCACGGGGCGAGACGCGATCGCTCCGGGCCGCGAGGGAAACGTGCTGCAGCTCCACCAGGACTTCCCGAACATGTGGGACGCCTGGGACGTCGACCGCTTCTACCGCAACACCGTCACGGACCTGCGCGACGTCGAGTCCGTCGATGCCGTGGTCGACGAGCGCGGCGCCGCCACGGTCACGCTCGAGCGGGCGTTCTCCTCCTCGCGCGTGCGCCAGATCCTGCGCCTGGAGCCTGGCAGCCGGGTGCTCGAGGTCGAGCAGACGACCGACTGGCACGAGGCCGAGAAGTTCCTCAAGGTCGCCTTCCCGCTCGACGTGCGCGCGGAGCACACCGCGGCCGAGACGCAGTTCGGGTACCACCGGAGGCCGACGCACACGAACACCAGCTGGGAGGCCGCGAAGTTCGAGACGTCGATGCATCGGTTCGTGCTCGTCGAGGAGCCCGGGTTCGGCGTCGCGCTCGTCAACGACTCGATCTACGGGCACGACGTCACCCGCGACGTCGCCGAGACCGCCGACGGCGGCACCGCCGTCACTACGACGGTCCGCCTCTCCCTCCTCCGGGCACCGCGCTTCCCTGACCCCGAGACCGACCAGGGCACCCAGACCGTGCGCTACGGCCTCGTCGTCGGGGCCGACGTCGCGGCCGCCACGGAGGCGGGCATCGCGTTCAACGCACGCGAGCGTGCGCTCGTCGGCGCACGCGGCGTCGAGCCGCTCGTGGGGGTGACCGGCGAAGGCGTCGTGCTCTCGTGCGTCAAGCTGGCCGACGACCGGTCCGGCGATCTCGTGGTGCGCGTCCACGAGGCGCTCGGGCGGCGAGTCACCGGTTCCGTCGTGGTGCACGTGCCAGTGACCGACACGCGGACCGTGAACCTGCTCGAGGAGGACCTCGCAGCGCCCGTGGCCACCGTCGGGGCCGACGGAGCGGTCTTCGTCGAGCTCGGGCCGTTCGAGGTGCGCACGCTGCGCATGCGTTTGGCCTGAACCGGTTTCGTCGGTGGAACGATGCGGCTTGACACGGGTCGGTGCCGACCGGCACCCTGGTGCGGGTAAAGCGGTTTAGCCCGCGCGCATCGGAGCAACGAAGCACCAGATGGAGGAGCTGTGAAGCACAGCCACAGCAGGATCGGGGCGGGCCTCGCGGCGCTCGCCGTGGGAGTCTCGCTCACCGGCTGCGCGCTCGACGGCGCCGGCGGCACCGGAAGCACGCCCGAGGACTCCGTGGACGCGTCGGGCGAGGTGACCGGCGAGGTCTCGCTCCAGACCTGGGCGCTCAAGCCCAACTTCACCGAGTACGTCGAGGGCGTCATCGACGCGTTCGAGCAGGAGTACCCGGGCACGACCGTGACCTGGCTCGACCAGCCGGGCGAGGGGTACTCGGAGAAGGTCCTGTCGCAGGCGTCGGCCGGCGAGCTGCCCGACGTGACCAACCTGCCTCCGGACTTCGCTCTGGCGCTCGCGCGCGAAGGCATGCTGCTCGACCTCGAGGGCGTGGACGACGAGCTCGAGAGCACCTACGTCGCGGGCGGCCTCGGTGCGTACCAGTACGCGGGCATCGAGGGCACGTTCGGGTACCCGTGGTACCTCAACACCGACGTCAACTACTGGAACTCCGAGATCCTGGAGGCCGGCGGCCTCGACCCGCAGGACGCGCCCACCAGCCTCGACGAGCTCATCGAGCAGGCGCGCACCCTCGAGGCGGCCACCGGCGGCAAGCAGTACCTCATGAGCCGCAAGCCCGGCCTCGGCGACTTCGCGGCCGAGGGCGTGGCGATCCTCGACGAGGACGGCACCGAGTTCGTCTTCAACACCCCCGAGGCCGTCGCCCTCCTCGACACGTACCGCGACGCGTACGCCGAGGGCCTGATGCCGCAGGACGTCCTCACGGACGCCTACCTCGGCAACAGCCAGCTGTTCACCGAGGGAAAGGTCGGCTGGTCCACCGGCGGTGGCAACTTCATCGCCGGCGTGCTCGAGAACAACCCGTCGCTCGAGGGCAAGATCGTCCCGTCGCCCGCGATGGGCACGCCGCCGCTGTACGTCCAGGGCGTCTCGGTCTCGAAGTCGTCGAAGAACGTCCCGGCCGCGATCGCGCTCGCCCGGTTCCTCACCAACGCGGAGAACCAGGAGGCGTTCGCCAAGGAGGTCCCCGGTATCTTCCCGTCGACGATCGCCTCCCAGGAGAACCCCGAGTTCGCCGAGAGCGACGGCACGCCGGCGCAGGACGCCAAGGTCATGGCCTTCACGTCGCTCACCGAGGCGCAGGTCCTCCAGCCCGTCGAGGTGACCGAGGCCATGTCGACCGTCGTCAACCAGCAGATCGCCGCCGCCATCTCGGGCGAGGTGACCTCGCAGCAGGCGCTCGACACCGCCGTCGAGCGCTGCAACGAGCTCCTGTCCCAGTGATGCGACCCGTGCGGGCGGCCGCGACGCCGCCCGGCGCGGGCATCCGGAGGTGACCCGCATGGCCGAGACCACCGACGCCCGCACCGAACGCGCGACGAACGGCACCCGGCGCGTGCCGCCGGCGGAGGGGACGACGCCGGTCGCCCCGACCGGACAGTCCCGGGCCGCCGCGGCGCAGTCCGGCACGGTGGCGGCCCGGACCCACGCCTGGTTCACGCCCTGGCTGCTGTGCCTGCCCGCGATCGTGTTCCTCGCCGCCTTCAACCTGTGGCCGTCGGCCAACACCGTGTTCCTCGCGTTCACGAACGTGCGGCCCCTGTCGGGCGGCGAGCTGGTGGGTCTCGCCAACTTCGAGCGCATGCTGACCGACGACCAGCTCGCGACGGCGCTCGTGAACTCGATCGTCTACATGCTCGTGTGCCTGCCCTTCCTGCTGCTGGTCCCGCTCGCGCTCGCGCTGCTTGTCGAGAAGAAGCTGCCGGGGATCGCCTTCTTCCGGACGGCCTTCTACACCCCGGTCGTCGCGTCGGCCGTGGTGGTGGCGCTCATCTGGGGGTGGATGCTCGACGACCGCGGCGTCATCAACGGCATGGCGCTGCGCCTCGGCGTCGTCTCGGAAGCGATCCCGTTCCTGACCGACCGGTGGCTCGTGCTGTTCAGCGCGATCAGCCTGACCGTCTGGAAGGGTCTCGGCTACTACATGATCATCTACCTCTCGGCGCTCGGCGGCGTCGGTCGTGAGCTGCACGAGGCGGCCGCCGTCGACGGCGCGAGTGCCTGGCGTCGGTTCTGGTCCGTGACGGTGCCAGGCGTGCGCAACACGATGCTGCTCGTCGCGGTGCTCATCACCGTGTCGGCGCTGCGCGTCTTCTCCGAGCTCTTCGTCCTCACGAACGGCACGGGCGGCATCGGGGGGCGCGACGTCTCGGTGGTGTTCCTCATCCAGATGTACGCACGCGGCTTCAGCGGGAACCTCGGCTACGCGTCGGCGCTGTCGATCCTGCTGTTCCTGATCACCCTCGGCCCGCTGCTGCTCATCGCACGCATCAACAGGAAGGGAGCGTGACGTGGTGACCTACCCGACGGCGACGACGCCCGCGGTCGCGCGCGCCCCCGTCACGCCCACCTCGGGCGCACGCGGCTTCTCGACGATGTCGCGCCGCGAGACCGTGGTGCGCTACGCGCTGCTCGTGGTCGTGCTGCTGATCACGATCGGCCCGTTCCTCTGGCAGCTCTCGACGTCTCTCAAGGGCTCCGGCGAGGACGTCTACACGGCGACTCCGACGTTCGTGCCGCAGGACCCGACCTTCGACAACTACCTCGCCGCCTTCGAGACCGTGCCGGTGCTCGGCTTCGCCCGCAACTCGCTCGTCGTCGCCGGGATCACGATCGCCGGCAACGCGATCGGTGCCACCATGGCCGGCTACGCGCTCGCCCGGCTGCGGTTCCGCGGTGCGCGGCTCATCATGGGCGCGATCCTCGCGACCATGCTGCTGCCGGGCGAGGCGACGATCGTCGCCCAGTACCTGACCATCCGTGAGCTCGGCCTCGCCGACACGCTGCTGGGCGTGGCGCTGCCCGGCGCCATCGGGATGATCAACGTGCTCCTCATGCGCACGGCGTTCCTCAACATCCCGCCGGAGCTCGACGAGGCGGCGATCGTCGACGGCGCCAACGCCTGGCAGCGGTTCTGGCGTATCGGACTGCCCAACGCGAAGGGGATGCTCGCCGTCATCACGATCTTCGCGTTCATCGGCGCGTGGGACGACTTCCTGTGGCCGCTCATCGTGCTCACCACGCCCGAGAACTTCACCCTGACGGTCGGGCTGCAGTACCTCTCCGGGGTGTTCGCCAACAACCCGCGCGTCGTCGCGGCGGGCACGATGATCGCGTTCATCCCGATCGTCGTGTTCTTCGCGGCCCTCCAGCGCTACTTCTTCCGCGGGGTCGACGAGGGCGCGATCAAGGGATGAGGCGGCCATGAACGCCGGGCGTGCCACGCTGGTTCGCGAAGGAGTGACGCAGTTGAGGGAGCGAGCGTGACGAGAGCCCGGTCCGGTGGAGGCCGGCCGACCATCGACGACATCGCCCAGCAGGTCGGGGTCTCCAAGACGGCAGTGTCGTTCGCCCTGAACGGCCGGGCGGGCATCAGCGACGAGACCCGCCGGCGCATCCTCGACGCGGTCGAGGAGCTCGGGTGGGTCCCGCATCGTGCCGCCCGTGCCCTGAGCGGCGCGCGCACCGACACCGTCGGGCTCGTCGTCGCGCGCCCCGCACGGACGCTCGGCGTCGAGCCGTTCTTCGCGCAGCTGGTCTCAGGACTTCAGGCGCGTCTGTCGACGGACACCGTCTCGCTCCAGCTGCTGGTGGTCGAGGACGTGGCCGCAGAGGTAGCGGTGTACGAGCGGTGGGCAGCCGAGCGTCGCACGGACGGTGTCGTCCTCCTCGACCTCGAGGTCGACGACCCGCGTCCGGCCGCCCTCGGGCGCCTGCGGCTGCCGGCCGTCCTGCTCGGAGGCGACGGCACGCCTGGACCCGTGCCCGCGGTCTTCGTCGACGACTTCGAGGCGATGACCAGCATTGCCGAGCATCTCGTGGCGTTGGGTCACCGCCGCATCGGTCACGTGGGCGGCATCGCGTCCTACGTGCACTCCGTGCGCCGCGTCGAGGCCCTGCAAGCCGTGGCGCGCCGGCACGGCCTGGAGATCGTCACCGTGGCCACCGACTTCTCGCAGCGGGAGTCGGCCGACGCGACACGTCAGCTCGTGCACGCAGAGAAGCCCCTGACGGCGATCGTCTACGACTCGGACGTCGAGGCGCTCGCCGGCGTCACGGTGCTCTCCGAGGAGGGCCTGCGCATCCCGGAGGACGTCTCGGTCGTGTCGTTCGACGACTCCGAGCTCGCCCGCCTCGTGCGGCCGGCGCTCACCGCCCTGACCCGTGACACCTTCGCGCTCGGGGAGCAGGTGGCAGAAGTCCTGTTGTCCCTGCTCGGCGGCGTTCCCGTCGACGACGTCGTCCTCGCGCCGCTGCCCGTCCTCACGCCCCGGGCGAGCACCGGCCCTCGGCAGTGACGGACCGGGCGTGACCGGACGACGACCCTGACCCTGACGGACGAACCGAGGAGACCCATGCGCTTCGGCGCCAACTACACGCCTGGTCACGGATGGTTCCACGCGTGGCTCGACCTGGACGTCGACGCGGTGCGCCGCGACCTGGACGCCGTGGCCGCGCTCGGTCTCGACCACGTGCGGGTCTTCCCGCTGTGGGACGTGCTGCAACCCAACCGGACGCTGATCCGCGAGCGTGCAGTGGCCGACGTCGTCGCCGTCGTCGACGCCGCGCACGAGGCCGGGCTCGACGCCAGCGTCGACGTGCTGCAGGGCCACCTGTCGAGCTTCGACTTCCTGCCGTCGTGGGTGCTGACCTGGCATCGGCGCAACCTCTTCACGGACCCCGACGTCGTGACCGCGCAGGAGCGCCTCGTCGAGGCACTCGGCGCCGCCCTCGAGGGCCACCCGGGGTTCCTCGGGCTCACCCTGGGCAACGAGACGGCGCAGTTCGCCAAGGAGGGGCACCCGGACCGCCAGGCTCTGACCCCCGCGCAGGCCGACGCCTGGTTGGAGCGCCTGCTCGGTGCGGCCCGGCGCGCGGCGCCCCGCTCGCGACACGCGCACTCGTTCGACGACGACGTGTGGTTCGTGGACTCGAGCGCCGTCACGCCTGAGCACGCCGTGCGGCACGGTGACGTCACCACGGTCCACTCGTGGGTGTTCACCGGCGTGGCCCGGCACTTCCCGGTGGGGCATCCCGCCTACGCGCTGTTCGCGCGCTACCTGCTCGAGCTGGCAGCCGCGTGGGCCGGCGACGGCGTACGGCCCCTGTGGCTGCAGGAGGTCGGGGCGCCCGCGCCGCACGTGGGTGCCGAGAACGTGGTCGCGTTCGCGACGAGGACGCTCGAGCACGCGGTGCGGCAGCCCGGCCTGTGGGGTGTCACGTGGTGGTGCTCGCACGACGTCGACCGCAGCCTGGCCGACTTCCCGGAGCTCGAGTACTCGCTCGGTCTGCTGACCGCCGACGGCCTGCCCAAGCCCGTGGGGCTCGCGGTGCGCGACGCGCTGCCGGGCCTGCGTGAGCTCGCCGGGCGCACGGCGAGCTCGGGCTCCGGCGCGCCGGGCGGCGGCGAGGTGATCGAGCTGCCCTGCGACGACGACGGCCGCGTCGTGCGGTCGCTCACGGCGCCCGGCTCCGAGCTGTTCGCCGCGTGGGTCGACGCGGCGGCCGCGGGCAGCCCGCCGCGTCTGGCCGTCCCGACCGGTGCCGGGACGCGCGTGGAGCGGGTCGCGTGACAGTGTGCCCCGAGGTCCTCGAAGGACACGGGTACGGGCTCGCACGGACCGCGTGGGGGACGTCCTTCGAGGCCGGCGACCCGCTCCCGCCCGTAGTGCACGGCGGGTTGCAGCTGGCGCTCGGCGGCGGCCCTGCGCATGTCCCGGCTGGACGCCCTGGCGTCGGTCTGACGGGCGTCCGTTCCTTGCGGGTCGGTGCCGATGCCGACGCGCTGGCGACCGGCCCGCGGCGTGCGCTGCTGGCCGACGGGCTCGACGTGCTCGTCGAGCCTGGCGCGGAGCTGCGCTGGGCAGTCTGCCCGGTCCTCGACGACGGGCTGACCTACCGGTCCACGTGGGTGGCCGTCGACCTTCGGCTCGACGACGGCACCTGGCTCGCCGCGTCAGGGCCGCGCGACCAGTACGGCGTTGCCGCGACCGCCGACGGCCAGGGCGCCGCGAAGATCCTCGTGCCCGACCACTGGAATCTCGTGCGGGTCGACCTGTCCGCCGCGACCGGACGGACCGTGACGGCCGTGGCGGTGGTGGTCGTACCCGCGCACGGTATCCCGCCGGGCTCGGTGGAGGCCTGGCTCGACGACGTCGCGATCGGCACGCCCGAGCGGCGTGTCGTCCGTGGGCTCGTCGACCACGTCGACACCCGCCGCGGAACCCACTCGACCGGCGCGTACTCGCGGGGCAACACGGTGCCGGCCGCCGCCGTCCCGAACGGCGCCGCCCTGTGGGTCCCGCTGACCGACGGCGCCTCCGGGTCGTGGCTCTACGCGTGGGCCGCGCACAACGGCCCGGACAACCGGCCACGCCTGCACGGCGTCGCGGTGTCGCATCTCCCCAGTCCCTGGATGGGCGACCGCGCCCAGCTGGCCGTGCACCTCGTCCCGGACGCGGGCGGGTCGGCCGTCGGCGTGCCGGACGCGTCGCTCGACGCGCGGGGACGGGCCTTCGACCACGCGGGAGAGCTCGCCCGCCCGCACCACTACGGCGTCGCGCTCGACGGTGGTGCGCGCATCGACGTGACCCCGACCGACCACGGTGCCGTCCTGCGGCTCACCTTCCCGGCGGGCGACGCGGTCGGGCACGTTCTGCTCGACGCCGTGAGCACGCAGGGTGCGGCCGAGCCCGGGCGGCCGGTGCATCTGCGGCTCGAGCCCGAGGCCGGCACGATCACCGGCTGGAGCGACCACGGCAGCGGGCTGTCGGTCGGGCGCAGCCGCATGTACGTCGTGGGTCGGCTCGACCGTCCCGCGCTGCGGGCCGGGCGGGCACGCGGTGACCGTCCGCACGCGCGGTATGCGACCGTCGACCTGTGCGAGCCAGCCGGCGGTCGCACGGTCGAGCTGCGGCTCGCCACGTCGTTCGTCGGCGTCGAGCAGGCATGGCGCAACTTCGCCCGGGAGCTCGAGGGCGTCCCGTTCGCGACCGTCGAGGCGCGTGCCCGGGCCGCGTGGGAGGAACGCCTGAGCGTCGTCGAGGTCGACGGCGCCACGGACGACCAGCTCACGACCCTCTACTCGTGCCTCTACCGGCTCAATCTGTATCCGACGTCGCAGACCGAGGACGCGGGCGAGCCGGGGCGGCCCCGGCCGGTGCACGCGTCGCCTGTGCTGCCGCCCGCCGGGCCGTCGACCGACGAGCGCACGGGCGCGGTCGTGGTCGACGGGGAGATCTTCGTCAACCACGGCTTCTGGGACACCTACCGCACGTGCTGGCCCGCGTACGCGCTGCTGTACCCGGAGCTCGCGGGGCGCCTCGCCGACGGCTTCGTCCAGCAGTACCGAGAGGCGGGCTGGATCGCACGGTGGTCGTCGCCCGGCTACGCCGACCTCATGACTGGCACGAGCTCCGACGTCGCGTTCGCCGACGTGTTCGTGCGCGGTGTGAGCCTGCCCGACCCGGTGGCGGCATACGATGCCGGCCTGCGCAACGCGACCGTGGTTCCGCCGCACGCGAGCGTCGGACGTCATGGACAGGAGCACTTCCTACTCCACGGCTGGGTGCCGCGGGAGGTGCACGAGAGCGTCTCGTGGAGCCTCGAGGGCTACGTCAACGACGCCGGGCTGGCCGCCATGGCGCGACGGCTCGCCGTGAGCGACGCCGTCCCCGAGCGACGGCGGCGCGCCCTGCTCGACGAGGCCGCCTACCTCGCGCGGCGCGCGCTCGGCTACGTCCACCTGTTCGACCCCGTCACGGGGTTCTTCCGGGGGCGAGGCGCGGACGGCACCGTCGTCGACCCGGCGGAGTTCGACCCGGCGGAGTGGGGCGGCGACTACACGGAGTCGAACGCGTGGAACTTCGCCTTCCACGCCCCGCACGACCCCGCGGGCCTCGCGCGGCTGCACGGCGGCCCCGAGGGCCTGGCCGCGGTTCTCGGGAGGTTCTTCGCCACGCCCGAGCGGGCCGACCGGCCCGGAAGCTACGGGTCCGTGATCCACGAGATGTCCGAGGCGCGCGACGTGCGCCTGGGCCAGCTCGGCCAGAGCAACCAGGTCTCGCACCACGTCCCCTACACGTGGCTCGCCGCGGGGCGGCCGGACCGGGCCCAGGAGACCGTCCGGGAGATCCTCGAGCGGCTGTGGACGGGCAGCGAGCTGGGCCAGGGCTACCACGGCGACGAGGACAACGGCGAGATGTCCGCGTGGTACGTGCTCTCGGCGCTCGGGCTGTACCCGCTGGAGGTGGGCACGCCGAGATGGGCCCCGGGCTCGCCGCTCTTCCGGCGCGCCGTCGTGCACCGACCCGGGGGCGACCTCGTCCTCGAGGCGCCCGGCGCCGAGGACGGGCACCGGTACGTGGCCGGCGTCGCCGTCGACGGCCGTGAGCTCGACGCGCCCGTCCTCGACCACCGTGAGCTCGCAGGCGGAGCCCGCGTGCGGTTCCGGATGGCGGCCGAGCCGTCGGACTGGGGCGCGGAGCTCGCCGCGGCCGCCGAACCTGACCGCGTGCCCTGGCACGACGTCTCGGGCACCGGTGTGTGGCGCAGGCCCGGGGGACGGGCCGTGCCCCGGCTCGCGGACGACGAGCTCGGCCGGGCCGCGGACGTCGGGCCAGGCCGGCTGACCTGGTCCACTGGCGCCAGTGGCCACGGACATCTCCTGCACGCGTACACGCTCGTCTCGGCCGCTGACGGGCGCCCCGCACCGACGTCGTGGCGGCTCTCGGTGCGCACGGTTGGAGGGACGTGGCGCGACGTCGACGCCCGCGACGGCGAGGAGTTCCGCTGGGCCGCTCAGCTCCGCCCGTTCGTGCTCAGCGAGCCCGTGGCGTTCGACGAGGTACGGCTCGACCTGTACGACGCAGGCGCGCTCGCCCAGGTCGAGCTGCTCGTCGAGTGAGGTCCGCGGCGCCGGGAAGGGCGCCGCGGACCTCAGCCGTCAGCCGTCAGAAGCCGATGGGCTCGACGTCGGGGCCGGAGCCGGCCGCGACCGGAGCCGGAGCGGCACCGGCGACCTCGGAGCGCAGCTTGGCCCCGAGCTCTGCGTCGACGTTGGTCCAGTACTGGAAGAACCGCTCACGGATCTCGTCGACCGTGATGGCCTTGCCCTGGCCCGTGAGGGTCTCGAGGAAGCGGGCCTTGGCCGCGTCGTCGAACACCTCGCGGTACAGGGTGCCCGGCTGGCCGAAGTCGTCGTCCTCGGCGTGCAGGGTGGCGGCCGACCGCACCAGCGCGCCGTCGGACTCCCACGAGCCCTCGGCCGCACGCGACGGGTCGGCGACCGGGCCGCCGAACGAGTTCGGCGCGTACACCGGGACGGACGGGTCGTTGAACTGGTGGCGCTGCGCGCCGTCCTGCGAGTAGTTGTGCACCTCGGCGGCGTGCGGCGCGTTCACGGGGAGCTGCTGGTAGTTGGTGCCCACGCGGTAGCGGTGCGCGTCCGGGTACGAGAAGACGCGGGCCATGAGCATCTTGTCGGGCGAGATGTCGGTACCCGGGACCTGGTTGGCCGGCGACAGGGCGATCTGCTCGATCTCGGCGAAGAAGTTGCGCGGGTTGCGGTTGAGCGTGAAGTGCCCGACGTGGATGAGGGGGTAGTCGGCGTGCGGCCAGACCTTGGTCAGGTCGAACGGGTTGAACCGGTAGGTCTTCGCGTCCTCGTACGGCATGACCTGGACCTTGATGTCCCAGGTGGGGTGCTCGCCGCGCTCGATCGCCTCGTACAGGTCGCGGCGGTAGTAGTCGGCGTCCGCGCCTGCGAGCTTCTCGGCGTCCTCGTTCGAGATGGTGTGGACGCCCTGGCGCGAGATGAAGTGGTACTTGACCCAGAACCGCTCGCCGTCGGCGTTGATCCACTGGTAGGTGTGCGAGCCGTACCCGTTGACCTCGCGCCAGGAGGTCGGCAGACCACGGTCGCCCATGAGGTACGTGACCTGGTGGGCCGACTCGGGGGACAGGGTCCAGAAGTCCCACTGCATGTCGGCGTCGCGCAGGCCGGAGCCCGGCAGGCGCTTCTGCGAGTGGATGAAGTCCGGGAACTTGATCGCGTCACGGATGAAGAACACCGGCGTGTTGTTGCCGACGACGTCGAGGTTGCCCTCGGTCGTGTAGAAGCGGAGCGCGAATCCGCGCACGTCGCGCCACGTGTCGGGCGAGCCCTGCTCGCCGGCGACCGACGAGAACCGCAGCGCGACCTCGCCCTTGGCGCCGGGCTGGAACGCGGCCGCGCGGGTGTATGCCGAGACGTCCTCGGTGATCTCCCACTCGCCGAACGCGCCGCCACCCTTGGCGTGCACGATGCGCTCGGGGATGCGCTCGCGGTTGAACTGGGCGAGCTTCTCGACCAGGTAGCGGTCGTGCAGGACGGTGGGGCCGTCGGCCCCCACCGTGAGCGAGTGCGCGTCGCTCGTGACCGGCGTGCCGGTCTGCGTGGTGGTGAACGGGGTCGTCATGTTGCGACGTCCTTTCCTCGGGGTTGCGTGGGCGGAAGGTGGGTGGAACGTCAATGGCGCGAGGCGCAGTCCGGGCACAGACCCCAGAAGGTCACCTCGGCGAGATCGAGCGTGAAGCCGTGCGCCTGGCTCGGCGTCAGGCAGGGCGCGTGCCCGACGGCGCAGTCGACGTCGGCGACGGCGCCGCACGAGCGGCACACGACATGGTGGTGGTTGTCTCCCACG
Organism: Isoptericola halalbus; assembly: GCA_009663185.1. GTDB lineage: Bacteria > Actinomycetota > Actinomycetes > Actinomycetales > Cellulomonadaceae > Isoptericola > Isoptericola halalbus. The sequence goes on from VJZX01000024.1 coordinate 46,441, forward strand.
CGCCGCTCGTAGCGCGCCGGGTGACCGGCGGGCTCCATGCGGCGCAGCAGCCCGGCGCTCGTCAGGGTGTGGAGCGTGTCGTAGACGGCCTGCACCGACGCGGACCCGAGGTCGATGCGCACCGCCTGGACGACGTCGTCGGCCGTGGCGTGGTGGAGCCCGTCGAGCGTCCGCAGCACCGCGAGCCGCACGCCCGTGACGCGCAGGCCGGCGTCCCGCAGCAGCTGTTCGTCACCGGCGCGCCGCATGCCGCGCGGCACGGCCGGTGCGACAGGGTGGTTGCTCACAGCGACGACCATAGTGCTTTTCTGGAATCATTCCAACCTGTGTCCGCGATGCGGTCGTCGCCGCCGCCTCACCAGGCCGCCGGCTGACGAGTCGTGCGTGTCACGCTCGCCGGCCTCACACCGTCGGAGGCGCTCGTGCTAGCCTTGAGCGCTGACCGACCCGTACGTCCCCGGACGTGCGGGTGCATCAAGTGGAGTCCATCCCACCCGAGCACCGACCGTGCCGCCCCGGAGCGGCCGACAGGAGCCGGGTCCGGTCGGGCGAGGCGCTCTCGCGGCGCGTCGCTCTGCCCCGGTCGCCGGCGCGTCGCGCGCGCCCGGCGTCGGTACGACGGCCTCCACCTGTGCTCAGGGCGGGGGCCATTCCTGCGTCCTGGCGGTCGTACCGACGAGTTCCTAGGAGCATCACCATCAGCGAGCCTCGCATCAACGACCGGATCCGCGTCCCCGAGGTCCGGCTCATCGGCCCTGGCGGGGAGCAGGTCGGCGTGGTTGCCACGGCGGTCGCCCTGAAGCTTGCCCAGGACGCCGACCTCGACCTCGTCGAGGTCGCCCCGGACGCCCGCCCGCCCGTCGCCAAGCTCATGGACTTCGGCAAGTTCAAGTACGAGTCCGACATGAAGGCGCGAGAGGCGCGGCGCAACCAGGCGAACACGGTTCTCAAGGAGATCCGGTTCCGCCTCAAGATCGACCCGCACGACTACGGCACCAAGAAGGGCCACGTCGAGCGCTTCCTGGCCGCGGGCGACAAGGTCAAGGTCATGATCATGTTCCGCGGCCGCGAGCAGTCGCGCCCGGAGATGGGCGTGCGCCTGCTGCAGCGTCTGGCCGAGGACGTCGCGGAGCTCGGCTTCGTCGAGTCGATGCCCAAGCAGGACGGCCGCAACATGACCATGGTCCTCGGGCCGGTCAAGAAGAAGGCCGACGCCAAGAGCGAGCAGCGCAAGCGCTCCGCCGAGGTCAACGCCCAGCGCAAGACCAAGTCGGAGGCCAAGGCCGAGGCACGCGCCCGGGAGGTCGCTGACGAGGTGGCCCACGACGGGTCGGCGCAGGAGGTTCCCGCGCCCGAGGCCTCTGCCGAGCCCGCTCCCGCCCAGCCGGTGCCGGCGCCCGCGCAGGCCGAGCCCGCGCAGGCCGAGCCCGAGCCCGCGCAGCCCGAG
>VJZX01000025.1 GCA_009663185.1 Isoptericola halalbus
CGCGCGGCTCACCGCGGCCGAGGCCGCGCTCGACAACGCGCTCGCGCCGGCGCGGCAGAAGGCCGAGACCGACGCTCGCGCGGCGGCCCTGCTGCGCGACACGCTCGCCCGCGTCGACGCGCAGGTCCGCGCGACCGAGGACTTCATCGCGACCCGCCGTGGCGCCGTCGGGCCCCAGGCACGCACCCGCCTCGCCGAGGCCGCGCGGCTCGCCGCCGAGGCTCGCGCCCTGCAGACCCAGGACCCGACGGCGGCGCTCGCGCGTGCGCAGAAGGCCGAGCAGTATGCGACGCAGGCCGCGCACATCGCCCAGCAGGACACGTCCGGATGGGGGATGCAGCAGCAGGGCGGCGCGGGCGGCAACATCGGCGGGATGGTGCTCGGCGGCATCCTGCTCGACTCGATCCTGCGCTCCGGTGGCGGCGGCTACCGCTCCCCCGGCGGGTTCGGCGGCTCGGGAGGGTTCGGCGGCTCGGGAGGGTTCGGCGGCGGCTCACGCCGCTCGGGCGGCGGGCTCGGCGGCGGCTTCGGCGGCGGCGGATTCGGCAGCGGCCGGGGTGGCGGGTTCTCCGGCGGCCGCGGCGGTGGGCGCTCGCGCGGGGGACGCTTCTAGGGGGCGCTGGAACCATTCGGCCGGCGCGCTCGTCGGACCATCGACAGACTCACGACGGAACGACCGCAGGTGACGGAAGGCGAGAACATGACCCAGAAGCAGAGCATCCTCGGCCGCATCAGCCAGCTCGCGCGGGCGAACATCAACGCCCTGGTCGACCGGGCCGAAGACCCGCAGAAGATGCTCGACCAGCTCGTGCGCGACTACACGAACAACATCGCCGAGGCCGAGCAGGCCATCGCACAGACCATCGGCAACCTGCGTCTGGCCGAGCAGGACTACAACGAGGACGTCGCCGCCGTCCAGGAGTGGGGGTCCAAGGCCCTCGCCGCGTCACGCAAGGCCGACGAGTACCGCCGCGCGGGCGACTCCCCCAACGCCGACAAGTTCGACAACCTCGCCAAGGTGGCGCTGCGCAAGCAGCTCGACGCCGAGACCGAGGTCAAGCAGGCGCAGCCCATGATCGAGCAGCAGCGTCAGACGGCCGAGAAGCTCAAGGCCGGCCTGGCCGCGATGAAGGACAAGCTGGGCGAGCTCAAGACCCGGCGCGACCAGCTCGTCGCGCGTCAGAAGGCGGCGGAGGCGCAGCAGACGGTCCAGGGCGCGATCAGCTCGATCAACGTGCTCGACCCGACGAGCGAGCTGTCGCGCTTCGAGGACGCCGTGCGCCGCGAGGAGGCCATGGCGATGGGCCAGGCGGAGATCGCCGCCTCGTCGCTCGAGTCGCAGTTCGCGGAGCTCGAGTCGCACGACAAGGACATCGAGCTCGAGGCCCGGCTCGCCGCGCTCAAGTCGGGCAGCGCACCGGCGCCGCAGATCAGCCCGATGCCGGTGAGCGACGAGGCCTGACGCCGAGGTAGAAGAACGCCCGCCGAGGTAGAACGACATCCGGCGAGATAGAAGGGATTCGGCCGAGAATCGGTTCTACCTCGGCGAGTGCGGTTCTACCTCGGCGTCAGCCGACGAGCGCGAGGTCCGCGCCGGCCTGCGCGCGCACGTGCGTCAGGAACGCGTCCGCGAGCAGTGCGCACGTCGCGTCGAGCTCCGCGGAGTGCTCGTTGACGGCATCGGACACCTCCGACGTCGTCACGTCGGTGTGGCTCAGTGCCCACCGCACCGCGAGCGACGGGCTCGCCTCGGGGTGGAACTGCACGCCCAGCGCGGAGCCGAGGCGGAACGCCTGGTACGGATACATGTCGGACCAGGCCAGCCACTCGGCGCCCTCGGGGAGGTCGACGACGGCGTCGGCGTGCATGCTCACGGCCAGCGTCGCACCGCGCCGCGTCCCACCGTCGCCCCCGCTCGGCTGACCGGCTGCACGGACCACGGGGCCGAGCACCGGGTCGTCGGCAGCGCTCCCACGCCAATGGATACGCACGACGCCGGCCTCGCGTCCCGGGGGGGCTCCGACCTCGACACGGCCGCCGCCGGCCACCGCGAGAAGCTGGGCACCCAGGCAGATGCCGAGGGTGGGGAGGTCAGCGGCGACCGCCTCGGCGAGCAGCGAGCGCACGGCGGGCAGCCACGGCGCGACGTCGTCGGAGTAGGCCGACATCTGACCGCCCAGCACGACGAGCCCGTCGCCGCACTCGGAGAGCGCGGGCACAGGGTCGCCGTCGAACAGCCGCACGAGCCGCACGTCGCCGAGTCGCCGCGCGAGCCGGTCGAGCGGGACGTCCGAGGAGTGCTGCAGCACGGTCACACGGGGCTGCACACTGAGATCGTCGTTCTCCACGGGGCCTGACAGTAGCGACTCGTCCGCGGACCGGTCCACATCCGTCCCGAACCGTGGGCAGGCCGCCCCGAGTCGCCGCCCGATACGCTGTGCCCATGCCCGCAGCCTTCGCCGGCCCGACGTCGGTGTCCGAGCCCGACGTCGTCGGCACGCCTCGCAAGACGTACCTGCTGGTGGACGGCGAGAACATCGACGCCACCCTCGGCATGAACGTCCTCAACCGGCGGCCGAACCCCGAGGAGCGTCCGCGCTGGGACCGCATCAGCGCATTCGCCGAGAAAGCGTGGGGCCAGGACGTCGTCCCGCTGTTCTTCCTCAACGCGACGAGCGGCCAGATGCCGATGCCGTTCGTGCAGGCGCTGCTCGCGATGGGCTACCGCCCGATCCCGCTGGCCGCGTCGGGCACCGAGAAGGTCGTCGACGTCGGTATCCAGCGCACGCTCGACGCGATCGCCTCGCGCCCGGGCGACGTGCTGCTGGCGAGCCACGACGGCGACTTCCTGCCCCAGATCGAGGCCCTGCTCGACGACGCGAACCGCCGGGTAGGGCTGCTGGCGTTCCGCGAGTTCGTCAACGCCCAGTTCTCGCAGCTCACCGAGCGCGGGCTCGAGATGTTCGACCTCGAGGGCGACGCCGACGCCTTCACCGCTCCGCTGCCGCGGGTCCGCATCATCCCGATCGACGAGTTCGACCCGCTGCGCTACCTCTGACGGGCGCGCTACCTCGGGCCGACGCGTCCGGCGAGCCACCCGAGGACGGCGGCGCCCGCGCCCACCACGGCGACCAGCACCAGCATGCCGGTCAGGTCGGACCCCAGCGGTTCGAGCAGTGCCCGCGCCGCGCGCCGCAGCGCGGGGTCGGGCCGGCCGGCGAGGGCGTCGCGCAGCGGCACGCTCGCCAGGGCGGCGAGCGCCGCGGTGACCGCGACGGCCAGCCCGAGCTGCGTGAGGGCGCGGCGTCGCCGGGATGCCAGGCCGAGCGTGAGGACGACCCCGGCCGCTGCGCCGACCAGCAGGACCGGGACGGCCCGGTCCACGCCGTCGACGAAGCGCTCCACGCCCTGCAGGACGTCGTTCCGCAGGAGCACGACCCGACCGGCGTCCTCCGGGACGAGGAGGTCGGGGAGCAGCCGGCCGATCGCGCCGAGGTCCTGAGTCACGGTGTCGAGCGCGGCGACGACGGCGGGCCGCATCTCGAGCACGAGCCCGCCGTCCCCGAGAGCGACGCCTGCGTGCTCGTCGCGCTCCCCGCGTGCCAGCCCGACCGTCGCCGCGTGCGCCCTCGTGACGAGACCGCGCAGCAGTTCGCGTACCGGCTCGGAGTCGACCGCGTCTGCGACGAGTCGGTCGATCTCGCCCTCGAGGGCCCCCTCCACGCTCGCCGGGAGCTGGTCCACGGCGAGGGCGTCGACGACGGCGGTCGAGACGGGGTCGGCGAGCGGCTGCGTGACGTCCGGGTGGTCGAGCACGGGCCCGGCGACTGCGACGAACCGGTCGGTGTCGAGGACGGTGCGCTGTGTCCACAGCGCGACGCCCGCGGCGACCACGAGCAGCGCCGTGACGACCGCGAGCGCACCGGCCCCACGGCGTCGTGCGGGACGCGCCGGCTGCTCCGTCACGGTGGTGCTCTCCCTCCTGCGACGACCTCGAGTCTACGGACGGGCCGCCGCGCGGGGACTCCGGTGCCGGCGTCGTGGCATCGCGGCGTCCCCGCGGATATTCAGGAAGCACCCAGACTTCGGGAGCACACTGATGCCATGTCCGCCACCCCCGCCGCACCCGAGGCCCGCCTCGTCGTCGTGGACGACGAGCCGAACATCCGCGAGCTGCTGTCCACCTCCCTGCGCTTCGCGGGCTTCGAGGTGCACGCGGCCGCCGACGGCGCGGGCGCGCTCCAGCTCGTGCGCGATCTCGAGCCCGACCTCGTGGTGCTCGACGTCATGCTGCCGGACATGGACGGCTTCACCGTCACGCGCCGCATGCGCTCGACGGGCCGGCACACGCCAGTGCTGTTCCTCACGGCGCGCGACGACACCCAGGACAAGATCCAGGGTCTGACCGTGGGCGGCGACGACTACGTCACCAAGCCCTTCAGCCTCGAGGAGGTCGTGGCCCGGATCCGCGCCGTCCTGCGCCGCACCAACGCGGCCCAGCCCGAGGAGGACGCGGTGCTGCGCGTCGGCGACCTCGAGCTCGACGAGGACTCGCACGAGGTGCGCCGCGCGGGCATCGAGGTGGACCTGTCCCCCACCGAGTTCAAGCTCCTGCGCTACCTGATGCTCAACGCCGGGCGGGTGCTGTCCAAGGCGCAGATCCTCGACCACGTGTGGCAGTACGACTGGGGCGGCGACGCCAACATCGTCGAGTCGTACATCTCCTACCTGCGGCGCAAGATCGACCACCTCACCGTGCCCGGGCCCGACGGCAGGGACGTCGAGCTGCCCGCCCTGATCCACACAAAGCGGGGTGTCGGCTACCTCTTGCGAGCCCCGCAGGCCCCGCGATGACCTCCGCGACCGCGGTGCCGCCGTCGGGCACCAGCGGCCCGAGCGCACCCGACGCCAAGGACGGCACGACGACGGCACCCGGCCCGGCCGGCGACGGCGGGCGCCGCTGGGACTGGTTCGAGCGCGTACCGCTGCGGGCGCGTCTCGTCGCGATCATCGTGCTGCTGCTCGCGCTCGGGCTCATCATCGCCGCGCTCGCGACGCACACCGTGGTGTCGCGCTACCTGGTGACCGAGCTCGACCAGCAGCTCAAGCAGTCCGCCGGCGGGGTTCGCGAGCTCGTCCGCCCGGAACAGTCCGGACCGCACATCCCCAGCGAGTACGTCGTCATCCTTCGCGACGCGGACGGCGCGACCTACGAACCGATCGGGTGGAGCCAGACGCTCGACACGTACGGCGAGCCCGCGATACCGGACGAGCCCGTGCAGACCGCCAACAACCGAGGCCTCCATCCGTTCACCGTGCAGTCGACGGGCGGCGAGGTCTCGACGCCGTGGCGCGTGGTGTCCGCTCCTGTCATCCTCAACACCGGCGACGGCCCTCAGGCGGGCACCGCGTACATCGCGCTACCGCTGGCCGGCGTCGACGAGACCGTCCAGCTGCTCACCCGGTCACTCCTCGCCTCCGGTGTCGGCATCGTGGTCCTCGGCGGGCTCGCCGCGTACCTCCTGGTTCACCAGTCGCTGCGGCCGCTGCGCAAGATCGAGTCGACCGCAGCGGCGATCGCGGCCGGGGACCTGTCGCAGCGCATCCCGCCGCAGCCGGAGTCGACCGAGGTGGGCTCGCTCTCGCACTCGCTCAACACGATGCTCGCGCAGATCGAGCGGGCGTTCGCCGTGCAGGAGGCGTCCGAGGTGCGCATGCGGCGGTTCGTGTCGGACGCGAGCCACGAGCTGCGCACGCCGTTGGCCACCATCAAGGGCTATGGCGAGCTGTACCGCATGGGCGCGCTCGACACCTCGGACAAGGTCGACGACACGATGGGGCGCATCGAGGACTCCGCGCGGCGCATGGGCGCGCTCGTCAACGACCTGCTCGTCCTCGCCCGGCTCGACGAGAGCCGGCCCATGAACCGCGAGTCCGTCAGCCTCGTCGCGATCGCCCGCGACGCCGCACAGGACCTGCACGCACTCGACCCGACGCGGACGGTGTCGGTGACCGGGCTCCGCCCGGGTGACGCCCTGCCGCCGGACCTCACGGTGACAGGTGACGGCGACCGGCTGCGCCAGGTGCTCACGAACCTCGTGGGCAACGTCGCGCGGCACACGCCCGCGGGCTCGCCCGCGGAGATCGCCCTGGGCACGACGCCGGACGGGCAGACGCTGGTCGAGGTGCGCGACCACGGGCACGGCGTGAACGACGACCAGGCGGGCAAGATCTTCGAGCGGTTCTACCGGGCGGACTCATCGCGCAACCGCGAGTCCGGCGGCTCCGGCCTGGGGCTCGCGATCGTCGCGGCGATCGTCGGGGCGCACCAGGGGCACGTCGACGTCGCCGAGACGCCGGGCGGCGGCCTGACGGTGCGGGTTCTCCTCCCGGCCGGACCCCGCTACGATGCGGCGTCGTCCTCTTCGCGATAACGGTCCGGTGAACGAGCCCACGAGTGTGGGAGCGCGGTCGTAGTCTGACAAGAAGAAGACAGTCCGAGACAACCGACCGAAGGTCTTGATAGCGATGGGCGTCATGAGCGCCGCCGCGCCGCAGTGGTTCCTCTCAGCATTCGTCCGGTCCTGCCAGGGGGCGGGAGCGACCGCCAGTGAGGAGGAGATCCGAGCGGTCGGGGAAGAGCTCATCGAGCGCTGGTCCGCCCCGGACCGCCACTTCCACGACCTGCGTCACCTGGCCGCCGTACTGCACCGCGTGGACGAGCTGGCCGAGGAGACCCACGAACCCGAGCTCGTGCGACTCGCCGCCTGGTACCACGGCGCGGTGTTCGACGCCGACCGCAAGGTCGCGTACGAGACGCGCGGCGGGGAGCAGACGACCCTCAGCGCCGAGCTCGCACGCAAGCAGCTCACGGACATGGGCATCACCGCCGAGGCGGCCGACCGCGTGGGGCACCTCGTGGACACCCTCGCGCGGCACAAGCCCGACCCGGGCGACTTCGACTCGGCCGTGCTCAACGACGCGGACCTCGCGATGCTCGCCGGGGAGCCGCAGCGGTACAAGCAGTACGTGGCGGACGTGCGCGCCGAGTACTCGCACATCCCGCTGGGCGACTATCTCGACGCGCGTATCAAGGTGCTGACCAAGCTGCTGCAGCGGCCCCAGCTCTACGCGAGCCCGCTCGGCGCGGCGTGGGAGGAGCCGGCGCGGCAGAACGTCGACGCGGAGCTGCACAGGCTGCTCAAGGAGAAGCGCAAGCTCGAGGCGCAGGCGCCCGCGGGTCCGTCGCCGAGGTAGCGCCCCTCCACGTGCCTGCGGCGGGCAAGGTTATCCACAGGCTCGCCCGTCGCCACCGCACGACGGTGCGAAGTTGCCTACCGTCGTCGTCGGCAGCCCGTCAGGGCCACGACGACGAAGGAGGATACGTGCGGTACGAGGTCGACAGCGAGCGGGTCGCGCAGGCGAGCGCGGCGGTGAACGGGTCCGTCGGGGCCATCCGGTCGGAGGTCGCCGCCATGATGCGGCACCTGCAGGACCTCCAGTCCAGCTGGCACGGCAGCGCCGCGACGTCGTTCGCCGGCGTCATGGGCCAGTGGCAGGCGACGCAGACGCAGGTCGAGTCGGCGCTCGACGCCGTGACGGCGGCTCTGTCGTCCGCCGCGCGCACGTACGCCGACGCCGAGGCGCAGGCGAGCCGCCTCTTCTCCCACTGATCCAGCGTTGTGAGGGGGATTTTGGCCCTGTTCCCAGCTGGGAACAGGGCCAACATCCCCCTCACAACGTCAGCAGCACGACGGCGACCGGCCTCCCCGGGACGAACCCGAGGCGACCGGCCGCCGTCTGTGTCAGCGCTGAGCGGTGAGGATCAGAAGTCCATGCCGCCCATGCCACCGTCGCCGTGGCCGCCACCGGCGGCCGGGGGCTCCGGCTTGTCGGCCACGACGGCCTCGGTGGTGAGGAACAGCGCGGCGATCGACGCCGCGTTCTGCAGCGCGGAGCGCGTGACCTTGACCGGGTCGTTGACGCCCGCGGCGAGCAGGTCCTCGTACACACCCGTGGCGGCGTTGAGGCCCGAGCCGGCCGGGAGGGACTTGACTCGCTCGGCGACGACGCCGCCCTCGAGGCCCGCGTTGATCGCGATCTGCTTGAGCGGGGCCGAGATCGACGCGGCGACGATCTGCGCACCGATGGCCTCGTCACCCTCGAGCTCGAGCTTCTCGAACGCGGCGGCACCGGCCTGGATGAGGGCGACGCCACCACCGGCGACGATGCCCTCCTCGACCGCGGCCTTGGCGTTGCGGACGGCGTCCTCGATGCGGTGCTTGCGCTCCTTGAGCTCGACCTCGGTGGCCGCGCCGGCCTTGATGACGGCGACGCCGCCGGCCAGCTTGGCGAGGCGCTCCTGCAGCTTCTCGCGATCGTAGTCGGAGTCCGACTTCTCGATCTCGCCACGGATCTGGTTCACGCGACCGGCGATGAGGTCGGCGTCGCCGGCACCCTCGACGATCGTGGTCTCGTCCTTGGTGACGACGACCTTGCGCGCCTGGCCCAGCAGGTCGAGGGTCGCGTTCTCCAGCTTGAGGCCCACCGTCTCGGTGATGACCTGGCCGCCGGTGAGGATCGCGATGTCCTGCAGCATGGCCTTGCGGCGGTCACCGAAGCCCGGGGCCTTGACGGCGACGGACTTGAAGGTGCCGCGGATCTTGTTGAGCACCAGGGTCGCCAGGGCCTCGCCCTCGACGTCCTCGGCGATGATGAGGAGCGCGCGGCCGGCCTTCATGACCTGGTCGAGGACCGGCAGCAGGTCCTTGACGTTCGAGATCTTCGACTCGACGATCAGGACGTACGGGTCCTCGAGGACGGCCTCCTGGCGCTCCGGGTCCGTCTCGAAGTAGCGGGCGAGGAAGCCCTTGTCGAAGCGCATGCCCTCGGTGAGCTCGAGCTCCAGGCCGAAGGAGTTCGACTCCTCGACGGTGATGACGCCTTCCTTGCCCACCTTGTCGAGGGCCTCGGCGATGAGCTCGCCGATCGCGGGGTCGCCGGCGGAGATGGCGGCCGTGGCGGCGATCTCCTCCTTGGTCTCGACCTCCTTGGCGGAGTTCAGGAGCTGCTCGGTGACCGCCTCGACGGCCTTCTCGATGCCGCGCTTGATGGCGATCGGGTTGGCGCCGGCCGCGACGACACGCAGGCCCTCCTTGACGAGCGCCTGCGCGAGCACGGTCGCGGTGGTGGTGCCGTCACCCGCGACGTCGTCGGTCTTCTTGGCGACCTCCTTGACGAGCTCGGCGCCGATCTTCTCGAACGGGTCCTCGAGCTCGATCTCCTTGGCGATGGAGACACCGTCGTTGGTGATCGTGGGGGCGCCCCACTTCTTGTCGAGCACCACGTTACGGCCCTTGGGGCCGAGCGTGACCTTCACGGTGTCCGCGAGCTGGTTCAGCCCGCGCTCCATGCTCCGACGAGCCTCCTCGTCGAAGGCGATGATCTTGGCCATGGGGATGAATCCTCCGCTGGTGGCTTTACGGTGGTCGGCCGGCGCCCGCGACGGACGACCCACCGGCGCGGCGTTCAGGTCACGCCAGCGCGGTGGGCCTCACCTGTCGACCCGATGCTTCACCCTCGCGCTGTCACTCGACAGTCGAGAGTGCTAAGCCATTATTGGCACTCTCCCCTGGCGAGTGCAAGACGTTCGCCCAGGGCGTGCACGACGGCGGCACCGGCGTCGTGCACCTGCGTCCCTGTTCGGCACCTACCGCCCGCCGGAAGGCGACGAACAGGGACGCGAGATGCGTGGGCTTGCGGTGGACTCCGGGAACGGCCCCGGCCTGCGCGTCGAGAGGTGTCAGAGCGGGCGCACCTGTTCGGCCTGCGGGCCCTTCTGGCCCTGGCCGACCTCGAACTCGACCTCCTGGCCCTCGTCCAGCGTCCGGTAGCCGTCGGACTGGATGGCGCTGTAGTGGACGAAGAGGTCCTGCCCGCCCGAGGCCGGGGTGATGAACCCGTAGCCCTTCTCCGAGTTGAACCACTTGACGGTGCCCTGGGCCATGTACTTCTCCTTGTGCTTCCCTCGCCTACAGGGCCGGCCGCCCCGCGGTGACGGCAGCCTAGTGGCGGGCATCACACCGCGGAAGCATCGCTGTCCGGGATGTCGCGATATTCCCGTCGCCCCCGGCAAGCACCCGGGCGGGCTCAGCCCGCCGGCCCCTGCATGATCGCCGCGACCTCGCCGTTCGGCAGCGAGTCGACCTGCTCGACGTTCGACTGCGGGATGCCCAGCATCGCCGCGACGGCGGCCGAGGTCTCCGCGCGGTCGCCCACGTAGCGGACCGTGCTCTCCGCGGGCGCGTCGCCCTCGAAGTTCGCGGTCGCGACGTTGGAGAAGCCCGCGTCGGCGAGCACCTGCGCCGTCTCTCCGGCCAGGCCCGGGGTCCCGGCCGCGTTCTCGACCACGATCGGGGCGGTCAGGTCGGCCTGCGCCAGCAGCGCGGCGACCTCGTCTTCCGTGAGCTCCTCGGCCGGCTCCTCGGAAGGCTCATCCGTGGGCTCCGGCTCCTCGCTCGCCTCGCCCCCTTCGGCGCCCTCTCCGGACGTGTCCTCGCCCGAGCCCTCGCCGCCGGCCGCTTCCTGGGTCGACGACGCCGTCGGCGGCGTGTCGCCGCCGCGGTCGTCGGACAGATAGGACACGATGCCGATCGCGACGCCGGAGAAGATCACGGCGACCAGCAGGAAGGGCCAGACTGCGCTCCACCGGCTGCGCGGTTCGCGATGCACGCCGACCGGCGAGCCCTCGGGGCGCCGGGCGTCGAACTCGTCCGGCGGGAAGGAGTACTGGCTCTTCGTCACGGCCGACAGGTTAGCGGTTCCGTCTGGACATGTTCACAGGCGGTTCCCAGGGTCAGCCGCGCCCGTCGGCGAGTCGCCGCGCCGAACGGGCCCGCTGCCGGGTCGCGCGAAGGCGCCGCAGCCGCTTGACCAGCATCGGGTCGTGCGCAAGAGCCGCCGGGGAGTCGATGAGCGCGTTGAGCACCTGGTAATACCGCGTGGGCGAAAGACCGAAAAGCTCACGCACGGCCTGCTCCTTGGCGCCCGCGTACTTCCACCACTGACGCTCGAACGCGAGGATCTCGCGGTCACGGTCGGAGAGCCCACCCTCCGCCGGTGCGTCGGCCGACGTCGCGGACGACGCCGGTACCTCCGCGTCCGGAGCGACCTCCTGGACCAGCATCTCGCTCATGACGCCCCAGTATGGAGGACGGCGGCAGACATACCGGCGACCTCTCCCCGCGAGTCGATGAACTCCCTGCCCCATTGACGATCCGGCCGTCACGAGGTCGGACCGCCTCCGGCGCCACTCACCCCAGCGCTGACCGCTCGGGCTGCGCTAGCGTCTCGCGGGTGGACACCTCGACCAAGACCACCGAGACGGGCAGGCCGCCGCTCAACCAGGTCATCGCGGCCGACTGGGCGGCAGCGCTGGCCCACGTCGAGCCGGAGATCCACGCCATGGGCGACTTCCTGCGCGCCGAGACCGCCGCCGGCCGGCAGTACCTACCTGCGCCCGGGGACGTTCTCGCCGCGTTCCAGCGGCCGTTGGCGGACGTCCGTGTGCTCGTCGTCGGGCAGGACCCGTACCCGACGCCGGGGCACCCGATGGGGTTGTCGTTCTCCGTCCAGCCGCACGTGCGACCGATTCCGAAGTCGCTCGTGAACATCTTCACCGAGCTTTCCGACGACGTCGGCGCACCTCCGCCGTCGAACGGCGACCTGCGCCCGTGGGCCGACCAGGGCGTCATGCTGCTCAACCGCGTCCTCACGGTCCGCCCCGGCGAACCCGGATCGCACCGCGGCAAGGGCTGGGAGCTGGTCACCGAGGCCGCGATCAAGGTGCTCGTGGGGCGCGGCGGCCCGCTCGTGGCGATCCTGTGGGGCCGCGACGCGGCGTCGCTGAAGCCGTGGCTGGGCCAGGTCCCCTCCGTCGAGAGCGCGCATCCGAGCCCGCTGTCGGCGTACCGCGGGTTCTTCGGGTCGAAGCCGTTCTCTCGGGTCAACGTGCTGCTCGAGCAGCAGGGCGCGGCGCCCGTCGACTGGCGTCTGCCCTGAGCGGTTGCCGCATTCCGATATACCTGCGACGCCGAGTTCGGCACAATGCTCGGGTGAGCGCACCTGAGGCCCCCGACACCACGACAGTCGTCCCCGACGCCGAGGCCACCCGAGAGGCGGCCGGCGCCACCCCGCCACGCTGGCGCCGCTACGTCGCCGTCGGCGACTCGTTCAGCGAGGGGCTGTGGGACCCGTACCCGTACGACGACGGGGCGCCGGCCCCGGCCGGCACAGCGTCCGCCGCGAAGCAGCGCGGCTGGGCGGACCGGCTCGCCGACACGCTCTCCGCGCGCCGGGTGGCTGCGGGGCTCGAGCCGCTCGAGTACGCGAACCTCGCGATCCGCGGCCGCCTGCTCCATCACATCCTCGACGAGCAGGTCCCTCACGCCCTGGCGGCCGAGCCGGACCTCGTCTCGCTCATCGGCGGCGGGAACGACATCCTGCGACCCCAGTCCGACATCGACCTGCTCTCGGCCGAGCTCGAGGACGCCGTCGCGCAGGTCAGGGCCACCGGCGCCGACGTCCTGCTCGGCACGGGCTTCCGGGCGGGCCGCGCCCTCAGTGTCACCCGAGGCCGCACGGGGCAGTTCAACGCGAACCTCTGGTCGATCGCCCGCCGCCACGGTGCGCACGTCCTCGATCTGTGGGGCATGCGCTCGCTCTTCGACCTACGGATGTGGTCCGACGACCGCATCCACCTCACGCCCGAAGGTCACCGTCGCGTCGCGGAAGCGGCGCTCGTCGGGCTCGACCTCGAGCCTGACGACGCCAGCTACAACGTGCCGCTCGAACCCGCGCCTCCGATGTCGTTCGCGGAGAAGGCGCGCGCCGACACCCAGTGGGCCCGCACACACGTGGTCCCGTGGGTGCAGCGCCGCGTCAAGGGCACGTCGAGCGGGGACGGTCGCGCGGCCAAGTGGCCGACGCCGGGGGCCTGGCCGCCCGCCTGAGCGCTGTGGGCCGGGTCACTGGAGGCAGAACTCGTTGCCCTCGGGGTCGAGCATGACGATCCAGAAGTCGCCGAGCTCAGCACGCTCGTCGACGACGGTAGCCCCGAGGCCTCCCAATCTCTCGGCCTCGGCACGGATCGTCGCGATGCGCTCGTCGCCCTTCCGGCCCCCACCCACGTTGACGTCCAGGTGTACCCGGTTCTTCGCGGTCTTGGGCTCGGGCACCTTCTGGATGAAGATCCGCGGGCCGACGCGGTCTGGGTCGATGAGGGCGTTCTTGTCGTTCCACCGTTCCTCGGGCACTCCCCAGGACGTCAGCGCCTCTTCCCAGCTGTCGAAGCCTTCGGGTGGCGCGTCCCGCTCGTACCCAAGCACCCTGCACCAGAACTCACCGAGCCCGCGTGGATCGGCCGCGTCGAAGATCACCTGGAACGTCGTCGCCATGGTCGCCACCTTCTCCCAGGTCTGAACCGCCCGCGTCTTGGCGGATCCCCACCGCAGGGAATCGGCACTGGTTCCCAGGATGGTCGTGCAGACCGGTCACCGTGACCTGCACTGGGACGAACGCGAGCACAGCTGGCTGGCGGAGAACCTGCGGGTCGCCGCCGCTCTCGCCGAAGCAGGCCGCGACTTCAGCTCGTCCTCGGCGACGGTGGACACAACCCGACCACGCCGACGTCCTGCTGCCGGATGCTCTGCGCTGGCGCTGTCGTCCGGCGGACCCCGACTGAGGCCATGCCCTCGTGGAGGGCGCGGCCAGGTGGCCGACGCCGGCCGCCTGCACGGATCCGAGAGCGTCGGTAGCCAGACGCTACGGTAAGCGCATGCAGAGCGAAGGCGCCCTTGTCATCGAGCCCGGTGCGCAGGTCATCGAACTGGCTTGCCCCGAATGCGGCGAGGTCTTCCAGCGCGTCACCGCCTATGTCTACCGCGACGGCGACGCCCACGCGGTCTACAACGCGACCTGCCACCACCACGACGGCGACGAGGCGCGGATCGACGCGACCTTCAGTCGAACCTGGGGCTACGAGGGGGACGATCACGTCACCTTCGGTTGCCGCGTCCGCCCCGTGACAGGAGGGCACAAGCCTCTGCGTCGCCTCGTCACCGGGGACGGCGCGTACGACGAAGCGCCGACGTTCGGTCGCAAGCTCACCCAGGAAGAGGCGCTGACGCACCCGCTCATCGACGACTTCTGGGCGCTCATCGACCACATCCTCGTCAAGGATCCCGTCGTTCGAGACCACGTCTACGGTCCGGTTGCGGCCTCATAGCTGAAGCGGCCCCAGGCCGGCGATCGCTGCGGCCTGGGGCGATGGAGCCGCCTGTCGGATTCGAACCGACGACCTTCCGTTTACAAGACGGGAGCTCTACCAGCTGAGCTAAGGCGGCTGGAGCGCAGACAGCCTACCGGCTGAACGGCGCCTGCGGCTCGACGGCTGGAGATGTTCACGGAAACCCGTGAGGTTACGTGAGCATCTACAGCCGTGGCGCGAGGTGTCAGCCTTCCGAGGACTCCTCCTCGGACCCCTCCGAGCCACCGGTCACGGCCGCGAGGAGCTCGCCGGGCGTCGACCAGTTGCCGTCCCACCGCTCGCCGTCCAGCGTCACGGTCGGGGTGCCGAAGCCGCCGCTCTCGGGGTTCTTGAGCGACTCGTCCGCCAGAACCTGCTCGGTCGCAGCCTCGACCCATGCCCCGTAGGTCTCGTGGGCGGTGCCGTCCGCGATGCTCGCCGCGACGTCGGCCGGCACACCGACGGTCCCGGCGAGGTCGGCGAGCTGCTGATCGCCCAGCGTGCCGCCGCTCGGCTGGTTCTCGAAGAGCACGTCCTGGTAGTCGAACGCCTGCTCGGGCGCGTTCTCGGCAACCCACGCGAACGCCGCGGCGCCGCGGACCGAGAGGCCGCCGTTGCTCGGGTCGACGATCGCGACCGGGTGGATGACGAGCGTCGCGTCGCCGTCGTCGACCATCGTGCGCAGGTCCTCACCGTTGGCGGTCTCGAACTCGGCGCAGTGGGGGCACAGGAAGTCGATGTACGTCCCCAGCTCCGTCGCGCCCTCGTTGGTGGTACCCGCGACACCGCCCGCGCCGATCGGGATGCCGGTGCCGTCGTCGTAGGTCGCCGTCGCCGGGACGTTGTCGACCTTCTCCATCGAGGACTTCTGGCCCTCCTGGAGGATCATCCAGATCACGACGGCGAGCCCGAGGACCGCGATGCCGAGGATGCTGAAGGTGATGATCCGGTTGCGCCGGTCGCGCGCCGCCTGCTGCTGCTGCAGGGCGAGCGCCTCGGCACGAGCCGCGTCCCTGCGCTGCGCCTTGGACATGTTGGCGTTCTTGGTCGACATCGTGCTCCTGTGGTCCTTCGCTGAGGGCCCCGCGCGGGGGCGGCCGCGGCCGGCGTGCGCGGCCGGACAGTTCCGCGACCCAGGGTACCGACGGTACCTGGGAGTTCGGTGTGCGGCAGGTTACGGTCGCACCACAGAGACCGATACGGTCACAGGACCGTCGGCGGCCCGTCCATCGGCCACCAGTCGATGACGGGCGGGTCCGCGAGCAGCGGCTCGGCGAGCAGCCACGCGCCCAGTACGGACGCCACGAGGACCGCCACCGCGCCGACCCACCCGGGTGCGAGAGCGCGCGTGATGATCCGCGCCCCGTCGCGTGCCGTCTGACCCGCGGGCCCGAACCAGGTCGCGAGCGTCGCGAGCAGCATCGACGCCGCCAGGACCCCGCAGAAGACGAGCGGAGCGTTGCGCCCGCCCACCGAGCGCGACTCGACGTCGTCCAGCGGCATGACGACGAGCTGCCCGTCACCGAAGGACCAGTAGCCGATGACCACGGCCAGCACGCCGACGCACGCGCCGACCAGCGCGGCGGGGATCGCCCCGACGCCACCGGTGACCACGTGCCACGGCAGCATCAACAGGGAGAGGAACCCGTCCGACCGGCGGACACCCCTGCGCTCGCGCCGGTCGTGCAGCGCGCCGGCCGACGTCGCGACGATCCGGCACAGCACGACGAGCCCAAGCAGGATCCCGAACGCGACGATGGGCCGGGTCGCGGCGAGCACCACCAGCGGCAGGCCGAGCGCCAGCACGGTCCCGGTCCGTCGCCGGCGCACCGGCCGGACGTAGCCGACCGGGGCCGCCGCCTCGGCATCGGGATCGGCGGCGAGCTCCTCGTACGGGCGGTACCGCGCATCGCCCACAGGGATCATCTGCGTGCTGCCGTCGTTCGCGTTCGCCCGGTCCCGCTCGACGGCGGTCATCGGCTCGGTCCGTTCGGTCGCGCCGGGCGGGGCGATCGTGCCCACGTAGGCGCCCGGGATCGCGCCGCCGGCCACCGTGGGGGCCCCGACGCGCTGCGTGTCGTCGGAGGCCATGATGCGCTGCGTCGCGTCCGGGTCGTACGGCAGCCCGGTGGCCTCTCGGGCGGCGTCGTCGGCGTCGCGCCGCATGGCGCGGACGACCTCGGTCGGCCCCCACCGCCGGGCGGGGTCGGCGTGCAGGGCGCCGGCGAGCGCCCGCGCGGTGCGTGCCGACAGGCCCACGACGTCGGGCCGTCCCTGGCGCGAGCGCTGCAGCACGAGCTCGGTGGGCCGCACGCCGAACGGCGACCGGCCGGTCGCGGCGAACGCCAGCAGGGCGGCCCAGCTCCACCAGTCGGTGTCGGGACCGGGATCGCCGCCGTCGAGCAGCTCGGGCGCGATGTATCCCGGCGTCCCCATGACGAAGCCGGTCGACGTCGTCCGGGCGTCGCCGGGGCCTTGCGCGATCCCGAAGTCGATCAGCACCGGCCCCTGTGCGGTGACCATCACGTTGGACGGCTTGAGGTCCCGGTGCACGACGCCGGCGGTGTGGACGGCCTCGAGCGCGTCGGCGAGCTGGTCGGCCAGGGAGTAGAGGTCCTGAGGGTCGAGCGGCCCGCGCTGGTCGACCTCGTCCTCGAGCGTCACGCCGTCGACCAGCTCGGTCACGACGAAGGCAAAGGGACCGTCGAGCTCGGCGTCGAGCACCTGCGCGACCGCGGGGTGCCGCAGCCGCTGCAGCGCGGCGGCCTCGCGGCGCAGGCGCTCGCGCCCGGCCGGGTCGGCGTCGACGTGCGCGTGCAGCATCTTGAGGGCGACGGCGTGACCGCCGCCGTCGACCGCCTCGTACACCGCGCCCATCGCGCCACGTCCGAGCAGCGTGACGATGGTGTAGCCACCGACCTCGGTGCCCTCGGCGAGCGCGCCGGCGGGGGCCGCCTCGCGGTCCTCTCCCGGCCCGCCCGGGGTGGCGACCCGACCCCCGTCGACCTTGTTCATGGGGCACACCGTAACCGCCCCGACGGTCCCAGGCGCGCGCAGCACACGGGCTCGCTAGGGTGGTCGCGAGGGCCACGTCGCTACCCTGTCCCGGTAGGACGATGGCCAACAACCCTTGGGAGATTGCCGGTGGCAGGTAAAGGATCGTCAGGAAGTTCATCCGGCTACGACCTCGTCGTCGTCGCAAACCGGCTCCCCGTCGACCTCACCGTGGACGACGACGGGAGCGTGAGCTGGCAGCGCTCGCCCGGCGGCCTCGTGACGGCGCTGGAGCCCGTGATGCAGAACGCGGACGGGGCGTGGGTCGGCTGGTCGGGTGCGCCCGACCTCGAGCACGAACCGTTCGAGGCCGACAAGATGCTCCTGGTGCCGGTGGCGCTCTCGCAGTCGGAGATCGAGCGCTACTACGAGGGCTTCTCCAACGACACCCTGTGGCCGCTCTACCACGACGTCATCTCGCCCCCCGCGTACCACCGGCAGTGGTGGGACGCCTACCGGCGCGTCAACCAGCGCTTCGCCGAGGCGGCTGCCGCTCAGGCTGCGAAGGGCGCGGTCGTGTGGGTGCACGACTATCAGCTCCAGCTCGTGCCCAAGATGCTGCGCGATCTGCGACCCGACCTGCGGATCGGCTTCTTCGACCACATCCCCTTCCCGCCGGTCGAGCTGTTCCAGCAGCTGCCGTGGCGCAGGCAGATCGTCGAGGGCCTGCTCGGCGCGGACCTCATCGGCTTCCAGCGCGGTGGTGACGCGTCGAACTTCGTGCGGGCGGTGCGTCGCCTCACGGACCACACCACGCGCGGCCCGATCATTTCGATCTCGAACGAGAGCGGCGGACCCGGCCGCCACGTGCGCGCCGCGCCGTTCCCCATCTCGATCGACTCCCAGCGGTTCGACCGCCTCGCGCGCGAACCGGAGATCCAGGCCCGGGCCAAGGAGATCCGCACCGACCTCGGCGACCCCGAGGTCATGATGCTCGGCGTCGACCGCCTCGACTACACCAAGGGCATCCGGCACCGCATCAAGGCGTACGGCGAGCTGCTGCTGGACGGCCGGCTCGACGTCGAGCACGCGACTCTGGTGCAGGTCGCGAGCCCGAGCCGGGAGAACGTGGGCGCTTACCAGGAGCTGCGCGAGCACGTCGAGACCCTCGTGGGCCGCATCAACGGGGAGTACGGCGAGCTCGGCCACTCGGCGATCCACTACCTGCACCACTCCTACCCGCCGGAGGAGATGGCCGCGCTCTACCTGGCCGCCGACGTCATGCTCGTGACCTCGCTGCGCGACGGCATGAACCTCGTCGCCAAGGAGTACATCGCGGCACGCTCCGACGAGCAGGGCGTCCTGGTGCTCTCGGAGTTCACGGGCGCCGCGGACGAGCTGGCACCCGGTCCGCTGCTGGTCAATCCGCACGACATCGACGGGATGAAGGACATCATCGTGGCCGCCGCCAACATGGAGACCCGCGAGCAGCGGCGCCGGATGCGCCGGCTGCGCCGCCGCGTGATGGGCGACGACGTGTCGAAGTGGTCAGAGACGTTCCTCGGCGTGCTCACCGCGATGCCCCACCGGACGACCTATGTCTGAGCCGACCGCCACCGACCTGCCGCCCGCGCTCCGCACGGCGCTCGACCGCTTCACCGAGGACGACGGCGCCGCGATCCTCGTGGCGCTCGACTTCGACGGTGTGCTGGCGCCGCTCGTCGACGACCCGATGGCGTCGCGCATGGCGCCCGCGCCGCGCGCCGCCGTCGACCGTCTCGGCGCGACCACCTCCGCGCGTGCCCGGCTCGCGTTCGTCTCCGGCCGGGACCTGGAGGACCTCGCGGCCCGGGCGGTCCCCCCGGCGGGGTCCTATGTCGTGGGCAGCCACGGCGCGCAGACGGGCCACGTCACAGCCGACGGCGAGCTCGAGTCCGTTCCGCTCGAGCTGACGCCCGACCAGGCCGCGACGCTGGAGGCGCTCTACGGGGCACTCGACGCGGCGGCCGCGGGGCGCGAGGGCGTGTGGGTGCAGCGCAAGCCCAGCGCCGGGGTCCTGCACACGCGCACCGCCGGTCCGCAGGACACGACGGCGGCGGTCGCCGAGGCCGATGCCGCGGCCGCCCGCCTGGGTCTGGACGCCATGCACGGCAAGGAGGTCGTCGAGATCGCGGTGCTGCACGCGTCGAAGGGCGAGGCGCTCACGCGACTGCGCTCCGTCGTCGCGCACGAGACCGGCATCGAGAACGTGCGCGTGCTCTACGCGGGCGACGACACCACCGACGAGAAGGCGTTCGCGGCGCTCGGTGCCGGCGACGTCACGATCAAGGTCGGCCCGGGCGACACCGTCGCGGCGCACCGGGTGCCCGACGGCGACGCCGTCGCGGCCGTGCTCCTGCGGGTGGCCGACCGGCTCGGGTGACGGACGTCGTCGCGTGACGCGAGTCACTGCCGTGTACTATCAAGGCGCACGGGGGCGCCGGACACCGGCCAGCCACAGGCGAGCAGAGTCCAGCCTGCCGTGCCACAACAGAATGTGTCACCGCCGACACGCCAGTCGTGAACGCACAGACACCCGACCACAACGGATCGTCCGGCACGTACCTGCCGGTGGAGGGATGTACACCATGGCTACGGTCACCTTCGACCACGCGACACGGGTCTACCCGGGCACGGAGCGGCCCGCGGTCGACGCGCTCAACCTGCACATCGAGGACGGCGAGTTCCTCGTCCTCGTCGGCCCGTCCGGCTGCGGCAAGTCGACCTCGCTGCGCATGCTCGCAGGCCTCGAGGACGTGAACGCCGGAAACATCTACATCGGTGACCGCGACGTCACCGACGTGCAGCCCAAGGACCGCGACATCGCGATGGTCTTCCAGAACTACGCCCTGTACCCGCACATGTCGGTCGCGGACAACATGGGCTTCGCGCTGAAGATCGCCGGCACCCCCAAGGCCGAGATCCGCCAGCGCGTCGAGGAGGCAGCCAAGATCCTCGACCTCACCGAGTACCTGGACCGCAAGCCGAAGGCACTCTCCGGTGGTCAGCGCCAGCGCGTCGCCATGGGCCGCGCCATCGTGCGTCAGCCGCAGGTGTTCCTCATGGACGAGCCGCTGTCGAACCTCGACGCCAAGCTCCGCGTCCAAACCCGTACGCAGATCGCGTCGCTCCAGCGCCGCCTGGGCGTCACCACGGTCTACGTCACGCACGACCAGACCGAGGCGCTCACCATGGGCGACCGCATCGCGGTCCTCAAGGACGGCCTGCTCCAGCAGGTCGGCACGCCGCGCGAGATGTACGACACCCCGAACAACGTCTTCGTGGCCGGCTTCATCGGCTCGCCGGCCATGAACATCGGCACGTTCGAGATCAAGGACGGCAGGGCGCAGGTCGGCCACGCGACCGTCCCGCTCCAGCGCTCGGTGATCGACGGTCTTACCGAGGCGGACAACGGCAAGGTCACGATCGGATTCCGTCCGGAGGCGCTCGATGTCGTGAGCGAAGGCTCGGAGGACGCCTTCCAGCTCCAGGTCAACCTCGTCGAGGAGCTCGGCTCCGACGCGTTCGTCTACGGCGACCTGCTCAGCAGCTCGGCGGACCTGCACTCGGGCTCGTCCGACCAGGTCATCGTCCGCGTCGACCCGCGCAACACCCCGATGAAGGGCGACACGATCCACGTCACGATCCAGCAGGGTCAGGAGCACGTCTTCGGCGCCGCGACGGGCGAGCGCCTCAGCTGAGGCACACTCCGCACCAGCGAGGGGGGCAGGTCCGGCACTACGCCGGGCCTGCCCCCTCGTCGTCTACGCTTGCTCCGCTGTGGGTGCACGCGTGGCCCACTGATCCAGGCAGAGGTGGGCCACGAGTCCACCCACACGCGGGAGGCGGGAAGAGGTTCCGTGGAACAGCTGCAGATCATGTCGGCGACGCCGGACTCGGCGCTGCTCGACCTGCCGTGGCGACTTCCGCTCGCCGAGTG
The DNA here is from genome assembly GCA_009663185.1 of Isoptericola halalbus. Lineage (GTDB taxonomy): Bacteria > Actinomycetota > Actinomycetes > Actinomycetales > Cellulomonadaceae > Isoptericola > Isoptericola halalbus. The sequence continues at coordinate 21,279 of VJZX01000025.1, forward strand.
GCCCGACGACGTCCTCGCGGCGCTGCCGCGCGGTATCTCGCGGCACGTCGTGCGGTTCGTGCGACTCGACGGCCGGGTTCTCGCGATCAAGGAGATCAGCGAGCTCGTCGCGTTCCGCGAGTACGACCTGCTGCGCCAGCTCGGCAAGCTCGAGGTTCCGTCGGTACTGCCGATCGGCGTCGTCACGGGCCGGCGGTCGGACGACGGCGAACCGCTCGAGGCGGCGCTGGTCACCGAGCACCTCGCCTTCTCCCTGCCGTACCGCGCCGTCTTCAGCCAGGCCCTGCGGCCCGACACCGCGACCCGGCTCATCGACGCGTTGGCCGTGCTGCTGGTCCGGCTCCACCTCGTGGGCTTCTACTGGGGCGACGTCTCGCTGTCCAACACGCTGTTCCGGCGCGACGCCGACCAGTTCGCCGCGTACCTGGTGGACGCCGAGACGGGCGCCCTGCACCGCGAGCTGTCCCCGGGCCAGCGCTCCTACGACCTCGACCTCGCGCGGACGAACATCATCGGCGAGCTCATGGACCTCGCAGCGGGCGAGCTGCTCGACGAGGACATCGACGAGATCGGCATCGGCGACTCGCTCGTCGAGCGGTACGCGGGGCTGTGGGAGGCGCTGACGGGCGTCGAGGCCTTCGGGTCCGACGAGCGGTGGCGTGTCGCGGCGCGCATCGATCACCTCAACGACCTGGGCTTCGACGTCGGCGAGCTCGCCATCACCACGGACATCGACGGGACCACGGTCCAGATCCAGCCCAAGGTCGTCGACGCCGGTCACCACTCGCGCCGTCTGCTGCGGCTCACGGGGCTCGACGTTCAGGACAACCAGGCCCGGCGCCTGCTCAACGACCTCGACTCCTACCGTGCGGCCACCGACCGCCAGGAGGACGACGAGCAGCTCGTCGCGCACGACTGGCTGCAGAACGTGTTCCGGGCGACGGTCCGGGCCGTGCCGCGCGAGCTACGCCGCAAGCTCGAGCCGGCCCAGCTGTTCCACGAGATCCTCGACCACCGCTGGTTCATCTCCGAGCGGGCGCAGCGTGACGTGCCCATGCCGGAGGCGACGGCGTCGTACGTCGAGAACGTGCTGCGGCACCGCCCCGACGAGAAGGCGATCCTGGGCCTCGCCCCGGGCGAGGAAGACCCCGAGGCGGATCACTTCCACCTCTCCACCTGACGCCCCGCCCTGTACGCCCGCGCGCGCCACGTCCGCGCAGGCTAGCGAGCCGAACGGCGGGCCTGCGCCACCTCGTACAGCGTGATGCCGGCGGCGACGCCGGCGTTGAGCGACTCGACGTCGGAAGAGATCGGGATCGACACGACGGCGTCGCACGCCTCGCGCACGAGCCGGGACAGGCCCTTGCCCTCGGAGCCGACGACGAGCACGACAGGGTCGGTCGCGAACGCGAGCTCGTGCACCTCGCTGTCCCCGCCGGCGTCGAGCCCGACGACGAACAGCCCGGACTTCTTCAGGTCGGCGAGCGCGCGGGCCAGGTTGGTGGCGCGCGCGACCGGCACGCGCGCCGCGGCGCCCGCGGAGGTCTTCCACGCCGACGCCGTCACCCCGGCGGAGCGGCGTGAGGGCACGACCACGCCGTGCGCGCCGAACGCGCCCGCCGACCGCAGCACGGCGCCGAGGTTGCGGGGGTCGGTCACGCCGTCGAGCGCCACGATCAGCGGCGGCACGCCGGACTCGTCGGCCACGTCGAGCAGGTCTTCGACGTCGGCGTAGTCGTACGGCGGCACCTGGGCCGCGACGCCCTGGTGCACCGAGCCCTCGGTCAGGTGGTCGAGCTCCGTGCGGCTGACCTCGAGCAGCTGCACGCCGCGTGTCGAGGACAGCTCGAGGATCTCGCGCGTGCGGTCGTCGTGATCGATCCGCGACGCGAGGTGCACCGCGATCACCGGGACCTCGGTGCGCAGCGCCTCGAGCACGGCGTTGCGTCCTGCGACGACCTCGGCGCCACCGGTCGGCCGGCGCGTCCCGCGCACGACACCCTTGCGGGCACCCTGGGCGCCCGTCTGCCGGTCGGCCTTGCGCTTCTCGGCCTCGGCCTTGCGCTTGTACGCCGGGTGATAGGTCCGTTCCTCGGCCTTGGGCGTCGGCCCCTTGCCCTCGAGCGCCTTGCGCCCGTGACCGCCCGTGCCGACGCGCGCGCCCTTCTTGGAGCCGGGCTTGCGGATCGCGCCGGGGCGCCTGGAGTTGCCTGCCATGTGTCTCTTCCTGGTCAGTCTGTGGGCGCGGCTCAGTCGGCGAGCGACCAGCGCGCGCCGTCGGGCGAGTCCTGCACGACGAGACCGGCCGCGGCCAGCCGGTCGCGGATCGCGTCGCTCGTGGCCCAGTCCTTCGCGGCGCGCGCCGCAGCGCGGGCATCGAGCTCGGCACGAACGATCGAGTCGAGGGCGTCGGCGACGCGCGAGTCCGCGGTCGTCGACCACCGGGGGTCCCTCGGGTCGAGACCGAGCACGTCGAGCATGCCCCGCAGCGCGACCAGCTCCGCGCGGGCCGCGGTATCGTCCTTCACCGCGAGCGCCGAGTTGCCCGCGCGCAGGTGCTCGTGCACGACGGCGAGGGCGGCCGGCACGTTGAGGTCGTCGTCCATCGCCGCGGTGAAGTCCTCGGGCAGCTCGGCCTTGGCGATCTCCTCCGCCGACACCTCGCCCACGCGCTCGGTCGCGCGCTCGACAAAGCCGGCGAGACGCTCCCACGTGGCCCGGGCCTCGTCGAGCGTGTCGGCCCCCCACTCGAGCATCGAGCGGTACTGGACGGCCGCGAGCGCGTACCGCACGACGACGGCGGGCGCCTGCGCGAGCAGCTCGCTCACGAGCAGCCCGTTACCGAGCGACTTGCTCATCTTGACGCCCTGCTGAGTGACCCAGGCGCTGTGCATCCAGCGCTGGGCGAAGCCGTAGCCGGCGGCGCGCGACTGCGCCTGCTCGTTCTCATGGTGCGGGAACCGCAGGTCGAGCCCGCCGCCGTGGATGTCGAACGTCTCGCCGAGGTATCGCTGGGCCATGGCCGAGCACTCGAGGTGCCAGCCGGGGCGGCCGCGCCCGAACGGCGTGTCCCACGCCGCGGTCGCCGGCTCGCCGGGCTTGGGCGCCTTCCACAGGGCGAAGTCGTGCGCGTCGCGCTTCTCCTGGGCGACGTCGTCGTCGGCAGCCTCCGGGTTGAGGTCCTCGAGACGCTGCTTGGTCAGGTCGCCGTAGTCGGGCCAGGAGCGCACGTCGAACCAGACGTTCCCAGGACCGGTCGAGTAGGCGTGCCCGCGCTCGACGAGACGCTGCATGAGCGCGACCATGTCCGGCACGTGCTGGGTCGCGCGCGGCTCGTAGGTGGGCGGGAGGATCCCCAGGGCGTCATAGGCGGCGGTGAACGCTCGCTCGTACGTTGCCGCGTGCGCCCACCACTCGACCCCGGCCGCCTCGGCCTTGGCGATGATCTTGTCGTCGATGTCGGTGACGTTGCGGATGAGCGTCACCCGCAGCCCCTTGCGCTGCAGCCAGCGGCGCAGGACGTCGAACGCGACCGCCGGCCGCAGGTGACCCACGTGCGGGGGCGCCTGGACCGTGGCGCCGCACAGGTAGATGCCGACCTCGCCCGGGTTGCTGGGGACGAAGTCGCGCACGTCGCGCGTCGCGGTGTCGTACAGGCGGAGGGTCACTCGTCAAGACTACCGGCCGGTCGTTCCCCCAGCGGGGTCGGCCCCCGCGCCACGGCCGGCTCCGGCACGACCGTGGTCGCGTCGGTTCCGGCCGCCACCGTCGTGGCAACGGCCGGCACCGCCGTCGTCGCCACGGCGCCGTCCGCGGCAGAGACCGGCGCGGGCTGGGAGTACGAGGCGACGACGTCGGCGAGCTCGTGGAACGCGGCGAGCGTCGCGTCGTCGTCCCGTTCGACGAGCCAGCGCAGCTCGATGCCGTCGATGAAGGCGACGACGATCCGCGCGAGCAGCGACACGTCGATCCGGTACGTCACACCCGCTCGCTCGGCCAGCTCCGTGAGTACACCGACCGCCATGTCGTCGACCTGGGCGATGTGTACCCGCGCGACGTCGTTCATCGCGGCCGAGCGCGCGCCGGCCGTCGAGAGCTCGAACGACAGCACCCGCCGTCCCTCCATCGTGCGCAGCCCGACCATGAGCCCGTCGGCGGCCGCGTGGACCACCGAGCGGAAGTCTCCGCTGTCCGGCATCGAGCCGCGCACCGGGTCGACGGCGACGCCGACGAGCGCCCGCCCCATCTCGTGCAGGAGCTCGTCCTTGTCGTCGAAGCAGTAGTGGACGGTGCCGAGCGAGACGCCGGCCTCGCGCGCCACCGCGCGCACCGTCACGGCGTCGATCCCCGAGCGCGCGGCGATCTGGAGCGCCACGTCGGCGAGGTGGGCGCGTCGCTGCGCGAGCGGGAGGCGCTTCACGATCCTCGAGCGACGACGAGCGCGGTCGCGATCGCCGCCACTCCCTCCCCCCGTCCGGTCAGTCCCAGCCCGTCCGTCGTCGTGGCGGAGATGGACACGGGTGCGCCCGCAGCCTCGGACAACGCGGCCTCACCCTCGGCCCGGCGCGTCCCGACGCGCGGACGGTTGCCGAGGACCTGGACCGCGACGTTGCCGATCTCGAAGCCTGCGTCCCGCACCCGACGGGCGGCCTCGGCCAGCAGTGCGACACCGGACGCGCCGGCCCACCTCGGCTCGCTCGTCCCGAAGTGCGAACCCAGGTCGCCGATGCCCGCGGCGGAGAACAGCGCGTCGGCCGCGGCATGCGCGGCGACGTCGGCGTCGGAGTGTCCGGCCAGCCCTCGTTCCCCGGGCCAGCGCAGGCCCGCGAGCCACAGCTCGCGCTCCGAGTCCTCCGGCGCGAAGGCGTGCACGTCGACCCCCACGCCGGTCCGCGGTAGTCCCACGGTCACGCGGGCTCCTCGAGCAGCATGCGCGCGACGGCAAGGTCGCGCTCGGTCGTGATCTTCAACGCGGACTCCTCGCCCGCGACGACGTGCACGGGCTCGCCGAGCGCCTCGACCAGCCCGGCGTCGTCCGTCGCGGCCAGGTTGTCGGCGACGGCCCGGTCCGCTCCCGCGGCATGGGCTCGCTCCAGGAGTGCGCGGTCGAAGCCCTGCGGCGTCTGGACCGCGCGCAGCGTGGCGCGGTCCGGCGTCTCGACGACGCGCTCGACGGCGGGTCCTGGCGCGGTCCGCACGGCGCCGACGGGGACGGGTGACACGCGCTTGATGGTATCCGTGACAGGCATGCCCGGCACGACGGCGGGGTGCCCGGCCCGCACGGCGTCCAGGACCCGTCTGACGAGGTCAGGAGAGGCCAGCGGCCGCGCCGCGTCGTGCACGATGACGACGTCGTCCTCGGGCCGGGCCAGTGCCAGCCCGGCGGCGACCGACGCCTGGCGCGTCGGACCGCCGTCGACCACCCGGACGGGGCACGACACGTGCGCGTCCGCGGTGACGACGTCGGACATCGCGGCGGCAAGACCGGGCGGCGCGGTCACGACGATGGCGTCGACGACGCGCGACGCCGCGAGGCGGCGCGCCGCGTGCAGCACCAAGGGGAAGCCGCCGAGCTCGACGAGCGCCTTGGGCAGATCACGTCCCAACCGGGTGCCCGACCCGGCGGCGGTCAGGATCGCGAGGGTGGTCACCGACAGCTCCCCGCGACGACGGGTGTGCTCAGGAGGCGAGCACCTCGTCGAGGATGGCCTCGGCCTTGTCCTCTTCCGTGTGCTCGGCGAGCGCGAGCTCGGAGACCAGGATCTGGCGCGCCTTGGCCAGCATGCGCTTCTCGCCGGCCGAAAGGCCACGGTCGGCGTCGCGGCGGGACAGGTCGCGGACGACCTCGGCCACCTTGATGACGTCGCCCGACGCCAGCTTCTCCAGGTTCGCCTTGTACCGCCTCGACCAGTTGGTCGGCTCCTCCGTGTACGGAGCCCGGAGCACCTCGAAGACCTTGTCCAGGCCCTGCTGGTCGACCACGTCGCGCACGCCCACGAGGTCCACGTTCTCGGCCGGGACCTCGATCGTCAGGTCGCCCTGGGCGACCTTGAGCTTGAGGTACATCTTCTCTTCGCCACGGATCTTGCGCGTCTTGATCTCCTCGATCAACGCTGCCCCGTGATGCGGGTAGACAACAGTCTCGCCTACTGTGAACGTCATCTGCAGATGTCCCCTTTCCCGGTGGCCGAGTCTACCATGCGGGACCCTCGCAGCCCTAGGCTGCTGCGCCGCCGAGACAGTATCTGTGCAGGTCAGCGGCATGATCGGGGACTCTGTGCACGCCCCGGTTCGTGCCCTACTAGGATGTGCGCGGGTGCTTCGCGCCCTTCCCCCTCGACTCATCGCGCTACCGCGTCCGCCCGAGCTGCGGTCCGCGCACTCGCTCCAGCACGAAGGAGAGCACGTGTCCCGCTCCGCACGTACCGCACGTCACGGGGTCGTCGCCGCGAGCGTCGCGGCCGGCGCCCTGCTGCTGGCGGCCTGCAGCCCCACGACCACGACGCTGTCGTACTCGCCGTCGGACGGGACGCGCGTCGACCTCGACACGCGCCACCGCGGTCTGAACCTCATGGTCGTGTCCGAGGGCGACGGCGCGGAGGGTGCCCTGTACGGCGCGCTGACCAACAGTTCTTCCGAGCCCGCCACCTTCCAGATCGAGGTCGACGGCGCGGCCCCGATCACGGTGCAGGTGGAGGCCCGCGAGACCGTCAACCTGGGTACGGAGGACGGCGTGCTGGCGACGCTCTCCGCCGTCGACACCATCCCCGGCGGCTATCTCGACGCCACGCTCAGCGCCGGTGACGTGAGCAAGGACTTCGCCCTGCCCGTCTTCGACGACACCCTTCCGGAGTACGCCGGCTCCACGTCGTGACGCGTCAGAGACCGGCGCCCTCGAGGGTTCCGGTCACGGGTTCGGCCGACTCGACGACGCACTGCACGATGCGGTCGCCCTCGGCCCAGCCGCGCTTGGTGGGCCAGAACTGCCAGTAGTCGAGCACGGAGTCGGCGTACGTGGCCCCGACGAAGGGCTCGAACTCCGCGAGGCAGAACTCGTCCGCCACCGAGGCGATGGCCTTGTCGCCCGGGAACCCGGCAGGATAGTCGTCGTCGGAGAGTGCGAGCTCGGCGTAGACCTCGCCGGTGTGCGGCTTCGAGCACGGCACGATGGGCAGTGACGTGAACTGCTCCGCCTCGGAGTCCAGGTCCGCGATGTCCAGGCAGTCGCCGAGCGTGACGGCGAAGATGTCGGCGTCGGAGGAGGCCGTCACCGCGCCGCTCGCGTCGCTCTCGGGCTCGTCAGGGGCGACGAAACGGTCGACGACGCCGCACCCCGCGAGCGACAGGGCGACCGGCCCCACGGCAAGGACGGCAAGCGAGCGCCGCGCCGGCGGACGAGAAGTGGTCACGGGCCCCTGCCTTCCGAGCGATGCGGGACGAGCCGCAGCGGCCTCGGGAGTGCCGCAGAGGAACGGTACCCGGTCATCCGGTCGACCAGGAGGAGCTGCCCGGGATCGAGCCGACGGCGACGTCGCGTCAGCCGTCGCCGTCCGCGAGCTTGTAGCCCAGCCCGCGCACGGTCAGCAGGTAGCGCGGCGAGCCCGGGTCGGGCTCGATCTTGGCCCGGATGCGCTTGACGTGGACGTCGAGCGTCTTGGTGTCGCCCACGTAGTCCGCGCCCCACACCCGATCGATGAGCTGGCCCCGCGTGAGCACCCGGCCCGCGTTGCGCAGCAAGAGCTCGAGCAGGTCGAACTCCTTGAGGGGCAGGGACACCGGGTCGCCCACGACCGTCACGGTGTGGCGCTCGACGTCCATCCGCACCGGCCCGACCTCGAGCACCGACTCAGACCCGTCGTCCTGCCCTCCCCCGCCGACGTCGGTGGCCGCGGGGCCGCGCCGACGCATCACCGCGCGCATGCGGGCGAGCAGCTCGCGAAAGGAGTACGGCTTGGTGACGTAGTCGTCGGCCCCCAGCTCGAGGCCCACGACCTTGTCGATCTCCGAGTCCTTGGCCGTGAGCATGATCACGGGCACGTCGCCGCGCTGGCGCAGCTCCCGGCACACCTCGGTGCCGCTCAGGCCGGGAAGCATGAGGTCGAGCAGGACGAGGTCCGCACCGCCGTCGTCGAAGGCCGCAAGCGCGTCGACACCGTTCGACGCCTCGACCACCTCGTAACCCTCGCGGGTCAGCTGATACGTCAGCGGGTCCCGGTACGAGTCCTCGTCCTCCACCACCAGGATGCGCGTCACGCACCCACCTCCTCGTTCGTCGTGCTCCGGTCCCGGCCGTCGCCCGGTCCGTCGTGCTTGCCCGGGCCAGACGCCCGGCCGTCGTCGTGCCCGGCGTCGGGCAGCCCGGGAAGCTCACCCTGCGGCAGGTCGGCCGCGGGAAGGCGCAGCGTGAAGGTCGAGCCCTTGCCGGGCTCGGACCACATCTGGACATCTCCACCGTGGTCGGCGGCAACGTGCTTGACGATGCTCAGGCCGAGCCCCGTGCCGCCCGTGTCGCGCGCGCGCGCAGGATCCACGCGGTAGAAGCGCTCGAACACGCGCGCCTGCTCGTTCGCGGCGATGCCGATGCCCTGGTCCACGACGGCGATCTCGACGAGGCCGTCGACCTCCCGGACGCCCACCCCGACCTGGGTGTTGCGTCCCGAATAGCTGACCGCGTTGTCGAGCAGGTTGCGCACGGCAGTCACGAGCAGGTTGTGGTCGCCGTAGACCAGGCAGTCGGGCGAGCCGCCCACCGCGATGGTGATGTTCTTGGCGTGGGCCGCGGTCGTGGCGCGGTCGACGGCCTCGTCGACGACGTCGCGCACGCGGATCGTGCTGACCTCCTGCAGCGCGCCTGCCACCTGGAGGCGCGAGAGCTCGATGATCTCGTGCACGAGCGCCGAGAGCCGGTTCGCCTCCTGCTGCATGCGCTCGGTGAACCGGCGCACGGCGACCGGGTCGTCGGCCGCGTCCTGGAGGGTCTCCGCGAGCAGCGCGAGCGCGCCCACCGGCGTCTTGAGCTCGTGGGAGACGTTGACGACGAAGTCACGGCGGATCGCCTCGACGCGGCGCGCCTCGGTTCGGTCCTCGGCCAGGACGAGCAGCTTGTCGCGGCCGACCGGGGCCACGCGTACCTGCAGCAGCACCGTGCCTGAGCCGATCGGGCCGCGCGGCAGCTCGAGCTCCTCCTCACGGATGACGCCGTCGCGGCGCACGTCTCGCACGAGGTCCTGGATCGCAGCGTGGGCGAGTGCGTCGTTGCGGACGACGCCGAGCGCGTACGCCGGCGGCGAGGCGCGGACGACCTCGTCGTCCTCGTCGAGGACGACGGCCGCCGACCGCAGGACGGCGAGCACGCGGACGAGTCCCTCGTCGAGCTCGGCCGGGGCCGCCTCAGGGCTCGTGCGCTGGGTGCGTTCCGAGATGCGGAAGGCCACGGCGGCGACCACGCCCACGACGACGCCGAGCACGCCGGCGAGCACGGCCGTCACGCCCTGGATCATCCCGTCCACGTCCACCCCTTCAGCCTAGGTCGCCCGGCAGTGCCCACCGGGCCACGGCGGGAACTGCTCAGTGACCCGTCGCCCAGTGTTCACCGAAAGCGCGAGTCGTGTTCACCTTGCTGTCCCCGCGTCGTCCAACGGGCCGTGAGAGCCTGACCGCGAACCCGTTTGCGAGAGGAACCCGATGCGAGAGATCTTCGATGCCGAGCTGCACCACATCGGCGACGGCCTGGTCGAGATGAGCCGCCTGGTCGAGTCCGCGGTCACCCGAGCCGGGACCGCGCTGCTCGAGGCCGACTACCAGCTCGCCCAGGACGTGATCGCGTCCGACCACGAGATCGACAAGCTCGAGCGCGCGCTGGACGAGCGGTGTGTGCACCTCATCGCGCAGCAGGCGCCCGTCGCGACAGACCTGCGCATCGTCATCAGCGCCCTGCGCATCAGCGCCACGCTCGAGCGGATGGGCGACCTCGCCCGGCACGTCGCCGAGGTGGCCCGCGGCCGGTACCCGGCCCTGGCCGTGGCGCCCACAGCGCGCGAGACGTTCGAGAAGATGCACGACGCCGCGGTCCACGTCGCCGGCCGGACCACCGAGCTCCTCCAGACGCGCGACGTCGAGCTCGCCGCCGAGATCCAGCAGGACGACGACCTCATCGACGCCTTGCACCAGGACACCTTCGCCGCGATGCTCGCGCCTGGGTGGAACGGCACGCCGCAGGAGACGATCGACGTGACCCTGCTCGCCCGGTACTACGAGCGCTTCGGCGACCACGCCGTCTCCGTCGCGCGTCGGATCACCTTCCTCGTGACGGGCGACTTCGACGCCGAGCACTCGCCGTCGCACCTGGAGGTCTGACCCCTGGCCGACGCGGCCGCCGAGGTAGAGCAGTTCTCGCCGGGGTAGAACAGATCTCGCCGAGGTAGAACGTCGGACGGCCCCGCGCTCGGAGCGAGCGCGGGGCCGTTACGTCGGCGAGATCCGTTCTATCTCGGCACTAGCGACCCTGGGCCGCGACCGCGGCGATCGCGTCCTTGGCCGCCTCCGGGTCGAGGTACTTGCCGCCCGGGACGACCGGCTTGAGCGTCGTCTCGTCGAGCTCGTACACCAGCGGGATGCCGGTCGGGACGTTCAGCCCGGCGATGGTGGCGTCGTCGATGCCGTCGAGGTGCTTGATGATGGCGCGCAGCGAGTTGCCGTGCGCCGCGACGAGGACCGTCTTGCCCGCCTCAAGGTCGGGGACGATCTCGCCGTCCCAGTACGGCAGCGCCCGCTCGAGCACCTGCTTCAGCGCCTCCGCGCGCGGGATCGGCTCGCCCGCGTAGCGGGGGTCGGAGTCCTGCGAGAACTCGGAGCCGAGCTCGATGTCCGGCGGCGGCACGTCGTACGAGCGGCGCCAGAGCATGAACTGCTCCTCGCCGTACTCGTCGCGGACCTGCTTCTTGTCCTTGCCCTGCAGCGCGCCGTAGTGGCGCTCGTTGAGGCGCCAGCTGCGCTTGACGGGGATCCAGTGGAGGTCCGCGGCGTCGAGCGCGAGGTTCGCGGTCGAGATCGCCCGGCGCAGGAGCGAGGTGTGCACGACGTCGGGCGAGACGCCGGCCTCCTTGAGGAGGTCGCCGCCGCGCGTCGCCTCCGCGATGCCCTTCTCGGACAGCGGCACGTCGACCCAGCCGGTGAAGAGGTTCTTCGCGTTCCACTCGCTCTCGCCGTGGCGGAGCAGCACGAGGGTGTAGGTCATGGGTCCATCCTGCCCTGCGCTCGCCCGCGGACGCACCGCCGGCCGGATCGTGGGCCGGCGGCCACGAACGTCAGGCGTCCGCCCGCTCGAGGACGAAGACCGGGATCTCGCGGTCCGTCTTCCGCTGGTAGCTCGCGTAGTCGGGCCAGACCTCGACCGCGCGCTCCCACCACAGGGCCTTCTCCTCGCCCCTGACCTCACGCGCGACGTACTCGTGCTTCTCCGGACCGTCCTGGAGCTCGACACGGGGGTGGGCCACGATGTTGTGGTACCAGACCGGGTGTTCGGGCGCGCCGCCCCGCGAGGCGACGACGGCGTAGGTGCCGTCGAGCTCGACGCGCATGAGCGGGATCTTGCGCACCTTGCCCGTCTTCGCGCCCACGGTCGTGAGGATGACCACGGGCTTGCCGCGCAGTGTGGTGCCCCGGGTCCCGCCCGAGGACTCGTAGATCTCCACCTGGTTCGCGGCGAACGACGACGGGCTCGGGACGTACTCTCCGCTGATCGGCATGTGAGTTCCAATCACGGGCCCGCGCGGAGCATTCCCTCGGGACTTGTCAGAACCAGGTACGGCTATCGGTTCACCGGGTGCTGACAACTCTGGGTATCAGGCGCGGCAGTCGACGGCGACGACGACCGAGCCGCGAATGCCGCTACTGCCGACCCGGGCCCAGGCAAAGCTCACGTCCTCGACGGTCAGCTCCCAGCTCGGCCTGGTGTCGGCGCCCGGGACAACGAGGCACTCAGGCATGCCACCGGTGTGGTAGCTGCCGGTGCCGTCGATCCAGGTGGGAACGCTGGACTCGAACTCGAACCGCCCGGTCCCGGACGTGTCGACGAAGACGACGACCTCCCCAGCGCGGTACAGCTGAGCGTCCATCTTCTCCCAATGGGCGGGCGCGGGCGCGGCACGTCCGAGCCAGACTCCGAGCAGCAGCGCGCCGAGGAGCGCCACGGCTAGGAGGAGACGGTGAGTGCTCGGCGGGAGTCCTGAGCGCGACGGGGTGTCCGGCGTCGTCGTCGACATGCCGACAATCCAAGCAGAGGCCGCACTACCTCGGCGATGAACGTTCTACCTCGGCGAGAGGCGTTCTACCTCGCGGTCCGGACCTTGCGCGCCTGGGAGTAGACGTCGAGCACCGCGGCGGCGGCGCGGTCCCAGCTGAACCGCTCGCTCGCGCGCCGGGCGCCGGCGGCGAGCGCGGCGCGGCGCTCGTCGTCGTGCAGCAGCTCGTCGAACACACGTGCCCACGTCCACGGGCTGTGGTCGGGCACGAGGACGCCCGAGACGCCGTCCTGCACCACGGTACGCAGCCCGCCGACGGCGGCCGCCACCACGGGAGTGCCGGTCGCCTGCGCCTCGGCCGCCACGAGCCCGAACGACTCGTTGTGCGACGGCACAGCGACGACGTCGGCGGCCCGGAAGTACTCGACGAGCACCTCCCGCGGTGCGGGAGGCCGCACGACGAGGTGGTCGCTCACGCCCACCTGGTGCGCGAGGGCCTCGAGCTCGCGCACGGCCGTCGGACGCCCGCTCGAGCCGCCGAGCACCACGAGTGTCGGCACCTGGCGACCCCCGCCCTCGCGCAGGCAGTCGGGGTCCGGCCGGCCTCCGGCGTCGAGCAGGTGCGCGGGGGCGTGGTCGGCCAGCACGCCGAGCGCACGGACGAGGATGTCGGGACCCTTGAGCAGCTGGACACGACCGGCGAAGAGCACCACGGGCCGGTCGGTCGGCAGCCCGAGGCGGGTGCGCAGGGCATGCCGCTCCTCCGCCGTCGTGCGCCCGGAACGCGGGACGAGCGGCGAGAAGACGTCGAGGTCCACGCCCGGTGCGACCACGTGCACGCGGTCGGGGTCGGCGCGGTACTCGCGCACGAGGTCGTCGGCCTCTTCGCGCGTCGAGGCGACGAGGGCATCGGCCTCGGCGACGACCTGCTCCTCGCCGATGACGCGCCCGAGCGGCTCGGGCACGTCGCCGGGCGCGAGCGCCGCGTTCTTGACCTTCGCCATCGTGTGCATGGTGTGGACGAGCGGCACGTCCCACCGCTGCGCCGCGAGCCAGCCCACCTGACCCGAGAGCCAGTAGTGCGCGTGCACGACGTCGTACCAGCCGGGAGGGCGGTGCGCCTCGGCCCGCAGAACTCCGGCCGTGAAGGCGCACAGCTGGCCGGGAAGGTCGTTCTTGTCGAGGCCCTCGAACGGGCCTGCGGCCACGTGCACGACCCGGATCCCCGGCTCGGTGTCGACCACCTTGGGCTGGGCCGACGACGTTGCGCGCGTGTAGATCTCGACCTCCGCGCCGCGCCGCGCCAGAGCGCGCGAGAGCTCGAGCACGTAGACGTTCATTCCGCCCGCGTCACCGGTTCCGGGCTGGTCGAGCGGCGAGGTGTGGACGGAGAGCATCGCGACGCGCGGGCCGGAGTCGTGCATGGTCACCCCTCCAGGACGCACGCGGGTGGGGTGGGCAGGACGAGGCGGTCGGTCACCTCGCCGGCGCCCGAGGCCGGGTCCACGCGCAGGGCAAGCAGCTCGCTCGTGCCCTGCGCCGCGACGACGACGGTCAGCGCGTCGTCGTCGGACCCGGAGAGGACCGCATGGTGCCGGGGCCACGCGTCCGAGCCGAGCGGCACGTCGGCGACGTGGTGCAGCGCGGGCGTGGCGCCGTCGGCCACCCGGTGGACGGCGAGCACGTCCGGCCCGCGCACGCCGATCGTGAGCAGCGTGCCGTCGTCGCTCAGCGCGACGTGCGACGGCAGCGCCGCCGATCCCTCCGGGACGGCGACGCCCGTGGCGGGCACCGACCCGGCGTGCTTCCAGCCGTCGCCGTCGGGCACGAGGAGGTGCGCCTGGTCGTCGAGCTCGCCGACGACGACGAGGGCGCCGCCGGGCAGACGGACGAGATGACGCGGGCCGGTGCCGGGCGGCACGGTCGCGACGACCGCGGCGTCGGCCGCGCCGTGCGGGGTGGCGCCCGTGGCGGAGCCGCGCGGGTAGCCGCGCAGCTGGTCGGTGCCGAGGTCGCAGACGAGGACGCGGTCGCCGTCGATCGCGACGAAGTGCGCGTGCGGACCCTGCTGGCGGTCCGGGTCCGGGCCGGTACCGGCATGGGGATGGGTCGCGGGCTGCTCGGCGGCGAGCGCGCCCGACGCCGGCTCCACGGGGACGACCGCCGCGACGCCGTCGCCGTAGTTGGCGACCCAGACCTCGTCGTCGGTCGCGACGACGTGGCACGGATCGTCACCGCCGCTGGGCACGGCGCCCGCGGGGACCAGACGGTCGCCGTCGACGTCGAACGCCGCGAGGGTGCCGGGCGCCGTCTCCCCCACCGCGTAGAGCGTGCGACCGGACGGGTGCAGCGCGAGGAACGACGGGGACGGCGTCGTGACGACGAGATCGTGCGCGGTGAATCGGCCGCCGGAGACCTCGACGCGCCAGATGCCCTCGCCGCCGCCCGGCTCGCTGCCGGGGTGCGGGTAGGTGCCGATCCACAGGACCGTCGCAGACGTCATGTCCCCCAGCCTAGGGTCGGCCGCGGACCGCTCGCCGCCGCCGCCGGGCCCGGTCGGCGATGCCGTCCGGACGTACCTCGCCCCGGCCGGGTGTCCCGACCGGGGCGAGGGCGCCTGGGGCTCGCCGAGGCGAGCGTGGATCAGTGCGCCGCCTGGAACGCCTCGAGGACGTTGCCCGGGATGCGGCCGCGGTCCGAGACCGTGTAACCGTTCTCGCGGGCCCACTCGCGGATCTTCGAGAGCTGCTCCTTGTCGGTGCGGCCGCGGCGGGCGCCGCCACCGGTGGCCCGTCCGCCCGCGCGTGCCTGCTGCTTACGCGCGTGGCCGATCCACGAGGCGAACGCGTCGCGGAACTCCGTCGCGTGCGCCGAAGTGAGATCGATCTCGTAGCTGACGCCGTCGAGCGCGAAGGTGACGGTCTCGTCGGCCTCGCTCCCGTCGATGTCGTCGACGAGGATCACCTGAGTCTTCTGGACCACGTCCACCCTTTCTGGTGCATTCGATGCTGACGAAATGAGCATGCCCGAAATGGCATTGCAATGTCAACGCAGCGCGCGGTCCGGGTATCGGAGAATCAATTCCCTGCGGAATGCCGCTGCTCGCGCTCGGCGTCCAGCCGCGCGAGCGCCTCTCTCTCGTTGCGATCCGCACGGATGATCTTGCGCATCACGAGCCAGAAGAGCAGACCGACGCCTACGGACGGGACGAGTCCCGCAATGATCGCGCCGAAAGTCTCCATGGATGCTGCCTCCTGGCGTCAGTGTGACGGCTTGACGAGCGGGA
Source organism: Isoptericola halalbus (assembly GCA_009663185.1). Taxonomy (GTDB): domain Bacteria; phylum Actinomycetota; class Actinomycetes; order Actinomycetales; family Cellulomonadaceae; genus Isoptericola; species Isoptericola halalbus. The sequence goes on from VJZX01000025.1 coordinate 36,807, forward strand.
ACAGGATGGTCTCTCGAATTCCGAGGCCTGTGAGCGCCATGAGCAGACGGTCGATACCCATGCCCATCCCGCCGGCGGGCGGCATCGCGTGCTCCATCGCCGTCAGGAAGTCCTCGTCGACGCGCATGGCCTCCTCGTCCCCGGCCGCCGCGAGGAGCGCCTGGGCCTCGAAGCGCTGGCGCTGGATCACCGGGTCGACCAGCTCGGAGTACCCCGTCGCGAGCTCGAAGCCGCGGACGTACAGGTCCCACTTCTCGACCTGGCCCTCGACGGTCCGGTGCGCGCGCACCAGTGGCGACGTCTCGACCGGGAAGTCGCGCACGAACGTCGGGGCGTGGAGTGCGCCGCCGACATGGTGCTCCCACAGCTCCTCGACGAGCTTGCCGTGGTTGAGCTTCTTCGGGTCGAGCGAGATCTCCGCCTTCTCGGCGAGCGCGGCAAGGTGCTCGACACCGGTCTCGTGCGTGATCTCCTCGCCGAGCGCCTCCGACAGCGAGCCGTACATGGTGATCTGCGCCCACTCGCCGCCGAGGTCGTACTCCTCGCCGTCCGGCAGGGTCACGACGGTGCTGCCGAGGACGTCCTTCGCGGCAGCCTGCACGAGGTTCTGCGTGAGCGCGCCGATCGAGTTGTAGTCGCCGTAGGCCTCGTATGCCTCGAGCATCGCGAACTCGGGCGAGTGGGTGGAGTCGGCTCCCTCGTTACGGAAGTTCCGGTTGATCTCGAAGACCTTCTCGACGCCGCCGACGACCGCTCGCTTGAGGAACAGCTCGGGCGCGATGCGCAGGAAGAGCTCGATGTCGTACGCATTCATGTACGTCGAGAAAGGACGTGCCGATGCGCCCGAAGCAACGGTCTGGAGCATCGGCGTCTCGATCTCGAGAAAGCCGCGACCGTGAAAGTTCTCGCGCAAAGAGCGCACGACGCCGGAACGCAGGCGCACCATGTCGCGGGCGGCCGGGCGCGCGATGAGATCGACATACCGCTGACGGACGCGCGCCTCTTCGGAGAGGTCCTTGTGGAGCACGGGCAGCGGGCGCAGCGCCTTGGCCGCCATCTGCCACGAGTCGGCGAAGATGCTCAGCTCGCCCCGCCGCGACGACCCGATGCGGCCGTGCACGAACAGGTGGTCGCCCAGGTCCACGTCTGCCTTGAAGTCCGCGAGCGACTCCTGGCCGACCACCGCCTGGCTCAGCATGGCCTGGAGCCGGTTGCCCTCGCCGTCCTGCAGCGTGACGAAGCACAGCTTGCCGGTGTTGCGCAGGAAGACGACGCGACCCGCGACGCCCGCGACGTCGTCGGTCTCCTCGCCCGTCTGCAGGTGGCCGTAGCCCTCGCGCACCTGGACGATGCTGTGCGTGACCGGCACGCTCACCGGGTAGGCCTCGACTCCCCGGGCGAGCAGGCGCTCGCGCTTCTCGCGTCGGACGCGCACCTGCTCAGGCAGGTCGTCGACGGCGTTCTCGCCGTCCGCGGGCACGGCGGAAGGGGCGTTCTGCGGGGAGGTCACCCCACGATTCTACGGGCGACGCACCTCACACCTTCACGCGAGGTTGCCTCACCAGTGCCTACCGGCGTCGTGGCCAACGATGGCGCAACACCACCAGCACCAGGCCGGCGAGGACGAGTGCGATCGCGGTGGTGACGATCCAGGGTTCGGAGAATCCCGTGGTCGGCAGCGGCCCCGACGCCTGCACGACCTCCCGTGAGGGACCAGCCTGCGGGAGCGCCGGGCGCTCGGCCTCCGGTCCGTCGCCGCGCCCGTCCGCGCCGCCACCACCGTCGGACGGATCACCAGAGCCAGGATCACCAGAGCCAGGATCACCAGAGCCGGGGTCGTCCGGATCCTCGGGCGGGTCGGTCGGGTCGGGGTCCGACGCCTGCACGACCGGGCCTCCGCCGAGCCACGCGGTGCTTGTCGTGTGCTCGTCGAGGGTGCCGAGCTCGTCCCCGGTCCCGCCGGGCGCCGGCACGCTCACCGCCTCGTAGGCCGCGCTCCGCACGGTCCGCGGCAGCGTGGGGTGCCCCTGCTCGAAGCGTTCCGCGGACATCGGCTCGCGCGGCGAACGGGCGAAGTCGACACCGCCGCCCATCTCGATCCAGAACTCGCCCTCCTCGTTCTCCCACTCATAGCGGAACTGCACCGTCTGGAAGTCCTCGACATACTCATCGAAGACCGCCTGCGGGTCCCACTCGGTGCGTGCCGGCCACTCGGAGACGTCGCCGGCCTGGATGACGTCGTGGAATGCACCCGGACGTTCGGCGTCGCGCTCGCGGAGCCACTGGGCGGCCACCCGGGCGGTGTACACCCGGCGCAGGTCGGCGAACTCCGCGGCGGTGTTCACCTCCTCCTCGAGCGCCGGCCCGAGGACGTCCTGCATGATCTCGAAGTTGGCCTCGAGGATCTCCTCCGGCGCGTCGCAGGCCGGTCCGCCGGGCCCGGGTGTCGAGATGTTCATGCGTTCGTGCTGCACCTTCAGAGGCGCATCGAGGATGTACAGCTCGTCGCCGTCGACGCGGACCGTCGCCGGGTGCGGCTCGATCCAGATGCGGTAGGAGTCGAAGCACGGCACGCCGTCCTCCGTGCGCTCGAGGGACTCCCAGAACTCGGCGCCGGTCGGGCTCTCCGGTCGCATGAGGTCGGTCTGCGAGCGCTTGAGCTCCAGGTCGGCCTCGAGCAGGACGCGGCCGGCGTCGGTCGTGGCGAACTCCTCGTCGATGACGGTGTCGGGGGTGTCCGGGTTGAGGTTGACCCAGAACTGGCTCGGGTCGAGCGCCAGCCAGGTGAAGAGCGCGTCCGACGAGAGGTCGAGCGACGCCTCACCGCCGTACGACGGCTCGGCCTCGCCGTCGTCCTCGAGCTCCGCAGCCGAGAAGGCGTACTCGAAGTCCTTGTTCGCGGGGTTCTCGGAGACGTAGTGCAGCTCGAGCGAGGTCCAGTCGATGCCACCCGGAAGACGCGGTGAGAAGCCTGGACGGCGGGTGTCGGTCGCGAGCTGGTTCTGGATCCGCTGCGCCTCCCGCGCGACGCTCGGGTTGGCGCCCGAGCGTTGGGCGAGATTCTTGACCGCTCCTCCCGTCGGCCGCTGCGGGTTGGGGCTCAGCGCAGTGTTCGTCGGCTTGGGCGGGTTCGTCGGGACCGCCGTGGAACGGAGCTTGGTGTGCTCGACGCCGTACTGTCGCAGAAGCTTGAGCTGTCCCGGCTTGGGGTCCTGGCTGAAGATGTAGACGACGCGCCAGCCCTTGGCGCGCAACGCCTGGTCGGCCTTGAGCTGTTCGAGCTTGAGGGGCGAGTTCCCGGACTTCAGCTCGTAGGCGATCTTGTGGGTGCGGTTCACCGAGTCGTACCGGCGCCTCGTCTCGAGCTTCTGCTCGTCCCAGAGCTTGGTGTCCTCGCACATCCAGTCGGCCCCGCCGAGCTTGAGCCGGCGCGCCACGTTCCTGTGGAACCCGTCACCCCGGAAGTCGTTGGACACCGCGGGGATGTAGGTGTTCCGCCAGCGCTCCCACTCCCAGTCGCCGTCGTAGGCCTTCCACCGCCGGAGCATGTGGTCCTCGGTGCCCGCCTCGAAGTCCGCGTAGCTGCCCTCCAGCGCATCGAGCTCCTCCTGGGAGGGCTTCGCACGGGAACGGTGCTTCTCGGCGGGGTTCTCGAACTCGTAGTCGTCGATCCGCTCGTCGTACCCGTCCTCCAGTCCCCCGCCGGGCAGCTCCGCAAACTCGGCGATGCCCTCGATGCCCTCGATGAGCTCGTCGCACCGGACGTTGAACCGTGGTGCTGTCTGCGCGTCCTCCACGGGCACCAGCACCACGGACGCGGTGAGAGCGACCACGGTCGCGACCAGGCATGCGAGCGCGCGGCGGATCCGGTCCCGACGCCGCTCCCCCTGCGCGATTCGTTCGTTCGGTGCGTCGAGCGACGACGTCATGACACGCTCCCCCAGGTGCGTCTGCGAAAAGAAGTTTCCCGGTCACCGATGCTCCGGGCAACCGCCGACGACGGTAGCCGACGGTACCGGTGCGTGCGACCGGAACTTCCGAGTCGCAGGGGTAGCGTTGTGAGGCGTGAGCGCGAACGAGAACCCGCTGCCCGTGTTCGCCGACCCGTCCGGCGTCGAGCCGGCCCTCGACCCGGCGTGGATCGCGGAGACGGTGGAGATCGCGCTCGACGAGGACCTCGGCCCTCTGCCTGGTCGCGACGTGACCACCCAGGCGACCATCCCGCCGTCGAGCACCGGCACCGCCGACCTGGTGGCGCGCGACGACGGGACGGTCGCCGGCCTCGTGGCCGTCCGGGAGACCCTCGAGCAGGTCTCCGACCGCCTCGGGCTTCCCGTGCCCCGCGTGACGTTCCATGCTCAGGACGGGCACGCCGTCGTCCGCGGGCAGGTGCTCGCGACGATCGCGGGGCGCACGCAGGTGCTGCTCGTCGCTGAGCGGACGATGCTCAACCTGGCGTCGCGCGCGTCGGGCGTGGCGACGGCCGCGGCGGCGTGGACCCGTGCGCTCGAGGGCACGGGCGCCCGAGTGCTCGACACCCGCAAGACGACGCCTGGCCTGCGCGCGCTCGACAAGTACGCCGTGCGCGCCGGCGGCGGCACGAACAAGCGCATGGGGCTGTACGACGTCGCGATGGTCAAGGACAACCACGTCGTCGCGGCCGGCTCGGTGGGCGCGGCGGTCGCGGCCGTGCGGGGGGCATTCCCCGACGTGCCGATCCAGGTCGAGGCCGACACCACGGCGCAGGCGCTCGAGGCGCTCGACGCCGGCGCGGACTTCCTGCTGCTCGACAACATGCCGACGCCGGTCCTCGCCGAGACGGTCGCCTCCGTCCGTGCGCGCGAGGGTCGCGACGGCGTGGCCGCGCACGTCGAGCTCGAGGCGACCGGCAACCTCACGCTGGACCGGGCACGCGAGGTGGCCGAGACCGGCGTCGACTACCTGTCCGTCGGTGCGCTGACCCACTCCGCGCCGATCCTCGACCTCGCGCTCGACCTGCATGCCGAGGTAGAACGAGTTCCGGCGAGGTAGAACGCCTCGGCGAGGGTGCCGTCCTCCTCGAGGGCGAGCTCGACGCGACGCTCCCAGGCCGGGTCCGGCTCGGGGAAGTCGGTGCGGAAGTGCCCGCCGCGGGTCTCGGTGCGCACCCAGGCGGCGTGCACGAGCGCGGTCGCGACCTGGTGCACGTTGGTGGTCTCCCACTCGGCCACCTGCGGGTCGGCGACGACGTCGGCGGCCAGGTGGGCGTCGGCCCGCACACCGGCGAGCCGCACAGCCGCGCCCTCCAGCGAGGCGGCGGACCGGATCGGCCCCGCGCCCTCCGACGCGGCGCGCTGCACGCGCGAGCGCGCCGCCGCGGCCACGAGCGCGGACCCGCCGGGCCGCTCGACCGGCTCGGGCGCGGACCGCAGCTCGCCTGCGTCGTACCGCGCGGCGACGTCGTGCGCCGCGCGATGGGCGAACACAAGACCTTCGAGCAGGGAGTTGGACGCGAGCCGGTTGGCCCCGTGGACGCCGGTGCAGGCGACCTCGCCCACCGCGTACAGGCCGGGCACGGAGGAGCGTCCGAGCAGGTCGGTCACGACGCCGCCGGAGTGGTAGTGCTGGGCCGGTGCCACGGGCACGGGCTCCTCCGTCCAGTCGATCCCGGCGTCGAGCAGCCGCTCGGTGATCGTCGGGAAGCGGCGCCGGAGGAAGGCGGCGCCCAGGTGCCGGGCGTCGAGCAGCACATGCTCGGCCGACGTCGCGGCCATCTGCCGCACGATCGCGTGCGCGACGACGTCGCGCGGCGCGAGCTCGGCCATCTCGTGCACGTCCGGCATGAAGCGGTGCCCGTCGACGTCGAGGAGCAGGGCGCCCTCGCCGCGGACCGCCTCGCTGATGAGAGGCAGCTGGCCGCGAGCGCCCGCGCCCAGCCACAGCACGGTCGGGTGGAACTGCACGAACTCCATGTCGCCCAGGACAGCACCGGCGCGCAGCGCCGCGGCGATGCCGTCCCCGGTCGCCCCGGGCGGGTTGGTCGAGGACCGGAACACCTGCCCCACTCCCCCGGTCGCGAGCACGACGACGGGTGCGAGCGCGGCGCCGACGCCGTCGCGCGAGCCCTCGCCCCGCACGTGCAGGGTCACACCGGCCACGGGCCGCCGGCCGCCGGCTCCGGGAGCACCCGTGAGCACGTCGAGCACCAGCGCGTTCTCGACGACCTCGATGCCCGGGTCGTGCCGGACGGCCTCGATCTGCGCCACGAGGGCCCGAGAGATCTCGGCCCCGGTCGCGTCACCGCCGGCGTGCGCGATGCGGTCGGCGCGGTGCCCACCCTCGCGCGTCAGCGCGATGTCGCCGTCCGGGCCGACGTCGAACGTCGTCCCGCGCGCGACGAGCTCGTACACGCGGTCGGGGCCCTCGGTGACGAGGACCTGGACCGCCTCGGGGTCGCTCAGGCCTCCGCCCGCGACGAGCGTGTCGTGCAGGTGCGCCTCAGGGGTGTCGTCGGGGTGCAGCACGGCCGCAATACCGCCCTGCGCCCACACGGTCGAGCCCGACGAGAGCTTGCCCTTGGTCACCAGCAGCACGTGCGGCACTCGCGTGCGCAGCTCGAGCGCGGCGGTGAGCCCCGCGATCCCGGAGCCGACGACGACCGCGTCCGCCGTCGTCGTCCACCCGGGCTCGGGGGCGGCGAGGGCGCGTGCGAGGCGTGCCGGCGTCACCGGGCCGGGATCTCGACGTCGCGGGACCCCTCGTGAGACCCCTCGTGAGACCCCTCGTGAGACCCCTCGTGAGACATGGTGTGAGACTCGGCGACGGCACGGCCGGCCGCCGCCGTGCGCACGAGCCCGGCCGCCTGGTACGGCTCGATGGGCACGCCCGAGTCGAGCAGGCCGTAGCCGTCGGGTGCGTGGCCGGGGTCGTCGTGGACCTCGACGATCCGGTTGTTCTCGTCGACGAAGACGACGTTCGGCAGGAAGGTGCGCGCGTCGTAGTCCGAGAGCATGCCGTAGGCGATGATGATGACCGTGTCGCCGGGGTGCACCAGGTGCGCGGCGGCGCCGTTGATCCCGATCTGCCCCGAGCCGGCCTCGCCCGGGATGACGTAGGTCGTAAGTCGGGCGCCGTTCGTGACGTCCACGACGTCGACCTGCTGGCCGGGGATGAGGTCGGCGGCGTCGAGCAGGTCGGTGTCGACCGTGATGGATCCCACATAGTGCAGGTCGGCCTGGGTCACGGTCGCGCGGTGGATCTTGCCGATCATCATCGGCCGCTGCAGCGACGCCGGCCGGCGCACCGGCGCGCGGTGCGCGCCGTCGTGCGTGCCGGCGTGCGCGGCGGTGTACGACTCGATGTGCTCACTCACGAGATGCCTCCTGACCAGGGGCGACGCCGCGCTCGGCCGGCGCGGCGACGTCCACGGCCTGGTTGTCGATCAGTCGGGTGGTGCCCACGCGTGCCGCGACGAGCAGCAACGCGGGGCCCGTGTGGTCCGCGGAAACCTCGTCAACGGTAGCCGGGTCCACGAGAGCCAGGTAATCCACCACAACGCCTGCGGTGTCGTTGAGGATTCCCGAGGCGCTCGCCAGCACGGCACCCGCTCCGTGGCCCGCGGCCGCCTCCTGCGCCCCGGCGCGGAGCGCGCGCGAGAGCGTGAGCGCGACCTGGCGCTCGGCGTCCGACAAGTACGCGTTGCGCGACGACATCGCGAGCCCGTCGGGGTCGCGCACGGTGGGCACGCCGACGATCTCGACGTCGATGTCAAGGTCGCGCACCATGCGCCGTACCGCGAGCAGCTGCTGTGCGTCCTTCTCGCCGAACAGCGCGACGTCGGGCCGCGTCAGGTGCAGCAGCTTGAGGACCACCGTCAGCACGCCGTCCATGTGCCCCGGGCGGAACACGCCCTCGAGCACCTCGCCGACGTGGCCGGCCCTGACGCGCACGATCGGGTCGCCGTCGGGGTACACCACGTCCGGCGTCGGCGCGAACACGACGTCCGCGCCCGCGGACGCGACCTTGGCGATGTCGCCCTCGAGGTCGCGCGGGTACGTGTCCAGGTCCTCGTTCGCACCGAACTGCAGCCGGTTGACGAAGATCGTCACCACGACCTGCCCGCTCGGCCCGGCCTCCTGCCGCGCCCGGCGGACGAGCTGCAGATGACCCTCGTGCAGCGCGCCCATGGTCATGACGACCGCGCGACGGTCGGACGCGTCGGGTCCGCTGAGGGCCCACGCGCCCAGGGCGTCGCGCAGCTCGGCGCGCGTGCGCACGACGGCCGGGCGCGCCAGATCCCCGGTGGGTGCGGCGGTCTCGGCGGTGGTCATGCGTCCTCCTCGGAGGGTCCGGCGGCGGGCTCGAGCGCGTCGATCAGCGCCTGGGCGGCCGCGTCGTCGATGCGGTGGCTCGCGAGCGCGCGGCGGGTCGCGCCCCGCGCCAGCTCGGTGTACGACGCCGGCACGTCGGTCGCGCCGGTGCGCGCGGCGAGGTCGCCGAGCACCTCGAGGTGCCGCGACACCGTGCCGACGTCGCCGCGCGAGACGGGGCCGGTGAGCGCG
>VJZX01000026.1:0-30761 GCA_009663185.1 Isoptericola halalbus
CCCCGGTGCGGGGCCTTCGCTGTGTCTGCACGTAGAGACCTGAAACGCCCTGACGGTGCGACAGGGACCACGGAGAAGTCGTCTCTGTGCGCCGTGGGCGCCCACTAGACTTGCGGGCATGTCCACCATCTCCCGTGACGAGGTCGCGCGCGTCGCCGCGCTCGCGCGCATCGACCTGCGGCCGGAGGAGGTCGACCGCCTCGCCGGCGAGCTCGACGTCATCGTCGAGTCGATCGCCCGTGTCCGCGAGGTCGCGACCCCCGACGTGCCGGCGACGAGCCACCCGTTGCCGATGACGAACGTGTTCCGCGAGGACGTACCGCAGCAGGCGCTTCCGGTCGACGACGTGCTCGCGGGTGCGCCGGAGGCGGAGGACGGCCGCTTCGCCGTGCCGCAGATCCTCGGGGAGGAATGACATGACGGACCTGACTCGTCTCTCGGCCGCACAGCTCGCCGAGAGCCTGTCGACGCGCGAGGTCTCCAGCGTCGAGGTCACCCAGGCACACCTCGACCGTATCGCGGCGGTGGACGACGCCGTGCACGCGTTCTTGCACGTGGACGGCGACGAGGCGCTGCGGACCGCCTCCGAGGTCGACGCACTGCGCGCGGCGGGGGAGGACCTCCACCCGCTGGCCGGTGTGCCGATCGCGGTCAAGGACGTCGTCGTGACCAAGGGCATGCCCTCGACGGCGGGCTCGAAGATCCTCGAGGGCTGGATCCCGCCGTACGACGCGACGCTCGTCGAGAAGATCCGCGCCGCCCGGCTGCCCATCCTGGGCAAGACGAACATGGACGAGTTCGCGATGGGCTCCTCCACGGAGCACTCGGCGTACGGCAACTCGCACAACCCGTGGGACCTCACCCGGATCCCCGGCGGCTCGGGCGGCGGCTCGGCCGCGGCGCTGGCCGCCTTCGAGGCGCCGCTCGCGATCGGGACGGACACCGGCGGCTCGATCCGCCAGCCCGGTGCCGTGACGGGCACCGTCGGCGTGAAGCCGACGTATGGCGGGGTCTCCCGCTACGGGCTCATCGCCATGGCGTCCTCGCTCGACCAGGCCGGCCCCGTGACCCGGACCGTGCTGGACTCCGCGTTGCTGCACGAGCTCATCGGCGGCCACGACCCGCGCGACTCGACGTCCATCCCCGAGCCGCTGCCGCCGGTTGTCGCGGCCGCCCGTCAGGGCGCGCTCGGCGACCTCTCCGGCCTTCGCGTGGGCGTCGTGACCCAGCTGAAGGGCGAGGGATATCAGTCGGGCGTCCTCGCACGCTTCCACGAGTCGCTCGAGCTGCTGCAGCGGGCCGGTGCCGAGGTCGTCGAGGTCTCCTGCCCCCACTTCGACTACGCACTCGCCGCGTACTACCTGATCATGCCCGCGGAGGCGTCGAGCAACCTCGCGAAGTTCGACGGCATGCGCTACGGGCTCCGCGTCGAGCCGGAGAGCGGCCCGGTCACGGCCGAGCGCGTCATGGCCGCCACCCGCGGGGCCGGCTTCGGCGACGAGGTCAAGCGCCGGATCATCCTCGGCACCTACGCGCTGAGCGCCGGCTACTACGACGCGTACTACGGCAGCGCCCAGAAGGTGCGCACGCTCATCCAGCGCGACTTCGCCGAGGCGTTCGCGCAGGCCGACGTGCTCGTCTCGCCCACGGCGCCTACCACGGCGTTCAAGCTCGGCGAGAAGCTCGACGACCCGCTCGCGATGTACCTCAACGACGTCGCCACGATCCCCGCCAACCTGGCCGGCGTGCCGGGCATCTCGGTGCCGAACGGCCTGTCCGACGACGGTCTGCCGACCGGCTTCCAGGTGCTCGCGCCCGCGAAGGCGGACGACCGCCTGTACCGCGTGGGCGCCGCGCTCGAGGCCGCCCTGGAGTCGGCCTGGGGCGGTCCGCTCCTGGCCCAGGCACCCGAGCTCGGCTGACGGAGGGAAGAACGAACCATGACCGCAGTGTCCGCACCGACCACGCCCCTCGTCGACTACGCCGACGCCGTCCGCCGCTACGACCCGGTCCTCGGCATCGAGGTCCACGTCGAGCTCGGCACCCGCACCAAGATGTTCTGCCCGGCCGAGGTGTCGTTCGGCGCAGCGCCGAACACGCAGACGACGCCGGTGAGCCTGGGCCTGCCCGGCGCCCTGCCGGTGGTCAACGGCAAGGCCGTCGAGTACGCGATCCGCATCGGCCTGGCTCTCAACTGCACGATCGCCGAGAACTGCCGGTTCGCGCGGAAGAACTACTTCTACCCGGACATCCCGAAGAACTTCCAGACGTCGCAGTACGACGAGCCGATCGCGTTCGACGGCTGGCTCGACGTCGAGCTCGACGACGGCACGGTGCACCGCGTCGAGATCGAGAGGGCGCACATGGAGGAGGACGCGGGCAAGAACACCCACGTCGGCGGCTCCACCGGCCGCATCCACGGTGCCGAGTACTCGCTCGTCGACTACAACCGTGCCGGCATCCCGCTCGTGGAGATCGTCACCAAGCCGATCACCGGCGCGGGCGAGCGCGCTCCCGAGGTCGCCCGAGCCTACGTGCAGGCGCTGCGGGACATCTTCCGCGCCCTCGACGTGTCCGAGGCCCGCATGGAGCGCGGCAACGTGCGCGCGGACGTCAACGTGTCGCTGCGCCCGGCTCCGGACTCCCCGCTCGGCACCCGCACCGAGACCAAGAACGTCAACTCCTTCCGCTCGGTCGAGCGGTCGGTCCGGTACGAGATCTCGCGGCAGGCCGCGATCCTCGACGCCGGTACCGCCGTCGTGCAGGAGACCCGCCACTGGCACGAGGACACCGGCATCACGACGTCGGGCCGCGTGAAGTCCGATGCCGAGGACTACCGGTACTTCCCGGAGCCCGATCTCGTCCCCGTCGCCCCGAGCCGCGAGTGGGTCGAGGAGATCCGCGCAACCCTCCCCGAGCTGCCGCAGGAGCGCCGTCGTCGTCTGCAGGCCGAGTGGGGTTACGCCGACGCCGAGATGCGCGACGTCGTCAACGCCGGCGCGGTCGAGCTCATCGAGGCCACGGTCGCAGCCGGCGCGAGCCCTGCGGGCGCCCGCAAGTGGTGGATGGGCGAGCTCGCTCGCCGGGCCAAGCAGGACGAGGTCGAGCTGGCGGCCCTGCCGATCACGCCCGCGCAGATCGCCGAGCTCCAGTCGCTGGTCGACTCCGGCCGGATCAACGACAAGCTCGCCCGCCAGGTGCTCGAGGGCGTCCTTGCCGGCGAGGGCGACCCGCTGCAGGTCGTCGCGGTCCGTGGCCTGGAGGTCGTGTCCGACGACGGCGCGCTCCTCGCCGCGATCGACGAGGCACTCGCCGCTCAGCCGGACGTCGTCGAGAAGGTCCGCGGCGGCAACCAGGGTCCTGTCGGCGCGATCATCGGCGCGGTCATGAAGGCCACGCGCGGCCAGGCCGACGCCAAGCGCGTGCGCGAGCTCGTCCTGGAGAGGATCGGCAGTTGAGGGCGCCTGTCCTGCACGGTGAGATGGTCCGCCTGCGACCCATCGAGGCGAGGGACGCGGACCGGCTGTGGGAGTCGCTCCAGGACCCGGAGGGCATCCGCCTGACGGGGACGACGGCCGCCTTCACGCGCGAGCAGGTCGACGAGTGGACGGCGACCGTCGCCCACCGCCCGGGCCGGTACGACTGGGCGATCGCGCCGGGGGCCGTCCGCGACGGTCAGCAGGTCAGCGACGAGCTGATCGGCGAGATCGTGCTCAACCAGATCGACGAGCACGCAGGCTCGGCGAACCTGCGTCTGCAGATGCTGCCCGACTACCGGGGTCGCGGGTACGGGCGTGAGGCCATCATCGAGGTGCTGCGCTTCGCCTTCGACGGCGTCGAGGGCGAACCAGGCCCGGGCCTGCACCGGGTGAGCCTGGACGTGCTCAGCATCAACCCGCGAGCCCAGGCCCTGTATGAGTCGCTCGGCTTTCGTGAGGAGGGCCGCCTGCGGGACGTCTACCGCGACGGCAACGCCTGGGCCGACGCCGTGGTGATGAGCATCCTCGAGGACGAGTACCGCGCCGCGTAGCACCGGGCCGGGGAAGCGCCTCGTCAACCAGTGAGAGCCTCTGCCGAAGGCGTCGAGCATCAGGTCGAGCCAGTCCTGGTCGGCTGCGCCCGATGTGCGCGTTAACATCCCTCCATGTCGCATATGTGCTGTCTGTTCCTGCGACTGCTCGCCGTGGGGGGTCTGACGCTCGTCACCGTCGCGCTCTCCGGCGCCCCGGCCCAGGCGGCGACTGACATCACCGACAAGGTACGAGCGAACGAGAACGTCGTGCTGGCAGGTGATGCGGTCATCACGCTCGGCGACGGCGAGGAGATCGTCTACGGCGGAGTCTTCTCCGGCGTCGGCACCCTGAGGGTCAGCGGGCGGGGCAAGCTCGTGCTCACGGCGGACAGCGACTTCCAGATTCCGGAGAGCCGCCGACGGCAGAGGATCGAGATCCTGGGCAGCCCTGGCCACCCCTATGCCACGGTCCGAGACCCTGATCCGCCGGCCGTCACGGTGGAGGCCGGCGCGACGCTCCAGTACGGCGACGGCGCGGGCTCGACGGGCCGGGTCGGCCACTACCCGTACGACTATCCCAACTTCGCCTGGAACGCGCTCAACCACCACGTCGACGGCACGCTCGTCGTCGCCGTGCACGGGGCGCTCTACCACCCGGGGATCCTCAGCGGCAGCGGGGTGCTGAACCAGCCTCGGTTCATCTGGGACGGCGTCGAGCTCGCGGGGGACCATCCCTTCTCGGGCACGGTCGTCAACGGAACCGGGGTACACGTCAGCCGGCGGGAGTACCTGACGTCCCTCCCCAACCTGGCGAAGCTGGTCAACTGCGGGTCGTTCATGGTGGACACGCCGCACGACCACGACACCGTCCTGGGGTTCGACATCTTCTCCCGCGAATGGGGGAACGACGTCAACTTCTACGGTGCCCCCGACGGTAGCCGCGTGATCATGGCGGGCGTGTACTCCTGGAGCGATCAAGGCTCGGAGGCGGACCCCTCCCTGTCGAACCCCGACCTGAACTACCAGGTGGTTCCCAAGAACATCAACAAGCGCGGCGTGAACATCCAGGGAGCGGTCGTCCAGTGGGGTGACGGGACCCACAACCGGTTCTTCCTGCCCGGCACCCGCGAGACCATCTACATCAACCTGTACACGCGTCGCGCGCGGGGGCATCTCATCTTCGACTACAACGGACCGGTCACGCTCGGCGCGCCGATCTCCGGGGGCAGGTACCACGACACGATGGACGCCGTGGCGCTGGGCGACGTCACCATCGCCGGCACGCCGGGCAACGACGTCACCTTCGCGGACCAGCAGAACTACGACGGCGTCACCACCATCGAGAGCGGAGCGACCCTCCGGCTGGGCACCGGGAGCCCGGGCCAGGACTCCTGGCTGATCACCAGCACGGCGGGTGCCAAGATCGTCGACGACGGCGCGCTCGTCGTGAACAACGCCGAGAAGGCCATCGAGCTGTCCGGGATCAGCGGCGCGGGCTCCTTCGAGCAGGCCGGTCCGGCGTCGGTGACGTTCGCGGGCGACACCACCTACTCGGGGCCGACGACGGTGTCGGGAGGCGCGCTCGTTCTCGCCGGCGGATCCCTCGCATCGTCGACGAGCGTGCAGCTCTCGACACCTGACGCGACTCTCGACGTGTCCGCCGCCGGCGACCAGACCGTGCAGAACCTCGGTGGCGTCGCCGGAAGCAGGCTCCGCCTCGGCCCGAACACGCTGACCGTCGCGAGCACCGATGACACCACGTACGCCGGCGGCGTCGGGGGTGCCGGCGGTCTGGTGAAGACCGGGCGCGCGGCGCTGACCTATTCCGGCACGAGCACCGCCGAGGGCCCCTGGGCGGTCACGGGTGGGACGCTCGCGCTCTCCCAGGCCGAGCTTGCCGGGGACCTCGCCGTCGACAGGTCACTCCGAGTCACCGGGGCGACCGCCGTGGGCGGCAACCTGACGCTCGGGAAAGAATCCACCCTTCGGATCGGAACTGGCGCCGAGCTGAGGGTCGCCGGCGACGTCGCCCTGAGCGGCGGCACGCTCAAGGTCCGCCACAAGGACGGCGCCGACCTTCCGCGAGAGCTCGCCGTCGTCACCTCCGGTGGCGAGATCACGGGGACGTTTGCGGGCCTCGACGAGGGCGCCCGGCTCGACATCGGCGGCACCTCCTACCAGATCAGCTACGCGGACGGCCAGGTCCTGCTTTCCGTCCCGACACCCGCAAGCGGCCCGACGGCGGATGCCGCGCCCGAGGACGCCCCCGGATCGCCCGCCCCGCGGACCGGTGACGGCTCGGTCGCAGCCCTCGTCCTGGCCGCGCTCGTCCTCGCCGTCCTCGCTGTGGGCGCCCTCGTCGTCGTCGTGCTCCGCCGGCGGCGAAGGTCCATGACCCCGCGACACGCCCATCGGTGAGTGTCACCCACGGGTCCGACACATGGAACGTCCTGTGATCCCACTCCCCGCCCTACCCCAGAAAGGGCACCTGATGAACAGCCAGACCCCTACCCATCCCCGGACCGGGCCGACCGCGGTGAGCCGCCGCGGCTTCTTGGCCCTGGCAGGAACCGCTACCGCGCTCGCCGCAGGCGGCACCGCGTGGAGCGGCGAGCCGGCCCAGGCCGCGACCGCGCATCCCGGTCTGCTGCACACCGCCGAAGACCTCGCGCGCATGACCGCACAGGTCCAGGCATCGAGGCAGCCGTGGATCGCCGGGTGGGAAGCCCTGACCCGGAGCAGCCACGCCCGGGCGACCTGGGAGCAGCGGCCCACCGCCGTCGTGACACGCGGTGGCGATGGTACGAACGCCGGCCTCCTCTACACGGACATCCATGCCGCATACCAGAACGCGCTGGTCTGGCGGGTGTCCGGCAACGAGGACAACGCACGAAAGGCCCGCGACATCCTGAACGGGTGGTCGCACACGCTCACCGAGATCAACGGCAACGCCGACCGGTACCTGGCGGTCGGCATCTACGGCTATCAGTTCGCGAACGCGGTCGAGCTCATGCGCGACTACGAGGGCTTCGACCTCGACGCCGCGGGGTCGCTGCTGCTCTCCGTCTTCTACCCGATGAACGACAGGTTCTTGCGGGAGCACAACGACGCCCACATCGAGAACTACTGGGCCAACTGGGACCTGTGCAACATGACCTCGATCCTCTCGATCGGCGCTCTTCTCGATCGGGGAGACCTCGTCGACCAGGCGGTCACGTACTTCAAGGCCGGCGGCGGCAACGGGTCGATCGGCCGGGCGGTCCCGTTCCTGCACGAGAACGGCACCCTCGGACAGTGGCAGGAGAGTGGCCGGGACCAGCCGCACTCGATCATGGGCATCGGGCTGATGGGTGCGTTCTGCGAGACGGCCTGGAACCAGGGGATCGACCTGTACGGCTACGACGACAGCCGCTTCGCCAAGGCCGCGGAGTACGTGGCCAGGTACAACCTCGGGTATGACGTCCCGTACAGGTCCTACTCCTGGAGAAGCGGTCAGGGCGGCGGGAGCTGGCAGACGCAGGCGCAGATCTCCGAGGCCGGCCGCGGGGAGGTCAGGCCGGTGTGGGCCATGATCCACGGCCACTACGCCGGTCGCCGGGGAATGGAGATGCCCTACGTCACGGAGATGATCGAGCGCAACGGAACCGAAGCGGGTGGCGGGCAGTACGGCGTCGCCAGCGGCGGGTACGACCAGCTCGGCTTCGGGACGCTGACCTTCCGGCGCCCGCGACCGGCGGCCAAGGCGGCTGAGGCGCCCGCGGAGTCCGCCGAGCGCAAGCCTGGAGAGGCCGCGAGCGCGTCGCCGTCACCGAGCGTCTCGTCGTCGGCGTCGCCCAGCGCTTCCCCGTCGCCTTCCCCGTCTCCGTCGCCGAGCGCGTCTCCCTCGCCGATCGATGGCACGCCGGGGCCGTCTCCGGTTCCCTCGTCGGCTGATCCCTCGACGGCGACCGCCGCCGCGTCCGACGGCGACCCGGACATCCCTGTCGCGGTGCCGGTCGGCTTCGGCGTCGCGTCCGCGGGGGCTCTGCTGGGGCTCGTCGGAAAGTTCCGCGGGTGGTTCGAGCGGTAGGTACCCGGCGAGGCGCAGCAGACCACCAGGCCGACCCGTGCGCCTAGCCCCCGCGCCCGCCGGTGATGTAGTCCGTGAGCTGGTCGCGTTCGGCCTGCACCTCGGCGATCCGGTGCTTGACCACGTCACCGATGCTCACGATCCCGGTCAGCCGAGAGTCCACGAGTACGGGAACGTGCCGGACCCGATGTTCCGTCATCACCGGCATCAGCTCGTCGAGCGTGGCGTCAGGCCCGCAGGTGTGCACAGCGGCCGTCATGATCGCCGCCACCGTGCCGTCGAGGATGCTGTCTCCGTCCGAGTGCAACCTCCGAACGACGTCGCGCTCGCTGACGATCCCGTCGACGCTCACGCCGTCGTCGGACACGACGACGGCACCGATGCCGTGCTGGGCGAGAAGGGCGAGCAGCTCACGCACACCCCGGTCCCCGGGGATGGTGACCACCGAACCGCCCTTGCGCCGCAACGCCTCTGTCACCCGCATCGGAGCACCTCCGTCCGTGGACGCCGCACCGCGTCATCGCGGTCCTGTTATGACCGTACGGCACGACGCAGGGTTCAGGGTTGGTTCAGGTGGGGTTACCGGCCCTGCGTGGCGACGGCGTCCCCCGTGTACCACCGGGGCGTCGGTCATCCTGTGGACGCCTGCTGTCCGTCCCGGCGTGCCGGAGGTAGCGTGACCAGGCCGCTTGCCCCGCATCGTGCGCGGCCACCCAGCACGAAGGAGCTGAACCGTCATGAGTCGTCCCCTGCGCTCTCGGACGTCCACCCACGGCCGGAACATGGCCGGCGCCCGCGCGCTCTGGCGCGCGACCGGCATGGGCTCGGAGGACTTCGGCAAGCCGATCATCGCGATCGCGAACTCCTACACGCAGTTCGTCCCCGGCCACGTCCACCTCAAGGACATGGGCGACCTGGTGGCGTCCGCGATCCAGGAGGCCGGCGGCGTCGCCAAGGAGTTCAACACCATCGCGGTCGACGACGGCATCGCCATGGGCCACGGCGGCATGCTCTACTCGCTGCCCAGTCGCGACCTCATCGCCGACTCGGTCGAGTACATGGTCAACGCGCACTGCGCCGACGCGCTCGTGTGCATCTCCAACTGCGACAAGATCACGCCGGGCATGCTCAACGCGGCGCTGCGGCTGAACATCCCGGTCATCTTCGTCTCGGGCGGCCCGATGGAGGCCGGCAAGGCGATCGTGGCCGACGGCGTCGCGCGGACGAACCTCAACCTCATCAACGCGATCAACTACTCGGCCGACGACGCCGTGTCCGACGAGGCGCTCGCGAAGGTCGAGGAGAACGCGTGCCCGACGTGCGGGTCGTGCTCGGGCATGTTCACCGCCAACTCGATGAACTGTCTCACCGAGGCGCTCGGCCTGTCGCTCCCGGGCAACGGCTCGACCCTCGCGACGCACGCCGCGCGGCGGGACCTGTTCGTCGAGGCCGGGCGCACGATCGTCGACCTGGCCAAGCGCTACTACGACGACGAGGACGACTCCGCCGCGCCGCGCTCCATCGCCACCAAGGCCGCGTTCACCAACGCGATGGCGCTCGACGTCGCCATGGGCGGGTCGACCAACACGGTGCTGCACATCCTGGCCGCGGCGCAGGAGGCCGAGGTCGACTTCACGCTCGCCGACATCGACGAGCTCAGCCGCAGCGTGCCGTGCCTCTCCAAGGTCGCGCCCAACCACCCGAACTTCCACATGGAGGACGTCCACCGTGCCGGCGGCATCCCGGCGCTGCTCGGCGAGCTCGACCGCGCCGGTCTGCTCGACCACGACGTGACGAGCGTCCACACGCCCACGCTGCGCGCCTGGCTCGACGACTGGGACATCCGGGGCGGCAAGGCCACCGACCGCGCGGTCGAGCTGTTCCACGCCGCGCCGGGCGGCGTCCGCACGACGCAGGCGTTCTCGACGACGAACCGCTGGGAGAGCCTCGACACGGACGCGGCGAGCGGCTGCATCCGTGACATCGAGCACGCGTACACGATCGAAGGCGGGCTCGCCGTCCTGCGGGGCAACCTCGCCGAGGACGGCGCGGTGTTCAAGACGGCCGGCGTCGACCCGGACGTCTTCCACTTCGTCGGCCGCGCGCTCGTGTGCGAGTCGCAGGACGAGGCCGTCGAGAAGATCCTCACCAAGCAGGTCGAGCCCGGACACGTCGTCGTCGTGCGGTACGAGGGCCCGGCCGGCGGGCCGGGCATGCAGGAGATGCTCTACCCGACGTCGTTCATCAAGGGCCGCGGGCTGGGCAAGGTGTGTGCGCTCATCACGGACGGCCGGTTCTCCGGCGGTTCGAGCGGCATCTCGGTCGGGCACGTCTCGCCCGAGGCCGCCGCGGGCGGCGTGATCGGTCTGGTCGAGGACGGTGACGAGATCGAGATCGACGTCACCTCGCGCGTCATCCGCCTCAACGTGCCCGACGAGGTGATCGCCGAGCGGCGCACCAAGATGGAGTCCTCCGAGCGGCCGTGGCAGCCGGTGAACCGCGACCGGTACGTCTCGCCCGCGCTGCAGGCGTACGCGGCGATGGCCACCTCGGCCGACCGCGGAGCCGTGCGCGACGTGTCGCGCATCAAGCGCTGACAGTTCAGCTCGCGCCGCCTACGCTCGGGGCATGACGAGCGTCGAGGCCGGCACCCCTGACATCAAGCCACGTTCCCGGCAGGTCACCGACGGACTCGAGGCGACGGCGGCACGCGGCATGCTGCGCGCCGTCGGACTCGGGGACTCCGACTTCGCCAAGCCGCAGATCGGCGTCGCGAGCTCGTGGAACGAGATCACACCGTGCAACCTGTCGCTCGACCGGCTCGCGAAGGCGGTCAAGAGCGGTGTCCACGCGGGCGGCGGCTACCCGCTCGAGTTCGGCACCATCTCCGTCTCCGACGGCATCTCGATGGGGCACGAGGGCATGCACTTCTCCCTCGTGAGCCGCGACATCATCGCCGACTCGGTCGAGACCGTGATGCAGGCCGAGCGGCTCGACGGCTCGGTGCTGCTCGCGGGGTGCGACAAGTCGCTGCCCGGCATGCTCATGGCCGCAGCGCGGCTCGACCTCGCGAGCGTGTTCCTCTACGCGGGCTCGATCATGCCGGGCTGGGTCAGGCTGTCGGACGGCACCGAGAAGGACGTGACGATCATCGACGCGTTCGAGGCCGTGGGAGCGTGCGCCCGCGGGCTGATGAGCCGCGAGGACGTGGACCGCATCGAGCGCGCGATCTGCCCGGGCGAGGGCGCCTGCGGCGGCATGTACACCGCCAACACGATGGCCTCGGCCGCGGAGGCGCTCGGCATGTCGCTGCCGGGTTCGGCCGCCCCGCCGTCGGCGGACCGGCGTCGCGACGCGTTCGCGCACGCGTCCGGCGAGGCCGTCGTCGGGCTGCTGCGCCGCGGGATCACGGCTCGAGACATCCTCACCAAGGAGGCGTTCGAGAATGCGATCGCCGTCGTCATGGCGTTCGGCGGATCGACGAATGCGGTGCTGCACCTGCTCGCGATCGCGCACGAGGCCGAGGTCGAGCTCACGCTCGACGACTTCGACCGCGTCGCGAGCCGTGTGCCGCACCTGGGGGACCTCAAGCCGTTCGGCCGGTACGTCATGAACGACGTGGACCGCATCGGTGGCGTGCCGGTCATCATGAAGGCGCTGCTCGACGCCGGGCTGCTGCACGGCGACTGCCTCACCGTCACCGGGCGCACCGTGGCCGAGAACCTCGCGGCGGTGAACCCGCCCGACCCCGACGGGAAGATCCTGCGGGCACTCGACACGCCGATCCACCCCACCGGGGGCATCACGATCCTGCACGGCACGCTCGCCCCCGAGGGGGCGGTCGTCAAGTCCGCCGGCTTCGACGCCGACGTCTTCGAGGGCACCGCCCGGGTGTTCGAGCGGGAGCGTGCCGCGCTCGACGCGCTCGAGGACGGCACGATCCAGGCGGGTGACGTCGTCGTCATCCGGTACGAGGGCCCCAAGGGCGGGCCGGGCATGCGCGAGATGCTCGCCATCACCGGGGCCATCAAGGGCGCGGGCCTGGGCAAGGACGTCCTGCTCGTGACCGATGGGCGGTTCTCCGGCGGCACGACCGGCCTGTGCGTGGGCCACATCGCGCCCGAGGCGGTCGACGCCGGTCCGATGGCGTTCGTGCGCGACGGCGACCGCATCCGCCTCGACGTCGCCGCCAAGACGCTGGACCTGCTCGTCGACGACGCCGAGCTCGTCAGCCGCCGGACGGGCTGGGCGCCGCTGCCGCACGGGTACACCCGCGGTGTGCTCGCCAAGTACACGAAGCTGGTGCAGTCGGCCTCGCGCGGCGCAGTCCTGGGGTAGAAGGCATCACCGGCCGGAGCGTGAGCGAGTCGGGTTCAGCGCGACGCCGCGTAGATGCTGCGCACCACGTCCTCGATCTCCGGCTCCTCGATCGACAGGTCGCGCACCTCGGCCCGCTCGGAGACGGCGAAGAGGAGGCGCGCCGCCGTCGTGCTCTCCGCGTCGAACGCGAGGTGCTGGCGCAGTCCGCCGCCCTCGCTGCGGATGTGGGTGGCGTCCGGCAGGCCGACGAGGTCGGCGGCGGGCGCGGCCAGGTCCACCACGAGCACGCGCCGCGCACCGACGGTGCGGGCGAGGCCGTCGAGGCTACCGTCGTACGCGAGCCGGCCGTGGTCGACCACCAGGACGCGGTCGCAGAGCCGCTCGATGTCGCCCATGTCGTGGGTGGTGAGCAGGAGCGTGGTGCCGTGCTCGCGGCGCTGCGTCACGAGGAACTCGCGCAGGCGCTGCTTGGAGAGCACGTCCAGGCCGATGGTGGGTTCGTCGAGGATCAGCAGCTCGGGCCGGTGCAGCAGCGCGGCCGCGACCTCGGCGCGCATGCGCTGGCCGAGCGAGACCTGCCGCACGGGCGTGGCGAGGTAGTCGCCGATCTCGAGGAGCTCGACCAGCTCCGCGCTGCGGGCCCGCGCCTCGCCGTCGCGGAGCCCGTGGATCGTCGCCAGGATCTCGAAGGACTCCCCGACCGGCAGGTCCCACCACAGCTGCGACCGCTGCCCGAACACCACGCCCACGCGCCGGGCGAGGTCGCGCCGGTCCTGGACAGGACGCAGCCCGCAGGTGCGCACCTCGCCCGCGGTGGGCACGAGGATGCCGACGAGCATCTTGATCGTCGTGGACTTCCCCGCGCCGTTGGCGCCGATGTAGCCCACGGACTCGCCCGCCGTGACCGCCAGCGAGAGCTCGTCGACGGCGCGCACCGTTCGGCGGCGCAGCCCTTCCCGCACCCGGAACTCGCGCGTCAGGCCCGTCGTCTCGATGATCATCCGCCCGCTCCTTGGTAGTGGCGTACGCCCCACCGCCAGCACAGCAGGGCGAGGGTGACGGACCAGGCGGCCGCAAGCGGCGCGCACCAGCCCAGCCAGGACGGCAGCCAGGGTGCGCCCGGCATCTCCAGCAGCGCGGTGACCGGGAGGTATGCCGCGAAGGCCATCGGAAACAGGAAGCCGAACACCACGGCGACGACCCGTGGCCACACCGACGCCGGCTGCGTGGCCGCGTACCGCCCGCCGTACACGAACGCGTTGGTCATCTCGGCGCCGTTGACGAGGAAGAACTGCAGCCCCGCCGCGGTGACGAACAACGACGCGAACATGACGAACCCGCAGCCGAGCGCGATGGCGAGCAGCGACACCGACCGCACGTCCCAGGCGATGTCGTTGAGGACGAGCCCGGCCGCGAGGGCGGCGAGCCCCACGGTGGCGCGCGCGAGGCGGCGCAGGCTGATGTCGCTCGTGACGAGCTGCAACAGCACGGGCTGCGGCCGCAGGAAGAACACGTCGAGCGTCCCGGCGCGCACGTAGGTGGGCAGCGCGTCGCAGTGCCCGACGACGAGGTCAGCGAGCGAGAACGCGAGGTCCGCGATCCCGAAGACGAGCAGCATCTGCGTGAACGTGAACCCGCCGATCCCCTCGACCGCGTGGAAGAGTACCCAGATCTCGGTGAACTCCATGAGCCCGACGAGGACGGCGCCCACGAGGTCGAGGGCGAAGTTTGCGCGGTAGCTGCGCTGCGAGCGCATCCGCGAGGCCAGCACGGCGCGGTAGGGCGCGAGCCGGGCGAGCGCGTCAGCCACCCTGCACCTCCAGAGTCCGCCGTCCGGCGCGCGTCAGCACCTGCCCGAGCAGGAGCACGCCCGCGAGCCACGCGAGCTGCACCCCGACCACCCCGACGGCGTCCCCGCCCGTGACGCGGCCCGTGAGCACGTCGACCGGGTACATCATCATCGACGGGAACGGGGTCGCCTCGGCCACCGCCCGCAGCCAGTCCGGGAACAGCCAGATCGGCGTGTACAGGCCAGCGAACAGGCCCGCCACCGACATGTAGAGCACGGTGACGCCGCGCGTCTCGACGAGCCAGAACCCGGTGACCGCCAGCAGGTACACGAAGGCGTGGGACACGGTGATGCCGACGAGCACGCTGAACGCGCCGAGCACGTACGGCCCGAGACTGGTGGGCATCGTCATGCCGACCGCCAGCAGGCCGATGAGCACGCTCGGCAGCCCGCGCGGCAGCAGGGCGAACAGTCCCTGCCCGACGTCGGTCGCGATCGCCGCGCCCTGCACGTCGACGGGCCGCAGGAAGTCGATCGCGACGTCGCCCGACCGGACGCGCAGCATCATGTCCGAGCGGCCCCGGAGGTTGACCGACCCGAGCAGCCCTTGCGACAGCCACACGTACGCGCTCATGGCGCCGACGTCGTACCCCGCGAGCGTGCCGCCCGCGCTCCCGACGGCGGCGAACAGGATCCCGGTCTTCAGCAGCCCGAAGGTCGCGTTCGCGACGAGGCCGGCGAGCGTCGCCAGGGGGTACGAGGACTGCCGTCGCACCCCGGCGACCAGCAGCCGCCCGTACACCCGGAGGGCATGCACCGGTCGGCTGAGGGGTGAGAGGCGCACAAGCGCGTGACCCTACCCGCCCGGTGCCCACGCCGCACGCGATTTACGTGCCTGTCGGAGGGCAGTGGGATGGTGCGGTGCACGGGGGCCCCGCCACCATGGCGAGGGTCGTGGCGACCGACGGCTCGTGTACGACGCCGGGGCGCCGGAGTGGTGGACGGTCGCCAATCCCGAGGGGATGAGGTTGGACATCGCCGTGAGCGTGGGCCGCGAAGAACTGTGGCGGCCCAGCAGCGCGGCGCGCGAGGTGCGGCCGGGCACGTCGCGGTGGACGCTGGACCCATGGATGACCGCATCAGCGCACAGGAGTTCCAGGACGCCGACGGCACGCAGGACTGGAAGGTGGTCGACGGCGCGGCCGAGGTGAGGTTCGCGACCGGCTCGTTCGCGACGGGAGTCGAGCTGGTCGACGCCATCGGCGAGCTCGCCGAGGTGGCGAACCACCACCCCGACGTCGACCTGCGGTACCCCGCCGTGACCGTCCGTCTGATCTCGCACGACGTCGACGGGCTCAGCCGCCGTGACGTCGCGCTCGCCCGGCAGATCAGCGACGCGGCGCGCGAGCTCGACATCCCAGTGAACCGATAGTCTCCGCCTGACGACACGGATGGTGAGCGGGGGATCCCATGATGTGGGATGCCCGGCTCACGACGTGACAATTCCGCGGTCGGCGGCGTAACGTGCGACACGTGCAGACGACGATTCTCGTAGTACTTCTTCCTGGGCGCGCCGGCTGAGGCCACGCACCGGGCTTCGTCAGCGCGCTCACCCCTCGTCAGTCCCCGCCGTCGCCGGGACCGAGGGGTTTTTCATTGCAACCGCCCCCGTACGACCGGCAGGAGAGACCGATGGTCCAGCCGAACCCGACCCCCGCACAGGTCGCCGCGCGCACCTCGAGCGCGCCCGGCAGCCCCGCGAGCCTGGCCGCCCGGGCCGAGGCCCGGAGCCGCGGCGTCGGCGTACCGGACGGGACCAAGCCGCCCACGGTCCGTGAGGAGAACGTCACGGGGGCGCAGTCGATCGTGAAGTCGCTCGAGGCCGTCGGCGCGGAGGTCGTGTTCGGCATCCCCGGGGGCGCGATCCTGCCGACGTACGACCCGCTGATGGACTCCAAGGCCCTGCGCCACATCCTGGTGCGGCACGAGCAGGGAGGCGGCCACGCGGCGTCGGGCTACGCCCACGCGACCGGCAAGGTCGGCGTCACCATGGCGACGTCGGGCCCGGGCGCGACGAACCTCGTCACGCCGATCGCCGACGCCAACATGGACTCGATCCCCATGGTGGCGATCACCGGGCAGGTCGGCGCGCCGATGATCGGCACGGACGCCTTCCAGGAGGCGGACATCGTCGGCATCACGATGCCGATCACCAAGCACTCGTACCTCGTGACCGATCCGGACGAGATCCCGCGCACGATCGCCGAGGCCTTCCACATCGCGTCGACAGGGCGCCCGGGGCCGGTCCTCGTGGACATCGCCAAGTCGGCGATGCAGTCGCGGACCACCTTCTCGTGGCCGCAGGAGCTCGCGCTGCCCGGATACCACCCGGTGACCAAGCCGCACGCCAAGCAGATCCGCGAGGCCGCACGCCTGCTCGCGACGGCCCGCCGGCCCGTCCTGTACGTCGGCGGCGGCGTCATCCGCGCGGGCGCGTCGGCCGTCCTGCGCCGCCTCGTCGACCTGTCCGGCGCGCCGGTCGTCACGACCCTCATGGCCCGCGGTGCGGTGCCCGACAGCCACCCGCAGCACCTCGGCATGCCCGGCATGCACGGCACCGTGCCCGCGGTCGCGGCGCTCCAGAAGGCCGACCTGATCGTCACGCTCGGCGCGCGGTTCGACGACCGCGTCACCGGCAAGCTGTCGAGCTTCGCCCCGCACGCCGCGATCGTCCACGCGGACGTCGACCCGGCCGAGATCGGCAAGAACCGCGAGGTCGACGTCCCGATCGTGGGTGACCTGCGCGAGATCATCGGCGAGCTCGTGCCGGCGCTCGAGCAGGAGCAGGCGACGTCGGGCAAACCGGACGTCGAGGCGTGGTGGCACCAGATCGACACCTGGCGCACGACGTACCCGCTCGGCTACTCGCCGACCGATGACGGACACCTGGCCCCGCAGCACGTCATCAGCCGTCTGGGCGAGCTGGCGGGCCCCGAGGCGATCTACGTGGCCGGCGTCGGCCAGCACCAGATGTGGGCGGCGCAGTTCATCAGGTACGAGAACCCCCGCACCTGGATCAACTCGGGCGGCCTCGGCACCATGGGCTACGCGGTTCCTGCGGCCATGGGCGCCAAGGTGGGCGAGCCCGACCGCGACGTGTGGGCGATCGACGGCGACGGCTGCTTCCAGATGACCAACCAGGAGCTCGCGACCTGCGCGATCAACGACATCCCGATCAAGGTGGCGCTGATCAACAACAGCTCGCTCGGCATGGTCCGGCAGTGGCAGACGCTGTTCTACAACCAGCGGTACTCGAACACCGACCTGCACACCGGCCACGGCACGGTGCGCATCCCCGACTTCGTCAAGCTCGCTGAGGCCTACGGCTGCGCCGGCATCCGCGTCGAGCACGAGCGCGACGTCGACGAGGCGATCCGCAAGGCGAACGAGATCGACGACCGGCCCGTCGTCGTCGACTTCACCGTCTCGCGCGACGCGATGGTCTGGCCGATGGTCGCCGCGGGCGTGAGCAACGACGACATCCAGTACGCGCGCGGCATCTCGCCCGCCTGGGACCGGGAGGACTGAGCATGTCCCGTCACACTCTCTCCGTGCTCGTGGAGAACAAGCCCGGCGTCCTGACGCGCGTCGCCGGCCTGTTCGCCCGGCGTGCGTTCAACATCCACTCACTCGCGGTGGGCCCGACCGAGCACGACGAGATCTCGCGCATCACGGTCGTGGTCGACGTCGAGGACCACCCCCTCGAGCAGGTGACCAAGCAGCTCAACAAGCTGATCCACGTCATCAAGATCGTCGAGCTGGACCCCGAGTCGTCCGTGCAGCGCGAGCTGCTGCTCGTCAAGGTCAAGGCCGACGCCGCGACGCGCGCCGGGGTGCTCGAGGTCGTCGAGCTGTTCCGGGCGCGCGTGGTCGACGTCGTGCCGGACACCGTCGTCATCGAGGCGACGGGCACGTCCGCGAAGCTGAGCGCTCTGCTCAACGCGCTGGAGCCCTACGGCGTCCGCGAGATCGTCAAGTCGGGCACGCTCGCGGTCGGGCGCGGCTCACGCTCGATCACCGACCGGGCGCTCGAGCGGGTCCGCAGCGCCTGACGCCCACCCGACCATCACCACCCCACCGAGACTCGCAATACCGAGAAAGAGGAGCACCACCGTGGCTGAGCTGTTCTACGACGACGACGCCGACCTGTCCATCATCGCCCAGCGCAAGGTCGCCGTGATCGGCTACGGCAGCCAGGGGCACGCGCACGCGCTGAACCTGCGCGACTCGGGCGTCGACGTCCGCGTCGGCCTGCGCGAGGGCTCGGCGTCGGTCGCGAAGGCCGAGGACGAGGGCCTGCGCGTCCTGCCCGTGGCCGACGCCGTCAAGGAGGCGGACGTCGTCGTGATCCTCGCTCCGGACCAGGTGCAGCGTCACCTGTACCGCGACGAGATCGCGCCGAACCTCAACGAGGGCACCGCGCTCGTCTTCGGGCACGGGTTCAACATCCGCTTCGGCTACATCAAGCCCGAGGCCGGCACCGACGTGCTCATGGTCGCCCCGAAGGGCCCGGGCCACCTGGTGCGCCGCGAGTACGTCGACGGCCGCGGCGTTCCTGTGATCGTCGCCGTCGAGCAGGACGCGTCCGGCTCGGCGTGGGACCTCGCGCTCTCGTACGCCAAGGCGATCGGCGGCCTGCGTGCCGCCGGCATCAAGACGACGTTCACCGAGGAGACCGAGACCGACCTGTTCGGCGAGCAGGCCGTCCTGTGCGGTGGTGCCTCGCAGCTCGTCCAGTACGGGTTCGAGACGCTCACCGAGGCCGGCTACCAGCCCGAGGTCGCGTACTTCGAGGTGCTGCACGAGCTCAAGCTCATCGTCGACCTCATGGTCGAGGGCGGCATCGCCAAGCAGCGCTGGTCTGTCTCCGACACCGCCGAGTACGGCGACTACGTCTCCGGCCCGCGCGTCATCGACCCGCGCGTCAAGGAGAACATGAAGGCCGTGCTCGCGGACATCCAGTCCGGCGCCTTCGCCGAGCGCTTCATCGGCGACCAGGACGCCGGCGCTCCTGAGTTCAAGGCGCTCCGCGCCAAGGGCGAGCAGCACCCGATCGAGGCCACGGGCCGCGAGCTGCGCAAGATGTTCGCCTGGATCAAGCCCGCTGACTCCGACTACACGGAGGGCAGCGCCGCTCGCTGACCCACCACCGTCAGCAGCGACGCGCGCGGCCGTCGCCCCGGACGATCTCCGGGACGGCGGCCGCGCGTTTGCTTCCGGCTACACGTGCAGCCCGGCCATGCGCCGAGCGATGTCCACGAGGTCGACCCGGTCGAGCCGCGCGACGTCGTCGAGCGGGTGCCAGGCGACGTCGTCGGTGCTCCCGTCGGTCTCGACGGTGAGCTCGCCGCCCACGACGTGAGCGCGGTAGACGATGCGGATCCCGTGCAACGGCCTGGTGCGTGGCACGCCGTCGACAGCGATCCGGCGCTCCGTCGGGATCACGATGCTGTCGACGCCGAGGACTCCGTCGAGCGCGACGTCGTAGCCGGTCTCCTCACGCAGCTCGCGCACCGCCGCGTCCTCCGGGTGCTCGCCTGGCTCGAGCCCGCCACCGGGGAGGGTCCAGCCGGTGCGGCCGCCCTCGTTCCAACGGGGCAGGAGGATCTTGTCGTCCTCGACGACGACGGCGTAGGCAGCAACCCGGATGTCCATGGTGTCATCCTGGCCGACGGCGGCTCGGTCATGTGAATCCCGCGCTACCTCGGCGCAGAACGCGCTACCTCGGGGCAGAACGCGCTACCTCGGTGCAGAACGCGCTGGCAGGATGAGCGCATGAGCGACGCGACGTCGGGCAGCGGGCCCGAGACCACCGGCCTCGAAGACACCGACCAGGCGGAGAAGATCCTGCGGTTCTGGGAGACCGCGCGCGTTCGCGCGAACCGGAACGCGATCGGAGGCGCGATCGCCGAGACCACCCTGACGACCGTGGCGCCGCAGGCATGGTCGTTCGGCGACTCGCCCGAGCTCGCCGACGAGCTGCTCCGGCTGGTCCTCGACGGCACCAAGACGGCGACGGCGGAGCTCGTCGTCGAGTTCGAGAACGCGGGCGAGCCGCTGCCCGCCAAGGGCGACCTGTCGATCGTGCTCGACGGCGCGGGCGACCCGCGCCTGCTCATCCGCACGACGCGCGTCGACGTCGTGCCGTTCGAGCAGGTCACCGAGGAGCACGCCTATCTCGAGGGCGAGGACGACCGCACGCTCGCCTCGTGGCGCGAGGGTCACGAGCGGTACTGGCGCCGCCAGCTCGCCGGGAGCGGCCGTGAGTTCGACCCGACGATCCCCGTGGTGTGCGAGCGGTTCCGTGTGCTCTACGGCGCCTGAGCCCAGCTCGGTGGTTCTGGATCGGTGCGGAACAGGTCGCATACCGCTGGTAGTCAGAACCACCGACCTCGGGGTCGCCCGCGTGTCGGTGGCGGTCGCTAGCGTCGGGCGGGACGAGAGGGGACTGCGATGGCGCTGCGCTGGTACTCGACGGTGGTGGAGTCGACCGACCACAGGAAGCTGGCCCGCTGGTGGGCCGAGGCGCTCGGGTGGGAGGTGATATTCGACGTCGACTCGGAGTGCGTCGTCGTGCCGCCGTGGGCGCAGGAGCTCTCCGAGGGGCTCGACTTCCACCAGGTCCCGCCGGGCATGGTGTTCGTGCCGGTCGAGCACGAGAAGGCGTCGAAGAACCGGCTGCACTGGGACTTCGCGCCGCACACGAGCGACGACCGCGACGCCGAGATCGCGCGGCTCGTCGACCTGGGCGCCACGATCATCGACGTGGGGCAGCCGGCCGACGCGACGTGGACCGTCCTGGCCGACCCGGACGGCAACGAGTTCTGCGTCCTGTCGTCGCGGGAGCAATGAGCCAGGTCAGCCCCAGATCGGACCGGATCGTGAGACGCCTGTCCCGCATCCTGGCGGCGACGGCGTAGGCTCGGCCCATGACGCGGAGCATCGATCTGGCAGTGGTGGCAGGCGACGGCATCGGTACCGAGGTGGTCGAGCAGGGGCTCACCGTGCTCGAGGCCGCAGTGGCCGGCTCCGACGTCAAGGTGTCCACGACCGAGTTCGACCTCGGTGCGCGTCGCTGGCACGCGACGGGCGACACGCTCACCGACGACGACCTCGCTCGCATCAAGGAGCACGACGCGATCCTGCTCGGCGCCATCGGCGACCCGAGCGTGCCGTCGGGCGTCCTCGAGCGCGGCCTTCTGCTCAAGCTCCGCTTCTCGCTCGACCACTACGTCAACCTGCGTCCCGCCAAGCTCTACGAGGGCGTGAAGAGCCCGCTGGCGAACCCGGGTGACGTCGACTTCGTCGTCGTGCGCGAGGGCACCGAGGGCCCGTACGTCGGCAACGGCGGCGCGCTGCGCGTCGGCACGCCGCACGAGATCGCGACCGAGGTCTCGGTCAACACCGCGTTCGGCGTCGAGCGCGTCGTGCGCGACGCCTTCGCCCGCGCCCAGGCGCGTCCTCGCAAGCACCTCACCCTCGTGCACAAGCACAACGTGCTCGTGCACGCCGGTCACCTGTGGCGCCGCACCGTGGAGGCCGTCAACGTCGAGTTCCCGGACGTCACGATCGACTACCTGCACGTCGACGCCGCGACGATCTTCCTCACGACCAACCCGTCGCGCTTCGACGTGATCGTCACGGACAACCTGTTCGGCGACATCCTCACCGACCAGGCGGCCGCCATCACGGGCGGCATCGGCCTGGCGGCGTCGGCGAACATCAACCCCGACCGGACCGCCCCGTCGATGTTCGAGCCCGTGCACGGCTCGGCACCCGACATCGCCGGCCAGGGCAAGGCCGACCCGACCGCGACCGTGCTCTCGGTCGCGCTGATGCTCGACCACCTCGGACTGACCGCCGAGGCGCGCCGCGTGGAGACCGCAGTCGCGGCCGACCTCGTCGCGCGCGGTGGCCGAGTACGCTCGACGGCCGAGGTCGGTCGCGAGCTTGCCGCCCGCGTCGCCGGATAGGGACCGCACCGCAGCGCGTCGCCGCCGGCACCGACCCGGCCGTCCGTCTCAGCACACGTCCGCAAGAAACAGGACCCGCTGCAGGCAGGGCCGCGTCGCACGAGGCGTGGAACACTACAGGGGTCCGCACGTGAAAGGGCCCCGCCACCATGACCAGTACTGCCAGCAGCAGCTCGATCCTTCCCGCCGAGCTCGAGGATCTCGTCGCCCTGTTCGAGGTCACGTCGACCGACACGCCCACGCCCGACGCCGAGCGTGAGGCCGCGCTGGAGCACCCGAAGTTCGGCACGGTCTTCACCGACCACATGGCGCGCATCTCGTGGCGCCAGGCCGACGGCTGGGTCAACCGACGCATCGAGAAGTACGGTCCGCTGCAGCTCGACCCCGCCACCGCCGTCCTGCACTACGCGCAGGAGATCTTCGAGGGCATGAAGGCGTACAAGCACGCCGACGGCTCGGTGTGGACGTTCCGACCCGAGGAGAACGCGGCCCGGTTCTCCCGTTCCGCGCACCGCCTGGCGTTGCCGGCGCTGAGCATCGACGACTTCATCGGCTCGATCACCGCCCTGGTGCGCACCGACCTCGCGTGGGTGCCGAGCGGTGAGGACTCGAGCCTGTACCTGCGCCCGTTCATGTTCGCCTCGGAGCCGTTCCTCGGTGTCCGGCCGGCGGCGGAGGTCGAGTACCTCGTCATCGCCTCGCCCGTGGGCCCGTACTTCGCGAGCGGTGTCAAGCCCGTGTCGATCTGGGTCTCGGAGGACTACCACCGTGCCGGTCCCGGCGGTACCGGCGCCGCCAAGTGCGGCGGCAACTACGCGGCCAGCCTGCTCCCGCAGGTCGAGGCGCAGCAGCAGGGCTGCGACCAGGTGTGCTTCCTCGACTCGAACACGAACTCCTACCTCGAGGAGCTCGGGGGCATGAACGTGTTCGTCGTCATGGAGGACGGCTCCGTGCACACGCCCGAGCTGACCGGGTCGATCCTCGAGGGCGTCACACGCTCGTCGATCCTGCGTCTCGTCGCGGACCGGGAGCGCAAGGTCGTGGAGCGCCGGATCCCGCTCGCCGAGCTCGTCGCGGGGCTGGCCGACGGCAGCGTCCGCGAGTTCTTCGCGTGCGGCACCGCCGCCGTCGTGACGCCCATCGGCCGGCTGGCCGGCGGCACGTTCGACCACACCGTGGCCGGCGGGGAGCCGGGCGAGCTCACGATGTCGATCCGGAGCGAGCTCACCGACATCCAGTACGGGCGCGCGGCGGACCGGCACGGCTGGATGCGCCGCCTCGCCTGACGGCGCGCAGCTCGCCGATGGCGACACCGATCTCGCAGGCCGAGCTCAACCGGACCACGCTGGCCCGGCAGCGGCTGCTCACGCGCTCGCACCACGACGTCACCGCCGTCGTGCGAGCCGTGGGCGGCCTGCAGGCCCAGCACGCGGACATGCCCTACATCGGGCTGTGGTCGCGGCGCGCCGGCCAGACGATCGCGGACCTCGAGGCGGCCCTGACGGGCCGCGTGCTCGTCAAGGCGCCGCTCATGCGCTCGACGCTCCACCTCGTCCCCGCGCACGACTGGCCCGCGCTCGACGCCGTCGCCTCCGAGCAGCGGCTCGCCTCCTGGCGGCCGAGCGCGCGGCGGGCCGGGATCGACCTCGTCGAGCTCAACGCCGCCGTCCGCGAGCTCTGCGCCGAGCCGCGCGCGGTCGACGAGATCGAGGCGTTCGCCGCCGAGCGACACCCGGGCGTGGACGCCGCAGCCGCGATCCCGGGCGGCGTGAGCCGGGCCTGGTGGCGCCTCGCCTCGGCGGGCGGTGGCCTCGTGCACGTGCCGCCGAGCGGGCTGTGGGGCTCCCACGGCGCGCCCCGCTACGTCGACGGGCGCCTTTGGCTCGCCGAGGTGCTTCCGCTGCCGATCGAGCAGCCCGAGCCCGACGAGGCCCGGGCTCGCGTGGTCGAGCAGTACCTGCGGGCGTTCGGGCCGGCGTCGGCGGCCGACGTCGCGCGCGGCGTCGGGATCCGGGGCGCGACGCCGCTCAAGCACGCGCTCGCACGCCTCGACGTGCGCGTGCTCGAGGGTCCGGACGGCCGCGAGCTGCTCGACGTCGCGGACGGTGAGACGGTCGACGGCGACGCACCCGCGCCTGTGCGCCTGCTCCCGCGCTGGGACCATCTCCTCGTCGCCCATGCGGAACGCGACCGGCTGCTCGATGCCGAGGCGGCCGCCGCCGTGTACCGGCGCAACGCCGACGTGCTCCCGACGTTCTGGGTCGACGGACGCGTCGCGGGCACGTGGTCGGTCGACGTCGACCGCGCGCACGCGAACCTGCAGCTCGGCCCGTTCACCGGCGAGCTGGCCGCCGGGCACCGCGACGAGCTCGAGACGGAGGCTGCCGAGCTGCTCGCCTACGTCGCGGCCGACGCGACCGAGCGGCTCGTCACCTGGGTACCGTCGGCGCGGGCCGCACGATCGTCCGGCTGAGCACGCCGGTCAGCATCGACCAGACCGCCAGGCCGAGGGCCAGCCAGACGACCCCGGTCACGACGGCGGACGGCCCGTCCGGGCTGCCGGTGAAGGGCAGGACCGCGAGGATGACCGCCGTGAGCGCGACCAGCCACCCGAAGAACATGCTCGGCCGCGGCGCCGCGAGGACGAGCAGCTGCAGCACGATCGCGGCGAGAAGCGCGAACAGCGCGCCGGCGCCAGCCCACGACGCGCTCGTCCCGGCGTCGAACAGGTCGGGCGGCGACAGGAGCTCCAGGTCGAAGACCTGCTCGATGATCACGGAGGCCGCGAAGCCGATCAGCGTGCACACGAGCACGGTCGCCGCGGCGCCCGCCCAGAACCGGCCGGCGTCGAGCCGCATACTCTCACCCGGTGCCGGGACGGGTGCGTCCCAGGTGTCCGCAGGCTCGCCCGTCGGGACGGTGCCGGGCCGGTGCTCGTAGTCGTGCGGCGGAACGGCACCCGGCTGGTACGCGGGGTCGTACGGATCGTAAGGACGCTGGGGATCGCTCATGACGCTCCTCCTGCCTCGGTGGTACGTCCAAGCCGATCACACGTTGCGCCCGTACGCAGCCAGAGCCGCAGGTCAGGGCGTGTGAACCCCCGCGCCGAGCCCCTGCAGCCCGAGCACCAGGTCCTTGACCGCGGCCGCCGGGACCTGACGGTCGTCCGCCTCAACGACAGACGCGAGCGACGCCGGCACGCGACCGTCCGAGCACAGCACCAGGGGCGTGTCGGCCGACGACGCCGGGAGCCGCCCGTGCGTGCCGCGGACGCACGACGCGTCGAGCGGCACCGTGCTCATCGCGTACCGCAGCCCGATCTTCTTGCGGGCGAGGCCGAGCCCTGCCTTCGCCTTCGCGAGCGGGTCGGCCGGGTCGAAGAACAGCTCGGCTGGGTCGTAGCCCGGCTTGCG
Organism: Isoptericola halalbus; assembly: GCA_009663185.1. GTDB lineage: Bacteria > Actinomycetota > Actinomycetes > Actinomycetales > Cellulomonadaceae > Isoptericola > Isoptericola halalbus. The sequence goes on from VJZX01000026.1 coordinate 25,637, forward strand.
GTGGATGTCGACGGCGCGTGCGTACTCGGGTGCACGGTCGTCGTCGAGCCAGAAGTAGTAGGTGAACCACGCACCTGGCTCGGCCACGACCACGAGCTCGCCCGACCGCTCGTGGTCCAGCCCGTAGCCGGCCTGGGCGTCACGATCGAGCACCTCGTCGACGCCGGGGACGGAACGCAACAGGTCGGCGACCCGGGCGACGTGGGACGGGTCCGGGACGTAGACGTGCGCGACCTGGTGGTCTGCCACGGCGAACGCGCGCGACGTCCACGGGTCGAGCTGCTCGCGGCCGTCCTGCACGTAGGCCTCGAGCAGCCCCTCGCGGCGCAGGATCCGGTTGAGGTGCACCGGGCGGTTCGCCTCGGCGATCCCGTACTCCGACACGACGACGACGGTCACGCCGTCGGCCTCGGCCTGGTCGAGCAGCGGGGCCGCCGCGGCGTCGAGCTCGGCCGCCGCGGCGTCGGCCTGTGGAGAGTCGGGCCCGAACCGCTGCAGGTCGTAGTCGAGGTGCGGCAGGTAGGCCATCGTCAGGTCCGACGCGCGGGTCTGCAGCAGGTGTCGGGTCGTATCCACGATCCACCGCGTCGAGGCGATCGACGCCGTCGGGCCCCAGTAGGTGAAGAGCGGGAAGTCGCCGAACCGGCCGACCAGCTCGTCGTGCAGGGCCGGCGGGCGGACGTACGCGTCGGGGGACTTGCGCCCGTCCGCGTGGTAGATGGGCCGCGGCGTCACGATGACATCGGTGCTCATACCCATCGCGTACCACCAGCACACGTTCGCGGTGGAGTGCTCGGGGTCGGCGCGGCGCGCGGCCTCCCACAGCTTCTCGCCGGCCACGAGCCGGTTGTGCTGACGCCACAGGTGGACCTCGCCGAGGTCCCGGAAGTACCAGCCGTTGCCGACGATCCCGTGCTGCGCCGGCGCGAGGCCCGTGAGCATCGTCGACTGGACGCTGCAGGTCACGGCGGGCAGCACCGTGGCGAGCTCGGACGACCAGCCGCCCGCGGCGAGCCGGCTCAGGCGCGGCATGTGCGCGAGGCTCCGGGCGGTCAGGCCGACGACGTCGAGCAGCAGGACGGGTCTCATGCGGCGCTCCTCTCGGTGGTCGTCACGGCGTCCAGCAGATGCTCGGCCGCCCACCGGAGCTCGGCGGCGATGCCCGCGACGAGCTCGTCGGTACCGTCGGGCAGGACGTCGGGCGGCAGGACCGACCAGGTGTAGGTCTCGACGTCGAGGTGTGCCTCGTCGCCGTGGGGAGCCGCGGCCACCGCGGCCACGGCCTGGGGCAGGACGTGGGTCGTCGACCCGAGCGGCGCCGCGGGCTCGTGGTGCAGCGGCACGTGGAAGTGCACGCGCCACGGGCCGCGTCCGGGCAGCGTGCCGTCGAGCGCCAGGGGCAGGTCGTCGGCGGCGAGCACCGCGCCGCCGGGCGTGAGCTCGCGCGTCTGGTGCAGGTAGCGCTGCTCCGCGAAGCGCCCGACGGCGGCACGCGCCGTCGGGTCGGACGGGTCGGCCACGTGCAGCGCGGCCGAGGCCTGGACCTTGACGACACGCAGGCCCGCCTCGGTGATCCGCGCCACGGCGCCCGCCGGGTCGGCGAACGACACCGCGAGGTGGCAGATGTCGAGGCACACGCCGACGTGCTCGGGGTCGATGCGGACGTCGTCGGGCCGGTCCGGGGCCGTCCGCGGCGCGAGCCAGGCCACGACGTCGTCGACGGTGTCGAGCACGCAGCCCGGCTCGGGCTCGATCGCGACCCGCACGACCCTCCCCGTGCGTGCCGCGAGGGTGCGCAGCTCGGCCGAGAGCGAGGCGAAGGCGCGCGTGGCCTCGTCGTCGTCGGCGGGCGTCCAGGGCGCACGCCACGCGAGCGGGAGCGTCGAGATCGAGCCGTCCACGCCGTCGGGCAGCAGGTCCGCGAGCACGCGGGCGCAGGCGAGGACGTGGTCGAGGCGTGCGCGCTCGGCCCAGGTGGGGGAGTAGACGGCGAGCTTGACGACGTCGTCGTGAAAGCCGCCGTAGGGGAAGGCGTTGAGCGTGTGCACGACGAGGCGGTGCTCGGCGAGCACCGCGCGCAGGCGCTCGCGGTCGGCCGGCGAGCGGTCGAGGCGGTGGGCGAGCCCGGCGGGCAGCCAGAGGCCGACGCCGAGCTCGTCGCGGCCAGACGCCGCGCGGACGGGCGACGCGTAGCGGACGAGCTGGTCGATCACGCCGTCGAGATCCTCGGCGGGGTGGACGTTGGTGCAGTAGGAGAGCAGCATCCGCCAGCGCCTCAGACCCGCGCGCCGCGGTGCACGGAGGAGCCCTCGAACTCCGCGGGCGCGGGCACCTCGCCCGCCACGAAGCCGGGGACCGGGTCGAGCACGAGGCTGCCCGACTGGCCGTAGAGCTCGACCGGGTTGCGCCACAGCACCTGGTCGACGTCGTCGGCCGTGAAGCCGGCGTCGAGCATCGCGTGCGCGGTGCGGACGGTCTTGAGCGGGTCGGAGCGGCCCCAGTCGGCGGCGGAGTTCACGATCATCCGATCGAGGCCGTGGTCGCGCAGCAGCGCGACCATGCGCCGCTCGTCCATCTTGGTGTCGGGGTAGATCGAGAACCCGGCCCAGGCTCCGGCGTCGCGCACGAGCGCCACGGTGGTCTCGTTGAGGTGGTCGACGAGGACCCGCTCGGCCGGCAGCCCGGACTCGCGCACGACGTCGAGCGAGCGCCGCGTGCCGGCGAGCTTGTCGCGGTGGGGCGTGTGCACGAGCACGGGCAGCTCGGCCTCGCGGGCCAGCTGGAGCTGCGCGGCGAACACCTCGTCCTCGGCAGGGGTCATCGAGTCGTAGCCGACCTCGCCGACGGCCACGACGCCGTCCTTGAGCAGGTAGCGCGGGATCTCGTCGAGCACCTCGCGGCAGCGCGGGTCGTTCGCCTCCTTGGGGTTGAGCGCGATCGTCGCGTGGTGGCGGATGCCGAACTGCGCCGCCCGGAACCGTTCCCAGCCGACCAGGGAGTCGAAGTAGTCCAGGAACGAGCCGACGCTCGTGCGCGGCTGACCCAGCCAGAACGCCGGCTCGACGACGGCCCGCACGCCTGCGGCGTACATGGCCTCGTAGTCGTCCGTGGTCCGGCTCGTCATGTGGATGTGCGGGTCGAGGATGCGCATGCTCACTCCTGGCTCATTCCGTGCTGCGGGTGTGCGGGGTGCTCGCTGCTGGGGCGGGGGCAGCGGCGAGGAGCAGGCGGTCGACGTCGGGCGGGACGGGTCGGCCCGCGGCGCGCCGCTCGGCGGCGAAGTCGGTGGCCATGCGAGCGAGCTCGGCGTCCGCGCGGTCCTCGAGCTCGGCGACGGCGTCGAGGCTCACGCCCATGAACACGAGCTTGAGGACCGCGTGGCGCCACGTGTGCTGGTCGAGGTACCGGGTACCGAACGGTCCGACGGCCGCGGCCACGAGCGACGGGTCGTTGGTGCGCAGCGCGTCCTGCACGAGCTCGACGCCGGCACTCACGAGGGAGTCGGCGTCGAGGCCGTCGAGGCCGTCGCGGGCTGCGAGGGCGTCGAGGCCGCGCAGGACGCCGCGGCGCTCGGCGGCGTCGCCGTGCCGGTAGAGCTCGGTGAGCCGGCCCGCGGCGAGCTCCGCGCCGACCGCATCGACGAGCGTGACCACGAGCTCGGCGCGCGCGGCGTCGTCGAGCGTCCCGTGCACGACCCCCGTCGGGTCGACGTCGGGCCGGCGCGGCTCGCGGCCCACGGTGCGCCCGGCGCGCGCGAACGCCCGCGCGACGGTCGCGGGGTCGCGCGCGACGTGCGCGCGTGCCTCGTCGAGCCAGGGGGATGTCATGGGTGGACCTCCTCGGGGAGCCGGTGGCCGGCGACGTCGGCCCACGCCTCGCGCAGGGCGTCGATGCTCTGGATGGCGAGGTTCGGGGCGTCGTGCGAGTGGCGGGGCAGCTCGACGGCCGCGACGCCCGTGTACCCGACGTCGGCCAGCGTGCTGAGCACGAGGCGCAGGTCGAGGTCGCCCTCGCCGAAGGGGCGGTGCTCGTGATGAGTGCGCGGCATGTCGTCGAGCTGGACGTTCGCCAGGAGGGGTGCGGCCGCCAGGAGCGCGCCCGCCGCGCCGTCGGGCTCCACGACGAGGCAGTGCCCGACGTCGACGGTGATGCCGAGCTCCGTCGGTTCGCCGAGCTGTGCGTGCAGGCGCAGCGCGTCCGCGACGGTCTCGACGAGCATGCCCGGCTCGGGCTCGAGCGACAGGCGCACTCCGCGGGCCCGAGCGTGCTCGAGAAGCCGGGGGATGCGGTCTCGCAGGCGTGCCCAGCCCTCGGTCGGGCGGTCGCCGGCGGGCAGGATGCCCGCGAAGAACGACACGCACCGCGCCCCGAGCGCGGCCGCCACGTCGACCGCGCACTCGAGGTAGCGCAGCCGAACCTCGGCCTCGCGGTCGACGAGGGTGGGGCTGTGCTTGGTCCACGGGTCGAGGAGGAATCGCGTCCCGGTCTCGATCACGACGGCGGCGCCGCTTCCGCCGCGCATGCGCGCGATGCGGTCCGCCGCCGCCGCGACGTCGTCGTCGGCGCTCGAGGCGAACGGGTCGAGGTGCGGGAAGCCGAGCGTGAGCGCGACCGCGTCATAGCCGAGCTCGTCGAGGACATCGAGCGCGAGGGGCAGGGGGTGGTCGCCGAAGCCGTTGGTGCCGTAGCCCAGCAGGAACGGGGGAAGGGGCGCGGCGGTCACGTGATGCTCGCCCCCGCCTGCCCGCGACGACGCACCAGCCGCCCGACGGCGGCCGCGCCGGCCAGGGCGGCGGTCGCGCCCGGGCGGCCGCCGCGCAGGGTCCACGCGGCCTGGAGCGGGACCATCGCCTGGATACCCGCCCGCGTCGCGTCGCGCGCCGCTCCCGCGGACCGGTCCCGCGCCGCGGTGGCCTGGTCGGGCAGGCACGACGCCGCATAGGCCGCGGCGGCCGCCACGGCTCCGACGCGGCCCGCCGGGGTACCGGCGGCCGAGCCGTCTCCGATTCCGGCCGCGGCCGTCGCGGCCGCGATCGCCGCCGTGCCGGCCGCGACCGCGCCGGCGACCGCCGTCGTCGTGCCGTGGACCTCGCCGCGCGAGAGCGCCGTGACCCCCAGCGTGTGC
>VJZX01000026.1:30803-41116 GCA_009663185.1 Isoptericola halalbus
CGCCGGGCGCAGGCCCGTCGGCGCCGCGCCGAGCAGGACGTCGAGGCCGCGGCAGGCGGCCATGACCACGGGGCCCACCGGCAGGTTCTTGGCCACCAGGTCGTACGTCCAGACGCACGCGGCGAGGGGCAGCGCCACGCCCAGCGTGCGCCGGCCGCCGGCCAGGCCCGCGACGACGACGCCCGCGGCGGTGAGCCCGGCGCCGACGGCGAGCGCCCGCCCGCGTGTGACTCGTCCGGACGGGATGGGGCGCTCGGGGCGTTCGACGGCGTCGAGGTCGCGGTCGGCGTAGTCGTTGAGCGCCATGCCGCCGAGGTAGAGGCACACCGAGGCCGCGGGAAGCAGCGCCCGCCGCGCGGGCGCGGGGCCGCCGGGGGGAGCCGAGGCCATGCCTGCGAGCGTGTCGCCGAGGACGGTCAGCGCCGCGGGGGCGCGGACGAGCTCGGCGACGTCGCGCGGCGTCACGGGCGGACCCTGCCCGTGAGCCTGCCCGTGAGCCCTCCCGTGAGCCCTCCCGTGAGCGTGGCCGCGGTCCGCGTCGCCCAGATCGCGAGCTCGCCGGCCTGCGCCGCGGCGTCGTGCACGTGCGAGGCCCACGGCTCTTTGAAGAAGAAGCCGAGCTCGGGCACCGGGCCGGCGACGCCCGCGGCGTGCGCGAGCGCGAGGAGGCGGGCGAGGTCGAGGACGTACGGCGCGGCGAGCATCGAGTCGTGGGCGCTCCACGTCGTCTGCAGCGTGATGCGGGTGCCCAGGAAGCCCTCGACGTGCACGTGGTCCCAGGCGACCTTGACGTCGCCGAGGTCGGGCACGTTGTCGATGTGCAGCGGCGTGGTGCCCGTGCCGGTGAGGTCGCGCAGGCCCCGCGACTTGGTCGCGAGCTTGCTCCGCACAGCCTCCGGGTCGGCGAGCGTGGCGCCGTCGCCGCCCCCGAGCAGGTTCGTCCCGGCCCAGGACAGCACGCGCAGGCCGCGCGCCGCGAAGGCGGGCGCCAGCACCGTGCGCAGCCACGTCTGCCCGGTCTTGCCGTCCTGACCCGCGACGGGCAGACCGGCCTCGGTCGCCAGGCGCGTGAGCGCGGGGATCGCCATGCCTGCCGAGGGCGTGAACGCGGCGTACGGAGCACCCGCGAGCACGGCGGCGTAGGCGGAGACCGACGACGCGGGCAGCACCGAGCGCCCGGGGTCGGCGAGCGCCGCGCGCAGGAGGTCGACGTCGTCGTGCTCGGGCAGGGGGTCGACGGGCGGCTCGGTCGACGCGAGGTCGACGACAACCACCCGGGCCAGGCCGTGGCGCTCGCGGAACGCCGTGATGTCGGCCGCGAGCCGCTCGGCCGCCTCCTGCTGCGAGCCTTGGTGCTCGCGCGGGTCGTAGCCGGGCCGGACCTCGGCGTCGGCGACCTCGAGCGCCGGATGGGTCGCCGCCAGGAGCCGGGGTGCGATCATCCCGGCGTCGACGAGCGCCTCGGCCCGCTTGGCCATCGAGACGCCTGCGACGTCGTGCCCGCCGACGACGAGGTCGCCGAACGCCGGGAGGGGTACGGCGGCGAAGGCCGGCCGCGCGGTGACGCACCCGGTCGAGGGCGCGTGGCCGTCGGCGAGCGCGGCGAGCCCGAGGGTGGCCGTGGTGGCGACCGAGCCGCGGGCTCCTACGAGCCACAGGCCGGTGCGGACGCTCGGGTCGTGGGTGCCGGGCGTCGCCGGCGCGGGGTCAGCAGCGTGGTGGTGCATCGTCGCTCCCAGATCGTCGGCGCCCGCGGACGCCGGTACCGCGCGGAGGCATCCGTGCCGTCCGCCACCGTCACGCTAGCGATACTTTTGCCGGTAGGCAATCAAAAGCCGCAAGAACCCTGAAGAAACCGCGACGGCGCTGCGCTGAAGCCGCCGGCCGAGGTCGTCCCCTGCGCTTCGGCGCGCGATGGCGACGTCGAAGGGGGAGGTGCGCGGCGTCCGGGGCGCGGACTCGGCGTGACGTCCTCCACACCATGTGGCACCATGTGGCGCATGACACGCCCCGCCCACCCGCGCCGGCACCTGATCATTCCCTAGCGCGTCCGGCCCACCGCCCGTCGGACGCGCAGACCTTCCGTACCCGGGAGGTCTTTTTTCATGACCGCACCAGCTCGAGGAGTCCGGATGACCTCGGCACCGTTCCACGTCTACGACACGACCCTGCGCGACGGCGCGCAGCAGGAGGGGATGAACCTCTCCGTCGCCGACAAGCTCGCGATCGCGCCGCTGCTCGACGAGCTCGGGGTCGGGTTCATCGAGGGCGGGTGGCCCGGCGCGGTCCCCAAGGACACGGAGTTCTTCCGGCGTGCGGCCAAGGAGCTCGACCTGCGCAACGCCGTCCTCGCGGCGTTCGGGGCCACGCGAAAGGCGGGGCAGCGCGCCTGGGACGACCCGCAGGTGCGCGCGCTGCTCGACGCCGAGACCCCCGTCATCACGCTCGTCGCCAAGTCGGACGTCCGGCACGTCGAGCGCGCGCTGCGCACGACACCGGACGAGGGCCTGGCGATGATCACCGACACCGTGTCCTTCCTCGTGGGCGAGGGGCGGCGCGTCGTGGTCGACGCCGAGCACTTCTTCGACGGCTACCGGTTCGACGCCGCGTTCACACGGGCGGCGGTCGAGGCTGCGTTCTCCGCGGGCGCCGAGGTCGTCGCGCTGTGCGACACCAACGGCGGCATGCTGCCGAACTGGGTCGGCGAGATCGTCACCGAGCTGCGTGACGGCCTCGGGCTGCCGCACGGCCGGAGCGCGTCGTCCGCCGACCCGCTGCTGGGCATGCACGCGCACAACGACTCGGGCTGCGCCGTCGCCAACACGCTCGCCGCCGTCGACGCAGGGTGCGCGCACGTGCAGGGCACCGTCAACGGCTACGGCGAGCGCACGGGCAACGTCGACCTCGTCACCGTCGTCGCGAACCTCGCGCTCAAGCACAACATGCACACGCTGGCCGGCGACGGTCTGGCCGAGGCGACCCGCATCGCGCACGCCGTCGCCGAGATCACGAACATCTCGCCCTACGCACGCCAGCCGTACGTCGGCGCGAGCGCGTTCGCGCACAAGGCGGGCCTGCACGCGAGCGCGATCAAGGTCGACCCCGACCTGTACCAGCACACCGACCCGACCGCCGTCGGAAACGACATGCGCATGCTCGTCTCCGACATGGCCGGCCGGGCGTCGGTCGAGCTCAAGGGTCGCGAGCTCGGCTTCGACCTCACGGGCCAGGGCGAGCTGCTGACCCGCGTGACCAACCGCGTCAAGGACTCCGAGGCGCAGGGCTACACGTTCGACGCCGCGGACGCCTCGTTCGAGCTCCTGCTGCGCGAGGAGCTCGACGGCGCCCGTCCCGCGTTCTTCCACGTCGAGAGCTGGCGCACGATCGTCGAGACGCTGGCCGGCAACGGGCACCCCGATCCCGACCGCCGCGACGCCGACGCCGTCGCCGAGGCGACGGTCAAGCTGCGCGCGGGTGGCGAGCGCATCGTCAGCACGGGCGAGGGCAACGGCCCGGTCAACGCGCTCGACCAGGCGCTGCGACGTGCGCTCACGCGCGTCTACCCCGAGATCGAGCGGTTCGAGCTCATCGACTTCAAGGTCCGCATCCTCGACGCGCAGCACGGCACCGACGCGACGACGCGCGTCCTGGTCGAGACGACGGACGGCCACCACTCGTGGTCGACCGTGGGCGTCGGGCCCAACATCATCGAGGCTGCGTGGGAGGCGCTCATCGACGCGCACGTGTACGGGCTGCTGCACGCGGGCGTCGAGCCGCGCTGAGGCTCAGCGCGTCCGCGGGTCGATGCGGTGCGCCTGGACGGCGTCGTACGTGGCCTTGAGCGCGGCGGCGGTGGCGTCGTAGCGCCGCTGGGCGACGCGCACGAACAGGAAGTCGACGACCGCGAGCTGCGCGATGCGGCTCGACAGCGCGCCCGACCGGAACTGCGTCTCGCGCGCCGTCGTGGTGAGCACGACGTCGGCCAGCTCGCCCAGGGGAGAGCTCGGGAAGTTCGTGATCACGATGGTCGTCGCGCCGCGCTCGCGGGCGAGGGACAGCGCCTGGTGCGACTCGACGGTCCGGCCCGTGTGCGAGATGGCGACGCCGACGCTACCCGGCCCGAGCAGCGCGGCGGACTGCAGCTGGGCGTGCGGGTCGACGGGCGCCATGCACACGAGCCCGATGCGCAGGAGCTTCTGGGCCAGGTCCTGCGCCGTCAGCGCGCTCGACCCCACGCCGTAGACGTCGATGCGCGGCGCCTCGGCGACCGCGACGACGGCCTGCTCGAGCGCGTCGAGGTCGAGCATGCGCGCGGTCTCCTCGATGGTGCGCGCCTCGTGGAACGCGATCTTGGAGACGACGTCGGTCGCGTCATCGGTCTGGTTGATCTCGCCCTCGGCGATGCCGGAGCGTTCGAGCTCGACCGCGCGCCGGCTCGTCGCCTGGGCGAGGTCGATGCGGAACTCCGGGTAACCGGCGTACCCGACAGCGCGGCAGAAGCGCACGACGGTCGCCTGCGACGTCCTGGCACGGGCGGCGAGCTCGGTGATCGTCGAGCCGACGACGACGGTCGGGTCCTCGAGAACGACCTCGCCGATGCGCCGCTCGGCGGGGCGCAGGGTGGGAATGGCCTGGCGCAGTCGGACGAGGACGTCCCCAGCCATCGGTGAGCCTCCTTCGCTCGGGTCGCGATGGTCACCGGACAGTGTGGCACTGGTTTTCACGATACGCCTCAAGGGTGAAGGAAGTCTCGGTCGCGACGCGGCGCCACGCGGGGCCGGCGAGCCGTTCGCACGGTTACGGTTGACCCGTGCGCGGTGAGTACAAGGTACCTGGCGGCAAGCTGGTCGCGGTGGACGTCGACGCCGTCGGCGGTGTCCTACGGAACGTCCGGGTCAGCGGCGACTTCTTCCTCGAGCCCGATGAGGCCCTCGACGTCATCGACCGTGCCCTGACCGGGCTGCCCGACGGCACGTCCACCCGCGACATCGCGTCCACCGTCGACGAGGCCCTGCGGGCGGCCGTCGCCGGCGGATCGATCTCCGGGCCCGTCGCGATGGTCGGCTTCGACGCCTGGGCGGTCGCGGTGGCCGTGCGGCGCGCCCTCGGGTACGCCACCACCTGGGAGGACCACACGTTCGAGGTGCTGCGGCCCGGCCCGCTGCGGCCCGCCACGCTCGCGGCGCTCGACCAGGTGCTCACGGAGGAGCTCGCCGAGGGGCTGCGTGGTCCGACGCTGCGGTTCTGGGAGTGGAACGAGCGGGCCGTGTTCATCGGGTCGTTCCAGTCCCTGAAGAACGAGGTCGACCCCGTGGGCGTCGCCAAGCACGGCGTCACGGTGGTCCGCCGGATCTCCGGAGGCGGCGCGATGTTCATGGAGGCCGGCAACTGCGTGACGTTCTCGCTCGTCGTGCCGGCCTCGCTCGTCGACGGGCTCACGTTCGAGCAGTCGTACGCGTTCCTCGACGACTGGGTGCTCGGCGCCCTCAAGGACGTCGGTGTCGAGGCGTACTTCTCGGGGATGAACGACATCGCGTCGCCCGCGGGCAAGCTCGCCGGCTCGGCGCAGAAGCGGCTCGCGGGCGGGGCCGTGCTGCACCACATGACGATGGCGTACGACATCGACAACGACAAGATGCTCGAGGTGCTGCGCATCGGGCGCGAGAAGCTCTCGGACAAAGGGACCCGCAGCGCGAACAAGCGTGTGGACCCGCTGCGCTCGCAGACCGGCCTGGCGCGCGAGGCGATCATCGACGCGTTCGAGAAGCACTTCAGAAGCCGGTACGCCGCCGTCGACTCCGGGCTGCGGCCCGAAGAGCTCGAGCGCGCGGAGGACCTCGTGCGCACCAAGTTCGCCAACCCTGACTGGATCGAGCGCATCCCGTAGCGGGCGGAACGCTTGTGGGCCGTCGTCGGGCATCGCCAGGCAGGTCACCGTCCGGCAACGAAGGTGCTTCGACCCTTCCGGTGCGATGTACCGGATACTAATCTCCAGATGACAAGAGCACCCCGGAAGTTCCTTTCATCTGAGGGCGGTCCCGGCTTTCGCGCCGGCTCCATCCAGGCGAAGCAACGACGCGAACCCGAAGGCCCCCCGGGCCCGGAGAGGGAGGACAGCGATGCGGCGGCACACGTTCGGCCGGACGGCCACGGCGGCCACGGCGGCGGCGCTCACCGCGCTCGCCCTCGCGGCCTGCGGGAACGGCGGCTCGGGGGACGGCGACCCGGGTGGCGACGAGGCCGAGGGTCAGACGCTCGACGTCTGGATCATGCAGGGCACCAACCCCAGCGCGGACGCGTTCTTCGAGGAGGTCGCGACCGCCTTCACCGAGGAGACGGGCGCCGAGCTCAACGTCGAGCTCGTCGAGTGGGCTGACGCCCACGACCGGTTCGTCACCTCGATCGCGGGCGGCACCACGCCCGACGTCGCCGAGACGGGGACGACGTGGACGCCCGAGTTCGCGGACGCCGGAGCGCTCGCGCCGCTCGACGAGTACGTCGCGTCCGCCGGGCTCGACGCCGACCTCGTCGAAGGTCTCGTCGAGGCCGGCACCTACGACGGCCGGCTCTACGGCATGCCCTGGTACGCGGGCGTGCGCGCGCTCGTCTACAACACGGAGATCTTCGAGCAGGCCGGCGTCGAGCCGCCCACGACCTGGGCGGAGCTCGAGGAGGCGGCAACGGCGATCAAGGCCGAGCTTCCCGACAAGATCGCGATCGCGGTCCCGGGCGACGCCGAGTTCACGGTCTACCCGTGGGTCTGGGGCGCGGGCGGCGAGGTCGCCACGCTCGAGGGCGACACGTGGACCTCACACCTCGACAGCCCCGAGTCGCAGGAAGGCCTCTCCTTCTGGACCGGTCTGGCCGAGCAGGGCCTGTCGTCGGCCGGCGCGACGACGTGGCGCGAGACCGACGTGCTCGACGCCTTCGCGCAGGGCGACGTCGGGATGGCCGTCATGGGGTCGTGGACGCCCGGCGCGATCATCGAGGCGAACGCCGACATGGAGGGCAAGTTCGCGGCCGTGCCGATCCCCGGCAAGGACGGCGGCATCGCGCCCTCGGTGCTCGGGGGCTCGCACCTGAGCATGTTCTCCACCGCCGAGAACAAGGACCTTGCGTTCGCCTTCATCGAGCTCATGACCACGGGCGAGCTCGCCGAGCGGTGGGGCGAGCAGGCCGGCTACTTCCCGGGCCAGACGTCGCTGCTCGCCGAGACGCTCGAGAGCACCGACCCGCTCGTCGCGCCGTTCGCGCAGCAGTTCGTCGAGGGCGGCGGGTCCGTGCCCGTCTCACCCGACTTCGGAGCCGTGCAGGCGAAGAAGACGGTCGGCGTCATGATGCAGTCGATCCTCTCGGGGTCGCAGGACGTGGCCACGGCGAGCACCACGGCGGCGGAGGAGATGACGAGCCTGCTCAACGGCGGAGGGTGACACGTGGCGAGCACGCTGCCCGCAGTGGCACCGACGGGGACCGAGCATCGGCCCGGCCCCGTCGTGCGCCGCACCGTGGGCAGGTCGGTCGCCGCCCGGGTGCGGCCCTGGGCGCTGCTCGCGCCGGCGCTCCTCGTGCTCGCGACGCTGCTGCTGTGGCCGCTGGTCCGCGTCGCCCTGCTCTCGCTGCAGGACTACGGCCTGCGCCAGATCGTCACGGGCGAGTCGAGCTGGATCGGCGCCGGCAACTATGCCGAGGTGCTCACGTCGGCCCAGCTCTGGCAGGTCGTGCTGCCGAACACGGTCGGGTTCGCGGTCGCCGCCGTGAGCTGCACCGTCGTGCTCGGCACCGCCGTCGGGGTCCTGCTCGCGTCGCTCGGGCGCCTGGCCAGGACGATCGTCTCGAGCGCGATCATGGCGGCCTGGGCGATGCCGGCCGTGACCGGCACCTACGTGTGGGTATGGATCTTCGACGCCGACCGCGGCGTGGTCAACCACGTGCTGCAGACGCTGGGGTTCCAGGCACAGCCGGTCAACTGGTTCACCGACCGGTGGTCCTTCTACGCCATCGTCCTGCTCAACGTCGTCCACCACGGCTTCCCGTTCGTCGCCGTGACGGTCCTGGCGGGCCTGCTCGGCGTCCCGCGCGAGCTGCTCGAGGCCGCGGAGGTCGACGGCGCGGGCGCGTGGCGGCGGTTCTTCTCGATCATCGTGCCGCAGCTGCGGCAGGTGTTCGCCGTCGTGATCATCCTGTCGACGATCTGGGACTTCAAGGTCTTCGCGCAGGTCTTCCTCATGCCGGGCGGCGCGGGCACGAACCGCGAGGTGCTCAACCTGGGGGTGTGGTCGTACGTCGAGTCGTTCGGCCAGAACCGGTACGGCTTCGGGTCGGCGATCGCCGTGCTGCTCACGCTCCTGCTGCTCGCCGTGACGGTCGTGTACGTCCGCACGATCGGCAAGGAGGAGCTGTGAGCGCCCTGCGCAGCCGGCGCCCGTCGCGCGCCGCCCAGGCGGGCAAGGGCGTCGCCGTCGCGCTCCTGCTCGTCTTCACACTGTTCCCGGCGTACTGGATGCTCGTGAGCGCGCTCGACGCCCGGGCGGGGCTCGGCTCGTCGTTCGTGCCGGCCGAACCGACGCTCGAGCACTTCCGGTTCGTGCTCACCGAGGGCGGGTTCGACCGGTTCCTTCGCAACTCGGCGATCGTCGCGCTCGCGACCGTGCTCGTGTCGTCGCTGCTGGCCCTGCTCGCATCGGTGGCCGTGGCCCGCTTCCGGTTCACGTTCCGCACGCAGGTGCTTCTCATGGTGCTGGTCGTGCAGATGGTGCCGCTCGAGGCGCTCGTGATCCCGCTGTTCGTGCAGGTGCGCGACCTGCAGCTCCTGGAGACGCTCCTCGGCCTGGTGGTCGTCTACGTGGCCCTCGCCCTGCCGTTCGGCATCTGGATGCTGCGCGGCTTCGTCGCCGCGGTACCCGTCGAGCTCGAGGAGGCCGCCTACCTCGACGGCGCCACCTGGGGCCGGATGTTCCGCTCGATCTTCTTCCCTCTCGTCGCGCCAGGGCTCGTGGCGACGAGCATCTTCAGCTTCATCACGGCGTGGAACGAGTTCCTCTTCGCGATGACGCTGCTCGGCGGCGCGACCGAGAGCTACACCGTGGCGATCGGTCTGCGCTCGTTCTTCGGGCAACACTCCAACGACTGGGGGGCAATCATGGCCGCCTCGACCCTCATCACGGTGCCGGTGATGATCTTCTTCATCCTCGTGCAGCGCCGGCTCGCCGCCGGCCTGACGTCCGGCGCGGTCAAAGGCTGAGCGATGGACCGGATCGCCGAGATCACGCGCGCGGCGCACGGCGTGCTCCTGCCGGGGTTCACCGGCACCGAGCCGCCCCCGTGGCTCGCCGAGGCCGTGCGCGGCGGGCTCGCCGGCGTCGTGCTGTACGCGCACAACACTCCGGACGCGGTCACGACGGCGGCGCTGACGTCGCGGCTGCACGCGATCGCGCCCGGTCTTCTCGTCGCGACGGACGAGGAGGGCGGCGACGTCTCGCGGCTCGAGGCCGTCGAGGGCTCGTCTCTGCCCGGCGCTGCCGCTCTCGGCGCCGTCGACGACGAGCTGCTCACCGACGCCGCGGGCGAGGCCCTCGGGCGTCTTCTGGCGGCGACAGGTGTCGACCTCGACCTCGCGCCTGTGCTCGACGTCGACACGCCGGGCAACCCCGTCATCGGCGTGCGGGCCTTCGGGTCCTCGCCCTGGCTCGTGGTGCGCCACGGCGTCGCGTTCGTGCGCGGGCTGCACCGCGGGGGCGCGGGCGCGTGCGCCAAGCACTTCCCGGGCCACGGGTCCACGACGGTCGACTCCCACCTCGAGCTGCCGGTCGTCCACGCGACGCTCGACGAGCTGCGCCGCCGCGACCTGGCCCCGTTCGAGGCGGCGTTCGCACCCGATCCCGACGGCGGCCCGGGCCTCGACGCCCTCATGACCGCCCACGTCCTCGTGCCCGCGATCGGTCCCGCGCCCGGGTCGCTCGAGCCCGCCGTCGTGGCGCTCGCGCGCGAGCTCGGGTTCGGCGGCCCCGTGATCACCGACGCGCTCGACATGCGCGCGGTCTCCGACGGCGCCGACGTCGGCGAGGCCGCAGTGCGCGCGATCGAGGCGGGCGTGGACCTGCTGTGCCTGGGCACGACGGCGGGGCGCGACGACGAGGCCCTGTTCCGGAGCGCGCTCGACGCGCTGGTGACCGCCGTCGACGGCGGACGCGTCGGCCTCGACCGCCTGGCGGCCTCCGCGGCGCGCACCGCGCGCGCGGTCGCCGTGATCCGTGACCGGCAGGCTGGCGCGGGGGTGCGCCCGGGACCCGAGGCGGCCCGCGCCGCGCTCGGAG
>VJZX01000027.1 GCA_009663185.1 Isoptericola halalbus
GCAGAGCGAACCTGCCTACAGGTTGTAGGCCGGGGAGGGCGGGGGCCCTTTCATGGCCCCGGTGGGTGACAACTGCGGTGTTCATGACGCACCTCCTTGCGCTACTCGGGCAACGTGTTGACGAGAGCCCGTCCAAGACTGGCCGGGCATGACGTCAAGAAGGCAGACCTATCAAGGCCATCGTGGGCCGCCGAGGAACGCCGAGGACGTGGCGGAAGTCCCCGGATGCCGGGACTTTGGGACCTGGGTGCCGAGCCGAAGTGCGCCACGACTGGACTCAAGGTCACGAGCCGTCCACGGCTGACCTGCGCGACGTACATAGGGGTAGGGCAATGAACGGTGCCGCTCGACCTCGCAAGAGCCGGCGCTGAGGCTCATCGTTTCTCGTTCCCGTCGCCGGTGGGATCGTGTCGGGTGTCGCAATGCTCGTGGCAGTCCTGACGATCGCCGTGACCCTTGAGAAGGACGCCGCCGCCCGACAGGGGTGGCACGACCGCGTGTCGGGCGGCACCAGGGTTGTCAAGGTCGGCTAGCCCTCCGAACCCGGGCCTGCCAGGTCGGTTACGGTGCGGGCATGGCTGCACGACGACGGACCGACCCGGTCGCGGGTCGGGCGGCGGTCGCCGCGTGGTTGCGCGGCGAGGCGGCGCGCATCGACGTGACGACGGCGGTCCGGTTCACGCTCGAGGAGCTCGCAGCCGTCGCGCCGGGCAACGCGGTCGAGGTCCGCGTGCCGCCTGCGGGTGCGGTGCAGGCCGTCGCGGGCCCGCGGCACACGCGCGGGACGCCGCCCAACGTCGTCGAGACCGACGTCGAGACGTGGCTGGCGCTCGTGACCGGGCGTATGCCGTGGGCCGACGCCGTCGCCGACGGTCGGGTCCGCGCGTCGGGCGAGCGCTCCGACCTGTCGGGGCTGCTGCCCCTGCAGGCGACGCGCGAGCGCGGCTGACCCCGCACGGAGTGTCGCCGGGCGGAGGTGTCGGCGCCCTCGGCTAGCCTCGGCGCACACGGTCGGTACCACCCGCCATCGGCCCGTGACCTGCGGTTCAACGGCAGTTCACGCGCGCCTGATGGGGTGGGCGTACCCATCGCCATCCTGCCGAAGGAGCCAGCGTGAGCACCACGCACCTGTTCCCCGGGCGCCCGAGCGGAGCGGCCACCGCCGCCCTGCTCGCGGCGCTCGCCCTGCCCACGTCCGCCGCGCTGGCGGGCCCGGCCCTGGCCGCGCCCTCGCCCGACGCACCGGTCGTCATCGAGGAGGTCTACGGGGGCGGCGGCAACAGCGGCGCTGCGTTCAACCGGGACTTCGTCGAGCTCCACAACCCGACCGACGAGCTGGTGTCGCTGGACGGCTGGTCGATCCAGTACGCCTCCGCCACGGGCACGTGGGCCGGCGGCGGGCAGACGAACCTGACCGGGGTGATCCCCGCGGGCGGCTCGTTCCTGGTGGGCCAGGCCTTCGGTGCCAACACGTCGCTTCCCGCGTTGCCGACGCCGGACGTCGAGGGCACGATCGCGATGTCCGGCACGGGCGCGAAGGTCGCGCTCGTGAGCTCGACCCAGCGCCTGGCGTGCAGCGGCGCGGCGTGCGCCGAGGCGGCCGACGTCATCGACCTCGTCGGCTGGGGTGCCACGGCGAACACGTTCCTCGGGTCCGGGCCCGCCCCGGGAACGAGCAACGCGACCTCCGTGGCGCGCGTCGGGCACGCCAACACCGTGGACAACGCCGCCGACTTCGTCGCGGGCACGCCGACGCCGGCGGGCAGCGGCGCGGGCGGCGAGGACCCTGACCCCGACCCGGAGCCGGGCGAGGTCGTGCCGATCGCCGAGATCCAGGGCACGGGCGCCACGTCGCCGCTCGTCGGCCAGACCGTCACGGCGCGGGGCGTCGTCACCGCGGCCTACCCGACAGGCGGCCTCAACGGCCTCTACCTGCAGACCGACGGCACGGGCGGGGACCCGGCGAGCGACGCCACGCCGGGCGCCTCGGACGCGGTCTTCGTCTACTCGGCGGCGGCCGCAGCCCAGGTGCAGATCGGCGACCACCTCGAGGTCACCGGGCAGGTTGCCGAGTACTTCGGCCTCACCCAGGTCGCGGCGTCGAGCTGGACCGTGCTCGCCGAGCCGGCTCAGGAGGTCAAGCCGACCACGACCACCTGGCCGGCGTCCGACGCCGGCCGCGAGGCGCTCGAGGGCATGCTGCTCGCGCCCCAGGGCGACTTCACCGTGACCGACAACTACTCGACGAACGTCTACGGCACGATCGGTCTCGCTGCCGGCACGACGCCGCTGGTCCAGCCGACGACGGTCGGCCGGCCGCTCTCGGTCGAGTACCACGCCCAGGTCGCGGACAACGCGGCACGCGCGGTGCTGCTCGACGACGGCGCCACGACCAGCTACAGCTCTGCGTCGAACACCTCGAAGCCGCTGCCGTGGCTCACGGGCGGCAGCCCCGTGCGCGTGGGCGCGGCCGTGACGTTCACGACGCCGGTCATCCTCGACTACCGCTTCGAGGAATGGGGCTTCCAGCCGCTCACGCACCTGACGCCCGACGTCGCCGGCACGGTGCAGCCCGCCACCTTCGAGAACACGCGCACCGAGCGGCCGCGGGATGTCGGCGGCAACCTGCAGGTCGGCACGTTCAACGTGCTCAACTACTTCACCACCACGGGCGACCAGCTCGCCGGCTGCACCTACTACACCGACCGCCAGGGCAACCCGATCACCGTCCGCGGCGGCTGCCTCGCGCGCGGCGCGGCGAACGCCGAGAACCTCGAGCGGCAGGAGGCCAAGATCGTGGCGGCGATCTCGGGCCTCGGCGCCGACGTCGTAGCGCTCGAGGAGATCGAGAACTCGGCCAGTTTCGGCAAGCCGCGCGACCAGGCGCTCTCCGGCCTCGTCGACGCGCTGAACGCCCGCGACGGCGCGGGCACCTGGGAGTACGTCCCGTCGCCTGCGCAGGTGCCGGCGGACGAGGACGTCATCCGCAACGCGTTCGTCTACCGGACGGCCACGGCCGAGCCGGTCGGTGAGTCCCGGATCCTCATCGGCTCGGAGGCGTTCGGCAACGCGCGCGAGCCGCTCGCGCAGGTGTTCCAGCCGGCCGGCGGCGTCGACGCCGACACGGGCGACGACGTGCTCGTCATCACGAACCACTTCAAGTCGAAGGGCTCCGCCGGGCCGTGGCCGGGCGACGCCGACCAGGGTGACGGCCAGGGCGCGTCCAACGAGTCGCGCGTCCGGCAGGCGACCGCCCTCGTGGCGTTCGCGGACGACGTCGCGGCCGACGCCGGGACCGACCAGGTGCTGCTCGTGGGCGACTTCAACGCCTACGAGAAGGAGGACCCGATCGTCGTGGTGACCGACGCCGGATACACCGACCTCGGTCCGGCCACGGGCGAGCACACGTACTCGTTCGGCGGCCAGGTCGGCTCCCTCGACCACGTGCTCGCCTCGCCCGCCGCGGCAGGGATCGTCACGGGCGCCGACATCTGGAACATCAACGCGTACGAGCCCGTCGCCAACGAGTACAGCCGCTACAACTACAACGTCACGCTGCTGTATGACACGACGCCGTTCCGGTCGTCGGACCACGACCCGTTCCTCGTAGGCCTCGCCCTGGCGCCGTCGGCGCCCGCGTGGGACGCGGGCACCGTGTACTCGGCGGGCGACCGCGTGGTGCACGACGGCACGCTCTACGAGGCGGTGCGCCGCACGCAGGGCAAGGAGCCCGGCGCCAAGAGGAACGGACCGTGGACGGAGATCGGTGCGCAGGTGGCGGACGGCGGCCGGCCGGGCTCCTGACCCGCGCGGGTAGGCTCGTCGGGTGAGCAGCACGACGCCGGACCAGCCCACCGAGCCGACGCCCGAGGGCGCCCAGACCCCGGCCCCGACGCCGGAGGTCTCGGCGACGCCGGACGGGGCGGCCGGCGACCAGGATTCTGGTGAGCCCGAGGCCGGCGAGCCGGAGGAGCACGTCCTCGTCGACCCCGCCCGCGTGCGCCGTGCGCCGAAGTACGGGGCATTCCTCACGGTGGGCGCGATCCTCGGCATCGTCGTCGGCCTGTGGTTCGGCACGTGGCTCGTGGACCAGGTCGATCCCCGGCGTGGCGACATCGCCCTCCTCAAGCCGGGCGTGTTCATCATCGTGATCATCGCGGCGACGACGACCGTCACGGTGCTCCTCGCCGGGCTCCTGGCCCTGATCGCCGACCGGCGCAGCCTGCGCGGTCGCTGAGGCGTCTCCACGGCCGGGACGCCGGGCCGCGGGCCAGAGCCCCTGTGGGATACTCGACGCATGCCCCTGCGCCCCGACGGCCGCCTCAACCACGACCTGATGCCCGGTGAGAAGGGCCCCCAGGACGCATGCGGCGTCTTCGGTGTCTGGGCGCCGGGCGAAGAGGTCGCGAAGCTGGCGTACTTCGGCCTGTACGCCCTGCAGCACCGCGGCCAGGAGTCCGCGGGCATCGCCACGAGCAACGGCGACCAGATCCTCGTCTACAAGGACATGGGCCTCGTCTCGCAGGTCTTCGACGAGACCGCGCTCAACGCCCTGACAGGCCACATCGCCGTCGGGCACTGCCGCTACTCGACGACGGGCGGCGTCACGTGGGAGAACGCCCAGCCGACGCTCGGTGCCACCGCGGCCGGCACCGTCGCGCTCGGGCACAACGGCAACCTCACCAACTCGGCCGACCTCGTCAACCTCGTCGCCGAGCGGTACGGTGCCCAGCGCCGCGGCGAGCTCGCGCGCGGCAACACGACCGACACGGCCCTCGTCACCGCTCTGCTCGCCGGGGACGCCGACCACACGCTCGAGCAGACGGCGCTCGAGGTGCTGCCTCAGCTGCGCGGCGCCTTCTCGCTCGTCTTCATGGACGAGCGCACGCTCTACGCCGCGCGCGACCCGCAGGGCGTCCGCCCGCTCGTGCTCGGCCGCCTCCAGCGGGGCTGGGTCGTCGCGTCCGAGACGCCGGCGCTCGACATCGTCGGCGCGTCCTACGTGCGCGACGTCGAGCCGGGCGAGCTCATCTGCATCGACGCCGACGGGCTGCGCTCGACCAGGTTCGCCGAGCCCGAGCGTGCCGGCTGCGTGTTCGAGTACGTCTACCTCGCCCGCCCGGACAACACGATCAACGGCCGCTCGGTGCACGCAGCCCGCGTCGAGATGGGTCGGGTGCTCGCGCGCGAGCACCCGGTCGACGCGGACCTGGTCATCCCGACGCCCGAGTCCGGCACCCCCGCCGCCGTCGGGTACGCGGCCGAGTCCGGCATCCCCTTCGGCCAGGGCCTGACCAAGAACGCCTACGTGGGCCGCACGTTCATCCAGCCCTCGGACACCCTGCGCCAGCTCGGCATCCGCCTGAAGCTGAACCCGCTCAGGGAGGTCATCCGCGGCAAGCGGCTCGTCGTCGTGGACGACTCGATCGTGCGCGGCAACACGCAGCGCGCGCTCATCCGCATGCTTCGCGAGGCCGGCGCCGCGGAGGTGCACGTGCGCATCTCGTCGCCGCCCGTCAAGTGGCCCTGCTTCTACGGCATCGACTTCGCGTCGCGCGCCGAGCTCATCGCCAACGGCCTCGCGGTCGAGGAGATCGGCCAGTCGCTGGGCGCCGACTCGCTCGGCTACATCTCCCTCGAGGGCATGATCGCGGCGACCGAGCAGCCGTCCTCGCAGCTGTGCGCGGCGTGCTTCACCGGCAAGTACCCGATCGAGCTGCCGTCGGCCGACCAGCTGGGCAAGCACCTGCTCGAGCAGGCGGAGCTCCCGCTCGGCGCACCGGAGGACGGACTGACCCAGCTGTCCGTGGCCGCCGGCGCGACGACCGCGCTCGACCACCCCTGAGCACCCCCGGCGGGACCCCGGGTCCGGCCGCGAACGACCGAGACGCAGGAGCCGAGCACGTGACTTCCGAACCACTCACCTATGCCGCCGCCGGGGTCGACACCGAGGCGGGTGACAAGGCCGTCGAGCTGATGAAGGACGCCGTGCGGCGTACCCACGGCCCGGCCGTGCTCGGGGGAGTGGGCGGCTTCGCCGGTCTCTACGACCTGTCCGCGTTCCGGCACTACCGCCACCCGTTGCTCGCGACGTCGACCGACGGCGTCGGCACCAAGGTGGCGATCGCCCAGGCGATGGACGTGCACGACACCATCGGCTTCGACCTCGTCGGCATGGTCGTCGACGACATCGTCGTCGTGGGCGCCGAGCCGCTGTTCATGACCGACTACATCGCGACCGGCAAGGTCGTTCCCGAGCGGATCGCCGACGTCGTGCGCGGCATCGCCCGCGCGTGCGAGGTCGCGGGCACCGCGCTTGTGGGCGGCGAGACCGCCGAGCACCCTGGGCTCCTCGCGCCCGACGAGTACGACGTGGCGGGTGCGGCGACGGGCATCGTCGAGGCCGACTCGGTGCTCGGCCCTGAGCGGGTGCGCCCGGGCGACGTGCTCGTCGCGATGGCCTCGAGCGGCCTGCACTCCAACGGGTACTCGCTCGTGCGGGCCGTGGTGAAGCACGCCGGCTGGCAGCTCGACCGGCACGTCGAGGAGTTCGGCCGGACGCTCGGCGAAGAGCTGCTCGAGCCGACCCGCGTGTACGCGAGCGATGTCCTGGCGCTCGCGCGCGACGAGGCCGCGCAGGTGCACGCGTTCACGCACGTGACCGGCGGTGGGCTCGCCGCCAACCTGGCCCGCGTCCTGCCCGAGGGCACCGTGGCGACCGTCGACCGCGCGTCGTGGGAGGTGCCGCCTGTCTTCCGCGTGGTGCGCGAGCTGGGCGGGGTGCCCCGCGGCGACCTCGAGAACACGCTCAACCTCGGCGCCGGCATGGTCGCGGTGGTCGGCGCGGAGGGCGTCGACGCCTCGCTCGAGCGCCTCGAGCGCCTCGGCGTGCCCGCCTGGACGCTCGGCACGGTGGACGTGCTCGACGATCAGGCGGCGGGCGAGAACCTTGTTGCGGGGACCAAGGGCGTGCACGGCGGCGCCGTACGGCTGGTGAACGACTACCGGTAGAGCACGAACGAGGGGCCGGACGGCATCGCCGTCCGGCCCCTCGTCGTTTGTGTTCAGTTGTGCTCGCGGGACGCGTGCGAGATCAGCGCTTCTCGTCGTCCCACACGGGGTACTGGTTGTCGTACTCCGCCTCGTCACCGGCGGCCCAGCGGTCGTCGGTGACGAGGTCGGTCCCGCCGCTGCGACCACCCTTGAGCTCTTGCTCCAGCGCGTGGTAGTTCGTCTCGGGGCTGTAGTACTTCAGCGCACGAGCGACCTTGGTCTGCTTTGCCTTCTGACGGCCGCGGCCCATGGCTCCGACCCCCTCAACGTAGGAGCGGGGCGGCGACGTTCTCTGACGCGCGGCCCCGGAGAAAGTTTCGTCTGTTCAGAGTCCAACGGTACATGGTCGCGAGCCATTCCCTCCACTCCGGGTCGCGTGGCGAACAGATCTGATCGGCGCTGACGGGGTGCGACGTCGAGCATCGCCCCGGCCGGCGTGAGCGGTCTCACACGGCGATCGACGAGATCTGGACACTCGGGACGGACCAGCCTTACTGGGTGTTGGCCGCGAAAGGGGCGCGAACTCATCGGCGCTCAAGTCGCCTCAATCCCACTTTCCGCCCACAATGGAACGACGGGACCGAGTCGGAAGCGGGCGCCGCCCGCGTCCGGTCCCACGCAGGGAGGTGCAGGGATGACGCTCCACCACGGAGAATCCGAGGTACTGCTCACGCCTGCAGAGGTGGCCAGCCTGTTCCGGGTCGACCCGAAGACGGTCACCCGCTGGGCGAAGGCCGGCAAGCTGTCCTCGATCCGCACGCTCGGGGGGCACCGCCGGTACAAGGAGTCCGAGGTTCGCGCGCTCCTTGGTGCCGCTTCGGAGGAGGCCGAGACGCGGGACAAGTGACGTCGTCGGGTGCGCCCCGACGACGACGCCGCGCGTCGCGACGACGGCGCGCAGAAGGGCGTGCGCTCCGCGGCGGATCGCGCCCTCAGCGGCGGGTCGCGCGTGTCACGGCCACCGCGAGCACGGTGGCGGTGAGCGCGACGACGCCGATCAGGATCTTGGCGTTCCGCGCGCGCTGCGAGTCTCCGGCGGGCATGCCGCCACCGCTGACGAACGAGCCCGCGTCCCTCGCCGCCCGGCGCGCGCTCTGTGCGAGCTGCGACGCCTGGTACGACGGCGAGAGCCGGGTCGTGAGCTGGTCGAGGGTGGAGCGGAGCTCGGCACGGCTGCGCACGACCTCGGCCTCGAGCTCCCGGCGGGACAGCGGCTGGCGCTCCGGCGTGGTCGCGTCCTGTGGCTGGGTCTGGTCCGTCACCGGTGCATCCCCTCCTTGATGGCCGCGACGTCGTCCTTGACGCGGTCGATCGTCTCGGGCTGCTGCGTGGCGCGCTTGAGGAGCTTGGAGCCGGCGAACGCGAGGCCGCCCGCGACCAGCATGAGGACCACACCGATCACGAGCGCCGACAGCCACAGCGGCCAGGCCTCGGCCAGCCCGATGATCGCGGCCCAGATCAGGACCCCGACGGCGTACAGGACGATGACGGCGGCGGCGGCGAACAGACCCATGCCGATGCCCGACCGCTTCGCCTTGTCGCTGAGCTCCGCCTTGGCGAGCGCGATCTCCGCGCGGACGAGGCGCGTCGCCTGCTCGGACAGCTGCTCGACCAGTCGCCCCATGCCGGGCGGCCGGTCGGCGGACGTCGTGGTGCGCCCGTCGTCCCAGTCGGTCATCCGATGCTCCGATCCCGAGGTGGTCCTTGTGCGGTCCACTCAACCCGTACCTGCTGGTACAGGCAATTCCTGAGCGCGAATCGGTCGGTCGAGCACGACGAAACCCCCGGGCGATGCCCGGGGGTTTCTTCAGGTGGCTCCGACCGGCGTCGATCCGGTGACCTTTCGATTTTCAGTCGAACGCTCTACCAACTGAGCTACAGAGCCGTGACACGAACGCCCGGGGCGCCGTTTCCGACGTACCGGGCGCGTCATGCGCGACCCTGACGGGACTTGAACCCGCGACCTCCGCCGTGACAGGGCGGCGCGCTAACCAACTGCGCTACAGGGCCATGATCGGAGAACCTCCCGACCGGAGGGGCTCGCTCGAGCCGAGAAGAAGCGTACCCCATGGTCGGCGGGATCCTAAAATCGAATCCTGACCAGGACAAGCGCCCCATTCTGGGGCGCCGGAGCGCCCACGGAGTACCCCCAACGGGATTCGAACCCGTGCTACCGCCGTGAAAGGGCGGGGTCCTAGGCCGCTAGACGATGGGGGCCGGACGTCGGCAAGCATACCGGGAGCGGGCGCCGGTACGGCTGGGGCAGGATTGCCGCGTGGTGGAGATGAGTCGCGCCGAGTTCGAGGACGCGGTCCGCGACGGCCTGGACCAGGTCCCGCCGGACCTGACCGCACTCATGGACAACGTCGTGGTGCTCGTCGAGGACGAGGCGCCGGCGGACGACCCGGAGCTGCTCGGCCTGTACGAGGGCGTGCCGCTCACCGAGCGCGGCCAGTTCTGGGCAGCCGGGTCCCTGCCGGACCGCATCACGATCTTCCGCAACCCGACGCTCGCGATCTGCGATACCCGGGAGGACGTCGTCGAGGAGGTGGCGATCACCGTCGTGCACGAGATCGCGCACCATTTCGGCATCGACGACGAGCGGCTCCACGACCTCGGCTGGGCGTGACGCCGCTCAGGAGCCGAGCGGGGTGTACTCCCAGTGCCAGGCCTCGGGCTTCGACCCGCCGGGGCGGGCCCAGTCGGGGTTGTCCCAGCCGAAAGCCGGGGCGTTGTCGCGCAGCCACTCGTAGCGGGCGGTGCCGAAGCTCTGGACGCCGTCCCCGAGGTCGATCGCCACACCCCAACCGTGGTTGGAGTAGCCGGGCACCGCGGCGAGATAGCCCCTCGTCGCGCGGGTCGCGACCTGCGACTCGTACGACCGGTAGGAGTCCACGATCTCGAGGTGCTCGCCGAACCGGACCTTGTACGCGGCGTCGAGGCGCTCGAGCTGCTCGGCGGCGTCGCACCGCAGGGCCTGGCCCGGCGCGAAGGGGAGCTCGCACAGGGCGGCGGCCGGGATGCGCCCGTTGGCATAGCCCGCGGTGTCCCGGGTGTGCGCCGCGAGGGACGCGGCAGCGGCCTTGGCCGCCTGCTTCTGCTGAGCGATGAGCTCGGCGGGCGTCGGGGGTGCGGCCTCGATGTCGACGGCGGACGCCGCGGTCTTGTCGAGCAGCGCGCGCAGGTCCTCGGTCGCGCTCGAGAGGTCCGCGGACAGGTCGGTCCCGGGCTTCGCGGCCGTCGTCGCGAGCGGCGCGCGCTCGCCCGAGCGGGACGCCGCACCGCCGTCCTCGCGGGACGCGATCAGCGCGCGCACGGCGGCGGCCTGCTCCTCGATCTTCGCGGCCTGCTTGGCCGAGATGGTCAGTGAGTCGTCGGTCAGGAGCGACGCGCGCTGCAGCGCAGCCTGTGCGGCCGCTAGCGTCTTGCCGTCCACGCCGGGGGTCTCGGGGAGGGCGCTCGCCTTCGGGGCGGTGCTCGGGGCGCCAGTCGGGGTACCGGCGGTTGCCGCGGCGGTCACCGCGCGCGTGATGCTGGGGGCCGACGGCCCGGCCGCGGCGCTGACACTGGTCGCCAGACCGGTCGTCAGGGCCATGAGGCCGAGCGCTGCGGGAACGCCGAAGCGTGCGCTGCGCCCGTTGGCGCGACGCGCGGGGGTGCGCGATGCCCGGCTCGACGGCCGGTGGATGTCACGGCGCCGCCGGAGCGGCGTCGACTCGTGGTGTACGGTCACGCAGAAGTCCTCTGGGGTTCGCTTCAGGTGGACAGGGGCCTCGGTGATCGAACGGCCCAATCCAGCGTGGGCTACCCGCCCGAGTGCTCCTGACCATCCAGCTGACGATCGGACGCGAATCCCGTGCGGGGTCTGCGGACGGGCTGTGAAGACCAGGACAAGCTGCGCGTGTGGACGCGCTCCCAAATAACGATTCGGTATCAACGGGTCCGCATCCTGGACCGGTGCGTCCCACTGACCGTGGCGGGGGCCCTCGACCGCGCTCCGCCGTCGAACACTGCTCCGATGAGCAGTGCACCGGTCACCGTGTCGATCCACCGTGCGGTCAGTCCCGAGCGTGTCCCCGAGGTGACCGCCTGGGTCCAGGCGGGTGTCCGGCTGGCGAACCGCTGGGACGGCTTCCTCGGCTCGGGGTGGATCCGCGCGACCGAGGGGTCGAGCGACTGGTTCATGCTCTACCGCTTCGCCGACGCCGAGCGGCTCGAGGCGTGGGAGAGCTCGCAGGACCGCGAGCGATGGCTCGCGCAGGGCGCGGGACTCGTCACCGAGCGGCGGGTCGAGAAGCGCACCGGCATCGAGGGGTGGTTCGACGCCCCGAGCCGACAGGACGAGCCGTCGGGCCTCCCGCTGCTGCCCGCGCCACCGCGGTGGAAGCAGTCGGTCGCGATCTGGCTCGGCTTCTTCCCCGTCAACCTGGTGTTCACGGTGCTGGTGGGCTGGCTCGTGCCGCCGTTCGGCGACCTTCCCGTCGTGCTGCGCGTGCTGGTCTCGACGGCGGTCCTCACGCCGGTCATGTCGTTCTGGGTCCTTCCCTGGGTCACCGCGCGCCTCACGGGCTGGCTGCACGCGCCGCCGCGCTCTCGACGGTGGTGATCTGCCGCGCGCTCACAGCGCCCGCTCAGGCTTGTCTCCCTACTGTGGTGGCATGCTCACACCCGCCGACACCGACCTGGGGGAGATCCCAGAGGCAACCGCCAGCTTCGCGGTGACGCTCGCATGGGCGGCCGGAGCCGTCGTGGCCGCCTTCATGCTCGCCACGGTGCTGTCCGTCGTCGTGCGGATGCTCGGGCGCCGCAACCCGCTCCTGCGCGACCTGTCGGTGCACATGCGCCGGCCCATGCGTGCCGTGCTCATGCTCGTCGCGGTGTGGCTCGCGGTGCGCTTCTCCGCGCACGCCGACGACCTGTGGTTCCCCGTCGTCGAGCACGCCCTGCTCATCGTGACGATCATCGCGATCGCGTGGCTCGTGGGCGCGACGGCGTTCGTCGTCGAGGAGCGCGTGCTCGACCGGTACAGCGGTGAGCACGTCGACGACGGGCACGCGCGCCGCGTCCGCACGCAGGTCACGCTCGTGCGGCGCATCACCGTGGCCGTGCTGGTGGTGTGCGCCGTCGCCGCGGTCCTCCTGACGTTCGAGGGCGCGCGCACCGTGGGCGCGAGCCTCCTTGCCTCGGCCGGCGTGCTGTCGATCGTCGCCGGCCTCGCCGCGCAGTCGACGCTCGCCAGCACGTTCGCCGGCATGCAGATCGCGTTCACCGACGCGATCCGGGTCGACGACGTCGTGGTGCTCGACGGCGAGTTCGGCCGCATCGAGGAGATCACCCTCACCTACGTGGTGGTCCACGTGTGGGACGACCGCCGCCTCATCCTGCCGTGCACCTACTTCACCTCCACGCCGTTCGAGAACTGGACGCGGCGTGCCGCGGACCTCCTGGGCACGGTCGAGATCGACCTGGACTTTCGCGTCCCGCTCGCCGAGCTGCGGGCAGAGCTCGACCGGCTGCTCGAGTCGTCGTCGCTGTGGGACCGGCGCACGGGCGTGCTGCAGGTGACCGACGCCGTCGGCGGCAACGTGCGCGTGCGGGCCCTGGTCAGCGCCCCGGACGCGCCGACGCTGTGGGACCTGCGCTGCTACGTGCGCGAGGGTCTCGTCGAGTGGCTCCAGCGCGAGGCGCCCGGCGCGTTGCCGCGCACCCGGCTCGAGGGCCCGGGTGCGGACCAGTTTGCCGCCGGTTCGGCCGCCCGCGACGAGGGCGACCTCGCCGGGCGCGACGACGCGACGTCCGGACCGCCGTCGGACGCGGCTCCGGACGGCGGGGTCGAGGGCAAGCCGAAGCGCACGGGACGCGGCAGGGTCCCGGCACCGGCGCTCGTGCCGGAGCGCGCGCCCGTGCGCGAGCGCGACCTGCCAGCACCGGCACCGTCGACGGTGCGGGCCGCGTCACGCACCGACCCGACCGTCGCCCTCGGGTCCGTCCGGCCCGAGCCGGCAGGCGCCGGCGAGACCCGGGTCATGTCCGCCGCGGAGGCCGAGGGCGTGCGGAGGAACGGTGCGGAGGCATCCGCCCTGTTCAGCGGTAGCGCCGAGGCCGAGGCGCGCGCGGGGCGGTTCCACGGCCCGGGCCGGGAGGCCATCGAGGAGCGCGAGCAGACCGCCGAGCGCAAGCTCGGGCAGACGGACGAGATCGCGGTGGGCGGGTCAGGGCGCGACCGCGGTGTGGCGCCCGACTCGGGTGAGGGCGGCCCGACCAGAGGGCCAGGAGAGAACGGCGACGCCGACGGCGACGGTTAGGGCGACCGCGGGGACACGCGGCGCCTGGAGTCGGCGAGCCAGCCGCGCAGGTGCTCAGGCCGGTCGGTGATGATCGCGTCGACGCGCGCATCGACCAGGTCGGTCCACCCGGCCGGGTCGTTCTCGGTCCAGACCATGACGCGGCGGCCGCCGTCGTGCAGGCGCCGCACGAGGCCGGGCTCGGCTCGGACCGCCTCCGTCGAGGGATTGACCGTGACGACGCCGAGGTCGTCGGCGAGATCGAGCGCCTCGCGCAGATCGCCGTCGACGAGCAGTCCCCGCGGCAGGTCGGGAGCAGCCTCGCGCAAGGCCGCGACCGTCGGGGGCGTGAAGCTCTGGGCCACGGTGCGGTGCCGCACGCCGGCCGCGTCGATGGACGCGACCGTCAGCGCGACCTCCTCAGGCGTCCAGGTGCCCTTGTACTCGAGCAGCAGCCCGAGCCCTGGCCGCGACGTCGCGTAACGGAGGACCTCGTCCAGCCGGGGGATCGGCTGGCCCGCGAAGGCGGGCGAGAACCATGATCCGGCGTCGAGCGTGCGCAGCGCCGCGAAGGTGAGGAGCCCGACGGCACCGGACCCGTCGGTCGTGGCGTCCACGGTGTCGTCGTGGATCACGACGACGATCCCGTCGGCCGTGAGCTGGAGGTCGAGCTCGATCACGTCGGCGCCCGCGCGCCAGGCGGCGTCGAAGGCCGCGAGCGTGTTCTCCGGCGCGGCGGCGCTCGCGCCGCGGTGCCCGACGACGCAGGGGCGGCCGGCGGGCAGGAAGGCCGCGGGCAGCGGCCGGGCCGTGACCGGGGTCATCGCGTGCTCCTCCCAGCGCGGGGTTGCCCGATGCTACGTGGCGCGGGACGGGGTGCGAGGCTGTGCACCATGACTGCGCGCATCACCAGCCTCTCGCGTGCCCGGTTCGCCGCGACCGTCGCCGCCGTCGCGACCGGCGCACTCATGCTCGCCGCGTGCGCAGGGCCCGAAGACGCACCTGCCGCCGGCCCGGCGCCGTCGGCCAGCCCGTCCGCCTCGCAGGGCAGCACGGTGCCCGACGCCGGACCGCTCGACCGCGACCAGGCCTGCGCCGCGATGTACGTCAGCGGCGAGCCGCCGCTCGAGCGGCGCGTCGGCGACGCGCTCGTGGACGCGAGCGAGGGCTTCGACACGGCTGCCGCGGCCGAGATGCACGACCTCGCCCGCGACCTCGGCAGGCTGCAGGAGCGCGTGCCCGACGACCTCGCCTCCGCGCTGGACAAGGTCCGCGTCCCGTTCGTGCAGATGCAGGAGCACCTCGACACCGGAGGCAGCGGGAGCATCGAGCTCGACGTCGCGTCCGCCGTCGCCGGGCTCAAGGAGTACCGTACGCTCTGCTCGTGAGGCGCGGTGCGGTCGCGAGCTCAGGACGGGCCCGGGAACGCACCGACCGCGGGCTCCCCGGCCGACCGGTAGGTGGTGAGCAGGACGCCCGAGTCGCTAGTCCGCGACGAGACGAGCTCGAGCCCGCGGGGGACCTGGCCTTCGGGGAAGAGGCGGATCCCCGCGCCGAGCACCACGGGGAAGATCGCGAGGCGGTACTCGTCGACGAGGTCGAGCGCGGCGAGCTGGTTGACCAGCGACGGGCTGCCGTGCACCTGCACCTCGTCCCCCGGCTCGGCCTTGAGCTGCTCGACGGCGGTGCGCAGGTCGCCGTGGAACGTCGTCGGTGCCCAGTCCGACGTCGTGCGTGTGCGGGACACGACGTGCTTGGGGTTGCGGTTGAGGCCCCCGGCGACGACGGGTCCGCCTCGACGTCGGCGTGCGGCCAGTAGGCCTCGAAGATGTCGAACGTCCGCCGGCCCAGGAGGTAGGCGTCGCCGTGGCGGAACGACTCGTCGACGAACGACCCGACGTCGTCGTCGAAGAGCGGCACCAGCCAGCCGCCGTACCTGAAGCCCCCCGACGTGTCCTCGCTCGGTGCGCCCGGCGCCTGCGCGACGCCGTCGAGCGTGATGAACGTGGTGGTCGTGAGTCGCATGGTGGTCTCCGTGTCCGGTGTCCTGCACCGGTAGACGCGCCGGCCGGCGGCGACTCATCGGTCGGCGCGCGTCCACGAGTGGTGGCCCCCCAGGGGATCGAACCCTGAACCCGCGGATTAAAAGTCCGCTGCTCTGCCAATTGAGCTAGAGGGCCTCGACGAGACCCCGTTGCGCGGCCCGACGTCGCCAGGGACAGGCTACCCGTGAGCGCAGGCGCATCCTCCCAGCTGCGACGTCACACCCAGATCGCGGTGGGCCACCCGTCGCTGAACACCTCGGGCGGGTCCGGGATGGAGTGGGCCTGGCCCTCGGCGACGCGACGTGCCGTCCAGGCCGCCGCGCCGGCGTCGAGCACGTCGTCGACGCCGGCGTCCAGGCTCGTGCGGCCGAGGTCGCCGGACAGCGGGATGCCGCGCTCCGCGAGCAGCCGCCTCCTGAGCTCGACGCCGGCCCACGTCGTCTTGCGCACCCCGAGCGGCTTTCCGAGCATGCGCGCGAAGCAGACCTCCGGGTGGACCTCGACCACAGTCAGGTCTGTGGTCTGGGCGAAGGCCTCGACCTCGAGGATCCTCCTCCGGAGCCCGTAGGCCTGCTTCGAGACACCCTCACCGGCGAGCTCGCGGTTGAGCGCGACCGCCGTCGGGTGGTCGGGTGCCTCGAGCGCAGCTCGGACCGGCGTCATGAACACGGACGAGCGACGGGCCCCGATCGTCGACCGTGCACGCACGTCGGCCGACCGTCGACCGGTGTCCGGGAGCCCGATGGGGATGTCGATCGCCACGACGCTCGGCGGGCCGTCCGCACCCGCCTGCTCGACGAGTCTCGTGATCGACGACGCGAGGTACGCCTGTGGCCCGCCGGTCCCCAGTGCGATGCCCACCCAGCCGGCCGCGCACCCGTCGACGCCGAGGACGCGCTTCCTCGCTCTCATGGTCCATCCGTAGCCGCTCGTGGTCGAGCGCGCAGCCCGGTGCAGGCGCCACCTGTGAACAAGGTCACGAATCGGTTACGGAGGGCAACCTATAAGCCACTGGCGGCG
This sequence comes from Isoptericola halalbus, assembly GCA_009663185.1. Lineage (GTDB taxonomy): Bacteria > Actinomycetota > Actinomycetes > Actinomycetales > Cellulomonadaceae > Isoptericola > Isoptericola halalbus. Next base: position 16,403 of record VJZX01000027.1, read on the forward strand.
ATGTCATCTGGAGTCTCATCCACCGGGAGATTTCGGCTTCATTGCGTCTCATCGTTGCCTTCGTGTCCGTGGGCTGTTTCGGTGGAGGTGTTCGGATGAACCGACGAGAGGAGCGCCCATGCTCACCGTGACCGACAGTGCCCGGAACGCCGTCGAGGATCTTGCCCAGCAGGCGGGCGTTCCCGCGGAGGGTGGCCTGCGCATCGCGCAGTCCACCGGTCAGCCCGGAAACTTCGAGCTGGCCCTTGTGCCTGCGCCGCAGCCCGACGACCAGGTCGTCGACGACTCCGGTGCGACGCACGTCTTCGTCGACGCCGAGGCGGCGCCGGCTCTCGAGACGCTGACGCTTGACACCGACCCGGCCGCCCAGGGCCCGGGATTCGTCCTCACGCCCCAGGCGTGACATCGCGCCGGACACCCCGGCGTCCCCAGAACTGCCGCGACGGGCCGTTCCCTTCCGAGGGAGCGGCCCGTCGTCGTGCGCTCGGTCCTCGCTCGTGGGGACGCCTTCCACACCCGGCGATGTCCGGTTGTGGTTGGCGGTCGCCGCACTATGATCGAACGTATGTTCTGGGTATCTGCTTGAGCGAAGTAGCGTCGATCTGTGGGAGGCTTCGGCGCATGCGATACCCACGACTCCTGGAGCCTGGTGACCGGATCGGCGTGACCTCACCGTCGAGTGGCGTCCCAGCCCGGTTCGAGGGTCGCCTGCAGTTTGCCGTGTCGTGGCTCCGTGAACGGGGCTTCGACGTCGAGGTGGGGCGTTGTATGGATGGCGCGTCGCACGTCAGCGGCACTGCGCAGGAGCGTGCTAACGAACTGATGGCGATGCTGCTCGATCCGCGGGTTCGGGCCGTCATCCCGCCGTGGGGTGGTGAGACGGCGATCGACCTGGTTCCGTTCCTTGACTTTGGCAAGCTGCGTGATGCTGAGCCGACGTGGGTTGTGGGCTTCTCGGACATCTCCACGCTGTTGACCCCGCTGACTCTGGTCTCCGGCTGGGCGACGGTGCACGGTGCCAACCTCATGGACTTCCCGTACGAGCAGGCGAGCGGCCTGCTGCATCCGCTCGACGTGATCGCCGGCAATGAGCGCTCACTTCGAGAGATCCAGCAGCGGCCCGCCGGGGTCCATCGAGTCGCGGCGTGGGATGACTGGGAGAACGACCCCACGCCGACCCGGTACCAGTGGAACGGTGCGGGGACGTGGCGGCGGCTCGATGGCGGCCGTGACGGCATCGACGTCACGGGTCGACTCATCGGCGGGTGCATCGAGACACTCAGTCACCTGGCTGGGACGCCTTACGCGGACACGTCCGCGCTGCGTCGGTCCCACGGCAACGAGTCGTTGATCGTCTTCGTGGAAGCGGCCGAGGACAACGCCTTCAACATCTGCCGCGGCCTGCACGGCATGCGACTGAATGGGTTCTTCGACGGCGCGTCAGCGATTCTGGTCGGCCGCACGTCGGCACCTGACGCGCCGACGCTCACCCAGGACGAGGCGGTGCTTGATGCGCTCGGGAGCCTAGGCATCCCGATCATCGCCAACGTCGACTGTGGCCACATCCCGCCGCACATGACCCTGGTCAACGGTGCGATCGGGCACCTCACCCACGACAACTCTGGTTCGCTTCTGGAGACACGGCTGGCCTGATGCTGGCCCGGAGTCGCCGAACAGGGCGCGACTCGAGACGGGACAACCTAGTCGGAGCCGCCAGGTGGCCGATCGAGTACGAGCTCCTTGAGGCTGCCTCGGGGCTTGCATCCAGCACACCGACGCAGTGCTCCCGGGGGACGACGAGCGTATGGCCGGGCGCAAGCGCACCCCCCGGGAAGCGGCAAGAACGCGACAGCGTCCCCTTCTCGCGCAACCCAAACTCCATCCCCGGACTCAATCAGCCTGCAGAACACACAGGTCGTCGAATCATCCACTCCGCTGCCTCCACTTCCGCGCCGCCTGACTGGTCGGCCACGGGGATTGTGGCGGGCCCCTTGGCACGCGCCGCACCAGTTCGACCATCTCGATCCCGAGACTTCACGTAAGTAGGCACCCAGAACATACGTTCCGGGAATCTGCTTGAGTGAAGTCGTCTAGCCCGTAGACAGACGCTCGGCGTGTTCGTCACGGTTTGGAGCATCCTCGCCTTGACCTAAGACAGGCTTGAGACCGCCCGCCTTCCTCCTGCCCGGACAGGCCCCCAAAGATAGTCGGCCGGACCGGGCCAGCCGCGGACGGGACCTGCCCGGCGAGGCGGCAACCCGAGGCCAACGACTACGTTTGCTCCGTGGTGGTTTCTGACGATTCTCAGAAGACGACGAGCGCTCACCGGCCGGGCGGTACTTCTAGCCAGCCGTGGCTAGAGCTCGCTCCGGACTACGAGCGGGCCCGAGCCAAGGAGGACTCGCTGGATCGGCTGGTGGAGTGGCCTGCGCAGCGAGACCTCCTAGGTGACATCACTGGACGCTCGGTGCTCGATGTCGGCTGCGGCAACGGTGCCAAGCTCGCCGAGCTGGTGCGAGACGGTGCGGCCGCCTCTGTCGGTGTCGACATCAGCGGCAACTTCACCGCTGCCTGGCCGCCTGGCCTGGAACTCATCCGAGGTGACCTCTCCGATCTGGACTCAGTGCACGGTCTTGCCGGTCGGACGTTCGACCGGATTCTGTTCCTGCAGTCCTTCGGCTACGCGAAGGATCCTGTCCGCACCTTGCAGGCGGCGCGGGCGATGCTGGCCGACGATGGATTCATCCTGCTGACCAGGACCCAACCGATCCGCTACGCCGTCGAACGGGCGGAACAGAACGGGACCTCCCTGGGCGAGGAGTACTTCTCCGCCGGTACTTTCACCTACCGCAGCGGCTGGAATGACCAGATCGCCCTCACGAAACGCACCTACACCATCTCCGACCTGATCAACGTGTTCAGTACGGCCGGGCTGTGGATCGAGACCGCTATCGAGCCCCAGCTGTCCGAGGACGCCCGACGCCGCTACCCGCACAAGCAGGCGTGGATGAACAAGTACCTCGGGATCCTGATCTTCAAGCTCCGACCCCATCCCAGCCAGTAGACGAACCCGGTCGCTAGGCAGTCCGCAGCGACACGATAATCGCAGCCAGAACGGACCCCGCGAGGGTAGGTGCAAGTCCGCCTGGGAATTGTGAGACCCGAACGAGCCGCTCGGCCGGCCGGCACCTCGGCTGGCTGAGGTCAGTTCGCGGACAGAGTCAGGTCCTTCAGTGGGTGCGGAGCGGAGGCTACGGCCTGTTGGAGAAGCCGGTAGAACAGCAGGCCGCGGGAGCGGGAGTCGCGGCGGTTGAACCGGAACGTGTACTCGTCGAGGTAGTAGGGCAGGTGCTCAGTGGCGATGCCGTAGTGCAGCGTTCCGATCATCCATCGCTTGAGCAGCGAGGCGACCATGTGCAGACCCGGCAACAGGGTCTCCTTGTCGGCGGTGCGCATCGCGACGGTGCGCCGATGGATGTAGCCCATGTCGGCCAGCCGGCGGAACATCTGCGCCCCGTCGGTGTGGACCTCGCTGCCGGACGCGATGACGGCCTGCGCGAATTCGAGGATTTCGATCGTGCCAGGCCGGGTGGCGACCTGTGCCCGCATCCGGCCAATCTTGCGGCCGTTCTTCTCCACGGCGAGCATCACGCACGCCTTGTCGGTGCTGGCGCCGTAGCCGCCGCGCGAGACGCCGCCGATGAACGTCTCGTCGAGCTCGACCACCACACCAGGACCGCCGAGCAGGTCCCGACCCGGGCGGACCATCGCCCGGCGCAGCTTGTGCAACCACGCCCAGGCCGTCTCATACGAGCCGAACCCGAGCACACGCTGCAGCCCCAGCGCCGAGACCCCGCCCTTCTGCGACGTCACGAACCACACCGCGGCGAACCACGTCGCCAACGGCGTGCGCGTGCGATGAAAGATCGTGCCCGCAGTCACCGACGTGCGCCGCGCGCAGGCCTTGCACATCCACTGGCCCCTGCCCGTCTTCCAAAAACCGTCAGCACCGCACGCCGGGCAGCGGAACCCGGCCGGCCAGCGCAAGCCGGCCAAGTACTCCAGACACGCATCGTCGTCAGGAAACCACGCGAGCAGATCCGCGTAGGTCCGCGGATAATCGATCCCCGCCTCGGGATGGCCGTCCTTCATCCGTCCGAGGCTACTTCACGTAAGCAGATACCCAGAACGTATGTTCGAGTCTGACCATGCTCTACACCGCGGTCGCCAGGCGGCCGCAGGTGTGTCGCGGGCTCGGACGGGTGGTCCCGGCTCGGCCAGTGCCCCGGCTTGGTCGGGACCCCGTCTCCCGCGACCCCGCCACCGGGGTGACGCGATGGACGGCCCCGACCGGGCACCGGCACGACCGGCCACTCACCATCGCCGATCCCGGCCGCGACCCGGTCCGCGACCCGAGCCAACCGATCGGCGACCCGAGCCATCACCCGGCCATGGGCGGTGACGAACGCCCGCCCGGAGGTGTCGCGCCGCCGAGCAGCGATCTACCGCCGTTCTGACCGGTGCGCCCGCCGGTGCAGGCCTCGTCAGGCGGCGGGCTCGACGATCCAGCCTCCGCCGAGCACGAGGCAGCCCACGGTCACGGCGAGGAACACGACGACCCACACGATCCCGGGCGTCCCGGTGAGACGCCCGAGCTGGTCGGCGTCCGAGGTGCGCGCCCGGCGGCGCGAGCGCTGCGACTGCAGCTCGAGCACCGGGCGCACGGCGCCGAGCAGGAGGAACCACGTCACGGAGTACGCCACGGCGGACTGGGCCGGCTCGTCGAGCCACCACGAGACGCCGACGAGCGCCGCACCGCTCAACAGCACGGACCACAGGCCGAACCAGTTGCGGATCTTCAGGAGCAGCAGCGCGAGCAGCGCGACGAGCAGCCAGAGCAACCCGACGGCGTAGCCCTGGCGCAGCAGCCACGCCGCGCCCAGCCCGACGATGCCCGGGCCCACGTACCCGCAGAACGCCGTGAGGATCATGCCGAACCCGCGCGGGCGTCCCGCCGACACCGTGAGTCCCGAGGTGTCGGAGTGGAGCCGGATGCCGTCCAGCCGCCGGCCCGTGAGCACCGCCGCGACGGCGTGTGCGCCCTCGTGCGCGATCGTGATGACGTGCCGCGCGACCCGCCACACGGGGGTCACGAGCACGACGGCGAGCGCCACGAGCCCGGCGGCGAGCACCACGGCCTGCGACGGCGGGTCTACCGGTGTGGTCGCCGCGGTCCAGATCCGCGCCAGAACGTCGCCGGTGGTTGCGAGAGAGTCGTCCACGGCGGACATTCCACCACGACGTGAGAGACTGCTACCGAAGGGCGGCGCGACCCCGCGCGCCCGAGCGTCGTGGAGATCCCCCCGGATTGCGTGCGGCGGACCCCGACCCGACGTCCCTGACGTCCTGCCCCGAGAGGCTCTAGTGACCACCTTCGCCGATTTCGGCCTGCCTGCCCCGATCGTCCGCACGCTCGCGGACCAGAGCATCACGACCCCGTTCCCCATCCAGTCCGCGTCGCTTCCCGACTCGCTCGCCGGCACTGACGTGCTCGGCCGTGGCCGCACCGGCTCGGGCAAGACGCTCGCGTTCTCGCTGCCCGTCGTCACCCGCCTCGCGGCGAGCGGCCGACGCGCTCGCGCCAAGGCTCCACGCGCGCTCGTGCTGTGCCCCACGCGCGAGCTCGCCAACCAGATCGATGCGACCATGAAGCCGCTCGCGCAGATCATGGGCCTGCGCACGACGACGGTGTTCGGCGGCGTGGCGCAGTCGCGCCAGGTCGCCGCGCTCGACGCCGGCGTCGACGTCGTCATCGCGTGCCCGGGCCGGCTCGAGGACCTGCTCGGCCAGCGCCACCTGACGCTCGACCACGTCGAGATCACGGTCCTCGACGAGGCCGACCACATGGCCGACCTCGGCTTTCTGCCTGGCGTCAAGCGAATCATGGACCGCACGCCGCGGACCGGTCAGCGGCTGCTGTTCTCCGCGACGCTCGACAACGGCGTCGACGTGCTCGTCCAGCGCTACCTCAAGAAGCCGGTGACCCACTCGGTCGACGAGGCCGCCGCCCCGCCGCCCCAGATGACGCACCACATCCTCGCCGTCGCCGACGTGGAGGCGAAGAGGCGCATCGTGCACGAGCTGGCCGGCGGCACCGGGCGGCGCGTGCTGTTCACGCGCACCAAGCACCAGGCGAAGAAGCTCGCGAAGCAGCTCACCGGAGCGGGCGTGCCCGCGGTCGACCTGCACGGCAACCTCGGCCAGGGAGCGCGCGAGCGTAACCTCGCCGCGTTCTCCTCCGGGGACGTCAAGGTGCTCGTCGCCACCGACATCGCCGCGCGCGGCATCCACGTCGACGACGTCGAGCTGGTCGTCCACGTCGATCCGCCGGCCGAGCACAAGGCGTACCTGCACCGATCGGGCCGCACGGCCCGGGCGGGATCGGGCGGCGACGTCGTGACCGTCATGCTGCCCGAGCAGCGTGGCGACATGCGGGACCTGACGCGCAAGGCGCGGATCTCGGCGACGCCGCAGCCGGTCGCACCCGGCGACGCGACCGTCATGGCCCTTGTCGGAAAGGTCGCCGCGTACGTCGAGCCCACGCCGGCGACGCCGCCGCAGCGCAAGCTTGCTTCGGCCGCTCCCGGTGCGCCGTCGTCGGGCTCCGCACAGCGCCGTCGCCGCCGTCGCCGCGGTGGCTCGGGTCAGGGCTCCGCCGGACGTGGCGGGAACGCCCGCCCAGCGGAACAGCGCACCGCGCGGGGGCGTTGAGCCTGGCGTCACCGGGCGTCGCGCCCGGGGTAACGGAGGTATGACGATGACGTACGAGGTCAACAAGACGGACGACCAGTGGCGGACCGAGCTCTCGCCTCAGGAGTACGCGGTCCTCCGGCAGGCGGGCACCGAGCGCGCGTGGACGGGCGAGCTCCTCGACGAGAAGCGCGTCGGGGTCTACCGCTGTCGTGCGTGCGGCAACGAGCTGTTCCGCTCGGAGACCAAGTTCGACTCGCACTGCGGGTGGCCGTCGTTCTTCAGCCCGCTCGCCGGTGACCGGGTCGAGCTGCTCGAGGACCGCTCGCTCGGCATGGTGCGCATCGAGGTGCGGTGCGCACGCTGCGGCTCGCACCTGGGTCACGTGTTCGACGACGCGCCGCAGACGCCGACGGGCGACCGCTACTGCATGAACTCGGTGAGCCTGACGTTCGAGCCGGTCGAGGACTGACCGCCCGACACGGCGGAGAGGTGCGGCGCGGGGTCCTCAGGACCGCGTGTCGCGCCACCGGACGAACGACTCCGAGTACTGCCGCAGCAGCGTGGCGAGCTCGGTGACGTTCTTGCGGTCCCAGTCCGCGAGGATCTCGTGGAGCATCTCGACCCGCGCGGCGCGGGCATGCTCGAAGCGGGTGGCCCCGTCCTCGGTGAGCGTGATGCGCTGGCCCCGGGTGTCCTCCGGGTCGACCTCGCGTCGCACGAGCCCCAGCGCGACGAGCCGGCTGAGCTGCCGTGAGACGGTGGCACGCCCGATGCCGAAGTGCGCGGCGAGGTCCGACCCGCGGGTCCCAGGGTGCGCCGAGATGTGCGCCAGGAGCGGATAGGCGGACGCCTCGAGCTCGGGATGGACCCGTCGCGCCGTCTCGGCCGCAGCCGACTGTGCGCGTCGGATGAGGAGGCGCAGCTCGAGCTCCAACGCGTCGAACGGGTCGGACGCGGTGTCGGCGATCGGCGGGGCTAGGTCGTACATGCGCCCATCATGGAGTCTGGAGGACCCCCTTAGGTGCGCCCGGACGTCACGGTTTCGTATGTAAACGATTCGATGCGGGTGAAATGCGGCGGGATGACGCTTCCCGGTCTGCGGGATTACGCTTCCCAGCCATGGACAGGACACCGACGCCCGTGCCTTCACCCACCCCCGGAGACCCCGGCTGGATGCGTCCGTTGGGACCCACCGGCCTGACGGTGAGCGCCGTCTGCGCCGGCGGCGGACCGCTCGGCTCGATGCCCGGTCTGTTCGGGTACGACGTCGGGACGGACCAGGCGGTCGAGACCGTGCTCGCGGTTCTCGACAGCGACATCCGGTTCATCGACACGTCCAACGGCTACAGCGACGGCGAGAGCGAGCGTCGCGTCGGCGCGGCACTCGCCGCGTATCGCGAGCGCCACGGGGCGCTCCCCGAGGACCTTGTCGTGGAGACCAAGGTCGACCCGCGCGACGGCGACTACTCGGGCGACCGCGTGCGGCGCTCGGTCGACGAGAGCCGCGAGCGCCTCGGCATCGACGCGCTCCCGCTCGTGCACCTGCACGACCCGGAGAACTTCCCGTTCGAGGAGATCTCCGCCCCTGGCGGCGCGGTCGACGCCCTGGTCGCGCTGCGCGACGCGGGCGAGGTGGGGTCGATCGGCCTCGCGGGCGGTCCCATGCCCGAGATGCGGCGCTACCTCGAGCTCGGCGTGTTCGACGTCCTGCTGGTGCACAACCGCTGGACCCTCGTCGACCGCTCCGCCGGGTCGCTCGTGGCCGCCGCGGCCGAGCGGGGGATGGGCGTGCTCAACGCGGCCGTCTACGGCGGCGGGATCCTGGCTCAGCAGACGGCGTCAGACCGGCCGACCGCACGCACGTACGGGTACCGGCCCGCTCCGCCCGAGACGATGGCCGCCGTCGAGGCGCTGCGCGCGCTGTGCGACCGGTACGGCACGACGCTCGGGACGGCGGCGCTGCAGTTCTCCCTGCGGGACCCGCGTGTCGCCTCGACGATCGTGGGCGTCTCGCGCCCGGAGCGCGTGCGGCAGACGCTCGACGCGTGCCGCGCGCCCCTGCCGGAGGACTTCTGGGCCGAGGCCGAGAACCTGGTGCCGCCGGCCCGCGCGTGGCTGGACCCCGTGCCCGCCTGACGAACCGGCAGGCTGAACCGGCACACTGGACCTGTGAGCGACCCACTCGGACCCCGAAGGCCTCGCAGACCGGCGATGCTCGACCCGCGCGACGCCGAGAAGCTGCCCGGCTCGCTCGACCCTGCGCTGCGCGACGAGGTCGCGCACACGACCGCGCGTGCGGTCGTGCACCGGGCGCGCGCGTCGGAGGACCCCGAGGTGGTCGAACGGCTCGTGCGGCTGGTCGAGTCCGAGGGGCTCGACGTCGTGGCCGCGCTCTGGTCCGACGCCGCGCCCGCGAGCCTGCCCGGCGCGTTGTGGCGGCTGTACGTCCTGCGCGAGTGGGTGCGGCGCGACCCGCAGACCGTGACCCTGCGGTACCGGCTCGGCGTCGACGCCGCGCCCGTGCACGAGGCGGTCGCCGGCGTCCCGCGCCCGCCGTCTCCCGAGGACCTGCGGACGCTCGCCGACGACGTGCTGTCTGGCGTCTACGCGGGCGACCTGGGTGTGGCGCTCGAGCGGGCGGCGTCCTTCTGCCGGATCCTCGCGACGGGTGCGGCGTTCGACGCGGACGCGCGCGAGGTCGCCGACCCGGAGGGTGCGGTGCGCATGACGCGCGGCGCCGCGGACCTGCAGCGCACCGCTTCCGAGCTCGAGCATGGTGCGGGGATGTGGCGCTCGGGGACGCTCGACTAGGATGAGCGGGCGACGTCGGACCGCGGTAGCCCCGGGCTCCACCTTCAGCCGCTGCGAGCGGCCACGCGCCGAGAGGCGCTCCCGGTCCGGCGTCGCTCATCGTCCCGGCACCCCGCGAGACCGCGGGCCGGTTCGTCGCCACGACGCCGCTGGCCCTAGTCTGTGAAGGTCTCAGCGTCCTTCTCACCAGGAGCATCACGTGCGCCTGCGCCTGACACCGCGCGACACCACCTTCTTCGACCTGTTGGCGGCTCTCGCACAGCACAACGTGACCGGAGCGAACCTCCTCGCCGAGCTGCTCGGCACCCCTCGGGTCGACCGTGAGGACGTCGCAAAGCGCATGGCGGAGGCGGAGCACGTCGCCGACGACGCGACGCACTCGATCATGCGGCGGCTCAACCAGACGTTCGTCACGCCGTTCGACCGGGACGACATCTATGCTCTGGCCTCCGCGCTCGACGACTGCATGGACGAGATGGAGGAGGCGGCCGACCTCATCGTCCTGTACCGCATCGACGAGCTGCCGCTGCGTGTCTCCGAGCAGGTGCAGGTGCTCCAGCGCTGCGCCGAGCTCACGGCCGAGGCGATGCCGCACCTGCGCTCGCTCGACAAGCTCGAGGACTACTGGGTCGAGATCAACCGGCTCGAGAACCAGGGCGACAAGGTCCACCGCAAGCTCATCGCGCAGCTCTTCGACGAGGTCACCGACCCAGTGGAGCTCATGAAGCTCAAGGAGATCGTCGACGTCCTGGAGGACGCCGCCGACGCCTTCGAGCACGTGGCCAACATCGTCGAGACCATCGCCCTCAAGGAGTCCTGAGGGTGGAGGCGGCTCTCGTCGTCTTCGTCGTCGCGCTCGCGCTCGGCTTCGACTACACCAACGGGTTCCACGACGCGGCGAACGCCATCGCGACGTCGGTCTCCACGCGCGCGCTCACGCCGCGCGTCGCGCTGGTGATGGCCGCGGCCATGAACTTCGTGGGAGCGCTGCTCGGGACCGAGGTGGCCGAGACCATCGCGACGTCGATCGTGGACCTGGGTGACACGTCCAACCGGACGGCGCTGACGGTGGTGCTGGGCGGGCTCGTCGGTGCCATCGTGTGGAACCTCATCACCTGGTGGTTCGGGCTGCCGTCGTCGTCGACGCACGCGCTCATCGGCGGACTGGTCGGGGCCGGCCTCGCGGCGGGGCAGCCGATCTACGGGGCGGCGATCGTCGACAAGGTCGTCCTGCCCATGATCGTCTCGCCGCTGGTGGGCTTCCTGTCTGCGTACCTGGTCATGGTCGCGGTGCTGTGGGCGTTCCGGAACGCGGCGCCGTCTCGCGTCACGCGACGGTTCCGGATCGCGCAGACCGCCTCGGCCGCGGCGATGGCGCTTGGCCACGGCCTGCAGGACGCGCAGAAGACGATGGGCGTCATCTTCCTGGCCCTGCTGACGGTGGGCTGGGGCGAGCGGGAGGACGGGATCCCGCTGTGGGTCAAGCTGTCCGCCGCTGCCGCGATCTCGCTGGGCACGTACTCCGGTGGCTGGCGGATCATGCGCACGCTCGGTCGGCGCATCATCGAGCTGGACCCGGCGCGTGGGTTCGTCGCGGAGTCGGTGTCGGCGCTGGTGCTCTACGTCAACGCGTTCGCGCTGCACGCGCCGGTGTCGACGACGCACACGATCACCTCGGCGATCATGGGGGTCGGCGCGTCGAGGCGGCTGTCCGCGGTGCGCTGGGGCGTGGCGAAGAACATCGGCGCCGCCTGGGTGCTGACGATCCCCGCCGCCGCCACGGTCGGCGCCGTCGCGACGTGGGTGCTGCACCCGTTCCTGGGCTGAGGTCTTGAGGTCGGCCGACGCCCGTCAGTAGATCGGCGGGTTGACCTTCTCCACGGCGACGACGCGCGGACCCTTGCCGGTCACGGCGACGTGCGCCATCAGGATCTCCCCGGGCTCGAGGAACGGGTCGCGGCTCGGCAGCACGCTGGCGACGGCGCGCCGCGAGTGCTGGCCGAGCACGTCCAGCACGGTCGGGAGCACCGGCCGGTGCGTGCACAGCACCGACGAGCGCCGGGACTCGAGCAGGTCCCGTACCGTCGCGGCCACACGCGAGGGGGAGCGCTCGTGCTGCGCCTCGCTGAGGTTGTCGCTGTACTCGGGGCGCAGGCCCGACGCGCGGACGTACGGGTCGATCGTCGTGGCGCAACGCTCCCAGCGGCTGCTGACCACCATGCTCACGCCGTACGCGGCCAGGACGGGCACCGCGGCGGACGCCTGCGCGTGGCCGAGCGGCGTCAGCGGGCGGTCCTGCTCGGCGCCGGACCACGCCGCACGCGCGACGGCCCGGCCGTGCCGCACGATCGCGACGACGTGCGTCGGCAGCCAGCCCTGCTCGTGCGCCTCGACGAGGGCGTCGAGCGGGCCTCGGTCCGTGGCGCGGGTCAGCTTGCGCGCGGCGTCGGAGGCCGTGAGCCACACCTGCTTGTCGACCTCGTCGCGCGACACGGGCGGCACGGGCGCGCGGGCTGCGAGCGCGCGGGCGTCCGTGTCGCGGCGCGCCCGCCGCACGGCCCAGTAGTGCACGCGCTTCACGCGGCCCTCGGGCGTGAGGTACTGCAGCCCCGGCAGCGGAACGCCGAGCACCACGGCCTTGCCCGTCTCCTCGGCGACCTCGCGCACCGCGGTCGCCGGCAGCGCCTCGCCGTCGTCGGCCTTGCCCTTGGGCCAGGACCAGTCGTCGTACTTGGGCCGGTGCACGAGCTGCACCTGCAGGGCACCGTCGCGCACGCGCCACGAGAGGCCGCCGGCGGTCTCGATGACCGGGGCGTGCTGCACCGGCGTCGCGCCGAGGGGGTCCACGAGCGGTGCGGTCGTCATCGCACCGTTGCGTCGAGCGGCCCCGGCGCGTGCCGGCCCGCTCACCGGCCCCGCTCGGGCCGACGCCGGTGCCGCCGCACGAGGTGCTCCTGCAGGTCGCGCAGGGGCTCGCCGTCGGGCCCGACCGCGTGGCGCACCCAGCTGCCGTCGGGCTGCAGGTGCCAGCTCTCGGTCTCGTCCGACATCGACAGGTCCATGAGCTCGAGGAGCTCCGCGACCTGACCCTCGTCCGAGATCCGCACGAGCGCCTCGACGCGGCGGTCGAGGTTGCGGTGCATGAGGTCGGCCGACCCGATGAACACCTCCGCGCCCGACTCGGGACCCTCGGCGATGGCGGGTCCCGCCGAGTTCGCGAACGCGTAGATGCGCGAGTGCTCGAGGAACCGGCCCAGGATCGAGCGCACCCGGATGTTGTCGCTCAGGCCGGGGACGCCGGGGCGCAGCGCGCAGATGCCGCGCACCACCAGGTCGACGTCGACCCCGGCCTGCGACGCCCGGTACAGCGCGTCGATCGTGGCCTCGTCGACGGCGGAGTTCACCTTGATCTTGACCCACGCCTCGTGCCCCGCGCGTGCGGCGTCGGCCTCGCGCTCGATTCGCTCGATGAGCCCGCTGCGCACGGTCCGCGGAGCCACCAGCAGCCGGTGGAACCGCGACTGCGGCGCGTACCCCGACAGCTGGTTGAACAGGCGCGTGAGGTCCTGCCCGACGTCGGGGTCGCACGTCAGGAGCCCGTGGTCGGTGTACAGGCGCGCGGTCTTGGGATGGTAGTTGCCCGTGCCGACGTGGCAGTAGCGGACCAGCCCGTCGGACTCCTGGCGGACCACGAGCGAGAGCTTGCAGTGGGTCTTGAGGCCGACGATGCCGTACACGACGTGCACGCCCGCCTCCTCGAGCTTGCGCGCCCAGGAGATGTTGGCCTGCTCGTCGAAGCGCGCCTTGATCTCGACGAGCGCGAGCACCTGCTTGCCCGCCTCGGCCGCGTCGATGAGCGCGTCGACGATGGGCGAGTCGCCCGACGTGCGGTACAGGGTCTGCTTGATCGCCAGCACGTTCCGGTCGGCGGCCGCCTGCTCGAGGAACGTCTGGACCGACGTCGAGAACGAGTCGTACGGGTGGTGCAGCAGCACGTCGCGCTCGCGGATCGCGGCGAAGACGTTGCGGGGCGTGGCGGACTCGACCTCGGCGAGCTGACGGTGCGTCGTCGGGACGAACGACGGGAAGTGCAGCGACGCGCGGTCGATGTCGGCGATGACGTTGAGGCCCGTCAGGTCGAGCGGCGCGGGCAGCTCGTAGACCTCGTCCTCGTCGACGCCGAGCTCGCGCACGAGCAGCGCCCGGATGCGCGGCGAGATCCCGTCGGCGAGCTCGAGGCGCACCGGAGGGCCGAAGCGGCGCCGCAGGAGCTCCTTCTCCATCGCCTGCAGAAGGTTCTCGGCGTCGTCCTCCTCGACCTCCACGTCCTCGTTGCGCGTGACGCGGAACGTGTGGTGCTCGCGTACCTCCATGCCGGGGAAGAGGTGGTCGAGGTGCTGGGCGATGACCTCCTCGAGCGGAACGAACGACCGCTGGGTGCCGCCCTTCTGCGTGGGCGTCGGGGCGCTGGGCCGGCCGCGCTCGTCGACCGCGATGAAGCGCGGCAGCAGCGGCGGCACCTTGACCCGCGCGAAGTGCTCCTTGCCCGTAAGCGGATTGGCGACGACGACCGCGAGGTTGAGCGACAGGCCCGAGATGTACGGGAACGGGTGCGCCGGGTCGACCGCGAGCGGCGTGAGGACCGGGAAGATCTGCTTGCGGAAGAACTTGTGCAGGCGCGCCTGCTCGCGCTCCTCGAGCTTGTCCCAGTGCACGATCGTGATGCCCTCGGCCGCGAGGGCCGGCTGCACGTCGTCGCGGAACACCTGCGCGTGGCGCGTGGCCAGCTTGTGTGCGGCCTCGCTGATGCCCTCGAGGACCTGGCGGGGGCTCAGCCCCGACGCCGCGGTGACCGCGATGCCCGTCGCGATGCGCCGCTTGAGACCGGCGACCCGCACCATGAAGAACTCGTCCAGGTTGGACGCGAAGATCGCCAGGTACCGCACGCGCTCGAGCAGCGGCAGCGACTCGTCCGCGGCGAGCTCGAGGACCCGCTGGTTGAACGAGAGCCAGCTGAGCTCCCGGTCGGCGAAACGGTCGGCGGGCAGCGGCTCGCCGGCCCCCGCGATCTCGTGCAGCTCGTCCGGCTCCTCGGCGATGTGCTCGGCGATGTGGGCCGCCAGCTGTGGGTCCATGGACGGACGCCCGGGCCTGGTGTCGTCGTCGTCGGGCGCCTTGGCCGTGGCGCGCTCGCGCGCCCCGACCGTCGTGGCAGGGGCAGCAGGGGCCGAGAACCGGCCGCGGGAGTCGCGGGTCCGATCCTTGCGCGGGGACGACGCACTCATGGGTCCCATCGTGGCATCGTTCGGTGAACTGCGTGTGGCTCAACTACATCTTGACTACATCCTGGCGTACTGGACGTCGATCGCGGCGCGCTCGAAACCGGCCCGTTCGTAGGTGCGCACGGCCCGCTCGTTGTCCCCGTCGACGTAGAGCACGGCCCGCGTGCACCCCACCGCGGCCAGGTGCGCCAGCCCGACGGCGGTGAGCGGTCCGGCGAGGCCGCGCCCCTGCGCCTCCGGATCGATCCCGAGCGCGTACACCTCGCCGTCGACGACGGCGCCGTCAGGCTGGCCCGGCTCCACCTTGGTCCAGTGGTACGCGACGAGGCGTCCGGTGGCGTCGGTGAGCAGGAAGAGGCCCGCCGGGTCGAACCAGGGCTCGCCCTGGCGGCGGCGCAGGTCGGACAGCGTGAGCCTGCCCTGCTCGGGGTGCGACGCGAACGCGCGGGCGTTGAGCGCGACCCACGCCTCGTCGTCGGCCCCGGGCACGAACGTGCGGACCGTGTAGCCAGCCGGCGGCTCGGGTACGGACGGCACGCCGTCGAGCGGGCGGGCGAGCAGGAGCAGCTCGCGCACGACGGCGTAGCCCCGGGCGGTCGCGAACGCACGGGCAGCGGGCAGGTCGCCGTGCGCCCAGACGCGCAGCGGCTTGGCACGCTGGTCGGGCGCCCCCGAGCGGCTCGGCAGACGCGCGTCACGCTCCGCCGTCCGCAGCAGGATGCTGCCCGTGCCGTTGCGACGGCGGTCGGGGTGCACGACGAGCTCGGCGCTCGCGTGCTCGCCGCCCCGGTCGACCTGCAGGTAGCCGATCGCGGCGCCGTGCTTGTCGTGCGCGACGACGTGGGTCAGCCAGTCGGCGTCCGCGTCGAGACGCAGCAGCGGTTGCTCCGACAGGGGAGCGACGCCGTCCGCCCGCTCGGCGGCAGCGGCGAGCGCGCGAACGGCGTCCTGGGCGGCGGGGGCGAGCGGGCCGATCTCGAGCGGGGGAGCGATGCGCATGGTCCATTGTGGACCGGCTCGTCCGGCCGACGGTCGCCGGCCGGACGAGCCCGCCGGCGGCCTCAGCGCGCTCGCCTTCGCGAGATCCGCATCCGGCGGCGAGGCTTGTCGACGTGGCCGAGCCGGTCGAGCCGGTCGAGCCGTCGCCACTCGGCCTCCTCCCGCGTCCAGCTCTCGTGAAGGTCCCAGAGCTGCGGTGCGATCCAGATCGGGTAGAACATGACCCCTCCTCGGGTAGTCGGTCGATGACCCGAGACTCCCCGCGCTGCCTTCCCGGAACCTTCCCCGGCCCGGGTCCGTGCGGATGGTTGCGGGAAGGCAGCGACGCGCACGGCCCTCGTGTGCGCGACCTCGCGCGTCCCACGGTTTCGAGATCCGTGCTCTCGGCTCGAGCAGGGCTGGCAGTCCGATAACCCGCGGCTCGCCAGAGTGGTGGCTCCGGATCCATCAGACCAGGGGAGACATCTGAAGAAGCATTCGGTCGTCGTGGCAGGAGCCGCGCTGTCGGCCATCGCGTTCGGCGCACCGGCCGCGGTGGGCACGGCCGTGGCGTCCACGTCGTCGCACGCCGGCACCGCCCACCACGCGCAGGTGGCGACCCGTGCCGAGCGAGGCTCCGATCTCGGCACTCTTCGACGAGTGGAACGCCGCGGTGGAGTCCGGCGACGCCGAGAAGGTCGCCGACCTCTACGCCCCGGACGCGGTGCTGCTGCCCACGCTCTCGCCCGAGGTGCGGACGACTCGCGCCGGGATCGTGGACTACCTCGAGCACTTCCTGGCACGCAACCCGAGCGGGGAGCGGCTCCGCTCCGTGGTGAAGGTGCTCGACGAGCGCTCGGCGATCGACACCGGTCTGTACCGCTTCACGTCCACGAACGCGGACGGCACGACGGACTACGCAGACGCGCGCTACACGTTCGTGTACGAGAAGGTCCACGGGGAGTGGATGATCATCAACCACCACTCCTCTCTGCTGCCGGCCGCCAGCTGAGCCGCACGCACAGGCCACCGGTGGAGGCCTCGGCGAGCTCGACGCTCCCACCGTCGTCGGTGACCAGCTGCCTGACGATCGCCAGGCCGAGCCCGGAGCCCGCCTGGCCGGTGTGGCCCGGACCGCGCCAGAACCGGTCGAACGCCCGGGACCTCTCCGCAGCCGTCATGCCCGGGCCCTCGTCGCGCACCTCGAGCACGACGCCGTCGCTGGTGACCTGCACCTCGACCGTGATGGTCGCTCCGTCGGGCGAGACGGCCAGCGCGTTCGAGAGCACGTTGTCGAGGACCTGCTCCACGTGGCCGGGGCTCGCCAGGACCACCGGCTCGACCACCGGCTCGACCACCGGCTCGACCACCGGCTCGGCCTCCGACGCTCCGGTGAGCTCGAACCGGACACCGCGCTCGTCACCTTCGAGACCCCACAGAGCGAGCCGCCGCTCGATCTCGCGGGCCAGGCTCACGGGCTCCGTGGCGCCGGTCCGGGCCTCGGCGCGGGCGAGCACGAGCAGCCCGTCGACCAGGCGGCTCATCCGGACCACCTCACGGGTCGCCCGTTCGACGTCGTCCCGGACCGCCACGTCGTCGACCCCGTCGCCGATGTTGTCCAGCGACAGCCGGAGCGCGGTGAGCGGCGTCCGCAGCTGGTGGGAGGCGTCGGCCACGAACACCCGCTGGGCCGCGATCAGGGTCTCCAGGCGCTCGGCACCGGAGTTCAGCGCACGGGCCAGGGTCTGCGTCTCCGGTGGGCCCGTGACGGCGCAGCGGGCCGCCAGGTCGCCGTCGCTGAGCCTGCTGGCCATCGCGTACAGGTCGCCCAGCGGCCTGGTCAGGCGGCGCACCGCCACCGCGCCGAGGCCCGTCGCCACCGCCAGGATCCCGACCGCCAGCAGGGCCCGGAGCGTCCAGGTCTCCCAGACCCGTTCGTCCAGAGCGCTGGTCGGGTAGCTGATCCGCACGGCGCCGTGCGGAGGACCCGGGACGGTCACCACCAGCGCGGCGTCGCTCCACTCGGCCGTGGTGCCTCCGCTCCACGCCGGCAGCACGTCCACGGTGCCAGGCGTCTGGAGCTCGTATGCCCGCATCGTGGCGGTCAGGGACTCGAGCGCCGCGGCGTCCCCGTTCGCCAGCAGCAGCGCCATCGTCGTGGCGTCTCGCTGCACGGTCGTCTCGGTGTCGTCCCGCAGGTGCGCGCTGACGGTGACCGAGACCGGCACCTTGAAGGCCAGGAGCGCCGCCGCGACCAGGACCACGTAGCTGACGATCAGCCGCCGGATCATGGCGTGGCGGCATCCACGACAGCATCGACGACGAGGCGGAAACCGACGCCCCGCACCGCCTCGACGGTCAGCGCGCCCGCGAACTTGCGCCGCAGCGCGGAGACGTGGACGTCGAGCGTCTTCGTGGGACCGAACCAGTTCGCGTCCCAGACCGCCTCCATGATCTGTTCGCGGGTCATCAGCGCCCCGGGCTCCTCGGTCAGGAAGGCGAGGAGCTCGTACTCCTTGCGGGCCAGCTGCACCTCGACGTCGTCGAGGAACACCCGCGCCGCTCTCCGGTCGATCGTGACCCGTCCGTAGCGTCCGGCGTCCGCCGACCCCCGGTCGGGGTGGTAGCGCCGCAGCACCGCCCGGATCCGGGCGATCACCTCGCGGACCCCGAACGGCTTGGACACGTAGTCGTCGGCACCGAGCTCGAGTCCCGCCACCCGGTCGACCTCGTCGCTGCGCGCGCTGATCACGATGATCGGCACGTCGCTCCGCGCCCGCAACGACCGGCACACGTCCAGACCGTCGGTGTCCGGCAGCCCCAGGTCCAGCAGCACGAGGTCGGCCGGCGGTGCCTGCAGGGCTTCAGCACCGGTCGGCACCCACTCGACGTCGTACCCGTACCGGACCAGCCCGCGCGTCAACGACATCGCGACCGGCTCGTCGTCATCCACCAGCAGCACTCGCACAACGAGAACACTAGGCGTCCGTGTCACGCCTCTTGACCTGGGTCACGCGGCGGCGGAGTGTGAGTACAGACGGCAGCGCCGTCCAGGTACTGCCCCGAGCACAGGGAGTCCGTCATGTACGTACGCACCACCGAAGTCCGGGGAGACCCCTCGAAGATCGACGACGGCCTGAGGCTCGTCCGCGAGGAGATCTACCCGGCAGTCACCGACATGGACGGCTGTATCGGGATGTCGTTGCTGGTCGACCGGCAGACCGGCCGTTGCGTCGCCACGACCGCGTGGCAGTCCGAGGACGCGATGCGGGCGAGCGCCGACGCCGTGCGACCGCTGCGCGACCGGGCGGAAGAAGCCCTGGGAGGCAGTGGCAGCGACGTCCACCAGTGGGAGGTCGCCGTCGTCCACCGCGATCACGCCGCACCGGACGGGGCGTGCGCCCGCCTCACCTGGTTGAGCGGCGACCGGAGCATGGTCGATCACGCCGTCGACCTCTACCGGATGGTCGTCCTGCCGCAGATCCAGGAGATGGACGGATTCTGCAGCGCCAGCCTGATGGTCGACCGTGAGGCCGGCAGGGTCGTCGGCACGGCCGCCTTCGAGACCCGTGAAGCCCTCGAGGCCACCCGTGACGCCGCTGCACGCATCCGCACCGGCATCATCCGCGAGCTCGGCGCCACGGCGAACGCGGAGGAGATGGAGATCGCGTTCGCGCACCTCCACGTGCCCGAGATGGTCTGACGCCGGCTCGAACCGCGATCCGCAGGCCACGAGCGCCGCGCCAGCGGTCGTGGCCTGCGAGGGGGCTGTGGTCAGTCGTCGGAGCCTGGCTTCGCCGAGGCGAGACCGCTCGCGATCAGCTCCATCACGGACGAGTCCGCGAGCGTCGTCGCGTCGCCCACGGTGCGGTTCTCGGCGACGTCGCGCAGCAGGCGGCGCATAATCTTGCCCGAGCGGGTCTTGGGCAGCTCCGGCACGACCAGGATCTTGCGCGGCTTGGCGATCGGGCCGATCTCCTTCGCCACGTGCCGGCGGAGCTCCTCCTGGACCTCGGCGGCGCCCTCGGCCGTGCCGGCCCGGTCGGCATGCTCGGCGCGCAGAATGACGAACGCGACGACGGCCTGGCCGGTGGTCTCGTCTGCCGCACCGACGACGGCCGCCTCGGCGACGACGTCGTTCGAGACCAGCGCGGACTCGATCTCGGTCGTCGACAGCCGGTGGCCCGAGACGTTCATGACGTCGTCGACCCGGCCGAGCAGCCAGATGTCGCCGTCGGAGTCCTTCTTGGCGCCGTCGCCAGCGAAGTACAGGCCCTCGAAGCGCGACCAGTACGTGTCCTTGAACCGCTGCAGGTCGCCCCAGATGCCGCGCAGCATCGACGGCCACGGCTCCGACAGGACGAGGTACCCGCCGCCGCCGTCCGGCACGGAGTGCGCCTCGTCGTCGACCACGTCCGCGACGATGCCGGGCAGCGGCACCTGGGCCGAGCCCGGCTTGGTGGCGGTCACGCCCGGCAGCGGGCTGATCATGATCGCGCCCGTCTCGGTCTGCCACCACGTGTCGACGATGGGTGCGGCATCACCGCCGATGACGCGGCGGTACCACATCCACGCCTCGGGGTTGATGGGCTCGCCGACCGAGCCGAGCACGCGCAGGCTCGACAGGTCGAACTTCGCGGGGATGTCGTCGCCCCACTTCATGCACGTGCGGATCGCGGTGGGCGCGGTGTAGAGGATCGAGACCTTGTACTTCTCGACGAGCTCCCACCAGCGGCCACGGTGCGGCGTGTCGGGCGTGCCCTCGTAGAGGACCTGCGTGGCGCCGTTGAGCAGCGGCCCGTAAACGACGTACGTGTGGCCGGTGACCCAGCCGATGTCGGCCGTGCACCAGTAGACGTCGGACTCGGGCTTGAGGTCGAAAACGCTGCGGTGGGTGTACGCGGCCTGGGTGAGGTAGCCGCCCGTGGTGTGCAGGATGCCCTTGGGCTTCCCCGTGGTGCCCGAGGTGTACAGGATGAACAGCGGGTGCTCGGCCTCGACCCACGTGGGCTCGTGGAAGGTGTCGGCCGCCTCGATCGCGTCGTGCCACCAGATGTCGCGGCCCTCGGTCCACGCGACGTCCTGGCCGGTACGGCGCACCACGAGCACGTTGCGGACCGTCGTCGCGGGCTCGCCCTCCTTGGGCGCCAGTGCCTCGTCGACGGCGGGCTTGAGCGCCGACGGCGCCCCACGGCGGTACCCGCCGTCGGCCGTGATGACGAGCGTGGCCTCGGCGTCCGCGATGCGGCTGCGCAGCGCGTCGGCGGAGAACCCGCCGAACACGACGGAGTGCGGCGCACCGATGCGCGCGCACGCGAGCATCGCGACGACCGACTCCACGAGCATCGGCAGGTAGATGACGACGCGGTCGCCGGCGGTCACGCCGAGCGAGGCGATCGCGTTGGCCGCCCGCGCGACCTCCCGCTGCAGGTCGGCGTACGTGACGGTCCGGGTGTCGCCTCCCTCGCCCTCGAAGTGCAGCGCGACACGGTCGCCCAGGCCGGCCTCGACGTGGCGGTCGACCGCGTTGTAGGCAGCGTTGAGCGTCCCGTCCGCGAACCACCGGGCCACCGGCGCGCCGGACCAGTCGAGCGTCTGCGTGAACGGCGTCCGCCACGAGACGAGCTCGCGCGCCTGCCTCGCCCAGAACTCCAGCCGGTCGGCCGCGGCCTCCTCGTAGAGCGAGGCCTGGGCGTTGGCCTGCGCGGCGAGCTCCGGGCTCGGAGGGAACGCTCGCGTCTCGGTCAGGAGGTTCTCGAGGCTGGGGCTGGCGGTGCCCGACGTGGGCTGGGTGTCTGTCACAAAGGCCTCCGTGCGCGTCGTCGCGAGTCGTCCTGGTGGCGGCCGGCGCACGCCGGGCGCCACCACCTCCGGGAGTGTAGCGCCGCGGGTGACCCGCATCACGTGGCCGAGGGCGGTCCTCGTGCCAGCGGTCGGCCTCGCGTCGCGAGCGGTCGCCACCGCGGACGAGCGGTCCTCGGTGGGGTCGCGTGATGCCGTGGCACACGAGTGCGGCGCTCGGAAGTCAGGTCGATCGAGCGCCGCGCTCGCCGGCCGGGGCGCGGGTATCAGGCGCGAGGGTCCGATCACTACGCAGGGACAGGCCCCGCGCAGTGGGTCCTCAACCGTGGACTTCCTTTGCGTGGGTCCCGCAGCCCCGGCCGTTCAGTTCCCATCGAACGCCGCCTCGGACGGGAGCGCAAGAGGTGGCTCAGGGGCGCGCCCGGCTCGAACCAGCGCTCAGCGCGCCGCGCGCCGCCAGATCCGCCAGGCGACCCACACCGCAAGGCCGGCCGCGAGCACTCCCGCCGCGGCGAGCACCGGCGTCGGGGGCCGCAGCGCCGAGCGCAGCGCGACCGGGCGCATGAACGTCAGGATGCCCCAGCCGTTGTCGGCCGCCACGCGCCGCAGCGTGCGGTCGGGGTTGACGGCGAACGCGTGACCGACCGTGGCGAGCATGGGCGCGTCGGTGACCGAGTCGGAGTAGGCGTAGCAGCGCTCGAGTGCGTATCCGCGGGTCTGCGCGAGCTCGCGCATCGCCGCCGCCTTCTGCTCGCCGTAGGCGTAGAAGTCGATCGCACCGGTGTAGCGGCCGTCCTCGACCGCCATGCGCGAGGAGATGACGTGGTCGGCCCCCAGCACCGTGGCGATCGGCTCGACGAGCTCGGCGCCGGAGGCCGAGACGATGACGACGTCGTGCCCCAGGTCGTGGTGCTCGGCAATGAGGTTGACCGCCTCGGCGTACACGTAGGGGTCGATGAGCTCGTGCACCGTCTCGGCGACGATCTGCTGGACCTTGCTCACGTCCCAGCCGGTGACGAGCTCCGACAGGTGCCGGCGCATGCGCTCGGTCTGGTCCTCGTCGGCGCTGCCGACGAGGAAGAGGAAGTGCGCGTACGCGCTGCGCAGCACGTCGCCGCGCGTGATGAGGCCGCCCGCGTAGAACGGCTTGGAGAACACGCCCGACGAGCTCGTCGCGATGATCGTCTTGTCGAGGTCGAAGAACGCCGCGACCCGGCCACGCCCGGCGGGCGACGGCGGCGCGGGCGTCTCCTGCGGCTCGGCGGTCACACGCCCGAGCCTAGCGGGCGGGCACCGTCGGAGGTCTGGGCACGAGGGCGTGCGTGTCGGTGCCTGCGACGTCGCCGCGTGCGTGGACCGTCCGCCGACACCGCCCCCAAGGGGCGGCAGTCCACAGGGGCGCCGACCGGGCCCGCACGGCGGCGGGCCGCCCCGCCAGCCTGACGCCATGGACATCGGGACTCTCCGGACGAGGGCCGGCGGCAGCCGGGTCGTCGTCGCCGTCGGGGCGTGCGGCGGCGCGGGGACGAGTACGTTCGCCGGCGCGCTCGGGCGTGCCATGCGCCGTGCCGGCGAGCCGACGACGCTCGTCGACCTGTCCGTGCCCGGCGCGGGCATCGACGTGCTTCTCGGCATCGAGGACGAGCCCGGTGCCCGCTGGCCCGAGCTCGCCGCCGCACGCGGCGAGGTGGACGGCGCCGGGCTGCTCGCGGCGCTGCCGCGCTGGGGTGCGGTGCCGGTGCTCTCCGGGTCGCGGCTGCACACCGAGCGGCCCGACGACGCCGTCGTGCTCGACGTCTGCACCGCGCTGCTGCGCGCGGGTGAGTCCGTCGTGCTCGACCTGCCGCTGCCGGGTGCGTGGTCGCCGGCCGCGACGTCGCTCGTCGGCGCGGCCGACGTCGTGCTGCTGCTCGCGCCGCTCACCGCGCCCGCGGCGGCGGGGGCGGGTGCGGTGGCCCGGACACTGGGTGCCGCG
>VJZX01000028.1 GCA_009663185.1 Isoptericola halalbus
CGATCCTCTTCATCGACGACACCGTGGTCAACGTCGAAGGGGCGCGCGCGGCCGGTCTCGAATCTGTGCACTGGGACGTCGAGCGCGGCCACACGGCGCTCATCGAGGTGCTTGCGATGTACGGCGTCGACGCGCGCACGACGGCGGGCTGAACGGGCACGCGGGACTGGACGGTTCGTGCAGGTCGACGAGCCGGTGACGACGGTGGGTTCCACGGAAGACCAAACAAGCCCGAAGCCATCCCAGAGGGAACCCCCTATCTATCCCAGGATCTGTCGTGCGGCGTCCGCAACGGTGCGCGCGACTGCGTCCGGTCGACAACCCTCCGGGTCGGAATGCTCGGCCGCGATCCACGCGGTCTTGAGTCCGACCGCCGCGGCGCCAGCGATGTCGAGCTCGAGGCTGTCTCCGAGCATCCATCCGTCGAGAGACATGCCCAGTCGTCGTGCGGCAATCCGGAAGATCTCGGGATCGGGCTTGCGGACTCCCACGTCAGACGAGACGACCCAGCCGTCGACGAGGAGGTCGAGGCCGAGCCGGCGGATCTTGGCCTCCTGGTTGTCCGCCATCCCGTTGGTCACGATCGCAAGTGCCCACCCGGCCGTGCGGAGCTCGGTCAGGGCGTCCAGATCGGCAGGATCACAGGTGACGAGCTCGGGCATCCGCCGTCGGTATGCACGCCACAGGTCATCGGCGGTCGTCGCCAGCGAGAGCCTGTCCACGAGTTCGGCGAAGACGCGGTCCTTGGGCGCGCGGACGGTCAGGGCCCGGGCGATCGGGTCGAGTTCGTCGGCAGGTATCGCCCATGTATCGACGAGCTCGGCCGCCCAGGTCCGGGAGGCCGACGCTTGATCAACGAGGGTCCCGTCGAGGTCGAGGAGCACCGGTGCCACGGCGGAGACTCTACGAGTCGGTCGCCGGAACACGCCGGTGACTCACCTGCCGCAATGGACGGATCGTTGCGTTCGCGGTCCGAGTCGGTGCTCGATCACGACTTCGCCAGGGAGAGAGAAACTCCCGAGCCCGATCGGACGGTCACCCAGCGGTTGCGTTGACCTCCTCCAACGCTGACCGCCACTCGACCTGGAGTGCGGCGACCGATGCCTGCCGCCGTTCGGGCACGTCTGCCATGGCACGGCTCGTGACCCTCTCCAACGCTCGGTGCGGGTTGGTCACGAAGATCTCGAGCATCCTGCCCAGGTTGTAGACGGTCGTGCGCGCGTCGATCAGGGCACCCTTCGTGTGCTCCTCCGGTGCCATGGACCGGGTCGACCCGGGCAGGCGGCCGACCTCGTTGACGTACGGGCCGCGGTGGTAGAACTCGAGGTCGATCAGCTTCACGTTCCGGTCGTCGAAGTCGTACATGAGGCAGCCGTCGTAGAAGTCGCCGGCGACCCAGCCGGCGTCTTCGAGCGCCACATGGACATCGATCACGGCGTCGAGCGCCGCGGCGACCTCGCCGGCAGGAAGCGCCCGGAACCGCGAGAAGGCCTCGTCCGGATCGTCGCGCTTCTCGGCGGGACTGCGCAGCAGCTCGCCTTCGAACCAGTCGTGGACGAGGAGCACGCCGTCCGCGGCCTCGACGACCGCCTCGAGCGGGACGAGCGCCGGGTGATCCACGGTGTCATGGATCGCGGCCACGCGGCGGAGCGCCTCGACGCGATCCTCGCGAGTCGTACCACCAGGGCTGTCCGAGTCATCGCCTGCCGTCTTCACGAACCACCGGCGGCCGTCGGCGCCGAGCACTCCGTGGGAGACGTGGCCCGAGTCCTGGGTGCGGGCGTCGAACGTGGCGAAGACCTGCCCGATCTGATCGATCACCGCGGCGACGGGCTGAGCGGTCTCGGTGCGGGCCGGCACTCCGCCCTCAGTCCCGGTCGGCCCGCGCGGCCAGGATCTGCTCGCGCAGGATGTCGGCGTGACCGCAGTGCTGCGCCAGCTCGCGCAGCATGTGCAGGTAGATCCACCGCATCGGCAGTGGGCCGCGGCGGTTCCCGCTGACGACGTCGTCCAGCCCGAGGGGTGCCGCGGCGAGGCGGGACGCCTCGCACGCGCGGAGGTACGCCGACCGGACCGAGGCGATCGTGTCCTCGGGCGTGAGGTCGAACGACTCGTCGGGTGTGGCGGGGATGCCGATCTCGCTGCGCGGTCGACGGGTGATCGCTTCGTCGAACCACACCTTCTCGACGAACGTGGCGTGCTTGACGAGGCCGAGCAACGTCGTCTTGGACGGCACGAGGCGCCGTCGCGCCTCCTCCTCGGTGAGGCCGTCCAGAGCCGCGAGGAGGGCACGGCGATGCTCGGCGAGGAACGCCTCGATCTGCTCGCGCAGGGGAGCGCTGAATGCTGCGGGGTCCAGTGGCGAGATCTGCGGCACGACGTCGAGCCTAGGACGTCGGGGTGACCTCGGCCCGGACGGTCGGGCACGATAGGTCGGTGCGCAGCCCCACCCAGCAGCATCTTCGTGCGGACCAGGTGGCCGCGCTCGTCCGAGACGCCGCCGGGGTCGACGTGACGCGGTGCGCCGAGCTCGGCGGTGGCGGGTTCGCCGCGGTCTGGCGGGCGGACCTGGCGGAACCGGTCGAGGTGCCGGGGGCCACTCCGGCCACGACCCTCGTCCTCAAGGCAGCGCCACCACCCGCCACCCCGCTCCTGGCCTACGAGGCGGACATGATCCCGGCCGAGGCGCGGTACCTCCGGCTCGTCGCCGAGGGCGCTCCCACCGTGCCCGTGCCGCGCGTGGTACGACAGGGACACGGTGGCGCCGTCGAGGGCGACTGGGTCCTCACCACGTTCCTGCCGGGCACTTCCCTGCCAGAGCTCCCACCCGAGACCGGCGACCGCGTGCGCCGCGACGTCGGTGCGGCGCTCGCGGTGCTCCACGGGATCACGGGGGACCGGTTCGGGTACGACGGCGCGCGCCCGCACGCCACGACCTGGCGTGCGGCCTTCGCCGCGATCATCGCCTCGGTGCTGGACGACGCCGGCCGCTGGACCATCCCCGCGGCCCACCTTCCTGCCGGGCGGGTCCAGGCGGCGCTGGACCGGCACGGGGCCGTGCTCGACGACGTGACCCGGCCCGCGCTGCTGCACTTCGACCTGTGGGACGGCAACGTGCTGGCCTCGCCCGCCCGCGCGGAGGACCCGGCGGGGGAGCACCGGATGTCGGGCCTGGTCGACGGCGAGAGGTACCTGTTCGGCGACCCGCTCGTCGATCTCGTCTCCCCGGCCCTCTTCCGCCGGATCGAGGACGAGCCCGAGAATCCGGTGCTCGCCGGCTACGCGGAGGCCTCGGGGGCTCCACTCGTCCTGGACGACGGCGCCCGCACCCGCCTTGCCCTGTACCGCGTATGGCTGCACCTGATCATGACGGTGGAGATGCCGAGCCGTGGGATGACCGGTCCCGGCGCGGACCGCCGCCGCGACGTGCTCGTCCGGCTGCTCGACGAGGACCTGACCCGCCTCGGGGCCTGACGGCACGAGACGTCAGGCGAGCTCGCGGGGATACGCGACGACGTCGACGAGCGCGCCGTGCCGCCACACGGTGACCTCGATGCGGCGGTCGATCGCGCCCTCGACCATGGCCTTCTGCACCGCGGTCACGGTCACCACCGGCTCGCCGTCGAGCTCGACGACGATGTCGCCGCGGAGCAGCCCGGCCTCCGCCGCGGGGCTGCCGGAGGTCACGGCCGCGATCTGCAGGCCCGTGGCAGAGCCGAGTCGCTCGGCCAGGCGGGGCGGCAGCGGCACCTGCGTACCGGCGATGCCGAGCCACGCGCGCCGCACGCGTCCGGTGGTCATGAGAGTTGTCACGATCTCGCGCGTGGTGGTGTTGATCGGCACGGCGAGCCCGACGCCGATGCCCGCCACCGCCGTGTTCACGCCGACCATCCGTCCGGTGCTGTCCGCGAGGACGCCCCCGCTGTTGCCGGGGTTGAGGGCGGCGTCGGTCTGGATGACCTCGTCGACCACGCGGCCGCTGCCGGTGGGCAGCGAACGGCCCAGCGCGGAGACGATGCCCGCGGTGACGCTGCCGGCGAGCCCGAGCGGGTTGCCGAGCGCGACGACCAGCTGGCCCACCCGCAGCCGTGCGGCGTCACCGAGCGGCACGGGTGCGGGCACGTCGGCCCGGGCGTGCAGCACGGCGAGGTCCGACAGCGGGTCCCGGCCCACGACGTCGGCGCGCATGCGCGTCCCGTCGGAGAACGCGGCGTCGGCCGTCTCCGCGCCGGCGACGACGTGCGCGGACGTGAGCAGGAAGCCGTCGCGCGTGATGACGCTGGCGCTGCCCGCGCCCTGTCCCCGCCGGGTCATCACGATCAGGCTCGCGACGCTGGGCAGCACGGCGTCGGCCACGGCGACGACGGCGCGCGAGTACGCGTCGAGCGCCTCGGCGTCTGCGGCGTCGGGGCGTACCGGATCGGTGCCGTCGTCCCGTGGAGCGTCGAGGGTCACACCTGTGCAGCGTCCCGGGTGCGGGCGTTGTGCCCGTGTTCGCCGACGGCGGAGCCGCCTTCCCGGGAGCGGCGTCGACCGGCTTCTGCCGGTGGCAGAAGATCTTGCGCGCGGCCCGGGTGCCCGCGACGGTGGCAGGCATGAAGCTGCTGGTCCTGGGCGGAACCGTCTTCCTCTCGCGCGCGGTCGTCGCCGCGGCGCTCGAACGGGGACACGAGGCTGTCGCCGCCAGTCGCGGCCGCTCGGGCACCGTGCCCGACGGCGCGCGGCACGTCGTCGTGGACCGGGACGAGGGGTTCCCGGACGAGCTCGCGGCCGAGGCCTTCGACGCCGTCGTCGACGTCTCGCGCACGCCGTCGCACGTGCGACGTGCTGTCGCGGCCATGCCCGAGCCGCACTGGGTCTTCGTCTCGAGCATCAGCGTCTACGCCGACGACGCCACGCCGCACGGCGGCCCGGGGGTGCTCCCGCTCCACGAGCCCGAGCACGACGACGTCGACCTCAAGGGGCGCCCCGAGGCGTACGGGCCCATGAAGGTGNGGGGGTGCTCCCGCTCCACGAGCCCGAGCACAACGACGTCGACCTCATGGGGCGCCCCGAGGCGTACGGGCCCATGAAGGTGGCGTGCGAGCAGCTCGTGCGCGACGGCGCGGCGAGCTCCGTCGTCGTGCGCCCCGGGCTGATCGTCGGCCCGCGCGACCCGAGCGGGCGCTTCGCGTACTGGCCCGCGCGCCTCGACCGCGCCGCCGACGGCGACGACGTCCTGTGCCCGGGCGACCCGGCGGACCTGGTGCAGGTGCTCGACGTGCGCGACCTCGCCGGCTGGATCGTCGACCTCGCGGAGGCGCGCACGCGGGGCGTCCTCGACGCCATCGCGCCGGCCGTGCCGATCGCCACGATGCTCGACGACGTCGCGGCGGCGTGCGGCGTCGCGCCCCGCTGGCGCTGGGCGTCGCACGAGCGGCTCACCGAGCTCGGTGTCGTGCCGTGGACGGGGGAGCGGTCGCTGCCGGTGTGGCTGCCACGGCCCGCCTACGACGGGATGCTCGCGCACGACGCCGGCCCGGCGCTCGCAGCCGGGCTCGCGCCGCGTCCGCTCGTGGCGACCGCGCGTGACACCCTCGCCTGGTGGCGGTCCGAGCCCGGTGCCGCGGTCACCGGGCTGACGGCCGCGCAGGAGGCGGAGGTCCTCGCCGCGCTCGACGGGTCGGCCTAGCCGGACATCACACCCGGCGCTCGTCGGCAAGCTCGAGGGCGAGCTCCTCGGCGAGGTCGAAGCCCTCCTGCATCCCGACCTCCATGCCCGAGTCGACGATGGCGTCGCGCACCTCCTTGCTCGGTGCGTGGGTGCGCAGCTCGAGGGTCGTGCGGCCGTCGCGCTCGGTGAAGGTGTAGGTGTTGAGCGTGGGCGGCGAGTCCCCCTCGGGCGTGCCCTCGAACACCTCGGTGTGCACGAGCCGCTCGGTGGGCACGACGTCGACGAACTCGCCGTGGAACGCGACCTCGAACCCGTCGGAGTCCTGCACGTAGCGGTAGCGACCGCCGGGGCGCAGGTCGATCTCGACGCTCGTGACGGGACCCTGCTTCCCGCCCCACCAGCGCCGGATGTAGGCGGCCTCGGTGAAGACCCGCCAGACGGCGAGCGCGGGGGCGTCGAACTCCCGGGTGACCAGGATGTCGGTGTCGTTCGGCAGCGTCAGCACGGCGCTGCCCTGGCTCATGGTGGCCATGTCAGTCTCCTTGGTGGTTGTCTGGTTCCTGCTTCGCCTCGTCGAGCAGCTCGTCGATGAGCTCGAACCGCTCGTCCCACGCGCGCGCGTACCGGCCGACCCAGTCGTGGATCTCCCGCAGCGGCCGACCGTTCACCCGGTACAGCCGGTGCCGTCCGTCCTCGCGCACGTCCACCAGGCCCACCTCCCGCAGGACCTTGAGGTGCTT
The DNA here is from genome assembly GCA_009663185.1 of Isoptericola halalbus. Classification (GTDB taxonomy): domain Bacteria; phylum Actinomycetota; class Actinomycetes; order Actinomycetales; family Cellulomonadaceae; genus Isoptericola; species Isoptericola halalbus. The sequence continues at coordinate 6,394 of VJZX01000028.1, forward strand.
GGACACCTGCGGCTGGGCCAGGCCGAGCAGCTCGACGAGGTCGCTCACGGTACGTTCCCCGTCGCCGAGGGCGTCGAGGATCTCGCGGCGCCGGGGCTCGGCCACCGCGTTGAACGCGTCCGTCGTCGTCGCTGCTCGTGCCACGGAACCCAACATATACCTATATGGGAATGTGTCAAGACGTCGGGTTGCAACCCGTGGCGAGCACGGCGAAGAGCCCGACGTCGGGCCGCCACGGCTCGAGGTTCCACGTCGGCTTGTCCGGTGCGCCCACCCCATGGCACACGAGCTGGTCGTGCACCGTCGCGGTGTCGACGGACGGGTCGGCGGCGACGAGCTCGGCCCACGCGAGCGTCCAGCCCGCCTCGCCCGCTCGCCGTGCCCAGTCGGTCGGCTCGACGGCGAGCGACCGGCCGCCCTCACGCTTGCCCCAGCTCGTGCTCGCGACGGCGGAGGTCCCGAGCGTCGTGGTGGTCGCGCCGGGAGGCGTCGCATCCGAGACGCCGCCCGCTGCGTCCGGAGCGACCACGCGCACGGTCCGCTCGTCGACGGGGTCGAACGTCGCACCGTCCGTCGGCGCGGTGAGCCCGCCCGCGGCGGTGCCGGCGTCGTCCAGGACGGTGAGGCTGCCGTCCGCGTGGCGGACGAGCCGGCCGCTCGTGGAGATCGTCACCGACGACGGCCCGTGCTCCGCCGGACCCAGGTCGAGCGTGATCTTCGCCGTTCCCGTGACATTCCTGGTGACGTCGACCAGCACCTCGTCCGCCGTCGAGTCGGGGGCCGTCACGACGAGCGTCACGTCTCCCGACCTCACGAGCGTCTCGGCCTGCGCCGACGGGGAGGGCGTCGCGCTCGCGGCCGGGGTGGATGAGCCTGTCGCGGGGGTGACGGGTGTCGCCGTCGGACCCTGGTCGCCGCCCGTCGTGCACGCGCCGAGCGTGAGCGCGACGGCGAGCGCGAGCCAGCCGGCGTGGGGAGCGGGGCGGGGCACGCCACCAGTGTCCTCCACGAGCATCGCCGGGCTACGCCACGACCAGCAGCTCGCGGGGCGACGTGTTGAGCCGCACAGCGGCCTCGGGTGCGTCGTCGAGCCCGGGCACACCCTGCGGGAACGCGACGACGATGTCCTCGATCCGCACGCCGAACCGCCCGGGCAGGTAGATCCCGGGCTCGACGGAGAAGCACATGCCCGGGGCGATCGGCGTCGTCTCGCCCGCGACCATGTACGGCGGCTCGTGCGTCGTCAGCCCGATCCCGTGGCCCGTGCGGTGGATGAACCCCTCGCCGAAGCCGGCGTCGTCGATCACGGCCCGCGCCGCGCGGTCGACGTCCTCGCACGTGGCGCCCGGGCGCACCGCGTCGACGCCCGCCTGCTGGGCCGCGCGCACGACGTCGTGCACCTCGCGCTCGGCAGCCGTGGGCTCGCCCACGTGGACGGTGCGCGTCGTGTCCGAGCCGTAGCCGTCGGCCAGCCCGCCGAAGTCCAGGACGACCATGTCCCCTTCACGGATGGCCCGGTCGGACGCCTCATGGTGCGGGTCGGCGCCGTTCTCGCCCGCGCACACGAGCGTGAAGTCGACCTGCTCGTGGCCGTGCGCGAGCAGCAGCTCGGCGAGATCGGCCGCGACGTCGCGCTCACGGCGGCCCGCGAACGGCCGCCGCACGATCTCCCGGAAGGCCGCGTCGGCCCCGGCGCCCGCGGCCGCCATGCGGGCGATCTCCTCGGGCGACTTGCTGGCGCGAAGCATCGGCAGCGCACGGGTGAACGCGGCGAACGACGCCGACCGCAGCGTCCGCTGCAGCCCGAGCAGGTGCAGCGCCCACGCGGCGTCGCTGATCGCGTACCGGCCCCCGTCGCGCAGCAACCGCGCCGCGACCGCGTGCTCGTCCTCGCCGTCGGACCATGGACGAGCCTCGATCCCGCCGACGGCCCCGAGCTCCAGGTCGTGCGCCTCGAGCCGGGGCACGACGACGGCCGCGGCGTCCGGGTCCTCGGCGCCGATCACCAGCAGCGTGAGCCGCTCGGTCACGGCCGCGGGCGTGTACCCGAGGAAGTACACGAGGTCGGGCCCAGGCGTTACCAGGACGCCGTCGAGCCCGGCCTCGGCAGCCTGGATCGCGGCCCGACGGCGGCGCTCGGCGTAGACGTGCGCGGCGAACGGGGTCATGGCGCCAGCGTGCCATGTCGTCCGAGGGGTCACTCGACGGCGATGTCGTCCGGTTCGCGGTCGTCGCGCCAGCCGCGCCACACGGCGGCGCGCAGCCGCGCCTCCGCGACCAGGTCGGGGTCGGTCGGGTCGGCCGTCCAGTCCGCGTACTCGACCTCGCCCACGAGCCGCGGCGTGACCCAACGCGTGTACCGGGCCTCGAGGCGCGGGACTCCGTCGAGCGGGGGAGTGGCGCGCTGGATCGCGCGCAGCCGGGACGCGATCTCGCGGCGCTCCTTCTCACGGAACCCGGTGCCGACCTTGCCCACGTAGCGCAGCGCCCCGCCGTCGGTCCCGGCTCCGTCGGCCGCCGGCTCGGGGAGGGCGAGCAGGAGCGCGCCCATGGTGCGGTCGTCCTCACGAGCGTCGCCGGCATGCATGGGCCGCCAGCCCACGACGACGACCTCCTGCATGCGTGAGTGCTTGAGCTTGAGCCACTGGCGCGAGCGCCGCCCCGCCGCGTAGGTCGAGTCCCGGCGCTTGGCCAGCACGCCCTCGAGCCGCAGCTCGCGCGAGGTCTTGATCGCGGCGTCGAGGTCGCCCTCGAACGCGGGCGGCACATGCACGGGACGTTTCGGCCGCACCACCTGCTCGAGCAGCTCGCGGCGCTCGTCGTACGTCCGGTCGGTCACGGGCTCGCCCGCGAGCGCCACGACGTCGAACAGCATGAGGTCGACCTTCACCTTGCGTCGCGCGGCCTCGACGTCGCCCTTGCGCTGCAGGTTCGCGCGCTGCTGCAGTCGGCGGAACTGCGGGCGGCCGCGCGCGTCGAGCGCCACGATCTCGCCGTCGAGCACCGCGGGCAGGTCGTCGGGGTCGAGCATGCCGGCGAGCGCCTGCAGCTCCGGATAGGTCACGGTCATGTCGAGGCCCGCGCGGCTCGTCAGCCGCACCTCGGGCTCACCGTCGGCCGGTCCGTCGGTCGGTCTGGCGACGGTCGCGAGGGTGCGGAAGCCGTCCCACTTCATCTCGAACGCCCACGCGTCCGGGTCGAGACCGCGCAGCTCGCGCGGCGTCGCGGAGGTCGCGAGCATGGGCCGGCCCGGCAGCCAGGCCTTCGTCTCGCGGCCCGACGCCGGCCGTCGGGTCGGCCGGTCGTGCCCGGTCGCGGGGCGCTCGTCGGGCGGGGCGTCGCCGGGCTGGTCCTTGGTGCGGTGGATGAGCCAGCTGTTCTCGTCGCCGTCCCGGCCGCCCGTCTGGATGAGGGCGAGGCGGCGCGAGCCGCGACGCTCCGAGTGCAGCGTGACGATGACCTCCTTGCCGTCGACCCACTTCTCCAGCTCGTAGGTGCCCGCGTCCCAGATGGTGACCGCGCCGGCCCCGTACTCACCGGCGGGGATCGTGCCCTCGAAGCCGCCGTACTCGAGCGGGTGGTCCTCGGTCTGCACCGCGAGGTGGTTCTTGGCCGGGTTGGTCGGCTCGCCCTTGGGCAGCGCCCAGCTCACGAGCACGCCGTCGTGCTCGAGCCGGAAGTCCCAGTGCAGGCGGCGCGCGTGGTGCTCCTGGATGACGAACGTGGCGGCGTCGGTGCCGTGCCCGTCCCCGCCGTGCGGCGCGTCCGGGCCGAAGGGCTCTGGCGTCTTGCCCGGGTCCCGCTTGGACCGGTAGATCTCGAGCCGCTCGAACGTCGCCATGCGCTCGGGCGTGGGCTCGAGCGCCGCGAGGTGGCCCTGGGTGAGCTCGGCCAGCAGGTCTCCGTCGCGCTCGACGCGCTCGAGCACCTCGGGGTACTCGAGGTGGCGCAGGTCAGGGTCGTCGAGCTCGTCCCAGGTGCGCGGCGCGGCGACCGTCGGGTGGTCGCGGCCACGCAGCGAGTAGGGCGCGATCGTCGTCTTGTTCTCGTTGTTCTGCGACCAGTCGACGAGCACCTTGCCGCCGCGCAGGGACTTCTTCATGTCGCTGACCACGAGGTCCGGGTGCTCGGACTCGAGGTACCGCGCGAGCTCCTTGGCGACGGCCGAGACGGCGTCCGACGACAGCGACTCGGAGCCGCCCCCGACGCCGAGCGCCGCGTACAGGTGGATGCCCTTGGACCCGCTCGTCACGGGCATCGGGTCGAGGCCCATGCCGACGAGGATCGCCCGCGCACGCCGCGCGACCTCCGCGCACTCGGGCAGGCCGGCGCCCGGGCCGGGGTCGAGGTCGAGCACGAGCCGGTCCGGGTCGTGGTGCACGCCCGTGCGCCCGAACTGCCACTGCGGCACGTGGATCTCGAGCGTCGCGGTCTGGCCGAGCCACGTCAGGGTCGCCAGGTCGTTGACCAGCACGTAGTCGTTCGCGCTGCTCTTGTGCTGGATGCGTCGCGTGCGCACCCACGACGGCGTGGAGCTCTCGGCGTTCTTCTGGAAGAACACCTGCCCCTCGACGCCGTCGGGCCAGCGCTTGCGCGTCGCGGGGCGGTTGGCCGCGTGCGGGATGAGCACGGGGGCGATCTGCGCGAGATAGTGCAGCACCTCGCCCTTGGTGGTGCCCGTGGCGGGGTAGAGGACCTTGTCGAGGTTGGTCAGCTGGAGCCGGTGCCCCTCGACGGTCACCGTCTGCGGTGCGCCGGTGGAGGCGGAGGACCGTGCCATCCGACCATCGTGGCGCGACGTAGGCTCGTGCGCATGACCGACCTGACCCGTGAGGCCGCTCCCGACCTCGCCCGCCCGTCGATCCTGACCGTGTACGGCGCCGCGTGGTGCGGCGACTGCCGCCGCGCGCAGCGCCTGCTCGACGCCGGACTCGACGTTACGGGCCTGCTGTCGTGAGGCTGCCCGTCGCCTGGTCGGTCGTCCTGATCGTGACCGCCGTGTGGAACCTGGTCATCTGGCCGCGGTTCTTCCAGCGGGTGGCGGCCGACCCCCGCGCCCGTGACGCGGGCGGGCGGCGGACCCGCTTCTTCACCGTGCACGCGGTGCTGATCGCGGTCTCGCTCGCCCTGGCGCTCGCCGTGGGCGTGCTCGGGGCGCTGACGCTGGCCGGCTGAGACGCACGGCTCGGGCGCGAGCCCCGTCACGCCCCCTTGACCGTCGATCCCCGGACGACCACGGTGCACTCGACCTGCTCGACACCGGCGGTGGACCGCCCCGCGATGGCGTCCACCAGCCGCTGTGCCGCTCGTCGGCCGATCGTCTTGAAGTTCATGTCCACGGACGTCAGCATCGGCTGGGCGCCGTCCACCATGGGGTCCCAGTTGTCGAAGCCCATGACGGCCACGTCGTCCGGGACGGCGACTCCGCGGTCACGCAGCGCGTCGAGGACCCCGCGGGCGATCTGGTCGCTGCCGGCGAGGATCGCATCCACCTCGGCGCCACTCCCGAGCAGGGAGTTGGTCGCGGCACGCCCCCAGGTCTCGGTCCAGCTCCCGTGGCGCACGGGACCCACGAGCTCCAGGTTGGCGTCGAGCATCGCCTTCTGCGCGCCGGTGGCACGCTCCCGCGCTGCGGCGTACGTCGACGGGCCGGTGATGTGGGCGACCCGCGTGCGCCCCAGCGACAGCAGGTGCTGGGTCGCCTGCGTGCCGGCGTTGACGTTGTCCGGGACGACGGAAGCATCGGTGTCGTCCGCCGACGGCGCGTATGCGTAGACCGCCGGCACGGGCAGGGCGTGCCCGAGCGAGGGCCGCGGGTCGGTGGAGCTGCCGACGACGATCAGCCCGTCCACCCGGCGGCCCAGCAGGGCCTTGAGGTGGTACTGCTCGCGGATCGCGTCCTCCCGCGCGTCGCACAGCAGGACGGACATCTGGCCGGCACCGAACGCGTCTTCGGCGCCCATGAGGATGGGCAGGCTGAAACGGCCCTCGAGGTCGTTCGTCAGCAGGCCGACGGTGCCGGTCTGCCCGGCGAGGATCGCCCTGGCAAGACTGTTGGGGGTGAAGGAGAGGCGCTCGGAGGCCTCCACCACGCGCCGGCGCGTGTCAGGGTGCACGTTGTCGCGGCCGTTGAGCGCCTTGGACGCCGTGGCCACGGAGACCCCGGCGGCCCGGGCCACGTCGCGCAGGGTCACCCCGCGGCGTCGCGTGACGGCATCCTCGGCGGTGCTCACAGGGACCTCCCATTTCGGTAACGAAAACCGTGTCACACCTTAGACCCGTTGACCTGTCTCTGGCCACGTTGATATGGTACCGAAATCGGTTTCGGCACGTTTCGGACCCGGGTGTCCGGGGACTACCGAGCAAAGCCGGCCGCGGGTAGCGCGCATGCCTGCGCACATCTGGATCGACGAGGATCGGAGATCGGCGATGACCCCGACAACCCGTAGTGCTCCTTCCCTAGCCGCACGAGCTGCGTCGAGAGCGACGAACACCAGCGAGCGCGGCAGCGGCAGCCGCAACGGGCGGCGGCGCGCTGTCGGCCTCACCGCGTCAGCGCTCGCCGCAGCGCTCGCGCTCGCCGCGTGCGGCGGCGGTGGCGGCGACGGCGACACGGGCGGGACCGGCGGCGGCGGGGAAGGCGGCGGCACCGTCACCGTGTGGCACTACTTCAGCGACGACAACCAGGTCCGCCTCATGGACGAGTTCGCGGCCAAGTTCGAGGGCGAGCGGGAGGGTGTCACCGTCGAGAACGTCTACGTCCCCTACGACGAGATGAACTCCAAGGTCATCGCGGCGGCCGGCTCACAGACCGGACCCGACGTGGTCGTCTTCAACGGCGCCGAGACCGCCACGCTGGCTCTCGCCGGAGCGCTCGCGCCGCTGGACGACTACTGGGCCGACTACGAGGACGCCGGCCAGTTCCCCGACTCGGTCATCCACCAGGTCGAGGACCAGACGTACGCGGTGCAGGGGTACGTGAACCTGCTGGGCCTCTGGTACAACGCGGAGATCCTCGCGGAGATCGGCGTGGAGCCGCCCACCACCATCGAGGAGCTCGAGGACGCCATGGCCGCCGCGACGGATGCGGGCTACTCGGGTATCACGCTCTGCGGGCTGCCCCAGGGGCAGGGCGAGTGGCAGGCCTACCCGTGGCTGTCCGCGGAGGGGTTCACCTACGACGCCCCGGACGCCGCCGCCCTCGAGGCCGGTCTCGCCCGGGTGCGGGGCTGGGTGGAGAGCGGCTGGCTGTCGCAGCAGGCCGTCACCTGGGACCAGACCGTCCCGTTCCAGGAGTTCGCGGCCGGAGGCGTCGCCTTCGCCGAGAACGGCAACTGGCAGATGGGCACCGCCGAGTCGGACGCGAGGTTCGAGTACGGCGTGGTTCCGCTCCCGCTCGGCGCGGACGGCCAGGTCTACCTCGGCGGTGAGGGTCAGGGCATCGGCGCCTACAGCCAGAACCCCGACCTGGCCTGGGAGTACCTCACGGCGACCTACCTCGACGCCGAGGGCCAGCTCCTCCCCGTCGAGATCGTCGGCTCGATCCCGTCGCGCAGCGACGCGGCCCAGGACGAGATGGTGACCGGTAACGAGCTGCTCCAGCCGTTCGCGGAGACGATCGAGACGTATGGCGCCAACTACCCCTCGCCGGCGATTCCCCCCGAGAGCGTGGGCGACGTCCAGCTCACCGTCGGCCAGGCATGGAGTGCCGCGCTCGGCGGGCAGCAGTCACCCGCCGACGCCGCGCAGAACGTGGTGGGCCAGCTGGAGAGGCTCGGCGGCTGACCTGGTCGGTGGGCCGGCCGCGCGCCGGCCCGCCGATCAGCCTGGACCCACGGACCGGGTGACTGTCGGCGACGGCGGTCACCGAGGGGGATGACATGACCTCACAGCTCGCGCCGACGGCGGCGCAGTCGGCCAGGGCAGCGACCGGGGGCCGCCGTCGCGGGCGGGGGGTGAGCCAGCGGAGAGTGCGTCTGCTCTTCCTCGCCCCGGCTGCCCTCTTCCTGCTCCTCTTCAGCCTTTTCCCGCTGCTGCAGCTGCTGCGCATGAGCGTCAGCGCCGTGACCGCGCGGACGCTCAACGCGGAGTGGTTGTTCACCGGCCTGGAGAACTTCCGGAGGTCGTTCGACGGCGGGGAGGGCACCGACGCGCTGCTGCGCACCGGCATCTTCGTCCTCGTCGTCACGACCCTCGGCATGCTCCTGGGCCTGGCCGCCGCGATCGCGCTGCGCACCCGGGGGCGGTGGTCAGCCGCCCTGCTCGCCCTCATGGTGTTCGTCTGGGCCCTGCCGCCGGTCGTCAACGGCTCCGTGTGGAAGTTCCTGCTCGGTGACCGTGGCCTGTTCAACATGATCGTGCTGGAGCTGGGCCTGCGGGACTCGCCGATGCCGTTTCTCTACAGCCAGTACTGGGCGCTGATGTCCGTGGCGTTCGTGAACTCCTTCGCAGTGATCCCGTTCAACGCGCTCGTCTTCCGTGCGGCCCTGATGAACATCCCGCCTGAGACGTTCGAGGCCGCCGCGCTCGACGGGGTGAACAAGTGGCAGGAGGTGCGGCACGTCATGCTCCCGTCCGTCCGGCCGACGACCCTCGTGCTGCTCGTCCTGACTCTCGTCTACGGCTTCCGTAGCTTCGACTTCATCTACGTCATGACGTACGGGGGGCCCGGGACCGCGACCAACACGCTGCCGTTCCTGGGCTACCTGCAGGCGTTCGCCCGGTACGACTTCGGCCTCGGTGCCGCGACGTCCGTGGTCACCGTGCTCGGCGTTCTCATCCTGGCAGCCGTCTACGCCCGCAGCATCCGCCGCGAGGAGGCCGAGTCGTGAACCACGCCAAGGCCGGCCCGGTCACCAGCACGGTCAAGGTGCTGCTGACCTTCATGTACGGCGTGCCGATCCTGTGGATCGTCCTCACCTCGCTCAAGAGCTCCCGGGACGTCTTCAGCAGCCGGACGTCGCTGCTGTTCCGCCCCGAGATCACTGCCTACGTCGACGCGCTCGACGGCGCCCTGGCCGACGCGCTCGTCCAGTCGGTCCTCATCGCCACGGGGACGACGGCGCTCGTGCTCTTCATCGCGATCCCCGCGGCGTACGGCCTGGCCCGCACGAGGGGCTGGATCACGACGCTCGGGCTGGGTCTGCTGATCGTGCTGCAGATGATGCCCCAGACCGCCACGGTCATCCCGCTGTTCCAGATCTTCGGCGACTGGCGGCTGCTGGACCACACGATCGGCGTGATCATCGCGGACACCGCGCTGCTCACCCCGTTCGCGACACTCCTGCTGCGCCCCTTCTTCCGTGCCGTCCCGCGTGAGCTGGAGGAGGCGGGCGCGATCGACGGCGCCACGATTCTGCGGACGTTCTGGTCCGTGGTCCTGCCCGTGGCCCGCAACGGAGCCTTCACCGTCGGTACGCTCGTCTTCCTGCTCGCGTGGGGCGAGTTCCTCTACGCGGTGAACTTCTTCCTTTCCCCAGGCAGCTACCCGCTCAGCGCCCTGCTCGCCCAGCAGGTGTCCGCCTTCGGCATCGACTGGCCCGGCCTCATGGCGCTCGCGGTGCTCACGTCGATCCCGATCCTGCTCGTCTTCACCGCCACCTACCGGCTGCTGCGCGACGGCCTCACCGTCGGCGCGGTCAAGTGACCGCCGCCGCGAGGCCTCGGCCTTCCGACCGTCCTCGTCCCCACCGTTCCCAGGAGGTCCCCATGCCCGCCGCAGCCCGGACGCCTACCCCTCGGCCCGACGGCAGCGGTCGCGACCACGGGCTCCCCGTCGCGCCGTCCTCGGGCGCGCTGCGCCCGCTCGGCCTGGACGACGTCCGGGTCGAAAGCGGCTTCCTGGCCGACCTCCAGTCCCTCAACGCGTCGACGATGATCGGGCACTGCGCCACCTGGGTCGAGCGCGCCGGCTGGGTGGACAACTTCGACGCCGCTGTGCAGGGCCGGCTGCCGCAGGACCGTCGCGGCCGGGAGTTCTCCGACTCCGACGTCTACAAGCTTATGGAGGCGATGGCCTGGGAGATCGGCCGCACGGGCGACGAGCACCTCGATGCGTTGTTCCGCTCCTATGCCGCGCGAATCCTTCCGGTGCAGGAGTCCGACGGGTACCTCAACACCATGTTCGGCCGCCCCGGCCAGGGCGCGCGGTACAGCGACCTGCAATGGGGCCACGAGCTGTACTGCTTCGGCCACCTCATCCAGGCCGGTGTCGCCCGGGCGCGGACGACCGGTGCCGACGACGAATTCGTGCGCCTCGCGATCCGCGCGGCGGACCACGTGTGCGAGGCCTTCGGGCCGGGCGCGAACCCCGGGGTGTGCGGGCATCCGGAGATCGAGGTCGCACTCGTGGAGCTGCATCGCCTCACCGGCGTGCAGCGGTATCTCGACCAGGCGCGGCTCTTCGTCGAGCGCCGCGGTCACGGGGTGCTCGGCGACATCGAGCTCGGCGCCCAGTACTTCCAGGATCACATGCCGGTACGGGAGCAGACCGTGTTCGACGGGCACGCGGTCCGTGCCCTGTACCTGGCCGCCGGCGCTGCCGACCTCGCCATCGAGGACGGCGACGACGAGCTGCTGGAGACCATCACCCGGCAGACCCTCACCTCGCTCGCTCGGCGTACCTACCTCACGGGCGGCATGGGAGCGCACCACGAGGGGGAGTCGTTCGGGCAGGACCACGAGCTGCCGTCCGACCGCGCCTACTCCGAGACCTGCGCCGGCGTCGCGTCCGTGATGCTCAACCACCGGCTCCTGCTGGCCACCGGATCGGCCCGCCACGCGGACACGGTCGAGCGCACGCTCTACAACGTCGTGGCCACGAGCCCGGCGGCGGACGGTCGCGCGTTCTACTACACCAACACGCTGCACCAGCGGGTCCCGGGGCGGCCGCCCGACGCGGAGCACGCGAGCCCTCGGGCCGCGTCGAGCCTGCGCGCCCCGTGGTTCCACGTGTCCTGCTGCCCCACGAACGTCGCCCGCACCGTCGCGTCGCTGGGCGCATACCTCGCGTCGACCTCCGACGACGGTGTCCAGCTGCACCAGTACGCGGGGGCGACCGTCCGGGCGCACCTGCCCCAGGGCGACGTCGTCCTCCGTATGGTCACGGACTACCCGGCCGACGGCGTCGTGCGCGTCGAGGTCCTCGAGACACAGTCGTCCGCGTGGACGCTGAGCCTTCGGGTCCCGGGTTGGGCCGAGGGCGCGACGTTCTCGGTCGCCGGCGATCCCGAGGAGACGGTTGCGCCCGGGTATGCCCGTGCCGCCAGGACCTGGGCCGCGGGCGACGTCGCGGTGCTCTCCCTGCCTGTGGCCGCACGGTGGACGTGGCCCGACCCGCGGGTGGACGCGATCCGCGGACAGGTCGCCGTCGAGCGCGGGCCCCTGGTCATGTGCCTGGAGTCCGTTGACCTCGGCGCGGACGTCGGCGCGGTGCGGGTGCGGACGGACGGGCCCCCGCGTGAGGAGGGCGGGCAGGTGCTCGTGCCCGTCTCGACCCTGGTGCTCGGCGACACCGGCTGGCCGTACGGTGCTGAGCCGGGTGCCGGTGCCGTCCAGGGCCTCGGAGACGTTGAGCGTCTGGTCCCCCTCGTGCCCTACCACCGCTGGGCGAACCGTGGCCCGTCGACCATGCGGGTCTGGATGCCGACCGCATGAGGTTCGTGCAGCCCTCCTGCCGGCGTCCGCCCCGCCGAGATCACGACGAGCGCCACGGGCCACCGGAGGCCGGGGCGGTCGGGCGCGGCAGTGGCGGGACGGCGCAGGTCGGACGACCATGGAGCAATGAGGGCGATCTGGAAGGGCGCGGTGACCTTCGGCCTCGTCAACGTCCCCGTGAAGGTGTACAGCGCCACCGAGGACCACGACGTTCCCCTGCACCAGGTGCACGACACCGACGGCGGACGCATCCGGTACAAGCGGGTCTGCGAGCTCGACGGCGAGGTCGTGCCGTACGAGCACATCGACCGCGCGTACGACGACGGCGAGCGCACCGTGGTCATCACCAAGGAGGACCTCGCGTCCCTGCCCGCCGAGAGCAACCGGGAGATCGAGGTCGTCGAGTTCGTGCCGAGCGAGCAGATCGACCCGATCATGTACGACCGCACGTACTACCTCGAGCCCGACTCCAAGAGCGCGAAGGCCTACGTGCTGCTGCGCCGCACTCTCGAGGAGACCGACCGGACCGCCGTGGTGAAGTTCGCCCTGCGCCAGCGCACCCGGCTCGCGGCGCTGCGCGTGCGCGAGGACGTGCTCGTGCTGCAGACCCTGCTGTGGGCCGACGAGGTGCGCGAGCCGGCGTTCGGCTCGCTCGACGAGGACGTGCGGGTCTCCAGCACCGAGCTCAAGATGTCGCAGCAGCTCGTCTCGAGCTTCGAGTCGGACTTCACGCCCGAGGACTTCGAGGACGAGTACCAGGTGCAGCTGCGCCAGCTCATCGACGCCAAGATCGAGCAGGGCGAGGCGCTCGACACCGCGGAGACCTTCGGGGCCAAGGCCGAGGGCGAGGAAGGCGCCGAGGTCATCGACCTCATGGAGGCCCTGCGCCGGAGCGTCGAGAGCGCCAAGGGTGGAGGCAAGGGCGGCGCCAAGGGTGGAGGCGGCGGCGCCAAGGGGGAGGGCAAGGCCGCGGGCAAGGGCGGGTCCGGCGGCAAGCCCGGAGTCAAGCAGGCGGGCGGCAAGGGCGGCAGGAGCAAGAGCGCGAGCAAGCAGTCCGAGGAGCGGGTCGCGCGCTGACCGGCCGCGTCGGTGGACGCCACCCACCTGGTCGACCACAGTGGACTTGATGAGCCAGACCCCTGCCCGCCGCCGGCACACCCCGCCGCGCTGGGTCCGGTGGACCCTCGCGTCGGCCGCCGTCGTGCTGCTCTGCATCGGCTTCGGTGTGTCGAGCGCGACCGCCCACCTGAGCCTCGGCCCGCACGAGGCGGTGTACGAGGTCACCCACGACGGCCTCGTCGTGGCCGACCTCGGCCCGCTCGGGACGCTCGAGATCGACTCGCCGCTACCGCTGGGCCTCGGCGTCGACGTGATCGTCAAGGAGATACCCGCCGACCTCGCCGCGATGGACCAGGCCACGACTGCAGCCACCCTCACGGGCGACCTCGACGGCTACCTTCAGTTCTTCTCGAGCCCGCAGGAGACGATCGGATCGGTCGCGCGTGCCCTGGTCGCCGACGCCGTGCGGCGTGCGCTCCTGGCACTCCTGGGCGTCGCGGTGGTCGGCACGGGTACGCGGCTCCTGCTCGGGCCGGAACGACGCCGCGAGCTGGCTCGCACGCTCGGCCCGCGCACGTGGCAGATCACCGCCGGGGTTGTCGCCGTCGTGCTCGTGACCGTCACGACGTCGGCGTCCAGCCCGGCGCCGCCCGCGCGCGGCCGCCCGGCGTCGCACGTGTTCGACGGCACCGCGCTCGAGGGCGCCCGGATCACGGGCCGGCTCGCGGGCGTCATCGACACCTACGGCGGGCAGCTCCTCAATCTCTATGAGGAGAACCAGCGGTTCTACGAGGCGGCGCGCGTCGAGGTCGTGGCGGCGTGGAAGGCGTGGGAGATCCGCGATGCCGTCCGGCAGTCGAGCCAGATCGCGGGCCAGGCGCTCGTCGACCCCGTGATCCCCCCACCCGCCCCGGGCACCGAGGGCACGCCGGGCGCGACGCCCTCGCCGGACGAGACCCCGGCTGCCGTGGCTTCGCCGACCGTCCCGGCCGCGCCCGACCCCGAGGAGCTCGTGACCCTGCTCGTCGTCTCGGACCTGCACTGCAACACCGGCATGACCCCCCTCATCCGCGAGGTCGCCCGGCGGGCCCAGGTCGACGTCGTGCTCAACGCGGGCGACACCACGATGAACGGCACCGAGGTCGAGCGGGTGTGCGTCGACTCGTTCGCGACGACCGTCCCAGCCGGGGGGCGCATGGTCGTCGCGGACGGCAACCACGACTCGCAGCTCACCTCGGCGCGGGAGGCGGCGCACGGCCAGGTCATCCTCGACGGCGGGGTGGTCGAGGTCGCGGGGGTACGGATCCTGGGGGACCGGGACGCGCTCGAGACGCGGGTCGGCGGGGGGACGAACGTCGCCCGAGAGGTGACCCCGCTCGAGCAGTCCGAGGCGCTTGCCGAGACCGCGTGCGCGGACGAGCAGGGCGTCGACCTGCTGCTCGTGCACACTCCCGCGGCCGGCCTGCCCGCGCTCGAGTCGGGGTGCGTCCCGTTCCAGGTCTCCGGGCACTCGCACCGGCGTGCCGGTCCCGAGCCGGTCGGTCTGGGCATCCGCTATGTCAGTGCGAGCACCGCCGGCGCGGCATCCGGTCAGCCCACGGTGGGCCCGCTGCGCGGCACGGCCGAGATGACGCTCCTGCGGTTCGACCCGGAGCTGCGGCGCGTCGTCGACTGGCAGCTGGTCGAGGTGACCCCGTCGGGCTCCGCGACGGTCTACGATCGCCGGCCCGTGCCGTCCGCGGCGGTGCCCGAGGAGGTGCCGCCCGCGACCCTCGAGCGTGGCGACACGGGCACGGGCGAGGCGCCCGAGGGCACCGGTCCCGACGCCACGCCGACCGCGACCCCGTAGGCTCGTGGCGTGGCCGCACCGACCCCTGACGCCGCGACGCCCGGGCCCCTGGGCGCACGCACGCCCGACCCCGCCGAGCTCACCCCCGTGGCCCAGGACTACCTCAAGGCCGTGTGGTCGGCGCAGGAGTGGTCGTCCGAGCGCGTGACGACGGGCATGCTCGCGGACCGTCTCGGGGTCGGGCCCTCCACCGTCTCGGAGACCGTCCGGCGCCTGACCACCCAGGGCCTGCTCGGGCACGAGCCGTACGGCGGGGTGTGGCTCACCGACGTCGGCCGCCGGTACGCGCTGGCGATGGTGCGTCGCCACCGGCTGCTGGAGACCTACCTGGTCTCGGAGCTCGGGTACGCGTGGGACGAGGTCCACGACGAGGCCGAGGTCCTCGAGCACGCCGTGTCGGACGTGCTCGTGGAGCGCATGGACGCGCGGCTGGGACGGCCCGTGCGCGACCCGCACGGCGACCCGATCCCCACGGCCGACGGCCGCGTCGTGCGGCCCGACGCCGTGCCGCTCGTCGACCTCGAGGCCGGGGCGTCCGGCGTCGTGGCACGGATCTCCGACGCCGATCCGGAGGCCCTGCGGTATCTCGCGGGCCTCGGGCTCGACCTCGACGTCGAGGTCCGCGTGGCGCAGCGGCGCGAGTACGCCGGCACGGTGGGCGTGTCCTTCCGCCACGACGGCGAGGAGGTCGCCGTCGACCTCGGCATGCTCGCCGCCTCGCGCATCTGGGTCGTCCGCGCGTAAGATCTGGGCATCCCCGACGACGACGTGAGCGCTTCTTGCACGGCGTCGTCGAATCGTTTCGATCAGGACCCGAGAGGAGTGCCGTGACGACCTCGACCGCACCTCGCCCGACCCGGCCCGCCCCGTCGTCGACGCACGTCCGCGCGGCGCTGTTCGCGCTGGCGCTCGGCGGCTTCACCATCGGCACGACCGAGTTCGCGACGATGGGGCTGCTGCCGCAGATCGGCGCGGACCTCGGCGTGGGCGACCCTGTCGTCGGGTACGCGATCACCGCGTACGCGGTCGGCGTCGTCGTCGGCGCCCCGCTGCTCACGGTGGCCGCGGCCCGCATGTCCCGTCAACGCCTTCTCCTGTGGCTCATGGGCTTCTACACCCTCGCCAACGTCCTGTCGGCCGCCGCTCCCGACGTCACGACGCTCGTGGCCGGGCGGTTTCTCGCCGGCCTCCCGCACGGAGCCTTCTTCGGCGTGGGTGCCGCGGTCGGTGCCGCGGTCGCCGGTCCGGGTCGGCGAGGACACGCCGTCGCCATGATGATGACCGGCCTCACCGTGGCGAACGTCGTCGGGGTGCCGGTCTCGACCGCCGTCGGGCAGCAGCTCGGCTGGCGCGTCGCGTTCCTGGTCGTCGGGGTGCTCGGCGCCGCGACGCTGCTCGGCGTGTGGCGGTCCGTGCCGCACGCCGGTGCGGTCGACTCGAGCAAGCGGCAGGAGCTTGCGGCGCTGCGCAACCGGCCGCTGTGGATCTCCTTCGCCGCGGGCGCGATCGGCTTCGGCGGACTGTTCGCCGTCTACACCTACGTGGCGCCGACGGCGATGCGCGTCACCGGGCTGTCGGAGTCGGCCGTGCCGTGGGTGCTGGCCGTCTTCGGGGTCGGCATGACCGTCGGCACCCTGATCGGCGGGCGGCTCGCCGACCACGACGTGCTCGGCACCGTGATCGGCGGGTTCGTCGCGACGGCCGTCGCCCTCGTGGTGTTCGGGCTCGTCGCGGCCTCGCCCGTGGCGGCGGTGGCGGCGCTGTTCGGCGTCGCCGTGACCTCGCAGATCCTGGGCCTGGCGATGCAGACGCGGCTCATGGACCTGTCGCCCGGGGCGCAGTCGCTCGGCGCCGCGCTGTGCCACTCGGCGCTCAACGTCGGCAACGCGTCCGGGGCGTTCTTCGGCGGGCTCGCCATCGCGGCGGGCTGGGGGTACGTCGCGCCGACATGGGCCGGGCTCGTGCTCACGATCGCCGGGCTGGGGACGGTCCTCGCCTTCGGGCGGCAGACGGTTCCGCACGGCGGCGGGCACTCAGCCTGATGTTGTACGGTCGCGGCGTGACGCACAGCACGGTGAGCGGCGACGAGACCCGCTCGGACGAGGACCTGGTCGCCGCGGCCGGTCCCCGGCCCCTGTCCACGCGCACGCTCGGGGTGCTCCTGACCGTGCTCGGCGCCGTCGGGCTCGGCGCCTCGGCATGGCTGTCGATCGAGCGGTACCTCACACTGCTCGACCCCGACCGTGTCGCGACGTGCAGCATCAACGTCTTCCTCAGCTGCGGGGCGGCGATGGGCTCGTGGCAGGGTTCGCTGTTCGGCTTCCCGAACCCGTTCCTGGGCCTGGCGACGTTCCCCGTCGTGGTGACCTCCGGCGTCGTGCTGCTCGCGGGCGTCCGGCTGCCGCGCTGGTACTCCGGCGGGCTGCTGATCGGCACGGCCCTGGGCCAGCTGCTCGTCTTCTTCCTCATGTGGACGAGCTTCTACGTGCTGCACAAGCTGTGCCCCGCGTGCATGGTCGTGTGGACCGTGATCTGGCCGCTGCTGTGGTTCCAGCTCGTGCACGCCGTCGCCGAGCGGCAGGTGCCGGTCGGCGAGGGCCTGCGGAGAGCCGTCATCGGCAACCGCGGGATCATCCTCGTGATCGGCTACGTGGTCGCCGTCGCGTGGCTGCTGCTGACGGTCGGGCCGGAGCTCGTGCGCTCCTTCTGAGGGCCGCAGGACGGCGTCGTCGGGGCCCAGGCACGTCGGTAGACTTCCGCAGGTGAGCACGCCTGACGCCCAGACCGACGCCGCGGCCCCCGCGGCCGCCGCCCCGAAGGAGCCTTCGTTCCGGTACACGCCCGCTCTCGCCGAGCAGATCGAGAAGCGCTGGCAGGACCGGTGGGAGGAGCGGGGCACCTTCCACGCCGCCAACCCGACCGGCGAGCTCACCGACGGTGACGGCAAGAACGCGGACGCGCTGGGCGACCCGTTCTTCATCATGGACATGTTCCCGTACCCGTCGGGTGCTGGACTGCACGTCGGTCACCCGCTGGGATACATCGCGACCGACGTCGTGGGGCGCTTCCGCATGATGCTGGGCGACAACGTGCTGCACGCGCTCGGCTACGACGCGTTCGGCCTGCCCGCGGAGCAGTATGCGGTCGCCACGGGCCAGCACCCGCGCTTCACGACCGAGCAGAACATCGCGAACATGCGCCGCCAGCTGCGGCGCATGGGCCTGGGGCACGACCCGCGCCGCACGTTCGCCACGATCGACCCCGAGTACGTCCGCTGGACGCAGTGGATCTTCCTGGAGATCTTCGACTCCTGGTACGACCCCGAGCTCGTGCGGCCCGACGGCGGCAAGGGCTCCGCGCGCCGCATCGGCGAGCTGCGCGACGAGCTGGCCGCGGGCACCCGCCCGGTTCCTGGCCACGACGGCGACAACGCCGGCGGCGCGGTCTGGGCCGCACTGTCCGAGGGCGAGCGGCGCGACGTGCTCGACGCGCAGCGCCTGGCGTACGTCGACGAGTCGCCGGTCAACTGGTGCCCGGGCCTGGGCACCGTGCTGGCCAACGAGGAGGTCACGGCCGACGGGCGTTCGGAGCGCGGCAACTTCCCGGTCTTCCAGCGCAGCCTGCGCCAGTGGAAGATGCGCATCACCGCCTACGCGGACCGCCTGACCGACGACCTCGAGCTCATCGACTGGCCCGACAAGGTCAAGGCCATGCAGCGGAACTGGATCGGCCGCTCGACGGGCGCCAACGTGCGGTTCGACGTCGTCGGCACCTCCGACTACGACGCCGCGGGCGCCGGCGGGCAGCTCGAGGTCTTCACGACCCGCCCCGACACCCTGTTCGGCGCGACGTTCATGGTCGTGGCGCCCGAGCACCCGCTGCTCGACGAGGTCCCGGCCTCCTGGCCCGACGGGACGCACAGCCCGTGGACCGGCGGTCACGCGACCCCGGTCGAGGCGGTCGCCGCCTACCGTGCGCAGGCCGCGGCGAAGACGGCGGTCGAGCGCCAGGCCGACGCGGGCAAGAAGACCGGCGTGTTCACGGGGCACCTGGCGGTCAACCCCGTCAACGGTGAGATGATCCCGGTGTTCACGGCCGACTACGTGCTCATGGGCTACGGCACGGGCGCGATCATGGCGGTGCCCGGCGGCGACGCGCGCGACCACGCGTTCGCGGAGGCGTTCGACCTGCCGGTCGTCTACACGGTCGAGCCCGAGGGCGGCTTCGCCGACGGCTTCACCGGCGCGTACGCGGGCGAGGGCCGCGGGATCAACTCGGCCAACGCCGAGGTCAGCCTGAACGGGCTGGGCGTGGCCGAGGCCAAGGAGCGCATCACCGCCTGGCTCGAGGCCAAGGGCGTCGGCGAGGGCACGACGACCTATCGCCTGCGCGACTGGCTGTTCAGCCGCCAGCGGTACTGGGGCGAGCCGTTCCCCATCCTGTGGGACGAGGCGGACCGCCCGGTCGCGCTGCCCGCCGAGATGCTGCCGGTCGACCTGCCCGACGTGCCCGACTACGCGCCGCGGACGTTCGAGCCCGACGACGCGCAGTCCTCGCCCGAGGCGCCGCTGGGCCGCAACGACGAGTGGGTCACGGTCACCCTCGACCTGGGCGACGGTCCGCGGCAGTACCGCCGCGACACCAACACGATGCCCAACTGGGCCGGTTCGTGCTGGTACTACCTGCGCTACCTGGACCCGACGGACGCCACGAACGGCTCGCGCGTCGTCGACCCCGGGCTCGAACGGTACTGGATGGGCCCGCGCCACAACCCGACGTCGGGCCCCGCGGGCGGCGTGGACCTGTACGTGGGCGGCGTCGAGCATGCGGTGCTGCACCTGCTGTACGCGCGGTTCTGGCACAAGGTGCTCTACGACCTGGGCCACGTGACGTCGATCGAGCCGTTCGGCACCCTGTTCAACCAGGGCTACATCCAGGCCTACGCGTTCACCGACGCGCGTGGCGCGTACGTGCCCGCGGCCGAGGTCACCGAGGAGCCCGGGCCCGACGGCGAGCCCGTCTTCCGCTGGAACGGCGAAGTCGTGCAGCGCGAGTACGGGAAGATGGGCAAGTCCCTGAAGAACGTGGTGACGCCCGACGACATGTACGAGGCGTACGGGGCCGACACGTTCCGGGTCTACGAGATGTCCATGGGCCCGCTCGACCTGTCGCGGCCGTGGGAGACGCGTGCCGTCGTCGGCTCGCAGCGGTTCCTGCAGCGACTGTGGCGCAACGTCGTGGACGAGGACACGGGCCGGACCGTCGTCACCGACGGCGCCCCCGACGCCGCGACGCTGCGCGCGCTGCACCGCGCCGTCGCGGACGTGCGCACCGAGATGGAGCACATGCGGCCCAACACGGCGATCGCCAAGCTCATCACCTACAACAACCACCTGACCGGGCTGGACCGCGTGCCGCGCGCGGCCGTCGAGCCGCTCGTGCTCATGGTCGCGCCGATCGCCCCGCACATCGCCGAGGAGCTGTGGGAGCGCCTCGGGCACGAGCGGTCGCTCGCGCGCGAGCCGTTCCCCGTCGCCGACGCGCGCTACCTGGTCGAGGAGACCGTGACCTGCGTGGTGCAGGTCAAGGGCAAGGTGCGCGGGCGGATCGAGGTGCCGCCGTCGATCTCCGACGACGACCTGACCGCCGCGGCGCTCGCCGAGCCCAACGTGGTGCGGGCGATCGACGGGGCGCCGGTGCGCAAGGTCATCGTGCGCGCGCCCAAGCTCGTCAACATCGTTGTCTGAGCACGAGACCTGATGGTGCGGGTCGACGGGGCCTACGAGCGCGCGCGCCGCGCGTTCCAGGGCCCGACGTTGGCGCTGCTGCACCAGCGTCGGGCTCCGCTCGTCGTCGCGCTACTCGGGGAGTTGTTCACGCCGGAGCGGTCCACCGTGCCCGTCGATGACGCGCACACGGAGGTCGCCGACGCGCTGGCCCAGCTGCGCGCGGCCGGGCACGAGAACCTGCCCGAGGACTCCGCACGCGACCTGTGCCGCCAGTGGGTCGGCGCGGGCTGGCTCGTGTACCAGGTTGGGGAGCCGGGTGAGGAGTACCGCCTGACCGCGCATGCGACCGACGCGCTGGACGTCGCGTCCCGCGCGGGCGGCCCCCGGACGAGGGTCACCCGGTCGCGCGTCCGTACGCTGCTGGACGCCGTCGAGCAGCTTGCCGCGGAGGCCGACCCCGACGTCGAGGCACGGCGCCGGCGCCTCACCCGGGACCTCGAACGGATCCAGGCCGAGCTCGACGCGCTGGCGACCGACGAGCGCGTCGAGCCCGCGGGCGAGGAGCACCTGCTGGAGTCCGCGGAGAACGTCGTGGCCCTGGTGAGCGACCTGCCCGCGGACTTCGTGCGCGTCGCGGAGTCGATCCAGACCCTGCAGCGCGACGTGGTGCGCCAGCTGCGCTCGGACGACCGCCCGACGGGCGAGGTCCTGGGGGCCTATCTGGAGCGCGCCGAGCACCTGCTCGAGGCGACGGCCGAGGGCCGCGCGTTCGCGGGTGCCGTCCGGGTGCTGGGGGACTCCGAGCGCCTCGACGCTCTCGCGGCGCAGCTCGAGCTCCTGCTCGCGCAGCCGTTCGCCGGCCGCCTCGAGCCCCGGCAGCGCGCAGAGCTGCGCAGCCTCGTCACGCAGCTCGAGCGAGGCCTGGAGCTCGTGCTCGGCACACAGCGGCGCGCGTCGCACGTGATCGCGACCCAGGTACGGCACCACGACCCGCTGCGCGACCGCCAGGTCGACGACCTGCTGCGCCGTGCCTTCACGGCGCTCTCCGAGTGGTTCCCGACGACGCGGCGCGGGCAGGACGTCGAGGCGCTGCGACGCCTCCCGCGCGCGGCACCGGGGCGGCTCCGCACCACCCTCGCCGACCTTCGCCCGCCGGCGCCGCCAGTACCGCTGCGCGACTGGGCCGACGACGACGGTCAGGCCCGCGGCGAGGGGGCGCAGGGCTGGGGAGGTCCGCGCTACGGCGAGCTGGCGGCGGCCCTCGAGGCCGCGCTGGCCGATGCCGGTGCGTCACCCGGCGCCGACGGCGAGACGCGCACGGTCGACGTGGCCGCCGTCTTCGAGCGGCTCGGCGACACCGACCGCCGGCCGGTTGACCTGGTCGGCTTGCTCGAGCTGGCGGATCTTCACGGCGCGCGCGAGGCAAGCACGGTCAGCACGGTCACCGCCACGCGTCCCGACGGCACGAGAAGGGCCTTCGCGTTCGCCGAGACCGTCGTACCCGTGCACAACAGCAGCGAGCCTAAACCGCCCGGTTGCGCGTCTCGAGACGCGGCGCCGTCGGAGGGCGGCGGCCGGGCTGACATCGACGAGGGAGCAGCATGACCAGCGCACCGGACGGTCCGGCCGTCGACGCCGACGAGCCCGCTGAGCGCGACGGCGAGGCCGCGGCCGATCCGTTCATCCAGCCCGTCCCCGCCGAGGACGACGAGACGGCGATCTTCCCAGGCGACACCGGGACACTGCCCGCTGCGGTGCGCCAGTCGCTCGTGCGGCTGCTCACCGAACGATATGTCTCGGCGGCTCGTCAGCCCGCGCTGTGGCGAACCCTGATCGCGAACCAGGCGGTGCTCGAGTCGCGCCTGCACGACCTCTTCGTCCACCTCGTGGTGGACCACGACAGGGGTCTGGCCTACAAGCGGCAGGTCAGGGAGGCCGCCGGGGAGACGCCGGTGCTGCTACGCGACACGCCGTACACGCGCACGGAGACCGTGATCCTCGTGTACCTGCGCGCGGAGTACCAGCGCGAGCAGGGTCTCGGCGCCGACGAGGTCCGGGTGGACCTCGAGAGCATCGAAGAGGCGGTGCTGAGCTTCCTGCCCATGGGCGACGGCAACCGTGCCGGGCGGCAGAAGGAGGTGCGGAGCGCGCTCGCGCGGCTGGTGCGCGACGGCTTGCTCGTCGAGGAGTCGCAGGGCCGTTACCGCGTCCTGCCCGTGATCGAGGTGGTACTGAGCGTGCCCAGGCTGGAAGGGCTCGTGTCGTGGCTCACCGCGCAGGTGAGCGAGACCCCGGCCGACAGGGCGACCGACGTCGACGACCCGGACGACGTCGACGACGCGGACGAGACGGACGACGAGGAGGACGTGCGGTGAGCCGGATGGCAGACACGTTGTTCGGGCTGATCCCCGTCGACTCCACCGGGCAGCAGTGGATTGTCCGGGACCTGCAGCTCGTCAACTGGGGCGGGTACGACGGCGGCCCGCACCGCGTCCGGTTCGCGTCGAGCGCGACGCTCCTGTCGGGCACGTCGGGATCCGGCAAGTCGACGATGCTCGACGCCTACATCGCGCTCCTCATGCCGCACACCACTCCGTTCAACGGGGCGTCGAACGGGGGCGTCGTTGGGCGACCTCGTGGCAAGGACCAGCGCAACGTCATCTCCTACGCGCGCGGAAAGCTGGACGAGTCGCGGCACGAAGGCGTCGTGCGCGAGCGCGTCCTGCGCGGTGACGGCGAGGACACGTGGAGCGCCGTCGCGATGACCTGGGCGGACCAGGCGGGCGAGCTCTTCACCGCGCTGCGCGCCTACTACGTGCCGGCCGGCGCCCAGCGGACCGAGGACATCCTGTCCGTGCGCGCTATCGTCCCAGACGCGTTCGACCTCGCCGCGCTGGAACCAGCGGCGCGGCAGCGGCTGTCCCGTGGCGCCCTGACCGCGCTTGGGCTGACGCACTTCGACACGGACAAGGAGTTCACCGCCCGCCTGTACTCGACGCTCGGCATCGGCGCGGCGGGCGGCGGCGCCAAGGCTGTCGGGCTCCTCGCGCGGATCCAGGCGGGTCAGCAGATAACCACGGTCGACGCGCTCTACAAGGCGATGGTGCTCGAGGAGCCCGAGACGCTAGCGGTCGCCGACGAGGCGGTGGACCACTTCGACGACCTGACCAGCACCCGTGAGCAGATGCTCACGGCTCGCCGGCAGGTGCAGGTGCTCGCCCCGATCCGTGACCAGCGCGCCGGGATTGACGCCGCGACCGACCGGCTTGTGACGATCGACGCCGTCGGCTCGGTGAGTCACGCGGGCAGCGTCGCGGAACGGTGGCACGACGAACGTCGCCGCGAGCTGCTGGTCGCCCTGGAGGCAGCCACCCGCCGGCGGCACAAGGACGCCGAACGCCGACACATCGAGGCGCGGGCGCAGCACGCTGCCGCCGCGGAGGAGCTCGACCGGGCGCGCAAGGAGCTCTGGGCCGCAGGCGGCAAGGATGTCGACACCGCCGAGACCGCCCTTGTTGCCGCTCGAACCCGCTCGGCCGAGACCGAG
The DNA here is from genome assembly GCA_009663185.1 of Isoptericola halalbus. GTDB lineage: Bacteria > Actinomycetota > Actinomycetes > Actinomycetales > Cellulomonadaceae > Isoptericola > Isoptericola halalbus. Next base: position 30,233 of record VJZX01000028.1, read on the forward strand.
CGAGCGCGTCGCCGGCTGGACGAGGACCTTGAGCTGCTGGGCGCGCGCGTCCGCACGGCCGCGGACTTCGAACGGCAGCTGACGGCCTCCCGACAGGCGTTGGCCACGGCCGAGGAGCATCGGAAGGCCGGACGGGACCGGCTGTACGCGGCGCACGACAGGCAGCGCCGCGCCCGCGCGGAGCTGGACCGCCTCACCGCCGAGCGCGACGGGCTAGGGCGTCGCAGGGGGAACATCCCCGAGAACCTGCACCAAGCCCGCGTCGCGCTCGCGCACGGCGCCGGCATGACGCCCGAGGAGCTGCCGTTCGTCGCCGAGCTGGTCGAGGTGCGCACCGAGCACGAACCGTGGCGGGAGGCGTTCAACCTCGCGCTCGGCGGTTTCGCCACGACGCTCCTGGTCGACGAGGAGAGGCTCGGCGCGTTCCGGTCCGTGATCGACGGCGTCGTCATCCGCGAACGGCTGCATTACGACGGCGTTCCCACAGGGCTTCCTGACGACGTTGCCCGCGACCCGCGGACCATGGCCGGTCGGCTCGACATCAAGCCCGGCCCGTTCGCGGGCTGGCTCGCGGGCCGCCTGGCCGACGCCTTCTCCCACGTGTGCGTCGAGAGAGCCGACGAGCTGGGCCGCCATCGTCGGGCCCTGACACGGGCCGGGCAGGCGAGCGACGGGCACCGCGGCGCCCACGGCGGCCACGGGCGCACCAACCTGCTCGGCTTCACGAACGCTCGCCGGCTGGCGCAGCTCGACAACGAGCTCGCGGCCGCCGAGGCCGAGCTCGTCGCGGCTACCGAGGCGCTGCTCGGCGCCGAGCTCGCGGCCGACGCCTCGGACGAACGCCTTGCCGCCCACCGCCGGATGGTGGACGTCGCGTGGGACCGAGTCGACACCGACGCGGCGGCCGCCGAGGTCGAGCGGTGTGAGGCCCAGCTCGCGGAGCTCACAGCGGGCGACGTCGACCTCGCGGCGCTGCGTCGCCGGGTGACCACGTTCGACGGCCGGGCCAGCGCCATGCACGCCGAGCTCACGCGCGCCGCGGACGCCGAGCGCAGAGCCGCCCAGGACTGGGAGCGCGCCGCCGACGAGGGCGACGCCGTCCAGCGACGGATCGACGGCTCTCAAAGCGTGCTCGGAGCCGAGCCGGCTGCCTACCTCGACGGGTTGCTCGCCGGCGCCCTCACGACGGCGGGAGCGCCGCCACGCGAAGGCGCCGGGTTTCGCGATGCGCTGCCCGAGGATCCGCACGAGGCGCTGACCGCGTTCGACGGTGCCGCACGCACGCTCGACCGCGCCCGGGCCGCCGAGCGCGAACGTGCCGAGACGGCCGTGCGCACCGGCACCGACGCGCTGCAGCAGGTGTTCGAACGGTTCCTCGACTTGTGGCCGGACCCCAACCTCGGTACCGACCCGCAGGCTGCGTACGCCGACTTCGAGCGCATCCTCACGGCGCTCGAGACGCAGAAGCTGCACGAGCTCGAGCAACGGTGGCTCGCGAGCCTCACCCGGCTGTCGGGCAACGACCTCACCGATCTCGACCGGGCGATCGGACGTGCTCTGCGCGAGATCCGCGAGCGGATCGAGCCGGTCAACGCGATCCTCGCCGGCCTCCCGTTCGCCGACGACCAGCACCGGCTGCGGATCGACCTGCAGGAGATCCGCTCCGCGGTAGTGCAGCGGTTCCGCCGGGACCTTCGCCAGGTCCGGGAGCTGCTCGCCGGCGATGCGGCTGAGGGAGAGCTCGAGGCGAGATACGCACGGATGCGCTCGGTCATCGACCGCGTGCGGCGCACCAGCCCGGACTTCGCCGAGCTCGTGGACGTGCGTCGCCACGTGCGAGTGAGCGCCGAGAAGATCGACCTCGACGGCCGCCACGTCGCCCTGTACGACCACATCGGCGAGAAGTCCGGAGGCGAGTCGCAGGAGCTCGTGGCGTTCATTGTCGGTGCGGCGCTCCGATACCAGCTGGGCGACGCGTCCGCCGACCGTCCCCGGTACGCGCCAGTACTCCTCGACGAGGCGCTCATCAAGGCCGACGCCCGGTTCGCCGGTCGTGCCGTCGGCGCGTGGCGCGGGCTCGGCTTCCAGCTCATCATCGCCGCGCCTCTCGACAAGGTGAGCGCCTTGGAGCCGCACGTCGACGCCGTCTACGAGATCGTCAAGACCGCGGACGGTCGCTCTCGTGCCCTCGCCCTCGTGCCCGTGCCGTGAGCGGCTACGTCTCAGTGCCGGACGCGCTCGCACAGGTGGCGCGACAGGTCGAGGAACGCTGGGCGGAGGCGGTGTGCGGAGGCGCGCCCTTCTTCGGTGTCCGGTCCCTCGGGGCGCCGCGCAGCGACGCAGACGTGACCGACGTGGGCGCGTTCGAGGCGTGGCGGCAGGAGTGGGTGCGCCTGCCGCGTGACCTCGGCGACGACCGTGTCGTCGTGACATGCCGGGAGGTGTCGGTCGGACGTGTCCGGTACAGGGCGCCGACCGTCCTGCGGCTGGCGGACCTGGACACCGCGGTCAGGGTGACCGGGCGGGGTGCCGCGCTCGTCGCCCACGGGCGCCAGGTGCACGCCCGCCTGGTTGAACAGGGCTGCACCTTGACGCCGGGCCTGCTGCGCGCAGCGACGGCGCTCGCCGATGTGGACCGCGAAGTCCTGGTCGGGGTGCTCGACTGGGTGCAGGGGATCGCGGACCTTGGCGCGTGGACCGCGCGCCAGGTCCCGGTCCCGGGCGCCCACTCGAAGTGGCTCGAGACGCACAAGCGGCTGGTGGACGGCCTGTCGGGGCGCGCGGCGCTCGCCGAATTGAACCCGCGACCCGCTCACGTCGTCTTCACGTACCTGGACCCCGACCACCGTGGGGCCGGCCGGCGCAGCCACGACTCGTGGACCGCGGGCGACGTCGTCGACCTCGCGTACGCACCCGACGTTGTGATCGTTGTGGAGAACCGCGACTCCCGCCTGTTCTTCCCCGATCTGCCGCGCGCGATCGCCGTCGAAGGAGGAGGTACTGCGGCCGCGTCGGCGCTGGCCTCCCTGCCGTGGCTCCCCCGGGTGCGGCACATCGTCTACTGGGGCGACGTCGACTGCTGGGGGTTCGAGATCCTCGATCGCCTGCGCGGTGCGCTGGGGCCGGACCGAGTATCGAGCATTCTCATGGACCGCGCTGCGGTGGACCGGTACCGGAACCTTGGCACCTTCCACCACCCCGACGGCAGCCCGATCGAGCCACGCCGTCGGAACCTCGCGCACCTGACGCCGTCGGAGCGCGCCGCCTACGCTGCCGTGAACGATCTTGCCTCTGGCGCCCCGCCACGGATCGAGCAGGAACGGATCCCGCTCTCGGACGCCGGGTCCGCGCTCGCGCGCACGGTTGCACGTTCCAGCATGCGATGGCGCAAGGATGCACGTCGATGATCCACGGCACGTCGGAAGACGAACCGCCGGCCCAGAGCCAGCGCGGCCAGGGAGGGCGTCTGGCTCTCCGAGCTGGCACTGACCGAGCTGCGCCGCTCACTCGAGAAGGCAGGGACAAGTCCGACTGGTGATCGTCCTCGACTCGTCCGCGGCGGTTCGAGCGGCTGCCCGGCCGGCAGGGTGCGGCCAGGGTCCACGCGAACCTTGCCCATCCCGACGTCACCGCCCACGCCCCCGCACTCCTTCCGGTCGAGGCGCTCGCGACCGTGCGCGGTCTGGTCCAAGGCCGGTACGCGTCCGTCGAGCGCGGCGCCGAGGCGACCGCCAAACCTGATCGCGACCGACGTGACGTGTCACGACCCGCTCATCCTGCTGGACCGCGCGTGGGAGTCCGCGACATCCTGTCAGTGCACGACGCCGTGTACCGCCCGACGTCGTGCTGCTGGCGGTCAAGGACGACGGCGGCAGGTCTCGGCTCGTGACACTCGTCGGCGTGTGATGCAATTGGCGGAACTGGCGGTCCACGGCGGGTCCACAGGCTCGCGCGTGCTGTGTAGGGTCGTCCCCGTGACCGAGTCGACCCCCCTGATCGCCACCCCCGAGCACAACGTGGAGGGGTTCGTGCGGGAGTACCTGCGCGAGCTGAACTTCTCCCAGGGCACCGTGCTCGAGCGGGCCAGCGTGAACGACAAGTACCTGGCGCTCGCGCGCACGGTGCGCCTCTACCTCATGGCTCGCTGGATGCGCACCACCGCGGACCAGATCCGCAGCCAGCCCAAGACTGTCGCGTACCTGTCGGCCGAGTTTCTCCTCGGTCGCCAGCTCGACAACGCGCTCATCGCCTCGGACCTCGAGGAGATCGCGCGCGACGGCCTGACGTCGCTCGGCGTCGACATCGACGAGCTGCGCGGCGCCGAGGTCGAGCCGGGCCTCGGCAACGGCGGCCTCGGCCGCCTCGCGGCGTGCTTCATCGACTCCCTCGCGACGATGTCCGTCCCCGCGATCGGCTACGGCATCCGCTACGACTACGGCATCTTCCGCCAGACGTTCGTCGACGGGTGTCAGGTCGAGGAACCCGACAACTGGCTCGACAACGGCTCGCCGTGGGAGTTCGCCCACCCCGAGCACGAGGTCACCGTCAGCTTCGGCGGGCACACCGAGAAGTACACCGACGACGCAGGGCGGGAGCGCTCCCGCTGGATCCCCGGCTGGCAGGTCCTGGGCGTCCCGTACAACTACATGGTCCCCGGCTACCGCAACGGCCGGGTCAACACGCTGCGGCTCTGGAGCGCCCGGGCGACGCACGCGTTCGACCTGAAGATCTTCAACCACGGTGACTACGCCGAGGCCGTGCGCGCGCGGACGTTCGCCGAGAACATCTCGAAGGTTCTCTACCCCGAGGACTCGACGCCGCAGGGCAAGGAGCTGCGACTGCAGCAGCAGTACTTCTTCGTCGCCTGCTCGCTGCGCGACTTCATCGACCAGCTCCTCCCCGAGGGCTTCGACCTGCGCCGGCTGCCCGAGCGGATCATCTTCCAGCTGAACGACACGCACCCGGTCATCGCGATCCCCGAGCTCATGCGGATCCTCGTCGACGAGCAGGGCTTCGAGTGGGACGAGGCCTGGGCCACCACGAAGCAGTGCTTCGCCTACACGTGCCACACGCTGCTGCCCGAGGCGCTCGAGGTGTGGCCCGTCGAGCTGATGGGCCGGCTCCTGCCGCGTCACCTCGAGATCATCTACCGCATCAACGACGACTTCCTCGACGAGGTGCGCGAGGCCACGGGCGGCGACGAGCAGCTCGAGCGGCGCATGTCGATCATCGCGGAGTACCCCAACCAGGCCGTGCGCATGGCGTATCTCGCCACCGTCGCGGGCGCGAAGGTCAACGGCGTGGCCGAGCTGCACAGCCAGCTCCTGCGCGACAAGGTGTTGACGGACTTCGCGAACTTCTTCCCGGAGAAGTTCACCAACGTCACCAACGGCATCACGCCGCGCCGGTTCGTCCGCCTCGCCAACCCGGGCCTGTCCGGCCTCATCACCGAGGCGATCGGCGACGGCTGGGTCACCGACCTCGACAGGCTGCGCGAGCTCGAGCCGCTCGCCGACGACGCTGAGTTCCGTCGCCGCTTCCGCGAGGTCAAGGCCGCCAACAAGGACCGGCTCGTCCGCCTGCTCGCGGCGCGCGACGGCATCGAGATCGACCCGGGCACGATGCTCGACGTCATGGTCAAGCGCCTGCACGAGTACAAGCGCCAGACGCTCAAGCTGCTGCACGTCGTGACGCTGTACGACCGCATCACGTCGGGCGAGCTCGCCACCCGGGACGTCCCGCCGCGCACCGTGGTCTTCGGGGCCAAGGCCGCGCCCGGCTACAAGATGGCCAAGGAGATCATCGCGCTCATCAACCACGTGGGGTCGGTCGTCAACGCCGATCCCGAGGTGTCGAAGGTGCTGCGCGTCGCGTTCCCGGCGAACTACAACGTCACCGTCGCCGAGACGCTCATCCCTGCCGCGGACCTGTCCGAGCAGATCTCGCTCGCGGGCAAGGAGGCGTCGGGCACCGGCAACATGAAGTTCGCGCTCAACGGCGCGCTCACGATCGGGACCGACGACGGCGCGAACGTCGAGATCCGTCAGCTCGTGGGCGACGACCACTTCTTCCTGTTCGGCCTCACCGAGCCCGAGGCGTGCGCGATCGCCGAGGCGGGCTACCGGCCGTCGTCGTACTACGAGCAGAACGCGTCGCTGCGCAACGCGCTCGACCTCATCGCCAAGGGCACGTTCTCCGACGGCGACGCCGGGAGGTTCGAGCCGGTCGTGGCGAACCTGCTCGGCGAGGACAGGTTCATGGTGCTCGCCGACTACCAGTCGTACCTCGACGCCCAGGAGCGGGTCGACGCCGCCTACACCGACGCCGACGCCTGGAGCCGGTCGGCGGTGCTCAACGTCGCGCGGTCGGGCTTCTTCTCGTCCGACCGCTCGATGCGGGACTACCTCGACCGCATCTGGCACGCCGAATCTCTGCCCGCCAGCGGTCGCTGACCCGCCGCGCGCGCCGGCGGGCCGTCAGGCACCCTGGGACAGCCCGCCCGTCGCGTCGCTCAGCGCTCGTCCTCACCCTGCTCGCCGGACATGTCGGTCTCGATCTCCTCCTTGCGCACCGTCTCGTCGACCGTCGCCTGGTCGTCGACGGTCTCGGTCTCCAGGCGCACTCGCTCGACCGGGACCGTCTCCTTCTCCACGACCGGCCTCTCCGCGTGCAGCGTCACCTCGTGCTCGGCCTCGGAGATCTCCGGGCCGGAAAGTGCTTCGTCCCGGCTCTCTTCGGTGATCGGTTCTCGCTCGACGCGGACCTCCTCGTGGCTGACCGGCACCGTCTTGGTGACGTGCTCCGTCACCACGTACTTGCGCAGGCGCGCCCTGCCGACCTCCTCGCGCTGCGTGTGGACGTGCACCTGCTCCTCCGAGCGGGTCATCGCGTCGTCCGTGCCGGCCTGCGCGCCGGGTACTGCGGTGTCCATACCCGCGCCCGACGGGACATTGGTGTCGACGCCGCCCACCGGCTCCAGACCGTAGTACCGGTAGAGCTCCATCTCCTCCTGAGGACTGAACTGGCCTTCAGGCTCCACGCGCGGCGCGTCCTTGACAGTGTCCCTGTCATACGGCACGTGGATCTCTTCGCCCTGGACGGTGGCCTCTCCCGTGAGCGGCACGAACGTCTCCGCCGTGCCGAACAGTCCCATCCTGACGGTGACCCAGCTGGGCTCTCGCGTCTGGTCGTCGACGTAGATGTCGGCGACCTGGCCGATCCTGTCCCCACCGGTACCCACCACCGTGGCGCCGGCCTCCATCATTGCCCGCAACTGCTCGAATGTGAGCATGATCGTATCTCTCGCCATCGTGCTGAAAGGGCCGAATTCTTGACCGCATCACCGGTCCGCGAGTGTCTCGCCGACCACTTTCCACGCAACCACCGCAGTGACCCGCTCGCAATCAAGGCAGCCGCGGGCCGTACGGACGCACGCTCGGACCGCCGGCCGCGGTCTCCACGTTAGGGTGTGGCTGACATGCCGAATCCAGCTTCCCGCGCAGAGCCTCGTGTGCGGCTTCCCGGGCCTGCGACCGTGCGGGTGATCACCGACTCGACTGCGTGCATGCCGGAGACCGGACTACCCGCTTCCGCGGTGCCCGTCGTCGTGCCGCTGCTCGTGCTCGCGGGCGACGACGAGCGGCGCGAGGGTGTCGAGATCAGCCCGGAAGAGGTGGCGCTCCGCATCGCCGCGGGGGAGCGGCTCACGACGTCGCAGCCTCCGCCGGCCGACTTCCTCGCGGCGTTCCGCGCGGCCGCCGACGACGGCGCGCGCGCCGTCGTGTCGGTGCACCTGTCCGGTGAGCTCTCCGGCACCGTTGCCGCGGCCGAGCACGCGGGACATCGAGCGATGCTCCCGGTGCGTGTCGTCGACTCGCGCACGGTCGCGATGGCGCTCGGCTTCGCGGCGACCGAGGCGGCCAGGTGCGCCGCCGCGGGTCACGACGCCGCGCACGTCGCGGCGCGCGCGGGCGAGGTCGCGCGCTCGAGCGAGACCGTGTTCCTGGTCGAGTCGCTGGATCACCTGCGGCGAGGCGGTCGCCTCTCGGCCCCGGTCGCCGCGCTCGGAACGGCCCTCGGCGTGCGCCCGATCCTCGGGGTCAGGGACGGGCGCATCGAGCTGCTGCAGCGCGTGCGCACCCGGGCCGCCGCGATCGACCGCCTCGTCGAGCGCGTCGTGCGGCGCGCCGACGAGCTCGAGCGCCCGGGCGTCGCCGTACACCATCTCGGCGTGCCCGAACGTGCCGAGGCCGTGGCTCAGACGCTGCGCGAGCGGACCGGGGCCGACGTCGTGGTGACACCCGTGAGCGCGGTGCTGGGCGCGCACGCCGGGCCGGGGGCGCTCGCGGTCGTGGTCGCCGAGCTCGGCGGCCACACGCACTGACGACACCCCCGACCGCCGCGCCGCCGTCTGAGCCCGCCCCCAGGTAGGCGACGTCCACAGCCGGCCCGTCGCGGCGGCCGCGGCGTGCGCGGGCGGGCCTAGCGTCGCGCCCGTGAGCACGACGTCTCCCTTCCCGCCCGTACCACAGCCGACCGCGCCGCCCGGCGCCACTCCCGGCGGCGAGCTGGACGACGCCGTGGCTCGGCTGCACGCCGCCCGGTCGGCGGCCCCGGCGGCCCCGGCGGCTCCTGCGGCGCCCGCCGGGCCTGAGCACGCCGACGACGAGCTCGCCGCGCG
>VJZX01000029.1 GCA_009663185.1 Isoptericola halalbus
GCGTCGGCCGCGAGCGCCGCCGCGAGCGCGCGGGCGTCGGCCGGCAGCCCGGCCGGCAGGGCGCCGTGCGCGCGCAGGCGGGCCCACAGGTGTCGCTGCGGCCCGAGCGGGAGGACGCCTTGCGGCACGGCCAGGACCCCCCGCCGCGACACGTACATCGAGCACGACCGGACCGTGCCGGCCGGCATGTCGAGGCGCGCGTCGACCCGCCGGCGCACGTAGTTCGGCTCGGTCGCGTCCAGGCACCGCACCTGCGCTTCGGTCAGCAGGGCCACGACCACGCCGGTGTGCGCGCCCGCTGCCAGGTACGGGGCGGCCGCGACGTAGCCCGCGCGGCTCACGTGCGCGCTGTGCCCGATCGCCACGTCCGCCACCCGGCCGCGCACCATCGGGGCCACCGTGTCCGCGCCACCCCGGCGCAGCTTGGCCGCGAGCACGCCCGGGGCCGCGTTCGACCCGACCGCCACGACCGCGTGCCGCCCGGCCAGCCGAGGGGCGCTCGCGGAGCGCAGCACGGCGTCGAGCCGGGGACCGAACGCGTCCGGGGTGCCGTCGTCGTGCACGGGCGTGAAGTGGTCACCGAGCAGGACCCCCGCGGCGGGCGCGGGCGGGCCCGGGTAGCGCCAGGGCTCGGCCGCCAGGTCGACGGCGAGGCCCTGCGCTGCGAGCGAGGACGGCGCTGACATACCTTCCCAGGGTACCGCCCGGAGGAGAGCGTGTGGCGTGTGGCGTGTGGCGTGTGACGCTCGTGCGTCCACCCGCCTGCTGACGGTGCCTCGGTCACCGGTTCGGCGGTCAGTACACGTCGACGCCGTACTCCCGCAGCGCCTCGGTGACCGGCTGGAAGAACGTGACGCCTCCGGTCGTGCAGTCTCCGCTGCCTCCGGAGGTGATGCCGACGGCCTTGGTGCCGTCGTACAGCGGGCCGCCGGAGTCGCCGGGCTCGGCGCAGACGTCGGTCTGGATCATCCCGCTGACGGAGCCGCCGCCGCGGTACTTCACGGTGACGTTCAGCGCGGTGACCGTGCCGGAGTGGACGCCGGTCGTCGAGCCGTCGCGCGTGACGCGCTCGCCCACGAAGGCGTCGGCCGCGGTGAAGCCGCCCGGGTGGCTGAGCGAGGTGTTGTCGTACCGCACCAACGCGTAGTCGTCGCCCGGGAAGCTCGCGTCGACGGCGCGACCGATCAGGGTCTGGTGCGCCGCGTCGGTGTACCAGGTCTTGACGGACTTGGCGCAGTGTCCCGCGGTGAGGAAGTAGTAGGTGCTGCCGCTGACGACGTTGAAGCCGAGCGAGCAGCGGTAGCCGCCGCCGTAGATCGCGTCACCGGCGGAGACGAGCGGCCGGAAGACGCCGGGCGCCCGCCGGACCGCCAGGGCGCCGGCGTCGTGCCCGGCCGCGTCGCGGATCGTGTCGAGCTCGGCGGCGCTGACGGTGGAGTCCGCGGTGACGACAACACGGCCCGTGGCCGTGTCGGCGTACCAGGCGATGCCGGTGACGTTCGCGCGGCCGACGGCGGCGTGCAAGGCCGCGGCCCGGGAGGCGCGGTCGGGCACCGCGTCGGATGCTAGGTCGGGTGCCGCGGCGGCGCTCGGGCCGGCGAGGGCGGATGCGGCGAGGCCGAGCCCGGCCGCGAAGGCGACCAGACGCGAGCGGAGGCGGAGCGTGGTGCGGGTGGTCCTCATGGGTTCTCCTCTGCGCTGTGGGAGGGGCACGCCCGGTGGGCGGGCCCGTGAGGCCGTCAGGGCACGACGCTGTGACCTGCCGTCTTGCTCGCAGCAAGTATTTCCCCGCTCGCCGTGCCGCACAAGGCGTGTCACCTGCCGCGGCCACCCGCCCGCAGGAAAGCGTGGCCGGTGCGGGGTTAGCGTGAGAACCGAGGTGCTGCTCGTGGACGCGCACCCACCAGGGCGGAGACGACGATGCCGAAGTATGTGTACAGGTTCCACGAGGGGGGCAAGGACCAGCGCGACCTGCTGGGCGGCAAGGGGGCCAACCTGGCCGAGATGGCGCGCATCGGCCTGCCCGTACCGCCGGGGTTCACCATCACCACCGAGGCGTGCCGCGCGTACATGCGCGAGCGACGGGTGCCGCCGGGGCTGCGCGTCGAGGTCACCACGGCGCTGCGTGAGGTCGAGGACGCGCTCGGGCGTCGGCTCGGGGCGCCGCACGACCCGCTGCTGGTCTCGGTGCGCTCGGGCGCCAAGTTCTCCATGCCCGGGATGATGGACACCGTACTGAACGTGGGCCTGACCGACGCCTCGGTGCACGGGCTCGCCGAGGCGTCGGGCGACGAACGGTTCGCCTGGGACTCCTACCGGCGCCTGGTGCAGATGTTCGGCGCCACGGTGCTCGGGGTCGACGCGCGGGCGTTCGGCGAGGCGCTCGAGACGCGCAAGGCCGCGGCGGGCGTCACCTGGGACGTCGAGCTGGGGGCCGGCGACCTGCGCGCGCTCGTCGACGACTACCGCCGCATCGTGCGCCGGTCGAGCGGCCGCGACTTCCCGCAGGACCCGCGCGAGCAGCTCGACCTGGCGATCGAGGCGGTGTTCGGCTCGTGGAACACGGAGCGGGCGCGGCTGTACCGGCGCCGCGAGCGCATCCCGGACGACCTCGGCACCGCGGTCAACGTCGTGGCGATGGTGTTCGGCAACCTCGGCGACGACTCGGGCACCGGGGTGGCGTTCACGCGCGACCCGTCCACGGGGCACGCCGTCGCGTACGGCGACTACCTGCCCAACGCCCAGGGCGAGGACGTCGTGGCCGGCATCCGCAACACCCTCACGCTCGACGACCTGCGCCGGCGGGACCCGGGCTCCTACGACGAGCTCCTCGCCGCGATGCGGCGCCTGGAGACCCACTACCGCGACCTGTGCGACATCGAGTTCACGATCGAGCGGGGCCGGCTGTGGCTGCTGCAGACCCGGGTGGGCAAACGCACCGCGGCCGCGGCCTTCCGGGTCGCCGTGCAGCTCGTCGACGAGCACCTGATCACCCTCGACGAGGCGCTCGGCCGGGTCACCGGCGAGCAGCTCGGCCGGCTGCTGTTCCCCCGCTTCGACCGCACCGCGGGCACCCCGCTGCTCACCCGGGGCCTGGGCGCCTCGCCCGGCGCGGCCGTGGGCGAGATCGTCATGGACAACGCGCAGGCGCTGCAGCGCACGAGCGCCGGCGCGAAGGTCGTCCTCGTGCGACGCGAGACCAACCCCGACGACCTGGCCGGGATGATCGCCGCCGACGGCATCCTGACCGCCCGCGGCGGCAAGACGTCGCACGCCGCCGTCGTCGCGCGCGGCATGGGCCGGTGCGCGGTCGTCGGGGCGGAGGCGCTCGACGTCGACGAGACGCACGGCGAGGTCCGCGTCGACGGCACCGTGCTGCACCCGGGCGACGTGATCGCGCTCGACGGCACCACCGGCGAGGTGTTCCGCGGCGAGGTGCCCGTCGTCGACTCCGTGGTCATGCGGTACGTCTCCGACGGGCTCGACGCCGGCCTGCACGCCGCACCCGACGACGACGTGCGCGAGCTCGTGCACGCCGTGCACCGCCTCCTGACCCACGCCGACGCCGTGCGCCGCCTGCGGGTGCGCGCCAACGCCGACACCGCCGACGACGCCCGCCGGGCCCGCGCCCGGGGTGCCGAAGGCGTCGGCCTGTGCCGCACCGAGCACCAGTTCCTCGGCGAACGCCGCCACCACGTCGAACGCGTCGTCCTCGCCGACAGCGACGACGAGCGGCAGGCCGCCCTCACCGACCTGCTGCCGCTGCAGCGCGCCGACTTCACCGACCTGCTCGAGGCCATGGACGGCCTGCCCACGACGATCCGGCTCCTCGACCCGCCGCTGCACGAGTTCCTGCCCGACCTCACCGAGCTGTCCGTGCGCGTGGCGCTCGCCGAACAGCGCGGGCAGGCCGACGAGCACGACGCCCGGCTCCTGGTGGCCGTGCGTCGCATGCACGAGCAGAACCCGATGCTCGGGCTGCGCGGCGTCCGGCTCGGGCTGACCACCCCAGGGCTGTTCGCGCTCCAGGTACGCGCCATCGCCGAGGCGACCGTCGAGCTGCGCCGCGCCGGACGCGACCCGCGGCCCGAGATCATGGTGCCGCTCGTCGGCTCCGTGCGGGAGATGCAGCTCGTGCGCACCGAGGCCGAGACCGTCCTCGCAGAGGTCTCGAAGACCACCGGCGTGCGGCTCGAGATCCCGATCGGGTGCATGATCGAGCTCCCGCGCGCCGCGCTCACCGCCCAGCGCATCGCCACCCAGGCCGACTTCTTCTCCTTCGGCACCAACGACCTCACGCAGACCACCTGGGGGTTCTCCCGCGACGACGTCGAAGGCGCGTTCTTCTCCGCCTACCTCGACAACGGCGTACTGACCATCTCGCCGTTCGAGACCATCGACGCCGACGGCGTCGGAGCGCTCGTGCGCACCGGCGTCGAACGCGGCCGCTCCACCCGCCCCGACCTGCACTGCGGGGTCTGCGGCGAGCACGGGGGAGACCCCGAGTCGATCCACTTCTTCCACCAGGCCGGCCTCGACGACGTCTCCTGCTCACCCTTCCGCGTGCCCGTCGCACGCCTCGAGGCCGGCCGGGCCGCCGTCCTCTCCGTCGAGGACACCACCGTGTGACCGCCGGCGACGACGGCCTCAGGAGGAGCCGTGCGCTCGATCCACGACCTGGCAGCGCAGACACCGTCATCACGGCGGCGCGACCTCGACCTGCTGCGCGCCGCCGCCATCGGCGCCGTCGTCCTCGGACACTGGCTCACGATGACCGTCGAGCGCACACCCGACGGACACCTCGTCGGCTTCACCGCCCTGCCCGAGCTGCCCTGGGCGCACGCACTGACCTGGCTCTTCCAGGTCATGCCCGTGTTCTTCCTGGTCGGCGGCGCCGCCAACGCCATCTCCTGGACACGCCAGCGCGCCCGCGGCGGGACAGCCACCCGCTGGCTGCTCGACCGCAGCGCCCGGATGTTCCCACCCCTGACTGCGTTCCTCCTCGCCGTCGCCACGGCCGCCGCCATCGCCCGGCAGGCCGGCGCCCCGCCCGACGTCGTCGCCCAGGCGACCGCGCTCGTGATCCTGCCGCTGTGGTTCCTCGTCGTCTACCTCGCCGTCACCGCCCTGACGCCCCTGACCTACCGGCTCCACGAACGCCACGGGCTCGCCGTGCCCGCCACCATGGTCGCCGGCGTCGCGATCGGCGACGTGCTCCGGCTCACCACCGGCCACGAGCTCGCCGCCGCCGCCAGCTTCGCCCTCGGCTGGCTCGCCATCCACCACACCGGATACGCCTGGCACGACGGCACCCTGCGGCTCGGGCCCCGCCGCGCCGCCACGCTCGTCGTCGCCGGCCTCGCCACCCTCGTACTCCTCACCGGGCCCGGGCCCTACCCCGTGAGCATGGTCAGCGTCCCAGGAGCCGCGATCCAGAACCCATCCCCACCCACCCTCGCCCTCCTCACCCTCGCCGCCACCCAGCTCGGCGTCGCCGCCCTCCTCGCCCGGCCAGCAGGCCGATGGCTCACCCAGCCCCGGCCCTGGGCCGTCGTCGTCGCACTCAACACCGTCGTCCTCACCATCTACCTGTGGCACCTGGTCGCCGCACTGGCCGGCGCCCTCGCCCTCGACGCGCTCGGACTCCTACCGCCGAGCGACCCCACCACCGCCGCATGGTGGCTCGGGCGCGTGCCATGGCTCGCGGCGCTCGCGGCCGTGCTGGCGGTACTCGTGGTCCTGCTCGCTCGGGTCGAGACCCGTGCCCCGGCCCGACGCGCGTCCGGGGTCGCCGAGGGCAGGCGCACCCGGCGCGGCATCGTGGGGGTGACGACGCAGCTTGCGCGGTCGGGTCCGGTCGTCGGCGCGTACGTGGCCGCGGTCGCCGGCCTGCTGTGGCTCACGGTCGCCGGGGGCGGGCTGCACGGCCCGTTCGCGCTCCCCACCGCGGCGCTCGCCCTGGTCCTTGCCGGCTCCGCGGTGCTGCGCCTCGGGCGTGCCGGGGCCCGACGAGTCCCCTGAGGGAGCGCCGACCCACGCGACCGCCGGAGTCGGGTACGTTGGCGCTGGCAACGTCGCCGTCGTGAAGGAAACCGCCGTGGTACTTCCCAGCCCCAGCTACACCATCACCCTGCGCGTGCAGGTGCCCGCCACGCAGCGCGCCACCAGCACCGTCGTCAGCGCCGTGGCCGACGCGGGCGCGGCGGTCGTGGGCGTCGACATCGCGCACTCGACGCCGCAGGGGCTGTTCGTGGACGTCACGTGCGACACGGTCGACGCCGAGCACGGCGAGCGCGTCGTCGCCGCACTCGAGGCGCTCGACGGCGTCCACGTCGTCAAGTGGAGCGACTCGACCTTCCTGCTGCACCTCGGCGGCAAGATCGAGGTCCACGCCAAGACCCCGCTCAAGACCCGCCGAGACCTGTCCCGCGCGTACACGCCCGGCGTGGCGCGCGTGTGCCTCGCGATCGCCGAGCGGCCCGAGGACGCGCGGCGTCTGACCATCAAGCGCAACACGGTCGCCGTCGTCACCGACGGCACCGCCGTGCTCGGCCTCGGGGACATCGGCCCCGCCGCGGCCCTGCCGGTCATGGAGGGCAAGGCCGCCCTGTTCAAGGAGTTCGGGGGCGTGGACGCCTGGCCGGTGTGCCTCGACACGACCGACACCGAGGAGATCATCCGGATCGTCAAGGCCCTCGCGCCGGTGTACGGAGGAGTCAACCTCGAGGACATCTCGGCCCCGCGCTGCTTCGAGATCGAGGCGCGGCTGCGCGCCGAGCTCGACATCCCGGTCTTCCACGACGACCAGCACGGCACGGCTATCGTCGTGCTCGCCGCCCTCGTCAACGCGCTCAAGGTCGTCGACAAGAAGCTGGAGGAGGTGCGCATCGTCGTCTCCGGCGTCGGCGCCGCAGGCAACGCCATCATCCGCCTCCTCAAGGCGCAGGGCGCGCAGCACATCGTCGCGTTCGGGCGCGGCGGCGCGCTGCACGCCGGCGAGCGCACCGGCGACTCCCACCGCGACTGGATCGCCGACAACACCAACGCCGAGGGCTTCTCCGGCACGCTGCGCGAGGGCCTCGTGGGGGCCGACGTGTTCGTCGGCGTGTCGGCAGGCAACATCCTGACCGGCGCCGACGTCGCCCGGATGGCCGACGGCGCGGTCGTGTTCGCCCTCGCCAACCCCACACCCGAGGTCGACCCGATCGAGGCCGCCGAGACCGCCGCCGTCGTGGCCACCGGCCGCAGCGACTACCCGAACCAGATCAACAACGTGCTCGCGTTCCCCGGCCTGTTCCGCGGGCTGCTCGACGCCGGAGCCACCGACATCACGACCGAGATGCTGCGCGTCGCGGCCGTCGCGATCGCCGAGGTCGTGCACCCCGACGAGCTCAACAGCGCGTTCATCATCCCCGGGGTGTTCGACCACCGAGTCGCCGAGGCCGTGGCTGACGCCGTCAGGGCCGTGGCGTCGAGCTGAGCCGGTGAAGCCTCGGGCCGCCGCTCAGCCCGCCCGCCCGTCCCGCGGCGCGAAGACCGTCAGCGCCTCGGCGTCGGACGCACGCGAGCGCACGAAGTAGTCCGCGAACATCCGGGCGTCGGGGTATTCCGACCCGGCGACGACGGCCTCGACCGCCGCGTCGACGTCGATGTCCGTGTGCCGCAGGCTGACCTGCCCGTCGCGCAGCAGCGCCCAGCCGCCACCGGGTCGGCCGTACGGCATGCCGACGCTTCCGGGGTTGACGACCAGTCGCCGGTCCACGAGCCGCACGAACGGCATGTGCGTGTGCCCGCACACCACGGTCCGCACCTCGTCCGCCAGGCGGGCGAACGCGTCGGCCCACCGCTCCAGGCGCGTGTCGACCAGCACGACCTCCTCGTCGTCGCGCGGCGTGCCGTGGCAGAAGACCACCGGCCCGAAGCCGTCGACCTCCACCGTGACCGGGTGGGGGAGAGCGTCCAGGAGCGCGACGTGCCGGTCAGTGAGCTGCGCGGCTGCCCAGCGCGAGATCTCGTCCGGGACGTCGACGTCGTGGCCGCGCGCGAGCGCGACGAGCTCGCGATCGGCGTTGCCACGCACCAGCAGCACCCGGTCGCCGAGGCCCGTCAGCCGGTCCAGCACGTCGACGGGCTGGGGCCCTGCGGCGTGGTCACCCGTGACGACCACCAGATCGGCGGCCGCGACGTCGGGCTCAGCAAGCACTGCCTCGAGCACCGGCAGCACGCCGTGGACGTCGGACAGCACCGCCACCTGTCGCACCATGACCCCGAGCATGCCCGCACGAGCACCGCTCCGCAGCACTTTTCTGCCGCCTGCGGCGGCGACATCGCGCGCGGTCGCGATGAAGATCACACTGCGCCGCCGTTTGTGGTCTGACCACACGCGATACGCTTGAGGTACGGCCAGGGACGAGCCCGACGCCACCGGAGATCAACGCGATCTTCGACGAGATGCTCGCCGGCCAGATCGACGGCCGCGTCGTGAAGGGCGGCTGACGGCCCTCACCCTCCCGTCCGGGCGGACGCGAGGTGCGCGCCGCCCGGTCGGGACCTCAGCAGGCTCCGGACCGCGGGCAGCGCCGCGGAGCGGTCCACGACGTGCACCTCGGCCCAGCTCCCGACCGGCCGACGACGCGCGGACGCGTCCACGAGCACCGACCGCTGAGCCACCCACCGCTCCCAGTGGCCGGCGAACGACCGGGCGCGGACCACCCGGCCGCGCTCGGCCTGTCCGTCCAGAGCCGCCTGCCGCGGTACGTCGACGAGCACGAGGACCGGGTGCCAGCCGCGCGACAAGGCCAGCCTGGCCAGCGCCTCCCGCCGGCCAGGCCGCGTCGCGGGGTCGTGGACGAGCACGACGCCGTCCGTGCGCGCTGCTGGCCCGCGCAGCACGGCGCGCACGATGTCCACGGCATGCAGGGTGTGGACCACGGGCCGGCAGAACCGGTACGGCACGCCCGGCAGCACCGCGGCGATCCGTCGCCGGTGCGCGTCCGGGTCGAGCACGCGCGCGTCGGGGTGGTCGTCGGCGGCGCGGGCGAGCAGCGTGCTCTTGCCGGCACCCGGCACGCCTCCGACAAGGACGAGAAGCGGATCGTGGCTCACTGGCAGTCCTCCTGGGTGTACGACCTGGCAAGAAGCCTGCCGTGGCGACCTAGGAAGATGACGGGACCGACCTGGGAGCACGCTGTGCCGGCTCGCTGGGAGCGCTCGTCCACGACCTGCTACGCATCTCGGGCGAACCTACCGGCCTCTCGCGAGGCGGGTCACGTCTCGACGTGGCACGATCACGGACGTGATCATCAGTCCCGCCGAGGAGCAGCGCCTGCGCGACCTCGCCCTGCTGCGGAAAGTCCGGGACCGGATGGACCGCGAGTACGCGCAGCCGCTGGACGTCGAGGCACTCGCCCGCGGCGTGAACATGTCGGCCGGGCACCTCAGCCGCCAGTTCAGGCTCGCCTACGGCGAGTCCCCGTACGCCTACCTCATGACGCGGCGGATCGAGCGTGCGATGGCGCTGCTGCGCCGTGGTGACCTGAGCGTCACCGAGGTCTGCTTCGCCGTCGGCTGCTCCTCGCTGGGCACCTTCAGCACGCGCTTCACCGAGCTGGTCGGCGTCTCGCCGAGCGTCTACCGACGCGGCGCCGTGCGCTCGGCGAAGGGCATCCCGCCGTGCGAAGCGAAGAAGGTCACCAGACCGATCAGGAATCGAGAAGCGCGCGTCGCGGAGCCGCACCTAGCGTGACAGCCATGGACATCACGATTCACCACACGTTCCTCCCGCACACGGACCCCGACGAGTCGCTGGCCTTCTACCGCGACGTGCTCGGCTTCGAGGTCCTCAACGACGTCGGGTACGGCGGCATGCGCTGGATCACCGTCGCGCCCACCGGCCAGTCCGAGACATCCGTCGTCCTGCATCCGCCGGCCGCCGACCCCGGTGTCACCGAGGCCGAGCGCCAGACGATCAACGAGATGATGGCCAAGGGCACCTACGCGAGCATCGTGCTCGCGACGAAGGACGTCGACCGGACGTTCGAGCAGGTCGTCGACGGCGGCGCCGAGGTCGTCCAGGAGCCGATCGACCAGCCGTACGGCGTCCGCGACTGCGCCTTCCGGGATCCCGCAGGCAACATGGTCCGCATCCAGGAAGCGCGCTGAGGCGCCGCGATGGCCCGGGCCCGTGACCGCAAGACCCGCAAGACCGACACACTGGCGATGCTGGCGACTCCGGCGCTCGACGCGTGGGTCGCCACCGCCTCGGCCGCCGGCGCGCCGCACATGGTTCCGCTGTCCCTGGTCTGGGTGGACGAGCGCGTGGTGATCTCTGTCGAGAGCGCCTCGGTCACCGCGCGCAACCTGACCGCGTCCGGGCAGGCTCGGCTCGCCGTCGGACCGACCCGCGACGTGGTGATGATCGACGCCCTCCTCGACAAGGCGGTCGACGTCACGGCCGACGATGCGCTGGCTGCGACGTACGCGGCGCAGGCCGACTGGGACCCGCGCCGCAGCGCGGGGTACGTGTTCCTCGTGCTGCGACCCGTCCGGGTGCAGGCGTGGCGGGAGGCGGACGAGACCGCAGGCCGCACGCTCATGCGCGACGGCACCTGGCTGGTCTAGATACAACCCTGACGTGCGGAGGGAGACACGATGAGCATGGCCACGAGCACGGACGCGCAGGCGGTTGCGCTGCACGCCGCCGACAGGCACGACCTGATCCACGTGCACGGCGCGCGGGAGAACAACCTCAAGGACGTCAGCGTCGAGCTCCCGAAACGGCGGCTGACGGTGTTCACCGGCGTCTCCGGGTCGGGCAAGAGCTCGCTGGTGTTCGACACGATCGCCGCCGAGTCGCAGCGGATGATCAACGAGACGTACAGCGCCTTCCTGCAGGGGTTCATGCCGACGCTGGACCGCCCCGACGTCGACCTGCTCGAAGGGCTCACGACGGCGATCGTCGTCGACCAGGAGCGTCTTGGCGCCAACCCCCGCTCCACCGTTGGCACCGTGACGGACGCCAACGCGATCCTGCGCGTCCTGTTCAGCCGGTTCGGCGAGCCGTACGTCGGGCCGTCGACCGCCTTCTCCTTCAACGTCCCGGCCCGCAAGGCCAGCGGTGTCATGACGTCAGCCACGGGCGAGAAGACGATCGTGCGCAACGCGATCTACCACGGCGGCATGTGCCCGCGGTGCGAGGGCCGCGGCACGGTGTCGGACATCGACCTGACGGAGGTGTTCGACGACTCCCGGTCGCTGCTCGACGGCGCGATCAAGGTCCCCGGGTACACCGCCGACGGCTGGATGGTCAAGGCATTCGCCGAGTCCGGTCTGTACGACCCGAAGAAGCCCATCCGGGACTTCACCGAGCAGGAGCGGGCCGACTTCCTCTACTCCGAACAGACCAAGGTCAAGATCGCCGGGATCAACATGACCTACGAGGGCCTGATCCCCAAGATCCAGAAGTCGATGTTCTCCAAGGACGTCGACTCGCTGCAGCCCCACGTCCGGGCGTTCGTCGAGCGCGCGGCGACGTTCGCGGCCTGCCCGGACTGCGGCGGCACCCGGTTGTCCGAGTCGGCCCGTTCCGCGAAGATCCGCGGGGTCAACATCGCCGACCTGTGCGCCATGCAGATCACCGACCTGGCCGCATGGATCCGTGACCTCGCCGACGCGTCGATGGCGCCGGTCGTCAAGGCGCTGGGCGACAACCTCGCCTCGTTCGTCGAGCTCGGGCTCGGCTACCTCAGCCTCGACAGGCCGTCGGGCACGCTGTCGGGCGGCGAGGCGCAGCGCATCAAGATGCTGCGGCACCTCGGCTCGTCGCTGACCGACGTCACCTACGTCTTCGACGAGCCCACCATCGGGCTGCACCCGCACGACATCCAGCGGATGAACGACCTGCTGCTGCGGCTGCGCGACAAGGGAAACACCGTGCTCGTCGTCGAGCACAAGCCGGAGTCGATCGCGATCGCCGACCACGTCGTCGACCTCGGGCCGGGCGCGGGTACGGCCGGTGGAACCATCTGCTACGAGGGCACGGTCGAGGGGCTGAGGGCCAGCGACACGGTCACCGGCCGACACCTGGGCGACCGGGCCGCGCTCAAGACGTCGGTCCGCGAGCAGTCCGGCGCGCTGGAGGTGCGGGGCGCCACGACCCACAACCTGCAGGGCGTCGACGTCGACATCCCGCTCGGGGTGCTGGTCGTCGTCACCGGCGTCGCCGGTTCGGGCAAGAGCTCGCTCATCCACGGGTCGGTGTCGGGCCGTGACGGCGTCGTGTCGATCGACCAGGGCGCCATCCGCGGCTCACGGCGCAGCAACCCGGCGACGTACACCGGGCTGCTCGAACCGATCCGCAAGGCGTTCGCCAAGGCCAACGGCGTCAAGCCGGCGCTCTTCAGCGCCAACTCGGAGGGCGCCTGCCCGACCTGCAACGGCAACGGGATGATCTACACCGAGCTCAGCTTCATGGAGACGGTCTCGACACCCTGCGAGGACTGCGGCGGCAAGCGGTTCCAGGCGTCGGTGCTGGAGTACCACCTGGGCGGCAAGGACATCAGCGAGGTGCTCGAGATGCCGGCGGCCGAGGCCGAGCAGTTCTTCGCGAAGGGCGGTCCCGCGCCCCTGCCGGCCGCACACGCCATCCTCGACCGCCTCGCCGCCGTCGGCCTCGGTTATCTCAACATCGGCCAGCCGCTCACCACGCTGTCCGGGGGCGAGCGGCAGCGCCTCAAGCTGGCGACGCGGATGGGAGAGAAGGGCGGGGTCTACATCCTCGACGAGCCGACGTCGGGCCTGCACCTGGCCGACGTCGAACAGTTGCTCGGCCTGCTGGACCGGCTCGTCGACTCCGGCAAGTCGGTCATCGTCATCGAGCACCACCAGGCCGTCATGGCGCACGCGGACTGGATCATCGACCTTGGCCCCGGCGCGGGTCACGACGGCGGCCGGATCGTCTTCGAGGGCACACCGTCCGAGCTCGTGGCCACGCGGTCGACGCTGACGGGGGAGCACCTGGCGGAGTACGTCGGCGCCTGACGCCACCCCGGGCGCTACGGCACGTTTGCAGGTAACGGCGCGTTACTCAGTCATGAGTCGTCGGCCCCGAGATGGCCGGTTGAGCGCGTCGAAGCGCACCATCCGCGGCCATGAGTGCAGACACAAGCCGCCATTCCCAGGCGACTTCCGGGAAAGCGGGGAACGGTCTGCGCCGTTCGGTTGGTGTCAGCGCGCGGCGGGTAGAAGCCAGGAACGTCCGGCTCGACCAACTCGTGGGCACCTGGAGTGAAGACGTGCACCGGCTCTGGGCCGCTCGCACGTGCGGTGCAGCCCTGCACGACCACGCCTCCGCGTTCGGGGACGGCCCAGATCGTGACGCCGCGGTCGTTGGCCATCGTTTGCAGCGTCGCGCGAAGTCCGGGCTCGTAGTGCGGGCGCACCAGCGCTCCGCCCAGGAGGTTCAACGCGTCGAGGTTGCTCAAGCCTGCGGAGTTCGGGTCAGTACCCGAGGCGGGGGAGATGTCGGCGCCGAAGAGCACTGCTCCCGCGCTGCCGCCGTAGAGATCACCGCCGCGGACGACTTTCGACGCGCCCTACCTGACTGGTATCAAGACGTGTTCAGGTGGCACGAGCAGATCCCGCATCGGCCCGTCCGAATCAAGATTCGCCGCGATCCACCTGCCTCGCGACCACGCTGAACCATCGACGCTTCCCGGTCTGCAGGACGTCCCCCGTGCATACCGCTGGTGCCGCCTGGGCATCCGGCTGCTGGGCTCCGTTGATGCGGACGCCGCCCTCGGCGATGAGCCGTCGTACTGCCGACCGCGTGAGCTCGGGACGTGCGGCGCTCACGAGGTCGAAGACTGACGGCATGGGGTCGGTGACGAGTAGCTCGGGCATCACATCAGGGAGCTTGCGCTTTGAGAAGACATCGAGAAACGCCTGCCGCGCGCGCCTAGCTTCGGGCGCGCCGTGGTACCTCGAGACGATCTCCTCAGCGAGGTCGAGCTTGGCATCTCGCGCGACAGCGCCGCCGCTGGCCGCATGGTGCGCCAGCTCCTGAACCGCTGCGATCGGGAGCTCCGTGTAGACGGTTGCCCAGATGCCGATCAGGTCGTCGTTGAGCGTCATCAGCCGGCCGAACTTTTCGTCGGCCGGCTGCGCGAGCCCCACGTAGTTGTTGAGCGACTTCGATTGCTTGAGACCACCGTCCAGACCGGGGTGATGGTGCTCGTGATGACCGTCTGGGGGAGTTGTCCGTGCTTTGACTGCAGTTCTCGGCCCATCGCCTCGTTAAACATCTGGTCGGATCCCACGATCGTGAGGTCGGACTCCAGCGCGACGCTGTCGAAGCCCTGCAGTACGGGGTAGAGGAGCTCATGCATGGCGATATCGCGGTGCTCTTGCAGGCGCTTCTGGAACATGTCCCGCGACATCAGCTGGCTATGGGTCACCAGGCTGAGCTGGCTGATGAGGTCGGTGAGGGCCATTCCGTCGTACCACTCGGAGTTCCGTCGAATCTCGAGAACCTCGGGGTCGTCCCGAAGGACGAGGGTCACCTGCTCCAAGAAGGCTTGGGCATTGCGTTCGATCTCATCTTCGGTCAGCACGGGGCGTGTGGTGCTGCGGCCGGTCGGATCGCCGATTCGCGTGGTCGTATCGCCGAGGAGAAAGACGACGACGTGGCCGAGGTCCTGTAGGAAGCGCATCATCCACAAATTCACCGCATGTCCGAGGTGCAGATCTGGCGCGGTGCAGTCGACGCCGAACTTGATACGCAACGGGCGACCGGATGCGAGTCGGCTCTGCAGGTCGTCGCGCCCAAAGATCTGGTCCGTCGTCCGGCTCAAGTGAGTGAGGACTTGATCTGGCGTGGTCACGGAGTTCTCCTTCAAGTACACGAGCGGAGAACTCCCAGCGGCACCCGCCCGACGCGTAAACAAGAAGGTGAGGACCGGATGGTCCTCACCTGGGGGCTCTGGGGTGTGCTGAGTGCTGCGATCAGGGATGCACGTGGCAGCGGCTCACTCCAGAGCCGCCGAGATACACGAAGCCGATCGACATGGGAGGGATGTTAGCCGAACTGCTCCCGGATCGACAGGCTCTAGCACGCAGCCTTCGGCGAGTCAGCGAAAGTCGCTCTCGCCCAAGCGTTTGATGGTCCTGGTTACGGACCGATAATGCACATTATGTCATTACCCAGGAGTCTGGCCGCCGGCAGGCCCTTCCCTGCAGGTGGACATGGCCGGGGCGAACCTGCGCGCCACGTGCACCCGCAGACCTCGACCTCGTCGTTCGCATGGAGCGCAAAGCCCGACACCGCCGGGTGGCTCGGCACGACCGGATGCACCTGCACGAGTCGGCACTCAAAGGACGACAGCGCACACCTGGCCCACGCGGACGCGGCCGACTGCTCGGCTTCGTCGTGCTGGTGGCATGAGCTCGCCGGGCCCCTGGTCGAGCTGGATCGCACGTCGTCGCGCCCGTCACACACGGCCACGGGCGCGGGCTCCTCGACCTGCATGCAGCACGCGACCCCTCCCCGGCGGATCGCGTCGTCTGGCTCGAGGCGGGTCGTTCTCGCGCGCCAAGCGCCGTACCCGTCGGCAGGATTCCGTCGCGCGCGACCCACCGCCGGGCTCGCTGGTGCCCCTGTGACGCGTGCCCACGGTGTGGGTACCGACGACGTTCGACTACACTGAAAAGGATATACCGGTTAAACCAGTGTGTATGCCACAACACAGTGGTTTTGTCCGATGTCGGAGGCCGCTCCTACCCTGAGTCACGACTCCGCAGGTCATAGCCCTGCGCGCGCACCGTCGTCGTCGGCAGGGAACGGAGGAGCCCGATGGTCGCACCACCCCGGCTCGAACGCCTCACCGTCGCCGAGGCGTCCGACCGCTACCTCGCGTCCGTCCGCGTCGAGGCGGTCCGCGGCGTCCTGTCCCCCGCCACCGCGCGCAGCTACGAGCGTGACGTCGCCGAGCTCGCCTCGTTGCTCGGACCGGACCGCGTCCTCGACGACGTCACGGGCGACGACGTCGACGACGCACTCGTGCGTTACCAGGCGGGCCCCGACGGCCGGTACGCCGACCCCGCCCGCAAGGGCGCCCCCGGCCGCTCGACGGCCACGGTCAACCGGTTCCGCCAGTCGGTGACACGGTTCTTCTCGCACGCAGCCCGCCAGTGCTGGGTGCAGGCCGACCCCATGCAGTGGGCCTCCCCGCCGGCGAAGGTGCGTGAGGGTCTGCGCGTCGAGCGCACCGCGCTGTCGGCGTCGGCCGCCCAGGCGCTCATGGCCACCGTCTCCGGCGCGCCCGGCGCGGGCGGCGACACCGTCCCATCCGCCCGCCGGCCGCGCCCGGACCAGGCGCTCGCGCTGCGGGACCGGCTCGTCGTCGCGCTGCTGCTCGTCCTCGGACCGCGTGTGTCGGAGCTCGCCCGGGCCGACGTCGCGGACTTCACGCGCGAGCCTGGCGAGACACGATGGCGCATCGTCGGCAAGGGCGGGAGCACGCGCACCGTCGCGCTCAGCCCACCCCTGGCGGCCGCGCTCGAGGACTATCTGACGCACCTCCGGCCCCGGCTCGCCGCACGACGACCCGACGACGCCGACGCCCAGCGCGCCCTGCTGCTGTCCTGGCGGGGCCGGCGCATCGACACCCAGGCGATCCGCGGACTGCTGGCCCGCGCCGTCGAACGGATGCCCGCACCGTACCGACGACCCACCACGCCGCACGCGCTCCGTCACACCACCGCCACCCTGCTCGTGGCCGAAGGCTGGGACGTCAAGGTCGTCGCCGAGCTGCTCGGACACGCGTCGATCGCCACCACCGGCGTCTACCTCGACCGCATCGAGGGCGAGCTCGCCGCCGCGATCCGCACCCACCCCCTGTCCGGGGCCCTCGCAGGCGAATGAATCGACGGGCGCGACCTGCCCGGCGTGGATACCGTGAGCGCGTGCCGCACCACCTGCCCCCGCCTCCCAGCTCCGCCGTCCATGTCCAGGTCGACTGGCCCACCGTCCGCCGGTTCGCGAGGAGAGCGGTGCTCGCGGCCGCCGTCACTCCCGTCGCGACCGCGGCAGCGCTCATGGTGCTGGACAAGGTGCGCGGGCAGCGATACCCGCTCGACAAGAGGTTCCCGACGGCGCCGCCGGCCACCAGCCAGCTGGGCGAGTCGTCCACGACGGTCTACACCTACGGCGCCGACCTGTACCAGGACATGCTCACGGCGATCCGGGGCGCCACGAACCAGATCCTCCTCGAGTCGTACATCTGGAAGGGCGACGAGGTCGGCGCGGAGTTCAAGCGGGCCGTGATCGAGGCCGCCGAACGGGGCGTCGACGTCTACGTCGTCTACGACAAGTTCGCCAACCTCGTCGTGCCCCGGCCGTTCTACGACTTCCCGCCGCAGGTGCACGTGCTGCGCTTCCCCGTCGTCCGACCCGCGGTCCTGGTCTCCGGTATCCGGCACTCCGGACGCGACCACCGCAAGATCCTCGTCGTCGACGACGAGACGGCGTTCGTCGGCGGATACAACATCGGCTCCCTGTACGCGACGCACTGGCGCGACACGCACCTGAGGGTCACCGGTCCGTCCGTGTGGGAGCTGCGCAACGCGTTCGTCGACTTCTGGAACCGGTGGCGCACCAACGACCTGCCAATCCTGCAGGACGTCGGCTCGACCCACTGGCTGCCGCACCTGCGGGCGGCGCGCAACGCGCCGAGCGAGCTCGTCTTCCCCATCCGCGGCCTCTACCTGGACGCGATCGACCGCGCCTGCTCGCACATCTACATCACCCAGGCCTACTTCATCCCCGACCGGGACATCCTGACCGCACTGCTCAACGCCTCGGCCCGCGGGGTCGACGTACGCGTCCTGGTCCCGGAACGCTCCAACCACGTCGTGGCCGACTGGCTCGCGCGCGGGCACTACGCGGCCCTGCTGCGCGGCGGGGTGCGCATCTTCCTCTACGAAGGGGCCATGATCCACGCCAAGACCGCCACGGTCGACGGCTCGTGGTCCACGGTCGGCACAGCCAACATCGACCGCCTCAGCCTCACCGGCAACTACGAGATCAACCTCGAGATCGTCGACGACGACGTCGCCGCACGCCTCGAGGACACGTTCCGCATGGACCTGAGCAACTCACGCGAGCTCACGCTCGAAGAGTGGGAGCGACGCCCGGCCGTCAAGAAGCTCGCCGAGCTCGTGCTCTCCCCGCTGCGTCCGCTCCTGTGACCCGCGCCGCGACCCACGCTCAGACGTCGAACGACTCCCCCGACCGCAGCCGGCGGTACTCGTGCTCGCCGCCCAGCCGCATGGTGTCGAGCCACCGGGCCACGAGCCCGTGCCCGATCTCCGACAGGTGCGCGTCGTGGATCGGGACGACCACGCGGGCGCTCGCGGCGAGCGTGTGGTCGATCGCCTCGGCGAGGCGCAGCCACGGTGCGGCCACCGGGACGAGCAGGACGTCGACCGGACCGGCAGGCAGGTCGAAGGAGTCACCTGGGTGGTGCACGACGATGCCGTCGAGCTCGACGAGGTAGGTGCGGTTCTCGACCCGGGCGATGCGCTCGTGGATGACGGCGTGCTGGCCACCGCCCACGGTGACGCGCGCATCGCCGAGCAGGAACGTCTCACCCGGCACGACGGGGTGGACGCTCTCGGCCGGCGCCCCGGCGTCCGTGAGCAGCGCGGCGGCCGCCGGGGTCGCCCACACCTCGAGCGCGGGATCGGCGGCCAGGGCGGGCACGACGGCTCCGGTGTCGACGTGGTCGGAGTGCTCGTGCGTGACGAGGACGCCCGTGGCCCCGTCGAGCGCGGCAGCGGCGTCGGCGAACGTGCCCGGGTCGATCACGAGGCGGGTCGAGTCCCCGGTCGGACCACGACCGCCGTCGAGCCGCACGCAGGCGTGGCCGTGAAACGTCAGACGCATGCCACGAGGTGAGGTCAGCCGGCGCTGCGGGCGCGGCGTCGGGCAGCCAGCTCGTCACCCTCGTGGGCGGCGACCGCCTCTGGGTCGTCGAGCGACTCGGTCGGCATCTCGGACAGGGTGCCCTCGATCTCGCGCCAGACCCTCCCGACCGCGATGCCGAAGACGCCCTGGCCGCCCTGGACCAGGTCGACGACCTCGTCGGGCGACGTGCACTCGTAGACCGAGGCGCCGTCGCTCATGAGCGTGATCTGCGCGAGGTCGTCGACGCCACGTTCGCGCAGGTGAGTCACGGCGCTGCGGATCTGCTGGAGCGAGACGCCCGTGTCGAGCAGGCGCTTGACGACCTTGAGCACGAGGATGTCGCGGAAGCTGTACAGCCGGTGCGTACCCGAGCCGGTCGCCGGGCGGATCGACGGCTCGACGAGCCCCGTGCGCGCCCAGTAGTCGAGCTGGCGGTACGTGATCCCCGCGACACCGCACGCAGTCGTGCCGCGGTAGCCGGTGCCGGCGTCCTGCTCCGTGAGGTCCTCGCCGAAGAGGAGCCCTTGGGCGCCGTGCGGCACCGAGACGCCCGCCGCCGGAGCGCTTGCCTCACCGCTGCTGTTCACTGTGCCTCCTGTGATGTCGCTTCCACGCTAGGTGCCGCCCGTGGGGTCGTCAACGACGTCGGGCCGGAGCGGTTCCGGCGTGTCGCGAGAGGTCAGGTGCCCGGGCCGTCCTGCGGGTCGTTTCGGGACGATCGCCCGAACCCTCGACTCGAGATTGAAGGTTGTTATCAGTCACGGTAGCCGACGATCACCCTCGACCTGAGGTTCATGGTTGCGTGTCGTCCGGTCCGTCGCTGGGCCGGGGTTCCTCAGGCCCTTCGCCAGCCGACCCGGCGCCGGTCGGGTCGGTGAAGTCCGCGGGGTTGACGCTGTCGAGGAAGTCGCGGAACCGCTCGACCTCGCGCTGCTGCTCGACGTCGACGACCTCGACCCCCGCGGCAGCGACGATCTCCGCGGAGCACAGCACGGGGCTCTCCGTGCGCACCGCCAGCGCGATGGCGTCGGACGCGCGCGAGTCCAGGCGCACCCCGTTGGACAGGACGAGCTCGGCGAAGAAGATGCCGCCGTCGAGCGCGACGATCTCGACCTGCTCGAGCTCGACCCCGACCGCGCCGAGCAGGTCGCGCAGGAGGTCGTGGGTCATGGGGCGAGGCGTGACGAGGCCCGCCTGGGCCATCGCTATGGCCGATGCCTCGCGCGCGCCGATCACGATGGGCACCGCAAGGTCGGCCGCGGCGTCGAACAACAGGACGACGATCTCCTGGTCGTGCTGCTGCTGCCGGACGCCGAGGACCTCCACGGGGACCATGGGTACGTCGCTCGGCACGTCTGCCTCCACCCGATCCACGGTACGACGGCGGTGGTTGCGACGCAGCGGCCAGCGCGAGATCGCCCGGCGCATGGCGCAGGTTCATCCCAGGTCGGCCACTCCTTGGCGCACCCAGGCGGTGTGCAGGCGGGTCAGCAGCTCGCCGACCTCCGACCCGAGCGTGGCCGCCTGGGCGCGCGCCGATGGGGTCTGCTGCTTGCGGTACGGGGCGACGAGCTGGTCGACGAGGCTGACCTGCCGGTCCGCCGAGGTGCGCAGGGAGCGCAGGTGACGCGGCTCGATGCCGTACTCGGCCAGGCGTGCGGCGATCCGCACGACGTCGGGCGCGCCCGGGTCGAACCAGCCGCCTGCGCCCGGGCTCAGTACGCCGGCCGTGACGAGCTGCTCGACGAACGCGGCCTGCGTCCCGGTCGCCCCGGCGAGCGACTCCGCGGTCCACCGGCGGCGGGACGAGTGCCCGTCCTCCGCCGCGCCGTCGGCCAGGCGCGGGGCGGGACCCGGAGCGGGCTCCCCCGCGTCCATCGCGGCGAGCCGCTCCTTGATGACCTTGAGCGGCAGGTAGGAGTCGCGCTGCTCGGTCAGGACGAACCGCAGGCGCTCGACGTCGGCCGGGCTGTACTGCCGGTACCCCGAGGGGGTACGCACCGGGTCGATGAGCCCCTGCTCCTCGAGGAACCGGAGCTTGGAGTGCGAGATCGACGGAAACTGCGGTCCCAGCTGCGCCAGGACGTCGGAGATGCGCATCGTGGCCTGGCGGGAGATCCCCTGCGGCCACCGCTCGGTGATCGTCTCCTGGCGCGGCTCGGGATCGCGCGCCGCGTGCGCGGCCGTCACAACCGGGGCGCCTGCGTGCCCCGCGGCGCCTGCGGGCTGGCGTGGAACGCCATCCGGAACTTGCCGATCTGCACCTCGTCACCCGTGGTCAGCGTGGCCGCGTCGATCCGCACGCGGTTGACGTACGTGCCGTTGAGGGATCCGATGTCCCGCACCACGAACCGGTCGCCCTCGCGGACGATCTCGGCGTGCTTGCGGGAAACCGTCACGTCGTCCAGGAAGATGTCCGCGCTCGCGCTGCGCCCGGCGACGGCCCGGTCGGTGTCGAGCAGGAACCGCTCGCCCACGGCTCCGGACCCGTACTGGACCACGAGAAGGGCCGAGTGGCGCGGGAGCGCCGCGACGGCGGCCGCTTCCTCCGCGGTCAACGGGATGCGGTGGACCTGCTCCTCCGCAGGCGCACCGATGCGCCCGAGGTTCGCCGTCGTGTCGGCGCTCCCCCGGTGCGGTGGGTGAGCACGGGGGTCCGTCATCAGTCCTCCTGTGAGGTCGGGCGGGGCCGCCGGGCGACGCCGGACCCGGGCGACCCGCTGACCGTGCCCCCCGGTACCGCCGCGCGTCCGACGTGCGCCTTCATCCGCTCAACCTACCTCGGGAGCGGCCGGAGCGGGAAGCCGAACGCACTCGCACGGCTTCAGTCCTGCGGCTCCTGCGGTGTCGCGAACCGCGGCTCCTGCGGCTGACGCACCGCCGTGACCTCGACCAGGTCCTGCGAGAACAGCGACGCCTGCGCGCCCCGGTTTCGCACCGTCGCGAACGCGCCGCCGGGAATCTCCAGCGCGGGACCGATCGTGTCGGGGTCGCCGATCGCGGTCCACCGGTACGGGGACGAGAGCTCCTCGTCGTCGACCACGATCGCGCCGTCGCGGTCCACGAACCACGACGAGGTCACCAGCCGGACCCCGTTGAGCTCGACCGCCTCGGCGCCCGCGTTGCGCAGCTCCTCGAGCACGTTGAACAGCTGGGCGGCCGTCAGGCCGCCTCCGGGGTCAGCGATGGAGATCTCGACACCGGGGCCCTCGGCGGGCAGCCGACCCGACAGGATGCCCTCCGACTGCGCCCGCTCGCGCGCGAGCTCGAGCGCGGCCTGCGCCCGCCCGGTGCCCGACGCGAGCTCGTCCCGGGTCGCCTCCAGGCGCGCGACCTCGTCGTCGAGCCGGTCCGCCCGCTGCGTCACCTCGTCGAGCAGCCGGACCAGGTCGTCCTGACGCGCCGAGGAGAGCTGGTCCGACGCCGACTGCTGCACCTGCACCACGAGCGCGAACCCCAGCGCCGCACAGAGCACCCCGGCGAGCAGCTGCGACCGCGTCATGCGTGGGCGCAACGCCTGACCCAGACGGCGCCAGGCGCCCGCGGCCGTGGTGTTCGCGAACACGTCCTCGCTCGGCACGACCGGCTCGGAGGGTACCGACGCCTTCTCCTGCCCGGGTGCGCCGGCCGTGTCGGGTGCCGGTGTCGGTGTCGGTGCCGGCTCGGGCACGGGCCGGCGCTCCGTGACGTCGTCGGCCTCAGGCTGCTCAGGTTCGTCCGCCGGGCGGTCGTCGCCCTCGGGCCCGGGTGTGCCCTCGGTCGCGGGCTCGTCGACGAGAGCCTTGCCGTCCTCCGCGGGCGTGCCGTCGTCGACGGAAGCGGCGTCGCCCTCGGGCATGACGCCGGCCGGCACGCTGTCGTCGACGGGTCCCGTCCCATGCGCGTCCTGCGGCTGGGAGTCGTCGCGGGCGTCGGTCACGTCGTCGGGTCGGGTCATGCTCAGGCCTTGAAGAGGTGCCGGCGGATCGCCGCCGCGTTCGAGAAGATGCGGATGCCGAGGACGACCACGACCGCCGTCGACAGCTGCGCGCCGACCCCCAGCTGGTCGCCGAGGAACACGATGAACGCCGCGACGAGCACGTTCGACAGGAACGAGACCAGGAACACCTTGTCGTCGAACATGCCGTCGAGCAGCGCACGCAGCCCACCGAACAACGCGTCGAGCGCCGCCACGACGGCGATGGGCAGGTAGGGCTGCAGCGCGACCGGCACGGTGGGCTGCAGCACGAGGCCGGCGACGACGCCGATCACGAGCCCGACGACGGCGATCATGGGCTTTCCTCCTCGGTTCCGGTGCCACTGAGGCTGGGACGGTCGTCGGTGAGCGGCTCCGCGCTGCGCAGCCGCTGCGTGCCGACGCCGGGCAGCTCGAGCTCGTCCCGCGCCGTCACGCTCGACTCGATGCCGTACCCGGACGCCAGGAGCTGCAGGTACGCCGGAGCGTCGGAGCGAGCGTACGCGGACTGCATGTCCTGCGTGTCACCGATCGCCCGGATCGTGTACGTCGGGCCCGGCAGCGGGACCAGATCGACCAGGATGGCGTCGCCCGCGTTGCGGATCGCCGACAACCCGGTCAGCCGCTGGTCGTCGACCGAGACGGCCTCCGCGCCCGCTGCCCACAGGGCGTTGACCACCGTACGGATGTCCGTGTACTGCACCCGCGTCCCCGGCTCGCCCGACCCCTCGGTGAGGCCGGCCCCGCCGTCGGTGAGCGTGACGACCAGACCCGGCCCCGTCACGGCCGCCGACCCGTTGACCAGGCCGTCCAGACGGAGCCGTTCCGCCAAGGCAGGGTCGCGCGACGCCAGGGTCGCCGCCTGAAGTGTCTCGATCTCGGCGCTGAGTGCGGCCGAGCGCGCCTGCAGGTCTTCCACCTGGGCCGACCGGGCCCTGATCTCCTCCTCGAGCAGGACGCGCGCGGCCGCGACCCCCTCCTGCGGCACGCGGAGCTGGCGTGCGGCGCTCGCGGACATCAGACCGAGCAGGATCGCCACGAGCACCAGCAGCACGACGCCGGACGAGCTGCGCCTGTCGGGAACTCGGCCCTCGCGCACGGCCCGCCGCCGCGCCGCGGCCTCCGCGTATCCCGGGTCGAGAGGCCGTTCCATCACCTCGACGAGAAGCGTCATCGAGGCGTCCGGACGGCGACGGATGTCAGGCCGACGCTGGGTCGGCTCCGTCATGTCGGCTCGCCCTCCGCTGCCGGTCCGCCGTCCCGAGCGCGGCCGGTGGACACGAGGCGCCGGGTCTGCGCCACGTACTGCAGCCCGGCGAGCCAGTACAGGCCGATCCCCCACCACGTGAACGCCCACCCCACGACGTGCGCCACCGCACCGACCGCGCCCGGCACCTCAGCGAGCAGGAGCAGTGGGAACGCGTAGAGCAACGCGAATGTCCCCGCCTTGCCCACGAAGCTCACCTCGAGCGGCCCGTACCCGTACCGGGCCAGCAGCGGCATCAGGAACGCGAGCATCACGTCGCGCGCCGCGATGACGACGACCAGCCACAGCGGCACGATCTCGCGCCACGCGAGGCCGAGGAGCGTGACGAAGATGAAGAGGCGGTCGGCCGCCGGGTCGAGCATCTGACCGAGCTTGCTGACCTGGTTCAGGCGCCGCGCCAGCACGCCGTCGAGCCAGTCGGTGAAACCCGAGACGGCGAGGACGACAAGCGCCCACACGTCGTGCCCGGCGACGATCAGCACCGCGAAGACCGGGACGAGCGCCAGGCGCACCATGCTGATGACGTTCGGGATCGTGAAGACCGTGGAGCGGATCTCCTGACCTGCCTGCACGCTCACCTTCCCCTGGGTTCACCGGACGAGTGCCGTCCTCGCCATCCTACGCAGTGGGCAACCTCACCGGAGCCGACCCCCCGCGGCGGCGCCCGACCCCGTACCATGAGGGAGACTTCGGAGTTCGTCGTCCCTCCCGCGTGTTCGTGCGAACCCGGCCAGAGCCGGGTCAGGTGTGTGTGTCCGGGACGAGCGACCGCCTCGCCCCAGCGGCGACGCAGGACTCCTCCCACCACGACGAACGGTCACCACCTCCGTATGAGCACCGCTGACTTGACCCTGCCCACCGAGCCCACGTTCGCCGACCTCAACCTGCCCGCAGCACTGCAGGCCGCCGTCGACGACCTCGGCTTCACGACGCCGTCGCCCATCCAGGCGCGCGCCATCCCCGAGCTCCTGTCCGGGCGCGACATCACCGGCGTCGCCCAGACCGGCACCGGCAAGACCGCCGCGTTCGGCATCCCCCTGCTCGCCGCGGTCGACACCGGCGCCGACGTGGCGCGCGGCCACGTCCAGGCGCTCGTCCTGACGCCCACGCGCGAGCTCGCGATGCAGGTCGCCGACGCGATCGAGTCCTTCGCGACGCATCTGCCCGGCCTGCGCGTGCTGTCCGTCTACGGCGGTGCGCCCTACGTTCCCCAGCAGCGCGCCCTGCGCGACGGCGTCCACGTCGTCGTCGGCACACCCGGACGCATCATGGACCACATGGAACGCGGCTCGCTGTCACTCGACGGCGTCCGCTTCCTCGTGCTCGACGAGGCCGACGAGATGCTCCGGATGGGCTTCGCGGAGGACGTCGAGAAGATCTTCGGCCAGGCACCCGCGCAGCGTCAGGTCGCCCTGTTCTCCGCGACGATGCCCCCCGCCATCCGCACGGTCGCCGAGACGCACCTCAACGAGCCGGTCGAGATCACGGTGTCCCGCCAGTCGAGCACCACGGCAAGTGTCGAGCAGACCTACGCGATCGTGCCGTTCCGCCACAAGGTCGGCTCGCTCGTCCGCGTGCTCGCCACCTCCGACGCCGACGCCACCATCGTGTTCACCCGCACGCGCGCGGCCGCCGAAGAGGTCGGCGCCGCACTGGTCGAGCGCGGTGTGTCGGCCGCGACGATCTCGGGCGACGTCGCGCAGAAGGAGCGCGAACGCATCGTCGAGCGGCTCCGCTCCGGCGCGCTCGACGTGCTCGTCGCCACCGACGTCGCCGCTCGCGGGCTCGACGTCGACCGCATCGGGCTCGTCGTCAACTTTGATATCCCCCGCGAGCCCGAGGCCTACGTGCACCGCATCGGCCGCACCGGTCGCGCCGGCCGCACCGGGCGGGCGATGTCCTTCGTCACCCCGCACGAGCGGGGCAAGCTCAAGCACATCGAGCGCACCATCCGCGCCGAGCTCACCGAGGTCGAGGTCCCCTCCCCCAAGGACGTCTCCGAGCACCGCGCCCGTCGCATGCTGGACGCCGTCGTCGCGCGCCGCGAGGCCGGCCGCCTCGACCTGTACACACAGATGCTCGCCGACCGCGCCGACGGTCCGGCCGGCACCGGCGACGCCGCCGCGGTCCTCGAGGTCGCCGCGGCGCTCCTGGCGCTCGCGGTCGGCGACGACGGTCCCCGGCAGCGCGCCGAGCAGGAGGAGTTCGAGCGGGAGCGTGCGGAGGCACGCGGCGGCCGCACCCGCGAGACGCACCGTGCCGAGCGCGCGGAGCGCGACAGCGACCGTACGCACCGGCACCCACGGGCCGACCGCGCCGACCATGGCGACCACCGTCGCCGGGACCACGACGAGCGTCCCGCCCGGGGCCAGGGCATCCGTCGTCCGGCGGCCGGCACGCGCTACCGCATCGCGGTCGGCCACACGCACGGTGCACAGCCGCGCGGCATCGTCGGCGCGCTGACGAACGAGGGCGGGCTGACCGGCTCGGAAATCGGCAAGATCGACATCTTCGGCAGCTTCTCGCTCGTCGACATCTCGACGCCGCTCGACGACGCGACGATCGACCGCATCGGCCGGGCGCACGTCGCAGGCAAGGCGCTGCGTATCGCCGTCGACAAGGGCGCCCCGGAGCGTCGTGCCCCGCGCAGCGAGCGGCGTCCGGCGCACGCGCGCTGAGGCCCTCTCGCTGTTGATGCGTGTGGCGGGTACCCCACCGGGTACCCGCCACACGCATGTTCACAGTGTCCGGCCGGTCGGCGGCTCGGGGGCCTCGCCGTGGGCACGGACGAGCTCGAGCAGCCGGCGCGCCTCGGTCATGCCACGTTCGCCGTCGGACCGCTGGATGCCCATCACGGCGAGCGTGCCGCCGTCGGCCAGGTCGAGCTTGACCCACGGGTCGTTGCCACTGAAGCGCACGGCCACGATCTCGGGCCACGCGAGCCGCCGCGAATAGATGACGTTCCGCACGACCAACCCCTCCGGGCTCGGGGTGGCATGAACGCCGGCGACGCGCCACAGCAGCCATGCGGAGAGGATCGCGAACGCGACGAAGGACGCCCGGTTCGCGGGGTGAGCCCCGATCGGCCCGCGCGCGGTCATCCCGACGAACAGCGAACCACCGACCGCGATCCCGCCGACCACCCACGCCGCAACCCGGCCCCAGAGCGGACGGAACGTGCGGTACCTGTCGTGATCCGTGCGCCCCGCGCTCATGCGGGCAACGCTGCCACCGTTCGGGCCGCCACGAAACCACGACGCTCGGCCGCGCCCCGGCCGCGTGCCGTCAGAGGCGGCACGCGTGGATCGAGGTCACGAGGATGCCGCGCGCCCCGACCTCGTACAGCACGTCCATGACCCGGTTGGTCTCGGAGCGACGCACCATCGCTCGCACGGCCGCCCACTCCCGATCGTGCAGCGGTGACACCGTGGGCGACTCGAAGCCGGGCGTCACCGCGACGGCCTTGTCGACGAGCTCGACAGGCACGTCGTAGTCCATGAGCACGTACTCGCGGGCAGTAATCACACCCTGCAGACGGCGGGTCAGCACGTCGAGCCCGGCGGGCTCCGACTCCCCCGAACGGCGGATCAGCACCGCCTCCGAGCGCAGGATCGGGTCGCCGAAGACCTCGAGGCCCGCCGCCCGCAGCGTGGTTCCGGTCTCCACCACGTCGGCGATGACGTCGGCGACGCCCAGGCGCACCGAGCTCTCCACGGCGCCGTCGAGGTGCACGATCGCGGCGGGCTTGACGCCGAGACGCAACAGGTGGTCGGCCACGAGCGTGGTGTACGAGGACGCGACGCGCTTGCCCTCGATCTGCGGGACCTCGGTCACGGTGCCGGCGGGCGCGGCGAAGCGGAATGTCGATCCGGCGAAGCCGAGCGGCAGGTGCTCGACGGCGTCCGCGCCCGAGTCGAGCAGCAGGTCACGGCCGGTCATGCCGACGTCGACCGTGCCGGAGCCGACGTAGACGGCGACGTCGCGCGGGCGCAGGAAGAAGAACTCAGCCCCGTTGTCGGGGTCGGCGAGCACGAGCTCGCGGGTGTCGCGGCGCTGGCGGTAGCCCGCCTCGCGCAGCATGTCGGTGGCGGGCGTGGAGAGCGAGCCCTTGTTCGGGACGGCAATGCGGAGCACAGGGAACCTCGTTCGGTCAGGACGTGTGGTGGACGACGGCGGAGCGCGCGCGATGGGCGTGGAGCCTCGGTCTCGAGGCGGTCACCACGACCAGGCGCTCACAGATGCGTGTACACGTCCTCCAGGGTGAGCCCCTTGGCCACCATGAGCACCTGCAGGTGGTACAGGAGCTGAGAGATCTCCTCGGCTGCGGCCTCGTCGGACTGGTACTCGGCGGCCATCCAGACCTCGGCCGCCTCCTCGACGATCTTCTTGCCGATCGCATGTACGCCGGCGTCCAGCTGAGCCACGGTCCCCGACCCTGCGGGACGGGTCACCGCCTTCTCGGACAGCTCGGTGAACAGGGACTCGAAGGTCTTCACGCACCCCAGAGTAGACGGCGGACCCCTCCCCTCGAGGCTTGGTTCCGGTCCCCGGGACGGACGTCACAGGTGGATCTTCGTGCTTGGCACACTATTTTATCGCTGGGACTGAGGGCCAGGCCGAGAGGCCAGCCCCCTGTCGCCAGCCCCCTGTCGGCAGGCGTCAGGACCCGGGATGTCTCATGGGCCACCGCTTCGGAAGGCCCCCGTCCGGCGCCGGGGCCATCACCCCGTCGAAGGGCGTCACGGTTCGCAGCCCGTGCTCTGCGTCGTCGTGCAGGATCACGACGACGGTCTTGTCGGTGTCGAGCGGATCGCCGCCCGGGTACTCCTGGCCGCTGCCGGAGCACGTATCCGGCGTCGAGATGACCGTGACCCGCTCCCCCGGCTCGACGCCCTCGCCGACGAGCACCGCCTCGACGTCGACCTCCCACAGCGCTGCCTCGACGCCCCAGATCCGCTGCGTCCCCGCCGACCCCGTGACCGTCCGCGGACCGCGAGGTTGTCCCGTGCCGCCTCGGCGGGTGTCTCATGACGTATCCAGTCGACGCACGCCACGACGTCTTCGCCACCACCGCCCTCGGACCTGCCGGGCAGGGTCTCCTCCTCCGCGCCCACCGCGGCACAGGCGCTCAGCAGCAGGGACGTACCGATCGCCGCAGCCCCGACGGCCCATCCACGCCTCATCGCACTCACCTTCCATCGGACCGAACGGCTCCTACCCGGAGAGTGTGGCGGCGGGGCCCCCCTTGCGTCGTCGCGGGTCGTCAGTGCGCGTGCTTGGCCGCGAGATCGCGCAGCGCCGCGATCTCGGCGGGGATGCTCTGGGCTCCGTACACGGCCGAGCCCGCGACGAAGACGTTCGCACCGGCGTCGGCGGCGCGCTCGATCGTCTCTCGCGAGATCCCGCCGTCGACCTGGATCCAGACGTCGAGGCCGGACTCGCTCACAGCCTTCCGCGCGCGGCGGATCTTGGGCAGGGTCCCCTCGATGAACGACTGGCCGCCGAAGCCGGGCTCGACCGTCATGACGAGGATCATGTCGATCTCGGCGAGCAGGTCGAGGAACGGCTCGACCGGCGTGGCTGGCCGAAGGGCGACGCCGGCCCGGGCCCCGAGGCGGCGCAGCTCGCGCGCGAGCCGCACGGGCGCCGTCGCGGCCTCGGCGTGGAACGTCACCGACGCGGCGCCTGCCTCGGCGTACGCGGGCGCCCAGCGGTCGGGCTCGTCGATCATGAGGTGCGCGTCGAGCGGGACGGGTGACACCTTGGCGAGACGCTCGAAGACAGGCAGCCCGAGCGTCAGGTTCGGCACGAAGTGGTTGTCCATCACGTCGACGTGTGCGAAGTCGGCGGTCGCGATCGCCTGCAGGTCACGCTCGAGGTTGACGAAGTCGGCCGACAGGATGCTCGGGTTGATCAGGGCTGCCATGATGCCCAGCGTAGGGCCCGATCACCGTCGTCACGTGTGAACGTCAAGGAGCAGCCGCATGGTTCCCGAGATCAACTACTGGGCCGTCATCGTCGCCACGCTCTCCACCATGGTGGTGGGCGCTGTCTGGTACACGCCGAGGGTGTTCGGCAACGCCTGGATGCGGCTCGCGAAGGTCGAGCCCGGCGGCAACGCCGCGGGGCCCCTGGTCCTCACGCTGGTGGTGAGCTTCCTGTCGGCGTGGGTGCTGGCGGGTGCCGCGTACATCGCGTGGCAGTTCTACGGCGGCAGCTTCCTGTGGAGCTCGGTCGCGACGGCGCTGTTCCTGTGGGTCGGGTTCACGGCCGCGCGGTTCGTCACGCACGACGCGTTCGAGCGCCGGCCCGCCGCCCTCACGGTGATGAACGTCGCGCACGAGCTCGTGACGTTCGCCGTCATGGGGCTCATCATCGGCGCGTGGACGCCCGCGGGAGTCTGAGTCAGGCTTCCGGCACACTGTTGCGAAGGGCGTCAGTCCGCTCGGTGACGACGCTCCAGGCGTCCGGCCCGACGCCGGGGTGGGCGTCGCGCTCGACCTCGCCGATGGCTGTCCGCAGCCCGTCGAGCGTCTGCGCGACGACGCGTCGCGCCCGCCGCCGCGGCAGCCCCCACGACGCCCCCTCCTCCACGAGGTGACCGGCCGTGATCCGGTCCATCGCCCGCTCCCCTGCGACGTCCATGGCGAAGATGCGCGACGCGTGCGCGTGGTGCAGGTGCATCGAGACGTCGTAGGCCGGTGCGAGCGAGACCGTGCCGTCCGCCCGCCGCAGCAGCGAGATGTTCTTGGCGTGCGCGTCGGTGTTTCCGACCGCGAGGTTGAGCACCGTGAGCGCGAGCAGCGAGTCGGGGCGCGCGCCGTCGTCGCGCAGCACCTGGGCGATGCGCGCGAGGGACGGCAGGGCGCGGCCGTGCTGGAACTTGCGCTCGGGGTCACGCGTGTTGAGACCGAGCGCCTGCGCCGCATCCTCCTGGTGCACGCGGCGCTGACCGCCAGGGGCGTCGAGGTCGGGGACGCGGTCGTAGCGCGAGACGACGATGCACCGCATCCCGTCGAACTCCGCGACGTGCGCGTCGATCGTCGTCAGCCCGACGCGGCGCGCAAGGTCGAGCGCGGCCGCCTCGGTGTCCGTGAGGTCTGCGGTGGGTGACCCGGCGTCGCGCGCGACCTTGAGGATGTGCGTTGTCGGCTGGTCGGGTGATGCCCGGAGCCAGCCCGCGCCGTCGTGCACGAGGCCGATCTTGGGCTCCATGCCGGGCAACGAGCTCGTCAGGTGCTGGCTGCGGCCGTGGCCGCCGGCACGGGCCAGGCTCTCCCGCAGGAGCAGGGCGACGTCGGCGTCGTCGAGGCGCACGGCGCGACTGCCGTTCGGTCGGGGCGCCGCGCCCACCGGAACGAACAGGAGAGCACCGACGGTGTCGCCGCCGTATGCGAGGAAGAAGCCGACCGGGTCCTCCGGGTCGACGCCCGCCTCCATGGCCATGTGGTCGCGGATACGCCCCTCGGGCATGAGACCGTCGAGCCAGGCCGTGACGCGTGCGGGCGGCGAGGGCTCCTCGGCGTCCATCGGAAGCAGGTGCGAGAGGATCCGTGAGCCGTACCCCCAGCGCGTGATCGCCGCCGGGTCCCACTCGAGCTCGACCCGCCGCGTGCCGCGCAGGCTGTCGCGCGAGACGAACCGGGCGACACGGCTGCCGTAGAGCCAGGCGTCGATCTCAGCGGTCGCCACCGGTCCCCCGCTCCTGAAGCCGCACGTCGATACCGAGCTCGTCGAACATCTCGAACAGGCGCGTGATGTAGAGGTTCCCCGCCCCCGCCTCGACCTCGGACACGTACTGCCGGGTCAGACCGAGCTCGTCCGCGAGCGCCGCCTGGCTGAGGCCGCGGCGCCGGCGTGCCTGCTGGACGAAGCGTCCGATGTCGCGCGAGCCGCGGGCGAGCGTCCAGCGCTGGGTGTCGGCCATGGTGTCCCCTCGAGTGTCAGGATTTCCTCACGCTACCTGTGCGCGTCAGGTTATCCTGGCACTCCCCAGGCGCGCAAGGATTTCCTGGCATCAAGGTGAGCGAGGCAGTGCACTACTGTCTGCGCCGTGGCCTGAGGGAGGAGGAGTGGTGGCACGTCTGCGCACGTCAGGGCCGCATGGCGGTGGGAGTTCGGCGGCGGGGATCGCCGTAACGGCCCGACAATTCTGGGAACGACGCGCGGATCATCTTCGAGTTCTATCGATCGCCCGGATCCTTGGTGCGCTGGGCGCCCTGCTCGCTTTCGCGGCACCGCTCTGCTGGGTGTCGGCCGAGTACGTCCGGACGCACGTGGTCGTGATGGCGCGCGGCGTGGAGACGACGGGCGTCGTGGTCGACCGGACCGTCTATCGTCGGGCGCCCGACGAGCTGGTCGTGCGGACGCTGGACGACCTCTCGGTCACCACCACGCTCTCGCACTGGCCACCGGGGACGACGGTCGGCAGCCAGATCGACATCGCCTACGACCCGAGGAACCCCGGTCGGGTGGTGGCGCTGGACGCCCCACCGGTCGACCTTCTCGTCGCCGGGTTCGCGCTCGCCGACCTCGGAGTGCTCGCTCTGCTCGTGATCCTGCTTCCCCCGTCGGTGCGGGTGCTGGCCGAGCGTGCGCGGAAACCTCGGCACACCCGGACCGGGCGGGCGCAGGCCGTCGCGGTCCGGGCTGTCGGTGGCGCGTGGCGGGCGGTCGGCCGCACGGCGCGCGAGATGGGCGCCGGCAAGGCGGTGCTCGCTCTCGTCGGCGGTCCGGTCATGTTCTTCGCCCTCGGATCGGCCGCCCTTGTCTGGGACGCGCAGCGGCTAGCGGCACTGGAGGACCGCGGAGTGGCGGGCACCGCGGTGGTGACCGGCAGCGAGTGGGACGACGGCGTAGGCGTGTCCCTGCTGGTGCGGGTGGAGGACGAAGGGCCGGCGACGATCCGGAACTGGTCGGGCGTGCCGCGCAAGGGCGACGTCATCGACGTGGTCTACGACGCACAGAACCATCGGAACATCGTCCAGGCGGGGGTGCACCCATGGAACCGGGATGACTGGGGCCTGGCCGCGGTCGCTGTCGGAGGCGGCGTCGCGACCGCGTTCGTGACGCCGGCCGCGGTGGCGGGCCTGGTCCGCAGGGACCGGCCGCGCCGCGGCTGACCCCGCCCGCGGATCAGCGTGTGC
Organism: Isoptericola halalbus; assembly: GCA_009663185.1. Taxonomy (GTDB): domain Bacteria; phylum Actinomycetota; class Actinomycetes; order Actinomycetales; family Cellulomonadaceae; genus Isoptericola; species Isoptericola halalbus. The sequence goes on from VJZX01000029.1 coordinate 33,330, forward strand.
GGCGCAGGAGCGTCAGGTGCATCGCGTCGGTGCCGTGCACGTGCGGCCACAGCTGCACGTCCAGGCCGCCGGCACCGCCGTCGGGCGTCCCGAGGTCGATCTCGGCGCCCGGCACGAGCACGGACCACAGGACACCGCGGGCGTCGATCCGCTCGACGTCGTCGCGGCGGCGCAGCACGTCGTCGACGACGAGGCGCGTCTCGGCCAGGTGCGGCGAGCACGTCACGTAGGCGACCACTCCCCCAGGCCGGACGGCGTCGATGGCCGAGCCGAGCAGCTCGCGCTGCAGGGTGGCCAGGACACCGAGGTCTGCCGGGGTGCGGCGCCAGCGCGACTCGGGCCGACGACGCAGCGCCCCCAGACCGGTGCACGGCGCGTCCACGAGCACGCGGTCGTAGGCGCCGGGTTCCTCGGCGCCCACCTCGCGACCGTCGCCGGTCCGCAGGGACTCCACGATCCCCTGGGGTACGGCCCGCAGCGCCCGCTCGACGAGCCGCGCCCGATGGGGCTGGACCTCGTTGGCCACGAGCGTGGCCCCGCGTCCGCCCGCGAGCGCCGCGAGGAGCGCGGCCTTGCCGCCGGGTCCGGCGCACAGGTCGAGCCAGCGCGCGTCGGGTCCGTCGAGGGGGGCGGCGGCGAGGGCGAGGGTGACGAGCTGGGAGCCCTCGTCCTGGACGCCGGCGCGGCCGTCGGCGACGGCGGGCAGTGCGGCGGGGTCGCTGCCGCCGGCGAGCACGAGGGCCGTGGGAGCCCAGCGTCCGGGCTCGAGGCGGACGTCCTCGGGCGCGCCGGCGATGACGTCGTCGGGCTCGGCGATGCCTGGCCGGGCGACCAGGGTGACGCGTGGCGAGGCGTTGTCGGCGTCGAGCAGGTCGGCGGTCTCGTCCGGGGACCGCCCGTTCCCGGCGAGCGCCTCGCGCAGCGCGCGGGTGACCCACAGGGGATGCGACCCGGTGGTGGCGAGAGCGGTGACGGCGTCGGGCGCCTCGCTGCGCAGGCGCTTGAGCCAGTCGTCGAGCGAGGTGCGGTCCACGGCGCGCAGGACGGCGTTGACCATCTGTGCGGGTCCGGCGCCGACGCGGTCGCGGGCGAGGGCCACGGTCTCGGACACGGCGGCGTGGGAGGGCACGCGCATGCCGAGGAGCTGGTGTGCGCCCAGGCGCAGCACGTCGAGCACCTCGGCATCGAGCTGGTCGAGCGGCCGGGTGACGCAGAGGGCGAGGATGGCGTCGTACCGGCCGCGCAGCCGCAGGGTGCCGTACGCGAGCTCGGTCGCGAAGGCGGCATCGCGGCCGGCGATGTGTCGCTCGCGCAGCAGGGGCGGCAGGACGAGGTTGGCGTAGGCGTCGGAGCCGTCGACCTGCCGCAGCACGTCGTACGCGGCGGTGCGCGCGGGGTCGGTGCGACGGCGGCGCTGCGACGGGGCCTGGGCGGTGCGGTGCCGCTGGCCGCTGCTGCGGGCGGCTCCGCGCTGGCGGCCGCGGGGGTCGCGACGCTCGTCGCTCACCGCGTCGCCCCGAGCACGACGCCGGTGGGAGCGTCGGTGGCGGCGTCGAACAGGCCGCGCGCGCCGCGGGCCCAGTCGGCGGCGGGCATGGGCTTCTTGCCGACGGGCTGGACGTGGCCGAGCTGGACGGCGTGGGTGGCGGTGCCGACGAGCACGTCCTTCTTGCCGGCGCGGACCTGCCCCGGGGCGAGGTCCTCGACGTCGGGCCGCAGGCTGACGGGGCCGAGGCCGAGGCGAGCGCCGGGTTCGCCGTCGTGGCCGGGCAGGGTGGTCCACGCGCCGGGTTCGGGGGTGCAGCCGCGGATGCGCCGGTCGACGGCGTACGCGGGGGTGTCCCAGCGCACGTGGGCGTCGTGGGTGGTGATCTTGGGCGCGATCGACACGCCGTCGGCGGGCTGGGGCTGGGGACGGAGGACGCCGTCCTCGAGCGCGTCGAGGGTGGCGACGAGCAGGTCGGCGCCGCTGACGGACAGGCGCTGCAGCAGGTCGCCGGCGGTGTCGGTGGGCCGGATGGTCTCGGTCGTGGTGCCCAGCACGGGGCCGGTGTCCATGCCCGCGTCGAGCAGGAAGGTGGTGGCGCCGGTGACCTCGTCGCCGGCCATGATGGCGCGCTGCACTGGGGCCGCGCCGCGCCAGGCGGGCAGGACGGAGAAGTGCAGGTTGATCCAGCCGAGGCGCGGGACGGCGAGGAGCTCGGGCCGCAGGAGGTGTCCGTAGGCGACGACGGGGGCGGCGTCGACGTCGAGGTCGCGCAGGCGTGCGACGAACTCTTCGCCGCGTGGGACGTCGGTCAGGACGGGGATCCCGGCATCCTCGGCGGCGACCTTCACCGGGCTGGGGACGAGCCGACGCCCGCGGCCGGCGGGGGCGTCGGCGCGCGTGAGGACCGCGACGACCTCGTGGCGGGATCCGAGGAGCGCCTTCAGCGACGGGACGGCGGGTTCGGGGGTTCCGGCGAAGAGGAGGCGCACCGGGCAAGTCTAGGCCGCGTGCCTGGGCGACTCGGGCCGATTTGCGCTGGGCCGGTCGGGAACGCTGCCCGTACCGTCGCGCCATGGCAACAATGACCTACCGGCGCGAACGGCCCGACGACGTCACCGCGGTCGAGGCGGTCGTGCGGGATGCGTTCGGCGACCACGGCGACGTCGTGGCGGAGCTCGTGGCGTCGCTGCGCGCCTCGGACGCGTGGCGCGACCTGTCGTTCGTGGCCGAGGCGGACGGCGACGTCGTCGGGCAGGTGCTGCTGACGCGGTCGTGGCTGGACGCGCCGCGCCGGCTCGTCGACGTGCTGGTGCTCAGTCCGCTCGCGGTCGCGACGGCGTGGCAGGGTCGCGGCGTCGGGACGGCGCTGGTGCGGCACGCCCTGGCGGCAACAGCCGACCGCGACGAGCCGCTGGTCTTCCTCGAGGGCTCGCCGCAGTACTACCCGCGGTTCGGTTTCGAGCCCGCGGGCGGCCTGGGGTTCCGGCCGCCGTCGGAGCGCATCCCGCCGCCCGCGTTCCAGGTACTGGTCCGCGAGCGCCACGAACCGTGGATGACGGGGCAGCTGGTGTACGCGGACGCGTTCTGGCGTCACGACTGCGTGGGGCTGCGCGAGCCTCAGCCCTGAGCGCCACCGGGGGCCGCCGTCTGGCGCACGGGCAGCCCGAGGTCGCGCAGCGCGGCACGGAACGCGTCGGTGCCGGTGAAGTGCACGGCGTGGAAGCCCGCGTCCCGGGCGGCTGCCACGTTCACCGGCGAGTCGTCGACGAACACGGCTCGTGCCGGCTCGACGTGGAACGCGGCGGTGAGGTGGGCGAAGATGCGCGGGTCGGGCTTGGCCAGCCCCACCCGCCCGGAGACGACGACGTCGTCCATCAGCCCGACGGCGGGCGCGGCGACCTCGGCGTGGCCGAACAGCTCGGCCGACCAGTTCGTCAGCCCGTACAGCCGCAGCCCGAGGCCTTTGAGCTCGGCCACGAGCTCGGCCGAGCCGGGTACCGGGCCCAGGAGCGTGCCCGCGAACCCGGTGACGTACGCGTCGACGAACGGGACCAGGTGGGGCCGGTCGGTGAGCGTCGCGCGGGCCGCGTCCCAGGTGCGCCCGGCGTCCTGGGCGTGGTTGAAGGCCCGGAAGTCGATCTCGGCCATCCAGCGCTCGACCTCGTCGCGGTCGTGGCCGTCGAAGGCGGCGTACGGGTCCCAGCGGACCAGCACGTTGCCGAAGTCGTACACGACGGTGTCGATCTGCGAGCGCGGGGTGGGCGGTGCGGGGTCGAGCATGGTCACAGCATCTCCTTCGGGTCGAGCTGGACGCGCACCGTGCCGCCCTCGCGGCGGGCCGAGCGGACGGCGAGGGAGGCGCGAAGCTGTCGGGCGAGGTCGAGCCCACGGCCGAGCGGCACGCGCACGACCACGCGCACCGGTGGTTCGAGGGTCGGCTCGCGGGCGGGAAGCTCGACGGGGCCGAGCATCGCGTCACCGGCGGCCAGCTCGACCCGTCCCACGATCGCCTCGACCGCCTCCCGGTCTCCGGTCACGGCCGCGACCCGCACCGCGGGCGGCAGGGCGAGCTCGCGCCGCTCGGTGAGCTCGCGTTCGGCCAGCCACGCGGCGTCGAACCGGACGAGCGCGCCCGTGGGCGCGGGTGCGCCGTCCCCGACGAGCAGCACCTGCCCGCCGTCCCCGGCCGGGCGCACCAGGCCGGCGGNACGAGCGCGCCCGTGGGCGCGGGTGCGCCGTCCCCGACGAGCAGCACCTGCCCGCCGTCCCCGGCCGGGCGCACCAGGCCGGCGGCGGCGAGCCAACGGTGCAGCGCCTCGGTGGCCACGGCCAGCCCGGTGCCCGACGTCGTCACGGCGGCGTCGAGCAGCAGCGCGGCCGCGTAGGCACCGTCGGCCACGGGCTCGGCGCCCGGGGTGGCGACGACGAGCGTGGGCTCCGCGCCGACGCGGTCCAGCACGCCGCCCGGTGCGGTCGACGCCGACAGCCGCACCGCGATGCCGGGGAACGCCCTGCCCAGCTCCTCGGCGGTGCGGTCCGAGCCCACGCGCACCGCGCGCAGCCGGTCCTCGCCGCACTCGGCGCACCGCCATGCACCGGCGAGGCGCCCGCACCAGGTGCACTGCGGCGCGGACGTGCTGCGCGGCAGCCCGAGCGGGCCGTGGCAGTGGGTGCACCGCGCGGCGGTGCGGCACCGCCCGCACGCCACGACGGGCAGGTAGCCGGTGCGCGGCACCTGCACGAGCACCGGACCGCGCTCGAGCGCGTCGCGTGCCGCG
>VJZX01000003.1 GCA_009663185.1 Isoptericola halalbus
ACGTTCAGCCGTGCCTCCACGCACGCCTGCAGCAGCTCTGCCATCTGAGGCGTGAGCGTGCCGAAACGGATGAGGTCGTGCACCTTGAACGGGTCCTTGGAGAACTGACGGATCGTCAGTGACGAGCCGCTGAACGCCAGCGGCGGGATGACCGCGTGGACACGCGAGCCGTCGGCGAGCCGCGCGTCGACGACCGGCGACGACTCGTCGATGCGGCGGCCCACGCGCGAGACGATGCGCTCGATGATGCGCCGCAGGTGCTCCTCGGACGCGAAGCGGGCGTCGCTGCGCTGGAGGCGGCCGTTCTTCTCGACGTAGATCATCTCGGGGCCGTTGACCATGATCTCGGTCACGGTCGGGTCGGCGAGGAGTCGCTGCAGAGGGCCGTGGCCGAGCACGTCGTCCTGCACGTCGGCCACGAGGCGGAGCCGCTGCTCGGGCGTCAGGGGCAGCTCCTGCTCCTCGACCACCTTGTTGAGCTCGCCGCGGACCAGCGAGTGGAGACGCTCCTCGTTCATGGTGGGGTCGGCGAGGCGCGCCCCGAGCCGCTCGAACAGCGCCGTCGTGGCCCTCTCCTTGAGCCTCCCGAGGGCGTCCGACGACGAGGGCGCACCGGCGGCGCCGGTGGTTGCGGCGAGCGAGGTCGGCGAAGAAGTCTTCGACAGCACCCGTCCGGAGACCGGCGTGGCGGGCACGGCCGACGGCGCAGGTACGGCAGGCGTCGCGGGCCCAGCCGACGGGGCGTGGGCCGACGGCACGTCGGCCGACGGCGTAGTGATCGGCAGCGACGAGGCCGGTGCCTCGTCGACCGTCTCGACCTCCGTGCCGCGGCCGGCCACGGCGAGCCTCTCGCTGAGCTTCATCGCGCGCCTCCGAAGTGGCGACCGCGCCGACGCTCGGGCGCACGGTCCTCGGTCGTGAACCGGGCGACGAGGGAGCGCAGGGCCTTGGTGATCGGGTCACGCACACCGCTCTGCAGCACAGGGACGCCGAGGTTGACCGACGCCGGCACAGCGCGCGACCGGGGCAGCACCAGGTCGACGCCGGTGCCGAGCGTCGCGGCGACGTCGGCCACCGAGATGCCGGTGCGTTTGTCGGCGAAGTTCACCGCGACGAACCGCTCGCCCGGGAACATCCCGAGGGCGTCCAGCACGTCGAGCTCCTTGCGCAGGCCGCGCACGCCGGGCACGTCCATGCTCGCGAGAAGCACGGGATCGGTGGTCCGGTCGAGCGCCGCGAGCGTGTGCTCTGACAGGCCGGGCGCGGTGTCGACGACCACGTTGCGAAACTCGGTCGCGAGCGTCGCGAGGAGCCGGCCGACGTCGTCACCCGTGACACCGTCGGCGTCGGCCGGGTTGTCGACGCCGCAGACCGTGTAGAGGCCCGTCGCGGCGTGCAGCGTGAGGTACGTCTTGAGAACCATCGCGTCCCCTGTGGCCGCCCCGCGGACGACGTCGGTGAGGAAGTGCTGCGGCGTGAGGTCGAGCGCGCTGGCGACGTCGCCGAACTGGACGTCGAGGTCGACGAGGACGGTCGAGTGCGGCTCCGTGAGAGCGAGACCTACGGCGAGGTTCGTCGCGACCGTCGTCTTTCCCACGCCGCCCTTGGGCGACAGGACCGTGATGACGCGGCCGGACGGCTGTCCGGGCCGGTGCTGCCGCGGGTCGACGGCGGGTGTGACGGCGTTGCTGGGCATGGCGACGGTGTTCATTCGTACACGTTCTCCTCGGTGACGACACGGGTGCCCTTCTCCGGGGCGTCGGTCGGCTCGAGCGACAGCCAGACGCTGCCGTGCTCCTGAGCCCAGACAACCTTCTCGGCGTCGGGAGCCGACAGCGCGATCGTGACCATGACGCTGCCCCCGGGTGCGGGGGTGGGAGTGGGGGCGGGCTCCGCCTGTCCGCTCGCCTCGGTCGGCTCCGGCGGGGTGAGTCCGCCCTGCACGCGCGTGACGAGAACCTTGTGCAGGGTCAGGTGGGTCTGCGAGTTCTTGGTGATGAAGACGGCAACGGTGTCGCCCGGGACGAGGTTGCTGCCGATCACACGCTGCGACTCGAGCAGCACCGATACCTCGTGCATGCCTGCGGGTACCTCAGGGCCGGAGTCCGGCTCGGGCGTGGCGAACCGGCTGACGAGGAGCTGCTCGCCGGGCTCGAGGTCCGTCACGGTCTGGCCCTCGACCTGGTCGAGGCTCGTGAGGGCACCGGGGGCGACCGCCTTGGCCGGCAGCTCTTCGAGCGCGACGAGCTCGGCGACGTCGGCGGCCTGGGTGCCGGCCGGGACGGACTCGGCGACGACGAGGACCTGGGTGATCTCCATGCCCGCCATGGCGCGGCTATCGGCGGCGGCGACGTAGCTCATGAGCAGCACGGCGCCGACGACGGCGAGCATGATGGCGGCGACGGCCGCGACGAGACGACGGTGCACGATCGTGATTCCCTTGGGGACGAGGTGGATCGGACGGTGGAGCGGAAGCTGGAGCGAGGCGGCGTCAGCCGCTGAGCCCGACGATGGTGGCGCCCATGCGGGGCGCGCCGACGCCGTAGGCCAAGGCGTCGTCGAGCTCGACGAACTGCGTGAAGTAGCCCTGGATGCACCGGACGGAGCCCTTGCAGGTCCCGGCAGCGCTCCACGAGTACTGCCCGACGAAGTGGTAGCCCGTGATACGGAAGGCGGCATAGCCGTAGAGCCGGTACCAGGCGTTGCTGCCGGTGTCGCCCGACTGGTCGTAGATCGGCAGGAGCACGGTCTGGTCCTGCACCTCCTCGAAGTCGCTCGTCGAGCAACCCGAGGGCACGGCCTCGCCCGGCTCCGACCACAGCACCTGGCCGATGCTGCTGCGGGTCTGGCAGGACGCGGCGTTGACGGTGAGCCAGCCGAACCCGCCAGGGACCATGTTCCCCGACGGACCGGTGCACGACGTTCCCGAGCTCTTGGTGAAGAAGATCGTGCGCTCGGTCGTGCCGGACGGTAGCCCGCCGCCGGTCTGCGCCTGGAACTCGCACCACGAGAAGGCGAGGGGCAGCACGGCCGTCCCGCCCGAGGGTGCTCCCCAGGACGCGGTGGCGCGCGCGGTGACCGTCGACTCGTCGATGCCCAGCACGGGAGCGAACCAGTGGTCGCGGATGCTGGTGGTGTCGACCGTTACCGAGCCGGTGGCGGGCGTCGGCGCGGTGCCGACGATCGCGGCCTGCGCCTCGGACCCCGCGTTCGCGACAGTGAGCGTGCGCGCGGTAGCGGCCGCGTCACCGCACGCGCCACCTGCGCAGTCCTGCGCGACGGCGAGGACCGCGGCGTCAGCCGCGGTCTGAAGCTTCTGCCGCTCGGCCCACAACGCGGCGACGTCGACCGAGATAGCCGCGAAGCCGATGAGGACGACGCTCAGCAGCGCGACGGTGACGCTCACGGCGCCGCGTTCGCGGTCGGTGCTCAGCCGTGGCATCGCATCGTCGCCTTTCCCGTGAGGGTGAGTTGTGTACCGAACATGCCGGACAGAAGAGCCATCGGGTACGTCACCGTGACGGTGGCCGTCGCACCCGTGCTGCCTGTGGGGCAGGTTGTCGGTGTGACGGCGATCTGGTCGTCGCTGAGGACGACGGTGACCGCGGCGGCCTTTGTGGTGGCGCGGGCCGCAGCGGGATCGTTATGCAGCGCCATGTTGCGTACCCCCTCGCGCGCGGCTCCCGAGAGGGTGGTCTGCACGTGGTAGGCACGCCCGAACTCGGCGATGCCGAGGACCAGCATCAGGAGGAGCGGGGTGACCAGGGCGAACTCGACCGCCGCGGCGCCGCGGTCGCGCGGTGTGCGGTGCTGGCTGCCCTGCGCATCGGCCATGGTTCCTCCGTTCGGGTGGTAGATGGCCGTGGCGCCCGGCGAGGTCACCGGGCGCCACGGCGGTGGAGTCCGGGCCTCGTCACGTAACGACGATCGCTGCCAGCTTGGTCTGGACTGCGGTGAAGAGACGGTTGAGCTCGCCGCCGAGGAGAACGACGGTGGCGATGATCGCGACGGCGATGAGGCCGACGAGCAGGCCGTACTCGACGGCGGTGGCGCCACGGTCCTTGCGGTCCTCGAAGCGACCGACGAGGACGTGGAGCGTAGTCATGAGGTGTGCGGCGGCACGAGACATGGTTGGCATTCCTTGGGATCGTGCTCCGACGGCCGGAGCGAGGTGGATCGGCTGCCGTTCGCAACCACACGCAACTATGAGGCAAAGATGCGCGATGCGCAAGTGTTGCGTAGAAGAAGGTTTACGACCTGCGAAAATACACCGATGTGAAGTCCATTGCGCAGCAAGCAATCATGCTGCCAGGGACTGCGGCAGATCCGGAACGAACCTCTCGGGCGCTGCGCCTAGACGCAAAGCGGCGGCAAGCCCGAGAGGGCTGCCGCCGTATCAGGGGAGCTCCCGCAACGCGGGGAGTGCCGCCGTCAGTAGCGCGTGATGCCGCCGTAGCCGAAGCCGGTGCCGCCGGCCATGGTCTCGAGGCGCCGGATGCGGTCCGCCATCGGCGGGTGCGTCGCGAAGAGCTTGGCCATGCCGGCGCCCCGGAACGGGTTGGCGAGCATGAGGTGCGAGACGTTCTCGAGCTCGCGCGTCTGCGGCAGGGGCGCGGCGGCGGTGCCGGCCTCGAGCTTGCGCAGCGCCGACGCGAGCGCCAGGGGGTCGCCCGTGAGCTTGGCCCCGTCCTCGTCCGCGTCGTACTCGCGGGTGCGCGAGATCGCCATCTGGATGAGCATCGCGGCGAAGGGCGCGAGGATCGCCAGCGCGAGGGCGGCGAGCGGGTTGCCGCCCCCGCGGCGGTCACCGCCGCCGAAGAACAGCAGGAACTGCGCGAACGACGTGATGACGCCGGCGATCGCCGCGGCCACCGACGACGTCAGGATGTCGCGGTTGTAGACGTGCATGAGCTCGTGCCCGAGAACACCTCGCAGCTCGCGCTCGTCGAGGATCCGCAGGATGCCCTCGGTGCAGCACACGGCCGCGTTCTTGGGGTTGCGGCCCGTGGCGAACGCGTTGGGCGCCTGCGTCGGCGAGATGTAGAGCCGGGGCATCGGCTGGCGCGCGGCCGTGGACAGCTCACGCACGATCCGGTGCATCTCGGGAGCCTCGAGCTCGGTGACCGGGTAGGCGTGCATCGCCCGGATCGCGATCTTGTCGGAGTTCCAGTAGCTGATGAACGTCGACACGAGGCCGATGCCCACGAACAGCAGGAGCATGCCCTGGCTGCCCCGGAAGAACAGGGCCCACAGGCCCAGCAGGACCGCCCACAGGACGCCGAACAACGCCGCCGTCTTGAGCCCGTTCAAGTGCCGATGACCCATGTTCGCCGGTGTCTCCTTCCGCGTTCCCCGTCGTGCTGCCTGCTCGACAGGATCCCACGCTGGAAACGCACGAGGCCCGACGACGGTTCCCACCGTCGTCGGGCCTACGTGTGCGGGAGGATCAGGCGCGACCCTTGGCGACCGCGATCATCTCGTCGCGCGGAACGACCTTGATCCGCTCGCGGCCGTGCGGCTCGCCGAGCGCCTTCTCGTAGGCGTCGAGCAGCTCGAACTCGCTCCACTCGACGACGTCGACGCCGCGGTCGGTGAGGAACTCGAGCACGGCCTGCGGCTCGCCCTGCGACGCGGTGCGGCCCCCGGCGAGGTCACCGGTGGTGACGTCGCCGCTGGCGCCCACGCCCGTCACGTCCTCGACGAGGTGGCGGACGGTCTCGGACGCGTCCGACTTGGTGTGGCCGATGAGGCCGACGGGACCCCGCTTGATCCAGCCGGTGGTGTAGACGCCGCGCAGGTGCTCGCCGTCGAGGTCGACCACGCGACCCTCGCGGTTCGAGATGACGCCCTTGAGGTCGTCGAACGGGATCTCCGGCAGCGGGGAGCCGAAGTAGCCGACCGCGCGGTAGACCGCCTGCACGGGCCACTCGTGGAACTCGCCCGTGCCCTTGACCGTGCCGTCCCCCTGCAGGGCCGTGCGCTCGGTGCGCAGACCCGTGACCTTGCCGTCCTCGCCGAGGATGGCTTCCGGCTTGTGCAGGAAGTGCAGGTGGATGCGACGCGACGCGGACTGCGTCGACGGGTCGACGAGCGTCCAGTCCGTGAGGGTCTTGACGACCTGCTTGGTCTGGTTGGAGGACTCGATCGCGGACATCGAGCCGTCGTCGAAGTCGAAGTCCTCGGGGTAGACGACGATGTCGACGTCGGGCACGTGGCCGAGCTCGCGCAGCTCGAGCGGCGAGAACTTGACCTGGGCCGGGCCGCGGCGCGCGAAGACGTGCACGTCCGTGACGGGCGAGGCCTTGAGGATGTCGTAGACGTTGGCCGGGATCTCGGTGGGGAGCAGGTCGTCGGCGTGCTTGGCGAGGATGCGCGCGACGTCCAGCGCCACGTTGCCCGCGCCGAGGACCGCGACCTCCTTGGCCTCGAGCGGCCAGGTGCGCGGCACGTCGGGGTGACCGTCGTACCAGGAGACGAAGTCGGCCGCGCCGTACGAGCCGTCGAGGTCGATGCCCGGGACGGGGAGCTCGGCGTCCTTGATCGCGCCTGTCGAGAAGATGACGGCGTCGTAGAACTGGCGCAGGTCCTCGAGCTTGACGTCGACGCCGTAGTCCACGTTCGCGAGCAGACGCACGTCTCCGCGGCTCAGCACCTTGTGCAGCGCGAGGATGATCTGCTTGATGCGCGGGTGGTCAGGCGCGACGCCGTAGCGGACGAGGCCGAACGGGGCGGGCAGACGCTCGAAGAGGTCGATGCTGACGTCGAGGTCGGTCTTGGACAGGATGTCCGCGGCGTAGATGCCCGCGGGACCTGCGCCGACGATAGCGACGCGCAGAGGTCGGGTGCTGCTCACTGCGAGGTACGCCTTCCGGATCGGGGCTTGCGTGGCGTTCGATTCTACGGGGACGGGTGAGGCTCACCTCACCTCCACCCGATCGAGCATGCAGGCTCGGGCTCCAGGTTCTCACATCCGTCTCGGGCCGTGAACAGTGCGTCTCATCACATGGTCATTCTTCAACCGGCCTGAGGATAACCCTGTGGACGACGGCGGTCGGCGGCGGAACGGTCCGTAACATTCCGGACCATGCTCCCAGCCGACGCGCGTCGTCCCATCTCCCCGGCGGTGTCCCTCGCCGCCCGGACCGCGGGCGAGATCACACCGTTCGGCCGTCGGATCGCGGTGGCCGCCGCCCTCGCCGCCGTATGGGCGGTCGGTGCCGGCGGCGCCGCGTGGTCGACGCCCGCGCTCGTCGTCGCGGCGGTCGGCGGCGCCGCCCTGGGTGTCGTCGACGCCCGCACGCACCGGTTGCCCGACGCGATCCTGTTCCCGACGGCGGCGCTCGTGGCGGCCCTGCTCTGCCTCGCCGCGCTCCTGGGCGGCACACCGGACGCGCTTGTCCGCGCCGCCGTGGGCGCCGGCGCGCTCGGGGCCGGATACCTCGTCCTGCACCACGCGCACCGGTCAGGGCTGGGGCGCGGCGACGTCAAGCTCGCGGTCCTGGCCGGCGGCGTGAGCGCATGGTGGGGCTGGGACGCGCTCGCGGGCGCCGCGCTCCTGCCGTTCCTCCTGGGTGGCCTCGCGGCGGTCGGGCTGCTCGCCACCCGGCGTGCGACACGGCGCACGGCCATCGCCTTCGGCCCGTACATGCTCGTCGGCACGGCGCTCGCGATCACCGGCGCACGCCTGGCCGGCGCCTGAGCCCCTCGCCGCAGCGGGCCGAGCCGTGCCATGAGACGACGACGGGGCGGCCCGGGTTGCCCGGACCGCCCCGTGCCGACCGGCACCCCCTTGCCGGTACGACGGTGTCAGCCGCCGATGCCGGAGGCGAGCTGCGCGTCCACGTCCTGCAGCGTCTGCGCAGCCTGCTCGAGGAACGAGGCCATACCCTCCAGGCCCTCGATCGCCTGCGTCGCACCCGTGGTGAACTCCTCGTACGAGCCCTGGAACGCACCCGAGGCCGAGTCCGTCTGGAAGCCCGACGCCACCAGGTTGTTCACCTGCGTCTGCAGGCTCTGCAGCGTCTCGGTGATCGTCTGCTGACCCATCCGCAGCTGGTTCGCCTGGCTCCGCAACTCCTCGTACGTGACGTTCATGTTCGCCATGCGATCTCTCCTCAGTCTCCGTGGCCGGCCCCCCGTTCGGCTGACCCGTCGTCGACGACACTAATGGCGGCCGGGGCAACCGTCGATGGGGAGAAGTCCCCATCGACGGTTACCGGGCTGCGGCGATCTCGGCGACGGCGCGCGCGACGTCGTCGCCGGCCATGCCGCCCGTTGCCCGAAGCGGCCGGTATGCCGGCACCACGGTGACCTCGGCGACGCCGTCGGACACGTGCAGGGCACGCGTCTCGCGAGATCCGTAGACGGCGCGCGCCTCGCCCGCGGCGCCCGGCACACGCCGGACCGCCCAGCGCGGTTGATCCTCGCGGCGGGCCCAGACCTCGACCCGGTCGTCGAGCACCGCGAGGGCCACCGGGCTGCCGCCGACGGGCATCCAGCCCCGTGCGCTCGCGCCGAGCGAGCGCGCCTGGTCGACGGTCTGCGCCGTCGTGAACGCGGGGATGACCCGGGCGCCCGGCCGTTGCCGTGCGGCGTGGGCCGCGACCGCCCCCGCGCGTCGCACCACCACCCCCAGCGTCACCACGACCACGAGCGCGACGACGAGCAGGGCGATCCAGATCGCGGCGTCCTCGACGCCGTCGCGCCGGATCCTGATGGCCAGGCGCACCACGGACACCACGGCGAAGAGGACCAGCACGGCGACGAAGACCGTACGGCGGGAACGCGCATCCATTCAGCGATCTCCTCGAACGACAGGGTGGAGCGACACCACGATCGCGTCGAACAGCTCGAGCATGCCGTCGCGCAGCGGCACGAAGGGCGTGGTGAACGACACCTGAAGGATCCGGTCGAGCCCGACGCGCTCGGTCCAGTAGTCGGCGCGGAGCTCGGGCAGCTCCGGGTTGCCGTCCGCGTCCGTCCGTTCGATCTCGCTCTGCCGCACGGCTCGCAGGACCCAACCGTCGGGCAGGGTGCGGCGGTCCACGTCGGCACCCGCGACCGACCTCGCGATGCGCGCGACCAGCTCGTCGGGTTCAGATCCTGCCCCGACCTCGTACGGGAAGACGGCCATGGTCCCGGTGATCGCGATCCCGGCCACGTCCATGCTGAAGACGGTGATGCCCAGGGCACCCTCGTCGGCCGCGCCGTGCGCGGCACGGGACAGGTGCTCGCGCGCCTCCCGGCGGGCGCGAGCACGATCGTCCCGCCGACCCAGCCGACGCACGACGACATCCCGCACGCGGTCCTCGATCCGCTCGGCGTCCTCGAGGGGCACGGACCACCAGCCGTTCGGGTAGACGAACGCCCAGTGCGTCGCGGCGGCGCCGAACACCTCGTCGGGCGTCACGGCCGCGCCATCGGCCGCAGGCTCGACGTCGTTCTCGGCCTCCATCAGCGCGCCTCCTGTCCCAGCCACCGCTCAAAGGCCTGCTCGCGAAGACCGACGTCGTGCCCCATGACGAGCACGGCGACCCCGAGTAGCACCACGCCGGTCGTGGCCAGGAAGGCGCCCCACCCGACGGCGCGGCGACCCGACGGCGCCCGGTCGAACCCCAGGAGGACGTACGCCACGAGGCCGACGATCGCCAGCACGACGGCGGAGACCGCCACCCAGGCCAGCACGCCCCTGCCCTCGCCGGGCGGCGAGCCTGCCGGAGCCGCGCCGGCACGGTCCAGCTCGAACCAGACGTCGTACGCCTCCCACGCGAGCTCGTGCAGCGCGGTCTCGTACCGGTGCACGGCGAAGCCCGTGCCGAGCGCGAGCAGCATCGCGGCGACCAGCCCCGCGGCCAGCGCGTAGACGGGCAGCAGGCTCGACGAGTCGTCGAACAGGCGGCGGAGCGCGGACGAGGTCCGATGGCCCCCGAGCGCGAAGACCGTGAACACGAGCACGGTGACGACGAGGACGACGAGGCTCGTCACGGTCAGGGTGCCGGGCAGGTCGGCCGGCGGGTTCATGCGTCGCCCTGGTCGACGGCGTACACCGAGTTCTGCACGAGAAAGCTCAGCTCGTCCTCGACGTCGTCGACGAGGTGCGTGTACGTCGTGTCGCACTCGATCTCCACGACCTCGTCCTTGACCAGAGGGAAGAGGGTGATCCGCCACGTGTGCAGCAGCGCCCGGGACTCGTCGTCGGCGGAGTCGAGCACCTGGACCACCATCGGCCCGCTCTCGGTCTCGACCGAGTCGAACGTGTACCCGCTGACCGTCACCCCTGGCATCTTCGGGACGCGCCGCACCTGCTTGCGCAGGCTCCGGTATGCCTTCATGACGTCACCGCGCGATGGGAAGGTGCGCACGAGGACGCTCGCCGTCGGTAGGTGGTCGTTCGACCCCGGGAACCAGATGCCCGCGCCCCACGTCTGGCCCTCGCCCATGGCTCGTTCGTCGATCGCCCGCACCGCCCCGATCACCGCGTCGTCGTTCTCACGGCCCGGCACCTGCGCTGCGATGTCTGCCCAGCCGGCGGGGTTCAGCCCGACCGCCCAGAAGATCCACCCCTCGCGCTCGGGGAACGTGAAGACCTGGTCCTGCTCCCACGGCATCGGTGCCGCCCGGTCCCCCACGGGCGTCACCACGTCCGTGCGTCTCGGACGAGGAGCGTCGTGTTGCCCACGACGTCGCTCGCGAACGGCACGAGCACGGACCCGAACGACCCGAGCTTCGCCGGGTTCAACGAGCTCAGGGTGCTCAGCGACTGGACGTACCCGGTGGCGTTCTTCGCGAACTGCGGGATCGCGTTGACGTTGCGCAGCGCCTGGTAGCTGTGCGCGGCATCCGCGTGACCCAGGAAGTTCATGACCCAGGGCCGGCCTTGCAGGCCGGAGAACGACCGCACACCCGAGCGCACCCAGCTCACGGGGTTGTACCAGGTGGCCGGCGCGCTCCGGAAGCCGGCCTGCGCGCGGCTCCAGGCGTTGGCGACGACCGAGCGCGTGCGCGGGCTGCCGAAACGCGTGATGTTCTGGGCGAGCCTCGTCTGGCGCGCGCCCGCGCTTGCCGCGCCGGCCAGGCCCCGGGACTTCGCCAAGGAGCCGATGAGCCGCCCGACGCCGAACGTGGCCACCGCGAGCACGCCGAGGAGGATGTTGACCCAGTCACCTTCGCCGTGGGCCACGAGCGCGATGTCCGCGACGAGCGCCACGACCGTCATGACGAGCGCGAGGACGGCGAGGACCTGCCCGAGGATCGGCACCCACCCCAGCACGAGTGCTGCGATGCCCGCCCACATGGCGATGCGGCCCGCCCACTTCGACACGAAGTTGGCGACTGCCGACCCCCACTTCTCCCACCAGCCGTCGTTGAGGTCGTCCGCCTTGACCGACTCCGAGATCGCGTCGGCCGCCGCAGCGGCGTCGCTGTGCCACTGGGACTCGATCTCCGGCAGCTCGCCGATGATCGAGGAGAGCGCGCCCCGCGCCTGGCTCTCGGCAGTGTCGGCTGCTGTCACGGCCTGCCACAGGCTCGGGTCAGGCGCCTCCCCCGTCGACCGGGACCGCGTCACGGCCTCGTCGTAGCTCGACCGGGTCGTGTCCGCCGAGCGCTCCGCGGACTCGACCTGGTCGGCCGCGTCCTGCGCGCGCACGAGCAGGGCCTGCGCGGCCTCCTGGGCGTCGCGGTGCTTGACGGCGTAGGTGGCCAAGGCGCTCGACGCGGCCTCGTACCGCGACTTTGCCTTGACGATCTCGCCGCGCACGTCCTCGGCCTTCGATCGCAGGGCCTCGACGGCGTCGGAGGTGAAGCCGTCCATGTCCTGGATGACGCCGAGGGCACGGTATGCCTCTGCCATCGATGTCGCGACGTCGCCGTAGTGGTCGGCGGCGCGGCTCGAGACGTCCGGGTCTCCCGGGATCGGGTTCTCGCTCGCGAGCGGCTCCCAGGTCATGCCTCCCCCTCCAGGCTCGACGCGAGACCGTCGTCTGCGGACTGCAGCTCGGATCCGACCGCGGTCGTGAGCTCGGCCAGGTTGCCGATGCTCTCCTGCATCTTGGCCCGGCGGTTCTTCCAGTCGTTCGCGAACGAGCGGATCGCGTCCGCGAGCGTGTCGTCGCCGACCGCGTCGGCGACCGTCTCCGCGTACCGGTCCGCGTCGTCGAACTCGCGCGCGACGAAGCCCAGATGCTCGCCTGTCTCGATCAGCAGGTCGGTGTCGACCACCAGCTCTCCCACGAGCCCCCCTCAGCTCCGAAGCACGGCACAGATTCCGACGGGGTGGTCCAGGATGTCCCGGACCACCCCGTCGACGGCGAGCGGCGCTCGGCCGCCCGACCACGGTAGGTGCGTCAGCCGCCGATGCCGGAGGCGAGCTGCGCGTCCACGTCCTGCAGCGTCTGCGCAGCCTGCTCGAGGAACGAGGCCATACCCTCCAGGCCCTCGATCGCCTGCGTCGCACCCGTGGTGAACTCCTCGTACGAGCCCTGGAACGCACTCGAGGCCGAGTCCGTCTGGAAGCCCGACGCCACCAGGTTGTTCACCTGCGTCTGCAGGCTCTGCAGCGTCTCGGTGATCGTCTGCTGACCCATCCGCAGCTGGTTCGCCTGGCTCCGCAGCTCCTCGTACGTGACGTTCATGTTGGCCATGAGAAATGCTCCTCGATCTGGGCCGGCCCCCTCGGCCGTCCGACTGAGGAGCACACTATCGGCGGCCGGGGTTCCGGGTCGATGGGCAGGACTCCCCATCGCCCTCGTCAGGGCCGGTGGCCTCTGATCCGGGCCTTGCGCTGCCTCACCAGCGCCCTCGCCCGCGCCTGGCGCGCCTGCGCGCTCATCGCAGACACCGGCCTGGACTCCCCTCCGTCGCCGTCGTCCACCCCCCAGAAGCGTCGGCGGAACGCCCGGAGGCCCAGGACCAGGGACGCAAGCGTCAGCAGGACGGCGAGCACGAGGCACACGATCCGGACCGTCGTCGAGAAGCCCGGGACCACGACGCCGACCAGCAGGCTCCACGCCCCGCCCACCGGGAGCATCGCGACGAACATCGGCATGTCGAGGCTCCAGCCCGCGATGTAGAACCGCATGACGATGTCCGTGAGGCGGGTCGAGCGGACGGGCTGCAGGGAGAGCGAGAGGTCACCTACGGTGGGAGGGCCGAGGCTCTCGCCGCGTGCCTGCCAGGTGGTGAAGGAGAGCTTCTCGCGCGAGTACGACGGACGCAGCGCGCGAGCCGCGTAGACCACCGAGAGCACGGCGAGCGGCCAGCACATCATCGGCAGGTGGAAGATCGCGCCGGGCCCCATGATCACCGCGATCAACGGGATCAGGAGCGCCACGGTGGCGAGCGCCGTGAACGGGTTGGCGAACTGCCTCCCCAGGTTGTCGACGACCGCATCCGGGTCGTCGACGGCCAGATACACGAGAGCGCCGGCCGGGATCGCGAGCGCGATCAGCCAGAGCGTCATCCAGAGCACCGCCAGGCCGAGATACCCGAGAGGCCGCAGGGCCAGACTGACCGGTCCCGGCGGCTGGACGTTGCTCGTCGAGCGTCCTGCGTCCCCTGCGACGATCTCCGTCATCGTTCCCCTCAGTCAGTAGGTCGTCGGCCCGGCTGCGTACAACCCCGCACGAGACTAGGTGCACCAGTACGATCCCGGGCGCCGATTCGCCCCTGACTGGCGACACGTCTCGATGCCGTCACCGTTGCTAGTGTCAACGCGGCCGAGAATCTTCACGCCGTGGGCCGGCGACGTGGTCCGACTGGGGTGGAACGAGCGACGGGGGATCCGATGGCACAGGTGAGCTGGTTGGTCCAGGGGGCGCGCTCGCAGCGTTCGATCATCACGGCACCGGGCGCGACGGACGTCGATGACGCAGTCGTGCGGGTCGACGCCGCGCTCGACGGGTTCCCCGGTCCCGTTCCGCGCTGGTTCCGCGGGCTCGAGCGGCTTGGTCGTTGGTGGTACGTGATCTGTCTCGCGGTCACCGTGCCCGTCGCGATCGCGGTCGCCCCCGCGGACATGGCGTGGCGGGTTGCGGCAGGCCTCTCATCAGGCCTGATCCTCGCCCCGGTGAGCGGCATGATCCTCCACCAGGTGGCCAGACTGCACTCGCGGGTCGGCGGGTCACCGAGCGCCGAGCAGTCGCTCAGCGATGCCGCCGACGCGGCGCGCCTTGCGCCCGGCACCGTCGTCCGGAAGGCGGAGGCGATCCTCCGCAAGGACGCGGGCCTCGAGCCCACGATCCACGGACTCTCGTGGCGGGCGGCCGCTCAGGAGACTCCGGACGCGAGGTCCGCCGCCCAGGAGCTGCTCTCCCTGTGGGAGCAGGCGGATCCGGAGGGCGCCGCCGCCCATGTGGCGGAGATGGAACGGGTCCGCGCGTCGATCCGTGACCTGAAGGAGCCGGGCGACCTCTGAGCCTGCCGCGTGGACGGCGCGCTCGGGCCTGACCGCACCTGGTGGCCCCGCCCGCCCCTGTCACACCGTCGCAGGCTCGGCGGCGGACGCGACCTCCGGTTCGGCGTCGCGCGGCTCGGGGAACGTGATCGAGTCGATGATCTCGTTGAAGAGGAGCCCGAACGGTTCCGGGTGCGGGATGTTCGGCACGTTCGCGCGCACCATCAGGACCCGGGACCTGTCCGGGTAGGGGACGACGTACTCGAGCCGGAGAGTCATCATCTCCTCCTGGCCGATCGTGCTCCGCTCGACCTCCCAGCGCCGAGCGAAGGGTCCGAACCGGGCCTCGGCCACCTCGATCGGGCCGTAGCCCGTGCTGAGCGCGGCAGCGACGTCCCCCTGCTCGAGAGCCGGCTTGGAAGCCTCGGGCCACCCGTCGTCGAGGAAGAGCATCGCCGACGGGAACGGCACCCCGGGCAGTATCTCCAACGACATGAAGTAGGTATGGACGCCGACCTGCACGGCATCGCGAGCAGAGCGCAGCAGGTCCTGAGCCGTCTCTCGGCGGATCCGTGCGAGCCGGTCCGCCACGCCGGTCTGTCGCTTCACGAGACGCTTGACGAAGGCCTGGGTCTCGTCCGGGTCCTCGAGCGGGATCCGGACCCAGGTCCCGGGCAGCACGATCCGCATCCCGTCATTCATCCGCAGCTGCTTGGTCATGCCGCGCCCTCCGTCGTGACGTCGAGGTCCTCGAGAAGGGCGACCACCCAGGCCGGCATGTCTGCGAAGGTACCGAAGCTCGCCGCGATCGCCGTCACGTCGATCATGTCCGCACTCCCGTCGGGGAACACACCCAGATGGACTCGCTCCTCGAGGTGCGCCCCGGCCGCACCGTCGTCGGGGTTGAGGTGCCCGATCAGGAAGTGCGCGCCGTACACCGAACCTGCCGACACGATGGCCTCGATCACCTGCGTGCCCATGACCTGTGCGGTGTCGACGCCCTCGGCGACCTGTCCCAGCTGACTCTCGAACGTCTCCCGGGTCACGCCGCGCCCCAGCACGACGGTCAGCATCGCCGCGATGAACGGCTCGGCCGGGCTCTCGACGAGCACGGCCGCGTGCGAACCGCGGACTCCGGTCGCATCGACGGATGCCTTGACCTCCGCCAGCTGCCGGGCGAGCGCCGCAGGCACCCCGTCCGGGACGTGGGCACCGTCGAGGATCCGCGCGGCCAGTGCGTCGGCCCACCCCTGCGGGGCGTCTCCCGTCGGGAGGGTGTGCCAGTCGTCCGTCAGTCCGAGACCGAACTCTCTGATCGGTCCGCTCATGTTCCGCTCTCCCTGTGGTCTGTCACGACGAACGTCGTGCGCGGCTCTCCGCGCACGACGTCCTGTACCGGTCAGAACATCTTGTCGAAGGTGTCGACGTAGCTGACGATGTTCCCCGGCGTCTGGGCCAACGCGATGTACGGACCGTCGGACACCGGGGTCGGAGCGCCGACCACCGCGTTGACCTGGTCCCAGCCGGAGCCGCCGTTCACCGCGTTGTAGAAGCCGTCGCCCGCCTTGTACATGTCGCCCGCGAAGTTCGCCAGGCTCATGGTGACCGCTGCGGCGGCTCCAGTTCCTGCCGACTCGAAGATCATCGGCATCCGCAGGAGCTCTGCCGAGTCGCCGAACGGGCTCTTCAGCGGGAAGACGAACGCCTCCTTGGCCGACTGAGTGAGCCCCTGCATGAAGGAGAGGTTGCCGGCCTTGCGCAGCTCGAACAGCTCCTGAGCCGCGTCGGAGCGGACGAACGGTGATTTGAGGAGGGTCTTCATGCTCAGCAGGTTGTCGGCGTTGCGAACGACGGAGCTTGCCTCCGTGATGGCCGCGAGCCCCTCGTCCGCATTCCGGCCCAGCGCGTTGGTCACCAGCGCGAAGTCGTCGACGTTGTCGGCCGCGTTCGCGGCGTTGACGATCATGCGGGACTTCGCGACCTTGGCCAGCGTGCCCGCCAGCTTCCCGCCGAAGAGCCCGAGAATCCCGAGCCCGACGCCCAGGAGCAGGCCACCCCAGCCGATCTCACCCTTGGCGAACTTCACGATCGTCTCGACGATGCTCAGGATCGCGCCGATGGCGGCCAGGACGAGGAGGATCTGGCCCAGGATCGGCACCCAGCTCAGGAAGATCGCCAGGATCCCGGCGACGTCGCAGATGATCTTGAACACCTTGTAGATCGAGCTCGCGATGTCCTTGATCTTGTCCCAGGTGCCGTCCTCGAGCCCGTTGACCTTGTCGCCGGTCACGACCTCGTCGATCTTGGACCTCGCAGTGCTCGCGGCGCTGTTCTTGTCGCTCTTGGCATCGTCCCATCGGCCCTGCCAGTAGGCGAGACTGGACTCGAGGCCGTCCACCCTGTTGTTCGCCGCCGTCAGGTCGCCGTTGGCGCTCGAGACGTCACCGGCTGACGCGTCGCTGGGCAGGGCGTCCACCTCGCTCTGGGCGTTGTACGCCGTCGTGCGCGCCGAGGCGAGGTCGCCTTCCAGCTCCGCGATCCGCGTCGCCGCTGTCTCGGACTGGCTGATGGCGTTGTCGAGCGGGGTGGCGTACTCCACCAGGGCGTCACCGGCATACCGGTAGCGCTCCATCGCCTTGCTGATGTCTTCGCTCACCTCGCCGGCCAGCGCACGGGTCTTCTCCATCGCGAGCGACTTGGAGTCGATCTCGTTCGTGATGTTGTCGAGCGTCCGCGAGGCACGTTCGATCGCGTCGGCGATCTGCTGGTACTTCTCGCCCTTGCTCCGGACGACGTCCGGCTCACCGTCCAGCTTCTCCCACTGCCGGTCAGACACTGGTGGCCCCCTTGTACTCCGTGGCGTCCGACGCCTTCTGCTCGAGCGCCTTGGCCAGCTCCGTGTCGACCTCGGTGAACGTGTCGACGATCTGCTGGATGATGCCCTGCAGCTTCACGACGTTCTCGGTCATCTCCCCGCGCTTGACGCGCCACTTGTCGGCGAAGTCCTGGACCTTGTCGCGAAGGTCGTCGTGACCCGTGGCGTCCGCCGCGTCCTCGGAGTTGTCGTCAGCGTTCTCGAACTCGTCCTTGATCTCCTTGAGATCCTCGGCCAGAGTCCTCAGGTCGTCCATGTTGATGGAGAGGTCGTAGCTCACCCTGGTTCGCCCCCTGCTTTCCCTTCAGGCCCACGTGGTCCTGGAACTGCGAGCACCGTACCGGCCGGCCTGCGCCGATGACCATGGGGAGTCCTCCCCATGCCACGACGCCGCCGACCGCCCGTCAGCCATCGGCCCCGAGCACCAGCGGCAGCTGCACGCGCGCGTTCTTGCCCCGCGCCACCCACGCGCCGCGGCCGACCGGGAACTCGCCCTTGGCCGAGCGCGGCAGCGACGTCTTGAGGATCGTGTCGCCGTCGAGGTTCTCGGGCTGCAGGAGCAGGCCGCGCCGGCCGTTCTTGACCTCGGACAGCAGCGGCCACGTGGAGGTCCACGCGGCGGTCTCCGCCTCCGCCACGAGCAGGTGGTCGCTGCCCCGGATCGCCTTGGTGAGGTCCTGGATCGCCTTGTCGGCGGGAGACTGGAGGTACTCGTTGATGCCCTCGATCACGACGACGATGCCGGGCTCGGTGTCCTCGTCCTGCACCGCGGCGAGCAGGTCCTTGGCCAGGGCCACGACCTTGTCGACACCGCTGGCCGTCTCTTCCCACGGCAGCGCGCCGGCGATGGCCGAGCGGCCCTGGGCGAACAGGTAGCAGCGCGCGGCGGGGTTCGCCCGCTGGACCGCCGTGGTGATCGCCACGAGCGCGTTGCTGCGACCCGACCCGGGGGGGCCGGCGACCACCATCGTCCCGGTGGGGTCGAAGCCGAGCGGCGCCAGCGAGATGCTGTCCAGCCCGATCACCGGCTGCCCGTCCACGTGGTCCGGCAGCTCGGAGGCGCGGTACTCGGCCGGGAGCACACGGGCCGCCGGCGCGGGCCGCACGCCGGCCGCCCGCATGGAGGCGCCCAGCTTCTCGGTGGCCGCCGCCTGCGCGGAGACGGACGTCGTCCCGCCGATGACCGCCACCTGGACCTCGAGCCCGTCGAGCAGCGCCCGGCCCGC
The DNA here is from genome assembly GCA_009663185.1 of Isoptericola halalbus. Taxonomy (GTDB): domain Bacteria; phylum Actinomycetota; class Actinomycetes; order Actinomycetales; family Cellulomonadaceae; genus Isoptericola; species Isoptericola halalbus. The sequence continues at coordinate 18,494 of VJZX01000003.1, forward strand.
GGGCGACTCCGCGGTGATGACGTCGCGCGGCGCGTTGAACGCCAGATACCCGTCGTCGGTCATCCGCAGCAGGAGGTTGCGCTGGACCATCGAGCGCACGTAGGTGGGCACCGCACCCGACCGGTCGGCCGTGAACACGACGTGCATCCCGAGGCCGCGACCGTCGTTGAGGATGTCGCGGAACGCCTCGAACCACTCGGCGCGGCCGGCTCCGACCTCGAAGTCGTCTCGGAAGCCGGGGAAGCCATCGACGAGCAGGAGGATGCGCGGGGTGTCCATCCGCCCGGTGAGCTGACGGTACTCGGTCACGCTCGACGCCGAGACCGCGGCGAACTCCTCGCCGCGCCGGTTCAGCTCGGTACGCAGCATCCGCATGAGGCTGACGACCCGCTCGACGTCGTCCCCGCGCGCGATCGTGCCGACGTGCGGCAGCGCCTGCAGCATGCGCAGCGCGCCCGCGGCGAAGTCGAGCCCGTACACGTGGACCGGGCCGCCGCGCGGCGTGATGCCCGCGGCCGCGGCGATCGAGCGCAGCGCCGTGCTCTTGCCCGCGCCCCCCGTGCCGTACACGCCGAGGTGGCCGTCTTGGTCCGGCATGAAGTACACGGGTCGCTGCGCCTGCTGCTCGGGGACGTCCGCGACGCCCACGAGCAGCTCGGTGTCGGTGCGCTGGTGCAGACGCGTGAGGTCGTAGACGTCGGCCAGCGAGTCGAGCCAGGGACGCCGCGGGGCGGGCAGGCCGCCCAGGCCGAAGGCCTCGGTGACACGTGCGACGAGCCGCTGCTGGTCGTTCGGGCCGAGATCGACGTCCTCGTCACGACCGGACTCGACGACGGGCTCCTCCCAGCGCTCCTCGCGCCCGAAGTGCAGGCCCGCGACCTCGATCGCGGTGCGCTCCGGCGCGCGCGTGCTCCAGCCGCCGGCGTACGCAGACTGGAAGGCCTGGACACGGCCCGGCCCGGTCTTCACGACGCCGCGGCCCGGGATGCCCGGGTCGATGTGGGCGGCGTCCTTGATGTCGACGACGTCGCTCGAGTCGGACTCGTCGGCCATGCGCAGCGCGACACGCATGTTCGTGTTGGCCCGCAGGTTGTCCTTGATGACGCCCGCGGGACGCTGGGTCGCCATGATGAGGTGGATGCCGAGCGAGCGGCCGCGCTGGGCCACGTCGACGACGCCGTCGACGAACTCGGGCACGTCGCCGACCAGCGCCGCGAACTCGTCGATGACGATGACGAGCGCGGGCGGCGTCTCAGGGTCGCCGCGCTTCTCGAGCTCGAGCAGGTCCTTGGCCTTCTTGCGGTTGAACAGGTGCTCGCGGTGGTGCAGCTCGGCCCGCAGGCTGGTGAGCGCGCGCAGCACGAGGTGCGGCGACAGGTCGGTGACGAGACCGACGCAGTGCGGCAGGTTGACGCAGTCGGCGAACGCCGAGCCGCCCTTGTAGTCGACGAACAGGAACGTGACCCGGTCGGGGCTGTACTCCGCCGCCATGCCGAGCACCCACGCCTGGAGGAACTCCGACTTGCCCGCACCCGTGGTGCCGCCCACGAGCGCGTGGGGCCCCTGCGTGCGCAGGTCGAGGTGCTGGGGGTCGACGCCGGCCGAGCCGACGATGGCGCGCAGGCCGCCGGCGCGCTTGCGCGGCCGGGGTGTCACCCGGTCGTACACCGACTGGTTCTGCCGCCACCGCTCGAGCACCGCACGCGGATCCTCGAACAGGTCGTGCCCGAGCAGCGCCGGAACGGAGATCGAGCGAGGCAGGTCGCTCGCGTCCTCGACGATCGCTCCGGCGTCGTACACCGGCGCGAGGCGGCGGCCGTACTCGAGCGCGGTCGGCGCGTCGACCTCCTCGAGCACGACGTCGTCGACCCACCGGCCCAGGCGGACCATGCCGACCCGCGGACCCTGCTCACCGAGGTCCACGAACGTCCGGCACGCGGCGGGCAGCCCCGCGGTGTCCGCGGCGATCCACAGCGGGTACACACCGGCGTCCGGGCCCTGCTCGGCGAGCTGGACGAGGCGTGCCCGGTCGACGTCGATGTCGTCGGAGATGACCACGACGACGGCCGGCACGGGCGACTTGGTGCCGGCCTCCTGGCTCATGCTCCCGACGTCGGCGCCCCGCTCGAGCGCGGCGTCGTCCTGGTCGATCGCGCCGCGGCGGCGCGCGCCCCCACGCTGCGCACGCAGGCGCATGGTCACGAGCTCCTCGAGCTCGGCCACGAGGCGGGCGGCGCCGCTCGCCGAGTCGGCGAGGTGGTGGCCCTCGATCGGGCTGTGCGCCGACGAGGTGTGCGGGATCCACGTGAGCCACTGCAGGTGGGGTGTCCACACCGGGCTCACCATGCCCGCCACGACGAGCTCGGACGGCGCGTGCAGCCCCGTGAGCTGCAGCAGCGCGGCGTTGAGGCTCCCGATCACCTTGGTGGGCGGGCCGGCGAAGCCGAGCGCGCCGGCGTCGTACAGGTTCTCGACCACGGGCACGCCCGAGACGTCCTTGTGCCGCTCGACCACGTCGTCGAGCCGCTCCTGGTACTCCTTGATGAGCGCACCCTTGCCGCCCGTCTTGACCGAGTTGCGCGACGGCATGGTGCCGACGCCGAAGCGCACGTTGAGGAAGCTCCAGTGCTCGGGACGCCGCGTCCACAGCAGCGGCCCGTGCCGCATGGCCTCGATGAACACGTGCTGCGTCGCGGGCGCCTCGCGCAGCCGCACCGACCGCTCGGTCTCCTCCTCGCCGCCGAGCGCGTCGCGCAGGCCGTCGAGCCGCTCCTCGAAGCGCGCGATGTCGCGCTCCTTGCGCTTGCGCTCCTGGCGGCCGCGCGTGACGTGGTTGCCGAGCATCATCATGGGCGCGAGGAAGACGAACATCAGCGCCATGACCCGGCCCGTCGCGAAGTACATGCCGCCGCCCATGAGGATCGGCGCGAGCAGCAGCAGATAGGGAAAGTCCTTGGGCTCGGTCTCCTGCGGGACCTCGGGCGACTCGAACTCGGAGCCCTTGTACCGTGGCTCGACTCGCGGGGAGCGCGTGAACGGCACCGGTCCGGCCTTGGGAGCGACGCCCGTCAGCGTGGTGGGCCGGCGGCGCTCGACCGTCATCGTCGTCTCACCGACGACGACCATCTGCCGGCCCTCGATGCGCAGGCGCTGCACGTGCGCGCCGTCGACCAGCACCCCGTTGGCCGAGCCGAGGTCGACGACCTCGACGACGTCGCCCACGTCGATGCGCAGGTGCTGCTTGGACACGAGCGGGTCGCTCAGGACGACGTCGCAGGACTGCGAGCGCCCCACGACCCAGCTGCCCTCGGCGAGGTCGATCGTGTGCCCGCCGTCGAAGTGCAGCGTCGCCCGGACGTCGCGCGAACCCGGGTAGTCGAAGCCCGGCCGGTCGAGGTCGACGACGGCGACCTCGGCACCCGAGCCGATCCACGCCTCTCCGAGTGCGGCGTCGGCGGGCAGGCGCACGGGCCGCTCCTGGCCGGGAAGCCGGGCCTCGAGCGTGCGACGGCGCGCGCCGTCGCCCCCGGGTGTGCGCGGGTCGACGCGCGCGACTGTCGACGCGACCTCGCCGATCGTCGCGCCCGCGTCCGCCGTGATGACGACGTCGTCCTGCGTGGTGTCGGGGCGCCGCAGCGTCACCTTGACGCGCATCTGTCTCCTTCGGTCGTTCTTCGGGTCTCCACGGGGCGGTCGGCCTCAGCGCCGGCTGACCAGCCCGAGGAGGGCGGCCGCTGCGGCGCCGAGCGCGGCGGCGAGGCCGACGATCCGCCAGGTGGTCGGGTCGGTGAGGGTGCGGCCGAGGCCGCGCCACGGGTCGAGCGGGTCGCCGGTGCCCACGCCGTCGCGCAGCAGACCGACGGTCACCACGACGATGAACGCGATCGCTCCCGCGCCGAGGGCGACGACGAACACCAGCTGGCCGAGGGTGGGTGGCTTGCGCACCGGTTCCGGGCTCACTCGGACTCCTCGGCGGTCAGGTCCAGCAGGGGCAGGTCAGCCGCGGTGACGAGGCGCGACGCGACGGCGTACTCGACCAGGCGCGCGCGCCGGTTGGTCGCCAGGCCGCCGCTACCGCCGCGCAGGCCCTTGACGCCGACGCGGTCGAGCTTGTCGCAGACGTTGTCGAGCTTGCGGTTGAAGCGCGTCATCGTCCAGCCGAGCCGGGCCGCGGCCTCGGACGACGACGGGATCTCCGACAGGCCCGTGCCGTCGCGCCGGAGCATGGGCTCGCACAGCGCCACGATGAGCTGGCGCTGGCTCGTGGTGAACGGGATCATGCCGATCGTCGTCGCGCCACCCTCGGGCTCCTCCGAGCGGATCTCGGCGTACGGGGCCGGTGTGAGGCTCGCCAGCAGCTCGTACGTCGTCGGGCCGGCGGTGAACACGATCGACGTCGAGGGGAACACCAGCGGGAGCGACGTGCCCGGCGACAGCCACGACTGGACGCCACCCGCCGCGTCGCAGACGGTCGCCGAGAGCCGCGCGCCCACGTTCGCGAGCCACCACAGCCCCGCGTCCTGCGAGATGCGCAGGAACCGCCGGTGCAGGTACGGGTTGTCGTCGAGCGCGAGGTCGCCCTCGCGCCCGATCTCGAAGCCTGCCTCGGGGTCGGGCCGGAACCACTCCCCCGCGAACTCGACCGCCAGCTCGCTCACGGGACGCACGCCCGCTTCGGCTCGAAGGACGGCGCGCCGCTGCGGTTGATGACGACCTCGATGCACGTGCGGCCCGAGCCGTCCGCGTCCAAGGTCTTCGTGGGCTCGAGGATCTCCTGGTACCGCGACTCCTCCAGCGGGTCGGGGACCTTCCACCCGTAGGTGTCGCCGTCCTCCTCCGCCGGGTTCTCCCAGGTGAACGTCACGGTGCCGTCCTTGTTGGCGACGCCCACGAGGTTCGTCACGGCCGGCACGATGCCGCCGAGGTTGTCGCTGGGAGGCCCGGGGTCGTCGACGTCGCTGCCCGCGGTCCGCTCCGGCTCGGCCGTTGGCGACGTCCCGCCGTCGGGCCACAGCACGACGGCGAGCGCCACGACCGCGGCGACCGCGAGCGCGACGACGCCGGCCACGAGCGCAGCGACGCCGCGCTTCGCGGGTGTGGGCTGGGGTCCCACGGGTGCGACATCCGGGCTCGCGGCGCTGTGCGTCCCGTGCGGCGCCGTCGGTGTCATCCCGCGGTGGACGGTGTCGCCGAGCCCGTCGTCGACGGCCGGGCCGGCGACGACGCCGACGGGCGCCCGGTCGGTCGCGGGCCGGGCCGTACCGCCGTCGCGCGGGGGCGCCGCTCGCGACGGTCCGCGCGGGTCGACCGAGACGACCTCGCGCAGGCGCGTGCCGACGTCGTCCTCGTCCGCGGGCCCGCCCGCCGTGTCCTCCTGGACCTGTCCCTGCTCGTCGAGGAGGTCGACCGGGGTGACCGCGAGGGCGAGCTCGGTCTGCACCTGCTGCAGCGCCCGGGCGAACGCGAGCGCCGTCGGGTAGCGGGACTCGGGGCTCTTGGCCATCCCCGTGGCGAGCACGCGCTCGAGAGACGCCGGGACGTCGTTGCGGCCGGTCGGCATCAGCGGCGTCGACTCGATGCGGGCCACGAGGGCCGCGCTCGAGTTGGACCCACCCGGAACCTCGAACGGCGAGCGGGAGGCGAGCAGCGAGTACAGGGTCGCGGCGAGCGCCCACACGTCCGTGGCGATGCTCGTGCGCGGCGGCTCCGCGAACGACTCGGGCGGCGACCACGGGATCGACATGCCCTCGGCGCGGCCGGCGTCGTCGAGCGTCGACGAGATGCCGAAGTCGGTCAGCGCGGGGTGCCCGTACTCGGTCACGAGGATGTTCGCGGGCTTGATGTCGCGGTGCAGGATGCCGAGCCGGTGCGCGGTCTCGACCGCGCCCGCGACCTGGACGCCGATGCGCAGCACGTCGGGCACGCTCATGCGCTCCGCGCGGTAGCGCGCACCGAGGTTGGGCCGCGAGCAGTACTCCATCGCCAGGTACGGGCGCCCGTCGGCGGCGACGTCGGCCTCGTACATCGTCACGATGGTCGGGTGGTTCGACAGCGTGGCCATGAGGTCGGCCTCTGCGTCGAAGGCGGCGCGCTGCGTCTCGCCCGTCCACTCGTGCAGCAGGACCTTGACCGCGACCCGGCGGCGAGGTCGGCGCTGCCGGTAGAGGAAGACGTCGGAGAACCCGCCGGACCCGATGAGGGAGACGTACTCGAACCCCTCGATCATCGGCGGCGGCGACGGCGGTCGCTTGCGGCTCATCGAGTCAGACGATCCCTTCGAAGGTCAGCGTGACGCCGTCGCCGAGGTCGACGACGTCGGACGACACCACGAGCACCGGCTCGCCGGGGTGCAGCCGCATGGGGGCCTGGCCCGGGCGCAGCAGGGTCGTGCCATTGGTGGTGTTCATGTCGCTGACCAGGACGTGCCAGCCCTCGAGGCGCACCTCGACGTGCGAGCGCGAGATGTCCTGCTCCGGGCTCGGCACCGTGACGAGCCGCGGGAGGTCGTCGCCCGCCGAGCGGGGCGAGCGAGGACGACGGCCGAGGACGACGGGCCGGTCGAGCGAGATCCGCGGGCCGCTCGAGACGGCCATCACGCCGAGCGGCGGGCGCGGAACCTGGCGGGCCTCGCCGGCCAGCGTCTGGCCGCACTGCGCGCAGTCGTCGCGCTGGGGCGGGTTGGGGTGCCCGGCGGGGCACGTGCGGGCCAGGATCATCGGACGGCCGGGAGCGGGGGCCGGCGCGAACGCCGGGCCCGGCGCACCGGGCGGCGTCGCGGGGGCCGCGGGCGTCGCGGCCGCGCGCAGGTCCGCGATCGCCGACGACAGGACCGTGCTGCCGTCGACGTCGTCGTCCAGGGGCGCCACCGTCTCCCCGACCGTCTCGGGGGCCACCGTCTCGGGGGCGACCGTCTCGGGGCTGATCGTCTCCGAGCCCACGGTCTCGGTCGCCGCGACCCCCAGGGACGGCTCGGCGTCCGGCGTCCGGTCGGCGTCGGGCGCCGGATCCCCGGCCTCCGACGCCTCCTCGTCATCCTCCTCCTCGGGGCGCACGGCCGCGGCCTCGACGCCGCGGTGCACCGTGCTGCCCCACAGGTGCCCGTAGCCGCTCGTCTCCTCGAAGAGGCCTTCGGCCTCGAGCGGCGCGGCGTCGGGCTCCACGGGCGGAGCACTCTCGAATGCCGGGCCGACGGAGATCTCGGTCTCGCTCCCGTCCTGCGCGGCGGCGGTCGCCTGCTCGCCGATGAACGGGACCGACGCGACCGGGACGGCCGCCGCGCGGGCGACCGCACCGGGCGTGACGCCCGGCGAGCCGCCGGCGCGCGACGCCGGGGGGGTCGGCTCCGCCGCGGGTGCGTCCGCGGGCGACGCGGACCCGAGGGCCGGGCCGGCGGCACGATGCTCGTCCGCAGACGGGGCCTCGGTGGGCACCTCCGCCACCGCAACGTCGGCGGTCGGAACCTCGGCGGTCGGAACCTCGGCGGCCGGCGCCTCGGCGGCCGGCGCCAGCGGGGCAGGCTCGTCCCAGACCCGCGCCCGGGCGACGGGCTCGCCCCACGCCGACCCTTCCGTGACGGGCGACGGCGCGACGGCGGCAGCGCGCGGGCGCTCGCTGAGAACCACCCCGACGGACGACGCGAGCACGGCACCGCCGTCGAGCGGCAGCCCCCCGTCCACGAGGTCGCCGGTGGCCCCGACCGCGCCCGCGTGGACCGCGAGCTCCGCCACGGCGTCGAAGGTCCGCTCGGCCCACGTGGTGACGGACTCGCCCGTGACCGCGACCCGTTCCCCGCCGGCCTTGGCGACGTGGACCGAGGTGGCGCCGCGGACGGCGACCTGGACGCGCGCGTCGGCGGCCACCGCGATCGCGAAGGGCGGCAGCGACGCGAGGCTCGCGCCGAACGATCCCGTGAGCACCTCCAGCAGGGGCACCACACCCGGGTCGCCGTCGAGCGCACGCCAGAGCTCGTCGACGAGCTCGGGCGAGACCTTCTCGGGAAGCATCACCACCGCCCCGCCGCGCACGACGGCGTACGCCGGTCCGGTCACGTAGCGCAGCCTCATGCCGGCGCCCCTCTCCGTTGGTCCGCCCGCGGCACCGTGTCCTCGTCGTCCTCCGCGCGCCCGTCGCGCGGCGCGGTCCGCTCGAACGCCTCGGCGGCACCGGTAGCGTCGATCACGATGACCGTGATGTTATCCCGGCCCCCCGCGGCCAGGGCCTCGCCGACCAGGCGGTCGGCCGCGGACTGCGGGTCGGGCTCGGACAGCAGGACGTCGGCGAGCCGCTGGTCCGGCAGCTCGGTCGTGAGCCCGTCCGAGCACACCAGAAGACGGTCACGCCCGGCCACGGGCAGGTACCAGAAGTCCGGCACCGGGTCCTCGGGTGCCCCCAGCGCCCGGGTCACGACGTTGCGCCGCGGGTGCCACTGGGCCTCGTCGGCGGTGATCGCGCCGGCGTCGACGAGCTCCTGCACCTCGGAGTGGTCGACGCTGATCTGCTCGAGCCGCCCGTCCGCGAGCCGGTACGTGCGCGAGTCACCGAGGTTGACCACGAGCCAGTACGGCTCACCCTCCTGCTCGGTCAGCGCGATGCCGGACAGCGTCGTGCCCGCGCCGCGGCCGGGCGCCGTTTCGATCGTCCGCACGGCCTGGTGCGCGGCGCGTACCCGTTCCCGGACGGCGTCCGCGGCGACGACCTCGGCCGTCACGAGGGGGCGCAGCGCGTCGACCGCCGCGGCGCTCGCGACCTCACCGGCGTCGTGCCCTCCCATGCCGTCAGCGACGAAGAAGACCGAGCCGCCCGCCAGGTACGCGTCCTCGTTGAGCACGCGCCGTGCACCGGTGTGGGTCGCGGCGCCCCACAGCAGGGCGACGCTCGTCGTCATGCGTCGACCGACCCGACGACCGTGAACCGCAGGTCGCCGGCCTGGACCGCCCAGCCCGCCGTGATGGTCACGGGCGAGCCGGCCGCCAGCTCGCGGACCTCGCCGTCCGGCGTGATCGCGGCCGTGCCGTTGGTGCTGCCCAGGTCGGTCAGGCGCAGGCCCCCGTCGGTCGGGACCAGCTCGAGGTGCGTCTTCGACACCGAGCGGGTCGGGTCGTCGACCCGCAGCAGCTCGGCGTGCCCGCCGGGCTGCGGCTGCGGGTTGCGGCCCAGGAGCGTGCGACCGGCGACGCGCACGCGCTCGCCGGACGGCAGGTCGATGCTCGTCGTCGCCGGGCTCTGTCCCGACTCACCGGAACCGCGCCGGGACGACACGCTGAACCGCGTCGCCTCGATGTCCTCGGCATCCTCGACGTCGTCGGGCGTCGTCGCGGCGGGCGCTGCGATCGGCGCCGGGGCCGGGACCGGGACCGGCGCAGGCGCAGGCGCAGGCGAGGCGACGCTCGGCTGCGGAGCCGGCGACACCGGCTGCGCGGCCGGCGTGCCGGCGCCGGGGATGCCCGTGATGAGGCCGGACCCGCTGCGCGGCCCGGAGGGGAAGCCCCACGGGTCGGGCGTGGCCGACGATGGCACCGCGGGGGCCAGCTGGGTCGCAGACAGGTCGTCCGGCGAGCCCACGCCGTGCGGCGCGATTCCCCCGGTGGCCGCGGGCGTCACCACCGGCGCGGGAGCCACGGGCTGCACCGCCATCGGCGTCGGCGGCACGGCGGGGGCGAAGCTGCGCGGCGGGACGGACCGCACGTCGTGCACGACGGTGCGGGCGGCCTTGTCGTGCCAGCCCTGCCGGCGGCCGCCGGAGTCGAAGAGCGGGGAGATCAGCACGAGGACCGTTCCCAGGAGCGGCACGATCCCGCAGAGCCACACGACGAGCCAGCGGAGCAGCACCCGGCCGACGCCGGCCGGCGCACCGGTCGCGGCGTCATGCGTGCGGATGCCGAGGAGGCGGTTGCCGATCGTGGCACCCGTGCGCCCCTCCCACACGGCGAGGCCGAGCCAGGACAGGAGTCCGACGAGCCCGACCGTGCCCGAGACCATCGTCATCGCCGACAGGAGCTCGCGCCCCGCGGCCTCGGCGCCCATCTGCGTCGTCGCCTCGAGCGTCGCGGCGTACCGGTCGGGGAGCCCGACGGCTACGGCCAGCACAGCCGCCACGACGCCGGCGAGCAGGGACACGGCGAGCGCGTCGAGCAGGTAGGCGCCCACGCGGCGCCCGACCCCCGCCAGCGGCGGTTCGGCGGGCTGCGGCGGCACCCGGTCGGGCAGGAAGTCGGCCGGAGCCTGGCGCGTCATGCCGCGCGCCTCAGGCTCCGTCGTGGTCGACTCGAGCGCCGTGCTCGGCACGGGGCCGGCCGACCGGACACCCGTCGCGACGGTCGGCGTCCCGCACACCGTGCAGAACGCCCCGCTCTGGTCCTGAGCACCGCACGCGGCGCACGTCGTCGTCATCGACCCTCCCGATCACGCGCACGCGCCCGGCGACGGGCGGCGCGCGCCATCCTGTCCTGCCACGGCCGCACGAGTGCGGCGGGGGCCCTCCACAGCTGTGTCGCCCCACCTGCCACGGCACGCCCGGCCGCGACGTGGAGCGGCGGCGCGTCCGCGCCCCGGAGCGAGCGTAGCGACAGTCGGGCCGCGACCCGGTGCCGCCAGCCCACCCCGCCGCGCATCCGGCTGACGAGCTGGTCCACCTCGGCCCAGAACTGCTCGACCTCGGCCTCGGTCGGCTCGTGCGCGCCGAACACGGTCGCGTCGGCGCGGTGCGCGAGCGTCGTCGTCGCCGGGGTCGCCGCGACGGTCAGCTGCTCGGTCAGCAGCCGCGCGCCCTCGCGGCGGGTCGCGCCGCGCGGCACGCCCGCGCCGAGGTCGGTCGCGGCGTCGACCACCTCGCGCCAGCCGCCGCTCACGCGGTCGACGACGACGGGCGCCGACCGGCGCCGCCTGGTGCGACGGGCCTTGAAGCCGAGAAGGAGCAGGAAGGGCAGCGCGAGCATCGCGAGCGGCACGGCGACCGTGACGAAGACGATCGCGATCTGCCGCCAGTCGATGCTGCTGGCGTCCTCGTCCTGGTCTTCCTCCTCGACGTCGCCCGGCTCCGCCTGCGGCGGCTCCTCGGGAGACTCGGGGTCCTCGAGGATCGGCGGCTTGGGGATCTGCCGGTTGCGCGGCAGCGGCTCGACCTTGTTGTCCTCGTCGGGAATGACGTCGAACGGGACCCACCCGTAGCCCTCGAACGGCACCTCGACCCACGCGTGCACGTCCGCTCCTGTGACGACGTACGGGCGGCCCGTCTCCCACTCGCCCTCGTCCGGGTAGAAGCCCATGACGACGCGCGCCGGGACGCCCGCCTGCTGGGCCAGCAGCGCGAGCGTGACGGCGAACTGCTCGTCGTCACCGACCATCTCCTCCTGCGCGAGCAGCTCGTCGATGCGCGCGGCCGAGTGTCCGGGGCGCGACGGCGGCTGGTTGTCCAGGCCGCTCGAGTAGACGCCCGTGGCCACGAGCGTGTCCCGGATGTTGACGAGCCGCTCGAACTTGTCGGTCGCATCGGCCGCGAACTGCTGCGCCTTGGCGGGCGCGGCGTCGGGCACGTCGCGCGGGGCCGGCAGGTCGACGTCGAGGATCTTCGCCGTCGCCAGCGTGTCCTCGTCCGGTGGCGGCGCGACGACGGCGTCGAGCTCGTACGTGTCGCCCGGGCGCACGCCCGCGGTCACGAGGGCGGTGCCCGACGTCGAGTTGTAGTAGGTGCTCGACGAGAGCTCGTCGGCGCGCTCCCCCGTGAACCGGATCCCGGCGAGCTGCCCGACGTCGGGCAGCCACACGCCCGAGTAGCCGGTGACCGAGACCTCGACCGTGGTGCGCGTGCCGGTCGCCACGGTGTCGATGACCTCGCCCGCGCGGTTGAACACGCCCGCGCCCGCGCTGCTCGACGCGTCGTACACCGTGCCGGCGTACGTGTCTAGGGTCGCGAGCCGGACCCGGGTGCCCTCGGGCAGCCCCGTGACGGTGAACAGCTCGATGTCGGTGAGGTCCTTCGTGTACTGCCGGAAGCCCACGAGCGGGCTGGTGTACCGGTGCAGGTCCAACGGGGGCGTGATCATCTCCCGAAGGACGGTGCGCTCGCCCGCGACGAGCTGCGGCGCGAGCAGCACCGCGAGGACGCCGCCGACGCCGAGCATCGCGACGCCGCCGCGGATGCGCCGCCAGCGCAGGCGCCGGGTTGCCGACCTGCTCGCCTCGGACAGCAGGCGGTTGGCGTCCATGCGGGTCTCGGCCGCGCGCCACGACGCCCAGAGCAGCCCGGCGACCGCGACCACCAGGCCCCGCGCGATCGGTATGGCGGGCAGGATCGTGCCCAGCAGCGCGACCCCGCCGAGCGCGACCACGACGGGCAGCAGGGCCCAGGCGGCGTGCCGGGCGCGCCATGCGACGGTGCCCGCGAGGACGCCCGTCACGAGCAGGAGCAGGTACGGCACCACGGCCAGGTCGGGGAACGAGGCGAGCGGCGGGACCGTCGTCACGAACGCCTTCCAGCCGTGCACCGCGCCGACCGCGAGCTCGTGCAGCGTGCGCGGCGTCGGCAGGACCCCCGCCATGGCCGCGTGCCGCAGCGCGAGCGCGCTGCCCAGCAGGAAGTAGGCCAGGACCGTCGTGGCGGCGACGAGCAGCACCGACCAGCGGCGCCACGCGCCGACCCAGGCGACGGCGAGACCCGTGAGGGTTCCGCCGAGAGCGGGCACGAGGTACCCGGCGCCGCCCCATGCCGGCCCGAACCCGACCGCCACGGCCGCCAGCAGCGCGACGAGGACGACGCCGTCGACCAGTCCGGCGGGGGTCACGGCGCGCGGGCGGTCGGTCGCGCGGCCGCGCCCGCGCGTCGTGCCGGCGCGAAGCGAGGTACGTGACGTGGCGCCGCTCGTGCCCGTGTGACCTGTGCCGGTGTGACCGGTGCCGGTGTGCTCCGAGCCGGGGTAGCCCGTGCCGGCGCGCACGAAGGTGTGCTCGTCAGTCATTCATCCTCCGCAGCGCCTTCGGCAGGTCGCCCAGCTCGCCGAGCGTGAGGACCTGCATGTCGGCCACGCGGCCGCGGCTGACCGCCGCACCGGGTGAGCAGCGCAGCGCGACGAGCCGGGCGTCGACCGGCAGCCGCACCGCGGCGGCACGGAGGTCGGTCGGCGTGACGGTGCTGCCGACCACGACGGCGACGACCGAGGCATCGCTCACGGTGGCCGCGGCGACACGCGCGATGTCGGCGAGCGTGGTGCGCGCGGGCGCGAGCTCGAGGCGGGTCAGGTCGTCGAGCAGGCGCGTGCGGTGGTCACCGCGGACGCGGCCTTGCTGGACGAGGACCGCCAGCCCGCCGTCCTCACGGATGGCCTGGAGCCCGAGCGAGCCGCAGACCGAGACCGCGAGCTCGAACTCGTCGGGGTGGGCGTAGTCCTCGGCGCGCGTGGACAGGATCACCGCCAGACGCGACCGGCGCGTCTCCTCGAACTGGCGGACCATGAGCTGGCCCGTGCGCGCGGTCGACTTCCAGTGGATGTGGCGGCGGTCGTCGCCGGGCACATAGTCGCGCAGCGCGTGGAACGAGACGTCGGAGTCCGAGATGTCGGGCGTCACCCGGCCCTCGAGGTCGTGCAGGTACCCCGTGGACGAGCCCGACAGCGGCAGCGTGCGCGGGTGGACGAACAGCTCCTCGGGCTCGGTCCAGACGAGCTCGCGGCGCAGCAGGCCGAGGGGGTCGGCACGCACCGAACGGACCGGGCCCAGCGGGATGACGGCGCGGCGCTGGGTCGGGACGGCGAAGAGCTCCTCGTGCTCCGCGCCCGCCCGCAGCCGCGGCACCGGGAAGCTCGCCATGCCCTTGCCCACCTGGAGCTCCATGACGGCCGGCAGCATCGGGCGCGCCGAGTCGTTGCGCACGACCAGCCGGCCGACGGCGCGGTCGCCGACGGTGACGCGCCGCGCCGCGAGGTCGAGACTGACCGTGTACCGCAGGCGGCCGAGGACGAACACCACGGCGGCCAGGAGCGCGACCGTGGCCGCGATCCCGACGACCGCCGACTCCTCCCAGCGCAGCACGAGCCCGGCCCACCACGCCGCGGCCACGAGCACGAGGATGCCCCAGCCGAACGCGGACACGATGCCGACGACGGGCGCGACCCGGCCCCAGGTGCGCGCGAGCGCGCCGGTGACCGTGTCGCTCCCCGCCCCGAGCCGCTGCGGGAGGCCCGGCCGGTCGGGGCGGGCGGCCGGGGGCTCGGCGGGAGTCTCGGGCGCGACCGGGGCCGGCAGGTCGACCGCGGGCGCGTCGGTCGCGACGGTCTCGCGCTCGGAGGTGGTGGTCATGGGATGCTCCGGGTCAACGGTCAGGCAGTCCGGCGTTCCTGCGGCGCCGGGACGTCGACGAGGAGGCGGTCGATCGTGCCGGCGGCCGTGGCGCCCGCGAACTCGGCCTCGGCGTCGAGCACGATGCGGTGGGCCCACACGTACTGGACCAGGTCCTTGACGTCGTCCGGAAGCACGTAGTTGCGGCCGTGTGCGGCGGCCCAGACCTTCATGCAGCGCACGAGCGCGAGGGCGCCACGCACCGACACGCCCACGTGGACGTCCGCGGCCGCGCGCGACTCCTCCGCCAGGCGCGAGACGTACTCGAGCACCGCCGGGTCGACGTGCGTCGCGGCGGCGAGCGCGGTCATCTCGACGACGGCGTTCCCCGTGATGACGGGCTGCAGCGCCGCGCTGCGGTCGCGTACGGCCGCGCCGGCGAGGATCTCGACGGTCGAGACCAGGTCCGGGTACCCGATCGACGTCTTCATGAGGAAGCGGTCGAGCTGCGCCTCCGGGAGGCGGTAGGTCCCGGCCTGCTCGATGGGGTTCTGGGTCGCGATGACCATGAACGGGCTTCCCACCGCGTGCGGGACGCCGTCGACCGTGACCCGGCCCTCCTCCATGACCTCGAGCAGAGCCGACTGCGTCTTGGGCGACGCGCGGTTGATCTCGTCGGCCAGCACGATGTTCGCGAACACCGGGCCGGGGTGGAAGTCGAACCGGCTCGTCTGCTGGTCGTAGATCGTCACGCCCGTGACGTCGGAGGGCAGCAGGTCCGGGGTGAACTGGATGCGGTGGTTCGTGCCCTGCACGCTCGCCGCCATGGCGCGCGCGAGCATCGTCTTGCCCGTGCCGGGCGCGTCCTCGAGCAGCAGGTGGCCGTCCGCGAGCATGCACGTCAGGGCGAGCCGGATCTGGTCGTCCTTGCCGAGGACGGCCTGGGCGACGTTGCCGACGATGCGGTCGAACGTCTGGGCGAACCAGGCCGCCTGCTCGGGGGTCATGGTGGTCATCTGTCGTTCCTCGTCGTCTCTCGCGCTACCAGGTCTGTGCTTCGTACCGCTGGCCGTCTATCATCACCGCGACCTGGACGCCCGGGTACCCGAAGTAGCAGTTCAGCTGCTTCTCCCCGTTCGCCGGGAGGGTGCCGCTGTGGATGACCCGACCAGCGCCCCACGTCTTGCCCTGGGTGACGATGTCGTGCCACCCGGACACGCTCGGAGTCGTGTCCGCCCAGCACTGGACCTGGTGGTTCCCGCCGGGGAAGTCGCGCGTGTTCACCACGTAGTAGGCGCACGACGCGCTCGAGCAGCCGGATTGCCCCACCGCACTGCTGCCTCGCGT
Organism: Isoptericola halalbus; assembly: GCA_009663185.1. Lineage (GTDB taxonomy): Bacteria > Actinomycetota > Actinomycetes > Actinomycetales > Cellulomonadaceae > Isoptericola > Isoptericola halalbus. The sequence continues at coordinate 34,109 of VJZX01000003.1, forward strand.
CACCCAGGCGCGCGGGTTCGGCGGCGGGTCGGTCTGGCCGGAGTCGCGCGCCCACGCGCCGCACCCGGCGGCGTTGCAGGCGCGCGCCTCGAGCGTGTAGCTCTTGCCGTACCCGCCACTCACCCCGATGTTGAACGGCCACGACTGGCGGCTACCGCTGTCCGACTGCGAACCCGACAGCCTCCACTCGATCCGCTGGACCGCTCGGCCGCCGTCGTCACCCGGACCGCGCACCGTGAAGTAGCCGTCGGTGGCGCTCGACTTGTGCCACGTGACGCCGGGCGTGCCGGGCACGGTGTACGGCGTGACCGCGTTCGAGTAGGCCGTCCAGTCCGAGCAGCCCGCGGCGTTGCACGCCTGGACCCGGAACCGGTAGGCGGTGCCGTTGTTCAGGCCGGTGAAGGTCATCGACGTGGCCGTCGTGGTCCTGCTGGCTCCCTTGTCGTTCTGCACGGTGTACGTCACGGCGTTGCCGTTGGCGTCTGCCGCTGTCCAGGAGACGTCCGCTTGGCCGCTCGTGTTCGACCCGAGCGACGCGGTCGGCGTGCCGGGCGCGCCCGGCTTGCCATAGGGGATCACCGGGTTGGACTGCGGGCTCGTGCCGCCCTTGCCGGCCTTGTTCTCCGCCGTCACCGCGTAGGTGTACGTCGACGAGTCGTCGAGACCCGACGCGGTGATCGACGTCTCCGCCGTGGTGAGCGTCCGCGTCTTGGTGCCGTTGCGGAACTCGTCGACGTGATACGTCTTGATCGCGTCGCCGTTGTTGGCCGGCGCCGTCCACGTGATGTGGACCGACCCGCCTGCGGGGTCGTCGACGCGCGAGGCGGTCGGCGCGGCAGGCGCCTCCGGCGGTGCGGCCGGGATCTCCTGCGTGGACCACGCACCCCACTCCGAGGGATCGGGAGCCTGGTTCACGGCCTGGACCCGCACCTCGTACGCGGTGCCGTTGGTCAGGCCCTCCCACACGATGCGGTTGCCCGTGACGCCGACCTTCTGCGTCTGCCCGTTCGCGGGCGCGGGCGAGATCTCGAGGTTGACCGACTCGATCGGCGACCGGTCGCTGTAGGAGGCGTTCTCCCACGTCACCACGAGCGAGCTGTCCGCGAACTCGAGGTTCGGCGCCGCGGGCGGGTCGGGCCGCTGGTCGGGACGCGCCTCGGCCGAGGGCGGCGACGGGTCGGACGCGCCGACCGCGTTGTTCGCCACGACGGTGAACGTGTAGGTCACGTTGTTCGTCAGGCCGTCGAGCGTGCAGGTCGTCGTCGCGCACTCGAACGTGTCGCCCTTGTCGGACGTCACCGTGTACGACGTGATCTCGGCACCGTTGTTGGCCGGCGGCGTCCACGACAGCACGACCGTCTCGGAGCGCACCTCCTCGACGTGCGGCGTGGCCGGCGCGTCGGGACGGCCGAGCACGTTGATCCGGATACGGCCCTCGACCTGGCGGTCGGGATCCTGCGTCGCGTCCTGCACGCGGTAGCGCACGACCATCGTGCCGACGAAGCTCGCGTCGGGCGTGACGACGACCTTGTCGCCGTCCACGACGGTGCCGCCGCGCCCGGTCTCGATGATCGGCTGCCCGACGATCTCGAGCGGCGCCCGCTCGGCGAACGGGTTCGAGTCGTTGGCGAGCACCGGTACGGACACCGGGCTGCCCTGGTGCGCGTCGTCGACGACGTCCTCGACCGCCCGCGCGAGCGGTCGCGTCGAGGCGACGACCTCGACCCTGAGCGTCCCGTCGACGGGCGGGTGCTCGTCGTCGGTGACGGTGTAGGGCACGGTCAGCACGGTGCCCTTGGGTACCTCGGGATCGGCCTCGAGCGTCACGCGCGAGCCCGAGAGCTTGGCCCCCAGCCCGCCCGGCAGGCTGCCGAGCGTGAAGCGCAGGTCGTCCTCGTCAGGGTCGGTCGCGAACCGGCCCAGGTCTACCGCGCTCTCCTCGCCCGCGGCAACCTGGCCCGAGGGCGAGCCCGGCTCGGGCGGCAGGTTGTCGGGCGGGAGCACCGTGATCGGCAGCGTCAGGACCGCGGTGTTGCCCTCCGGGTCGTCCAGTCCCGAGCCGTCGGTGACCTCGAAGGTCACCGCTGCCGGGCCGTTGTAGCCGTCCTTGGACGTGTACGTCATCGTCGTCGGACTCCCGACCGCGACCGATCCCTCGACCGCGGTGACCTCGTCCGACGTCGTCAGCTGCGGCGTGCGGCCCTCGATGACGAGCACGTAGTCCGTGATGTCGATCTCGAGCGGCTCGCCCGAGAGGACCTCGAGCGGCGCCAGGCCCGGGCGCAGGATCGGCTCGGCGTTGGTCAGGCCCGGCACCACGAGGAACGCCTTGGCGTCCTGCCCGTCCATGTCGGTGACCGTGTAGGTGACCACCTGGCGTGCCGGAGTCAGCTCGACCTGGATCTCGCCGTCCTCGGTGACGGTGGCCGTCGAGGCGCTGGTCGTGACCTCGAGGTCGCTCGCGGCACCGTCGGGGTCCTCGTCGTTGTCGAGGACCGGCACGGTCACGCTCGTCTGCCCGAGGACGTCCGCGACGGGCACCGAGTCGTCCCGCGCGATCGGGGCGAGCAGCGGCGCGTCGGCCGCGACCGTGACGCTCACCGCTGCGGAGGCACGCGCGGCGTACGGGTCCTCGATCGCGTAATAGAAGGTGTACGTACCCTCGTCGTTCGGGGTCATCACGACGATCCGGTCCTCGGCGACCTCAGCGTCGAGGACGTCGCCGCCCTCGAGCGCGCCGGTCACGAGGCCGACCTGATCGCCGTCGGGGTCGGAGTCGTTGAGCAGCGCCGGCACGGCCACGCGACGGTCGGGTCGAACCGTGACCTCGTCGTCGGTGGCGACGGGGGGCTGGTTCGTCTCGGGCGGCTGGGCGATGCCCACGCGCACGGTGCCGGTGGCGACCGCACCACGGGCGTCCTGGACCGTGTAGCGGAAGCTGTCCCCACCGCTGGCCTTCTCGGCGGCCTCGTAGTCCACGTACCCGTCGACCACCTGGGCACGGCCCTTGCTCGGTCCGCTCGCGAGCCCCGTGAGCTGGACCGAGTCGCCGTCGGGGTCGATCCCGTCGAGCGGCACCTGGATGCGCACGGTCCCGCCCGCCAGCACGCGCGCCTCGACGTCGCGCGGCACCGGCGGCGCGTTGTCCTCGCCGTCACGGATGTTGATCGTGACCTGGGCCGAGTCCTCCTGGCCGTTGCGGTCACGCACCTTGTAGATCGCGTACGCCGTGCCCGCCTCGCTGCCGGCCCGGAAGCGAAGCCGGTTCTCGGAGACGAAGACCTCGCCCATGTCGGGGTCGACCGTCTGCTCGAGGTCGGGCGCGAGCTCGAGCTCGAGGCCGTCCGGGTGGGTGTCGTTCGACAGCACGGGGATGTTGACGTAGTCGCCCACGCGGACCGTCACCTCGTCGGGCGCCGCGTTGGGCGGCTGGAGCCGGTCGGGCGCGGGCACCGGGAGCACGCGCACCTCGCCCGTGGCGGTGTGGGAACCGTTCGAGACCGTGTACCCGATCACGACCGGCTCCGAGATCCGCCGCGTCTCGGTGACCCGGAGCATCTGGTGCGCCAGCACGGCGACGCTCACACCCGCGTCGTCGGGCACGCGGACCGACTGGACGACGAGCACCCCGCCCGCCGGGTCGGTGTCGTTCGCGAGCACGTCGACGAGCGCCGACCCGCCCGCGGGAAGCATGGCACGGTCCGAGACGACGACCGGCGCGCCCGCGGCGGCGTCGGGGTCCAGCACGTCGACGCGCACGACCCCGGTCGTCGTCCCCGGCCCGTCGGAGACCTGGTAGAGGATGTCGTACGACCGCGGCTCGTGCGACAGGAACGTGAACGTGCCCGCGTCGTAGTTGGGCGAGATCTCGGCGGGGGCGTCCTCGCTCACCGAGACCAGCCGCAGGTCGTCCCCGTTCGGGTCGGAGTCGTTCTCCAGCGGCTCGACCGTCACGGGTTCGCCCGCGGTCACGACGACGTGGTCGCCCACGGCCACGGGCGGCTCCTGGCCGTCACCGAGGACGTCGACCCAGAGGGTGCCCTCGACGACCTCCCCGCGACCGTCGCCCACCGTCAGCGTGACCTTCTTGCGCCCGGTCGCGGAGCCGCTGTCGCGGAACTCGACCGTCCCGTCGGGGTAGGCGCGGACCTCGTCACCCTGGACCGTCGCGCTCGCGGTCGCGAGGTACACGTCGTCGCCGTCCGGATCACGGAAGAACGGCAGGACCTTGATCTGGCCGGTGCCGCCGCGCTGGACGCGCAGCACGGGCTCGCCCGTCTGGTCGGGTGCGGCGTTCTCGTCCCACGGCACGACGCGCACCGCGACGTTGGCCTCGTCGGTCCCGCCACGGCCGTCGCTGACCTCGTAGCGGAACCTCACCGAACCGCTAGCATCCTCAGGTACGACCGCCTGGAGCGCCCTGCCGCCGAGCACGCGCTGCACGCCCAGCGGTTCGGGCTCATCGCCCACCAGCGAGGCCGTGATGACGTCGCCGTCCGGGTCGAGGTCGTTGGCGAGCACGTCGAGCACGGTCGAGCGCCCCGGACGCACGCCGTACGAGTCGTCCTTGGCCTCGGGCGGGTCCTGGCGCTCGCGGTCGACGATCGTCTGGTCGACGAGCTCGGGCGTGGCGTCCTCGGCGTTGGCGTCGTCGCCCTCGGCGTGCTCGGGGATCTGGACGTCCCAGTCGTCGACCTTCTCGTACTCGTCGAGGGCCATCCAGAGCGTCCCGGCCGTGAGGTCGTTGAGGACGACGGCGTTGCGGTTGACGCGGTACTCGAGACGGGTGCTCTGGTCGATGCCCTCGAGCACCTGGTCGACGTCGCGGTCGGTGCCCTCGCAGTCACGCACGACCTGGCCCGTCTGGGACCAGGCGCCGTAGAGGCACCCGCCGAGCTGGACCGGCGCGGCCGGCACGCCCGACGCGCGCCGCGTGACCGCGCTGCCGCCGTCGAGCGGCTGGTGCACGAGGCCCGACGACGTGGCGTACGCGACGCCGCCGGCAGCCGCACCGGGCTGCTGCAGCCGGGCGCCCTGCGCGTCGGGGATCTCGACGACGTCGCCCCCGGGCAGCCAGAGCTGCCCGTCGGTACGGTCGAGCACGACCGGGTCGTCCCCGACGGTCGTGATGAGCGCGTCGTCGCCGCCGTCGAGCAGGTCCAGCTCGCGCGAGCTGGGGTCGCCGCCGGCCGGGATCGTCCAGAGCGTGTCGGTGCTCGGCACGACCGCGTACGTCGTGCCCTCGCGCGAGACCACGACCTGGCCCGCACCGCCGAGCTCGACCGTCGCCTCCTCGTCGGTGGTGTCCAGGCCGGGCAGCCGGTCGATGCCCGCGACCCACACGGAGCCGCTCTCGTCGTCGAGCACGGCGACGGTGCCGCCCCCCATCGCCACCTCGGCACCGGCGGGCACCGTCGTGCTCGAGGAGAACTTCAGCCGGGCGACGTCGACGACACCCGCCGAGCTGCTGCCGTCGTCGGCGACCAGGACCTCGCTCGCCTCCTGGGCGACGTCGAACGCCGCGCTGCCCGCGAGCAGCGTGCCGTCGATCGCCCGGGCCTGCGTGTTGAACCGGCCGACGAGTCCCGCGGACTCCTTGGTCACCCAGACGCCGGAGTCGTCGAGGTCGACGTCGGCCGTCGCCTCGCCGTCGTAGAGCACGGCCGCTGTGGCGATCCCGGCGGACAGCACGACGACCGCCGCCGTCGACGCGATCGTCTTACGGTCCCCCTGCTGCATGCGCGAGAACACGCCCGATGGCTCCCCCCGGTGTCATGGGCTGGTCTGTCGGTAGGCCCGTGACCTGTGCCACCGGTTGCCCACCGCCCGCGCAAGAATAGCGGGAGGCCACCTGCTGAAGGCAACCGTCGATCTACCGGAACGGGACCCCAGAACCTCAGATCTTGCTCAGGCGGCGCGGTCGGCGAGCGCCGCGGCGAAGTCCGCGAGCGCCTCCTTGACCGAGCCCTCGGGCAGCGGCGCGAGCTCGGCGGCGGCCTCGCGGGCCCACCGCCCGGCGAGCTCGCGCGTCTCGGCGAGGACCACGTGCGCGCGCAGCTCGTCGACCACCGCGGCGAGCGCCGCGTCGTGGGACAGGTCGCCGTCGAGCCGGGCGAGCAGGTCCGCGTCGGACGCGGTGCCCTGGCCGCGCGCGACCCGCTGCCGCAGCAGCAGGACGGGCATCGTCGGAACGTGCTCGCGCAGGTCGGTGCCCGGCGTCTTGCCCGACTCCTGGCCCGTCGAGGCGATGTCCAGGACGTCGTCGGCGAGCTGGAACGCGACGCCGACCTTCTCGCCGTACTCGGCGACGGCCTCGACGATCTCGGGCGCGCAGCCGCTGAACATCGCACCGAACCGGGCCGACGTCGCGAGCAGCGACGCGGTCTTGTCCGAGAGCACCTGCAGGTAGTGCTCGACCGGGTCGTCGCCCTCGTCGGGCCCGAGCGACTCGTGGAGCTGGCCGAGGCACATGCGCTCGAACGTCCGCGCCTGGACGATCACCGCCTCGGGCCCGAGCCCGGCCACGACCGCCGACGCGCGCGAGAAGAGCAGGTCGCCCACGAGGATCGCGACGTTGTTGCCCCACACGGTGTGGACCGCGGGTGCGCCTCGGCGCACGGGCGCGGAGTCCATGACGTCGTCGTGGTAGAGCGACGCGACCTGCGTGAGCTCGACGACGACGGCCGCGTCGACGAGCTCGGGGCGCGTCCCGTCACCGAGCTCGCCCGCGAGCAGCGTCAGCAGGGGCCGGAACCGCTTGCCGCCCGCGGCCACGAGGTGCCGCGACGCGTCGTGCGCGAGCGCGTCGGCCGAGGCCACCGCTTCGGTGAGCGCCGCGTCGACCGCCGCCAGCCGCCCGGCCAGCCGGTCGGCTAGCGCGGTGTCCTTGAGCGGGATCGCCGTCGGCTGGGGCACGGAGGACGAGGGTGCCGGGTCGGCAGGAACACGGGTCACGGTCTGAACTTAGCCGCCTCGCCCGCCAGATCGAGAACCGACGCGGGCAGCAGGCCGACCAGGAGCACGCCGAGCGCGCAGAGCGCGATCGCGAGCGCCGCCGGCCCGCGCGATCCCACGACGACCACGGTTGCCCGGGCCACGGCCGTGCGCGCAGCCGTGACGACGCCGGCCGCCGTACCGCCGCCGCCCTCCACCGGCCGGACCGCGGCCCCCGCAGCCCCCGGGGCGGCGGCACCGGCCGCCTCGGGTGCCGCGCGCTCGTCGGCGGGCGGCGTGAGGACCATGAGAACGATCACGCGCACGTAGAAGAACACCGCGACGGCGCTCGCCAGCACGCCGAGCACCGCGAGCGGCCAGGCGCCTGCGTCCACCGCGGCCTGGAACACCCCGAACTTGGCGAGGAACCCGGCCGTGAGCGGGATGCCCGCCATCGACAGCAGGAAGAGCGCGAACGCCGCGGTGAGCCAGGGCGCCTTGCGGCCGAGCCCCGCCCACTGGGCGAGGCGCGTCGCCTCGCCGAGCACCACGCCCGAGGCGTCCTGCTCGCGCACCAGGGTCACGACGGCGAAGGCGCCGATCGTGGCCAGGCCGTACGCGAGCAGGTAGAAGACGACGGCGCGGGCACCCAGCTCGGAGAAACCGACGAGGCCGACGACGAGGAAGCCGGCGTGCGCTATCGACGAGTAGGCGAGCAGGCGCTTGACGTCGGTCTGGACAGCACCGGCGACGGTGCCTACCAGCATCGTCAGGATCGCGACGACCCACAGCGCGACGACGATGTCGCCCCGCAGCGCGTCGTCGAAGCCCGCGGCGAGCGTGAACAGCACGCGCACCAGCGCGCCGACGGCCGCGGCCTTGGTGCACGCGGCCATGAACCCCGTGACCGGCGTCGGGGCGCCCTGGTACACGTCGGGCGTCCAGGTGTGGAACGGGGCGGCGCCGACCTTGAACAGCAGGCCGACCAGGACGAGCAGCACGCCCGTGAGCACGAGGCCGGGCATCGTCCCCAGCGGGGAGAGCTCCGGGTGCTGGAGCACGAGCACGACGGTCTCGAGGCTCACCGTGCCCGCGAACCCGTACACGAGCGCGATGCCGAACAGCATGAGCGCGGAGGCGAACGACCCCAGCAGGAAGTACTTGAACGCCGCCTCCTGGCTCAGCAGGCGCCGCCGGCGCGCCGTCGCGCACAGCACGTAGAGCGGCAGCGACAGCACCTCGAGCGCGATGAACAGCACGATGAGGTTGTCGGTCGCCGGGAAGAGCAGCATGCCGCCCGTGGCGAAGAGCACCAGCGGGTAGATCTCGGTCTGCTGCAGACCCGCCTGGCGCGCGGCGTCCTCGTAGGCCGTGCCCGGGACGGCGGCGGCCGTGGGTGCGAACGCGTCCTCCCCCGAGCTGGTCCGGTCGGCGATCACGAGCACGCCGGGGATGGCGAGCACTGCGACCACGGCCTGCACACCGAGGGTGAACGGGGTCAGCAGGTACGTGCCGTCGACGATGAAGGCGAAACCGTCCCGGAGCACCCGCGGCCACAGGAGGACCACGGCGACGAGCGACCCCGCGAGCGCGGCGAGCGTGAGGAGGATCTGTGTCACACGGCGGGCGCGCGCGGGGACGAACGCCTCCACGAGGACGCCGAGCACCCCGGCGCCGAGCACGACCAGGACGGGAGCGACGACCGCCCAGTCGATCTCCGGTGCGATGAATCCGTCGTTCACTGCTCGCTCCCCTCGGTCGTCCCCTGAGTCGTCTCCTGGGTCGTGGCCGCGGCCGGCTCGGTCGCGCCGACGAGCTCGACCGACACCTGACCCGGCTCGCGCACGTAGTCGAGCGCGGGCCCCGGCACGAGACCCAGGACGACGAGCGCCGCGATCAGCACGCCCGCGACCGTCCGCTCGCGGCCGTTCAGGTCGGTCACGTTCGCGACGTCGGCCGACGGCGTGCCCGTGAACATGCGCTGGTAGGTCAGCAGCACGTACATCGCGGCGAGCACGACGGCGGGCACGGCCACGAGCACCGCGGCCGGCCAGCGGCCGTAGGCCCCGAGGAAGACCATGACCTCGGAGACGAACGTGGCCAGGCCGGGCAGCGCGAGCGCCGAGAGGCCCGCCACGAGGAAGGTGCCGCCGAGCACCGGGGCCACGATGCGCAGGCCGCCGTAGTCGGCGATGCGCTGGCTGTGCCGCGGGTGGCGCGCGATCGCGAAACCGGCGACGAGGAACAGCGCGCCGGTCGAGATGCCGTGGTTGAGCATCATGAAGCTCGAGCCCGAGATGCCGAGGGCCGTGAAGGTGAAGATGCCCAGGATGATGAAGCCGAAGTGGGACACCGACGTGTAGCCGATGAGGCGCAGCAGGTCGTTCTGTCCGATCGCGAGGATCGCCCCGTAGAGGATCGAGATCACCGCGAGCACGATCACGAACGGTGCCGCCCACCGGCTCGCCTCGGGGAACAGCGGCAGGCACAGCGTGAGCATGCCGAAGGTGCCGACCTTGTCGAGCACGCAGATGAGCAGCGTCGAGGTGCCGGGCGTGGCGTTCTCCGCGACGTCGGGCAGCCAGGTGTGGACCGGGACCATGGGCGCCTTGATCGCGAACGCGAGGAAGAATGCGGCGAACATCAGCCGCTCGGCGGTCGGGTCGAGGGATGCCGCGAGGTTCGCTATGAGGTTTTCAGTGAGGAAGGTCTGCGGGCCGCGCTGCTCGACGGGCACCTGCAAGTACAGCGCGACGACCGCCGCGAGCATGACCAGACCGCCCGCGAGGGAGAAGAGCAGGAACTTCACCGCGGCGTACCGGCGCTGCGAACCCTGGCCGAACCCGCCGATGAGGAAATAGGCCGGGATGAGCATGGCCTCGAACAGGACGTAGAAGAGGAAGACGTCCCGCGCGGCGAACACGGCCACCATGAACGCCTCGAGCACGAGTACGGTGGCGAGGTAGCGGCGCAGCCGCGAGCGGTCGCCGCCCTGCTCGTGCCAGGCCGCGAGGATCACGAGCGGCACGAGCCCCACGGACAGCGCGACCAGCAGCAGCGCGACCCCGTCGACCCCGACGGCGTAGCTGGCGCCGAGCGCCGGGATCCACCGATAGGTCTCGGTGAGCTGGTACGTGGCCGCGGCGGTCGTGTCGAACGCCAGGAACGCGCCGACGAGCAGCCCGACCTCGACCAGCGCGCCGACGAGCGCCACCCAGCGGGCCGCGCCGGCGCCGAACCGGCCGGCCCGGACCACGCCGGCGGACGGTCGGCCGCGGCCGACGCCCGTGAGCGCCGTCGCCGCCGCGGCGACGAGCGGCCACGCGATGAGGACCGTGAGCCACGGGAACCCTGAGGACATCGTCATCCCTTCCACGTCAGCAGTCTCAGCCCACCTGGCCGGACAGGAGCCAGACCACGACGGCGATCACGGCCAGCCCCCCGAGGGTCTGTGCCGCGTACTGGCGCACGTAGCCCGACTGGAGCCGCCGCAGCCGGTCGCCGAACCTGCCGATCCCGCCCGCCAGCCCGAGCCAGCCGGCGTCGACCGCGGTGCGGTCGGAGTACACGAGCGCGCGGGTGAGGTACTGGCCGGGCCGCATGACCAGCGCCTCGTTGACGTCGTCCTGGTGCAGGTCGACACGGGCCGCGCGCACGAGCGCGTGCGCGTGCGGCGGCGTCGTCGGCACCGCGGACATCGCGTACTGGCGGAAGGCGAGCGCTGCGCCCAGCACCACGAGCACGAGCGTGAGCGCGATGAGCAGCCAGACCGGGAGCACGGGCTCGTGGTGCTCGGTGTGCCCGACGACGGGCTCGAGCCAGTGCACGAACCCGTCGCCCACGTTCAGGGCGAACCCCAGTCCCGCCGACCCCACGGCCAGCACGATCATCGGCCAGACCATGAGCGCGGGCGCCTCGTGCGGGTGCGGCGCGTCGGGGCCGTCCGAGGCCCAGCGGCGCCGGCCGGCGAACGTCATGAAGAACAGGCGCGACATGTAGTACGCGGTGATGCCCGCACCGAGCAGCGCGGCGAACCCGAAGACCCAGGGCCGCCAGCCCTCGCCCATGAACGCGGCCTCGATGATCTTGTCCTTCGAGTAGAAGCCCGAGAACGGCGGGACGCCGAGGATCGCGAGCCACCCGAGCCCCATGGTGATCGTGGTGACCGGCAGGAGCCGGGCCAGGCCGCCGAAGCGCCGCATGTCGACCGTGTCGCCCATCGCGTGCATGACCGACCCTGCGCCGAGGAACAGCCCGGCCTTGAAGAAGCCGTGCGTGATCAGGTGGAAGATCGCGAACGCGTACCCGACCGGGCCGAGGCCCGCGGCGAGCATCATGTACCCGATCTGCGACATGGTCGACGCCGCGAGCGTCTTCTTGATGTCGTCCTTCGCGCAGCCGACGATCGCCCCGAACAGCAGTGTCACCGCGCCGACGATCGCGACGACGAGCTGCGCGTCGGGCGCGGCCTCCAGGACGGGGCCGGAGCGCACGAGCAGGTAGACGCCGGCGGTGACCATGGTTGCCGCGTGGATGAGCGCCGAGACGGGCGTCGGGCCGGCCATCGCATCGCCGAGCCACGCCTGCAGCGGGAACTGGGCGGACTTGCCGCACGCCGCGAGCAGCAGCATGAGCCCGATCGCGATCATGACCGCCTGGCTCGCGCCCGGAGCTCCCTGCGCCGAGGCGCCGATCACCGTCTCGAAGTCCACCGCCCCGAAGGTGGCGAGCATGAGCATCATCGCGACGAGCAGGCCCATGTCGCCCACGCGGTTCATGACGAACGCCTTCTTGCCCGCGACCGCGTTGACCCGCTCGTGGTCCCAGAAGCCGATCAGGAGGAACGAGGCGAGGCCCACCCCCTCCCAGCCGACGAAGAGCACGAGGTAGGAGTCGGCCAGGACGAGCAGCAGCATCGCCGCCACGAACAGGTTGAGGTAGGCGAAGAACCGCCGCCGGTCGAGGTCGTGCGACATGTAGGCGACCGAGTACACGTGGATGAGCGTGCCGACGAACGTCACGAGCATGACGAACGTCATCGACAGCGGGTCGATCTGGAACCCGAGGTCCACGTGCAGCGCGCCGGCGTCGACCCACGTGCCGACCGTGTGGTGGGCGACGCGCTCCTCGGGGGCCATGCCGAACATGTCGAGGAGCATGACGAGCCCGACGACGAAGGTCGCGGCGCTGGCGAGGACGCCGACCCAGTGGCCCCACCGGTCCGTGCGACGACCGGCCAGCAAGAGGATCGCGGCGCCGAGTGACGGCGTCGCGACCAGCCAGGGGGCGAGGGCGAGTGTCTGCATCGGCGGCCTCTCAGCTCTGAAGGAGGTTGACGTCGTCGACCGACGCGGACCGGCGGGCGCGGAAGATCGTGATGATGATCGCCAGGCCGACGACGACCTCGGCGGCGGCCACGACCATGACGAAGAACGCGAGCAGCTGGCCCGTGATGTCGCCGTGCATGCGGGCGAACGTGACCAGCACGAGGTTGGTCGCGTTGAGCATGAGCTCGATGCCCATGAACACGACGATCGAGTTGCGGCGCAGCAGCACCGTGGCCGACCCGATCGCGAACAGGATCGCGGCGAGCCCCAGGTAGTTGGTCAGCTCCATCAGCGGTGCTCCTCCCCGCCCGGGGTCCGGGCCGGCGAACCGGCGGTCCTGGCCGTCTCGGACAGCTCGGCCGCCTCGGACAGCTCGGCCGCGGCCGCCCGGTGCTCGACGAGCGTCTCCTCGGCCGCGAGGACCGCCGTCGCCGAGCGCTCCTGGCCGCGGATGCGCAGCACGCGCGGCACGGAGTGCTCGAGCGGTCGCCCGTCCGGGCCGAGCGCCGGGGTGTCCATGGCGTTGTTCTGCGCGTAGACGCCGGGGGCGGGCAGCGGCGTGAGCGGCCGACCCTGAGCGAGGGCGGCGACGCGTGCCGTGGCGACGGCGCGCTGGGTCAGGCGCGGACCGAGCCGGCGCCGGTGCGTGAGCACGAGGGCCGCGAGGGCCGCGGTCACGAGCAGGACGCCGACCACCTGCATCGCGACCACGTAGTGCTCGAAGAGCACGCGGGCCAGCGCCACGGGGTTGCTGACGGCGTTCGCGTCCGCGAGCCCGACGGCGGGACGGAAGGTCGCGCGCCCGATCACGGTGAGCAGCACCGCGGCGAGGCCGGCGCCCAGCAGCAGGCCGATCCATCGCTGGCCACGGATGGTCTCGGTGAGGGAGTCCGCAGAGTCGACGCCCACGAGCATGAGCACGAACAGGAAGAGCATCATCACGGCGCCCGTGTAGACCACGACCTGCACGACGCCGAGGAAGGGAGCCTCCTGGGCCACGTAGAGGATCGCGAGCCCGACCATGACGAACATCACGCAGATCGCCGCGTGCACCGCCTTGCGGACCACGAGCAGCCCGCTGGCGGCGAGGACCATGAGCGGCGCGAGCGTCCAGAACAGGAAGGCCTCGCCCCCCGACGCGGTCATGCCTGGCCTCCTGGGGTGAGCGCGACGCCCGAGGCACCCTGGGTCCCGGTTCGGGCGTCGACGTTGGAGCGCGTCGCGGCGGCGAGGGTCGCCTCGGCGCGGTCCTGGGACGGCCGCAGCTCGTGCCGGCGCTGCGTCGGCTCCGGCGCCGTGCCCTCGACGACGGCGGCCGCGGCGTCGAGCGTCGGGTCGTCCGGCCGGTGCTGCCGCACCCACGCGACCTGCTCGGCCGTGGGCGCCGTGACCTCGCCGCGGTAGTACTCGGTGTCCGTCGTGCCCTCGACCATCGGGTGCGGGGCGGCGAGCATGCCGTCGGCGAGCGGGGCCAGGAGGTCCTGCTTCTCGTAGATCATCCCCGCGCGCGTCGGCCCGGCGAGCTCGTAGTCGTTCGTCATCGTCAGGGCTCGTGTCGGGCAGGCCTCGATGCACAGCCCGCAGAAGATGCAGCGCAGGTAGTTGATCTGGTAGACGCGCCCGTACCGCTCCCCCGGGCTGACGTGCGCGCCGTCGGGCAGGTCGGCGTTGTCCCCGCCCTCGACGTAGATGGCGTCGGCCGGGCACGCCCACGCGCACAGCTCGCAGCCGATGCACTTCTCCAGCCCGTCGGCGTACCGGTTGAGCTGGTGCCGCCCGTGGTACCGCGTCTGCGGCGGCGTCTTCTTGCGCGGGTACTCCTCGGTGACGGCCGGCTTGAACATGGCCGAGAACGTCACGCCGAAGCCGGCGACCGGAGCGAGCAGCTCGCCGATCGGGCCCTTCTTCGGGCGCAGCGGCTCGTAGGGCTTGGCGGTCATCGCGCCTCCTCGGAGTGGTCGACGGACTGGACGACCTTCTGGTCAGGCAGGGTCCTGCCGGGGCGGCGGCGTGAGCGCGGCAGCGTCTGGCCCGGCAGCGGCGGAACCGGATAGCCGCCCGCGAAGGGGTCGAACTCGGCCGGCTGGCGCTGCGCGGCCGGCTCCTTCTGCTCGGGCCAGAGCCAGATGACCGCGAACACCACGACGGCGGCCGCCGCGATCGCCACGAACAGCTGGGTGCGCGTCACGCCCGCGAGGCCGAGCCACTGGAACGTGCCGAGCACGACGACCCAGGCGAGCGCGACCGGGATGAGGATCTTCCAGCCGAAGGACATGAACTGGTCGTAGCGCAGGCGCAGCAGCGTGCCGCGAACCCACACGAACACGAACATGATCAGCCAGAGCTTGGCCAGGAACCACAGGACGGGCCACCAGCCGGTGTTGAACATCCCGTCGTTGATGGCCGACAGCGGCCAGGGGGCGCGCCAGCCGCCGAGGAACAGCGTCGTCGCGACGGCCGCGACGTTGAGCATGTTGATGTACTCGGCGAGGAAGAACCACGCGAACTTCATCGACGAGTACTCGGTCATGTAGCCGGAGACGAGCTCGCCCTCGGCCTCCGGGAGGTCGAAAGGCAGGCGGTTCGTCTCGCCGATCATCGAGATGACGTAGACGACGAACGCGGGCGCGAGCGGGATCAGCCACCAGATCTGGGTCTGGGACTCGACGATGGACGACGTCGACATCGAGCCGGCCATGATGAACACGCTCACGAGCGACAGACCCATGGCGAGCTCGTAGCTGATGACCTGCGCCGTCGAGCGCACCGAGCCGAGCAGCGGGTACGTCGAGCCGGACGACCAGCCGCCGAGCACGATGCCGTACACGCCGAGTGCGGCGCACGCCAGGATGTACAGGACCGCCACCGGGAAGTCGGTGAGCTGCACGGGCGTCGAGTAGTCGGTGAACGGGATCGTGACGTTGGGCCCGAACGGGATCACCGCGAACACGAGCAGGGCGCAGAACACCGAGATCATCGGTGCCAGGAGGTAGATGACCCGGTCGGCGCGCGTGACCGTCAGGTCCTCCTTGAGCAGGAGCTTCATCGCGTCCGCGAGCGACTGCAGCAGGCCGAACGGGCCGTGCCAGTTGGGACCGGGGCGCACCTGCATGCGTGCCACGACCTTGCGCTCGAACCAGATCGCGACCAGCACGCTCGTGAGCAGGAACGCCAGGATGAGCACGGCCTTGACCACGTAGGTCACCCAGGTGTCCTGGCTGAAGTCGGCCACCACGCCGGGGATCATGCGGCGCCTCCGTCCGTGTCATGGGTCCGGGCGACCTCGCCGGACCCGGGGGCCACGCGGACCACGTCGCCCGGGGACGCGCCGAGCTGTGCGTGCACCCGGCAGCCGCGCGAGGCGAGCGGGAGCCAGACCACGTGGTCGACCATCTCGGTGATCGCCACCGGCAGGGTGATCGAGCCGCGGTCGGTCGAGACGGTCACGAGGTCGCCGTCGAACACGTCGGCCGCGGCCGCCGTCACGGCGGACATCCGCGCGACCGGCCGCTTGGCCGTGCCCGCGAGGAACTGCTCGCCGTCCTGCAGCGCGCCGTCGTCGAGCAGGAGGTGCCACGCGGCGAGCACGGCGGTGCCGGGCGCGACGGGCGGCGGCTCGACCGGCTCGGCCTCGGGCGCCGGCACGCGATCGCCGCGCCACGCGGGCAGCGCACCGATCGCGCGGTGGGCGGCCAGCGGCTCGCCGGCACCGAGGTCGACGCCGAGCTGCGCGGCCAGGTGGTGCAGCACGCGGTGGTCGGGCAGCGCGGACGACTCGAGCGCCTGTCCGAACGAGCGCACCCGGCCCTCCCAGTTCCAGTACGAGCCCGCCCGCTCGGCCGGCGGCGCCACGGGGAGCACGACGTCGGCCAGATCGGTCACCTCGGAGCGCCGGACCTCGAGCGAGACGACCCACGAGGCCGCCTCGAGCGCGCGGCGCGCGTGGTTCGGGTCGGGCAGGTCGGCGAGCTCGAGCCCGCCCACGACGGCGCCCGAGAGCTGACCCAACCAGAGCGCGTCGAGGATGCCGCCGGTGTCGAGGCCAGGTGCGGTCGGCAGCGCGCCGGCGTCGACGCCCCACGCGGCCGCGACGTCGGCGCGCGCCTCCGGGTCGGTCAACGAGCGGCCGCCGGGCAGGAGGCCCGGCAGCAGGCCGGCCTCGACGCCGCCGCGCTCCCCCGCCCGGCGCGGGATCCACGCGATCCTGGCACCCGTGGCCTCGGCGAGGCGCAACGCCTCGGTGTACGCGCCGGGCGAGGACGCGAGCCGCTCGCCGACGAGGATGACGGCGCCCGGCCGGGCGAGCCCGTCGGCGACCGCGGCGAGCGTCTCGGCGTCGACGTCGGCCGGCAGCAGGCCGCCGGCCGCCCGGGTCGCGAGGGAACCGAGCCACTCTGCCTCGGTGCCGGGCGCAGCGGGCAGCAGCGTGCCCTGGAGGCGGGCGAGCCCGCGCGTCGCGAACGGCGCGACCGAGTAGACCTTGACGCCGTCGTGGAGCACGCCCTTGCGCAACCGCAGGAACGTGACGCCGCCCTCCTCCTCGGCCTCGAGGCCCGCCAGGAGCACCAGCGGCGCGGACTCCAGGTCGCCGAACGTCACGCCGACGCCCGTGCCCGCGACCGCGTGCGCCAGGAACCGGGCCTCCTCGTCCGAGTGCACCCGCGCCCGCTGGTCGACGTCGTCGGTGCCCAGCACCGTGCGGGCGAACCGCGACCACGCGTACGCGTCCTCGACCGTGAGCCGGCCGCCGGTCAGCACCCCGACGCCGCGGGCGTTGCGCGCGTCGGCGAGTCCCTCGGCCGCGAGCTCGAGCGCCTCGACCCACGAGGCGGGGCGCAGCTCGCCTCGCGCGACGACCTTGCCGTAGCGGTCGAGCGTGCGGTCGCGCACGAGTGGCGTCGTGATGCGGTCCGGCGCGACCTGCCAGGTGAAGGCGAAGCGGTCCTTGTCGGTGATCCACTCCTCGTTGACCGCGGGGTCGTCGCCCGACAGACGCCGGAGCACCACGCCGCGGCGGTGGTCGATGCGGATCGCCGACCCGCACGAGTCGTGCTCGCCGATGCTCGGCGTCGAGACCAGGTCGAACGGGCGCGAGCGGAACCGGTACGCCGCGCCCGTCAGCGCCCCGACCGGGCAGATCTGCACGGTGTTGCCCGAGTAGTACGACGAGAAGGGCAGGCCCGCGGTGTCGGGGAGCGCGACGCCGTGCGGCCGGTCGACGGGCACCTCGGCGCGGTGCTCGCCCGGCGGCGGCGCGAAGTCGAGCACCGCCTCGTCGAACCGGCCGATCTGCTGCCCGGCGCCCCGCTCCTGCAGCGCGATGAACGCGTCGCCCGCGATCTCCTCGCTGAACCGCGTGCAGCGCTGGCACAGGATGCAGCGCTCGCGGTCGAGCAGGATCTCGGTCGAGATCGCGATGGGCTTGGGGAACGTGCGCTTGACGTCTTCGAACCGCGACGTCGAGCGCCCGTTGGTCATGGCCTGGTTCTGGAGCGGGCACTCGCCGCCCTTGTCGCACACGGGGCAGTCGAGCGGGTGGTTCATGAGCAGCAGCTCCATGACGCCGTTCTGCGCCTTCTCTGCCACGGGCGACGTGCGCTGCGTCTTGACCACCATGCCCGGGGTGACCTCCATCGTGCAGGAGGCCTGCGGCTTGGGCATGGGCCGGACGTTGCCCTCCCGGTCCGGCATCGCGACCTCGACGAGGCACTGCCGGCACGCGCCCGCGGGCGCGAGCAGGGGGTGGTCGCAGAACCGCGGGATCTGGATGCCGACCTGCTCGGCGGCCCGGATGATGAGGGTCCCCTTGGGGACGGTGACCTCGATCTCGTCGATCGTGCAGGTCACCGTCTCGACGGGCGGCGCGCCGGCGGCGCTGGTGGACGTCGTCGCGGTCATCAGTGGCCTCCCGTGCCCACGAGCGCCCGCGTCCGCGGCGCCCGGGGTGTGTAGTCGAACAGCGCTGACCTGCGGGGGTCGAACGGGCACCCGCCGCCGTCGATGTGCGCCTGGTACTCCTCGCGGAAGAGCGTGATGCTCGAGGTGACGGGCGACGTCGCACCGTCGCCGAGCGCGCAGAACGACCGGCCGAGGATGTTGTCGCACAGGTCGAGCAGCAGGTCGAGGTCGCCCTCGGTCCCCTGCCCCGCCTCGATGCGGTGCAGGACCTGCTTGAGCCAGTAGGTGCCCTCGCGGCAAGGCGTGCACTTGCCGCACGACTCGTGGGCGTAGAAGTCGGTCCACCGCGACACGGCCCGGACCACGCACACCGTGTCGTCGAAGATCTGCAGCGCGCGGGTGCCGAGCATCGAGCCGGCCGCGCCGACCGACTCGTAGTCGAGGGGCACGTCGAGGTGGGCGTCCGTGAAGATCGGTGTCGAGGAGCCGCCCGGCGTCCAGAACTTCAGCTCGTGACCCGCCCGCACGCCGCCCGCCAGGTCGAGCAGCTCGCGCAGCGTGATCCCGAGCGGTGCCTCGTACTGACCGGGCCGGGCGACGTGCCCCGACAGCGAGAACAGCCCGTGGCCCTGCGACTTCGCGGTCCCCATCGAGGCGAACCAGTCGGCGCCGTTGGCGATGATGCCGGGCACGGACGCGATCGACTCGACGTTGTTGACGACGGTGGGCCGCGCGTACAGCCCGGCGACGGCGGGGAACGGCGGCTTGAGCCGCGGCTGCCCGCGCAGGCCCTCGAGCGAGTCGAGCAGCGCCGTCTCCTCGCCGCAGATGTAGGCGCCCGCGCCCGCGTGGACCGTGACCTCGAGGTCGAAGCCCGAGCCCAGGACGTCCTTGCCCAGGTACCCGGCGTCGTACGCCTCCTGGACGGCCGCGAGCAGACGCCGGGTGACGTGCAGCACCTCGCCTCGCACGTAGATGAAGGCGTGGTTGCAGCCGATGGCGTAGCTCGTGATGATCACGCCCTCGATGAGGGCCTGCGGGCTGGCGAGCATGAGCGGGATGTCCTTGCAGGTGCCCGGCTCCGACTCGTCCGCGTTCACCACGAGGTACCGCGGCCCGCCGTCGGGCGGCGGCAGGAAGCCCCACTTCATGCCTGTGGGGAAGCCGGCGCCGCCGCGGCCGCGCAGCCCCGAGTCCTTGACCGCCTGGATCACGGCACCGGGCTCCATGGTCAACGCCCGGCGCAGACCGGCGTAGCCGTCGGCGTCCTCGTAGGTGGCGAGCTTCCAGGACCGGTCCGCGTCCCACGTGTCGGTCAGGACGGGCGTCAGCACCGACTCACTCATCCGCGCTCCCCTCCTCGGTGCCCTTCGTGCTGCCCTTGGCGGTGCCGCCGGTGCTCTTCTTCGCACCGCTCTCCGCGTCCAGATCGGCGTCGGGCTCGGCCTGCGGCGTGCCCGGCTTGCCGCCCGGCGCGACGTCGGCGGTCGTGGCCGGCTGACGCTCGGCGCTCGAGCCGGGCTCGCCGGCCGCAGGCTCGCCTGTCGTCGCGGACGCCTCGGACTCGGGCGCCTCGGGCTCGGGCCGCTCGGGCGTCGGAGCCGTCCAGCCGCGGTCGCGTGCGATCCGCAGCCCGACGAGCGTGGGCTCGCCCGCGCCGACGCCCTCGTCGGCGCGGCCGTCGGGGAACCCGGCCAGGACCCGGCTCATCTGCTTGAACGTGCAGACGCTCGTCGCGCCGCGCGTCGGCGCGACCGCCTCGCCCGAGCGCAGCCGGTCCGCGAGCGCCGTCGCCGACCCGGGCGTCTGGTTGTCGAAGAACTCCCAGTTGACCATCACGACGGGCGCGTAGTCGCAGGCCGCGTTGCACTCGACGCGCTCGAGCGTGATCGCGCCGTCGTCGGTCGTCTCGTCGTGCCCGACGCCGAGGTGGTCGCTGAGCTCGTCGAAGATCGCGTCGCCGCCCATGACCGCGCACAGCGTGTTGGTGCACACCCCGACGGTGTAGGTGCCGTTGGGGTGCCGCTTGTACTGGGTGTAGAACGTCGCGACGGCGGACACCTCGGCCGCGGTGAGCCCGAGCTGCTCGGCGCAGAACAGGATCCCGTCGCGGCTCACGTACCCGTCGATCGACTGCACCAGGTGCAGCATCGGCAGCAGCCCCGACCGCGGGTCGGGGTAGCGGGCCATGATCTCGGCCGCGTCCGCGGACAGCGACGCGAGCGTGGTCGCGTCGTAGCCCGTGGCCGACCGCGCGCTCGTGGGCTCGGCCGTCATCGGTCCACCCCTCCCAGCACCGGGTCCAGGGACGCGACGGCCACGACGACGTCGGCCACCTGGCCGCCCTCGCACATGACCGAGGTGGCCTGGAGGTTGTTGAACGACGGGTCGCGGAAGTGCGCCCGGTACGGCCGCGTGCCGCCGTCGGAGACCACGTGCACGCCGAGCTCGCCGCGCGGGTGCTCGACCGTCTGCCACGCCTGGCCGACCGGGACGCGGAAGCCCTCGGTCACCAGCTTGAAGTGGTGGATCAGGGCCTCCATCGAGGTGCCCATGATGTTCCGGATGTGGTCGAGCGAGTTGCCCTGCCCGTCGCCGCCGACCGAGAGCTGGGCCGGCCACGCGATCTTGCGGTCGGCGACCATGACCGGTGCGCCGGTCGTGTCGGCGAGGCGGGTCAGACACTGCTCGGCGATCCGCAGCGACTGGTAGCACTCCTCCAGGCGGATCACCACGCGGGAGTAGCTGTCGGCGGTGGTCTCGGTCGGGACGTCGAAGTCGTACGTCTCGTAGCCGCAGTACGGGAACGCCTTGCGCACGTCGTACGGCAGGCCGGCCGAGCGCAGCACCGGCCCCGTGATGCCGAGCGCCATGCACCCCGTGAGGTCGAGCGTCCCGACGTCGGTCAGGCGCGCCTTGAAGATCGGGTTGGCGAGCATGAGGTCGCCGAGCTGGCCCAGGTACTTGCGGACCTCGCTCATCGCGTGCCGCACCTGCGCGTCGACGCCGTCGGGCACGTCGACCGCGACGCCGCCCGGCCGCACGTAGGCGTGGTTCATCCGCAGGCCGGTCACGGCCTCGAAGACGCGCAGGATCTCCTCGCGCGCGGTGAACGCGATCGTCATGACCGTCGTCGCGCCCATCTCGTTGCCGCCCGTGCCGAGCGCGACCATGTGGGACGCGACCCGGTTGAGCTCCATCATGAGCACGCGGATGATCGACGCCCGCTCGGGGACGTCGTCGGTGATGCCGAGCAGCTTCTCGGTGGCCAGGCAGAACGCCGTCTCCTGGAAGAACGGCGCGAGGTAGTCCATGCGGGTGCAGAACGTGGTGCCCTGCGTCCAGGTCCGGTACTCCATGTTCTTCTCGATGCCGGTGTGCAGGTAGCCGATGCCGCACCGCGCCTCGGTCACCGTCTCGCCGTCGATCTCGAGCATGAGGCGCAGCACACCGTGCGTCGACGGGTGCTGCGGACCCATGTTGACGACGATGCGCTCCTCGCCGATCGCCTCGCGGGCGATCTCGTCCCAGTCGCCGCCCGACGCCTCGAATCCGGGGACCGACGGGTCGAAGTCGTCCACGGGGGGCCGCGTCGCGTGCGGGACTCCGGTGGTTGCTCCAGCGCTCACGAGTAGCTCCTCCTCGTGTCGGGCGGCGGCACCGTGGCGCCCTTGTACTCCACGGGGATGCCGCCCAGCGGGTAGTCCTTGCGCTGCGGGTGCCCGGGCCAGTCGTCGGGCATCTCGATGCGCGCGAGGCCGGGGTGGCCGTCGAAGACGATGCCGAAGAAGTCCCAGGTCTCGCGCTCGTGCCAGTCGTTGGTCGGGTAGACCGACGTCGTCGACGGGATGTGCGGGTCGTCGTCGGGGCACGCGACCTCGAGGCGCAGCCGCCGCCCGTGCGTGATCGACGTCAGGTGGTACACGGCGTGCAGCTCGCGGTCGGGCTCGTGCGGGTAGTGCACGCCGGAGACGCCGAGGCTGAGCTCGAACCGCAGGTCCGGGTCGTCGCGCAGCGCCCGGCACACGGGCACGAGATGCTCACGCGCCACGTGCAGCGTGAGCTCGGCGGCCTCGCCCGGCGGGTCGACGACGACGCGCTCGACCGCGTCGTCGAACGCCACGCCTGCCTCGTCGAGTACCTCGGCCAGGATGTCGACGGCCTCGTCGAACCAGCCTCCGTAGGGGCGCGTCGCCGCGCCCGGCATCGCGACCGGCTGGACCAGCCCGCCGTAGCCCGACGTGTCGCCGGAGTCGCCGACGCCGAACATGCCGCGCCGCACCTCGACGATCTCCGGGCCGCGCCGCGGGCCCACCTGCTCGCTGCCCGAGACCAGCTCGCCGGCGCGCGGCCCGACGATCTCCTCCGGCTGTGGCACCGGCTTGTCCGCGCCTGCCTGATCGCTCACCGCAGCAGCCCCTTCATCTGGAACGTCGGCGTGGCCTCGAGCGCGGCCGCCTCCGCGGCGGCCGCCGCCTCCTTGCGGTTGACGCCCAGCGGCGCGTCCAGGATCTGCTGGTGCAGCGCGAGGATCGCGTTGATCAGCATCTCCGGCCGCGGCGGGCAGCCCGGCAGGTAGATGTCGACCGGCAGGATGTGGTCGACGCCCTGAACGATCGCGTAGTTGTTGAACATGCCGCCGCTCGAGGCGCACACGCCCATCGACAGCACCCACTTGGGCTCGCTCATCTGGTCGTAGACCTGGCGCACGACCGGCGCCATCTTCTGGCTCACGCGACCAGCGACGATCATGAGGTCGGCCTGGCGCGGCGACGCGCGGAACACCTCCATGCCGAAACGCGACAGGTCGAACCGCGACGCACCCGCGGCCATCATCTCGATCGCGCAGCACGCGAGACCGAACGTCACCGGCCACACGGACGCCTTGCGCAGGTAGCCCGACAGGTCCTCGATCGTCGTCAGCAGAAAGCCCGACGGCGCCTCCTCCAGCCCCATGACCCCTCCTCCCAGGAGATTCGGTGCCGGTCGAACCGGCACCCTTGCCGAACTGCCTTTCTAGACCCAGTCGAAGCCGCCGCGTCGCCATTCGTAGACGAAGGGGACGGTGATCAGGGCGAGGAACGCGAGCGTCGCGA
Source organism: Isoptericola halalbus (assembly GCA_009663185.1). Lineage (GTDB taxonomy): Bacteria > Actinomycetota > Actinomycetes > Actinomycetales > Cellulomonadaceae > Isoptericola > Isoptericola halalbus. The sequence goes on from VJZX01000003.1 coordinate 57,363, forward strand.
CGAGCCCGAACCCGGCCAGGACCGTGAAGTCGACGGCCCACGGGAAGAGGAAGACGACCTCGATGTCGAACACGATGAAGGTCATCGCGACGAGGTAGTACTTGATGGGCAGCCGGCCGCCGCCAGTCGCGAGCGGCGTCGGCTCGATGCCGCACTCGTACGCGTCGAGCTTGGCGCGGTTGTACCGCTTGGGCCCGACGACCGCGCTCGCCGCCACCCCGCCGAGGGCGAGGACGGCGGCCACGCCCATGAGGACCAGCACCGGGACGTACGGGTTGGTCATCGCGTCTCCTCGTCCGTCTGCGCGTCGATCACGTCTGCGTCACTCCTTCGTGCCACACCGAGCCTCATGCCGCCGGGACCACCCTGGTGAGCCCCGCGACGACCCGGTCGACCCAGTCGCCGCCGCGCGGCTCGTAGCAGTCGGACAGCAGCTTGAGCACGAACCGCATCACCACGGGCTGCGGCAGCCCGTACCGCACGCATGCGCGCATGACCTCGGGGTGCTCGATGAGCCGCACGAACCACCGGCCGAGCGTGTAGTAGCCGCCGAGGTCGGCGCGCATGCGGTCGGCGTAGGTCGCGAGCGTGCGCTCGCGTGCCCGGTCGGTGGTGCGGGTGCGTGCCTGGACGATCGCGTCGGCCGCCACCCGGCCCGCCTGCAGCGCGTAGGCGATGCCCTCGCCGTTGAACGGGCTCACCATGCCGGCGGAGTCGCCCACGAGCACCGCGCCGTCGCGGTACAGGGGCGTGCGGTTGAAGCCCATCGGCAGGGCCGCGCCCCGCACGGGCCCCACCTGGTTCTCCGGGATGAAGCCCCACTCGGCGGGCGCGTTGCGCAGCCACGCGTCCATGAGACCCCGGTAGTCGTGCCCGTTCGCGGACTGCCGTGCCGGCGTCGAGCTCACCGAGCCCAGCCCGACGTTGGCGGTCCCGTCGCCGAGCGCGAAGATCCACCCGTAGCCCGGGAGCAGGTTCGAGGCGCCCGGGGCGCCGTCCCACAGCTCGAGGTGCGACTCCATGAACGAGTCCGCGTGCCGGGACGTCCCCTCGGTGCGGAAGTAGGTGCGCACCGCGGTGCCCAGCGGCCGGTCGTCGCGCCGGGTGAGGCCGAGCGCCGTCGCGAACCGGGACGACACGCCGTCAGCGGCGACGACGACGGGAGCCCGGTAGGTGTGCGCGTCGCCGTCCGCGCGCCCCCGGCCGTCGAGCGGCTGGGCCGTCACGCCGACGACCCGCCCGTCACGCTCGTCGAGCAGCGGGTCGGTGACCTTGGTGCGTTCGAGGAGCTTGGCACCGCTGGCCTGCGCGTGCTGGGCGAGGCGGTGGTCGAGCGACGCGCGGGCGCGGGCCATGCCGTAGCCCGGGTAGCTCGCGAGGTCGGGCCAGGCCAGCTCCCAGCTCCGGCCACCCGCGACGACGCGCAGGCCCTCGTTGCGGATCCAGCCGTCGTCCTCGTCGGTGTCGACGCCCATGCGGGCGAGCTCAGCGACCGCGCGCGGCGTCAGGCCGTCGCCGCACACCTTGTCGCGCGGGAACTCGGCCTTCTCGAGGAGCAGGACGTCGAGGCCAGCGGACGCGCACCAGTGCGCCGTGGCGGAGCCGGCCGGACCGGCGCCCACCACGATGACGTCCACGTCATCGCGTCGGCCTGCTCGCACACTGCTCACCTCGCTCTCGAGGGCGCCGGGACCACCCCGTCCCAGTCGTCGTCCCGGCGTCTTTGTGAACCCCATCACAACAACCTGCGAGCACTCTAGCCACGTTCCGGTCGCGATGTGTAGGAAGGTAAGCCTTCGTTGGCGGGCGGCACCCCGGCGCAGCAGGTCAGGCGGCGTGTCCGGAGTGCGTGGGGCGTCGGGGCACCGTAGCCTCGACGGGTCCAGGCACAGGCCGCGGCAGTGGCCGGACCTACCCCAGGAGGCAGCGATGAAGACGAAAGCCGCGTTCGTGATCGGTGCGGCGCTCGGGTATCTGTTCGGGACCGACAAGGGCCGGGCGAAGCTCGAGGAGGCCAAGGGCTGGGCCACCAAGACGTGGAAGGACCCCCGCGTGCAGGAGAAGGTCTCGGAGGTTTCCTCGACGGCGACGAAGTTCGCCAAGGACAAGACTTCGGCCCTCAAGGACCGGACGACCTCCTCCGGGTTGTCGGACGAGACCTGAGGTCGGCCCGCCGACGCCTGACGTCCGCCGCACCGCGCCTCGTCAGGTGGGGCGCACCGCTCAGGCCGGGAGCACCGCGCGGTGCAGGGCCACGATGCCGCCCGTGAGGTTGCGGTACGCGACCTGCTCCCAGCCGGCGTCGAGCATGAGGCGCGCGAGCTCGGCCTGCGTCGGCCACGCGCGGATCGACTCGGCGAGGTACTCGTACGAGCCCTTGTCCCTGGTCACGACGCCCGCCACGGTGGGCAGCGCCCGCATGAGGTACTCCATGTAGACCGTGCGGAACGGCGCCCACGTCGGGTGCGAGAACTCGCAGATCACCACGCGCCCCCCCGGCCGCACGACGCGCCGCATCTCGCGCAGCGCGGCGGACGTGTCGACGACGTTGCGCAGGCCGAACGAGATGGTCACGGCGTCGAACGCGCCGTCGGCGAACGGCAGGCGCGTCGCGTCGCCCGCGACGAACGGCAGGTCCGGGCGGCGCTCCTTGCCCACCCGCAGCATCCCGAGCGAGAAGTCGGACGGCACGACGACGGCACCGTCGTCGGCGAACGGCTCGCTGGACGTGCCGGTCCCGGCCGCGAGGTCGAGCACCTTCTCGCCCGGCAGCGCGGCGACCGCGTCGACCGTCGCCCTGCGCCACCGGCGGTCCTGCCCCAGCGAGACGAGGTCGTTGACGAGGTCGTACCGCCGCGCGATCCCGTCGAACATCGACGCGACCTCGGCAGGCTTCTTCTCCAGGCTGGCGCGGGACATGGCGTCATCGTCCCACGGGCGGAGCACGTGAGCGCCGCGCGTAGGCTGGTCCCGATGTCCGCCACGCCCCTGCCGGCACCGGTCCCGCCGACCGGGGACCCCGTCGGCACCGCCGAGCCGCTCCCGCTCGTCGTCCGCACGACTCGGATCGACGCCCTGCCGGGCGGCCTCGCCGCCCTCCTGGACCTGCTGCCCGACGCCCGCCCGCTCGCCTGGGTGCGCCGCGGCGACGGCATCGTCGGATGGGGCGAGGCGCTGCGGCTCGAGACCGACGGCCCCGGCCGGTTCGCCGACGCCGAGTCGGCCTGGCAGACGACGCTCACGCACGCCGTGGTGCGTGACGACGTGCGGCTGCCCGGCACCGGGCCGGTCGCGTTCGGCACGTTCGCGTTCGACGACGACGGCGGCTTCGACGACCACTTCACCGCCGACGCGCGGCGCGAGCGCCGGGCCGGCACGCTCGTCGTGCCGCGGGTCGTCGTCGGGCGGCGCGGCGACGTGACGTGGATGACGACGATCTCGGCCGCGGGCGCTCTCGGCGCCGCACCCGGGGACGCGGCGCTCGCCCGCACGCGGCGCGATCCCGTCGTCGCGCCCGGCACGGTGACGTTCACCGACGGGGCCTTGGCCGCGCAGGACTGGCCCGCGCTCGTGAGCGAGGCCGTCGGACGCATCCGCGCGGGCGAGCTCGACAAGGTCGTCCTCGCGCGCGACGTCGTCGCGACGACCGAACGGCCCGTGGACCCGCGCTGGCTCCTGGGCCGGCTCGCCGAGGCGTACGACGCGTGCTGGACGTTCTCCGTGGCGGGCATGGTCGGTGCGACCCCTGAGCTGCTCGTGCGCAGCGAGAAGGGGCTCGTGACCTCACGCGTGCTCGCGGGCACGATCCGCAGGGAGCGGGGCATGTCCGACGACGACGCTCTGCTGCACGCCGCGCAGCTCGCCCGCTCGTCGAAGGACCTCGAGGAGCACGAGTACGCCGTCGCGTCCGTGGCGCGCGCTCTCGAGCACTACTGCACGTCGATGAACGTGCCCGACGCGCCCTTCGTGCTGCACCTGCCGAACGTCATGCACCTCGCCTCGGACGTCACGGGCGTGCTCGACCGCTCAGGTCTGTACAACGGCGGCCGTCCGCCGTCGTCGCTCGCCCTGGCGGCCGCGCTGCACCCGTCCGCAGCCGTGTGCGGCACGCCCACGGTCGCGGCACGCGAGCTCATCCGCGAGATCGAGGGCATGGACCGCTCCCGCTACGCGGGCCCCGTCGGCTGGGTGGGCTCCGACGGCGACGGCGAGTGGGGCATAGCGCTGCGCTCGGCCGAGCTGTCCGGCGACGACCCGCACCACGTGCGCCTGTTCGCCGGGTGCGGGATCGTCGCGGCCTCGGACCCGGCGGCCGAGCTCGCCGAGTCCGAGGCCAAGCTTCAGCCCATGCGGTGGGCGCTGGGCGGCTGAGTCGGCCCGCGTGCCGGACGCGGCAGGGCCGGCCTCGGTCCGGGCCGCTTATGCTCGGCCCATGGAACGTGGGCGGCGCACCCGGATGAGCCCGGAAGAGCGCCGCCAGCAGCTCATCGCCCTGGGCGTCGAGTCGCTCGCGGACCGCCCGCTCGAGGCCATCACGATCGAGGACCTGGCCGCCCGGGCCGGCGTCTCCCCCGGCCTCGTGCACTACTACTTCGGCAGCCGCCAGGGGCTGCGCTCGGAGCTCGTGCGGACCGCGCGCGACGCGATGCTGCACGCCACCGCCCCGCGCCCCGAGCTGCCACCCCTCGAGCGGTTGCGGGACACGCTCGACCGGTTCGTCGAGTTCGTGCGCGAGCACGACGGGACCTTCTACTCGCTCGTGCGCGGAGCGGCGAGCGGCGACGAGCAGGTGCGGACCACGGTCCAGCACGCGCGCGACGTCCTGGCCGGCCACCTGCGGGAGGTCGTCCGGGAGCTCGGCGTGGATAAGACACCGCTGCTCGACGTCGCGCTGCGATCCTGGATCTCGTTCGCCGAGCAGGCGCTCGCCGAGGCCGCGACCGACCCCGACGTCGAGCCCGCCGACCTCGCCGCGTTCCTCGAGCGCAGCGCCCTGGGGGTCGTCGCCGCGCTGGATCCCGCGGCGCGTCCGTTCGGCGCGCGGTAGCCCTCCGGGCACGCTGACGGCGCGAGGCAGAGTCGGGGGGGGGAGCTCTGCCTCGCGCGTCAGGTCTGGGGGTTGTCAGCCGTTGCCGCCGAAGAGCTCCCCGAGCCAGCCCGGGACATTGTCGGGCTGCGTCGGGTCGGAGCCCTGCTCGGAGCCGCCCTGGCTGCCCTCGCTGCCCTGGCCCGACCCGGAGGTCGACGACTCCTCGCGGACCGCGAGGGTCACCTCCGCCGTCCGCGTCTGACCGTCACGCACGTAGGTCACGGTCGACTCCGCGCCGGCCGAGCGCTCGCGCACGTAGGCGGTGAGGGACTCGGCTCCGTTGACGGCGTCGTCGTCGATCGCGACGACGACGTCGCCCGCCTCCAGGCCAGCCTCGGCGGCCGGCGAGCCCGAGGTCACCTCGACGACCTGCGCGCCCCGGCGCGTGACGCCGTCGGCGGTCGCCGTGGCGTCCTGGAGCGAGACACCCAGGAAGGCGTGCTGGGCCGTGCCGTCGGCGATGAGCTGGTCGGCGATGTTCGTCGCGAGGTTGACCGGGATCGCGAAGCCGAGGCCGATCGAGCCCGACTGCCCACCCATGCCGCCGGACAGCGTCGCGATCGACGACGTGATGCCGGTGACCTGTCCCTGAGCGTTGAACAGCGGGCCGCCCGAGTTGCCGGGGTTGATCGCGGCGTCGATCTGGATCGCGTTGGTCACGACGGTGTCGCTGCCGTCCTCGCCCGACGCCGAGACCGGGCGGTCGAGCGCCGAGACGATGCCCGTCGTCGCGGTGTTGGCCAGTCCGAGCGGGTTGCCGACCGCGAGCACCGCGTCGCCGACCTGGACGTCGTCCGAGTCCCCGAATGAGGCGGCGACGAGGTCGTCCGGCGGGTCGACGAGCTGGACGACGGCGAGGTCCGTCGTCGGGTCGGTGCCCACGATCTTGGCCTCGTAGAGCCGTCCGTCGCTCAGGGTGACCTGGACCGTGCCGTCGCCGGCGCCCGCCACGACGTGGTTGTTGGTCAGGACGTGGCCCTCGGTGTCGAGGATGACGCCCGAGCCCTCCGACCCTCCGCGTTGGCTCGCGACCTGGATCGCCACGACGGACGGTGCGACAGCGGAGGTGACCGCCTCCCAGTCGGGGTTCTGGTTGGTCGAGCTCGACACGGGTGCGGAGTCGGTCTGGCGGGAGGTGCCGACGTCGGCCAGCGAGGCCGGGGCGGTGTCGCCGTCGAACGCACCGACGAGCGCCGCGGTGCCGCCGCTCGCCACCAGCGCGGCGATGACGGCCGCGCTCACGACCGGCGTCCAGCCGCGCGGCCCGCGCGAGCCACCCGGCGTCTCCTGGCCGGGCTGGAGGGGCGTGCCCGGCTGGCCCGGACCGCCGACGGCGCCGAGCGGCGCGGCGTACGGGTCCGACGACGGGGCCGGCTGCGGGTGGACCGCCGGCGGCTGCTGCGCCGTCTGACCCGGGGCGTACTGGCCGTACCGCGGATGTGCGTGCGCGGGCGGCACCGGCGCGGTCTGCTGCTCGGCGGGGTGTCCGCCGCCCGCCGACGGCTCGGCCTGGGTGTTCTCGCCGCGTGCGGCTTGGGGCGTGGTGTCGGTGCTCATGACTGGCTCCTCCTTGGTCTCCACGACCTTGAGGAGACACCACCAGCCTGGTGCGGCCCTTGGGCGAACCTGAGAGTTTCCTCAGAGTGTCGCGCGGGCGGCGTCGGCGACCTGTGTCGCCAGGTCGCGCGTCTCGGCCAGCCGGCCGGACCGCGGCACGCGCACCTCGATCACCTGGATCCCCCGCGACGGGGCCTGCAGCGCGTGCCGCAGCGAGCCGACGTCGAGCACGAGCTGGTGGTCCACGCCGTAGCCTGCACACAGCTGCGCGAGGTTCGCGCCGTGCGGTGTGCCGAACACCCGCTCGAACGTCCGCTGCGCCTCCGGCCCGGTGGCGGCGAGCGCCCCGTGCTCGAGCGTCGCGAAGATCGAGCCGCCGTCGTCGTTGACCACGACGATCTCGAGGTCGACGTCCGGCTCGTCGGGTCCGCGCAGCAGCCCGCCGACGTCGTGCAGGAACGTGAGGTCGCCGACGAGCGCGCGAGTGCGCCGCCCGCGACGCGCCTCGGCGAGCGCGACGCCGATCGCTGTCGAGACCGTCCCGTCGATGCCCGCGAGACCCCGGTTGGCGAGAACCTGCGGCGGCTCGGTGACCCCGTGGTCGAGGCCGAGCACGAGATCGAGGTCTCGCACGGGGTTCGACGACCCGACCACCAGGACGTCGCCCGGCCCGAGCACCGCCGTGACTGCGCGCGCCACGGCGAGCGCGGCGTGCGGGGAGTCGAGCAGGCCGTCCGCGAGGGCGTCGTCGCTCGTGGCGGCGTCGACGACGGCGGCCGCGGCAAGCCCCGCGGCGCGCCACCGCACGAGGAACGCGGGGTCGCGGACCGGGTCGGGCGGCAGGTACCAGCGGTCGGCGAGCCCGGGCACGACCAGGCCTGCGTTGCGCGCCGCGTCGGGCCACGGACCTCCTCCGGGCGCGACGACGGTCACCGCTACGTCGGGCCGCGCGAGCAGGCGCAGCACCGGGCGGGACAGGGTGGGACGCCCCATGACGACGACCTGCACGACGTCGCGGGCCAGCTCCTCGACGCCGAGCACCGACCGGTACGCGGCGATCGCGTTAGGGCCACCGCACGCGCCCGACGACGGCTCGGCGAGCAAGGGCCAGCCCTGCGCCTCGGCGAGCCACCGTGCCTCCGGCCCGGCGCCGTCGCCCGCGACGACGAGGGTGCGAGCCGGGTCTCCGCGCAGAACCGGGTCGGCGTCCGGGCCCGGCACGGGCTCCACGACCCGCGTCCGCAGCCGCGGGTTGTCGTCGAGCGGCGACTCGGACCGGTCGCGGTCCACGGGCCCGTGCTTGCCTCGTCCGGTGTCCGCGAGTCCGGGCACGAGGGGGCTGTCCGGGTGGAGCGGCTCGCGGTAGGAGAGGTTGAGGTGCACGGGCCCGGGGTACAGGTCGCGCCGGCCCAGGGCGGCGGCCAGGGCGCGCGAGGCTGTCGCGCGCAGGTCGCGGAGCTCGCCGTCGCGGCCGTCGGGCGCCGGGACGTCGACGGCGTGGCGTACCGCGGTGCCGAAGATGCCGACCTGGTCGGTCGTCTGCGACGCGCCGGTGCCACGAAGCTCGTGCGGGCGGTCCGCGGTCAGCAGGACCAGCGGGACGCCGGTGTGGTGCGCCTCCAGCACGGCCGGGTGCAGGTTGGCCACCGCCGTGCCCGACGTCGTCACCACGGCCACGGGGGCACCCCCGGCCCGGGTGAGCCCGAGCGCCAGGAACCCCGCCGACCGCTCGTCGACGCGCACGTGCAGCGTGACCCGGCCGGCGTCGGCGGCCTCGGCGACCGCGTACGCGAGCGGCGCGGACCTCGACCCGGGCGCGAGCACGACGTCGTGCACGCCGTGCGCCACGAGCTCGGCGACGAGCGCCCGGGCGGACTCGACGGACGGCGGCACGCTCATCGGGCCTCCCCCGCAAGCAGCGCGGCGAGCCGGTCGTGCCGCGCGAGCCACCGGCGGCGCACGTCGTCGGACGGGGCCGCGGCAGCGAGCGCCGCCTCTTCCGGGTCGACACGCCGCACCGGCAGCGTGCCGTCGACCGGCAGGAGCGGATCGGCGACGACGTCGTGCTCGAGCAGCTGCGACGTCGCGAGGCCGCACGCGTACGGGAGCTCGGGCAGCGCGGCCGCGAGCGCGACACCCGCCGCGAGCCCCACCGACGACTCGAGCGCGGACGACACGACGACGGGCAGCCCCACCTGCTCGGCGAGGTCGAGGCAGGCGCGCACGCCGCCGAGCGGCTGGACCTTGAGCACCACGACGTCGGCAGCGTCCTCGCGCACGACGCGCAGCGGGTCGGCCGCGCGTCGGACGGACTCGTCGGCCGCGATCGGCACGTCGGCGGTGAGGCGGCGGCGCACCTCGGCGAGCTCGGTGACCGTCGCGCACGGCTGCTCGACGTACTCCAGCCCGCCGGCGGAGATGTCGAGCTGTGGGATGCGCTCGAGGGCCTGGTCCACCGACCACGCACCGTTGGCGTCGATCCGGATCTTTCCGCCGAGCTCGCCGTAGAGGTCGTCGAGCGCGTCGCGCACCGCCGCGACGCGGTCCATCTCGATGGCGAGCGACTCGACCGTGCCGTCCGGCAGTCGCTGCGCGACCTTCACCTTGGCGGTGCGGCAGCCCGCGGAGCCGAGGACGATCGCGCGCGCCTCCTGCGGTCCGACGGCCGGCACGGTCACGTTGACGGGTACCTGGTCACGCACGGGCTCGGGCCAGCCGACGTCAGCGGCCTCGCGCGCGGCGCGCAGCCAGGTGAGCGACTCGACGTCGTCGTAGTCCCAGAAGGGGCTCAGCTCACCCCATCCGGCCTCGCCGCGCAGCAGCACGCCGTCGCGGACGCCGAGGCCGCGGAAGCGGGTGCGCAGGGGCGTCGACCAGACGGCCGGAGACGCCGGCGCAGCATGCGGTGGGGGCACGCCCCATCGTAGGCGTACCACACGAGCCGTCGCCTCGGCACCGATCCGGCTGCCGCCCGCATCACCCTGGGGTGTTGCACCCACCGGCCCGGGAGGATCATGGGGACCGCCGGGTTGGTCGGACGGCACGTCGCGAGGAGATGTGACATGGAGCTGTCGGAACGGGCACAGGCGGCGCGCGGCGCCATCGAGCCGGTCACGTCCTTCTTCCTGTCGTTGCGCGCGATGGACGGGCAGCCCGACGTCGTCGACCTGACGTTCGGCGACCCGCACGAGATGCCGCTGCCGGCGCTCGTCGACGCCCTGCGTATGAACCTCGAGCCACGAGCCGAGGACTGGTTCGCCTACAAGACCAGCCTCGCCCCGGCTCGGGAGACGATCGCCGCCGGCCTGCAGGGCGAGCTCGGGCTGCCCTTCGAGCCCGACGACATCGCGATGACCCAGGGCGCGTTCGGCGCCATCGCGCTCGCGTTCCGGCTGGTCGCCGACGCCGGCGACGAGGTCGTGATCCCCGAGCCGGGCTGGTTCTACGCTCCGATGCTCCGCGCGGCCGACCTGGTTCCCGTCAGGGCACCGCTCGCCGCGGACTCCTTCGACCTGGACGTCGAGGCCATCGCCCGGGCGGTCACGCCTCGTACTCGCATCGTCGTCGTGAACTCGCCCGCGAACCCCACCGGCCGCGTCTACGCCGAGGACCTGCTGGTCGAGCTCGCGACGGTGCTCGAGGCGGCGTCGAGGCGCCACGGGCGACGGATCTGGCTGCTGTCCGACGAGCCGTATCGGCGGATCCGCTTCGACGGCATCGGCTTCACGAGCCCCGCCGTCTGCTACCCGTGGACCTTGATCGACTACAGCTACGGCAAGGTCCTGCTCGCTCCCGGCCAGCGGCTCGGCTATCTCGCGCTCTCGCCCGAGATCCCCCGGGCGGTGCGCGACGAGCTGCGCGCCGCGATGCTCCCCCTGCAGATGGGGCTCGGCTGGGGTTTCCCCGATGCCCTCATGCAGTACGCGGTGCCCGCCCTGGAGACCGTGTCGATCGACCTCGTCGAGCTCGAGCGGCGGCGGGACCGCATGGTGCAGGCGCTCGGCGCGGCGGGATATGCACTCACCGTTCCCGAGGGCACGTTCTACCTGTGGGGCGCCGCACCGGGAGGTGACGCGGTCACGTTCGTCGCTGCGCTCGCCGAGCGCGGTGTGTACGTGCTCCCCGGGACCGTGTTCGACCGTCCCGGCCACTTCCGGATCAGCCTGACCGCCACGACCCCCATGCTCGAGCGGGCGCTGCCCGCCCTGCGCGACCTGGGTCCCGGTTGACCCATGCTCACAGATCGTGCTCGGCGAGCTCGCGGAACTCGTCGGGCACGACGCCGTCGCGGCGCAGCACGACCGGGAGGTAACCGACGGCGTCCCCACCGAACCGCGTCCGGATCGCGTCCATCGACGCGTCGACGGCGCGCCGTGCCGCCCCTGGCGCGGAGCCGGGACGCCACGGGTCGGGCGGATCGAGGTCGAGCTCGAGCTGGATCGCCCGTTGGTCCGCGAGGTTCGAGACGGAGACGCCGAGCAGCGTGATCTCGCACGGTGCGGCATCCTCGATCGCGGACCAGGCCAGCCGCTCGGCGACCTCGGTGAGCGTGAGGGTGGCCGCGACCGGCACCGGCAGCGTGAGGGACCGCGTCGCCCGGCGCATGCCCGCGAAACGCACCGCGACCGTCACGGTGCGGCCGGCGTGGCCCTTGGCACGCAGCCGCCGCGACACCCTGTCGGACAGGTGCGCCAGGACCGCCCGGACGTCAGCAGCCTCGGGGTGGCGTCGGCTCAGGGCCGACTGGGCTCCTACCGAGCGTGCGCGGCGGGTGGTGACGACCCGGCGGGGATCCTCGTCGTGCGCCATCGCGCTGAGCTTGTGCCCGACGGCCTGGCCGAGGATGCGCTCGACCGCCGAGGACGGAGTCCGTGTCAGCTCACCGATCGTCCGGATGCCCAGGTCGGCGAGGCGCTGCTCGTTCACGGGGCCCACGCCCCAGATGAGGCCGACGGGGAGCGGGTCGAGGAACGCCCGCTCCGTGCCCGGGGCGACGACGACGAGTCCGTCCGGCTTGGCCACCTGGGAGGCGATCTTGGCGAGGTGCTTGGTCCGCGCGGCGCCGACCGAGATGGGTAGCCCCACGTCGGCGCGGACGCGCTCGCGAATCCGCGTCCCGATCGCCTCGGGTGAGCCGAACAGGTGCGTCGCCCCGGACACGTCGAGGAACGCCTCGTCGATCGAGATCCGCTCGACCGTCGGCGTGACGTCCGCAAGGACGGCCATCACGGCATCGCCCAGCCGTTGATACTCCCCGAAGTGACCCCGGACGAACACGAGCTCCGGACAGAGCCGGGCCGCCCGCCAGCCGGGCATCCCGCCCTGAACACCGTGGACCTTGGCCTCGTAGGAGGCCGCGAGCACGACGCCCCCGCGGGGCCCGCCACCGACGGCGATCGGTCGCCCCCGCAGGGCGGGGTCCAGCAGCTGCTCGACCGATGCGTAGAACGCGTCGAGGTCGGCGTGCAGGATCGTGGCGCCGTGCGCGGGCATGGCACGAGTCTAGTCGAACACACGTTCGAACTCGAGATGCCCGCTGACCGCCTGTGACCGCGAGCCCGCCCCGGGCGAGCGCCTCGTCCTCGGCCCTCACCCTCCGCCTCGACCGGCTCAGTCGGTGAACTCCGACAGATGAGGCTCGTACGTCAGCGCGCTCGGCGCCGGCGCGTTGCCGACACCCCCCGCGTCGCGACGCACGGTCGCCAGCTCGTAGACGTAGAGGTCGTCCGCTACCTCGGCGAGGTCGACCACCTCGGGCTCGGACCGATCCGGGTTCTGCATCGTGTGCATGAGTCCATCGTGCTCCCGTTGAGGCCGACTCACGGAGAATTCACCCGGGGCAACCGTCCGCGTGTCGTGAGCGCCCGACGTGCCCGACACCGGATGGCGCCGCCCGGCCGAATAGGCTGGCGGGCGTGAGCAGCCAGGATCCCGCCGTGCCCCGCCAGGTCTCCGCAACGTTGGACCCCCAGCGCTGGCGCGACGTCGCAGGCTTCGGAGACCTCACCGACATGACGTACCACCGCGGCGTCGAGCGCACGGTGTCCGACGACGGGACGCCGGTCGTGCGCGACCTGCCCGTCGTGCGCGTCGCCTTCGACCGCGCCGACGTGCGCAACGCGTTCCGCCCGCACACGGTCGACGAGCTGTACCGGATCCTCGACCACGCACGCATGACGTCCGACGTCGGGACCGTGCTGATCACCGGGAACGGCCCGAGCCCCAGGGACGGCGGCTGGGCGTTCTGCTCGGGTGGCGACCAGCGCATCCGCGGCCGGTCGGGCTACCAGTACACGACGGCCGACGACGAGGGTCGTCCGGGGGACACGGCCGACAGGGTCGACCCCGCGCGCGCAGGGCGCCTGCACATCCTCGAGGTGCAGCGCCTCATCCGCACCATGCCCAAGGTCGTGATCGCCGTCGTCGACGGCTGGGCCGCGGGCGGCGGGCACTCGCTGCACGTCGTGGCGGACCTGTCGATCGCCTGCCGCGAGCACGGGCGCTTCAAGCAGACCGACGCGAACGTCGGCTCGTTCGACGGCGGGTACGGCTCGGCGTACCTGGCCCGACAGGTCGGCCAGAAGCGGGCGCGCGAGATCTTCTTCCTCGCGCGCGAGTACTCGGCCGACGACGCCGAGCGCTGGGGCGCGGTCAACGAGGTCGCCGAGCACGACGACCTCGAGCAGCTCGCGCTCGAGTACGCGTCAACGATCGCTACCAAGTCGCCGCAGGCGATCCGCATGCTCAAGTTCGCCTTCAACCTGGCCGACGACGGCCTGGCCGGCCAGCAGGTGTTCGCGGGCGAGGCGACGCGGCTCGCCTACATGACCGACGAGGCCGTCGAGGGCCGCGACGCGTTCCTCGCAAAGCGCGACCCGGACTGGTCGCAGTTCCCCTACTCCTTCTAGTCGGCTGGGTCAGGAGTGCGGGACTGCTGCGCGGGGGTCCAGGTGACACCGAGCACGACCCGTTGGGCAACCGCACCAGAGCTGCCTGAGGATTGGCAAGACCGCGGGGATTGGCAGCATCAGGCCGAGACGGCGCACCAGAAGCGGCAGATTCCGACCCACGTCGAGTCGGTTCTAGTGTCGAAACGTCCCATGCTCCGCGACGCGCCGATGCGAGTCTGTTCGCCGCTCCGGATGACTCGGCTCTGTGTCAGGCTTCGTCCGTGACGGGACAGCGGCGGCTCCGTGAGGTCTTCCATGCCCGGGTCGACTTGCTTCCGGGGACGCGAGAACTGCTGCCACTGGACGACCTGGCAGAGATCGCCCCTGCAACGTACGAGGCCGGCCTCGCGAAGTACGCGGGCAGCCCGGAGCGAGAACGACTGCGCGAGACCATCGTTCCGCTGCTGAACCGCCGGTGGACCCAGGTGGTGTTCCTGAGCCCTGTCCATCCGCATGCGATCTGGCGCACCTGGCTCGAAGTCACCGGGCGACAGTTGCCGCCCGTGGAATTCTGGTCGATTCCCGTCGACCGTCTCCCTGCGCCGTCGGTCGTATTCGACCGCAAGATCAGCACTGTGGGCGACCCCATCGACGCCTCCGAGGTCGTTCCGATCGATGTCTCGACGTTCCGTACGTCCCTGGAGACGACAGCGGCCAACCGTGCATGGCTTGAGTCACTGAGCGCGACGGGACGCCACGGAGCATGGTTCCACGGCGTGCCACACGTCCTCGTCGGAGCTCCTGTGCCGTTGACGCGCGCTCGCCTGGTGTGCTGGCACGAAGATCCGCTCGAGCCCGCCGAGCATTCCTGAACAAGACGAAGACAGAGATGACCCCCCGTCGCTGTTGTGAACGCTCCGCCTTGGTGTCGCCGCCCTGGCCGCCGGCCTCGCCGTGCTCGCCCGACGGGCGAGCAAAGCGGTAGTTCCCAATCGCGAGGGGCGCCCGAACCGCCGCCGTCTCTGACCACTCCGGCCGGTCGTCGGCGGCCGTTGCCGCCGGGTGCCTCGTTGGATACCTCGCCCTGACTGGGGCGCTCGTCTGAGTTGTCCTTCGACTTGAGCGAACGAGAGCCGTCGACCGTCCGGGTGTCGCTGTCCATCCGCTGACCCCGGCTTCGCCACGGTCAGATCAGGAGGTGCTCCAGCGGCCGGTGCCGCTCGGTACCAGCTCGACCCAGGTGTTGCCCGGGTCCAGCTCGACGGGCTTGCCGTTCGACGTGAGCACGACCGGCTTGTGCAGCCCCTTCTTCGACCACTTGACGTCGATCACCCGTCCACCCGAGGCGACGACGCCGCTGCCCGACCCGACGAGCTGCGTCTCGGGCACCGGCGCACCGGACGCGTCCCGGTACTGGGTGTTGACCACCTTGACCGAGAGCACGACGACGTTGCGCGCCGCGTGCCGCTCCCCCGACGTCGAGACCGACCGGCTAGAGCCCTCCGAGCGCAACCACGTACGACTGTCGTTGTCCCAGTCCCAGACCGAGCGCTGGGCCGGCGACAGCGCCACGTCGAGGGTCCGGGCCTTCTTGCCCGACGTCGCCGCCGTGCCTTCGCCGACCTCGTCGGCGAACCGGAACTGCTGCCGCGGCGGCGCGGTGCGCTCGCCGTCGGCCTGAGAGAGGAAGGTCTCCGGCACTCCGATGACGTTGTGCGGGGCCGACCGGTTCGGGTCGCGCGAGAAGCCTGGGTCGCCGCGGTCCATGATCACCGACTGGGTGCCCGAGGCGTCGACCGCGTCGATGAAGACCCCCTGCGCACCCGAGTACGCGAGGATCCCGTCGAGGGGCGCGACGATCGCCGGGTCCATCGGGCGCACCGATCGGACGGGCTCGACCGTGTCCGGCAGGCGCGAGTGGTAGACGGCGACGAATCGCGTGATGCCGCCCTCGACGACCTCTTCCCAGACGATGTCGGCGTGCGTGAGCCCCGCCTGCGGTCGCGACGAGCTCGAGTTCTCGACCTTGATCGACAGCGCCGGACGCTTGGCGACCTGCTTCGTCTCGACGCCGGTCAGCGGCCACACCTTGGGGATGTCCGGCTTGGGCGGCTTGCCCTTGGTGGCGGCCTCGACCTGTGGGTCCACGGTCGTCGTCGGCGCAGGCGACGGTTCGCCGCCGCAGCCGCCGACCATCAGGCCGACCACGAGCGCCGAGGCCACGATCCGCACAGTCCGACCGATCATCCGTCCCGTCCCCTCCCGGTGGCGAACGTCCTTGCCGCTCACCCTACGCCCGGCGGGGACATAACCTGGGCAGGTGCTCGAGGACCTGGTCGGGGCGGTGCGCCGCGCGCTCGACGGTGGCCCCGCCGTCGCGCCCCTGCCCCGCCTCGCCCCCGACGCGCCCCTGCCGCCGGGAACCGCGCTGGTGGTGCGCACGTCCGGCTCGACGGGCGCTCCCCGGGAGGTCGCGCTCAGCGCCGACGCGCTGCGCGCGTCCGCCTCGGCGACGCACGAACGGCTCGGCAAGGACGGGCGGTGGGTCCTGGCCCTGCCTCCCACGCACGTCGCGGGGTTGCAGGTGATCGTGCGGGCCCTGCTCTCCGGCGCCCCGCCCGCGGCGGCCGATCCCGGCGTGCCGTTCACGCCCGAGGGGTTCGCGGACCTCCTCGAGCCCGTGCTCGCCGGCGACGACCCCGTGTTCACCTCGCTCGTCCCGACCCAGCTGCACCGCCTCGTCGCGGCGGCCGACGGTGGCCGACCCCGCGGCCTGGCCGCCCTGGCCCGGTGCACCGCCGTGCTGCTCGGCGGCGCGACGACACCCCCGCCGCTGCTCGAGCGAGCGCGAGCGGCGGGGGTCCGGGTCGTGCGGACGTACGGCATGTCCGAGACCGCCGGCGGCTGCGTGTACGACGGCGTGCCGCTGCGCGGGGTGCGGGTACGCCTCGCTCCCGGGACGGACGTGGTCGAGCTCGCGGGCCCGATGCTCGCCGCCGGGTACGTCGGCGACGACGCTGCCACCGCGGCCGCGTTCCGCACCGACGCCGAGTGGCCCGACGTCGGTACCCGCTGGTTCCGCACGAGCGACGTGGGCGCATGGGCCCCCGACGGGAGGCTGCGGGTGCTCGGCCGGGCCGACGACGTCGTCGTGACGGGCGGGGTCAACGTCGCCCCGGCGGCGGTCGAGGCGGCGCTCATCCCCGTGCTGCCGGAGGTGCTCGGGCCGGCGGCGACCGGCGAGTCGTGCGTCGTCGGCGTGCCCGACGCCGAGTGGGGCCAGTCGCTCGTGGCGGTCGTCGTCGTGCCTCCCGTAGAGCTGCCAGGCTCCGGGCGGCGTGCCCCCGGGCCTGAGCCCGACGACGCGACCGGGCTGACCGCCGTCGGGCAAGACGACCTCGCGCAGGTGCGTGCCACCGTCGCCGCTACGCTGGGGCCGCCGTCCGCGCCGAGGCGCGTCTACCGCGTCGCCGCGCTGCCCCTGCGCGGCCCCGGCAAGGTGGACCGTGCCGCGGTGGCCGCGATGGTCCGGACGCACGAGGCGCCGACCACCCCCTGAAGGAGGACGCATGGCCACGACCCGCGAGTGGATCGCCGGCGCACGCCCCCGCACGCTCCCGGCAGCGACAGCGCCGGTGCTCGTCGGCTCGGGCGCGGCGGCCCAGGTGGGCGAGTTCGCCTGGGTTCCGGCGCTCCTCGCGCTCGGCGTCGCGCTCGCGCTCCAGGTGGGCGTGAACTATGCGAACGACTACTCCGACGGCGTGCGGGGGACCGACGTCGACCGCGTCGGCCCGCTGCGGCTCACGGCGTCGCGCGCAGCCCCGCCCGGCCAGGTCCAGGCGGCCGCGTTCGCGGCGCTCGGCGTCGCAGGCGTCCTGGGTCTGCTCCTGTGCGCCGTCAGCGGCCACTGGTGGCTGCTCGCTGTCGGGGCGCTGTGCGTGCTGGCCGCCTGGTACTACACCGGCGGGAGGCGTCCGTACGGCTACCTGGGGCTCGGCGAGGTCGGGGTGTTCGTCTTCTTCGGGCTCGTCGCCACGCTCGGCACCGCGTACACGCAGGCCGACCGGATCACGTGGCCGGCGGTGCTGGGTGCGGTGGGCGTGGGACTCATCGCGTGCGCGCTGCTCATGGTCAACAACGTCCGGGACATCCCGACCGACGTCGCCGCCGGCAAGCGGACGCTCGCCGTGCGGGTCGGCGACCGCCGGGCGCGACGCCTCTACACCGCCTGGATGGTGCTTCCCGTGCTGCTGGGCGCGCTGTGCGCGTTCTGGGCGCCGTGGACGCTGGTGGTGCTGTTCCTGCTCCTGCCCGCCGTCCTGCTCTCGACGCCGGTGCTTGCCGGCGTGCGCGGGAGGCTGCTCGTACCGGTGCTCGCGGGCACCGGGCTGTTCGAGCTGGGCTACGGCGTCCTGCTCGGCTTCGGCCTCGCCCTCTGACGAGGTAGAACCGCTTCCCGCGAGGTAGAACCCGAACCGGCGAGGTAGAACGAAATCTCGCGAGGTAGAACGAACCGCACCCGGTACTCGTTCTACCTCGGCGCAGGCCGTCGGCGCTTGCGCTTCTACTTCGGCGAGTCGGCCTGGTCGACGACGGAGTCCTCGTAGGCGGCGTCCTCGTCGACGGTCTGCTCCTTCGCCGCCTGACGTCGCGCCGAGCGCTCGGCGAGCCACACCGCGGCGGCGTCCCGCTGCCGGCGCAGCGCCAGGTACGACACCGAGAAGGCGACGACGAGCGCGACGAGCAGCAGCAGCCAGCTCCGCAGACCGGCGAGGTACCCGACGACGAGCAGGGCGACGAAGAGACCGAGCCGCAGGAGGCTGTAGACGAGGAAGGGCACACCTCAAGGGTAGGCGGCCCGACGGCAGGGCCTCGCACCCGTGGCGCAGGTTACGGTCACGGTCCGAGCACACATGCGGGCGAGCGGGCCGGGCGGCCCTACGCTGGAGACATGTTCGTACGCGTCGTCCTGCCCCTGGCGATTCTGGGGCTCATGGTCTACACGCTCGCCGACCTCGCCGGGTCCGACGAGGAGGACCGCGGCGGCCTGCCCACGTGGCTGTGGGTCCTGATCATCGTCCTGCTGCCACTGTTCGGCGCGGCAGCGTGGATCGTGAGCAAGCAGCAGCGACGCAGGTCCGGCGGCTGGGGCCAGTCCGGCCGGGGCGCGCGGCCGGGCCGCGGTCCGCGTCGCCCCTCGGGCCCGGTCGCTCCCGACGACGACCCGGACTTCCTGTGGCGCCTCGAGCAAGAGCGCCGCCGCCAGCGGCGCGAGGACGGCGACTCCCCGGCCGATGGCACCGACGAGGATCCCCCTCCCTCCTGAGGAGCGCGGCGGGCACGAAGCCCGCATGTCCCTGCCGGTAAGGCCGTTGGGCCCTTCCGAAGGTCACCCGGAGCGCCCAGGCTGTGCCTCATGACGACGTCGCCGCTCGGGTCGACGGCAGCGCACCACGGCCTCGCGGCCCATGAGGTCGTGCTGCTCCTGGAGACCGACCCGCACCGGGGCCTTCCTGAGCAGGAGGTCGACGAGCGGCTGACGCGCTTCGGCCCGAACACGCTGCCCCCAGCGCAAGGCTCCGGCCTGCTGGCGCGTGCCCTGCGCCAGTTCCACCACCCCCTGATCTACGTGCTGCTCGTCGCGGCGGCGATCACGACCGCGATGCGCGAGCTCGTCGACTCGGCCGTGATCCTCGGTGTGGTTCTGATCAACGCGCTCGTGGGCTTTGTCCAGGAGTCGCGAGCCGAGGCCGCGCTCGAAGGGCTGCGCTCGATGGTCCGCACGCGGGCCACCGTCGTCCGGGGCGGACGCCGACGTGCGGTGCCGTCGGAAGATCTCGTCCCCGGCGATCTCGTGCTCGTCGAGGCGGGCGACAGAGTGCCCGCAGACCTGCGTCTCACCTCGTCGACCGAGCTCGGCATCGACGAGTCAGCACTGACGGGCGAGTCCGTCCCGGTCGTCAAGGAGGAGACCGTGCTGCCCGAGGCGGTGCCCGTGGCGGACCGGCTGAACATGGCCTACTCGGGCACGCTCGTCACCACCGGGAACGGCGCCGGGATCGTGGTAGCCACCGGCGCCGGGACCGAGCTCGGCGAGATTCACCGCCTGGTCGGGGGCGCGGAGACGCTCGCGACGCCGCTGACGCGCAAGCTCGCGCAGTTCAGCAGGGTGCTGACCGTCGGGATCCTCGCCCTGTCCGTGGTCACGTTCGGCGTCGGGCTGGTGCGGGAACAGGACCCGGCCGAGACCTTCACCGCGGTGATCGCGCTCGCGGTCGGCGCCATCCCGGAAGGACTCCCCGCGGCGGTCACGATCACGCTGGCCATCGGCGTGGCCCGGATGGCCCGACGGCGCGCGGTGGTCCGGCGGCTCGTCGCAGCCGAGACGCTCGGCAGCACCACCGTCATCTGCTCGGACAAGACCGGCACCCTCACCGAGAACCAGATGACCGTGCGCGCGGTGTGGACCCCCCAGGGCACGTTCGACGTCGACGGGACGGGCTATGCCCCCGAGGGCACGGTGCGCCACGCCGACGGCACGCCGGTAGACCTGGACGCGCACCCGGCGCTGCGCTGGTCGCTGGTCGCGGGCGCCGCCTGCAACGAGGCCACGCTGCGAAGGGAAGGAGAGCTCTGGGGCGTGGTCGGTGACCCGACGGAGGGCGCGATGGTCGTGGCGGCGACCAAGGCCGGGCTCGGGCCCTGCGAGGTCCGCGACTCCCTCCCGAGGATCGCCACGATCCCGTTCAGCTCGGAACGCCGGTACATGGCCACGCTCCACCGGGACCTGACCGGCCACGAGCACGGCGACCACGTGCTGCTGGTCAAGGGTTCCGTGGAGCGCGTGCTCGACCTGTGCTCGGCGTGGCTCAGCCCCGGCGGCGACGCGCGACCGCTCGAGCCCGGCACGGTGCTTCGTGCGGCAGACGACCTCGCCGCCCGCGGCCTGCGCGTCCTCGCGACCGCGATGCTGCGCACGGGCGGACCCCCGCCGCCGGGGTTGGACCTGGACGTGCCGACGGGCACGCTCGTGCTCACAGGCCTGCAGGCACTTTCGGACCCGCCACGTGCCTCCGCCGCCGCCGCGGTGGCCGCCTGCCGCACAGCGGGCGTCGCGGTGAAGATGATCACCGGCGACCGCGCTGCCACCGCCGTCAGCATCGCGAACCAGGTCGGGCTGCTTCCCGGACGCCATGTCGGCCCGGGCGCGGTGCTGACGGGGGCCGACCTGGACGCGCTGCCGACGGAGGAGCTCCCGGAGGCGACAGACCGGGCGTCGGTCTTCGCCCGCGTCTCACCGGAGCAGAAGCTCCGGCTGGTCGAGGGACTACAGGCGCGCGGGCACGTGGTCGCGATGACGGGCGACGGTGTCAACGACGCGCCGGCGCTCCGGCAGGCCGACATCGGGATCGCGATGGGCCGGACCGGCAGCGAGGTGGCGAAGGACGCGTCGGACATGGTGCTCACCGACGACGAGTTCGCCACGATCGAGGCCGCGGTCGAGGAAGGGCGTGGCGTGTTCGACAACCTCACCAAGTTCATCGCGTGGACGCTGCCGACCAACCTCGGCGAGGGACTGGTGATCCTCGTGGCGATCGCGCTCGGAGCGGTCCTGCCGATCCTGCCCACGCAGATCCTCTGGATCAACATGACCACCGCCGTCGCGCTGGGCCTGACGCTCGCGTTCGAGCCCAAGGAGCCCGGGATCATGACGCGGCCGCCGCGCGAACCGGACCAACCGTTGCTGACCCGGGCCCTGATCGTACGGATCGTGCTGGTCTCGACACTGCTCGTGGCCGGTTCCTGGTGGCTGTTCCGGTGGGAGCTGGCCGCCGGCGCGAGCCTGGCGGAGGCCCGGACGACCGCGCTGAACGTGTTCGTCGTCGTCGAGGCGTTCTACCTCTTCAGCTGCCGGTCCCTGACACGATCGGCCTGGCGCCTCGGGGTCTTCTCCAACCGGTGGATCGTCGTCGGCGTGCTCGTCCAGGCGCTCGGACAGGCGGCCATCACCTACCTGCCGGCGATGAACGCGATCTTCGGCACGGCCCCGCTGGCCACGGACGTGTGGCTGCGCATCTTCGGCGTCGCCGTGGCGGCCAGCGCGGTGATCGCGGTGGACAAGCGCCTGCGGCGGGGCTCGCGCGGGCTCAGAGCCCCGAGTACGAGTGCTTCCCGTTGAAGATCAGGTTCACGCCAGTGAAGTTGAACAGCACGCACGCGTACCCAACGACGACGAACCACGCGGCCCGGCGGCCCGACCACCCGCGCGTCGTGCGCGCGTGCAGGTACGCCGCGTACACGACCCAGACGACGAAGCTCCAGACCTCCTTGACGTCCCAGCCCCAGTAGCGGCCCCAGGCGTGCTCGGCCCAGATCGCGCCGCCGATGAGCGTGAACGTCCACAGCACGAAGCCGACCGCGTTGAGCCGGAACGACAGCGTCTCGAGCGAGCCCGGCGTCGGGACCCGGTCGAGCCAACGGAAGCCGGTCCGGGCGAGGAACGGAACCCCCGAGTCGCGGCTGTCCCGCAGGAGCTGCAGGACCGACGCGACGAACGCGACCGTGAGGATGCCGGTCGCGGCGATGGCGACACCGACGTGGATGACGAGCCAGTAGTTCTGGAGTGCGGGCTGAAGACCCGTCGCGGCGACGTAGAAGACGTTGACGCCGAGGGCGAGGAACAGCACCACGAGCCCCGTCACGAACGTGCCGAGGAACCGCACGTCGCGGCGCGTCGACAGGCCCAGGAACACGGCGAGCGCCACGAACGACCCGACGAGGGTGAACTCGTACATGTTGGCCCACGGGGTGCGGCCCGCGGCGAGACCGCGCAGGACGATCGCGACGAGCAGCAACGCCGTGCCCACCCACGTCGTCGACATCGCGATGCCCGCGGCCCGGCGGCGCGGCTCGGTCCCGGACGGCGGCACCGACGCCGTGCCCGGAGCCCCGCTCACGGCAGCCTGCGCGGCACCGACGGCCGCCCGCGCGCGTGTCCCGGCACGCTCCTCGGTACGCCGCCCCAGGTCGATGGCGAACGAGACGAGCGCGACGGCCAGCGCCGTCATCGCGGCCCAGACGAGCAGCACGCTCAGCTCGGCGATCTCCATGGTCAGCCTTCCGTGGTGGTGTCGGTGGCGGAGGTGTCGGACGCCGACTCCCTGCAGGGCACGGCGCCGAGCGCCCGGTCGACCTCGTCCTGCAGGCCGGCGTCGTCGCCGCGCGCGAGCCCGGCGACCTCGACGCGCGTGACCGTGCGTCCGGCCCCGTCGGCAGGGTCGGCCTCGGACCATGATCGCACCCAGACGCGGCGTCGCGGCGTGAACAGCGAGACCGCCAGGCCCGCGAGGGCGAGCAGGGAGAACGTGAGCACCCAGGCGAGCGACGGGTCGTGCCGCAGGTCGAGCGCGACGTAGCGCGGGACGTCCTCGCCCAGCGTGACCGTGCCGAGCCCGTCGGGCAGGTCTGCTGTCTCGCCGGGCCGCAGCAGCACCTTCACGCGCTCGCCGTCCTCGCCGACCGACGCCGTGAGGTTCGCCGTGTCGAGGCGGTAGACATTCTGCGGCACGCCCTCGTCGAGCCCCAGGTCGCCCCGGTAGACCTCGAGCACGAGCAGCGGGTCGCGCGGCTGGGGGAACACGGAGCGGGCGGACCCGTCCTGCTCGACGACGGCGGTCGGCAGGAAGTAGCCGACGAGCCCGATCTGCTCGAGGCCCGCCGAGACGTCGGGCACCTTGACGACGCCCCGCGAGGTGTACATCTGGTCCTCGGGCAGGAACGGCACCCGGCCGGAGAACGCGACCTGCCCCTCGGCGTCGTTCACCGTGATCTCGGGCGCGAACCCGTTGCCCTGCAGGTAGATCTTCGACCCGTCGATCTGCAGCGGGTGGTTGACCTTGATGGTCTCGGCGCTGCTCTCGCCGTCGGGCTCGGTCACGGTCACGTACGCGGTGAAGTCGCGCGCCTGGGCGAACGCGACCCGGTCGGAGGCGAACTCGGAGGAGAACTCGTCGAGCGTCATCGAGAACGGCACGAGCGACCGGGGCGAGAACCACTCCCCGGACTCGAAGGTGTCGTAGTCGACGACGGCGTTGGCGAACCCGCGGCCCTCGGTCACGATCGCCTGCCCCCGGTAGTGCAGCAGCTGGCCGAGGACGACGGACACGAGCAGGCCGAGCAGGGCGAGGTGGAAGACGAGGTTGCCCGTCTCGCGCAGGTAGCCGCGCTCGGCGGCGACGGTGCGCGTGGCCGGGCGGCCCGGCACGCGCCCGCGCGCGGACCGGGCCTCCTCCGCACCCGCGTCGACGCGGAACACCGGCAGCCAGCGCACGCGCCCGCGCAGGTGCGCCACAACGGCGTCCGTGACCTCGTCGGGCGTGGCCGACGTCGTCGTCTCGGCGCGTGCCGGGAAGCGCTCGAACCGCGCGGGGGTGCGCGGCGGACGGTCCCGCATCGCCCGGGCGTGCGCGGCCGTGCGCGGCACGATGCACCCGACGAGCGAGACGAACAGCATGAGGTAGATCGCCGAGAACCAGACGGACGAGTACACGTCGAAGAACCCGAGGCGGTCGAGCCACTCGCCGGCGGTCGGGTTGTCGGCCAGGTAGGTCAGCACCGCGGCCGGGTCCTGCGGGCGCTGCGGCAGGATCGAGCCGGGCACCGCGGCGACCGCCAGCAGCATGAGCAGCATGAGCGCGACGCGCATGCTCGTGAGCTGGCGCCACGTCCAGCGCAGCGTGCCGCGCCAGCCGAGCGCGGGGAGCGTGGGACCGGTGCCCGACGGCGGCACCTGCTCCGCGTAGGAGCCCTCGGAGAACTCGTCGGCGATGCCCTCGGGGCGGTACGTCGTGGAGTCGCTCATCACACCACCGTCACAAAGCCGCTGATCCAGCCCTGCAGCTGGCTCGTCAGCGCACCCCACAGGCCGCTGACGAGGGCCAGGCCGATGACGACGAGGAGGGCGCCGCCCGCGCGCTGGATCGTCAGGCGGTGCTGGCGCAGGAACGCGAGCATGCGCTGCGAGGACTGCATGCCGAGCGCCACCAGGAGGAACGGCACGCCCAGCCCCACGCAGTAGGCGATGCCGAGCAGGACGCCGCGTCCCGCGGACGCCTCGTTGAGCGACAGCGCCTGGACCGCGGCGAGCGTCGGGCCGATGCACGGCGTCCAGCCGAGCCCGAACACGAGGCCGAGCACGGGCGCGCCCCACAGCCCGGCCTGCGGGCTCAGGTGCAGGCGCCGTTCGTGCTGCAGGAACGGCACGCCGCCGACGAAAGCCATGCCCATGACCACGACGACGACGCCGAGCACGCGCGTGATCACGTCCTCCCAGCGCACCAGGTAGGAGCCGAACGCCCCCGCGGCGGCCATGAGGGCGACGAACACGACCGTGAAGCCGAGCACGAAGAGGCCGACCCCGGCCACGACGCGAGTGCGCTCCGGCGCGGTGCGCACCGCCGTCGTGCCGCCTCCGGCCGCCGGGGCGGCGTTCGCCGCGGCCATACCGCTCACGTACCCGACATACCCGGGCACGAGCGGCAGCACGCACGGCGACGCGAACGACACGAGGCCGGCCAGCAGCGCGACCGGGACCGCGAGCAGGAGCGAGCCGCTGAACGCCGTCGTGGCGAAGGCCTCGCCCATCAGGCGCCCTCCGCTGCGTCTCCGGCGTCCTCGGAGAGGACCTCGTCGATGATCGCGTCCAGCGTGGAGCCCGCGACCTGGCCGATGACGCGAGCGGCGACGCGGCCCTCGGGGTCGAGCACCACGGTGGACGGCACGGCCTGCAGCGGCACGACGCCGGACAGCCGTGCGACGACCTGACCGCTGCGGTCCTCGATCGACGGGTACGGCACGGAGAACGTGCGCTGGAACGCCAGAGCGGTGCCGGCGTCGTCCTCGGTGTTGATGCCGAGCAGCCGCACGCCGTCGTCGGCCCGGTCGGTGGCGAGCTCGACGAGGTCGGGCGCCTCGGCACGGCACGGCGCGCAGCCGGCGTACCAGGTGTTGAGCACGACGACGTCGCCGCGCCAGTCCGCCGTGGAGACCTCGTCGCCCTCGAAGGTGGCACCGGTGACGGTCACCGGGTCGGTGCGGTCGTCGGGCTCCCACTGCTGCACGGAGCCGTCGCCCGAGACGAACCCCTGCCCGACGACGTCGCCGGCGCCCGAGTCCTCGGCCCCGCACGCGGCGAGCCCGAGCACGAGCACACCGGCGGCGCCTGTCGCTGCCACGGAACGGGTGATCCTGCGCACCGTCACAGCGCCCCTGGCAGCTGGTTCGCGCCCGCGAGCAGCTCGGCGGCGGGCTCGGAGTAGTGCAGGCCGGCGAACCGGTCTCCGTCGAACGTCAGAGACGTGAGCGACGCGAGCGTGCACTGCCGGCGGCGCGGGTCGTGCGCGAGCGTCCGGCCCTCGAACGAGCGGCGCGTGAGCCACACCGGCAGCTGGTGGCTCACGAGCACGACCTCGCGGCCGGCGTACGCCTGGCGGGCGTCGTCGACGGCGGCGCGCATGCGCGCCACCTGCAGGGTGTACGCCTCGCCCCATGAGGGACGCAGCGGGTTCCACAGGTACCGCCAGTAGCGTGGGTGCGCCAGCTGCCCGGGACGCGAGCCGATCGTGCTGCCCTCGAAGAAGTTGCCCGCCTCGAGGAGGCGCTCGTCCGAGGCGAGCTCGAGCCCGAACGCGTCGGCGACCGGCGTCGCCGTCTCCTGCGCGCGCTGCAGCGGCGAGGCGACGACCGCGACGACGTCACGGCCCGCGTCGGACAGGTGCGTCGCGACGCGGCGTGCCATCTCGAGGCCGCGCTCCGAGAGCCGGTAACCCGCGATGCGGCCGTAGAGAACACCGTCAGGGTTGTGGACCTCGCCGTGGCGCATCAGGTGCACGGTGGTGGTGGCCATGGACCCCAGTGTCCCAGATGACGGGCGCCCCCAGGCCCCGCCCAGGTTCGCACGTGAGGTGTCTCACCGCCGCGGCCGTCGTTCACCCGCTCGGGCTGCAATGAGCGCGCGGCGATCGCAACGCGCGCCGCTACGCCGTGTCGGGTCACACGTTCGCGGCGCGCAAGCCCGCCTGACCGGCGGCGTCCTGCGCCCGCGCAACCTCGGCGCGCGCGGCGTCGGCGACCTTGGCCATCGCGCGCCCGAGCGTGGCCATCTCCTCGGGCTCGAGCACGTCGACCAGGAGCCGGCGTACGGCCATGACGTGCTGCGGCGCGGCATCGACGAGAGCCGCGAACCCCGCGTCGGTCATCACGCAGTTGACACCGCGCCGGTCGCCCGGGACCGGACGCCGCTCGACCAGGCCTCGCGCTTCCATGCGGTCGACCGTGTGGGTGAGACGGCTGCGCGACAGCGCGAGGAACTCGGCCAGCGCCGACATCCGCAGCGTGCGCTCGGGCGCCTCGGAGAGCTGCGCGAGCAGGTGGTACTCGCTCAGCGTCAGCGGCATGCCGACGTCGTGCGCCCGGTCGAGCGCCTCGTAGAAGCGCGACGTGCCCTCGAGAAAGCGTCGCCACGCCCACTGCTGGCCGTCGTCGAGCCAGCGGACCGAGACCTCGGCGCGAGATTCGGTCTGCTGGTTCATCCTTCGCCTCCGGTGCGGGGCCCCCTCGGACGTGACGGTGCTCACGGGAATAGGCTACGAGACATCGCGGTTGTCGCACTCGGACGTAGTTGAGCCCTCAACTATGACCCCCTGCACCACTGGTCAGCCCACGAACAACCGCGAGAGGACCTCCACCATGGCCACGCCCCTGCCCGCCGGCCTTACCACCGGCACCTACGTCATCGACGGCTCGCACTCCACCGCGTCGTTCACCGTCCGCCACGCCGGCATCGCCAAGGTCCGCGGGACCCTGGCCATCACGTCCGGCACCATCACCGTCGGCGAGGACCTCGAGTCCTCCTCCGTCTCGGCCGAGCTCGACGCTGCCTCGGTGAACACGGGGGACGCGGGCCGCGACGCGCACCTCAAGAGCGCCGACTTCTGGGACGCCGAGGAGAAGCCGGTCTGGTCCTTCACCTCGACGTCGATCAAGGCCGACGGCGACGAGCACGTCATCACCGGCGACCTGACGATCAACGGTGTCACCAACACCGTGGACCTCGTGACCGAGTTCTCCGGCACCGCGCTCGACCCGTTCGGCAACTCGCGCGCCGGCTTCGAGTCCGAGCTCGAGATCTCCCGCAAGGACTACGGCCTGACCTGGAACGCCGCGCTCGAGACCGGTGGCGTCCTCGTGGGCGACAAGGTCAAGATCGCCCTCGACATCTCGTCGATCAAGCAGGTCTGACCTGTGCCGAGGTAGAACTCGAGATCCCCGAGGTAGAACTCGGGATCGCCGAGGTAGAAGGCGAGGCGTTCTCGCCTTCTACCTCGGCGATCTTCGTGCTACCCCGCGCCGTGCGTCCTACGTCGCGGTGATGCGTTCCACCCCGGCGGACCTCGCCTGCGACGTCGCTGCGCGCGCCGCCGCGTGGAAGGCCAGGATCTGCAGCTCGCCGGCCACGTCCACGCTGCGTACGACGACGTCGTCGGGCAGCTGCAGCGCCACCGGCGCGAACGACAGGATCTCGCGCACGCCGCACGCCACGACACGCTCGGCGACGGCCTGCGCCACCGGCCCGGGAGTAGCGAGCACGACCATCGAGACCTTCTTGCTCTCGACCACGTCCTCGAGGCCGTCGACGTGCTCGACCTCGATGCCCGCGGCGTTCGTGCCGACCACCTGCGGGTCGGCGTCGAGCAGGGCGACCACCTGGAACCCACGGGCGGCGTACCCGGAGTAGTTGGCCAGGGCGTGCCCCAGGTTGCCGATGCCGATGATGGCGAGCCGGTGCTCGGACTCGAGGCCGAGTGCCGCGGAGATGTACGCCGAGAGCGACTCGACGTCGTACCCCACGCCGCGCGTGCCGAAGGACCCCAGGTACGACAGGTCCTTGCGCAGCTGCGCGGACCCCACGCCCGAGCGCTCCGCGAGCTCGGACGACGACGTCGTCGTCACGCCGCGGGACGCCAGGTCGCGCAGGGCGCGCAGATAGTAGGGAAGGCGCGCGACCGTCGCCGCCGGTACCGCTACCTCACCGAGCTCGATCACGTCCGTTCCCCTCCCCGGGCCCCGCCGGCCAGGCGTCGCGCGAGCCGCGTCGCGTCCACCCGCCAGAAGCCCTGCTGCACGCCGTCCACCTCGACGACGGGCACGTATTCCCCGTATCTGCCGACCAACGAGCCGCTCGGGTCGTCATCGATGTCGACCTCGACCCACTCCTCACCCACGTCCGCGCACACCTGCCGGACCACCTCGCGTGCGTCGTCGCACAGGTGGCACCCCGGCCGCGTGAACAGCACGACCCTGGGATTGCCGACGGGCTCCGTCTGCGGCCTGCTCACCAGCACAGCGTATCGGCGCGCGGGCGCGCGCCGTACGCCGTCCGGAAAGGCCTCGCCGTCCGCGAGCGGCGCGTGCGCCGCCGATACAGTGGACGGCATGCCGTCGCCCGCCGAGTCAGCTCCTCTCCCGCAGGCCGCGGCGTTCTTCGACGTCGACAACACGATCATCCGGGGCGCGAGCTCGTTCCATCTCGCGCGTGCCCTGTACCAGCGCAGGTTCTTCGGCACGCGTGACCTGGTCCGATTCGGCCTCATCCAGGCCAAGTATCTGCTGTTCGGCGAGTCGCGCACGCAGATCGAGGTGGTGCGGTCCAAGGCGCTGTCGCTCATCGCGGGCCGGTCGGTGGCGGAGATCACCGCGGTCGGCGAGGAGGTCTACGACACCGTGCTCGAGCTGCGCATCTTCCCGGGCACCAAGCGGCTGCTGGACGAGCACGTGGCGGCGGGCGACCAGGTGTGGCTCGTGACGGCGACGCCCGTCGAGATCGGCGCGCTCATCGCGCGCCGCCTCGGCGCGACCGGCTGTCTGGGCACCGTCGCCGACCACGCCGAGGGCTTCTACACCGGGCGGCTCGTGGGCGACCTCATGCACGGGGAGGCCAAGGCGGCCTCGGTGCGCGAGCTGGCCGAGCGGGAGAACATCGACCTGGGGGCGTCCTACGCCTACGGCGACTCCCTGAACGACCTGCCGATGATGCGGTCCGTGGGGCACCCCTGCCCGATCAACCCTGACGTCCGCCTGCGCCGGCACGCGAAGGAGATCGGCTGGCCCATCCGCGAGTTCCGCGGGCGCGGGCAGCGAGTGGCCGGCCGCGGCGTCAAGACGGCGTCGTGGGCGGGCGCCGCCTGGGTCGCCGGGCTCGTGCTGCGTGCCGCCCAGCGCCGGATCCGCGGGCGCTGACGGGAACCTCTCTCAAGACGCGACGAGCCCGGCATCCCATCGGGACCCGGGCTCGGAGCGCGCTGCCCGCCGATGGCGGGCGCGACGTCACTTCTTGTTGCGGCGCTGGTGACGCGTCTTGCGAAGCAGCTTGCGGTGCTTCTTCTTCGCCATGCGCTTGCGGCGCTTCTTGATGACGGAGCCCATGAGGTCCTCACAATGCTGGTCGGTTGGTGGAACACGGTTGGTCCCACGCTCCCTGCGCGCAGGGTGCCGACCAACACGGAAAAGTCCGTCCCTCAGGGTACCCGATCCACCCGCCAGCCCCCGAACCGGCCTCGTCGATTCTGTTGTCGACCCGAGCCTGCGGCTCCGCTCCGGCTCAGTCGAGCAGCGGATCCAGACCCCAGTGCGGGAACACGCTGCGCCGCGTCGCCAGCACGGCACGGTCGACGGCGTCGGCCGGGTCGTAGCCGGCGGTCCAGGGCTTGAAGTCGACGGGCCCGTCGCCGAGCGCGCGGGCCGCGGGCAGACCCGACCGCTCCTCGACGTCGCGCCGCCACTGCTCGGGCAGGGGCGTGCCGGGCTCGATCGGGCGGTGGACCGCCTCGGCCACCAGGGCTGACCACACGAGCGGCACGACGTCCACGACGGCGTACCCTCCGCCGCCGAGCGCGACCCACCGGCCGTCGCACAGCTCGTGCGCGAGCTCGTGCAGCCACCGTGCCGCGAGCACCTGCGCCTCGACATCGACGTCAAGGTCGGTCAACGGGTCGTTGCCGTGCGCGTCGCAGCCGTGCTGGGACACGATGACCTGCGGCTTGTGCTCGCGCAGGACGGCCGGCACGACGGCGTCGATGGCGCGCAGCCATCGAGCTCCGTCGGTGCGCGGCGGCAGCGCGACGTTGACGGCCGTGCCGTGCGCGCCGTCGCCGCCCGCGTCGGCAGGGTTGCCCGTACCCGGGAAGAGGGTGTGCCCGTCCTGGTGGACCGAGACCGTCAGGACGCGCTCGTCATCCCAGAACGCGGCCTCGACGCCGTCGCCGTGGTGCGCGTCGAGATCGACGTACGCGACGCGTTCCGCGCCCAGGTCGAGCAGGCGCTGTACGGCTGCGGAGGCGTCGTTGTAGATGCAGAAGCCCGACGCCGCGTCCCGCCGCGCGTGGTGCATCCCGCCCGCGACGTTGACGCCGTGCAGGGCGTCGCCGCACCAGACCGCCTCGGCGGCGTCCACGGACGCGGCGACGATGCGCGCGGCGGCCTCGTGCATGCCGGGGAACACCGGGTCGTCCTCCGTGCCGAGCCCGCGCAGCAGGTCGGGGGTGCCGGTCGCCGCCGCCCGGCGCACGGCCTCGACGTAGTCGGCGTCGTGCACGGTGTGCAGGACGTCGTCGGACGCGGGCCCGACGTCGGACACCTCCAGGCCGGGCGCGTCGAGCAGGCCGAGGTCGTGGACGAGGCGCATGGTCAGGTCGAGGCGCACGGGCGCCATCGGGTGCCCGGGACCGAAGTCGTACCGCAGGAGCTCGGGGCTCCACAGCAGGCGGGCGACGCGCATCCCGCCACCGTAGCCGAACCCGTGGCAGGCTGGGGCAGCACGCTCCGTCGCAAGACGGGGCGTGCGGCCGGTGCGCTCACGGTGCGCATTGGCGCGGCGGACGAGGGAGGATCGGTGGCGACGAGGTGGCGCGGCCGCGGGCGGGCCCTGCGGGAGTGGGTCGACCAGGTCGCTCGCGAGTACCCGGCGCGCCTGGCCATGACCGTGTTCGCCGCAGTCATCTCGATCTTCACGGTCCTGCTGCTGGCGCCGTTCGCGACGGCGTCGGGACAGCGCGCGCCGTTCGTCGACGCCCTGTTCACCGCGACGTCGGCCGTCTGCATCACCGGGCTCGTCGTCGTCGACACGGGCGAGTACTGGTCCGACTACGGCCGCGTCGTCATCCTCACCGGCATCAAGGTCGGCGGTCTCGGCGTCATGACGATCGCGTCGCTGCTCGGCATGGCCGTCTCGAAGCGGATCGGGCTGACGCAGCGCCTCCTCACCGCATCCGAGATCAAGTCGAGCCGGCTCGGCGAGGTCGGCACTCTGGTCCGCATCATCATCGTGACCGCGACGACGATCGAGGCGATCATCGCCCTGGTCCTCCTGCCGCGCTTCCTCTCCCTGGGCGAGAGCGTCGGCGACGCCGTGTGGCACTCGGTGTTCTACGGCATCTCCGCGTTCAACAACGCGGGCTTCGTGCCGACGCCCGAAGGACTCGAGCCGTACGCAGCCGACTGGCTCATCGTGCTACCGATCGGCCTGGGCCTGCTCGTCGGAGCGCTGGGCTTCCCGGTCATCCACAACCTGGTGGTCACGCGCCACGAGGGCCGCCGCTGGGTCCGCAGCTGGTCGCTGCACACGAAGCTCACGATGGCGACGAGCTTCGCGCTGCTGATCGCCGGCATGGTCCTCATCTCCACGCTCGAGCGGGACAACGAGCGGACGTTGGCGGGCCAGGACCCGTGGCACCGGCTGCTGTCGGTCTTCTTCACCGCGGTCAACCCACGCTCGGGCGGTTTCAGCACCGTCGACACCGGCGACCTACGACAGGAGACCTGGCTCGTCATCGACGCGCTCATGTTCGTGGGCGGCGGCTCGGCGTCGACCGCTGGTGGAATCAAGGTCACGACCCTCGCGGTCATGCTCCTGGCGATCGTCGCGGAGGCCCGCGGCGACCGCGACATCGAGGTGTTCGGTCGGCGCGTGCCGCGCGACACGCTCCGCCTGTCGATCGCGGTGGTGTTCATCGGCGCGACGGCGGTGCTCATCTCGTGCGTCGCCCTGCTGCGGATGACGGAGTTCCCGCTCTCGCAGATCCTGTTCGAGGTCCTCTCGGCCTACGCCACCGTCGGCCTGTCCACCGGCATCACCGGCCTGCTGCCCGACGCCGCCAAGTACTGGCTGTGTGCGCTGATGTTCCTCGGACGCGTCGGCACGATCTCCGTCCTCGGCGCTCTCGCCCTGCGCGACCGGCGCCGCATCGTACGCTTCCCCGAGGAACGCCCGATCATCGGTTGAGAGGAATCCACACGTGCCTGACAAGAAGGCCCCCGAGCGGGACGCTGGCGTGCTCGTGATCGGCCTGGGCCGCTTCGGGTCGTCCCTGGCCCTGACGCTCGACCGGCTCGGCCAGGACGTGCTCGCCGTCGAGCGCGACGAGCGGCTCGTCGCGCACTACTCCGGGCGGCTTCCCCTGGTCGAGGCGGACGCCTCGAACCCCGAGTCGCTCGAGCAGCTCGGCGCGAAAGACTTCGGGGTCGCCGTCGTAGGCGTCGGCACGTCGCTCGAGGCGTCGGTGCTCATCACGGGCAACCTGGTGGACCTCGGCACGCCGCAGATCTGGGCCAAGGCGGTCTCGGCCGAGCACGGGCGCATCCTCACGCGCATCGGTGCGCATCACGTGGTCTTCCCCGAGGCCGACGCCGGGTCGCGGGTCGCGCACCTCGTGAGCGGCAAGATGCTCGACTACATCGAGGTCGAGGACGGCTTCACGATCGTCAAGATGCGGCCGCCGAAGGAGATGCAGGGCTTCACCCTCGCCGAGTCCGGGATCCGCAAGCGCTACGGGGTGACCGTCATCGGTGTGAAGTCGCCCGGCCTGGAGTTCCAGTACGCCACGCCCGAGACCCGCGTGAGCGCCAACGACCTCATCGTGTGCTCGGGCCACGCCGAGCTGCTCGAGCGGTTCTCCGCCCGGCCGTGAGGACCGCGCGCCGCCGTCACGGAGTACGACGGCGCAGGGTCGACACGCCCAGCACGACGGCACCGACGATGAACATGATGATGACGGCCACCGCCCCGCGCACGTCGACCCACTCGGCGCCGGCCGCGAGGTCCTGCATCGCCTCGACGGCGTACGTCAGGGGAAACACGCGCGACAGCCACTCGAGCAGCTCGGGCATCTGGTCGCGCGGCATGATCAGCCCGCACGTGATGAGCTGCGGGAAGATGATCGCCGGCATCATCTGCACGGCCTGGAACTCGGTCCGCGCGAGGGCAGATGCCGCCAGCCCGAGGCACGAGCCGAGCACGGCGTCGAGCAGCGCAACCACGATGACGAGCCACATAGGCCCGGCGACGTCCATGCCGACGGCCGTCGCGAACCCCACGACGACGAGCGCCTGGACGAGCGCGAGAGTGGCGAACGCGATCGCGTAGCCCGCGACGAAGTCGCCCTTGCCCAGCGGCGTCGTCATGAGCCGCTCGAGCGTGCCGGACTGCCGCTCGCGCAGCGTCGCGACACTCGTGACCAGGAACATCACGATGAGCGGGAACAGGCCCACGAGCATCGGCCCGAACTGGTCGAGCACCGGCGTGCCCCGGAACATCCACGCGATGAGGCCGAGCAGCAGGCACGGCAGCACCAGGATGAGCACGATCGTGCGGCGGTCGAACCGGAGCTGGGCCAGCACCCGGGCCGCGGTCGTCCAGGTGAGGTTCATCGAGGCTGCACCTCGCCCGCCGATGCGCGCTCCACGAGAGCGAGGAACGCACGTTCGGGGTCGGGCGCGCCCGTCGTGCGCATGAGCTCGTCGGGCGTCGTGTCGGCGACGAGCGCACCTTCGCGCAGGAGCAGCAGCCGGTCGCACCGGGTCGCCTCGTCCATCACGTGGCTCGACACGAGCAGCGTCCGTCCCCCGGCGGCGAGCCGCCGGAACGTGTCCCACAGGTCACGCCGCAGCACCGGGTCGAGGCCCACGGTCGGTTCGTCGAGGACGAGCAGCTCGGGCTCGCCGACGAGCGCCGCGGCGAGCGACACGCGCGACAGCTCGCCGCCCGACAGCGTCCCCACGCGCTGCCGCTCGTGCCCACCGAGGTCGACGGTCGCCACCGCCTTCGCGACCGCCTCGCGCGTGGCCGACGCCGGTACCCCGGCGAGGCGTGCGAAGTAGCCCAGGTTCTGGGTCACCGTGAGGTCCTTGTAGACCGACGCGTCCTGGGTGACGTACCCGACCCGGTGCCGCAGGCCCGGCGAACCGGCGGGCTCGCCGAGGACCGTCAGCTCGCCGGTCACGCGGTCCTGGACGCCGACGATCGCGCGCATCAGCGTCGTCTTGCCGGACCCGGACGGGCCGAGGAGCCCGACCACCTGCCGCTCGGGGACGTCGACGTCGATCCCGTGCAGGACCTCGCGACCGCCCCGGACGACCCCGAGCCCGCGCACGCGTACCGCGGCAGCCGGGGCTCCGCCGTCGGGCACGGACGCGTTATTCATCATGTGAGGAATTCTGCTCCCGCGCACGGCTCCGCGCAAGAGCTCAGGCGAGATCCCCTGTGAGGTAGCGCTGCAGGTTCGGCCCGACCAGCGCGGCGAGCTCGTCGGAGCCCAAGGAGGCCACGGGCTCGATCGGCACGAGGTAGCGCGTCATGAGCAGACCGGCCATCTGCGAGGCGACGAGCGAGCCGCGCAGCCGGGCGTCGTCGACCCCGAGCCGACGGACGATCGGACCGAGCAGCTCTGCGCCGAGGAACTGCGGCATGAGCCTCCGCAGCGTCGGGTCCGCCAGCACGGCGGGGATCACGAGCCGCACCGTCTCGCCGTACTCGGAGTCCCACGCGGCCACGACCGCCCGGACGAGCCGCTCACCCAGGCCGTCGACCGGCCCGGCAGCGACCTCACGCACGATGGCCGCCGGATCGATGTCCGCCACGCCCAGGGTCGCGGTGAACAGGTGGACCTTGTCCTCGAACCAGTGCCGCACCGTCCCGGGGTCGACGCCGGCACGCCGGGCCACGCTGCGCAGGGAAGCGGCGTCGTACCCCCGCTCGAGGAACTCCTCGCGCGCCGCGGCGAGCACGAGCGCGCGCGTGTCCTGACCCGCGGGACGGCGCCCGCGGCGCGGAGGCGTGATGGCGTCGGTCACGGGTCAGCCGAGCTCGGCCGCCAGCTCGCGCGCCCGGTCGCGGGCGGCTTCGAGCGCGTCGAGGAACGCGGCCCGCACGCCGCCGTCGTCGAGCCGGCGCAGCGCCGCGACGGTCGTGCCGCCGGGCGAGGAGACGCGCTCGCGCAGGGCCACGGGGTGCTCGCCGGTCTCGTCGAGCAGGCGGCCCGCGCCGAGCACGGTCTGCACGGCGAGCGTGCGTGCGACGTCGCGCGTCAGACCGAGCAGCACGCCGGCCTCGGCCATCGCGTCGACCACGTAGAACACGTACGCGGGGCCCGAGCCCGCGAGCGCCCCGACCGCGTCCATGTCCTTCTCCGCGACGCGCACGACCATGCCCGAGCCGGAGAGGATCCGCTCGACGAGCGCGAGGTCCTCGTCGCTCGCCGCCGCCCCGCCCACGATCGCGGTCACGCCCGCGCCGACCTGCGCCGGGGTGTTGGGCATGGCCCGCACGACGGCGGTGCCCTCCGGCAGCCGCTCGGAGAAGAAGCGCACAGGCAGCCCGGCCGCGACGCTCACGACGACGGCGCCGGGCGCGAGCGAGCCGGCGATCTCGTCGAGCATCGCCGCGGCGTCCTTCGGCTTGACCCCGACGACGACGACGTGCGCGTCGGCCGCGGCGGCCGCGTTGTCCGTCGTCGTGCGTACGCCGTACCGGCTCTCGAGCTCGGCGGCGCGCTCGGGGCGGCGCACGGTCGCGACGACGTCGCCCGGCGCGACCCCGCTCGCGAGCGCGCCAGCGAGCACGGCCTCGCCCATGTTGCCGGTGCCGCAGAAGGCCAGCCGTGTCCCTGCGATCGTCGCTGCGACCGTCTCTGTGACCGTCTCTGTGACCGTCCCTGTGATCTGCTCGTCCACGGGGACAACCGTACGCGTCAGGTCACATCGGGAACGCGGTGTAGAAGTCCTCGACCAGGTCCGCCGGACCGGTGGCCTGCAGCACGGCGCTGCCGTTGCGCCACGTGACGATTGACGTGCCCTCCTCGGGACCGGGCGTGACGGCGTAGGTGCCTGCCTTCTCGCCGTCGACCGTGACGTCTCCCGACACGGTCGGCTCGCCCGCGTCCTCGAGCAGGCTGTCGAGCACGCCTCCCGCCTCGTCGGCCTCCTCCCACTGCCCGGCCACGAGCCGCACGACGGCTGCCCCTTCGGCCTCCGGGTCGTTCCCGTCGGCGTAGGTCAGGCGCCAGGCCTCGATCGCGTCCCGGTTGTCCTCCCACGGCGTGTGCACCTTCACCCCGCGGACCGCGAGCTGCAGCGCGGTGTCGGGCATGGCCTTGAGGAAGGCGGTCTGGTTCTCGGGGCGGCCGGCCGGCTCGACCGTCGGGGTCGGCACCGGGGCCGTGACCGTGACGGCCGGCAGCGGCTCGTCGTCAGGCCGGGCGAACCCGGGCCAGACGAACGCGGTCAGCACGGCCACGAGCAGCACGAGACCGAGCGCCAGCCCGGCGACGACGCGGCGACGGCGGCGCAGGACCTCGGCCGACGGCCGCCGGTGGACCCGCTCGCCCGGCGACCGATACTGCGCGGAGAGATAGCTGGGACGCTTGTCGCCCGCCCGCTGAGCGCTCATCGTCGTCCTCTCGTGCGTTGCCCGGCCGCCTCACGGCGGCCCTGACGGAACCCTAGACGCTCAGCACCGTACGTGCGCCGACGGCGCTGTCGGTGGCGGCACCTACGGTGTGTCGGCGTGAGCACCTCCACCTCGCGCGCCGCCCGCGCGACCAAGGCGTCCCGGCCCGCCTACCGCTGCTCGGAGTGCGGCTGGGCCACGACCAAGTGGGTCGGCCGCTGCGGCGAGTGCCAGGCGTGGGGCACGGTCACCGACGACGGACCGGCCGCGGCGGGCCCGCGCACCGTCGCGGTCACGCCGACGCGCTCGCCGGCCCGCCCGATCGCCGAGATCGACGTCGACGCCGCCCGGGCCGTGCCGACGGGCGAGGACGAGCTCGACCGCGTGCTCGGCGGCGGGCTCGTGCCGGGCGCGGTCGTCCTGCTCGCCGGCGAGCCCGGCGTCGGGAAGTCGACGCTGCTGCTGTCCGTCGCGTCGAGCTACGCGCGCGGGCCGAGTGGGCGCGACGCCCGCACCGTGCTGTACGTGACGGGAGAGGAGTCCGCGGGTCAGGTGCGGCTGCGGGCCGAGCGCGTCGGGGCGCTCGCGCCGCGTCTCCTGCTGGCGGCCGAGACCGACCTGGCCACCGTGCTGGGCCACGTCGAGGCCTCGGCCCCGGCCCTGCTCGTGGTCGACTCGGTCCAGACGATCGCGTCGGCCGAGGTCGACGGAGCACCGGGCGGCGTCAGCCAGGTGCGCGAGGTCGCCGCGGCGCTCATCGCGGCCGCCAAGGAGCGCCAGGTGCCCGTGCTGCTCGTGGGCCACGTGACCAAGGACGGCACCGTCGCCGGCCCGCGCACGCTCGAGCACCTCGTCGACGTCGTGTGCCAGTTCGAGGGCGACCGGCACTCGCGGCTGCGCATGGTCCGGGCCGTCAAGAACCGGTACGGCCCGACGGACGAGGTCGGCTGCTTCGAGCTGTCGGAGTCGGGCATCGTGGGGCTCAGCGACCCGAGCGGGCTGTTCCTCTCCCATCTGGGTGCGGGCGTGCCGGGGACCTGCGTGACCGTCACGGTCGAGGGCCGGCGCCCGCTCGCGCTCGAGATCCAGTCGCTCGTGGCGCCGTCGCCGCTGGCCAACCCGCGCCGCACGACGAGCGGTCTGGAGTCCTCACGTCTGGCGATGATCCTGGCCGTGCTGCACCGCCACGGCGGCCTGC
The DNA here is from genome assembly GCA_009663185.1 of Isoptericola halalbus. Taxonomy (GTDB): domain Bacteria; phylum Actinomycetota; class Actinomycetes; order Actinomycetales; family Cellulomonadaceae; genus Isoptericola; species Isoptericola halalbus. The sequence continues at coordinate 95,873 of VJZX01000003.1, forward strand.
GGCTCGCGGACCAGGACGTCTACGTCTCGACGATCGGCGGCGCGCGGGTGTCCGAGCCGGCGGCAGACCTCGCCACCGCGCTCGCGATCGTCTCCGCGCGCACGGGCGGGGCGCTGCCCCCGGGAACGATCGCGTTCGGCGAGGTGGGCCTCGCCGGCGACATCCGCCCGGTGACCGCGATCGACAGGCGGCTGAGCGAGGCCGCGCGGCTCGGCTTCGTGCGCGCGGTCGTGCCGGCCGGGGCGACGACGTCGGTCCCCGCCGGTCTGCAGGTCCTCGAGGCGAGGCACATCGCCGAGGCGGTCGAGCTGTCCGGGGTCGGATCCGGGCCTGCTCCCGGCCGGTCCTCAGAAGGCGCCGCATCGTAGGATGCCTACGTGGCCCCTTCGCACGCGCACCCCGACGCCCTGCTCCGGGAAACCCTGGCAGCGGTGGCTCCCGGGACGGAGCTGCGCGACGGTCTCGAGCGCATCCTGCGCGGCCGAACGGGAGCCCTGATCGTCCTGGGACTCGACAGGACGGTCGAGGAGATCTGCTCCGGCGGCTTCGAGCTCGACGTCGAGTTCTCCGCGACGCGCCTGCGTGAGCTGTCCAAGATGGACGGCGCCGTCGTCCTCGACCGCGACGCCGTGCGCATCCGGCGCGCTGCGGTCCAGCTGCTGCCCGATCCGACGATCGAGACGAGCGAGTCGGGCACGCGGCACCGTACGGCCGAGCGGGTCGCCAAGCAGTCCGGCTTTCCCGTCATCTCGGTGAGCCAGTCCATGCGGATCGTCGCGATCTACGTGGGCAGCATGCGCCACGTGCTCGAGGACTCCGACACCATCCTGGGCCGCGCCAACCAGGCGCTTGCCACGCTCGAGCGCTACCGCGCCCGGCTCGACGAGGTGTCGGGCACCCTCTCGGCGCTCGAGATCGAGGACCTCGTGACCGTGCGCGACGTGTGCTCGGTGGTCCAGCGCCTCGAGATGGTGCGCCGCATCTCCGAGGAGATCGACGGCTACGTCATCGAGCTGGGCGTCGACGGCCGCCTGCTCGCCCTGCAGCTCGACGAGCTCATCGGCGGCATCGGCGCGGACCGCGACCTGGTGGTGCGCGACTACGTCGACCTCGAGCGCTCCGGGCGCTCCCTCACCGACGTGCAGGCCGACCTCGCGGCCCTCGACTCGGCGCAGCTCCTCGACTTCGGCCACATCGGCCGGGTGCTCGGCCTGCCGGGCGGCGGCGTCGCACTCGACGCCGCGGTCGCGCCGCACGGCTTCCGTCTGCTGTCCAAGGTGCCGCGCCTGCCCTTGACGGTCATCGACCGGCTCGTGGCGCACTTCGGCGGCCTGCAGAAGCTCCTCGCCGCCAGCGTCGACGACCTCATGGCCGTCGACGGCGTGGGCGAGCAGCGCGCCCGCGCGATCCGCGAGGGCCTGTCGCGCCTTGCCGAGTCGAGCATCCTCGAGCGGTACGTCTAGCCCTTCTGCTTGCTGCCCTTGGCCCCGTCGTTGCGTGCCTTGGCGCCCGCGTCATCGGGCTTGCCCGCGTCTTCCTCCTGCGTCGTGCTGTCCGGCGCGTCGTCGGCGGCAGGCTCGTCGGTCGCGGGCGACGAGGGCTCCGGGGTGGGCGCGGCGCGCCCGGTCACGGTGAAGGTCACGACGTTGCTCGTGGCCCCCGGCACGTCGGCGAGCGTGACCCTGGCCTGGTAAGCGCCGGCACCGACCGCCGGCTGGCCGCCCGCGCACCCGGGCACGGTCCGCACGGACGACCACCGCACGTCGCGCGCGGGCGCGACGTCACCCGGACCGAGCATCAGCGTCTGCGACCCGTCCGTGCAGTCGGCCGACGACCACACGCGGTCCTCGCCCGACGCGTCGGTGATCGTCACGGCCCGGCTCGCGTCGGCGCCGTCGACGAGGCACGGCACACGACCCACGTTCTCGACCCGGATGCTGAACACGACGGGGCTGCCCTCGATGACGGAGGTGGGGCTCGCCGTGAGCCGGATGTCGAGCTCCTCGGGCAGGCAGGTCTCCGCCGGGCCGGACAGGTCGATGGGCTTCGGCGGCTCGACCTTGTCCGCGAGGAGCTGAGGTGGCGAGTCCGGCCACACCTCACGGACCGCCTCCACGGCGCGGCCGATCCCGTAGCCGCCGAACGTGCCCGCGGTCAGGAGTGCCCCCACGACGACGACGACGAACGGCGTGGGGCGCCGCTGCCGGGCGCCCGCGCGTCGTCGAGCGGAGCTCCGCCCACCTCGCCCGGCCGATCCCGACCGCGTCGACGCCGACGCCCGCGACGACGCGGCACCCGGGGCCTGCAGGTACGACGCCGTGGCGACCCGGCGGTCGGAACGCCCGCTCGACGAGGCGCGAGCCGGAGTCGTGCGAGCGGCGGGCTTCTTCGCCGCGGGCGTACGCGCCGAGGCCGCGCCTGAGCCAGGCTTGCGTGCCGCCGAGCGGCCGCGGGAGGTGCCACCGGACCGTCGCCGGTCGTGCGCAGCTGCCACGCGCTCCCCTTCCCTCCAGTCGTTGTGGCCGGCACGTGTCACGTCACGGTCGGCGCCACCGTACGACGCCGGGACGTGCTGTTCGGAGTGCCGCGCCGCACATGATCTCAGTCCCGGCCACCTCCCTGCTCGCCCGCTCGCAGCGTCGCCGGTCGTGGGAAAGAATGGTCGCTCGTGCCCACCGATCACGCCGCGCTCGTGGACCAGGTCACCACCTGGTACGACGACGTCGCGCGCGACCTGCCCTGGCGCAGCCCCGACCGTACCGCCTGGGGCGTGCTCGTGAGCGAGGTCATGCTGCAGCAGACCCCGGTCGTGCGCGTCGAGCCGGTCTGGCGCACGTGGATGTCGCGCTGGCCCACCCCAGCGGACCTCGCCGCCGCCTCGACCGCGGACGTGCTGCGCGCCTGGGACCGCCTCGGCTACCCGCGTCGCGCGCTGCGCCTCGCCGAGTGCGCACGGGCGATCGTCGACCGGCACGACGGCACGGTGCCCGACGACGAGACCGCCCTGCGTGCCCTGCCCGGCATAGGCGAGTACACGGCCGCCGCCGTGCGTGCGTTCGCGTTCCGCCGTCGTGCCGTCGTCGTGGACACGAACGTCCGGCGTGTGCTCGCGCGCGTGGTCGCGGGGTCGGCGCTCCCCGCGCCGTCGTACACGGTCGCCGAGCGCACCCTCGCCGAGGCGGTCGCCCCGCACGACGACGCGACGGCCGCACGCTGGGCCGCGGCGTCGATGGAGCTCGGCGCACTGGTGTGCACCGCGCGCGTGCCGCGCTGCGCCGGCTGCCCGGTGAGCACGCTGTGTGCGTGGCGCGCGGCCGGTCACCCGCCCGACGCCCACGCGGACCGGCGCCGCGTCCAGGCGTGGCACGGCACCGACCGGCAGGTGCGCGGCCGGGTCATGTCCGTGCTCCGCGGTGCGACCGGGCCGGTCCACCGCGACCTGCTCGGCGACGTCGGCAACGACGCCGCCCAGGTCGAGCGGTGCCTCGCCGGCCTCATCGAGGACGGCCTGGTCGAACAGGACGCGGACGGCCGCTACGCCCTCCCGGCCGGGCGGCCGTAGCCCCGGCAGCGTGCCGCCGCATCACCGTCACAGCCTCACCAGCTGGATGAAGTTCAGGGCGAGCGCGGCGAGCACTCCGGCGGCCCGTCGACCTCACCGTCCGAGGGCCGCCATGGGGGGTCGAGCTGTCGAGAGCGACCGTCTGTGACGGATCCGTCAGGCCGCTGGTCGCCCACCTCACCGCTCGGCGCTCCTTGCTGTGGGCGCTGAGCGCGCCGCGGCAGGCGGGGCCGGCGACGCCGCGGTTCCCCCTTTGCCCGCTTCCCGCGCCATCGCCGTCGTGATCGCCATCATCGCCATGAGATTGCGGGCGTCCCAGCCCCCCTCGAAGTAGCTCATGGCCGGGACCATATCGAACAAACGTTCGACTGCCCAGCTCTCTTACGGCTGTCGGTGGCGGCGAGTACGGTCCGGGCGAACTGTCCCGCGGTGCAGGCGGACGTGCGAGCCCGCCGTACTGCTTGTTTCGAGGAGGATCCATGACGCATCCGGTCAAGAACCACATCGGCGGGATCTTCGTGCCCGTTCGCGACGTGGTGAAGGCGCGCGAGTGGTACCGCCGACTGCTCGGGCTGTCGGCGGACGACGCGCCGCTGGACGGCCAACATCTGTGCGTGGTGCCGCTGAAGGACGACCGACACCTGATCCTGGACGAGATGCCGATGTGGGACGGCGACCAACCCGACGGGCCGCCCACCTACCAGACGCCGGCGTTCATGTTCGACACGGACGACGTGCACGCCGCGCACGTCTTCGTCCGCGAGCACGGCGCCGAGGTGGTCACGGACGTGAACGAGTTCGACTGCTCGGGCTGGTTCGCCTTCCGCGACCCCGACGGCAACCTCCTCATGGTCTGCGGCGCCAACGCGCAACGTAGCGACTCGGCGCCGACACCGGCGCCATGACGGCACCTGTCGGCACCGGTCTCCTGGGTCGAGAAGCTTGGGGTCGGCTGGCACACCACGTAGGGGGCCGCCATCCGTGCCGCCGAACTGGACCAGTTTTGAAGCGTCCACAAAACCGGTTTCGAATGCGCTCAGAATCGGCCGGTGTTGGAGCATCGGGCGCGACTGTCGAGAATCGACCGATCCTTGACGGTCGGCGTTGTTCGATGCGCAAGGATGACGCCATGTCAGTGGTTCCTGATGTGCCCGCCGCCATCCGTCCCGCCACGCCCGACGACGCCTTCGGCTGCGCGAACGTCCACCACGCGTCGTGGGTCCAGACGTACTCCGAGCTGCTCCCGGCGATTTATTGGGAGTCCGACACCCTCGAACGCCGCACTGCGACGTGGCAGCGCTGGCTCGCCGGCGACGGGGTGGTAACCGTGGCCGAGTCCGGCGGCCAGATCATCGGAATCGCCTTCGCCAGTGCCGGCCGGCAGGTCGGGAACCACCCGCCCGTGCGCGACCGCGAGCTCTGGCTTCTCTACGTGCTGGAGGCACACCACGGGACCGGCGTCGGCCGGGCGCTGCTCGACGCCGTCCTGACGCCGGGCACGCCCGCCCAGCTCTGGGTCGTCGAGCACAACCCGCGGGCCCGGCGGTTCTACGAGCGCAACGGGTTCCTACCCGACGGCACGCGCTTCGTCGACGAGCAGATGGACCTCGCCCAGGTCCGCCACGTCCGCTGACGCCCGAGGGCCACGGACGGTTGAGCGCCTATGTGGAACCGAAGAGCCGCACCGGGCACTTGGTACATGTGACCGATGCTGCAGCCGCCGCGGATGCGCCTCCGCAGCCCCTCCAGTTGAGTCCTGCAGAGTGGTGTAGCGCGGTCGCCGGGATCGTCTTCGACGAGACGAGGAGCGGCCACCGCGTGATCCTTCGAGTGACCTTCCACAGCACTCTCGAACGGAGCATCACGATGACCGCGCCTCGCATTGTCGAGGATCCCGCCGCTTGACGGCGGCCCGGTCGCCACGCTCGACGTCGTCAACGGTGACGAAGCGGCGACGGTGACGAGGTCGAGGCTGGCGGCCCCGAGCTGTGAACCGGCGGCAGCACGTGAGCGAGCAGACGACCATTGAGACCCCGCCGCGCGGGATCTTGACCCGCGAGGTCGGCGCGATCAACGTCGTGACCACCCCGGGCCCGGACGGTGTGGCCGTTGCCGTCGCCTACGAGGGCGCCGCCGAGCAGTACACCGCGCAGGGCAGCCCGGTGCCGGCGACGGTCACGCACGCCGACGTCGTCGAGCCCTTGAGCGGGGACCCTGGCATGACGGCCACGGGAACCCGGCCACGGTGGACCTGACCGGTCTAAGAATGACTGTGACGCCGAGGGCATCGACGATCGCCTGGGCAGTTCTCCCCATCGCCACACCAAAGTCGCTCGCCATACGGTCGCCGTGGCTCGGCGCCTGCCGTGCCACGCACGGCTCAGGTTGAGCCGAGCGGTCAAGAGACGGGGGGATCCACACGATGCGAAAGATTCGTGTACTGGTCGCGACACTCGCGCTCGCGGCGGTTTCGATGGCCGGCTCTGCAGGGGCGGCCGTCGCGGCAGAGCAGAACTGGACATGGAAAGTGACCGGTGGGAACCGGATCGCGACCGCCAGCTACACCGACTCCGGCGACATCGTGCGCGTCAACGACATGGAGAAGGACGGCCACTCTGCGCTGCTCGAGGTCTGGCGAGTCGGACACCGCAGTGGCGTGCATGTCTACTGCTGGGACTCCACCGGCTATGACGGTCCCGGGGTCGCTTGCAAGGACGCCTTCAAGGGGACCGGCTGGGGTGCGAACGCCAAGCTCAAGGGGCGGGTGTGCATCGGCGAGTCGGGCCCTGGGCCGAAGGGCGGGAAGATCCTGAAGTGCCAGCCCAAGGCAGGCTGGAAGACCTTCTACCGCTGACACACGGTAGGCAGCAGTCGAAGCGGGGAGCCCCCGCAGACGCACTGGCGCCCGGGGGCTCCCCTTGTGCGCGCCAACCGAGTTTGGCGTGTGGGCGGATCGTGGCGGGGACACGTCCAGGGCGTCGACGCCGGCGCGTGCAGCGCGTCACGCTGGGCATCAGGGCCCTGCACGTCGTCACAGATCGAGGAGCATGCGCGAGTTGCCGAGCGTGTTGGGCTTCACGCGCGCGAGGTCGAGGAACTCGGCCACGCCGTCGTCGTGCGAGCGCAGCAGCTCGGCGTAGACCTCGGGCGTAACGGGCGTCCCGTCGATCTCGCGGAACCCGTGCGCCGTGAAGAAGTCGACCTCGAACGTCAGGCAGAACACGCGCCGCAGCCCGAGCGCCCGCGCGCGGTCCAGCAGTGCATCGACGAGCGCATGTCCCACGCCGCGCCCCAGCCACGCGGGGTCGACCGCGAGCGTGCGGATCTCGGCCAGGTCGTCCCACATGACGTGCAGCGCCCCGCAGCCGACCACTGCGCCGCGCGCATCGCCGTCGGGCACGTCCTCCTGCGCGACGACGAACTCCTGCACGGCCTCGTAGTACCCGACCATCTCCTTGGCCAGGAGGATGCGTTGCTGGGCGTACGGCTCGACGAGCGCGCGCACCGCGCGCACGTCCGCGGGCAGGGCGGGCCGGACGGTGAACGACACGTCGCGAGTCACGCGCGTCACTGTACGACGGCGGGGCGTCCGACCGCGGGACGCACCACCACCGCGGTCACGTGCCCTCGACGAGCCGCGCGGCGGTGAGCTCGTCGAGCACCAGATCGGTCACGACGCCCGCGGCGAGCGCCGCGCGCAGGGGTGCCACCTTGTTGTCGCCCGCGACGGCGCACAGTCGCCGCGGGATGCGCCGGAGCTGGTGCGGCGTCGGACCCGACGCGCGGGCGTTGATCGGGATGTCCCGGTATGTGCCGTCGGCGCGCAGGAACACGGTGCACACGTCACCCACGACGCCCTCGGCGTCGAGCGTCGCCACGTCCTCGGGGTCGAGGTAGCCCGCGGCGTACACGTGTGACGGCAGACCACCCGAGACCGCGCCGACCGAGAACAGCGCGATGTCGGCCTGCGCCTGCACATCGAGCACGCGGCGCACCGAGCGCTCGCGCCACATGGCGGCCTTGGTCTCGGCGTAGTCGAAGAACGCGGGGACGGTGAAGTGGTTCACCTGGGCGTCGAACGCCTCGCCGAACGACGCGATGATCTCCCCCGCGTAGCCCACGCCCGACGTGCGCGTGTTCGCGGCCCCGTTGAGCTGAACGACAGCGGCACCGCGGGTCGCCTTGTGGTGCAGGTGGCGGGCGATCGCCGCGAGCGTGGTGCCCCACGCCACGCCGAGCACCATTCCCGAGTCGAACCAGCGGGCCAGCAACCGGGCCGTCGCGATCGCGACCTGCTCGAGCCGCGCCTCGTCGCCGGCCGAGTCGGGCACCGGCACCACGTACGCGTCGATGCCGTACGCGGCCGAGATCTCCTTGCCGAGGCCGGGTGCGCGCGAGTGCGCGGGGCGCAGCGTGATCTCGACGACGCCGGTCTGGCGGGCGTGCTTGATCAGGCGCGAGACCGTCGAGCGCGACGTGCGCAGGTGTCGCGCGATGGTCTCCATCTTCATGTCCTGCAGGTAGTACATGGTCGCGGCCATGAGCACGTCCCGCTCGCGATCCGTCGTCATGGTAGCCCACTGTGCCACCTCTGCACGTTTGTGCACACCGGTTGCGCGAATGTGCTGACGATGTTGACGTTGGTGCCGTCGTCGCGGCGAGGGAGGAACAACGATGGCGTCCACAAGGCTCACGGCGGAGTCTCGCGAGAAGGCACTGGCGGCCCTCGAGGCATCACGGGAGGCGGTTGGCGAGCTCGACATCCTCGTCGTCGGCGGCGGCGTCACGGGCGCCGGCATCGCGCTCGACGCCGTGACCCGCGGCCTGTCCACCGCCGTCGTCGAGGCGCAGGACTGGGCGTCCGGGACGTCGAGCCGCTCGAGCAAGCTCGTGCACGGCGGCCTGCGCTACCTGCAGATGCTCGACTTCCACCTGGTGCACGAGGCGCTCACCGAGCGCGACCTGCTGCTCAAGGAGCTCGCGCCCCACCTCGTGCGGCCGGTGCCGTTCCTCTACCCGCTCGAGCACCGGGTCTGGGAGCGCGCGTACGTCGGCGCGGGCATCGCGCTGTACGACACGCTCGCCGCGCTCGCCCCCGGTCGCCGCGCGATGCCGATCCACCGTCACCTCACGCGCCGCCAGATCGCGCGCAAGTTCCCCGACCTCGCCCACGACGCCGCGATCGGCGCCGTGCAGTACTGGGACGCGTCCGTCGACGACGCCCGACTGGTCACCACGCTCATCCGCACCGCGGCGAGCTACGGCGCCCACGTCGCCTCACGCACCCAGGTCGTCGAGCTCACCAAGGGCGCGACCGGAGCGGTCAACGGCGCCGTCGTCGTCGACCTCGAGACCGGCCGGGAGATCTCCGTCCGGGCGCGCCACGTCGTCAACGCGACGGGCGTGTGGACGGAGGACACGGAGTCGCTCGCGGGCGACCAGGGCGGGCTGAACGTGCTCGCGTCCAAGGGCGTTCACGTTGTCGTGCCGCGCGAGCGGATCAAGGGCCAGGTCGGCCTGATCCTGCAGACCGAGAAGTCGGTGCTGTTCATCATCCCGTGGTCGCGGTACTGGGTGATCGGCACCACCGACACCCCGTGGGACCTCGACCCCGTGCACCCCGTGGCGACCGCGGCCGACATCGACTACGTGCTCGACCACGCCAACGCCGTCCTGGCCCACCCGCTCACGCGCGACGACGTCATCGGCACCTACGCGGGCCTGCGCCCGCTGCTGCAGCCCGGGACCAAGGAGGGCACAGGCTCGGCCAAGGTCTCGCGCGAGCACACGGTCGCCTCGCCCGCGCCCGGCCTGACCGTCGTCGCGGGCGGCAAGCTCACGACGTACCGGGTGATGGCCAAGGACGCGGTCGACTTCGCGATCGGCTCGCGCGCCTCCGCGCTGCCGTCGATCACCCACCGCATCCCGCTGCTCGGCGCGGTCGGGCTGCTGGCCGTGCAGCGCCAGGCGCGCGCGTGGGCGCAGCGCTACCGCTGGACGCCCGCGATGGTCGACCACCTGCTGCACCGGTACGGCTCGAACCTGCGCGAGATCGTCGAGCTGTGCGAGGCCGACCCGTCGCTCGCCAGGCCGCTCGAGCACGCTCCGGCGTACCTGCGCGCCGAGGTCCACTACGGCGTGAGCCACGAGGGCGCGCTCCACCTCGAGGACCTGCTGCTGCACCGCACGCGCCTCGTCTACGAGGTTCCCGACCGCGGCCTGGCCGCGCTGGGCGAGATCGCCGACGTCGTCGCGCCCCTGCTCGGGTGGGACGACGCCACGCGCGACGCCGAGATCGCGTCCTACGCCGCGCGCGTCGAGGCGGAGGAGGCCGCGGCGCGCGAGCCTGACGACGCCGCCGCCGAGGCGGCACGACGGCGGGCCGCGGACGTCGCGGCCATGCGCCCGCTGCGAACCTGAGCGCGGGCCCACGAGCTCCGGCGTGGCGACGACCTCGCCGCGCCGGCGAGCTGAGACAAGGAAGTCCTCTCGAGAAAGCGAGATCGCAATGTCGACAGGCCAGATCTTCGTCACCGAGATGCTGGGCACGATGATGCTCCTGCTGCTCGGCTGCGGCGTCGTAGCGAACGTGATCCTGCCCAGGACCAAGGGGTTCGGCGGCGGCTGGCTCCTGATCAACTTCGGGTGGGGCCTGGCGGTGTTCGCCGGCGTCTTCGTCGCGTTCAGGAGCGGCGCCCACATCAACCCGGCCGTGACCGTCGGACTGATGGCGAGCGGGGCGCAGGAGTTCGGCCCCGGCATCGAGGCGACGGCCGGCAACGCCGTCGTCTACATCGCGGGCCAGATGGTCGGCGCGTTCCTCGGCGCCGTCCTGACCTACCTGGTCTACAAGCGGCACTTCGACGAGGAGGCCCCGGGCGCCGTCAAGCTCGCGGTCTTCTCGACCGGGCCCGAGCTGCGCTCCTACGGCTGGAACCTCATGACCGAGATCGTCGGCACGTTCGTCCTGGTCTTCGTGGTGCTCTCGTTCGCCAATTGGCCCGGCGACCTCGGACCGCTCGCCGTCGCCCTCCTCGTGGTCGGCATCGGCGCGAGCCTCGGTGGCCCCACGGGCTACGCCATCAACCCCGCCCGTGACCTCGGTCCGCGCATCGCGCACGCAGTCCTGCCCATCAGGGGCAAGCGCTCGAGCGACTGGTCCTACTCCTGGGTGCCCGTCGCCGGTCCCCTCGTCGGCGGCAGCCTCGCCGGCCTGCTCGCCCCCGCGGTGGCCTTCGGCTGACCCTCTCCTCTCTCCCTGACCGACCGCAAACCATCCACGACGACGTGAAGGACTCACACCATGGCTGACTACGTCCTCGCCATCGACCAGGGCACGACGAGCTCGCGTGCCATCGTCTTCGACCACTCGGGCCGCATCGTGGCGACCGGCCAGCTCGAGCACGACCAGATCTTCCCCAAGGCCGGCTGGGTCGAGCACAACCCCGAGCAGATCTGGAACAACGTGCGCGAGGTGGTGGGCATCGCCCTGACCCGCGCCAACATCAACTACAGCGACCTCGCCGCCGTCGGCATCACCAACCAGCGCGAGACCACGGTCGTCTGGGACAGGACGACCGGCAGGCCCGTCTACAACGCGATCGTCTGGCAGGACACGCGCACCCAGGCGATCGTGGACGAGCTCGCCGGCGACGCCGGGGCGGAGAAGTACAAGTCCGTCGTCGGGCTGCCGCTCGCCACGTACTTCTCCGGTCCCAAGGTCAAGTGGATCCTCGACAACGTCGAGGGCGCGCGCGAGGCCGCCGAGCGCGGCGACCTCCTCTTCGGCAACACCGACGCGTGGGTCCTGTGGAACATGACCGGCGGCGTCGACGGCGGCGTGCACGTCACCGACGTCACGAACGCCTCACGCACGATGCTCATGGACCTGGACACCCTGTCGTGGCGCGAGGACATCGCCGCGGACATGGGCATCCCGATGTCGATGCTCCCCGAGATCCGCTCGTCGTCCGAGGTCTACGGCCAGGGCCGGCCGCGCGGCATGGTCCCGGGCGTGCCCATCGCGGGAATCCTCGGCGACCAGCAGGCGGCCACCTTCGGCCAGGCGTGCTTCGAGGTCGGCACCGCGAAGAACACCTACGGCACCGGCAACTTCATGCTGCTCAACACGGGCACCGAGATGGTGCCCTCGAAGAACGGCCTGCTCACCACGGTCTGCTACAAGATCGGCGACGCGCCGCAGATCTACGCGCTCGAGGGCTCGATCGCCGTGACCGGTTCGCTCATCCAGTGGCTGCGGGACAACCTCGGCCTGTTCACCGACGCACCCGACGTCGAGTGGATGGCCCGCAAGGTCGACGACAACGGCGGCGCGTACTTCGTGCCGGCGTTCTCGGGCCTGTTCGCGCCGTACTGGCGGCCCGACGCGCGCGGCGCGCTCGTCGGCCTGACCCGGTACGTCAACCGCAACCACATCGCCCGCGCCGCGCTCGAGGCCACCGCGTACCAGACCCGCGAGGTCATGGACGCGATGAACGCGGACTCCGGCGTCGACCTCACCGAGCTCAAGGTCGACGGCGGCATGGTCGCCAACGAGCTGCTCATGCAGTTCCAGGCCGACCAGCTCGGCGTCGACGTCGTGCGGCCCAAGGTCGCCGAGACGACGGCGCTCGGGGCGGCGTACGCGGCGGGCATCGCCGTCGGGTTCTGGAAGGGCGAGGAAGACGTCACCGCCAACTGGGCCGAGGACAAGCGGTGGTCGCCGTCCATGGCCTCCGGCGAGCGGGAGCGGCTGTACCGGTCGTGGAAGAAGGCCGTGACGAAGACGTTCGACTGGGTGGACGGCGACACGCACTAGTCCTCCGCCGCCGAGCGAGGACCCCGTTCGGCCCGCGGCGGGGGAGGACCTCGTGCGGGCGGCCGCGTTCACGGGCGCCAGCGGCGCCCTCCACATCGGGAGAGATACGGCCGCCCGCACGAGGTCCTTCCCCGCCGCTCGATCAGTACCCGGCGAAAACGTAGGGTGCTGTGGGTGAGCGTCACCTCGAGCGTCGAGTACACGGTTCCTGGCATGCATGTCACCGACCGGACGTTGGAGGTGCCGCTCGACCGGTCGCGGCCCGACGACGGACGGTCGCTGTCGCTGTTCGCGCGTGAGGTCGTGGCGCCGCAGCGCCGGGGCGACGACCTGCCGCTGCTCGTCTTCCTCCAGGGCGGACCGGGCGGGAAGGGGCCGCGGCCGACCGGACCCGACGGCTGGCTGGGTGCGGCGCTCGAGCGGTTCCGCGTGGTGCTGCTCGACCAGCGTGGGACGGGGCGGTCGAGCGCGGTGCGGGCGAAGGCTCTGCAGGCGCTCGGCTCCGGCGTCGAGCAGGCCGAGCACCTCTCGCACTTCCGGGCGGACGCGATCGTGGCCGACGCCGAGCACGTTCGCAAGACGGTCTACGGCGGGCGGCGATGGTGCACGCTGGGGCAGTCCTACGGCGGGTTCCTGACGCTGACGTACCTGTCGCAGGCACCTGAAGGGGTGGCGGCGTCGTTCGTGACCGGCGGGCTCGCGGGCCTCACCGCGAGCGCGCGCGAGGTCTACGAACGCACCCAGGCGCGCGTCGTCGAGAAGAACGCGCGGTACCGCGAGCGGTACCCGCGCGACACCGAGCGGGTCGCGCGCATCGCCGAACGTCTCGCCGCGGGCGACGTCCGGCTGCCGGGCGGCGACGTGCTGACCGTCGAGCGGTTCCAGTCGCTCGGCATGGACCTCGGGATGAAGGCGGGCTTCGAGCGGGTGCACTGGATCCTCGACGAGGCGTTCGACGACGGTGCCCCGGACGAGCTCACCGACACGTTCCTCGCCTCGGTCGCCCACGAGACCGGGTTCGCCGCCAACCCGCTTTACGCCGTGCTGCACGAGTCCATCTACGCGCAGTCGTCGACCGGCGCGACCGCATGGGCGGCGCAGCAGGTGCGCGACGCCGACCCGCGGTTCGCGACGGACGCCTGGCCGCTGCTGTTCACGGGCGAGATGATCTACCCCTGGATGTTCGAGCAGGTCTCCGCACTGCGGCCGTTCCGCGAGGCGGCCGAGGCGCTCGCGGCGCGCACCGAGTGGGACGACCTGTACGACCTGGAGCGCCTCGCGGCCAACGAGGTGCCCGTCGAGGCGGCCGTCTACTTCGACGACATGTTCGTCGACGCCGAGCTGTCGCTCGCGACGGCCGCGCACGTGGGCAACGCGCGCGCCTGGGTGACCAACGAGTTCGAGCACGACGGGCTGCGGCTCGGCGACGTGTTCCCGCGCCTGCTGGAGCGCATGGACGCCCGCGGCGCCACGCCGAAGTAGCGCGCTCCCCGCGAAGCAGCGCGCCGCCCGGCTTGCCCACGAGTGCTTGGGCAGTCCCCTGGGTCTGGGCTTCGCACTTGTGATGTTCGTGTGACATCGGTGGATCGCCGGCGTTGTGTTCGCGTTCGACGCTCTGGGTCGTCCGAGAGTCGGGCACGAGAGGAGAACTGCGATGGAGACGACGATGCGGCGGGCCAAGCGTGTGGTGACGCCCGTGATCGGGGGACTGCTGCTGGCACTGGGTGGGACGGCGGCCTGGCAGCTGGGTGCGCAGCCCGCCGCCGATGCGGCGCCGATGGTCGCGCTGGCAGACGACGCGAGCGAGAGCGCCGAGGCGAGCTCGACCTACCTGCTCACCTGCAGCGACGACGCGGCGAGCGAGCCGGTGACCTACCAGCTGCTCTGCGGGCTCGGGCTGGACGCTTTCGACCAGCTGGAGTGGACGGACTGGGGCGCCGGAGAGGCCCACGCCGTCGGGAGGTACGAGGAGAAGATCTGCGACCCGAGCTGCGCTGCGGGGTCGATCATCAGCTACCCGGTGTACGTCACCGCCGAGGACCTCGAGGCGCAGGACGGTGCGTCGTTCTACCGGACGCTGACCGTAGAGTTCCCCGGGATGCGGCCGGGCTGGGCGGACGAGGCAACGCAGACCTTCGACGTCGCGGAGCTGATGGCGGCCGACGCCGCCTGAGGCCGCGGACGCAAGGAGTCACGAGCGCATCGCGGGAACGTGGAGATGGAACCTTTCGAGCTGCTTCTCGTCGAGGACGACGCCGATGTCCGCGACACCACTCGACTGATCTTGGAACGACACGGGTTCGCGGTGCGCACCGCGGCGGACGGGACCGAGGGGTACGCGCTGGCCAGCGCGTACCTCCCGGCCCTCGCCGTCGTCGACGTGGCCATGCCGGGCGTGGACGGACTGACCCTGACCCGGCGGCTGCGGGAGGAGTTCTCGACCCCGGTCGTGCTGCTGACGGCGCGCGACCTCAACGTCGACGTGGTCGCCGGTCTGGAGGCGGGGGCCGATGACTACGTCGTCAAGCCGTTCGACGGAGCGGTCCTGGTGGCCCGCATCCGAGCGGTGCTGCGCCGTACCCGCCGAGGTTCGGCGGAGACGGTCCGGCTCGGGGACCTGCTGATCGACCGGGGTGCCATGACGATCCGTCGCGGCGAGGAAGAGGTGCAAGTGAGCGCCACCGAGTTCCGGTTGTTGATGCTGCTGCTCGACCACAAGCCGGCGGTCCTGTCGCGCGCCCAGATCCTGCGGCACGTGTGGGGGGACGAGAGCTGGGGCGAGGGGCGGGTGGTGGACGTCAACATCCAGCGGTTGCGGGCCAAGCTCGGGACACCGGCGATCGTGACCGTGCGCGGGGCCGGCTACAAGATCGTGGATCCATGAGCGCGGCGAGCTGGTCGAGCGGAGCAGCCCCGGCGCCGGGCGCCCGCCCGGTCCGCTGGTGGCGCTCGTTGCGCTTCCGTCTGGCGGCCGCCATCGCACTCCTCTCGGCCGTGCTGGTGGTCGGTTTCGGCGCCCTGGTGACGAGGCAGGCGCTGATCGACGACCGGGAGCGGCTGCGGGAGTCGGCCGTCGCGCAGGTCCAGCAGGCGGCGGCCGTGTACCGCGACACGGGCACGCTGCCGTCGCAAGCCTCGCTCGACGACCAGTGGCCGCCCGACGTTCTCCTCGGCGCGCTCCCGCATGAGGGTGTGGCCAGCTACGACGACGGAGAGCATCTGTGGGCGGCACGCCGACTTCCGACCGGTGAGCTGGTGTCGACCCGGCTGTCCAGGACCCCGTTGACGCAGCAGCAGGAGGACCTGCGCTCTACCGTCCTGCGCTCTGCGGGCCTGGTGACGCCGTTGGCGTGGCTGCTCGGCTGGTTCGCCGCCGACGCCCTGACCTCGCGGCTGCGGGCGACGGCCAGGCAGGCACGCACCGCTGGCCGGGACGGCGGATCCCGGATCTACTCCGGCGGCGAGGACGAGGTCGCCGAGCTTGCCCGAGCGATCGACGACATGGCGGAGGCGCTGTCGGAGCGGTACGCCAGCGAGCGGGCGTTCTCCGCCGACGTCGCCCACGAGCTCCGGACACCGCTGACGGCCCTGGTCAGCGCGGCCGAGCTGTTGCCGGACGGACCTGACACCCAACGCGTCCGGAGCCAGGTGGCACGGCTGCGCGGCCTGGTCGAGGACCTGCTCGACCTCGCCAGGCTCGACGGCGCGCCACCCAGCGACACCGTCGGGACGGTGGACCTGTGCGGCGAGGTCGCAGCGGCGCTCGCCGATCTGCCCGGGGCGCTGTCGGTGGAGCTCCTCGCAGATGCCTGCGCCGTCGTACGGGCGCAGCCCGCCGCGATCCGCCGGATCGTGGCCAACCTCGTCACCAACGCCCACCGCCACGGGAGGGAACCGGTGACGGTACAGGTGCGCGGCGCCGCTCTCGTTGTCAGCGACTCCGGCCCTGGGTTCCCACCGGAGGTTCTCGACCGCGGACCCCGGCGGTTCCACCGCGTCGGCACCCGACCCGGGTCCGGACTGGGCCTGGAGATCGTCGTTCGACACGCCGACCGCATCGGGGCCACCGTACGGCTGCGCAACACGGGGTCAGGGGCCTGTGCGGAGGTCTCCTTCGTGGAGGCACCTTCCTGAGTCGCGCACGGAGCCGCCGCTCTACGCCGGGTCGTCGTCGGGCGCGTGGCGCTCGAGGAACGAGTACACCTCGGTGTCGTCCACGCCGGGGAACACGCCCCGCGGCATGGCGGCGAGGATCTGCTGGTGCATGCGTGCGCTGGGCCACGACGCGCCTTCCCATCGCTCGGCGAGGTCCGGGGCCGGCCGCTGGCAGCATGCGGGGTCGGGGCAGGTGGACTTACGGCGCACCTGCGTGTCACGCCCGCGGAACCACTTCGCGTGCGCGTACGGGACGCCGACCGTCACGGAGAACTGCCGCCCGTCGGCCGCCACGCCGGTCTGCACGGAGTCCCAGAACGTCCCCGCGGGCGTGTCGGTATACTGGTACGACTCCGATGCGCGGTCGCGGCTCGTGAACGCCTCGCGACCGGCCCACCACCGGCACACGAGCTGCCCCTCGATCGCGCCCGTCACGTCCATCGGCAAGGGCAGCCCGTCGTTCGCGTACCCGCGGAAGAGGGCGCCGTCGTCGCCCACGCGCAGGAAGTGCAGCGGGATGCCGAGGTGGACGGTCGCAAGGTTCGTCAGCCGCATGGCCGCTGCCTCGTGGGTGACGCCGAACGCGTCGCGGAAGTCCTCGACGGCGAGGTCCCGCTCGCGCTTGCGTTGCGCCAGGAAGTCGACGGCGGCCGACTGCGGCATGAGGCATGCCGCGGCGAAGTACGTGATCTCGACACGCTGGCGCAGGAACTCCGCGTACGAGCGCGGCCGCTCGTGGCCCAGCACCCGGTGCGCGATCGCCTGCAGCGCGAGCGAGCGCAGCCCGTGCCCGCCCGGGATCGACGCCGCAGGCAGGTAGATGCGCCCGTTCCGCCAGTCGGTCACCGACCGGGCTGATCGCGGCAGGTCGTCGACGTGGAGGATCGTCAGGCCGAGGTCCTCGGCCATGCGCGCGACCGTCCGGTGCATCAGCGCGCCGCGCGTGTACCCCGCTCGGCGCGTCATGTCCTCGGCGAGCGCCTCGATCTGCGGCATGTGGTTGTCGCGCGCCTGCCGCTCGAGGCGCAGCTCGGTGTTGGCCCGCCGCGCCTCCTCGGGTGTCGCGATCGCCTCCTCCTCGCGGCGCGCGATCTCCGCGTGCAGGCCGACGAGCTGCTCGAGCACGGGCATGGGCAGCTTCTGGCTCGGCTTGATCGCCGGCAGCCCGAGCACGCCGAACAACGGCCCGCGCTGTGCCCGCTCGAGCGCGATCTCGAGCTGGGCGCGACGCGACGGCGGCTCGGCGGCAAGGAGGTCGGCGAGCGGGACGTCGAGCGCCTCGGCGATTGCACGCAGGAGCGACAGGCGCGGCTCCCGCCGTCCGTTCTCGACCAGCGACAGCAGGCTCGGTGCCGAGCTCACGCGCTCCCCCAGCGCCTCGAGCGTCAGACCGCGCGACGTGCGCGCGTGCCGGATCCGTCGGCCGAGGGTGATCAGGTCGGGGGTGTCCGACGTCGGGACCGCAGACATGGATTCACCGTAGTACGTGAGGATCCCCGAATCTTCACGCCCCGGTTGCCGGAAAGCCCGCGCGGAAGGCGCCAGCCGCTGGTGCAGACCCCGGGGAAGCCGGAAGGAAGGTTCTGGGAAGGCGGTCCGAGGAGAGTGACGTTCGTCAGCGCAGACCGACCCAGGAGTACGAGATGCACACGACGGACGTCATCGCCGACGTCGTCGCGACGCCGCGCGGATACGCCGACGAGCTCGCCGGAGGCGCCCGGGCGATGCTGCCGTGGCTGGCCGGGGTCGTCCCGTTCGGTCTCGTCATCGGCGTCGCCGCGGCCCAGGCGAACATCTCCACTTTCGCCGGCTGGCTGACCGGGCCGCTGATCTACGGCGGGAGCGCGCAGATCGCCACGATCGAGATGCTGAGCGCCGGCGCGTCTCCGGCTGTCGTGGTGCTGACCGCACTCGTGATCAACCTCCGGCTGGTCCTCTACTCCGGCGCGATGGCCGCGTACTGGCGCGGGACACCACGGTGGTGGCGCGCCCTCGCGGCGTACCTGCTGATCGATCCCTCGTTCGTGGTCGGCAGCGACCGCTACGAGCGCGGCGGGGACCACACCCGCGGGCATGTCCACTACCTGGGCGGCGCCGTCCTGCTCTGGGTCGCCTGGTTGCTGGCCATCACGGCCGGCGCCACCCTGGGCGCGCGGATCCCTGCGGCACTGCACCTCGAGTTCGTCGTCCCGCTGTACCTGATCGGAGAGGTCAGCCGCAGGCTCTCCGACGTCGCGACCCGCCGGGCGGCACTGACCGCCGCGGTCGTCGCCGTCGTCGCCTTCGCGCTGCCTCTCCACCTGGGCGTGCTGCTGGCGATCGTCGCAGGCCTGGCCGCCGGGCTCACGGCTCAGGGGGTGCGGTCATGACCGCCTTCGTGGTGATCGTGCTGGCCGGGATGGGCAGCTACGTGTTCCGCGTCAGCATGCTCGTGCTCGCCGAGCGGGCCAGGCTGCCCGAGCCGCTGGAACGGGCGTCAGGTTTCGTCGCCCCGGCCGCCTTCGCGGCGCTCGCCGCCACCGGAGTCGCCGCGGCAAGCCTGGGTGCCGACGTCGCGACCGCCGTCCCGCCGCTCGGTGCGGTCGCGGCTGCCGTCGCCGCCGTCCGCCTGACCAGGCGTTCCTACGCCGCACCGCTCGTCGGCATGCCGGTGCTGTGGCTGCTCACCGCCCTGGTGGGTGACTGATGCGCAGCCCTTTCCCTGTGCGAGCCCCACCGGGAAGGTTCCGGGAAGCCTACCGACCTAGCTTTCGACATGTCCCCGACACCACACCGAAGAGACACCACACCGAAGAGAGGTTCCACCATGACCAGCACCACCGAACGTCCGGCCCTCAACGGGGTCGACACGCCCACGTTGTTCACCACCCTCGACGCCGTGCGCGAGCAGCCGGAGATCGCCAAGTTCCAGTTCCGCGCGACCAACCGTTGGGTGAGCGGCACGCACAACCGCAGCACGATCCACGGCTACTACGGCGCCGGCCAGGAGTTCGAGCACCGCGCGCCGACCGTCATCGACGCCGACCACCCGCCGGTGCTCGTCGGCAACGACAACGGACCCGCGCCGGTCGAGTACGTCCTGGGGGCGCTGGCCGCGTGCCTCACGTCCGGCCTGGCCAACATCGCTGCCGCGCGCGGCATCGAGCTGACCGAGGTCGAGTCGTCCGTCACCGGCGACATCAACCTGCTGGGCATCTTCGGCATGTCCGACGAGGTCCGCAACGGCTACGAGCAGATCCAGGTCGACTTCACGATCAAGGGCAACGCGCCCGAGGAGAAGCTCCGCGAGCTCGTCGAGCAGTCCCGCGACCGCTCGGCCGTGTACGACGTGATCACCGGCTCCGTACCCGTGAAGCTCAACATCACGACCGGTTGAGCCTCCGGCGGCACGGCCGGCGGGAGTCGCCTCCCGCCGGCCGTGCCGCACCCGCGCACGACAGGACTGAGGACGAGATGAGAACGATCGACACCCTCGTGATCGGTGCCGGGCAGGCCGGCCTCGCGACCAGCCGATGCCTCACCGAAGCAGGCCGCGAGCACGTCGTGCTGGACCGCGCCCGCCCGGCGGAGAGCTGGCGCAGCGCTCGCTGGGACTCCTTGCGCCTCGTCACGCCGAACTGGATGAGCCGCCTGCCCGGGTGGAGCTACCAGGGCGACGACCCCGAGGGGTACATGTCGGTGCCCGACCTCGTGCGCTACCTCGACGCCTACGCGACCTCGTTCGAGGCCCCCGTCCAGACCTGGACGACGGTGCTCGACGTCCGGCCGGGCGACGGTGGCTATCAGGTGACCACCTCGTCCGGCGGCTGGAGGGCACGCCACGTCGTCGTGGCCGCCGGACCACGGCCGCGGGTGCCCACCGTGGCGGCAGACCTGGCGCCCGGACTGTGGCAGCTGCACACCGATCGTTACCGCAACCCGCGCAGCCTGCCATCGGGAGGCGCGCTCGTGGTCGGCGCCTCGGCCTCAGGAGTGCAGATCGCGAGCGAGCTGCGCGGCGCAGGCCGCGACGTCGTGCTCGCCGTCGGTCAGCACACCCGGCTGCCGCGTCGCTACCGGGGCATGGACATCCTGTGGTGGCTCGAACGCATCGGCGCGCTCGACCGCACCGTCGACGACCTCGGAGACGTCCGGCGGGCCCGTCGCGAACCGTCCTTGCAGCTGGCCGCCGGACGCGAGCTCGACCTCGACCGCCTCGCACGCCACGGCGTCATGATCACCGGTCGGCTCACAGCGGCCGACGGCTACCGGGTCCGCTTCGCCGACGACCTGCCGACGACGACGGCCGCCGCGGAGAGGCGTCTGCGCCGGACCCTGGCCGCCATCGACGGGCACGTTCGTGCCGCGGGGCTCAGGGGCGAGGTGCTCGCGCCGGCGGACATCCACCCGGTGCGCGTGCCGCCCGGACCGGCGGAGCTGGACCTGCGCGCGGCCGGGATCTCGACCGTCATCTGGGCCACCGGCTTCGACTATCGCTATCCGTGGCTGCGGGTGCCCGTGCACGACGCCGACGGCGAGATCAAGCAGTACCGAGGGGCCACCGACGCCCCGGGTCTGTACACCGTCGGGCTGCGGTTCATGCATCGCCGCAACGCCCAGTTCATCGACGGTGTGCGCCACGACGCGCACGCGATCGTTCGGCACCTGACCGGGACCACCGACACCGCGGCCCCGGTCCTTGCGACGAAGGAGTGAGCAGATGACCGCTTCCCCTGACGTGATCGTCGTGGGTGCGCGCTGCGCCGGGTCGGCGACCGCGATGCTGTTGGCCCGCCAGGGCCTCGACGTGCTCGTTCTCGATCGCGGGCAGCACGGCGGCGACACGGTCTCGACGCACGCGCTGATGCGCGGCGGGGTGCTGCAGCTGCAGCGCTGGGGCGTGCTGGACCGGATCGTCGCCGCGGGTACCCCACCGGTGCGGCAGGCCGTGTTCCACTACCCGGGCGAGTCCGTCCGCATCACGATCAAGCCGGCCGCGGGCGTGGACGCGCTCTACGCGCCACGCCGCACCGTGCTCGACCCGGCGCTCGCCGATGCGGCCGCGGAGGCCGGAGCCGACGTGCGATTCGGCACGGGTGTCACCGACCTGCTCCGCGACGACACCCGACGGGTCACCGGCGTCGTCGCGCGGGATCGCGCGGGTCGGGTCCTGCAGGCGACCGCACCGCTGACCATCGGTGCGGACGGCATCCGGTCGACGGTCGCGGACGCGGTGGGCGCGCCCGTGCTCCGACGAGCGCGCGGGTCGGGTGGGGCCTTCCTCTACGGTCACTGGGACGAGCTGCCGGTCGACGGCTATGAGTGGGTCTACGCGCCCGGCACGAGCGCGGGGCTCATCCCGACGAACGACGGCCGGACGACCGTCTTCGTGGGCACGACGCCATCCCGGATGAAGCAGGTTCGGTCGGGCGCGAGCACGTTCCAGGTGCTCGACGACCTGCTGCGCTCCGCGTCGCCGTCCGTGGCCGACCGCGTGGCCAGCGCCCGGCGGCCAGCCCGGCTGCGCGGGTTCGCCGGCACTCCGGGCTATCTGCGGAAGGCCTGGGGACCGGGCTGGGCGCTCGTCGGAGACGCCGGCGGGTTCGAGGACCCGCTGAGCACGCACGGCATCACCGACGCGTTGCGCGACGCGGAGCTGCTGGCCCGGGCGGTGCACGCGTCCCGCGAAGGTACGGATGGCGAGCAGGAGGCGATGGCCGCCTACCAGGCAGTACGTGACGGCATGGCCGACCACCTGTTCGACGTGGTGGACACGATCGCGTCGTACTCGTGGACGATGCCCGAGCTGCGCCGTCTGCTGCTCGAGGCCACCTCCGCGATGAGCGAGCAGGTCGAGCGGCTGGAGCGGCTCGACCCGGCCGCCGTCGACGCCTGAGGCCCCTGTACATCGCCGACGTGCACGCACATGATGGTTCGGGGGGCGTCGGTTCTCATGGAGGCGACGTTGGACAGACCGTCCGGTGCCAAGATCGAGATCACCGTCCTCGGCGGATTCGAGGTCGTCGTCGACGGCGCGCCCGTGGAGGCGTCCGCGTGGCCGCGCCCCCAGGCGGCGAGCCTGGTCAAGGTCCTCGCCCTTGCGCACGGACACAGGCTCCACCGCGAGCAGCTGATCGACCGGCTCTGGCCGGAGCTGCCCGTGGCCGAGGCCGCACCGCGCCTGCACAAGCTCGCGCACTACGCGCGCCGTGCGCTCGGGGAGGGGCCCTCCGTCGTCCTGCGCGACGAGACCGTCGCCCTCCTGCCCGACGGCGACGTCGTCGTGGACGCCGACGTCTTCGCGGACGCCGCCTCCACGGCCTTGAGAGACGGGTCGGCTGACGCGGCGTCGGCCGCTGCCGACGTCTACGCGGGCCCGCTGCTGCCGGACGACCGGTACCAGCCCTGGACCGAGGACCTGCGCGAACACCTGCGGATGCGGTATCACGAGCTGCTCCGGGCGGCGGGCCGGTGGGACGACCTGCTGGCGGACGACCCCACTGACGAGGATGCGCATCTGGCACTGATGACCCAGCACTTCGAGGCCGGCGACCATCGGTCGGCGCTCCGCCAGTTCGAGCGCATGGACCAGGCGCTGCGTCAGGAGCTCGGGCTCGGACCGGGCCGCGCGGCGCTGGCGCTGCGCGACCGGATCCTCGCCGACGCGCCGGACGAGCCCACCGTCGGCCTGGGTGAGCTCGTCGGCCGTCGCGGTACGCAGGAACAGCTTCAGCGCCTGATGGCCGACGCGCTGCACGGCCGCGGGCGCACCGTCCTCGTGGACGGACCACCCGGGGTGGGCAAGTCCGCCCTGCTGGAATGGGTGCGCGCCCACGCCGAGCGGTCCGGGTGGCGGACCGGTCACGGTGTCGCCGCCACGGTCGAGGGTGCGTGGCCGTACGCACCGGTCCTGGACGCCCTCGCCGATCTCTATCGGCGGCACCCCAGCCTGCTCGACGGCCTGGACGACACGTACCGCAAGGAGATCGAGCGGGCGATCACCGGCGAGGAGCTCACCTGGAGCGGGGAGGGAACGCACCAGCGTCTGTTCGTGGCCGCGGCCGAGCTCCTCCGGCTCGGCGCCGCCGGCACGGGTCTGGTCCTCACCCTCGACGACGTGCACGAGGCGGACGACGCGAGCCTCCGGCTGCTGCACTACCTTGCCCGGCGGCTCGGGGGCGAGCGGCTGCTCCTGGTCGTCGGCCACCGACCGGGTGGACACCGGATCGACCAGCTCCGGGCCAGCCTGCTGCGCCGCGGCGTCGCGTACGACCTGCCGCTCGGCCCGCTCGACCGGGCAGGCACGGACGCGCTCGTGCGAGCGCTGCGACCGGGCCCGGGCATGGACGTGCTCGACCACATCTGGGCGGTGTCCGCCGGGCTGCCGTTCGCGGTCGTCGAGATGGCGGGGGCCACGCCGGCCGGCGCCGCAGCGCGGGTCGGCACGCTCGGCCTGTCCCGGCTCGCGGTCAGGACCCGCAGAGCGCTGCAGCAGGTCGCGGTGATCGGGATGACGTTCGACACCGACCAGTTCGTCGCCCTCACCGCGTTGCCCGAACCCGAGGCCTTCGCAGCGCTCGACGCCGCGGTGTCCGCCCTCGTGCTCGTCCACGGCGGCTCGGGCTACCGGTTCCGGCACGCGCTGATCCGCGACGCGCTCCTGCACGACGTCGCGCCGGCCGAGCGCCGCGCGTTCCACCGCCACGCCGCGGAGCGGCTCGACGCGATCGGTGCGCCCCAGGCCCGGATCGCTCACCATCTCATCGCCGCCGGCAAGCTCTCCGACGCGGTCCCGCACGTGCTGCAGGCGGTCGAGACCCAGGCGGCGATCGGGGCGTACCGAGATGCGCTGGCGTTGATCGACGCCGTCCGGGAGCAGGCTCGACCCGACGACCATGCGCGCCTCCTGGCGTTGCGCGCGAACCTGCTGGCTGCCCTCGGGGACCGGTCGACCGTCGCCGCGTTCCGTGCGGCCCTGGCCGTCGCGGACGACGCAGAGGTGCCGCTGCTGCGGGCCCGGATGGCGCAGGCGGCGGTGATGGAGGGCGACCTCGAGACGGCAGCGACCATCGTCGAGGGGTTGGAGCCCTCCGGGGGCCGGGCCGACGTCCCGATCCTGCTCGCCAAGGGCAGCGTGGCGTACCTGAGCGGCGACGTCGACACCGCGTGGAAGGTGTCGGACCAGGTCTGCGGCATGGTGCGACCGGAGGAGAACACCTGGCAGCGGCTGGACCTGCTGACCCTGCAGGCTCTCATCGCCCACCACCGTGGCGAGATGTTCACCCGGCTGCGGGTCGAGCTGCGCAGGGCGCACGACGACCCCGCACTGACGCGCACGCTGTACGACCCGTACCTGTGCGTCGTCGAGTACCTGCTGTACGGCACGACGCCGTACTCGGAGATCCGCACCATGATGACGTCGCTGCGTGATACCGCACGACGCTCGGGCGTGCTCCGCGCGGAAGCGTTCGCCACCGCCGTGCTCGGGGAGGCGGCATTGCTGGCGGGCGACCTGGCCGAGTCGGAGCGGCAGCTCGAGGAGGCCGTCGACCTCTACCGCGACCTGGCGGCTCCGGCGGCCGAGGCCAGCACGCTCCAGCGGCTTGCCGAGCTGAGGCTCGTGCAGGGGGACCGCGTCGAGGCCGACCGCCTGCTCCGGCTGGCGTTGCCCCGGGCCCGGTGGTCGATGCTCTCCCTCCACCTCGTCCAGCGGATCTTCGGCACCTTGATCCGCGCCGCGGCGGACCCCGTGGCCGCGCGGGCGGTGGTCGAGGAGGCGAGCGCGGTGATGGGGCGCGAGGACGCGTGCGTCTTCTGCGACATCATGTTCGCCGTCCCCGCGGCGATCGCCTGCGCCGACGTCGGCGACCTCGACGACGCCAGGCGGTACCTCGCCGTGGCGGAGCGGTCGTCGATGCTCTGGGAGGGGACCGCGTGGCAGGCTGCCGTCCTCGAGGTGCGTGCGCATCTCGCCCGGGCCGAGAACGACCTGAGCACCGGTGCGCGTCTGCTGGACGAGGCGGCGGTCCTGTTCGACCAGGCCGGCCAGCCGCTGGACGCCGAACGCTGCCGCGACGAGCACCGCGCGGCGTGACGGGGGCGACGATCGAAGAGGCATGGGTTCACGTGGTGTAAAGATTCACGAAACTTCACGGCTGTCGGGCTGGTAAGCACCTTCAGATCGGCGCAGGCTGGAAGCAGGACTTCCCCGACGGACGGAGCACGTCATGACTTTCACCGCGAACCCGCGCCGGACCCGACTCGCCCTCGCCGAGCTGGTGCCCGACGTCGCGCCCGCGAGCTCGACCGGCGGTGTATCGACGGTGCCGCGCCCGGCCGACCCGCGCGCCTGGGTCGCCGAGATCGTCGAGCTGACGCAGCCCGACGAGGTCGTGTGGTGCGACGGCTCGGCCGCCGAGAAGCAGCGACTGATCGACCTCATGGTCGACGCCGGGACACTCCTGAAGCTGAACGAGGAGAAGCGCCCGGGCTCGTTCCTCGCCCGCTCGGACCCGTCTGACGTCGCGCGCGTCGAGTCGCGCACCTACATCTGCTCGGAGCGCGAGGACGACGCCGGCCCGACCAACAACTGGCGTGCCCCCGCCGAGATGCGCGCCGAGCTGCGCGACGTCTTCGCCGGCTCGATGCGCGGCCGCACGATGTACGTGGTGCCGTTCTCGATGGGCCCCGTCGGCGGCCCGATCTCGCAGGTCGGCATCGAGATCACCGACTCGCCCTACGTCGTCGTGTCGATGCACGTCATGACGCGCGTGTCGAGCACGGTCCTCGACCTCATCGACGGCGGCCAGCAGTGGGTGCCCGCCGTGCACTCGGTCGGCGCGCCGCTCGCGCCGGGCCAGCAGGACGTCGCGTGGCCGTGCAACGACACGAAGTACATCGTCCACTACCCCGAGTCGCGTGAGATCTGGTCGTACGGCTCCGGCTACGGCGGCAACGCGCTGCTCGGCAAGAAGTGCTTCGCGCTGCGCATCGCGTCGGCGATGGCCCGCGACGAGGGCTGGCTCGCCGAGCACATGCTGCTCGTCCGCGTGACCTCGCCCGAGCAGCGGCAGTACCACGTCGCCGCTGCCTTCCCGAGCGCGTGCGGCAAGACCAACCTCGCGATGCTCCGGCCCACCATCCCCGGCTGGAAGGTCGAGACGATCGGCGACGACATCGTGTGGATGCGCCGCGGGCCCGACGGCTCGTTGCGCGCGATCAACCCCGAGGCTGGCTTCTTCGGCGTCGCGCCGGGCACGGGCGTCGTGACCAACCCGACCGCCGTCGACACGCTCACGCACGACGTCATCTTCACCAACGTCGCGCTGACCGACGACGGCGACGTGTGGTGGGAGGGCCTGACGCCCGAGCCGCCCGCGCACCTCGTCGACTGGCAGGGCCAGGACTGGACGCCCGACGCCGGCCGCCCGGCAGCGCACCCGAACTCGCGGTTCACGGTCGCCGCGGCGCAGTGCCCGACGATCGCCGACTCCTGGGAGGACCCCGCCGGCGTGCCGGTCGACGCGATCGTGTTCGGCGGCCGCCGCGCCAGCAACGTGCCGCTCGTGACGCAGGCCCTCAGCTGGGACCACGGCGTGTTCATGGGCGCGACGATCTCCTCCGAGCAGACCGCCGCAGCGGAGGGCACGGTCGGCGAGCTGCGCCGGGACCCGTTCGCCATGCTGCCGTTCTGCGGCTACAACATGGCCGACCACTGGGCGCACTGGCTGGAGGTGGGCGACGACCTCGACCCGAAGAAGCGGCCCAAGGTCTTCCAGGTCAACTGGTTCCGCAAGGGCGCCGACGGGAAGTTCCTGTGGCCCGGGTTCGGCGAGAACGCACGCGTCATCGAGTGGATCGTCGCGCAGCTCGACCGCTCGCGTGGCCTGCGGACCGACGACGGCGCCGTCCGGTCCCCGATCGGGCTGCTGCCCGCGCCCGGCGCGTTGAACACCGACGGCCTTGAGGTGTCCGACGACGACCTCGCCGCGCTCTTCGACGTGCCCACCGAGCCGTGGCGCACCGAGGCCGCGCTGACGGCGGAGTTCTTCGAGACCTTCGGCGACCGCGTGCACCTGCGGCTGCGGGAGCAGCTCGACAGGCTGCGCGAGCGCCTCGCCTGAGAAGCCCGGGTGTTGTGAGCGGACTTTTGGCCCGGTCTCCGGTCGGAGACCGGGCCAAAAGTCCGCTCACAACATCCCCGGCGGACCGTGAGTCAGGTGGGGGTCGAGGTGGGGCGGAAGGCGTACACCGCTTCAAGCCGCGCGGCGGCCACCGCCTGCCACGCGGGCACCCGCCCCAGCACGCCCGGGCCAGGCCGGTACCCGTCCAGGACCGCCGCCCACAGCGGCTCGTCGTCCGCGCACAGCCCCTGATGCCGGCGCAGGCGCAGGTGCACGCGCAGGTTCGCCAGGTCGAGGGCCGGGTCGCCGGCGGCGACCAGGTCGAAGTCGAGCAGCCCGACGGAGCCGTCGTCGTCGACGAGAACCTGCTTGTCGTGCAGGTCGCGGTGAACGAGCACGCGCTCGGCCGCAGGCACCTCGGGGGGCGACGGCGGCCCGACGTCGGCCGGCCCGACCCCGTAGGCGTGGGCGTGGTCCGCCCAGGTGCGCGTCACGGTGAGCTCGGCCGCGGCGTCGTGCACCGCCGTCCCCGGCAGGACAGGCTGCGCGTGCAGCCGTGCGAGGGCCTCCCCCAGCCGTCGCGCCGCCGTCGTGGCGAGCGGGGAGTCGAGCAGGTCGTGCAGCGGACGTCCCGGGAGCGACTCGAGGACGACGACGTGCGCACCGGAGTCGACGACGAGGACCGCGGGGGTGCGCAGCGGCAGCGTCTCGGCGGCACGCGCCGCCGACACCAGCGCGTCGAACCGCGAGCGGCGCGTCGTCTTGGCGTAGACCGCCCGCCCGGCCTCGGTGCGCCGCACGACCGCGCGCCGCTCGGGGCGGTGGGCGACCACCCGCCCGGAGGCCGCCAGGTCGCGCAGCGCCGGCAGCCGCCGGTCCGCACCGCCGGGCTGCAGCACGAGCGAGCCGTGCACCCGCGCTCCGGGCGTCGCGGCCCCGACCTCGGTCGCACGGCCGGAGTCGGCGAACCACTGCGCCGCGACGCGCCCGTCGTCCGACGCCGCGTCGTCCGAGGCCGCGTCGCGGGGCGCCAGCTCGAGCAGCAGGTGCGCGGCGTCGCGCGGCCAGGCGCGCACGACGTCGGTCCCCGCGTCGTCGGCGGCCGCGATCACTTCCGCGAACAGGCTCACCCGAGCAGCTCCTCGGCCCGGTCCAGCATCCGCTCGACGCCGGCGGGCCAGTCTCGCTCGGCGTGGCGGAACGGCTCGGGAGAGCGGCGCAGCAGCGCCGCGGCGGTGCGAACGTGGAGCCGGCCGGGCAGCGGCCGCAGCTCGGCGTAGCCGTCGTGCAACGCGGTGAGCGCCGGGCCCTCGAGCCCGGCTGCGGCCGCGCCGGCGAGGTCGTCGCCGGCAGCGCCGGTGCACGCGTGGTCCCAGTCGATCAAGGAGACCGCGCCGTCCGGGCGCAGGACGACCTGGTCCGCCGAGAAGTCACCGTGACAGAGCACCGCGGCATCGTCCGCGACCGGGGCGAGGCCGGCCTCGACTCGCGCGGCGAGGTCGTGCACCCGGTCTGCCAGGTGCGGCAGCAGCCGCGCGACCTGGCGTGCCGAGGCGCCGTGCGCGCCGGCGTCGGCGGCAGGCAGGTAGGGGCGCCGGGACGCGTGCAGCCCGGCCAGCGCCCGGCCCACGGCACGGAGCTCCGCGTCGCCGGCGTGCCCGCGCGCGAGCGCCGCGTCGAGCGGTTCGCCGGGTACGAACGCGACGGCGAGCGTCGCGCGCCGCGTGCTGTGCGTCAGCAGGGGTGGCGCGAGGGGAGTGAGGTCGCCCACGCGCCGCAGCACCTGGAGGTGCGCCCGGAACCGGCCGTGCCGGTAAGCGCGCAGCAGCACGGCGCCCCCATCGGCCCCGTCGGCGCTCTCGGTACCGCCGGCACCGCCGTCGACCGGCCGCACCTGCGCGACCCACCGCCGCTGAGCGTTGTGCACCAGCGTCCGCAAGGTGTGGGGTCGTGCGAAGAGGCCCGGCACCAGCCGGCGCAGGGTCCGCTCCGGGTAGCGGGCGCCGGGCAGGTCCCGGTCGGCCGCCGGACGGGCGAGCACCAGCCCGCCGTCGACGTCGGCCGCGATGATCGAGCCGACCGGTGCCCGCAACGTGGTCTTGGCGATCTTCGCCGTGACCGCAGGCGTGGTGCCCAGCAGCCACGCCGGTCCGTCGTCGAGCTCGAGGGTGACGACGACGCTCGTGCCGGGCTTGTAGCGCACGGCACGACGGGCCCGCAGACGCCGCCCGTGCTCGGCCAGCAGGTCGGCGAGCCGGCCGTCGTCGAGCGCGACCGGCAGCGCGGCCAGCTCGGGGTCCGCCTCGACGAGGCGCGCGACGGCGGCCTCGGTCGTCGTATCAGACACGCTCGGCACGGTTCATCGCCCCCAGCACGGACTCGGGATCGCCCTCCAGGCGCACGGCGCCGTCATCGATCCACACGACGCGGTCGGTGTCGCGGGCGGCCTCGCGGTCGTGCGTGACGACGAACGTGGTGCGGCCCGCGCACAGGCGGCGCAGCGCCGCGATGACCTCGCCACCGGTCTCCGCGTCCAGGCCGGTCAGCGCCTCGTCCAGCACGACGATCGGCGCGCGGCGGATCGCGGCGCGCGCGATCGCGATGCGCTGGCGCTGCCCGCCCGACAGCGTCGCGCCACGCTCGCCCACCACGGTGTCGTACCCGTGAGGCAGCGCGGTGACGAAGTCGTGGGCGCCCGCGATCCGTGCCGCCTCCTCGACCGCCGCGTCCGTGACGTCCCCGTCGACGCCGAGCGCGATGTTCTCGCGGACCGACAACGCGAAGAGCACGCTCTCCTGCAGCACCACGGACACCTGGGAGCGCACCGACTCCAGGGTGAGGTCACGCAGGTCGTGGCCGTCGATGAGCACGCGCCCCTGGTCGGGGTCGCGCAGCCGGGACAGCAGCGCCACCACCGTCGACTTGCCCGACCCCGACGCCCCGACGAGGGCGACCCGCTCGCCCGCGTCCACACGCAGGTGGAGCCCGCGCAGCGCGGGGTGGCCGGGCGTGTACGACAGCCACACATCAGACAGCTCGACCCGCCCGCGGAACCGGGGGGCCGGGCGGGCCCAGCCGGCGTCGACCAGGTCGGCGCGCTCGTCGAGCACGTCGACGATCCGCTCCCCCGACGCCGCGGCCTTGGCGATGCGCCCGGTGTACTTCGCGACGTCGCGCATGGGCTTCATCGCGGTCTTGAGGTAGGTCAGGAACACGGTGAGCTCACCGGGCGTGAGGTCGCCCGAGAGCACCCGCCAGCCGCCGGCCCACAGCACGAGCGCGGTGGCGACGCCGACGAGCACGTCGGTCTTGCGCTCGAGGCCGGCCGAGAGCTTCTTCGCGCGCACGCCGTCGCGCAGCGAGCGCTCGTTGCTGCCGCCGAACCGCTCCTGCAGCCGTCCGGCGAGCGAGTAGGAGTGCACCACACGCATCGAGCCGAGCGACTCGGTGGCCAACGACGCGATGGCGCCCTCGGCGATGCGCTGCTGGCGCGAGACGCCGGCGATGCGACGCGTGAGCCGCACGTTGATCAGCCCGAAGAACGGCAGCACGACGAGCACGACGAGCCCCAGCGCCGGGTCCATCACGGCGACGACGACGAGCATGCCGACGAGCGTGACGACGTTGCCCGCGAGCGGCAGCAGCGCCGTGACCGTCGCCTCCTGCAGCCGCCCGACGTCGCCGGTCACCCGGCTGACCAGGTCACCTGTCCGGGCCTGGTCGTGAAACGCGATCGAGAGCCGGTTGAGGTGCGCGTACACCTCGGCGCGCACGCGGGTGAGCACGCGGTTGCCCGCGAGCGCGAAGCACATTGTCATCGCGTACGACGCCAGCGCGCGCAGCACGACCACGGCGAGGAGCGCCAGGGCGCACGCCGCGAGCAGAACACCGGTGCCGACGTCCGGCCCGCCGGCACGGGCACCGGCTCCCGTGCCCGACCCCAGCTCGGCGCCGGCGCGCACGACGACGTGGTCGATGACGTACGCCAGCGGCCACGGCTCGAGCAGCCGCATGGCGACCTCCGCGAGCAGCGCGAGCGAGCCGAGGACCAGCAGACGGCGCTGGTCGGCGATGTGGCGGGAGAACCGGCGCAGCGTGCGCGCGAGCCGCGGCGCGGCCTCGCGCAGCGTGGGCTTGCGGGAGGACATCAGGCGACCTCCTCCGCGCGGACCGCCGGCGGGACCCCGACGAGCGCGAGGCTGCGCTCGACCACGCCGGCCCAGGTGTGGCGCTCGAGGGCACGGCGCCGGGTCGCCGTCCGCAGGTGCTCACGGCGTGCGGTCTCCGCACGCAGGGCCGCCAGCGCCTCGGCGAGCGCGACGTCGTCACCCGGCTCGACCAGCACGCCGAGCGCGCCGTCGTCGAGCACCTGCGGTACCTGGCCGGCCCGGCTCGCCACGACGGGCAGGCCGGCCGCGAGGTACTCGTAGACCTTGAGCGGGGAGAAGTAGCCGTCGGCGGTCGGGTACGGCGCGCACGCGACGTCCATGCGACGCAGGTGGCGCGCGACCGCGTCCTGCCCGACGGCACCGGTCGTCTCGAGATGGTCGGCCACGCCGAGGTCGGCGGCGAGCGCCGCGATGTCATCCGCCGTCGGCCCGTCGCCGACCAGGAGCACGCGCCAGCTCGGGTCGTCGTCGACGAGGCGCGCGACGGCGCGCACCAGGACGTCGACGCCGTGCCACGGCTTGAGCGTCCCGACGAACCCGACGACGAAGTCCGTGCCCGCCGCGGGCGCGACGGGGCGGGCCGCCGGTCGGACCCGGGCGGTGTCGACGCCGTTGGGCACGACATGGACACGCTCGGGCCGGGTGGTGGTGCCGCGTGCCCAATCGGCGACGCCCTCGCTCACGCACACCACCGCGCCGGCGTCGCACAGGGCGCCGCGTGCGACGTCGTCGGCGCCGCGGGCATCCACGAGCGTGCGGTGCCGGGCCTGCTCGAGCGGCAGGGGGGCGTTGACCTCGAGCAGGCTGGGCACGCGGCGGGCGGCGGCCCACGCGGTGGCGGTCCGGCCCCACAGGGCGTAGCGCTCGTAGACGAGGTCGGGGTCGAGCTCGTCGAGCACGCCGGACACGGACGCGTCGCTCGCTCGCGCGGCGCGCTCGCGTCCGGCGGACTCCCCGCCCGGGACAGCAGGCAGCACGTGCCACGTGACCTCGCCGAGCGCGGCCGGGACCCGCTCGCCCGGCGTCAGCCCAGGGCGAGGCGTGAGCAGGTGCACCTCGTGACCGGCGGCGAGCAGCTCGGCGACGACCGCGCGCACGTGGACGGAGGCACCCTTGGTTCCGGCGACCGGGATGCCGGGGTCGGTGCAGACGTAGGCGATGCGCAACGGGCGCTCCTCTCACGTGCCGCTGGTCGGACGATGGTCAGCCGAAGCACGCGGCCACGCGGGCCGCCTGGCGGGTCGTGTCGAACTCGGCCTCGACGAGCCTGCGCGCCGCGCCGGCGAGGCGGCTGCGCAGGGTCGCGTCGTCGAGCAGGCGGCCGATCGCGGTGGCGAGCGCCCGCGGGTCGCGCTCGGGCACGAGCAGACCGGTCTCGCCGTCGCGCACGACCTCGGGGATGCCGGTGACGGGCGTGGCGACCGCCGGCGTCCCGAGCGCCATGGCCTCGAGCAGGACCGTGGGCAGGCCGTCCCGGTTGCCGTCCGCGCCGACCACGCACGGCGCGGCGAAGCAGGCAGCCTCCGCGACGACTCGGCTCACCTCGTCCTGGGGCAGCGGTCCGCGCAGGCGCACGAGCTCGGCGAGACCGAGCCGGTCTCGCTGCTCGCGCAGGTCGTCGGCGAGCGGCCCGGAGCCCACGAGCTCGACGGCGACCTTGCGTCCGGACGCGGCGA
Source organism: Isoptericola halalbus (assembly GCA_009663185.1). GTDB lineage: Bacteria > Actinomycetota > Actinomycetes > Actinomycetales > Cellulomonadaceae > Isoptericola > Isoptericola halalbus. The sequence goes on from VJZX01000003.1 coordinate 129,355, forward strand.
GGACCGCGACGGCGTCCAGGAGGTCGGCGAAGCCCTTCTTCTCCACGAGGCGCCCGACGGCGGCGACCACCGGGGGCCTGTCGCCGGGGTCGGAGTACGGGAAGCCGCGCAGGTCGAGACCGTTGTAGACGCGGCGCACGTGGGCCGCGGCGTCGCCGTGCTGGGCGCGCAGGTGGGCGACGTTGAAGTCGCTCACGGTGACGACCGCGCGCGCGTCGGTGAGCTTGCTGCGCAGGTCGGCCGCGTCGACCTCCTCGTGGAAGAGATCCTTGGCGTGCGCGGTCAGCGAGTAGGTGATCCCTGTCAGCATCGCGGCCAGTCGCGCCACGGTCGTGGCGACCGACGCGAAATGGGCGTGCAGGTGCGTGATGCCGCGCTCGCGCACGGCCACGGCGAGCTCGACGGCCTGCAGGGCGTCGGCCACCGGGGCCGCGAGCAGCTCGTCGAGGTGGTCGTCGATCTCGGGCACGGTCTGGCGGGCGCCGCGCAGCAGGGCCCACGCGTCAGCGCCGCGCGGGGAGCCGCTCCGCAGGTACGTCACGGGGGCGCGCAGCTCGGCGAGGGAGGCGTGGAACCGGCCGTCGACCGGGTGGCGCAGGCTGAACACCTCGAGGTCGAGCCCGAGGTTCTGCATCGAGACGAGCTCGGTGACGACGAACGTCTCGGAGAAGCGCGGGTACATCTTGAGCACGTACCCCACGCGGCGCGGCGGTGCGGGGTCGGGGGCGGCGTCGGGCACGACGGCGGTGGTGGGCTCAGGCAGCACGGCTCACTCCTGACAGCAGGCGGTCAGCCAGGGCGGGGACGCGGGTCAGCCCGTCGAGATCGATGGGCACGGCCGCCGTCGGACCGGACGCGCCACCGGCGCCGTGCGTCCGGACCGCATCTGCCAGCCAGGCACCGACGCGCTCGGGCGTGACCTCGGCCGGCTCCAGCATGTCCGCGTGGCCGAGCTCGGCGAGCCGGCGCGCGCGGACCATCTGCTCGAGGCGGGGCGAGATGCGCGGCACCAGCAGGGCGCGCGAGCCGGCCGCGAGGAGCTCGCAGACGCTGTTGTAGCCGGCCATGGAGACGACGGCGCGGGCCCCGGCGACGAGCTCGGGCACGTTCGCGACGAGCTCGCGCACCTCGACCCGCGGGCGTCCGGCGGCGATCGCGTGCAGCTCGGCGCGGGCGTCGGGGCGCATGAACGGGCCGGTGACGACCAGCCCGCGCACGCCGTCGGGCAGGGGCGACGCGGCGAACGTGCGCGTGACCGCGTGCCCGTCCTGGCCGCCGCCGCACAGGCACAGCACGTACGGGTCCTCCGGCGGCGGGGAGACGATGCCGCGGGGACTGCTGCCGGTGTCGCGGCCGCGGGCGAGGTAGCCGGTGAACTCGACCTTCTCTGCGACCTTCCGCGGCAGCCGGTACTTGGCGACGGTGTCGTAGACGGCGCGGTCGCCGTAGACCCACACGGCATCGAAGTACTTCTTGACCGCCTTCGACGTCCGCCCGACGGTCCACTCGCGCATCGCGACGTCGGGCGCGTCGAGCACCTCGCGCAGGCCGAGCACGACCCGGGTGCCCGCCTGGCGCAGCCGGCGCAGCGCCGGCTCGAGCTCGCCGCTCAGCCCGAGCGCGACCTTGTCCACGACGAGCAGGTCGGGCTCGAACGTGGTGAGCGAGGCCTCGAGCAGCGCAGTACGCATGCGGAGGACCTCGTCGAAGCCGACCCGCAGGGCCCGGCTGTCGTAGCCGCCGCCGGCGTGCTTGCGCACGGTCGGAAGCGTGACGAGGTCGGTGCGCGGAGGACGCGGGAGCACCGCGGCCTCAGGATTCCCGGTCAGCACGAGGACGTCGGTGCGCGCGTGAGCGCCGACCAGGGCGCCCGCGAGCGCGAGGTTGCGCCGGATGTGGCCCAGGCCCTGCGTGTCGTGGGAGTACAGGGCCACCCGGCGGGCAGGAGCGGTCGCCGTATCAGCCATCAAAACAGTGTGCCCTGACAACAATGACGTTGCAGCCGTACGCACCTCCTCCTGATCCGCGGGGCGACGTCAGTAGACCGTCCCCATGAGCTCGCGGACGTCGGTCAGCACGCCGTCCGCCAGCCGGTTCGCCCGCGCGTTCCCGCGGGCCAGCACGCCACGCACGACGGCGTCGCCGTCAGCCGCGAGCGACCGCCGTCGGGCACGCAGCGGCCGCAGGCCCTCGACCACCGCCTCGGTGACGACCTCCTTCAGCCGCCCGGCCCCAGCCGCGCCCACGGACTCGGCGAGCGCCTCGGGCGTCGTGCCCGCGAAGTGCGCGCCGATCCGCAGCAGGTTGGCGACCTCCGGGCGAGCGTCCGGCTCGTAGGTGATGTGCCGCCGCGCGTCCGACTTGGCACGGCGGAAGAACGCGGCCGTCGCATCCTCGGACGCTCGCAGCTCGAGCGCGTTCCCCCGCGACTTCGACATCTTGGTCCCGTCGTCGCCCAGCACGGTCATGGCCTCGGTGAGCAGCGCGTCCGGCTCGGCGAAGTACGGCTGCGCGGCCGCGTACTGCTGATTGAACCGTCGCGCCACGGTCCGCGTCACCTCGAGGTGCGGCAGCTGGTCCTGCCCGACCGGCACGAGGTTGCCGTGGCAGGCCAGGATGTCCGCGGCCTGGTGCACGGGATACGTGAACAGCAGGCCCGACATGCCGCGCCGCTGCCGTCGCGCCGCGTCCGCGGCCTCGGCCTTGACCGTCGGGTTGCGCTCGAGCTCCGCGACCGTGACCAGCGAGAGGAACGGCAGCATGAGCTGGTGCAGCGCCGGCACGGCGGAGTGGACGAAGATCGTCGCGCGGGCCGGGTCGATGCCCGCGGCGAGGTAGTCGAGGACGATCTCGCGCACGACGGCGGGCAGGTCGCCGGTCTCGTCGCGGTCCGCGATGACCTGGTAGTCGGCCAGGACGATCACGACGTCGACGCCGGCGTCCTGCAGCCGGACCCGGTTGTCGAGCGTGGCGAGCAGGTGGCCCAGGTGCAGGGCACCGGTGGGCCGGTCGCCCGTGAGGACGCGGAACCGGGTCGGGTCACGGACGATGTCCGCCTCGAGCTGGTCGCTGCGCCGTCGTGCGGCGGCGAGCGAGGCGCTCGCCTCCGGCACGTCGCCGGTGCCCGACGGCGGGACGTGCGCGGGTGTGTGGGTCGCGGTGGTCATGGGTCGCTCCTGGGGTGGGGAGCCGCCCGCCGGACCGGTGACCGTGGCTGGGTAGACGACGAGTCCCGGGCTGCGGCGGGCAGCTCGGGACTCGGTGGGTGCGGCGGGGCGCGTCAGGTCACGGCTGCTCGTGCAGCCGCCACCAGTCGTTGCGCCTCGTCATGCTGACCAGCGTAGCGCCGCTTCATGGATCGCGTTGCTACGGTGCCTCTCGGCAAGGGGGTTCACGATGCAGAAGACCGACTTCAAGAAGGAGATCGACGCCTACCGCGCCGGCAAGGGCCGGTACGAGATCGTCGACGTTCCCGAGCTGCAGTACCTCATGATCGACGGACACGGCGATCCCAACACGTCACCGGCCTTCGCCGAGGCGACCGAGGCGCTCTACCCGATGGCTTACAAGCTCAAGTTCGCCAGCAAGCAGACCCTCGGGCGCGACTACGTCGTCATGCCGCTCGAAGGCCTGTGGTGGGCCACCGACATGGAGGCGTTCACGGCCTCCCGGGACAAGTCCCGGTGGGACTGGACGCTCATGATCATGGTGCCCGACTGGATCGGCGAGACGATGTTCGCCAAGGCGGCCGAGCAGGTTGCTGCCAAGGCCCGCCCCCGGCGCCTCGGGGACGTTCGCCTCGAGAGGCTGGCGGAAGGGACGTGCGTGCAGACCTTGCACGTCGGCTACTACGACGCCGAGGCCGACGTGCTGGCGCAGATGCACGATCGGTTCATCCCCGACCACGGGCTGCGCATGGTCGGCAAGCACCATGAGATCTACCTCAGCGACTTCCGCAAGGTCCCGCCGGAGCGGCTCCGCACCATCCTGCGGCAACCCGTCGCCCGGGACACGCCCCGGTCGCGAGTCTGAGTCACGGCCGATCGAGAGGGCGGCGACGCCCCGGGTGGGAGAATCGGCGTCGTGCCCGAGCCGACCCCGACCGACGCGCCGACGTCGCGCCCGTTCGCCCACGTCCTGTACTTCGAGCCGCGCATCCCCGGGAACACGGGGTCCGCGATCCGGCTCGCCGCGGTGACGGGAGCGCGGCTGCACCTCGTGGAGCCGCTCGGGTTCGACCTGTCGGAGGCCAAGCTCAAGCGGGCGGGCCTGGACTACCACGACCTGGCCGTCTTGGACGTGCACCCGTCGCTCGACGCGGCCCTCGACGCGCTTCCCGGCGCCCGCGTCTTCGCGTTCACGACGCGAGCGACGACGTCGTACACCGACGTCGCCTACGCGCCGGGAGACGTGCTGCTGTTCGGGCCGGAGCCGACCGGCCTGCCCGACGAGGTGCTCGCCCACCCGCGCATGACCGACCAGCTCAAGATCCCGATGCTGCCGGGGCGGCGGTCGCTCAACCTCACGAACGCCGCGTCGATCGCCGTCTACGAGGCGTGGCGGCAGACGGGCTTCGCCGGCGCCTGATGACGGCCCCGGAGCGGCCGCCCATGTGCCGGGAGGGACCGGTGCGGCAGGATACAACCATGCGTAGTTCCCTGCTGCACCACACCGAGCCCGAGGGCGAACCCGGCAGCTTCCTGCTCGTCAACCAGCGCATGCTGAAGGTGGACCTCGCGGGCACGGGCGGCTTCTTCTACGCCCGGCAAGGCTCGATGGTCGCCTACCAGGGCGACGTCGACTTCGCCTACGAGGGCAGCGGAAGCGTCGCCAAGCTGTTCAAGAAGGCGTTCACGGGCGAGGGCATGTCGCTCATGAAGGTATCGGGCAGCGGCGACGTCTTCCTTGCCCAGGACGCCGACGAGCTCTTCGTGCTCTTCCTGGAGGACGAGAGCGTGACGGTCAACGGCGCCAACATCCTCGCCTTCGAGAGCACGCTCACCTGGGACATCAACCGCGTCCAGGGCGCCTCGACGCTCAGCGGAGGCCTGTTCAACACGACCTTCACGGGCACGGGTGCGCTCGCGGTGACGGCGTTCGGGACGCCGGTGGTGCTCCAGGTGAACGAGCCGACGTACGTCGACATGCAGAGCGCGGTGCTGTGGTCGACCGCGCTGAACAGCTCCGTGCGCAGGACGGTCCGGCTCGGCGCCGCGATCGGGCGCGGCTCCGGCGAGGCCTACCAGCTCGCGCTCCAGGGCTCAGGGATCGTCGTCGTGCAGGCGTCCGAGGGGCACCCGCCGCCCCAGCAGTAGCCCGGACGGACCGCGGAACCCTGCCTGCTTCGACCACGAGCAGGGCGACCTCGGCGAGGTCGTCGACCGCGTCGGGGCACGTCGCCTTGCCTACCTGGGTGGTTCACGGCAAAGTCGGTCGTGACGCACCTCACATTGGCGTGGGGTGCGCCGGCGAGGAGGTGCCGGGTGACGACGACCGAGTTTGCGACGCTTCAACGTTCCATCGAGCAGCTGCGCCAGAGTGTCGCGCACGTACGCGACGCTTTCGGCGACGCGCCCGTGGTGCGCCGTCTCGTGAACGATCTCGAACGGCTCGAGATCGACGCCGGCGAGCTCGCCTCGGCAGTTCCCGCACGGCACCCGAACCTGCCGGAGCACGTCGCCGTCCCCGACACCCCGCTGGACGAGTCGATGTGGAGCGACGCCGACGACGAGGGTGTCGGCGGCTACCACGGCGACCGGACGTGACGACGACGGCCCGAGGGGTCGACGCCCGCGGGCGCGCTCAGGTCGGCGCGCGGAACCTGCGGACGGATCGGTGGTGGCTGCCTCCCGCGGCGACCACGGTCGGCCTGCTGATCTTCCTCGTCTACGGCGGGGCGCGGGCGTTCCAGCAGCAGTACTTCTTCGCCGACGAGCGGTACCTGACGCCGTTCTACTCGCCGTGCGTGTCGCTCGGGTGCGCGTCGGAGCCGGGCTCGGCGCACTTCGGGATGTTCCTCCCGGACCATCCGCTCATCCCGTACGCCGCGCTCAGCCTGCCGTTCCTGCTGGGGTTCCGGCTGACCTGCTACTACTACCGCAAGGCGTACTACCGGTCCTTCTGGCTCGCGCCCGCGGCGTGCGCGGTTCCGGAGCCGCACGCCGCGTACACGGGCGAGACGCGCTTCCCGCTGATCCTGCAGAACAGCCACCGGTACTTCTTCTACGTCGCGGTGATCGTCTCGCTCGTCAACACCTACGACGCGATCGTCGCGTTCCGCCACCCCACGGACGGCTTCGTCGTCGGCGTCGGCAACCTCGTGCTGCTGGTGAACGTCGCGCTGCTGTGGTGCTACACCGTGTCGTGCCACTCGTGCCGGCACGTGATGGGCGGCCGGCTCACGCACTTCTCGAAGCACCCGGTGCGGTACTGGTTGTGGACGAAGATCTCCGCGCTCAACACGCGGCACATGCTCTTCGCGTGGATCACCCTCGGCACGCTCATCCTGACCGACCTCTACGTGATGCTCGTCGCGCGCGGGACGATCACCGACCTGCGACTCATCGGATAAGACTCATCGGATAAGACTCATCGGATAGGAGCCCGGCGTTGACCGAGACCGAACGGCACGAGTACGACGTCCTCGTCGTCGGCGCGGGCGGCGCCGGGCTGCGCGCCGCGATCGAGGCACGCGAACGCGGGCTGAGGACGGCGATCATCTGCAAGTCGCTGTTCGGCAAGGCGCACACGGTGATGGCCGAGGGCGGGTGTGCCGCGGCGATGGGCAACGTGGCCGAGAAGGACTCCTGGCAGGTGCACTTCCGCGACACCATGCGCGGCGGGAAGTTCCTCAACAGCTGGCGGATGGCCGAGCTGCACGCGAAGGAGGCGCCCGACCGCGTCTGGGAGCTCGAGGCGTGGGGCGCGCTGTTCGACCGCACGCCCGACGGTCGGATCAGCCAGCGCAACTTCGGCGGTCACACCTACCCGCGGCTCGCGCACGTCGGTGACCGTACCGGCCTCGAGCTTCTCCGTACCCTCCAGCAGCGCGTCGTGGCGCTGCAGCAGGCCGACTACTTCCAGACCGGGGACTACGAGGCGCGCCTGCGCGTGTTCGCCGAGTGCACGGTCACGGAGCTGCTGACCGACGACGACGGAGCGATCGCCGGGGCGTTCGGGTACTGGCGGGAGTCGGGCCGGTTCGTGGTGTTCTCCGCGCCCGCCGTGGTGCTCGCCACCGGCGGGATCGGCAAGTCGTTCAAGGTGACGTCCAACTCGTGGGAGTACACGGGCGACGGCCACGCCCTCGCGCTGCGGGCAGGCGCGAGCCTCGTCGACATGGAGTTCGTCCAGTTCCACCCGACGGGCATGGTCTGGCCGCCGAGCGTCAAGGGCATCCTCGTGACCGAGGGCGTGCGCGGCGACGGCGGCGTCCTGCGCAACTCCGACGGCGACCGGTTCATGTTCGGGTACGTCCCGGACGTGTTCAAGGGCCAGTACGCCCAGACCGAGGACGAGGCCGACCGCTGGTACGACGACCAGGACAACAACCGTCGTACACCCGACCTGCTGCCTCGCGACGAGGTCGCCCGGGCGATCAACACGGAGGTGAAGGAGGGGCGCGGTTCCCCGCACGGTGGCGTCTTCCTCGACATCGCGAGCCGCATGCCGGCCGAGGAGATCCGGCGCCGCCTGCCCTCGATGTACCACCAGTTCAAGGAGCTGGCCGACGTCGACATCACGGCCGAGCCGATGGAGGTCGGCCCGACGTGCCACTACGTCATGGGCGGGATCGACGTCGACCCGGACACGGGGCAGTCGGGGGTGCCGGGCCTGTTCGCCGCAGGGGAGTGCGCCGGCGGCATGCACGGCTCGAACCGGCTCGGGGGCAACTCGCTCTCGGACCTGCTGGTGTTCGGACGTCGGGCGGGTCTCGGAGCGGCCGACTACGTCGCGGGCCTCGGGCGACGTCCGGCCTGGCGCAGCGGTGACGTCGACGCGGCCGCGAGGATGGCGCTCGCGCCGTTCGACGCGCCGTCGGCCGGTGCCCCCGGCGAGAACCCCTACACGCTGCACGCCGAGCTGCAGGGGGTCATGAACGACCTCGTGGGCATCATCCGGACAGAGGCCGAGATGAGCGTGGCGCTCGAGCGCCTCGGCGAGCTGCGCGGGCGCCTGCGGGACGTCGTCGTGGAGGGTCACCGGCAGTACAACCCCGGCTGGCACCTGGCGCTGGACCTGCGGAACATGCTCATGGTGAGCGAGGCCGTCGCGTCGTCGGCGCTGATGCGCACCGAGAGCCGCGGCGGGCACACGCGTGACGACCATCCGATGCTCGACCCGGAGTGGCGCCACCGCGTGCTCGTGACCCGCTGCGACCGCGACGACCCGGGCGGCGACCCCGTGGTGCCACGGGTCACCGTCGAACCGGAGGAGCGCGTCCCGATGCGCGAGGACCTGCTCGCCCTGTTCGACCTCGTCGAGCTCGAGAAGTACTACACGGCGGCGGAGCTGACGGCCCATCCCGAGGGAGGGGCCGCATGAGCTACACCGGCCGGTTCCGCGTATGGCGCGGTCACGCCGGCGGTGGCGCGCTGGCCGACTTCGAGGTGGAGGTCAACGAGGGCGAGGTCGTGCTCGACGTCATCCACCGGCTGCAGGCCACGCAGGCGCCGGACCTCGCGGTGCGGTGGAACTGCAAGGCGGGCAAGTGCGGGTCGTGCTCGGCGGAGATCAACGGGCAACCGCGACTGCTGTGCATGACGCGGATGTCCGTGTTCACCCCCGACGAGGTGGTGACGGTGACGCCGATGCGGACGTTCCCGGTGATCCGCGACCTCGTGACCGACGTGTCGTACAACTACGCGAAGGCGCGCGAGATCCCGTCGTTCACGCCGCCCATCGACCTGGCACCCGGTGAGTTCCGGATGAGTCAGGCCGACGTCCAGCGCTCGCAGGAGTTCCGCAAGTGCATCGAGTGCTTCCTGTGCCAGGACACGTGCCACGTCGTGCGCGACCACGAGGAGAACAAAGCGGTGTTCGCCGGACCGCGCTTCCTCATGCGGGTGGCCGAGCTCGAGATGCACCCGCTCGACGTCTCAGACCGCGTGGCCGGGGTACAGGACCAGCACGGGCTGGGCCGGTGCAACATCACGAAGTGCTGCACCGAGGTGTGCCCGGAGGGCATCAAGATCACCGACAACGCCCTCATCCCGATGAAGGAACGGGTGGCGGACCAGCGCTACGACCCTCTCGTCTGGCTCGGCCGGACCATCTCGCGCCGACCCCGCTGAGCGCGCCCGTCAGGAGAGCAGCCAGGTCGCGGCGCGCAGCAGCAGCTCGGCGTGCGACGGCGAGTCGTAGGACCGCACGTCATGGCCCAGCCCGCTGTACACGGTCCGGCCGCCGTGCGCCTCGGTGACCCACAGCACGGGCTGCTCCTCACCGTCGTCGTCGGGCACCCAGCCGAGCACCTGCGACGAGGCGCCGACGCGCAGGAAGCAGTAGCGCTCGTCGAACACGTCGACCGCACCGAGCCCCTCGGTGATCGGGTGCGCGCCCGCGGCGAGCGTGGCCGTCGTGGCGTCCATGGGCGGGTGCATCGACTGACCGGGGACCCAGCGCCCACCCAGGACCTCCTCCCACGCCGGCGCGTCGCCGAACGTGTTCGCCGACTGGTGCACGGCGAGGATGCGCCCGCCCGAGCGCGCCCAGGAGTCGAGCCGCGCGTGGAACGGCGCCCACGCCGCGTCGTCGGGCCCGATGGACGCCTCGCGGAAGCCGGGCCATCCGGTGCCCGCGTTGACGACGAGCAGGTCGACGTCCGCGAGGTCGTCGAGCGCGTCGGGGAACGTCGAGCGCACGACGACGTCGGCCGGCCGGCCGCCGACGTCGAGCCCGGCGAGCAGCAGCGCGAGCCGGTGGGACGTGGCGGCGTGGTCGTGCCACGGGTCCTCGTAGCGGCCTCGGCCCACGAGGACGAGGATGCGGGTCGGTTCAGGGCGCGTCGTCGTCACGCGGAAGATCCTGCCAGCCCGCGCGGCGCAGCACCGACTCCGCGTGCCGCACGAGCGGGGCGTCGACCATCCGCCCGCCCACGGTGAGCACGCCCGTGCCCGCCGCCGCGGCCAGTCGGGCAGCCTGGACCACCTCGCGCGCCTCGGCCACGTCCGCGTCCGACGGCGCGTAGGCCGCGCGGACGACCTCGGCGTGCGAGGGGTGGATGCACAGGGTCGCGGCGAACCCGACCGCCGCGGCGTCGGTCGCCTCGGCCCGCAGTCCGTCGAGGTCGCCGACGTCGAGGTGCACCGCGTCGATCGCGGCCTTGCCCGTCGCCCCCGCGGCGAGCAGCACCGACGACCGCGCGAACCGGGCCACCTCCCGGTACGCACCGTCCGGCCGTCGGCTCGACGTCCCGCCCAGCGACGCGACGAGGTCCTCGGCACCCCAGGCGAGCGCGACGACGTCGGGCCGGGCCGCGAGCGCCGGCGCCGCGAGCACCCCCGCCGCGGTCTCGCACAGCGCGACGACCGCGTACGGACCGCCGTCGGGCCCGACGAGCGGACCGACGAACGTGCCGTCCGCCTTGGGGAGCATGACCGTCCGGTACGCGGTGCGGGCGAGCGCGGCGAGGTCATCGGCGTGGTCGGGCGTGCCCACCGCGTTGACACGCACGATCGTCCGTTCGGGATCGACCGGGTTGTCGACGAGCGCCTGCCGCGCGGCGCCCCTCCGGTCGGGCGTGACCGCGTCCTCGAGGTCGAGGATCACCGCGTCTGCGCGGTCGAGCGCCTTGACGTACCGGTCGGGGCGGTCGGCCGGGCAGAACAGCAGCGCGGGCCCGAGCGTGAAGGGGGGCGGGGTCATCGCTGCTCCTGGTCTCCCCCGGGCCCGTCTCCCCCGAGCCCGTCTCCCCCGGGCTCGCCGGCGCCGGTACGCGAGCGCGCCTCGTGCCCCTCGCGCGTCCAGACCAGCACGGTGCGCACGGCGCGCGCGACGACGACGCCGTCCTGGTTGCGGCCCACGTGTTCGAGCGTCACGACGCCGGTACCCGGCCGCGACTGCGACAGGCGCTTCGCAGGGACCGTCGTCTCGCCGTACAGCGTGTCGCCGTGGAACACCGGGTGCGGGAAGGTGACCTGCTCGAACCCGAGGTTCGCGACGATCGTGTTCCGCGTCAGGTGCGCGACCGACAGCCCGACGAGCGTGGCAAGCGTGAGCATCGAGTTCATGAGCGGCTTGCCGAACGGCTGCGTCGCGGCCCACGCGGCGTCGAGGTGCAGCGCCTGCGGGTTCATCGTGACCGACGTGAACAGCACGTCGTCGGCCTCGGTGAGCGTGCGGCCCGGACGGTGCAGGTACCGCACGCCCTCCTCGAGCTCCTCGAAGTAGAAGCCCCGCTGGACCACCTCCCGCAGCGCGGGCGTGTCGTCGGCGGTCGTGTCGTCAGCGGTCATGCCGTGAGCCCCAGGTCCCTCGCGATGATCATGAGCTGCACCTCCGTGGTGCCCTCGCCCACCTCGAGCACCTTCGAGTCGCGGTAGTGGCGGGCGACGGGGTTCTCGTTGAGGAAGCCGTAGCCGCCGAAGATCTGCGACGCGTCACGCGCGTTCGCCATCGCGGCCTCGCCGGCGACGAGCTTGGCCACCGACGCCTCGGTCTTGAACGGCTTGCCGTGCACCTGCTTGAGCGCGGCGTCGAGCCAGCACAGCCGTGCCGAGTGCACGCGTGCCTGCATGCGTGCGAGCGTGAACGCGATGTGCTGGTTCGAGCCGATCGTCCGGCCGAAGACGATGCGCTCGTTCGCGTACCGCAGCGCCTCCTCGAGGCAGCCCTGCGCGGCCCCGGTGGCGAGCGCGGCGAACGCGATACGGCCCTCGTCGAGCACGTGCAGGAAGTTGGCGTACCCGCGCCCGCGCTCACCCAGCAGGTTCGACGCCGGCACGCGCACACCCTCGAGCGTGAGCGGGTGCGTGTCGGAGGTGTGCCACCCGACCTTGTCGTAGCTGGGGCCCACGGTCAGGCCGTCCGCGTCCGCCGGCACGAGGATCGACGACAGCTCCTTGGCGACGCTGCCGTCCGCGCGGACGCTCTCGCCCGTCACGGCCGTGATCGTGATGACGCTCGTGATCGGCGTGCCCGAGTTGGTGATGAACTGCTTGGAGCCGTCGATGACCCACTCGTCGCCGGACGCACCGGGCGCGAGCCGGGCCGTGGTCTTCGTGGCACGCGCGTCAGAGCCTGCCTCGGCCTCGGTCAGCCCGAACGCGGCGAGCTTCTTGCCTGTGACCAGATCTGGGAGCCAGGCCTGCTTCTGCTCGTCGGTGCCGTGGCGGAAGATCGGCATGATGCCGAGCCCGACGCCGGCCTCGAGCGTCACCGCGATGCTCTGGTCGACGCGCGCGAGCGCCTCGACCGCCAGGCACAGCGACACATAGTCCTTGCCCTGCCCGCCGACGTCGACGGGGAACGGGAGGCCGAACAACCCCATCTCGCCCATCTGGTGGATGATCTCGATCGGGAGCCGGCGCTCGGTGTCGTACTGGTAGGCGGCCGGCGCGACGACGTGGTCGGCGAAGTCGCGCACGACCTGGCTGAGCTTGCGCTGCTCCTCGCTGAGCATGGACGCCTGCGTCTCGTGGATCATGAGTCTCCTCGGGTGTCGGAGAGCGAGACCGGGGCGGCGGGGTCTGCCGCCTCGGCGGGTTCGACGACGGCGACCACCTGGTCCAGGCGGACCTGGTCGCCGGGCCGCACCGCGAGCCGGAGGGTGCCGGACGCGCGCGCGGTCAGCGGGTGCTCCATCTTCATGGCCTCGATGACGACGACGGTCGTCCCGGCGGCGACCGTCTCGCCGTCGGCGACGGGCACGGCCGTGACGGTGCCCGGCATGCCCGCGCGGACCTCGGCGGCGCCGCCCGCGTGCCCGGGGGCGTCACCGTCGCGCAGTGAGCGCCGTCGGGCGGCGCGGGCGGCGCGGTCGAGCACGGTGTACGACGCCGCGCGCCCACCCGCACCGACCCACACCTCGGCGCCGGCGGACACCACCGCGAGGCGGTGCGTCACGCCGTCGAGCGTGAGGAGCCTGTCGTGCTCGGCGCGGCCCGCCGGCCGGAGCGACGCGCGCAGCGTGGCCCCGTCATCGACCTGGACCTCGGCGTCCTCGGTGCGTCCGGTGAGCAGCACCTCGTGGGTGACGCCGCCGCTCGCCCGGAGCAGGACGCGCCGCGGCGCCGCCGGGGCGTTGAGCCGCCAGCCGTCGGCGGCGGCCCACGGGCCGGTCGCGCTCACGCCACCGCCCGCCGTCGGGCGCTCCTGGGACGCGAGCAGCGCGGCCGCCACCACCCACCCCCGCGAGCTGTCAGATGCACGTGACCCTCTGGGCTCACCGGCCTCTGACAACTCGCCGCTGTGGGCGGAGGTCGCGACGAGGCGATCGATGAGGCCGGTGTCGAGCCTTCCCGCGAGCACGTCGTCGTCGGCGAGCAGGTCGCGCAGGAAGCCGATGTTGGTCTCGACGCCGAGCACCGCGAGCTCGTCCAGCAGCCCGTCGAGCCGCCGCAGCGCCTCGGCGCGGTCGGCGCCGTGCGCGATCGCCTTGGCCAGCAGCGGGTCGTAGTCGCCCGTGACCTCGAGGCCCGGCTGCAGGGCGCTGTCGAGCCGCAGCGGCGAGGCGCCCGGCCCGGCCGGCGTGCCGCGGTCGTCGAGCGCGAGCACGCGACCCGTCGCGGGCAGGAAGCCGCGCGCCGGCGACTCGGCGTAGACGCGCGCCTCGATCGCGTGCCCGCGCAGCCGCACGTCGGACTGCTCGAACCCGAGCGGCTCGCCGGACGCGACGCGGAGCTGCAGCTCGACGAGGTCCAGGCCGGTGACCATCTCGGTCACGGGGTGCTCGACCTGCAGGCGCGTGTTCATCTCGATGAACCAGAACGACGACGGGTCGTCGGCGGGCACGAGGAACTCGACCGTCCCGGCGCCGACGTACCCGACCGACCGCGCCACCTCGCACGCAGCCTCGCCGAGCCGGACGCGCACCCGGTCGTCGACCGCGGGCGACGGCGCCTCCTCGATCACCTTCTGGTGCCGGCGCTGCAGCGTGCACTCACGCTCGCCGAGGTGCACGACGCCGGCACGCCAGTCCGCGAGGACCTGCACCTCGATGTGCCGCGGCGCGGCCACGAGCCGCTCGAGCAGCAGGCCGTCGTCGCCGAACGACGACGCCGCGACGCGCCGCGCCGAGGCGAGCGCGGCCGGCAGCTCCTCGGCCGAGGCGACCACCGTCATGCCCTTGCCGCCGCCCCCGGCGACGGGCTTGACGAGCAGCGGGAACCCGACGTCGGCCGCGGCCGCGACCAGGTCGGCGTCGGACAGCCCGCCCTCGAGCGTCCCGGGCAGCACCGGCACGCCGTGCTTGGCGACGAGCCGCTTCGCCTCGACCTTGTCGCCCATGGTCTCGATGGCCCTGGCGGGCGGGCCGACGAACACGACGCCCGCGCGCTCGCACGCCTCCGCGAGCGCCGGGTTCTCGGACAGGAAGCCGTAGCCGGGGTGGATCGCCTCGGCCCCGGCACGGACTGCGGCAGCGACGACCGCGTCGACGTCGAGGTAGCCCAGCCTTCCCCCGTCGAGCCGGATCGAGACGTCGGCCTCGCGCACGTGGCGCGCATCGGCGTCGACGTCGGTGAACACGGCGACCGAGCGGACGCCGAGGCGGCGCAGCGTGCCGATCACGCGGCACGCGATCTCGCCGCGGTTGGCCACCAGGACCGTGCCGAACGGAGCGGAGAACATGGGCGGCCTCACATCCGGAAGAGCCCGAAGGCGGGCTCGGGCAGCGGGGTGCGCGCGCACACCGACAGGGCGAGGCCGAGGACTCGGCGCGTGTCGACGGGGTCGAGGATGCCGTCGTCCCACAGCCGCGCGGTGGCGTGGTACGGGTCGCCCGCGCGCTCGTAGGAGTCGCGGATGCGCTCGCGGAACTCGGCCTCCTCGTCGGGGTCCCACGTCCCGCCCGACCGGGCGAGCTGGTCGCGCTTGACCGTCGCGAGCACGCTCGAGGCCTGCGTCCCGCCCATGACCGAGATGCGCGACGCCGGCCACGACCACAGGAAGCGCGGCGAGTAGGCCCGCCCGCACATCGCGTAGTTGCCCGCCCCGAACGACCCGCCCACGATGACGGTCAGCTTCGGCACGCGCGTCGTCGCGACGGCGGTGACCATCTTGGCGCCGTCCTTGGCGATGCCGCCGGCCTCGGCGTCCGTGCCGACCATGAACCCCGAGATGTTCTGCAGGAACAGCAGCGGGATGCCGCGCTGGTCGCACAGCTCGACGAAGTGCGCGCCCTTGAGCGCCGACGGGCTGAACAGCACGCCCTCGTTGGCGAGGATCCCCACGGGGTGCCCGTGGATGCGCGCGAACCCGGTGACCAGCGTGCTCCCGTACGCGGGCTTGAACTCGTCGAGCCGGCTGCCGTCGACCAGCCGCGCGATGATCTCGCGGGGGTCGTACTGCTGCTGGACGTCGGTCGGCACGGCCGCGTACAGGCCGCGGGCGTCGACGGCGGGCTCCACCGCGGGGAGGACGTCCCACGCCGGCTCGGGGTCGGGCGGCAGCGTCGCGACGATGTCGCGCACGATGTCGAGCGCATGCTCGTCGTCGTCCGCGAGATGGTCGACGACGCCGGACCGGCGCGCGTGCAGGTCTCCCCCGCCGAGCTCCTCGGCTGTGACGACCTCGCCGATCGCGGCCTGCACGAGCGGCGGGCCGCCGAGGAAGATCGTGCCCTGGTCCCGCACGATGACCGTCTGGTCGCTCATGGCCGGCACGTACGCCCCGCCGGCGGTGCACGAGCCGAGCACGGCCGCGATCTGCGGGATGCGCGCCGCGGACAGTCGCGCCTGGTGGTAGAAGATGCGCCCGAAGTGGTCGCGGTCGGGGAAGACCTCGTCCTGCCGCGGCAGGAACGCCCCGCCCGAGTCCACGAGGTAGACGCACGGCAGCCGGTTCTCCCACGCGATCTCCTGCGCCCGCAGGTGCTTCTTGACGGTGATCGGGTGGTAGGTCCCGCCCTTGACCGTCGGGTCGTTGCACACCACCATGACCTGCCGTCCCGACACCATCCCGACGCCGGCGATGACGCCCGCACCCGGCCACGCGCCGTCGTCGAGCCCGTGGGCCGCGAGCGGGGCGATCTCCAGGAACGGGCTGCCGTCGTCGAGCAGCCGCGCGACACGCTCGCGCGGCGGCAGCTTGCCGCGCTCGACGTGCTTGGCGTGGGCGTGCTCGGGCCCGCCGCGCGCGGCCGCGGCGGTGCGCTCGCGGAGCTGGTCCGCCAGCGCCCGCTGCGCGGCCTCGGTGTCACGGGCCGCCGCGCTGCGCGGGTCGACGGCGGTGGTCAGGACGGTCACGCGCCCTCCCCTGCGGTCTCGCCGGGTCGGTCGCCGGGTCGGTCGCCCGGGCCGCCGAGCAGCAGCGCGAGCGCCGGGTCCGCGAGCACGGCGCCGAGGTCGGCGAGGAACCGTGCGCCCTGCTCGCCGTCGACCACGCGGTGGTCGAACGTCAGGGCCAGCGTCATGACCTGCCGCAGCGCGACCTCGCCGCCGTGCTCCCACGGCCGGCGCGCCACCTGCCCCACGGCCAGGATCGCCGGCTCACCCGGGTTGAGGATGGGCGTGCCGGCGTCGACCCCGAACACGCCCACGTTGGTGATGG
This sequence comes from Isoptericola halalbus, assembly GCA_009663185.1. Classification (GTDB taxonomy): domain Bacteria; phylum Actinomycetota; class Actinomycetes; order Actinomycetales; family Cellulomonadaceae; genus Isoptericola; species Isoptericola halalbus. Next base: position 146,065 of record VJZX01000003.1, read on the forward strand.
TGAGCGTCCCTCCGGTGAGGCGCTCGGGCGCTGTGCGGCCCTCGCGCGCGGTCTCGGTGAGCTGCCGCAGTGCGGTCGCCAGCTCGACCAGGGACATGCGGTCGGCCCCGGGCACGTGCGGGACGACGAGCCCGCGGTCCGTGGCGACCGCGATCCCCAGGTTGACGTGCGCGGGCCGCACGAGCTCCGCACCGCCGTCGGGCAGGTCCTCCCACCGCGTCGTCAGCGCGGGATGCCGCGGCAGCAGCGCACACACGGCCCGCGCGACGAGCGCGAGCACGGTGATGCGCGTGCCGCCCGCCATGCGGTGGGTCTTGAGGCGGGCGAGCAGCTCCATGCTGTCCGTGACGTCGACGGTGAGGAAGGTGGACGCCTGCGGTGCCGTGCGCACGCTCGCGACCATGGCCGCGGCCGTGTGCTTGCGCACGCCGCGCACCGGGGTGCGCGTCTCGGCGGGCGCCTCCGCGGTTGCCGCGGGAGCCGTGGCGCCCGACGCGGCGGCTTCGACGTCCTCGCGCGTGACCGTGCCGTCCGGGCCGGAGCCGTGGACGCCGGTGAGGTCGACGCCGAGCCGCTTGGCCATCGCCCGGATGCCCGGCGTGGTGTGCAAGCGCTCGGCGGCCCGGCGCGCCTCGGGGTCGAGCGTGGCCGCCGCGGCCTGCGTCGGTGCCGCGACGTCGGCGTACTGTCGCGGGCGGCGCTTCGGGCGGCCGGCGCGCTCCGGCCGGGCGCCGTACCCGACGAGGTTCGGCTCGGGGCCCTCCTCCGGCGCCGGCTCGGGCGAGCTCTCGGGCGAGCTCTCCTGCGAGCTGTCAGCAACCGGTGAACCCAGAGGCTCACCGGCTTCTGACAGCTCGGGCGTGGTCACCCCCTCCGGGGGCGTCGGGGCCGGAGCCGGGCTCTCCTCGGCGGCCGCGTCGTCGGGCACCTCGAACGTCACGAGCGGCTCGCCGACCTCGACGGTCTGCCCCTCCTCGGCGTGCAGCGCCTGGACGGTCCCGGCGAACGGCGACGGGATCTCGACGAGCGCCTTGGCCGTCTCGACCTCGGCGATCACCTGGTTCAGCTCGACCCGGTCGCCGGCCTTGACGCGCCACGACACGATGTCGGACTCCGTCAGACCCTCGCCCAGGTCCGGCAGGCGGAACTCGCGCAGCGTCGTCATCACGCGGTCACCCCCTGCAGGCCCGCCGGGACGCGCCCGAGGGCGCGGTCGACGCCGTCGCAGATCCGGTCGAGGTCGGGCACCTGGTGCATCTCCAGCTTCGCCGGCGGGTAGGGGATGTCGTGTCCCGTGACGCGCACGGGCGGGGCCAGCAGGTGCTCGAAGCAGCGCTCGGTGATCGTCGCGGCGACCTCGGCGCCGACGCCGGCCTGGCGCGGGCCCTCGTGCACGACGACGAGCCGCCCGGTCCGGCGCACCGACTCGGCGACACGCTCGTGGTCGATCGGCGACAGCGACCGCAGGTCGATGACCTCGGCCGAGACGCCGTCGTCGGACAGCGCGACCGAGGCGTCGATCGCGGTGGCGACGAGCGAGCCGAACGTCACGAGCGTGACGTCGTCGCCGGGCGTGACGACGCGCGCGGCGCCCATGGGTGTGGTCTCCGCGAGCGGGATCGTCTCGTCGACCTCGCCCTTGACGTGGTAGCGGCGCTTGGGCTCGAAGTACACCACCGGGTCGTCGCACGCGATCGCCTGCTGGATCACCGTGTACGCGTCCTGCGGGTTGGCGACCGTGACGACCCGCAGGCCTGCGGTGTGGACGAAGTACGCCTCGGGCGACTCCGAGTGGTGCTCGGCCGCGCCGATGCCGCCGCCCACGGGGATGCGGATGGTGATCGGCAGCTTCACGTCGCCGCGCGTGCGCGCGTGCATCTTGGCGACCTGGCTGACGATCTGGTCGAACGCGACGTAGACGAACCCGTCGAACTGGATCTCGACGACGGGGCGGTAGCCGCGGTAGGCCATGCCGATCGCGGTGCCGAGGATGCCGGACTCCGCGAGCGGCGTGTCGAGCACGCGGCGGGTGCCGAACTCGGCCTGCAGCCCGTCGGTCACGCGGTAGACCCCGCCGAGCCGGCCGATGTCCTCGCCCATCACGACGACGGACGGGTCCTCGGTCATCGAGCGGCGCAGGCCGGCGTTGATCGCCTTGGCGAGGGTGAGCGTGCTCATCGCGCGGCCTCCTTCGCGTCGGCGCTGCCGGCCGTGGTCTCGGCGTGGGCGTCCGCGAAGCCGCCGAGGTAGCGGGCGTACTCCGCGCGCTCGGCCGCGACGGTGGTGTGCGGCTCGGCGTAGACGTGCTCGAACACCGACAGCGCAGGCGGGTCCTCGATCGCGGTGCAGCCGGCGCGCAGCTCGGCCGCGATGCGGTCGGCAGCCGCCTTGACGTGCGCCAGGACCTCCTCGGTCAGGGCACCGCGCGAGCGCAGGTACGCCTCGAGCCGCGCGACCGGGTCACGGCGCTTCCACTCCTCGAGCTCGTCGGCGGTGCGGTAGCGGGTCGGGTCGTCCGCCGTGGTGTGCGGGCCCATGCGGTAGGTGACGGCCTCGACCAGGGTCGGCCCGCCACCGGTGCGGGCGCGGTGCAGCGCGGCGCGGGTCACGGCCAGCACCGCGAGGACGTCGTTGCCGTCCACGCGCACGCCCGGGATGCCGAAGCCGGCGCCGCGCGCGACGAGCGGCACCTTGGACTGCAGGGTCACCGGCTCGGAGATGGCCCACTGGTTGTTCTGGCAGAGGAACACGACGGGCGCGGCCCACGTCGCGGCGAAGATGAACGCCTCGTTGACGTCTCCCTGGCTCATCGCGCCGTCGCCGAAATAGGCCACGGCGGCGCCGGTGCCCTCCTCGTCGGCCTTCGGCCCGATGCCGCGGTCGGCGTCGGCGAGGATCCCCATCGCGTAGCCCATGGCGTGCAGGGTCTGCGCGCCGATGATGACCTGCGGCGTCGCCATGTTGACGTCGTACGGGTTCCAGCCGGACCCCGTGACGCCGCGCCACACGCGCAGCAGGTCGACGGGCGCGACGCCGCGCACGTGCGCGACGGCGTGCTCGCGGTAGCTGGAGAACACGAAGTCGTCGGCCCGCAGCGCGTGCGCCGAGCCGATCTGGGCGGCCTCCTGCCCGAGCAGCGGGGGCCACAGCGCGAGCTGGCCCTGCCGCTGCAGCGCGGTGGCCTCGGCGTCGATGCGCCGCACCACCACCATGTCCTCGTACAGGCGCAGCAGGACCTCGTCGGCGTCGAGGTCGTCGAGGTCGGTCAGCCACCGGTCGTGCTCGGGATCCGGGTGGCGGACCCCGCTCTCGTCGAGCAGCTGGACCATGCCGATGGTCGGCTGGGCGTCGCCGGCCGTGCTCGGTCGGACGGCCTCGGGGCGGCCGTCGGTCGTCGTGGTCGGACGCGCCGTCCCCGCTTGTGGCAGGTCGCCGCGCGTCGCCGAACCCATGGTGCTGGGCATCGTCGCCTCATCTCGCGTCTCGCCGGTCGCCCGACGTCGAGCACCGGATATTGCGAACGTAACGCCGCTCACACACTGCTGCCACCACCACCCGCCGAACTGCGCACACTGCCCAGCGCGACCCCGATTACGCTGGTCGATGTGCCCAACTACGACGCCGTGGACCTGGCCCTCCTGTCGGCGCTCGCGGACGACCCACGTGCGACGGCGGTGGCGCTCGCCCAGCGCCTGAACCTGTCGCGCAACACCGTGCACGCGCGCCTGTCGCGGCTCGAGTCGGCCGGGGCGCTGCTGGGCTTCGACCGGTGCATCGACCCGCAGTACCTGGGCCACCCGCTCACGGCGTTCATCGAGCTGACGGTGCGCCAACGCGACCTGGCGACGATCGTCGAGGAGGTGAGCCGCATCCCGGAGGTGGTGCAGGCCTTCGGGCACAGCGGCTCGGCGGACCTGCGCGTCCAGGTCGTGTGCCGCGACACCGACCACCTGTTCCGCATCGACGCCGCGATCCTGCGGGTCGACGGCGTGGAGCGCACCGAGACGTCGCTGTCCATGGGCGAGCTCATCCCCTACCGGCTGCGGCCGCTCATCGAGAAGGCGCGCCGGGACCTGGAGCGCTGACGTCCCCTGGCACGTGGACAGCACGAGGCCGGGGTCCGCGCCACCCTCGCGGCACGACCCCGGCCTCGCCCGCTCCTGACCTCCCTACGAACACGCGATCTCTGTCGCCATCAGACCTGATGACGACAGAGATCGCGTGCTCAAAGGGGTGTGGCGGCTCAGTCGAACAGCGCGTTCACCTGCTCGTTCGCCTCGGTGTAGACATCGGCGTCCCGCTGGAAGGACAGGAACTGCTCACCGGCGGCCGTCACGTTCTGGTTGAGCGTCGCCCAGTTGTCGGCGATCGGGGCGAGGTGGGTGGTGCCCTCCTCCAGGTGGATGGTGAAGGCCGACACGTCGTATCCCTTCTCCTCGAATGCGTCGGTGGCGATCTCCAGGGAGCTCTGGACGGCCGGGAACACGACGGCCTCGGCGGCGACGATGTCCTGGCACTCGGCGGAACCGAGGAACTTGACCCACTCCCACGACGCGTCGGGGTTCTTGGTCCCGACCCAGATCGAGTCCGCAAGGCCGTTGAACAGGCTGGCGCGCTCACCGGCCGGGCCGACGGGGGTCGGGGCGAGCTTGGTCTCGACGCCCTCGAGGGTCATGTAGGCGTTGGTGTTCCAGCTGCCCTCGGTCACCATGGCGACCTTGCCCGCGCCGTAGGTCTCCATGATCGAGACGCCGGACGTCGCGATCTCGAAACTGGGCATGTAGCCCTTGTCGATGAGGGAGCGCCACCAGGTCATGGCCTCCTGGAACTCCGGGGAGTCGAAGTTGAACTCGGTGCCCCAGGGGTTCTGGTTCGCGTACTCGAAGCCGTTGCTCATCGCGTACATCGACCACTCCGTCTGGCCGAAGGCCCCGCCGGAACCGGCCAGCCCCAGCCCGTACACCTCGACGTTGTCGGGGTCGAAGCCGGGCTCGTTGCCACGCACGCCGTTGCTGTCCACGGTGAGGGCGGCGATGGCGTCCTCGTAGGTCCCGCCGTCCTGCGGGTTCCACTCGAGGTTCTTCATGTCCTCCTCGGTCAGGCCCGCCTCCTTGGCCATCTCGGCGTTGTAGAAGGCCGCGATGGTGTCCCAGTCCTTCGGCAGACCGTAGCGGGCGCCCTCCTGGTCGACCCAAAGGTCGGCCAGGCCCTCCTGGTAGACGGACAGGTCGAGACCGTCCGCCTCCACGCGGTCGTTGAGGTCGAGCAGCTGACCCTGGGAGGCGAACTGCGGGTACTGGGACAGGTGGTTGGTGAACACGTCCGGCGCGTTGCCGGCGACGAAGTTGTTGGTCAGCGAGCCCCAGTAGTCGTCCCAGCCGTACTGCTCGATGTTGACGGTGATCCCCGACTTCTCGGTGAAGGCTTCGGCGCACTTCTGGTAGGCGGGCAGCTGGTTGGCGTCCCAGAGCCAGTAGCGGATGCTGTCGCCGCCCTCGGCGTCGTCGGAGGCCCCTCCGCCGCCGCTGGAGCAGGCGGCGAGGACGAGCGGGACTGTGGCGGCGGCCGCCACGAGGCGGGCGTATCGGGTGCGGGACATGGTCATTCCTCTCGGGGGTGTGGTCACGCGCGGGGGGTGCGTGGGGATGTGTGCGGGGTGCGTCGGGTGGTCGCGCCGCGGCGGACGCGAGGTGGGTCGTCGCCGGGTGACGGCCGGTTCACTTGATCCCGGAGAAGCCGATCGAGTTGACGATGCGGCGACCGAGGAAGGCGTAGAGCACGAGGATGGGCAGGGCCGCGATGAGCGTGGCCGCCATCAGCCCCGCCCAGTCCGGGCTTCCTTGCGGCGTCTGGGACCGGAAGATGCCCAGGGCCACGGTGAGCACGCGGACCGACTCCGCCTTGCCGACCAGCAGTGGCCAGAAGTAGTCGTTCCAGCTCGTGATGTAGGTGAGCAGCGCCAGCGTGCTCACCGGTGCTGCGGACATCGGGAGGATGATCGTCAGGAAGACTCGGAACCGCCCGGCACCGTCGATCATCGCGGCCTCCTCGATCTCGCGGGGTATGCCCAGGAAGAACTGCCGCAGGAAGAACACCGAGAACGGGGTCATGAGCAGTCCGGGCAGGACGATGCCGAGGTAGGTGTCGAGCAGACCGAGGTCCCGGATGAGCACGAAGTTCGGCAGCGTGGTGAAGATCGGCGGGATCATCAGCGCGGTGATGAACGCGAAGAACAGCTGGTCTCGACCCGGCCACGTCAGGCGGGCGAACGCGTAGGCCGCCATCGCGCAGAAGAACACCTGGCCGACGGTCGTGGTGGTCGCCACGATCAGCGAGTTCTTCAGGTAGAGCCAGAAGTTGACGCTCGCCCCGGACCCGCCCTGGGCGATCGCCTCGGCGGTCGTGGCCAGGCCGAGCACGCGTTCGAACGCGCCGAGGGTGAAGTCGGCCGGCAGCATCGACTCGGAGCTGGACGCGAGCGCGCGCGTGTTGGACAGCGCGGTGCGGAGCATCCAGTAGAAGGGGAACAGGGTCACCAGGAGGCTGCCCAGCATGAACAGCCATGCCAGGGACCTGCCCAGCGAGATCCTCGTGCGCGGGGTGCGGCGCGGGCGGACGGTCACTGCGTCCGCGGCGGCGGGGAGGACGGCCATCGTCGTCTCCTCTCAGGAAAGGTCCGACTCGCCGGCGCGCAGCAGCTTGATCTGCGCGAAGGCGACGGACGCGAGGACCAGGAACAGCACGACGGAGATCGCCGACGCGTAGCCGAACTCGAAGCGGGAGAACGCGAGCTCGAAGATGTAGTAGTAGACGACCCGGGTGGCGTTCACCGGGCCACCGGCCGTCGTGACCGCGACGGTGTCGAAGATCTGGAACGAGCCCGTCACCGTGATGACGAGCACCATCGCGAGCACCGGGCGCAGCAGCGGCATCGTGATCTTGAAGAACGACCGGACCTCGCCGGAGCCGTCGAGTGCCGCGGCCTCGTACAGGTGCGGGGGGATCGTCTGCAGGCCGGCGAAGATCAGCAGCGCCGTGTACCCCATGTGCCGCCAGACGTTGATCATCGCGATCGTGGGGATGGCCCACGCCGAGTCGCCGAAGAACGCCACCCTGTCGATGCCCACGGTGTCGAGGAGGACGTTCACGATCCCGATCTGGTAGTCGAGCATCCAGAACCACGCGAGCGCGACGACGACGTTCGCGACGAGGTACGGCATGAGGAGCGCACCCCGGATCATCATCGACCGCGTGAGCCGGTGCATGAGGACCGCCAGGCCGAGCGAGATCACGGTCTGCGCGCCGATGTTGATGACGACGTACTGCAGGGTCACGCCGAAGGCGTTCCAGACGAGCTCGTCCTCGACGAGCCGCTGGTAGTTCTCCGTGCCGACCCAGTTGGGCGCGGACAGGACCTTGAAGTCCGTGAAGGAGTAGTAGGTGCCACGGATCGCGGGCCACACGTAGAAGACGAGGAAGCCGATGGTGGCGGGCGCGACGAAGAGGAGTGCGGGCCGCAGGTCGGACCCGGACCATGAGGAGGCCAGCGACGACCGTCGGCGGCGCGGCGGCGGCGCGGCCGGAGGTCTTGTGGCAGGGGACTTCGTTGTCGTTGACATGATCGCTCCAGACGCGTCGGTGAGTCAGAGTCGCTCGAGGTGGACAAGGGCACTGCGCTCGGGATGCTGCGCGGGGGCCTGCACGCCGACGACGGCGAGCGTGCGGCCGGACAGGACCGCCCCGGTCTCCCACCACGGCGCACCGTGCTGGTCCGGACCGAACCGCAGGACGTCGGTGGTCAAGGGCGTCACTCGGTAGAGGGCGTCGGGCTCCAGGCCGGCCAGGCGGACGGGCCCAGGTGGCGACCACACGGTCGTCCCGGTGGTCACCAGGGCGAAGAGCGCCTCCGAACCGTCGCCGGCCACGACGCCGTGCACCTGCAGCGCCGGGTCCGGATGGTCGACCCGGACGACCCGACCCGTGTGCAGGAGGCCGCGGTGCCGCCGGTAGGTCGCGATCCACCGGGCGAGCTCGTCGCGCTCCTCCCGGGAGGCGGTGCGCAGGTCCCACTCGATGCCCATGTGCCCGAACAGGGCCGTGGCCGCTCGGAAGGACAGGACGTGCCGTCGGCCGGTCGAGTGCGAGGTCGGCGAGCCGACGTGCGACCCGATGAGCTCTGGGGGCAGCAGCAGGCCGGTCCAGCGCTCGATCTGCTGCCGCTCGAGGGCGTCGATGCAGTCGCTGGCCCAGATCCGGTCGGTGCGCTCGAGGATGCCGAGGTCGGCGCGCGCTCCACCCGAGGAGCACGACTCGATCTCGAGTCCGGGGTGGCGGGCCTTCAGCTCGTCGATCAGCCGGTAGACGGCGAGCGTCTGCTCGTGCACGCCCGCCCGGCCGTGCGCGGATCGGCCGGGCTCGACGAGGTCCCGGTTGTGGTCCCACTTGATGTAGTCGATGGCGTACTCGGTGACCAGGGAGTCGATCCGCTCGAGGATGTACGCGTAGGCGCCCGGGTCGGCGAGGTCGAGCACCTGCTGGCTGCGGGCCGCCGGCGGCAGGTCGTCGCCCGCCGACAGGATCCACTCGGGGTGCGCCCGCGCCAGGTCGGAGTCGGGATTGATCATCTCCGGCTCGAACCACAGGCCGAACTGCATGCCGAGCCCGCGGACCTTGTCCACCAGAGGGCCCAGGCCGTTCGGCCACACGGCCGGGTCGACGTACCAGTCGCCCAGGCCTGCGGTGTCGTCGCGCCGGCCGAGGAACCAGCCGTCGTCGAGGACGAACCGCTCGACGCCCACCTCCGCCGCGACCTCGGCGAGGTCGACCAGGGAGTCGAGGTCGTGGTCGAAGTACACGGCCTCCCACGTGTTGAGCACCACGGGGCGCGGCGAGACGGGATGGTGCGGCCTCGCCCGCAGGTGGTCGTGGAAGCGGGCGGACATCTCGTCCAGCCCGGTGCCGTGCGCCGCGTAGAGCCACGGGCTGGAGTAGGTCGCGCCAGGTGCGAGCGTCCCCTCACCGGGGAGCAGCAGCTCGCCGCCGCCCAGCAGTCCTTCGCCGGTGTTCACCCGCTCGGCGAAGGTCCGGTGGTTGCCGCTCCAGGCGACGTGCACGCCCCAGACGTCCCCGCCCGCGAAGTCGAACCCCGGGGTGCCCGCGACGACCAGCAGGGTGGCGTCTGCGCCGGTGCGGCCCCGGCGGTTGTCCCGCACGTGGCTGCCGAGAGTGAAGGCGTGGCGCTGGGGCGAGCGCTCGCGGAGGTGTCGGCCGGTGAAGTCCAGGATCTCCTGGGCCCGCGTGGGTACCGGCAGCGTGGGCGTCAGCGCGTCGAGCGTGTAGGTCATGCTGCTCGAGGCATTCGTCACCGAGGCTCGGACCGCCACGACGCCTGAGACGCCGAGCCCGACGTCGAGGACGAGCCCGAGCTCGGCACGCTCGTCCTCGGCCTCGACCCGGACGTGCTCGACGAACGGCGGCTCGGGCTCCGTCTGCTCGACCGAGCGGACGGTGAACCGAGGGGAGAAGTCGCGACCGTCGCGGTGACCCGAGAGCCCGGGCGTGCCGAGCCAGCCGAGACCCTGCTCGGGCAGGATGCTGACGGGCACGGCCGCGTCGAGCTGGCTGGAGACCACCTGCGGCTCGAGCGCGGTGCGAAGGGCCTCCAGCTCGTCGCGAGTCGGCTCGCCGAGGTCGGCACCCCAGTGGAGAACCCGCGGCAGGTGCGGCCCGGCCGTGTCCAGGACCAGGGACGTCCCGCCGGCTCGGAGGTGGGTGATGGCCGGGGCGGCGACGTCCGACATCGTGCTCACGTTCATGACTCCCTCGTCGCAGTGTGTGACCTGCGCCTCATCGCGTTGGTAGACTTAGTGTCGTACTACAAGTAAGTCGATGTCAAGACTCCCGAAGGAGCGCCACGCTCGTTGGCACTCCCGGCCTCGTTTGTTTTGCGCGGGAACATTCCTCGCCCGACTTATGATCGGGACGACAAGAAGGAGGGTGCTCATGGCTCCTGCGTGGACGCCCTTGGCTGGGCCGAGCCACACGATCGCGCTCGAGGTGCTCGTGCACGGACCGCTGTCGCGCGCCACGCTCGCCCGGCGGTTGGACCTCTCCGCCGGAAGCCTGAGCCGGCTCACGAAGCCGCTGCTGGACCGCGGGCTGCTCGTCGAGCTCGACGAGACGCGGGCGCCGGAGAGCGGCATCGGCCGGCCGGAGCGTCCGTTGGACGTCGTCGCCGAGTCGCACCACTTCGTCGGCATCAAGCTCACCGGTAGCGAGGCCTACGGCGTCACGACCACCTTGCGCGCCGAGGTCGTCGCGGCGGAGACCGTGCCGCTGCTGGACCCCGATCCCCGCGCGGTCGTGGAGGTGATCTCCGGCCTCGTCCAGCGTCTCGCGTCCACCGTCCCGGTCGTCACCGCTGTCGGGGTGAGCATCGGAGGCCACGCCCAGGACCACAGGGTGGTCTCGGCAGCCCCCTTCCTCGGCTGGAAGGACGTAGCGCTGGCCGAGATGGTCGGCGCGGCGACCGGCCTGCCCACCCTCGTCGAGAACGACCTCATCGCGCTGACCGAGGCAGAGAGCTGGTTCGGGGCCGGCACAGGCCTCGGACAGTTCGCCGTCGTCACCCTGGGAGCGGGTGTGGGATTCGGGCTGGTGGTGCGTGGCCACCAGGTGACCAGTCCCGACTTCGGGCTGGGGTTGGTGGGCCACGTCCCGCTCGATCCCACCGGAGGGGTCTGCTTCTACGGTCACCGCGGATGCGCCGCGGCGATGCTCACCATGGAATCGATCAGCAGCGGGGTGTCCGTCGCACTCGGTCGCCGCATCGGCTACGACGAAGCCCTGGACCTGGCCGCCGGCGGCGACCCCGCCGCCCGACGCGTCGTGGACGACTCTGGCCGTGCGCTCGGACGGCTCCTCGCCCTCGTGGCGAACTTCACGATGCCCCAGCGCATCGTGCTCAGCGGCGAAGGGAACCGCCTGGCCGTCGTCGCACGACAGGCCATGGAGGACGCGCTGGGGAGCGACCGGGACCCCCAGGCGCTTCCGGTCGACATCGAGCTGCGTCCCGGCGACTTCACCCAGTGGGCGCGCGGCGCCGCGGTCATCGCCATCCAGACGTACGTGCTCGGCCGCGACTGAGAGCCGCACGACGCCGGCGCGCCGCGCCGGAAGTCACGAACGAGCCGGCGTTCGGCCAGGACTCAGGCGGACCACTCGACGACGAGGTCGGCCGCGTCGCGCGTGGCCTCGATGAGCTCGGCGTTGACCTGGTCCGAGCCGTTGGCCCACCGGCGCGCCTCGTCGGGACTCTTGCCGAACGCGCGGTGCCGCTCCTCGAGCCGGGCGAGGCGGACGTCGTCGGGCACGGTCACGAACCACACCTCGGTCATCCGCTCGCGTGCCGCGGGCCACGTGCCCGACGTTGCGAGCAGGTAGTTGCCCTCCGTCACGACGAGCGGCACCTCGGCCGACACGGCGACACCCGCGGCGATCGGCTCCTCGATCTCCCGCCGGAACACGGGCGCGTAGACGGGCGGGTCGCCCGGGCGGGCCTGCGCGAGGCGCGCGATCAGCGCGGCGTAGCCTGCGTCGTCGAACGTGTCGATGGCGCCCTTGCGGTCGCGGCGGCCGAGCTTGGTGAGGACCGCGTTCGACAGGTGGAAGCCGTCCATCCCGACCTCGACGGCGAGCCGCGGCCCCAGGGCGCGTGCGAGCGCGTGCCCGAGCGTCGACTTGCCCGCGCCCGGCGCGCCCGTGATGCCGAGGATCGCCCGTTCACCCCGCTCGGCGAGCGCGCGCGCCCGCGCGACGAGCTCCGTCGTCGTGAGCCTCATGCGTCGACCTCGGCGAGCCAGGAGCGGGGCCCGACGCGCGCGACGCGCGTGCTCGCGACCCGAGCCGCCTCCGTGCATGCGGCCGACAGGGCCTCACCCCGCGCGAGCGCCGCCGCGAGCGCCCCGTGGAACGCGTCGCCCGCGCCGAGCGTGTCGCGGGCGTCGACGCGCGGGACGTCGACGGTGCCGGACGCCTCGCCGTCGGACCACTCGACCGGGTCCGGCCCGTGCGTCACGACGACCGCGCGCGCCCCGAGCGCCCGGGCGCCGGCAGCGGGGTCGTCGTGCCCAGGAACCGTGAATGCGGCCGACAGGGCCGCGACGTCCGCGACGGGCAGCAGGTCGGCGAACAGCGGCCGCCACCGCCCGGCGTCGAGCACGACGCGCGGCCGAGGCGCGAGCGTGTCCAGGTGCTCGACGACGGAACGCGCGACCGCGGGGTGGTGCCCGTCGAGCAGCACGACGTCGGGCGTCGGCAGCCCGGCCAGCAGCACGGGCGACGGCGCGCGCGCCGAGGCGAGCGCCGCGTCGGCCGACACGACCGACCGCTCCCCCGTGGCGTCGTCGACCAGGACCGCCGAGACCGCGAGGGGAAAGTCCTCGCCCGGTGTGACGACGTCGTGCACCTCGACGCCGTGCGCCTCGAGGTCGGCGCGCGCCGCCGTCGCGACCGGGCCGGAGCCGAGCGCGGTGACGAGCACCGACCGTGCGCCGAGGGCCGCCGCCGTGACTGCCGCGTTGGCCGCGGGGCCGCCCGCGGCGACGTCCTGACGCGTGGCGGTGACCTTCTCGTTGCGCCCCGGCCGCACGGGCGAGCGGTGCACGACGTCGAGCGTCGTCAGCCCCACGAACCAGCAGACCCCCACGAGCTCTCCCCTTCCCCGTCGGTTGTGAGCGGAGCTTTGGCCCACTTCCAGCGCCCACACCGGGCCAAGACTCCGCTCACAGCGCTCGACTCAACGGCCGGTGCCGTCCACGGCGTGCGGCTCGATGGCGGCGATCTCGTCCTCGGTGAGCGGACCGGCCGCGAGCGCGCCGACGTTGTCCTCGAGCTGCGTCACGGAGGACGCGCCGATGAGCGCCGACGTCACGCGCAGGTCGCGCAGCACCCAGGTCAGCGCGAGCTGCGCGAGCGACTGCCCGCGGCTCTCGGCGATCTCGTTCAGCGCCCGGGCCCGCCCGAGGTAGGTCTCCGAGAGGATCGACGCCGACAGGAACGGCGAGTCGGCGCGCGCCGCGCGCGAGCCCTCGGGCGCCGCACCCGACAGGTACCGGCCCGTGAGCAGGCCCTGCTGGAGCGGGGAGAACACGATGGTGCCGACGCCGAGGTCCTCGACGGCGTCGAGCAGCGACTCGCTCTGCCGGCCGTCGTACGGGTCGTCGTGGTGAGGGTTCTCGACGTGCCGGTTGAACATCGAGTAGCTCGGCTGGTGGATGAGCAGCGGCGTGCCGAGGTCGGCGAGGATGCGGGCGGCCTCGCGCGTGCGAGAGGGCGAGTAGTTGGAGACGCCGACGTACAGCGCCTTGCCCTGCTGAACCGCCGAGGCGAGCGCGCCCATCGTCTCCTCGAGGGACGTCGACGGGTCCGGCCGGTGGTGGTAGAAGACGTCGACGTAGTCGAGGCCCATGCGGGTCAGCGACTGGTCGAGCGAGGCGAGCAGGTACTTGCGCGACCCGTGGTTGCCGTACGGGCCGGGCCACATGTCGTAGCCGGCCTTGGTCGAGATGATCAGCTCGTCGCGGTACGGACGGAGGTCGGCGGCGAGGTGGCGCCCGAAGTTCTGCTCGGCCGAGCCGTACGGCGGACCGTAGTTGTTGGCCAGGTCGAAGTGCGTGATGCCGAGGTCGAACGCGCGGTGCAGGATCGCGCGCTGCGTCTCGGACGGGTCGACGTCGCCGAAGTTGTGCCACAGGCCGAGCGACAGCGCCGGCAGGTCCAGGCCCGACCGCCCGGTGCGGCGGTAGGTCATGGAGTCGTAGCGGGCGTCGTCGGCCAGGTACCGGGGTGCGAGGGGCATGGTCCCATCCTGGCAGCCGACGTCAGGTGACGGCGCCCAGGTGCCAGGGGATGAACTCCTCCGCGCCGATCTCGAGCTCCTCGCTGACCGTGCGCTCCCCCGACGCGACGGCGAGGATCCGGTCGAAGATCTCCGCACCGACGTCCGCGAGGGTCGCGGTACCGTCGACGATCCGTCCGGCGTTCAGGTCCATGTCCTCGGTCATGCGTTCGTACATCGGCGTGTTCGTGGCGACCTTGATCGACGGCGTCGGGCGGCAGCCGAAGACCGATCCGCGGCCCGTCGTGAACACGACGACGGTGGCGCCGCCCGCCACCAGCCCGGTCACCGAGACGGGGTCGTAGCCAGGGGTGTCCATGAACGTGAAGCCGCGACCGGTGATCTGCTCGGCGTAGTCGTAGACCGCCGTGAGGTCGGCCTGCCCGCCCTTGGCCACAGCCCCGAGCGACTTCTCCAGGATCGTCGTCAGACCGCCCGCCTTGTTGCCCGGCGACGGGTTGTTGTCGAGCGTGCCGCCGCCGGCCGCGACGTAGCCGCGCCACCAGTCGATGCGGTCGAGGAGCCGCTTGGCGACCCTGGGCCTCGTCGCGCGGGCCGTGAGAAGGTGCTCCGCACCGTAGACCTCCGGCGTCTCGGCGAGCACCGACGTCCCGCCGTAGGCCACCAGGCGGTCGGAGGCCCAACCCAGCGCCGGGTTCGCGGTGATGCCGGAGTACCCGTCGGACCCGCCGCAGTTCAGCCCCAGCACGAGCTCCGAGACGTCGCACTCGACGCGCTGCCGCGCGTTGACGGCCGGCAGCATCTCGCGCACCGCCGCGACACCTGCCCGGACCGACGCCCGGACGCCCCCGGTCTCCTGGATGGTCATCGACCGGACCACGGTGTCCTGCGGGATCTGCGCCAGCAGTCCGGAGGTCTCGGGGTCGGGCGCTCCGACGCCCGGCATGCCCAGGTCGGTCACGACACTCGACCCGGTGCCCGACCGCGCGGCCAGCGCGGCGCCGGCCACCATCTCACACCCCAGCCCGAGCACGAGCAGGCCCGCGACGTTGGGGTGCGCGGCGTACCCGCGCAGGGTGCGCAGCAGGACCTGGCCACCCTCGGAGTCGGGCACGAGGCCGCACCCGCTGGTGTGGGTGAGGGCGATGACCCCGTCGACGTTCTCGTACTCGTCGAGCGCCGCACCCCGGAAGTGGTCCGCGATCATCTTGGCTGTCGAGGCCGAGCAGTTCACGCTGGTGAGGATCGCGACGTAGTTGCGGGTGCCGACCCGCCCGTCGGCCCGGCGATACCCGCGGAACGTGGGTCGCGGCTCGCCGTCGGGCACGGAGAGTTCGGTGTGCACGCCGCCGAGCGGCGCCTCCCGCTCGCCCGGGTCGAAGCCGAGGTTCTGCGTGTGCACGTGGTCGCCCGGCGCGACGTCCGCCGTCGCGACGCCGATCACCTGTCCGTACTTGTGCACGTGACCGCCGAGCGTCACGGGCCGCAGCGCGACCTTGTGCCCGCGCGGGACGCCGTCGCGCACGACGACGGTGGAACCGTCCGGTGCCGACGCCCTCTCGCCGGGTGCGAGGTCACGAGTCGCGACCGCGACGTCGTCGCCGTCACGGAGTACGAGCAGGTCGTTCATCGTCTTCCTTCTCTCGCGTAGGGCGCAGGGCGGGGCACGTCCCCCGCCCTGCGCCTCGGTCGTGCGGCGTCAGCTGCCGATCGCCGCGCCGACCTCGGAGAGGAACTGCTCCGCAGCCTCCTCCGGCGTGAGGTCGCCGAACAGCACCTCGGTGTTGATGCGCGTCATGATGTCCGTCATCTCGGCCGAGCCGTTCGGCGGCACCGGCGGGCTGTCGACGATCTCGTCCTCGAGGTCGGCCATGAAGTCGGCCATGCGCTGGTCGGCGTCGGCGAGGTCGCCGAGGATCGACTCGCGCACCGACAGGTTCGACGGCAGGCCGCGGTCGGTCAGCTGCAGAGCGGCGACCTCGGGGTCGTTGAGCAGGAAGTCGACGAACTTCGCCGACTCCTCCGGGTGCTCGGTCGTGGCCGAGACCGAGTAGTACATGGCCGGCTTGAAGTACATGCCCGTGCGCTCGTACTGCGACTCGCCCGGCAGCCGCAGGAGCTCGAGCTCGTGGCCCGACGCCTCGGACAGCGCGCCGAGCTGGTTGGACCACCAGACGCCCATCGCGCCGGTGTTGGTGCCGAGCAGCGAACCCTCCGGGCCGGCGTTCTGGAACTCGACCGAGCGCGAGGCGTCGGGCTGGCCGTCGTTCGCCATGAGGTCGAGGGACACCTGGAAGAACTGCGCGACGGTCTCCGCCGAGACGCCCAGCGTCCCGTCGGGGTTGTACAGCGTCTCGCCCTTCTGTCGTGCCAGGACGTTGAGCCCGGCCTCGTTGAAGCCGTAGTCCTGCGCGCCCCAGACGCCGTCGCCGGCACCCGCCGAGACCTGGCCCGCGATCTCGACGTAGTCCTCCCAGGTCCAGGTCTCGTCGTCGGGCATCTCGACGCCCGCCTGCGCGAAGATCTCAGGGTCGGCCACGAGCGCGTACGCGTTGATACCCGTCGCGATCCCGTAGAGCTTGCCGTCGATCTCGCCCGTCGCAACGACGTCCTCAGGAATCTCGGAGGTCTCGACGCCGAGCTCGCTCAGGTCCGCGATCACGCCGCGCGTCGCATAGTCGGAGAGGTACCGCTCCTCCTGCGTCATCACGTCGGGCGTGTCGCCGCCGGCGACCGAGGTCGCCAGCTTGTCCCAGTACCCGTCCCAGTCGGTGAAGTCGGGGACGACCGTGATGCCGGGGTTCTTCTCCTCGAAGAGGTCGATGATCTTCTGCGTCGTCTCGTGGCGGGTGTCGGACCCCCACCACGCGAAGCGGATCTCGACGTTCCCGTCGCCCCCTTCGCCGTCGCTCTCGGGCATCGCGCCCGAGTCGCCGCCGGCGCAGGCGGTCAGGGCCAGCGCCCCGGCCGCGGTCAGGGCGACGAGCGCGGTGCGGGTCGTGCGCGGGGCCCGCCGGGTGATCGTGACTCGCATGATTCTCCTTCGGTGTGCGTGACGAAACGTCGTTGTTCGCATCTGTTTGCGTTCCCGCCGTCGGGAACGCGTCGAGAGATGAGCCCTACTTGATTCCCGTGGTCGCGATTCCCTTCACCAGGTACTTCTGCCCGAAGAGGAAGACCAGGAAGACCGGGATCAGCGACACGATCGACATCGCGAACAGCGGGCCCCACGAGCTGTTGCTCGTGGCGTCCACGAAGGTGCGCAGCGCGATCGGCACCGTGTACATGTCCGGCCGGGTCAGGAAGATCAGCTGGCTGAAGAAGTCGTTCCAGGTCCAGATGAACGTGAAGATCGCCGTCGTCGCGAGGGCCGGCAGCGCCAGCGGGAGCATGATCTGGACGAAGATACGCCCGTGGCCGCAGCCGTCGAGCCGCGCCGCCTCGTCGAACTCGCGCGGGATGCCGCGGAAGAACTGGACCATGAGGAAGACGAAGAACGCGTCCGTGGCCAGCAGCTTCGGCACGATGAGCGGCAGGAACGTGTTGATCCACTCGAGCGACGAGAACAGGATGTACTGCGGCACGATGATCACGTGGATCGGCAGCATGATCGACATGAGCATGACGGCGAACCACAGGTTGCGGCCGCGGAACTTGAGCCGCGCGAACGCGTAGGCCGCCATCGAGCACGAGACGAGGTTGCCGAGGACCGAGCCCAGCACCACGAGGGCCGAGTTGATCAGGTAATGGTGGAACGGGTGCAGCAGGGCGCTCCAGCCGTCGCCGTAGTTGGAGAAGTCCCACTCGGTCGGGACGAGCCCGGGCTCGCGGAAGATGAGCGCGGTCGGCTTGAAGGAGCTCGACAGCATCCACAGCAGCGGGTAGAGCATGACCAGCCCGAAGGCGATCAGGCCGAGGTGCTTGAGCAGGCCGCGGACGCGCGCGCCCACCCGTCGGCGGGGCGTGGTGTCGGGGATCTCGGCGGCGATCTCGCTGAGCGCCTGCCTGGAACCGGACGTGGGCTGGGGGCGCGCCTCGGGGCGCACGGGCGTGTCAGTCATCGTAGAAGACCCAGAACTTGGAGGCGAGGAAGTTCACCGCGGTCATGCCCGCGACGACGAGGAGCAGGAACCAGGCCATCGCCGACGCGTAGCCCATCTCGTACGAAGCAAAGCCCTTCTGGTACAGGTACAGCGTGTAGAAGAGTGTCGAGTCCACGGGGCCGCCGGTGCCGCCCGAGACGATGTACGCCTGGGTGAACGACTGGAACGCCCCGATGAGCTGCAGCACGAGGTTGAAGAAGACGATCGGGGTCAGCAGCGGGAGGGTGATGCCGAGGAACTGGCGCACCTTGCCGGCGCCGTCGATCGAGGCGGCCTCGTAGTACATGACCGGGATCTGCCGCAGGCCCGCGAGGAAGATGACCATGGGTGCCCCGAACGTCCAGACGTTGAGCACCATGAGCGTGCCGAGCGCGTAGTCGGGGTGCGACACCCAGCCCACCCCCTGCACGCCGAAGAACGCCAGGACCTGGTTGATCAGGCCGTCGGACCCGAACACCTGCCGCCACAGGATCGCGATGGCGACGCTGCCGCCGAGCAGGGACGGCAGGTAGAACGCCGACCGGTACAGCGCCAGGCCGCGCATGCCTTTGTCGAGCACCAGCGCGAGGGCGAGCGCCGCGGCGAGCTGCAGCGGGACCGAGACGAACACGTAGGTGAACGTGACCTCGAGCGCCTGGAAGAAGCGCGCGTCGGTGAACATCCGCGTGTAGTTGTCGATCCCGATCCAGTTCGGCGCCGCGAGCAGGCTGTAGTCCGTGAAGGACAGGTAGAGCGACGCGACCAGCGGGAACGCGGTGATGAGCGCGAGGCCGGCGAACCAGGGCGCGAGGAAGACCGCCGCAGCCTTGCCGTCGCCCTTGCGCCGCTCGGTCTTCGTCCCCCGCGTGCGGGCGACCTCCTGGATCACCGCCATGTCCGCACCTCCCCGTGCGGCCGCGTGGTGCGCCTCATGCCGACCTCCTGATCTCCGTCGATCTCGAGCCACCCGCCGCCGTGCCAGTGCTCGACGGCGGGAAACCGGTTGCTGCCGAGGAAGGTACCACACTAGCAACCGGTTTCCTATGGTGTACGGTCAGCATCAGACGACACGCCGCGGCGGACGCGCGGCCGTGACCAAGACGTGATCTCCGCGCCGGCTGGGCGCGAAGCGAGGACGGAGGCGAGCATGCCTGGTGGGAGCACGCGGCGGCCCGCGGTGACGATCGCCGAGGTGGCCGCGGCGGCAGGGGTGTCGCGCGCCACGGTCTCACGCGTCATGAACGGCCGCAGCACGGTCGACCCCACGATCGCCGCCCGCGTCCAGGAGGCGGCGATCGAGCTGAACTACCGCCCGAGCAACGTCGCCCGGAGCCTGTCGCTCGGTCGCACGACGACGGTCGCGCTCGTCGTGCCCGACCTCGGCAACCCCGTCTTCCAGCGGGTCCTCGAAGGTGTGACGTCGGCCGCGGCCGAGGACGGCTACCGCGTCCTCGTCGCGAACACGGCCGAGGATCCCGGCCAGGAGGCCGCGATCGCGCGCGACGCCCGACGCCGCTGCGACGCGCTCATCCTCATGGCGCCCCGTATGCCCGACGCGGCGCTCGCCACGCTGCTTCCCGACGTTGAGCCCGCCGTCGTGATCAACCGCGAGCTGACCTCCGCCGTCACGCCGACGCTCGTCGTCGACTACGCCGACGCGATGGAGCAGGTGCTCGAGCACCTCGTCGGGCTCGGCCACCGCGGCGTCGCCTACGTCGCCGGCCCGCCCGCGTCGGCGTCCGACGGCGCGCGGCGCCGCGGCCTCGCCGCCGTGCAGGCCCGGCACGCCGACCTCGACGTCACGGTGCTGCCGGGCGGCGCCGACATCGCCGCCGGGCACGCGTCCGCGCGCGCCG
Source organism: Isoptericola halalbus (assembly GCA_009663185.1). Lineage (GTDB taxonomy): Bacteria > Actinomycetota > Actinomycetes > Actinomycetales > Cellulomonadaceae > Isoptericola > Isoptericola halalbus. The sequence goes on from VJZX01000003.1 coordinate 165,861, forward strand.
TCCTCGCGAGCCGGGTGACCGCCGTCGTGGCCTACAACGACCTCGTCTCCTTCGGGCTGCTCGCCTCCCTCAACGAGGCCGGGGTCGCCGTGCCTGCCGACCTCTCGGTCGCGGGGTTCGACGACATCGAGCTCGCCCAGTACGCCACCCCTGCTCTGACCACGGTCGCCGTACCCCAGGCCGACCTCGGGCGTCACGCGTGGAGGGAGCTCCACGCCGTGATCGACGACTCCGGCCAGGCCGCCACGACGACGCGGTTCGGCGCCCGGCTCCAGGTGCGGGCCAGCACCGGACCCGTGCCGCCGCGCGTCGCCCGGGCTCTCGACGAGCCGGACCGTCAGCCCGAGACCGCCGACCCGACGGCGAACGCCGCGCAGCCCGAGCAGGTCCCGACCTGGTCGCTCGAGTCGGGGGCCATGGTGCTGCACCGCTCGCTCGACCAGGTCGTGCTGGCGCGGTACGAGCCCGGCGGCACGCTCCCGACGATCCACTCGCCGCGGCCGTACCTGCACCCCGTGCACACCCTCACCGGCGTCCCGCTCACGGACGTCAGCCCGGTCGACCACCGTCACCACTACGGCGTGAGCATGGCCGTGCCCGACGTCAACGGCACGAGCCACTGGGGCGGGCGCACGTTCATCGCCGACGTCGGGCCCACCCTGCTGCCCAACCACGGCCGCCAGACCAGCACGCAGACGGTCATCGACCCCCTGTCACCGCACGTGCTGCTGGACACCGTGCTGTGGAGCGACGAGCACGGCGCGCCGCAGCTCGAGGAGCGCCGCAGGATCGGCGCGCGCCTGCTCGAGGACGGCTGGGTGCTCGAGTGGCGCTCGACGCTGCACGCGGCGCACGGCCCGCTCGAGATCCGCTCCCCCGCGACCAACGGCCGCCCCGGCGCCGGATACGGCGGGCTGTTCTGGCGCCTGCCCGCCGCGACGAGCACCCGCGTGCTGTCCGCCGCGGGCGAGGGCGAAGGGCGCGCGCACGGCAGCACGTCGCCGTGGGTCGCGTTCGTCCAGCGGCACAGCGACCACCAGGGCGGCGAGCGCGCGACGACGACGCTGCTGACCCAGACCTCGCCCGCCCGGCACTGGTTCCTGCGCGCCGCCGAGTACCCCGGCGCGTGCCCCGCGCTCGCGTGGGACACGCCGCTGCTGGTCCCCGCCGGCGGCACGGTCGAGACCGGCGTCGTCGCGGCTCTCCTCGACCGCGAGCTCGACGCCGCCGAGGCCGCCGAGCTCGCGACCGGCCTCCGCTGACGACCCCGAGGAGGGACAGACCCCATGGACCAGCAGCAACCCGACCGTCTCGCGGTCGTGGGCATCCACGGCCACGGCGCCAAGCACGTCGAGAACGCCCTCGAGCTCCAGCGCGCGGGCCGCGCGCGGCTCGTCGCCGTCGTGGACCCCAGGCCTCCGCAGCCCGGCGACGCGGGTCACGACGCGGGCGTCGCCTGGTTCCCGACGTTCGGGGACCTGCTGTCCGCCCCGGGCTCGGCCGACCGGCCCGACGTCGTCGTGCTCAGCACGCCCATCCCGACCCACCTCCCGCTCGCCCGTGCGGCGATGGAGGCCGGCATGGACGTGCTGCTCGAGAAGCCGACGACGGCGTCGCTCGCGGAGCACACCGAGCTCGTCGCGGTCGCCGAGCGCACGGGACGACGCGTCCAGGTGGGCTTCCAGACGTTCGGCTCGCACGCGCTGCGGGCGGCCGCCGAGCTCGTCGGTCGCGGCGAGATCGGCGACGTCGTGGGCATCGGCGCGGTCGGCACGTGGATCCGCACCGCCGCCTACTGGGCACGCGCACCATGGGCCGGCCGGCGGCGGCTCGACGGGCGCGACGTCGTCGACGGCGTCGTGACCAACCCGCTCGCGCACGCGGTCGCCACCGCGCTGCGGATCGGCGGCGCGACGACCGCCGAGGACGTTGCGTGGGTCGACACCGACCTGTACCGGGCGAACCCGATCGAGGCGGACGACACGTCGTCGGTACGCGTCGTCGGCGCCGACGGGATGCGCTACGGCTTCGGCCTCACGCTGTGCGCGGCCGAGCGCACGCCCGCGCGCGTGCTCGTCCTGGGCACGCGCGGCGAGATCGCGCTCGAGTACGAGCACGACCGGCTGCGGCTGAGCACCGACCGCATCGCCATGGACAAGACGTACGGGCGCACGCCGCTGCTCGAGGACCTGCTCGACGCGCGCGCCGACAGCTCGCGCACCCTGCTGTGCGACGTGCGGGACACGGGCGCGTTCATGCGCGTGCTCGAGGCGGTGCGAACCGGGGCCGACCCGACGCCGCTGCCCGACGACGTCGTCGACTGGCGGGGCGAGGGCGACGACCGGCACCCGGTGGTGCGCGACGTCGCGCACTGGTCCGAGCGCGTTGCCCGGACCCAGCAGACCTTCGCCGAGCTGGGTGCCCCCTGGACGACCTGACCCGGCGCTGGACCCGTGGTCACAGCCGACCGCGGGTGGATCGAGACAAGGGAGTTTCGCATCGTGCACCGCAGACATACCGCAACCGCTCGACGACGCCGCCGGCTCGCGGCGGTTGCAGGCGCCGCCGCGGCGTCGCTGCTCGTCGGCTCCGTCGTGGCCGCCGCCGCACCGGGTACCCCCGGGGTCGAGAGCGAGGACCTCGGCCGCCAGGTGATCAGCCCCGGCGCCGACGGCTGGGCCTCGGTCGCCACCATGACGTACCCCGACGGCATGGCCCGGCAGGCCTCACCCGTCACGGGCGGGGCCGACGCCGCGCCCGAGAACGTCTACGTCGTCAGCACCTGGGACGAGCTGCGCGACGCGCTGGGTGGCCTGCCCGGGTCCGGGCACACCACGGGCCGGGGCAACGAGGTCCCGCGCATCATCTACGTCGTGGGCGCCATCGACGCGTTCGAGGGCCAGGACTGCCAGGCCTTCGCCGATCAGGTCACCGTCGACGGCACCGACGAGCCGTTCTCGATGGACGACTACATCGCGCAGTACGACCCGAGCGGTGACTGGGGCTGGGTCGACCCGTCGGGACCGCTCGAGGACGCCCGGCGCGCTGCCGCAACCGTCCAGGCACGGCAGACACAGGTCCACGTCGGGTCGAACGTGACGATCGTGGGCGTGGGCGACGACGCGCAGGTCTCGGGCGCGAACCTGCGGATCCGCGGCTCGCACAACGTGATCGTCCGCAACCTCACGGTCTCGGACGGCCGTGACTGCTTCCCCCAGTGGGACCCGGGCGACGGCTCCGCGGGCGCCTGGAACGCGGCCTACGACAACGTGTCGGTCTGGACCTCGACGAGCGTCTGGATCGACCACAACACGTTCGACGACGGCGAGCACCCGGCCGAGTCGCTGCCGAGGGTGTACGGGCGGCCGTTCGAGATCCACGACGGGCTGCTCGACATCACGCACGGCTCCGACCTCGTCACCGTGTCCTACAACCGGTTCGAGGCGCACGACAAGACGATGCTCGTCGGCTCGTCGGACGGCCGGCTGCAGGACCGCGGGCAGCACCGCGTGACGCTGCACCACAACCACTGGCAGGACATCGGCCAGCGGGCCCCGCGCGTGCGGTTCGGCGACGTGCACGTCTACAACAACCACTACGAGCAGTCGAAGACCGGCGCGTTCCAGTACTACTGGGGGTCGGGCCGTGAGTCGTCGATCGTGGCCGAGAACAACGCTGTCGACCTCGCGGCGGGCGTCGACCCGGGTCGCATCGTCGCGCGGTGGGGCGGCGAGATGCTCAGTGAGTCGGGCACGTTCGTGAACGGCCGGCTGACCGACCTCCTCGCGGCCTACAACGCGACGGCGCCCGTGCCGCTCGCGGACGAGGCGCGGTGGACGCCGGCGGAGCAGTACTCGTACCGCCTGCTGCCCACCCAGGCGGTCGCCGCCGTCGTCGCCGACAAGGCGGGCGCGGGGGTCCTCGCCTCCGGCCTGCCGTAGCCCGTAGCCGCTGTGAGCGGAGTATTGGCCCGGTTCGCGTTCGCGAACCGGGCCAATACTCCGCTCACAACACTCAACCGAGGTCGACGCCGAGGCCGAGGTCGGCGAGCCTTTCCGGTTCGCCGGTCTCGAGCGAGCGGTTGCCCGCGTAGCCGACACCCGATGCGCGCAGGCCGTCGACGAGGCGCGCGGCACGCCCGAGCGGGTCGGGCTCGTCGCGGCCGCGGAAGACGTCCGAGAGCAGCAGCTCGTCGCCGCCGCCGTGACCGCCGTGACCGACGTTGTGGATCGGGCGCTCCTCGGCACGCTCCCAGTGGCGCTGGACGATCAGGCGCTCTCCGGTCGGGCGCACGGTGTCCTCGCCGAACGCGGCGGTGAAGCTCGGGTCGAGGATCGCGCTGCCGCCCGATCCGAACTCGACCGATCCCCGCTCGACGACCTCGAGCTCGGCCCGTCCGCGCGATCCGTTGACCACCACGCGGTACCCCTCCCACGGCGCGTACGCGACGAGCGAGTAGGTGAGCACCGGCCCGCCCGCGTACTCGACGACCAGGCCGAGCGTGTCCTCGGTGGTGATGCCGGCGTCGAACACACTGCGGTTGCGCACGTAGCCGTCGACGGCCTGTGCCTCCGGGCCGTAGAGCTCGACCAGGTACGGGTCGGCGTCGACGTCGAGGAACCACGGGTCGACACCCTGGGAGCTCAGGGCGCGCTCGCCGTCGGTGGGCTCGTAGGCCTGGGCGTGGGCCCCGTCGTCGCCGTAGAAGCGGCGTCCGCCGGAGGCGAAGACGCGCTCGGGTACGGCGTCGATCCACCAGTTGACGAGGTCGAAGTGGTGGCTCGACTTGTGCACGAGCAGGCCCCCGTTGTTGACCTTCTCGCGGTGCCAGCGACGGAAGTAGTCGGCGCCGTGGACGGTGTCGAGCGCCCAGTCGAAGTGCACCGACAGCACACGACCGATCTCGCCCGAGGCGATGACCTCGCGCAGCGCGGAGTTGCGCGGCGAGTAGCGGTAGTTGAACGTCATCGTCAGGTCGCGGCCCGTCTCGGCGACGGCGTCCGAGATCTGGCGGGCCTCGGTGGCCGTGGCGGCGATCGGCTTCTCGACGACGACGTCGACTCCGGCGCGCAGCGCGCGCGACACCAGCTCGGCGTGGGTGTTGTCGATCGAGGTCACGACGACCCGGTCGACCCGCTGCTCGTCGAGCGCCTTCTCGAGGTCGTCCGGGTGGTAGACCGGGCGAATACCGCCGACCGTCGCGGCGACGCGGGCCTCGTGGACCGCGGCGCGCACGGGATTGGGCTCGATCCACGCGACGATCTCGCCGACGTCGGCGTGCGTGCCGGTCAGGGCGTTGACGAACATGCCGGCCCGGTGGCCGGTCCCCACGATCGCGTACCGGCGTCGGTCGGAGGTGGAGGAGGAGGGCATCATCGATCTCCCGTCGGGGAAGCGGTTTCCCGACCAGCGTACCTGACCCTGTACGGCCGACATAGAACCCGTTCCCGCGAGGTAGGAGGCCCACGCTTCTACCTCGCCGCGTCCGGTTCTACCTCGCCGGCGTCAGGACGACCTGGCCCGCCCAGGCGAACCCGCCGCCGAACCCGAAGAGCAGCGCCGGCACGTCGGCGGGCACCCGGCCGTCGTGCCACCACTTGGACAGCCCGAGCGGGATCGACGCGGCAGACGTGTTTCCCGACTCGGTGATGTCGGTGACGACGACCTTGTCCTCGAGCCCGAGGTTCTTGGCCAGCGGCTCGATGATGCGCAGGTTCGCCTGGTGCGCCACGAGGACCTCGACGTCGCTCAGCTCCAGGCCCGACGCCTCGACGACGCGCCGTGCCCGCTCGGCCGCACGCGTGATGGCCCACTTGAACACCGCCCGCCCGTCCTGCGCGAACTGGTTCGCGGGCGCCTCGATGACGACGGCGGGCGTGATCTCGGGCTCCGAACCCCACACGACCGGCCCGACGGCAGGCGCGTCCGCGGCCTGCAGCACCGCCGCCCCTGCCCCGTCGGCGGTGAGGATGCACGTGCTGCGGTCGCTCCAGTCTGTGAACGCCGTGAGCTTCTCCGCCCCGATCACGACGGCGGTGCGGGCGCTCCCGGCGCGGATCGCCTGGTCGGCGAGCCCGACGGCGTGCGCGAACCCCGAGCACGCGACGTTGAGGTCCAGGACGGCGGGCCCGACGACGTCGCGCAGGTCCGGCTCCTCCTCACCCTCGGGTGTGCTCGCCCCGGGCTGGACGCCGGTGCGCAGCGCGTAGGCCACGCGGCCCGCGGTGTTCGGCGACCGGTCCGCGGCGGTCGCGGTCGCCACGATCACGAGATCGACGTCGTCGCTCGTCACGCCCGCGTCCTCGAGCGCGTGGACGGCGGCGGACGTCGCCATGTCGGCGACGGTGACGTCGTCGGCGGCCATGTGCCGCGTGACGATCCCGGTCCGCGACCGGATCCACTCGTCGTTCGTCTCGACGAGCTGAGCGATGTCGTCGTTGGTGAGGACCTTGGCCGGCTGGTGGTGCCCCAGCCCGATGATCCGGGAGCCGGCGGCGCCGGGAGGGAGGGACAAGACGGGGGCGGTGGGCGCGCTCATACGAGCGATCATCCCACCGCCCCCGTCAAGGGCGCCTCGCGCGAAGGCGTGTCAGTGCACCCGCAGCACGACCGGGTTGCTCGTCGTCTCGCCGTGCTGGTTCACGGCCACGACGTGCAGGCGATGCATGCCCGGCTGGAGCCCGTCGAGATCGAACTGCGCCCTCTGCTCGGCCGGCGTCCCGTCGGGCAGCTCCCGCCTCTCGAGGAGCTCGCCGTCGAGGTAGAGCGACATCGCCTGTCCGTTGTCTCCCTCGGCGATCCTCGCCTCGAGCGTCACCGGACCACTCGCGAGCGCCACGGGCCGCTCCGAGGTGATCCGCAGGACCACGTCGTCGGGCACGTCGGCGGCCGGGCCCGGCACTCGCTCGCCCACGACGGCGTCGCTCGTGAACGCCAGGCGCGGCGCCGCCGGCTCCTCCATGCCCTCACCCAGGTGGTACGAGGTGTGTGGCGGCTGGTTGTAGCCCGTGTTCTGCCACGCCACCGCGAGCCGGTACTCCGGGTCCGACATCAGGGTCCGCAGCCGGTGCTCGGTCGGGATGACCGTGGTCGCGATCCGCAGCACGGTCGAGTCCTCGGTCCGCGTGACGAGCTCCTCGCGCCAGTCACCGAACAGGTCCGCCTGCAGCGCGGGCGTGCCCTTGGTGCTGTTGTTGGAGTACGTCCCGGTGGCCCGGTAGACCTCGACCTCCTCCTCGGCCTCCCAGTCCCACTTGGCGATCGTCGGCACGCCCACGCCCGCGTCGGAGTCGAAGTCGTGATCGCCGATCTCCCGCAGCAGGTCGCCGTCCCACCAGGTGAGGAAGTTCGCCGCCGGGATGTTCTCGGAGATCAGCTCCCCCGAGGACGACATGAGCTGCCCCACCCGGGAGTTCCACGCCGCGTCACCACCGATCGCCCAGCCCTCCGCACCGTCGTGACGGGGGTCGATGTCCCCCATCGCCGCACGGCCCGTGTCCCGGGTCGCCGGGATGGACCACAGGACCTCACCCGTCGCCGCGTCGCGGAACGTGGCACCGAGGTTGCCCGATCGACCCATGTCCTCGTGCGCCGCGAACGTCTCGAGCCCGGGCCTCGACGGGTCGAAGTCCGACACGTGCATCGCGTCGCCGTGACCCAGGCCGGTGTTGTACAGCGCGGTCCCGTCGTCGTCGATCGTCATCGACCCGAAGACGATCTCGTCCTTCTGGTCGCCGTCGACGTCAGCCACCTGCATGTCGTGGTTGCCCTGGCCGCGGTACTCGTCGCCCGCCTCGTCGCTGTCGAAGACCCACCGCTGGGTGAGCTTCTGCCCGTCGAAGTCGTACGCCGCGATCACGGTCCGCGTGTAGTAACCACGGCTGAACACCGCGCTCGGGTGCTCGCCGTCAAGGTAGGCGGTCGTCGCGAGGAAGCGGTCGACGCGGTTGCCGTACGTGTCGCCCCATGCCCCGACGTCGCCGCGCTGCGGCGTGTAGTCGACCGTGTCGATCGCCGTGCCGGTCGCGCCGTCGAACACCGTGAGGAACTCCGGCCCCGTGAGCACGTAGCCCGACGAGTTGCGGTAGTCCGCACGCGCGTCGCCGATCACGGTGCCCGCGGCGTCGACCGTGCCGTCGGCCGTCTTCATCATGACCTCGGCCCTGCCGTCGCCGTCGTAGTCGAACACCTGGAACTGCGTGTAGTGCGCACCGGCCCGGATGTTCTTGCCCATGTCGATGCGCCACAGCCGCGTGCCGTCGAGCTCGTAGGCGTCGATGTACACGGTGCCCGTGTAGCCACTCTGGGAGTTGTCCCTCGAGTTCGTCGGGTCCCATTTGACGACGATCTCGTACTCGCCGTCGCCGTCGACGTCGCCCACGGACGCGTCGTTCGCTCGGTACGAGTACGGCTGACCGTCCTTGGTGTAGGCGTCGGCCGGCTTGTCGAGCGGCACGTCGAGCGTCTGGTTCTGCCAGACCTGGAACTCGCCCGTCGCCCACCGCTCGATGCCGTCGACGACGGTGCTCACGCGGTACGCCGCACCTGCCGAGCCATCCGGGTCGACGAGGTTGGTCGACCCGGTCACCGGCTCGTCCGTGATCCGCTCACCGTCACGGTAGACGTGGAACGCGACGTCGTCCGCGTCGTCGCCCAGCATCCGCCAGCCGACGTACACACCGTCGTCGGCCGCCACCGCCACGGGCGAGCGGTCGATCCGCTCGGCCTGGCGCGCGAGCTTCGTCACGGCCGGCGAGCTCACCGCGCTCGAGCGCTCCGAGACGCCGCCCGCGTTGACCGAGGCCACGGCGTACGTGTACTCGATCGTGGTCAGGACGTCCGTGTCCGTGTACGCGGGCTCCGCGGCGCGGGCCAGGAGGGAGAGCTCCTCGCCCGGCTCGGCGCGGTAGACGTGGTAGAACAGCGCCTCGTCCACAGCGTCCCAGCTCAGCGCCACCGAGTTCTTCTCGACGTCACCCACCGCGAGGCCCGAGGGCGTCGGCGCGGTCGGCACGTCGGGGTCGATCGTGGTGACCTCGAGCTCGTTCGACGGGACGGACTCGTTCCCGACGGCGTCGAGGGCCACGACCGTGTACACGTAGCGCAGGCCGACGTCGGCCGTCGTGTCGACGAACGACGTCTCGGTCACGTCACCGAGCGCCGTCGGCTCCGTGGCCCCCTCGGCGAGCCGGTACACGCGGTAGCCGGCCACGTCCTGCGCTGCCGCCCACGACAGCGAGACCGCGACGTCGGTGCCGTCGACGGCGACGTCGTCGGCCACGAGGTCCGTCGGCGCGTAGAGCAGCGGCGTGATCTCCATGCCGTTGAGCCAGCCCACGGCGACGGCGTCGATGCGCCCGTCGGTCACGACCACGGGCTGCAGGATCCTGCTCGACGTCCCGCCGCGGCCCGCGTTCGACGACCCGTAGTCGACGCCCTCGAGCGTCACGCCGAGGCGCGCCGTGCCGATCATGTCGCCCCAGATCACCTCGACGGCGTAGGTGCCGTTAGGGACGTCGACCCGGAACGGGGTGCTCGTCCCCGGCAGCAGAAAGTCCCGCTGCAACGCCGTCGGCTCCGGGTCGAAGCCCGTGCCGCGGTCGCGGCCGCCGGGACCCGAGTCGCTGGTGAACCCGTACCCGAGCTCGGGCGTGTAGAGAGTCGTGTTCTCGAACGGCAGGTAGCCGTCCATCGTGACGTTGCCCGCGAGCTGCATGTCGAACTTGTAGATCGGGGCCTTCGTCGTCACGCGCACGGCCGCCGACGGCGCCGAGTCGCCCCGACCGTTGACGGCGACGACCCGCAGGTCGTACGACGTGCCCTCCTCGAGCCCGGTGATGTTCGCGAGCGCGAGGGTCGACGTCGTCACGAGTGCGTAGTCCGCGTCGGGCGCGTCGGCGCCCTTGGCGAACACCTTGTAGATGTCCGCACCCTCGACGGCGTTCCACGTGAGCGTCACGCCCGACGCCGAGATGCTGCTGGCGACCAGGCCGACGGGCTGCGCCGGAACCTCGGCCGGAGGCTCGGCGTCGACCACCTCGGCCGCGAGCGGGACGTCCAGGGTCGCGACGTCGGCCGCGACGAGCCGCGCCATCTGGATGGCGCCGTACTCCTGGAAGTGCGTGTCGTCCTGCGTGCCGTTGGGCCGGTTCGGGTACACCCCGGCCGGGACCCAGAGGAACACGGACTTCGCCTGCTCGGGCCCGATCTCGGTGAGGTAGGCCCGGCTCGAGGCGGACAGGTCGACGAGCGGCGTGCCCGTCTCGGCAGCAAGGTCGCTCGCGGCCTGGACGTATTCCGGGAACGAGACGTTGGCCTCGCCGGTCTCGGCGTTGAAGCTGCGCCGGGACACGGGGGTCACGAGCACCGCCGTCGCGCCGCGCTGCTCCGCGCCGTCGACGAAGGTCCGCAGGTAGTTCGAGTAGTCACCGGGTGCGGCGAACCGGTCGTCGACGCCGTAGGAGTTGTCGTTGTGCCCGAACTGGACGAAGAGGTAGTCGCCCGGCCGGATCTGGCGCAGCACCGTGTCGAGGCGCCCCTGGCTGATGAAGTTCTTGGACGACCGTCCGCCGATGGCGTGGTTGTCGACCGTGACGTCGTCGGACAGGAAGCGGTCGATCATCTGGCCCCAGCCGGCCTGCGGCGCCCAGAACGAGTCGTACGTCTGGACGGTAGAGTCACCCGTGACGAAGACGGTCGGCTGCGTGCCCGCCTCGCGCGGCGACTGCTGGGTGAGCGTCAGTGCCGCGAGGTTCGCGGTCTCGCCGGCGAGCTCGAGGTTGAGCTGGCCGTCGACGAGTGCGATGTCGAACTCCATCTCGAGGAACTCGCCCGCCGGGCGCGTGGTGGGCTGGACCTTGGCCATCTGCTCGGCCGTGATCGCGATGTCGGTCGGCCCCTCGGAGTCGCCCGCCACGAGGCTCACCGTGTAGTCGCCGTTCGGCAGGTCGATGACGAGCTCGGTGTCGCCGACGGTGACGAAGTCGGAGCGCAGCGCGTTCTCGCCGCCCCGGTCGGTCGCGGTGACCGCCGCGGTGTCGACGAACCCGATCCGCTGGTCGGCGGAGTAGGCCGTCGAGGCGTCGATCGCCGTCGCGCCGGGCGCGACCGCGCCGCTGCCGAGGTCGAGGGTGAGGACACCGTCGGCGGGCAGCGTCGGCTCGGCGACGTCGGCACCGACGAGCGTGCCCACCGCCGCCGCGGAGGGCACCGACAGGTTCCCGTCAGCGTCGATCGTCCGGGCGCGGTAGTAGTGCACGGCGGTGGTGTCGATGCCGGCGTCGATCGCATAGACCGTCCGCGCGCCGGTCCGTGCGATCTCGGTGTACGTGCCGTCGAGAGCGTCGCTGCGCGTCAGGACGTACCCGGTGGCGCCCGAGACCTCGTTCCAGCGCATCGTGAGCGCGCCGTCGGCCGCGTGCGCCACGCGCACGGAGCCGGGCGCGGCGATCGACGACGCCGGCGGGTCGGTCGGGTCGGTCGTGGGGGTCGGGTCGGGCTCGGGCTCGCCCTCGCTCTGCGTGACGACGATCCCGTTGACGTAGGCGTAGCCGGCACCCGAGAGATCGATCGTGAGCTGCCCGTCCGTGACGGAGGTCGAGAAGGTCTCGCTCGTGACGCCCTCGCGCGGCGGCCGGATGTGGCCCGCCTCGGCGCCCTCCAGATGGACCGTGGTCCGCACGCTGCTCGTGCCGGTGAGCGTGTCGCCGGCCCAGACCTGGACGGTGTACGAGCCCTCGGGCACGTCGACGAGGAACTGCCAGGTGCTCCCCAGGACGAAGTCGCCCTCGAGCGGGTCGACTGCGGTCGACCGGTCGCGCGAGGCGAGTCCGGCGTTCTCGCCGATGCCGTAGCCGGTCGCGGCGTCGTAGCCGTTCTCGTGGTCGATGCCCACGAACCCGTCGGCGACGGGGCTGGTCGGAGTGCCGAAGTCGAATGCCCAGGTGGTGGACTCCTCGGCGGTGGCCGCGTCCGCGGTCGCCGCGAGCGCCGGGACCGCCGGAAGCACGAGCCCGACGGCGGCCACCCCGGCCGCGAAGACTCGTGCGGTGGGCTTCGACTGATGGGCGGCGTCGGATTCCCGCGGGCGGGAAGCGCTTGCTCGTGGGCCGTCAGGGCGCCGTCTCGATGGATGCACTGGTCACCTCGTCGTCTCGTCGTTGAGTCCGGGCGCTGGACCCCTCTTCGCAGAGGGTGGTTTGAACCGATTCTTTGAATGGATTCAAGACCGCGCTGTGGACATCATGCCGCGACTGGGGCCCTCTGTCTAGAGACGTGTGCAGCGACTCGTCGCGGCTCGTCGCCGCAGGCAGAGGCGCGTTCCCGCAGCGCCGTGCGCTCACGACGCCCCGATGGCACGGCCGTCGGACCGCGGGGACAGGCCCGGCACGGGCTCGCCGCGGTGGGTCCACGCCAGGAGGAAGCGCGCGTCGAACATGCCTGAGCAGCGCGCGCACGACTGGGGCCGGTCCGGCCGCCGGAACCGGGTCACGCGATGACCGGCGGGGCACGTGCCGACCCAGTCGCCCTCGACCTGTGGGGAGTCCTCCCGCACGAGCCGCCGCCCGCTCCCGCCGATGCTCACGGCGGTCGCACGCCAGACGGCGTCGTGGCCGTGCCGGACGCCCACGAGCGCGTGCGCGATCTCGTGGAGCACCGTCTCGCGCACCTCGTCCTCGGAGTACAGCGCGGTGAGCGGTGCGGAGAGGCTGATCTCGCGCCGGTCGTGCCGGCACAGGCCGGCCCGCCGCCGCGCGCGGTCGAAGCGGAACGCCCAGCCGTCGAGACCGTGCTCGGCCATGAGCTCGCGCGCCAGGCGCTGCGCGGCATGCAGATCCATGCGCCCTCCTCTCGGGTCGCACGGACGCTACCGTCCCGCGCCGACGCTCTTCCGACGTCGTCCACAGGGCCCGGACGTCAGCCGGCGCTGGGGGCGAGCCCGGTCTCCTCGTAGAACCCGAGGATGTGCCGGCTCACGGACTGCTGGGCCGCGGACGCGTCGCCACGCCCGACGGCGTCCAGGATGTCCTGGTGCTCGGCGCACAGGCGCTCGGCCGTGGCCCGCCAGGACGCCAGCCGGCCGGCACCGTCCAGGACGTAGCTGGCGACCGCGGAGCGCAGGCCGCCGAGGATGGCCTCGACGAGCTGGTTGCCGCCGAGGCGGATGAGCTCGCCGTGGAAGTCCTGGTCGAGCCGGACGAACGCCTCGACGTCGAGGGCCGGGTCGGACATCGCCGCGACCAGGCGGCGCGCCTCGCCGAGCAGGTCGGCCGCGGCGTCGGGCCTGCCTGCGAGGCGGTCGGCCGCGCGCCCCACGGCCCAGGTCTCGAGCGCCTCGCGGGTCGCGACGACGTCCTGCACGGGCAGCGTGCCTGACGCGACGTGCAGCCGGACGGCCGCGCCGAGCCCCGCCGCTGGCCGGTCGATGATGACGGCGCCGGCGTCGGGCCCCGACCCGACGGCGGTCCGGATGATGCCCATGGCCTCGAGGATGCGGATCGCCTCACGGACCGAGGGGCGCGAGACGCCGAGCTGCTCGGCGAGGGCCCGCTCGGCGGGCAGCCGCTCGCCGAGCGCCCACCTGCCGGCTGCCAGGTCCGCCTCGATCGTGGCCAGGACCTTCTCGTGAGTGCGCACGGGCCGATCCTAGCGAGACGCTGGCTGTGGTCGTACCACACCGCGCTGATGGTCTACAGTGGCCGCCATGCGTGGTCCGGCCACACGAGGCGTGGCCGTGCTGCGACACCGTCGTCGCTCCGACGCCAGCCGGCGTCGGCAACCGTGAAGGGAGCCGGACGTGCGGATCGCTCTGGCCGCCACCTGCATCGCCGACACGATGTTCCCCGGCGCTCCCCGCGCCACCGTGCGCCTGCTCGAACGCCTCGGGCACGACGTCGTCTTCCCGCCCGGCCAGGCGTGCTGCGGCCAGATGCACATCAACACCGGTTACTTCGCCGAGGCCGTGCCCGTGGTGCGCAACCACGTCGAGACGTTCGCGCCCGTGGCGGACGGCGAGTGGGACGCGGTCGTCATCCCGTCCGGCTCGTGCACCGGTTCGGTGCGCCACCAGCAGGCGATGGTCTGCCGCCGCGCGGGCCTCGACGACCTCGCCGCCACGGCAGAGGCCGTCGCCGCCAAGACCTACGAGCTGTCCGAGCTGCTCGTCGACGTCCTCGGGCTGGCCGACGTCGGCGCGTGGTTCCCGCACCGGGTCACCTACCACCCGACGTGTCACTCGCTGCGCATGCTGCACGTGGGCGACCGGCCCCTGCGCCTGCTGCGCGCCGTCGAGGACATCGACCTCGTCGAGCTGCCGGACGCGGAGTCGTGCTGCGGGTTCGGCGGAACGTTCGCGCTCAAGAACGCGGACACCTCGGCCGCGATGCTCGCGGACAAGGCCGGGAAGGTGCGTGCCACGGGCGCCGAGGTCCTCACCGCGGGCGACATGTCGTGCCTCATGCACATCGGCGGCGGTCTCTCGCGCCAGCGCGCGGGCGTGCGCACGCTCCACCTGGCCGAGATCCTCGCCTCGACCCGCGAGGAACCCACAACCCTGCCGCCCGCCCGCGTCCGCGAGACGGAGGTGGCCCGGTGAGCCGCACGTTCCTCGGCCTGCCCCGCACGCTGCGCCGGCCCGACGACGTCGCCGCGGGTCCCGACGAGCCCTTCGGGGCAGTTCCGCACCCCCAGGCGCCGCTGCGCTGGGGCGATGCCTTCCCCGAGGCGGCGCGCCAGACCCTCAAGAACGGCCAGCTGCGCCGCAACCTCGGCCACGCGACGCAGGTCATCCGCGCCAAGCGGGCCGCCGTCGTCTCCGAGGTGCCCGACTGGGAGGCGCTGCGCGACGCCGGCTCGGCGCTCAAGGAGCGCGTCATGGCCGAGCTGCCCGAGCTCCTGGCCGAGCTCGAGGAGAACGTCACCGCGCGCGGCGGCGTCGTGCACTGGGCGCGCGACGCCGCCGAGGCCAACCGCATCGTGGCCGAGATCGCCAAGGCCAAGGGCGCCGACGAGGTCGTCAAGGTCAAGTCCATGGCCACGCAGGAGATCGGGCTCAACGAGCACCTCGCCGCCGAGGGCGTCGCCGCGATCGAGACCGACCTGGCCGAGCTCATCGTCCAGCTCGCCGACGACATGCCGTCGCACATCCTCGTGCCCGCGATCCACCGCAACCGGACCGAGATCCGCGACATCTTCCTCGCGCGCATGGGCGACGCGCCGCCCGACCTGTCGGACGTCCCGCGCGAGCTCGCGATGGCCGCCCGTGCGCACCTGCGGCGCAAGTTCCTCTCGGCCAAGGTCGCCGTGAGCGGCGCGAACTTCGGCGTCGCGTCGACCGGGACGCTCGCCGTCGTCGAGTCCGAGGGCAACGGCCGCATGTGCCTCACGCTGCCCGAGACGCTCGTGACGGTCATGGGCATCGAGAAGCTCGTGCCGAGCTTCGAGGACCTCGAGGTCTTCCTCCAGCTGCTCCCTCGCTCGTCGACGGGCGAGCGCATGAACCCGTACACCTCGCTGTGGACGGGTGTGACGCCAGGCGACGGTCCGTCGGAGTTTCACCTGATCCTGCTCGACAACGGCCGCACCGACGTCCTCGCCGACACGGTCGGCCGCGCGGCGCTGCACTGCATCCGCTGCTCGGCCTGCCTCAACGTGTGCCCCGTCTACGAGCGGGTCGGCGGGCACGCCTACGGCTCGGTCTACCCCGGGCCGATCGGGGCGATCCTCACGCCGCAGCTCACGGCGTCGACGGGCGGCGTCTCGGGGCACCATGACGTCAACGCGGCCCTGCCCTACGCCTCGACGCTGTGCGGCGCGTGCTACGACGTGTGCCCGGTCAAGATCGACATCCCGTCGATCCTCGTGGACCTGCGCGCCCGTGAGGTCGACGCCGACCGGTCGCGTCGCGGCGTCGACCCGTGGGCGGCGGCCATGAAGGCCGCCTCGTGGGTCATGTCCGACGGCGGCCGGTTCGGCCTGGCCGGACGCGTGGCCACGCTCGGGCACGCGCTCGGCGGGCGCGACGGCGTGATCCGGGTGGCGCCGCCGCCGGCGTCGGCGTGGACGCGCTCGCGCGACCTGCCCGCGCCGCCGTCGCAGACGTTCCGGCAGTGGTGGGCGAAGGAGCACGGGCGCCCCGCAGACGAGGGAGACGACGAGTGAGCGACGCACGGACCGAGGTCCTGTCCCGGGTGCGGGCCGCGCTCGGACGGCCCGGAGCGGGCACGACGCCGGCCGGGCTGATCGGCGCGGCACCGCGCGACGTCATCGTGCCGCGCGAATACCGGGGCGCGGGCGAGCACCCGGCCGGGTCGCCCGAGGTGCGCGAGCAGCTCGTGGACCGGCTCGTCGACTACAAGGCCCACGTGCAGCAGGTCGCCGAGGCCGACCTGCCGGCCGCCGTCGCGACGCTCCTCTCGTCGCTCTCCGAGGAGGGGCAGGTGACCGTCGTCGTGCCGCACGGTCTGGACAAGGCGTGGCTCGCCGGGATGGGCGACGGCGTCGAGGTCCGCGAGGACTCCCCCGCGGCGCCGCTGCCGGCCTCCGAGCTCGACGCCGCCGACGCCGTTCTGACCGCCGCGCGGGTCGCGTGCTCGGAGACGGGCACGATCGTGCTCGACGGCGAGCCGGACCAGGGCCGCCGCGCGATCTCGCTCGTCCCGGACGTGCACGTGTGCGTGGTCCGGGCAGAGCAGGTGGTGCAGACCGTGCCCGAGGCCGTGCGCCGGCTCGGCGCCTACCCTGAGCGGCCGCAGACGTGGATCTCGGGGCCAAGCGCGACGAGCGACATCGAGCTCGACCGGGTCGAGGGCGTCCACGGCCCACGGACTCTGCACGTGCTGCTGGTCCCGCCGTCCTGAAGCTGTTTCAGTGCGCGTGGTCCTCGGCGTCGTCCGACCGCCACAGCCAGCGGAGGGCGTCGGGGAGCAGGACGCCGCCATGGTTCGGGCTGTGGCCGCCATCGCCGAGGACGAGGCGGAAGTCGTAGCCGGCTTCCGCGAGAGCGGCCGCGACGCGGAGGTTCTCGGCGAGCCAGTTCGACTCGGGCTGGTCCCAACCGAGGTCCCTGTGGCCTGCCTGCAGGAAGACACGCAACGGCTTGCGGGGAGCATGCGCGATGAGCTCGGGATACGGGTTGCCGCCCGGCATCTGCGCGAAGCTGGACAGGTACCCGATGACCCGGCGGAATCTGTCGGGGCGCAGCCACGCAGCGGTGAAGGCGCAGTTGCCGCCGCTACTGCCGCCGCAGATTCCCCACCGATCGGCGTCCTCGGAGATCACCCATCGCCTCGCGACCTCAGGGATGATCTCGGTCAGGAGAAGAGTGACGTACCGGTCGTCGAGAGCGTCGTACTCGGCATTGCGGTTCTTCGGTTCGTTCGCGCCGGGAAAGACACCAGGGTCGACGAACACGCCGATGGTAACGGGGATGTCACCGCGGTGGACGAGGTTGTCCAGGACCGTGGCGCCGCGGACCTCGCCCCCAGGGTCCAGGTACCACCATCCGTCCTGGAACACCATGAGCGACGCCGGCTCGGAAGGGTCGTTACTGCGCGGGCACATGGACCCAGAACTTCCGTGACGTGCCCGGGTAGATCGCACTCTCGCTCCAGTGAAGCTCGATCGTCTCGCCGACGGGCACGCCCGGCTGCACGGCCGAGTCGGGTCCGTGGGCGTAGCGGACGTCGGACTGGTCGACGGGAAGCGGCCTGTAGGGAACCTCGATGGTCACGCGGGCCACCGTAGGGCGGCAACGGCGCCAGGTCCCGCACAATTGACTCCCGTGACCGACAGCGACCTCCCGCCGGCCCCTGCGTCCGACGCCCTCTTCGACGTCCCCGCGGACGCCCGCCGGCCCGCGGCGCGGGTCGTGCTGCTCACCGGACCGTCAGGTTCGGGCAAGTCCCTGCTCACCCGCCGGCTCGGGCTGCCGGTGGTCGCGCTGGACGACTTCTACCGCGACGTGGACTACCCGGGCATGCCCATGCGGTATGGCATCGTGGACTGGGACGACCCGCGCAGCTGGGACCACGTCGCCGCGCTCGCGGCGTTGCGCGCCGTGACCAGCACGGGCCGCACGGAGGTCCCCGTCTATGACATCCCGACGTCGCGCCGCACCGGCACCACCGTTCTCGACACCGGCGGCGCGCCGCTCGTCCTCGCCGAGGGCATCTTCGCCGCCGAGCTCGTCGAGGCGTGCCGGGCCGACGGCATCCTCGCTGACGCGATCTGCCTCGCCCGCCCGCGCCTCGTGACGCTCTGGTTCCGGTTCCTGCGCGACGTCGCCGAGTCACGCAAGCCGCTGGGCACGCTCGTGCGCCGGGGCTGGGGTCTGCTGCGAGCCGAGCCGCACCTGGTCCGCCGCTGGGTCGACATGGGTTGTCGCACGGCCACCCCTAGCCAAGCCGAGAGGGATATCCGTATTCTCGCCCGGTAGCACGTCGCCAACAGTCTTTCAAAAAGTCATAGGACCGTAACGAGCCGGTCATCCGCGCCACGCCGACGTGGCCCAGAGTGGTTCTGAGGAGGTGGTCCTGTGATCCAGCGCGACGGAATACGCGTGCTCTCGCTCTATGAGGGCTTCTTCAGCGGCGGCGCACGCGCCCTGCACTCGACGGTCGTGGCCGGCCTGCACTCGATGGGCCGCCAACGGCACTCGGTGCTCAGCATCCATACCGAGGTCCGGCGCGAGGCGACTCTGCAACGAATGGTCGACGACCAGCGCTACCGCGCGCTGCGCGCCGCGGGCATGCGCATATCGTCCCTGGGACGGTCCACCGACGGCGACCACGATCCGCGACGCTTTACCGAGGCCGAGATGGCGACGGCGGCACGGCACGCCGCGGCCGCGCACGTCGTCGTCTCGCTCAAGGAGCAGCCGCTGCGGCTCGTCAACCAGGCGGACTTCCCCGACCGTCCCGTGGTGGCGTGCCTGCACCGGTCGGACCCCGAGCACTCCGGCGCGGCGCTCGGCGACCTGCTCACGGCCGCCGACGCCGGCCGGCTCGCCGCGGTCGTGTGCTGCGCCGAGTCGACCCGGCAGGCGTACCGGGCCGCCGGCGTGCCTGACCACCTCCTGCGGGTCATCCCCAACGGGATCAACCTCGCGCGGTTCCGGCCGGTGTCGGGCGCGCGGCGCCTCGCGCTGCGCGGCGCGCACGGCCTGCCCGCCGACGCGACGGTCGTCGCCTACGCCGCACGCTACGACGCGATGAAGAACCCCCGGCTCTTCGTCGACTCCGCGCGTGTGATGCTCGAGCGCGACGACCGTGCACACGTGCTCATGTGCGGCGCCGGCATGAGCGCCGCCAACCCGGACCTCGAGGCTGACCTGCGGCAGGCGTTCGGCGACCGGGCCGACCTGCTGCGCCGTGTGCACCTGCTCGGGGTCCGCCATGACATGGAGCTGGTCTACGCGACCGCGGACGTCGTGGCGCTCACCTCGGCGTTCGGCGAGGCCGCGCCGCTGTGCCTCATCGAGGGTGCGATGTGCGGCGCGATCCCGGTCACGACGCCGGTCGGCGACAGTGCGCGCATCGTCCAGGGCATCGGGTTCGTCACCGGGTTCGACCCTGGCGAGATCGCCGCGACGTGGGCTGAGGCAGCCGCGCGTCGGGGGGAGCTCGTGGGCGCGCTCACCGAGGCCCGGGCACGGTTCAGCCACGTGCGCATGCTGTCGGCGTACGCGGGCGTCATCGAGCGCGCGTCGCGGGGAGCGGGCCTGCAGGTCGCGCGCGTCTGACCTTCGCCCGGCGACTCAGGCGGGACGGGTCGACTCGCGCAGCACGACCTCGTGCTCGACGACGGTCGGCTCGCCGGGCGCACCCTCGTCGACCGCCTCGAGCACGGCCCGGCGGCCGATCTCCTCGAGCGGGATGCGCACCGTGGTCAGCGCGGGCACGTGGTCGCGCAGCGTGGGGACGTCGTCGAAGCCCGCGATCCGCACGTCGCGCGGCACCTCGACGCCGAGCTCACGCAGCCGCGCGATCACCCCGATCGCCATGACGTCGGTGACGGCGAAGACGCAGAGCGGCTCGCCCGCGGAGTCCCGCACGAGCGCGGCGAGCTCGTCGCCGGCCTCGTGCCCGCCGTCGCGCGAGAACTCGGTCTCGAGCGTCCCGACGACGTCGCCCCCTCCGGCGACCACGGCGTCGGCGAACGCTCCGGCGCGCTCGTGCGACGTCGCCACCCGCTCCGGGCCGGCGAGCACGACGAACCTTCTGTGCCCCTGGTCGAGCAGCGCCGCGGCGAGATCGCGCGCACCCTCGGAGTTCGGCGGACGCACCACGCGGGCCGAGCCGAGCGGCTGGCCCACGATCACGGGCCGTCCGCCCGCGGCCTCGTAGGCCGCGAGCTCCACGGCCAGCGCGGCGTCCTCGTCCGCGGCCCACCGCGTGCCGGCCACCACGATGCCGTCGACCCGGTGGGCGGCGAAGGCGGCGACGGCGTCCCGCTCGGCGCTCGGGTCGCGCTCGGTCGAGGCGAGCAGCACGAGGCGGCCCCGCTCGCGCGCGGCCGCCTGCGCGCCGGCCGCGATCGTCGAGAAGTAGGGGTCGGAGATGTCCTGCACGACGAGGCCGAGCAGCCCGGTGCGCGCACGGGCGAGCGCCTGGGCCTGCGCGTTGACCACGTAGCCGAGCTCCACGGCCGCGGCCCGCACCCGCTCCACGAGCTGGGCGCCGGGCTGGCGGTCCGACCCGTTCAGGACGCGCGAGGCCGTGGCGAGCGACACCCCTGCCCGCTCCGCGACGTCCTGCAGCCGCGCTCTGGCCACGTGCACCTCCTGTGCGGACGCCCTCGTCGACGCCCGTTCGTCTTCTGTGCTTGACGCACCCTCAACGCACACCTTACCTTGGATCTGGAAAGCGCATTCCGTCCGGTCGAGCGTCGGCCGACCCACGATCACCCGCGCCGCCTCGCTCGGCGGCCGGACGAAGGAGTCCCCGTGAGCACCACCCGCACCCTGCGCATCGCGATGAACGGCGTGACCGGTCGCATGGGCTACCGCCAGCACCTCGTGCGCTCGATCCTGCCGATCCGCGACCAGGGCGGTGTCGAGCTGCCGGACGGCTCGCGCGTCCAGGTCGAGCCCGTGCTGGTGGGCCGCAACGAAGAGAAGCTGCGCGAGCTGGCCAAGAAGCACGACGTCGCCGAGTACACGACCGACCTCGACGGCATCGCGGGTGCCGCCGACACCGACATCGTGTTCGACGCCGCGATGACCAACCTGCGCCCCGCGACCCTGAGCAGGGCGATGAAGGCCGGCAAGCACATCTACACCGAGAAGCCGACGGCCGAGACCCTCGCCGAGGCGATCGAGCTCGCCCGGCTGCGCGACGAGACCGGCGTGACCGCCGGCGTCGTGCACGACAAGCTCTACCTGCCCGGTCTGGTCAAGCTGCGCCGCCTCGTCGACGAGGGCTTCTTCGGCCGCATCCTGTCGCTGCGCGGCGAGTTCGGCTACTGGGTGTTCGAGGGCGAGACCCAGCCGGCCCAGCGGCCGTCGTGGAACTACCGCAAGGAGGACGGCGGTGGCATGACCACCGACATGTTCTGCCACTGGAACTACGTCCTCGAGGGCATCCTCGGCTCCGTCCGGAGCGTCAGCGCCCAGACCGTGACCCACATCCCCACGCGCTGGGACGAGCAGGGCAAGCCCTACGACGCCACGGCCGACGACGCCGCGTACGGGATCTTCGAGATCGAGACTCCGGGTGGCGACCCGGTCGTCGCGCAGATCAACTCGTCGTGGGCCGTGCGCGTCTACCGCGACGAGCTCGTCGAGTTCCAGGTCGACGGGACGCACGGCTCGGCCGTCGCCGGCCTGTTCAAGTGCGTCGCGCAGCACCGGTCGCACACGCCGAAGCCGGTCTGGAACCCGGACCTGCCGGTCACCGACTCGTTCCGCGACCAGTGGTCCGAGATCCCGGCCAACGCGGACCTGCAGAACGGCTTCAAGGCGCAGTGGGAGGAGTTCCTGCAAGACGTCGTCGCCGGCCGCCCGCACCGCTTCGACCTGCTGTCCGCGGCGCGCGGCGTGCAGCTTGCCGAGCTGGGCCTGCAGTCGTCGGCCGAGGGCCGCCGCCTCGCCGTCCCGGAGATCACGCTGTGAGCGCCGCCACGACCACCGCCGCCCCGGTCCTGGCCCCGAGCGGCGTCACCGTCCGCCTGCCGAGGTTCGACGACGGCGGCCGGCACGTCGGCACCGAGGTCCGCGAGCTCAACGCACCGGGCCCGTGGACGCGGCCCCAGGGCCCGATCACCTCGCGCATCGCGTTCGCCGCCGCGCACGTCGTGCCCCAGGTCGGCGCGGAGAACGTGCCCGGCGCGCCCGCCGTCGTCGACTGGGACGCCACGCTCGCCTACCGGCACCGCATCTGGGAGCACGGCCTCGGCGTCGCCGACGCCATGGACACCGCCCAGCGCGGCATGGGCCTCGACTGGGCCGCCACGCAGGAGCTCGTGCGCCGCTCGGCGGCAGAGGCCGCCTCAGTCGGCGCGCGCGTCGCGTGCGGCGCGGGCACGGACCAGCTCGATCCCGCCTCGGTCGAGCCGGGCGAGGCCGGACTCGCCGTGGTGACCGAGGCGTACCGCGAGCAGGTGCGCGTGGTGCAGGAGGCCGGCGCGCAGGTCATCGTCATGGCCTCGCGCGCGCTCGCGAAGGTCGCCCGGTCCCCCGAGGACTACGCCCGTGTCTACGACGCCGTGCTCGCCGAGGCCGACCGGCCCGTCGTCCTGCACTGGCTCGGCACGATGTTCGACCCGGCCCTCGCCGGGTACTGGGGCTCGGACTCCGTCGACACCGCCACGGCCACGTTCCTCGACCTCATCAAGGCCCACCAGGACGAGGTCGACGGCGTCAAGGTGTCGCTGCTCGACGCGCAGCACGAGATCGGGCTCCGGCGCTCGCTCGCCGCCCTCGAGGGGTCGAAGGTCCGCCTCTACACGGGCGACGACTTCAACTACCCCGAGCTCATCGCTGGCGACGACCAGGGCTACTCCGACGCGCTGCTCGGGATCTTCGCCGCGATCTACCCGGCGGCGTCGACTGCGCTGCAGGCGTTCGACGCCGGCGCGGCGGGCGACGCTGAGTCTGCTCGTCTGGGCGCGGCGCGCGGGCACGCGATCCTCGCCTCCACCGAGAAGCTGGGCCGGCACATCTTCGCCGCACCGACCTACTACTACAAGACGGGCATCGCGTTCCTGTCCTGGCTCAACGGCTTCCAGCCGGGCTTCCAGCTCGTGGGCGGCCTGCACGCGGGCCGGTCGCTCGCCCACCTCGTCGAGCTGGCCCGCCTCGCAGACGGCTGCGGCATGCTGCTCGAGCCCGACGTGGCCGCCCGGCGCCTCCAGGCGCTGCTCACGACGAACGGGGTCCACGCATGACCGCGGACCTGAGCCGCTGCTCGCTCAACACCGCGACGGTCAAGCACGCGTCGCTCGCCGAGGCGGTCGAGGCCGCCGCGGGCGCCGGGCTCGGCGCGGTCGGCCTCTGGCGTCACCAGGTGCAGGAGGCCGGCGCCGAGAAGGCCGCGCGGATCGTGTCCGACGCCGGGCTGCGTGTCTCGTCGCTGTGCCGCGGCGGGTTCCTCACGGCCACCGACGAGGCCGGGATCGCCGCCGCGCTCGAGGACAACCGGCGGGCGATCGAGGAGGCCGCCACGATCGGCACGCGCGAGCTCGTCTTCGTCGTCGGCGGCCTGCCCGCGATGAGCGCGCCCGGGCAGGGCCCGCGGCCCGACGCCGGTACCGCCGACCGCGACCTGGTCGCCACGCGTGCCCGGGTCGCCGACCGGATCGCCGACCTGGCGCCGTACGCGGCCGAGCACGGCGTCCGCATCGTGCTCGAGCCGCTCCACCCCATGTTCGCGGCGGACCGCGCGGTCATCTCGACGCTGGGCCAGGCCCTCGACCTCGCCGCACCGTTCCCGGCCGAGACCGTGGGCGTCGTCGTCGACACCTACCACGTCTGGTGGGACCCGGCGCTGGCCGAGTCGATCGCCCGGGCCGGTCACGAGCGCCGGATCGCGAGCTACCAGGTGTGCGACTGGATCCTGCCGCTCGCGGCCGAGCCGCTGAACTCGCGTGGGCACGTCGGCGACGGGTACATCGACTTCCCGACGATCTCGCGCTGGGTCGCGGAGGCGGGGTACGACGGCGACGTCGAGACCGAGATCTTCAACGAGGAGGTCTGGGCGGCCGAGCCCGCCCGCACCGCGGCGACCGTGGGCGAGCGGTACGCAAGCCACGTGCTGCCGCACCTGTGAGGGGGGCGGCCTCGGGCTGAGAGTGCGATCGCCGGGGGGTAGTCTCGGACGTCGGAGCAGCGTGCCGGTATCCGGCTGCAACGATGAACAAGGAGCGCATCGTGACCCACGGCGACATCCGCGTCGAGGATGACGGCTACCTCTGGGTGATGCGCGGGGAGGTCGACGCCGCGGTCCAGGCGCGCCACGGGGACCGGCTCGTAGGACTGGCGCGCGCCGCGGACCGGCGGATCGTGATCGACCTGTCGGACGTGACGTTCATGGACTCGGGCGGCCTGCGCCTGCTGTACCACGCGGCCGACGGCAGCCCGCAGCCCCCGCTCCTGCGCGGCGCGCCCGATCGCATCCGTGACCTGCTGGAGATCTCCGGCGTCGTCGACCTGTTCACCTTCGAGGGCCCGCAGGAGGCGGAGGCCTCCCCAAGCTCATCGGCCGGTCCGTGACGCTCGTCGAGTCCGCCCCGCCGGCGGTGCTGACCGAGGTCGACGCCTGGAACGTCCGGGACGTCGAGGACGTCGCACGTGTCCGCGGGCTGCTGCAGGAGGCGCTCGACACCGCGGAGCATGCGAAGCAGCCGGTGGACGACCAGGCGCGGGACCGCATCGTCCTCGTCGCGTCCGAGCTTGCGACCAACGGCGTGCGCCACGGCCGCCAGCCGGTGACGCTCCGCCTGCTGCGCCACGGGAGCACCGTCGCGGTCGACGTCGTCGATCACCGCCCGGACGCGCCCCCGGTCGTCAGGGACGGCGGCGGCGCGGGCGGGTTCGGGCTCATCCTGGCCGAGCGCACGGCCGCCGCGATCGGCTGGTTCCGGTTGCACGGCGCCAAGCACGTCTGGGCGCAGTTCGCCTGAGGACTTTTCCCGCCGGCCGGCTCACACCCGCCGGCGAACGACCAGCAGGGTCGCGTCGTCGGCCGAGCGCTCGTCACGTGTGGCCCTGACGATGTCGTCGATGTCCGTCGCCGGGCCGCGGACGAAGGCCCTCGCGAGGCGCTCCAGGCCGTCGCCGATCGACTCGTCGCGATGCTCGACGAGACCGTCGCTGTACAGGACGAGCGCGCCGCCGGGCGGCACCTCGACGCGGCTCGCCGGTGGGATCTCGCCCGCGAGCCCGAGCGGCGGAGCGCCGGCCCTGGGCGCCCAGCGCACGCTGCCGTCGGGCTGAACTACGAGCAGCGGCGGGTGGCCGAGCGAGACGTTCTCCACGACGCCGGTCACCGGGTCGAGCAGTGCCACGGTCAGGGTCGCCACCTCGTCCGGCAAGGTCCACCGGACGACCTCGAAGAGCAGGCAGGCCGCGGCGTGGGCCGAGCTGCTGCCCACGAGCGAGGCCCGCAGCGCCGTGCGCAGCTGTCCCATGGTCGCGGCGGCCTGCAGTCCGTGGCCGGTGACGTCGCCGACGACGAGCGCCAGGTGCCCCGACGGCAGCACGAGTGCGTCGTACCAGTCGCCGCCCACCAGCCCGGCACCGGCGGCCTCGTAGCGCGCCTCGACGCTCCAGCCCTCCACGTGCGCCAGCTCTTGCGGCAGCAGGCTGCGCTGCAGCTCCTCGGTCGCCCGGACCTCCTTGCGTCCGCGGAGGTACAGCGCCTCGACGAGGTGGCCGCGCAGCGCGGCCGCGCTGTCGATCTGGTCCTCGGTCCAGGGCAGGCTGTGGCCGTCGACGACCTCGCGCCACCGCTCCTGGGACGCGCGCAGCATCGTGCGGATCGGGTCGTCCGCGCGCACCGGCCGGCTGGTGCTCGGGTCGCTGCCCCACTCGACGTGCCGCTGCACCTCGTCGCGCAGCCAGATGAGCACCTGGCCCTCGGGGAGCGCGATCCCCATGACACCGGCGACGTCGGGCGCGGCGGCGGCGACCCCGGGCGCGGCCTCGCGCAGGCAGTCGGTCGCGACAACCTCCTCGCCGGCGTCCGCGACCCAGGCGATGAGCGCGCGCTGGCCCCTGTCGTCGGGAACACGGCCGACGCTCGTCACGCGGCCCTCGGCGCGCACGATCGCGCCGTCGGCACGCACGAGCCGACGGGTCCACCCCGACCGCGTGATGGCCGTGCCGAGCGGCACCGACTCGTCGCGCGAGTCCGCCGCGAGGTGCGCCAGGACCCGTTCCTGGCTCCGGGCCTCGGCGTCCCGGTCGGCACCGAGCTGTGCGGCGCGCAGGGCCGAGAGCATGGTCGCGAGCAGCTCGACGACGACCCGCACCTCGTGCGAGACGCGGTGCGGCCCGCCGTAGTGGTGGCAGTAGACGACGCCCCAGAGCTCGCCGCGGTGGAAGAGCCCGACACCCATCGTCGCGCGCGCACCGCGACCACGGTGCAGCTCGACGTACGGGGACGGCTCGGCCCGCAGGGTCGCGGCGCTGAGATCGAGCTGGTCGCCGTCGACCGCCGCGTCGACGGAGAGCACGGGCACGGGTTCGGCGTCGACGTCGTCGACCAGGTGCACGCGGACGCTGCGGTGGAGCTCGCGCACCTCGGGCGGGATGTCCGACGCGGGGAAGCGGAGCCCGGTCCATGGCACGAGGTGGCGGGGGTGCGCCTCGGCGACGACCTCCGCGTTGCCCTGGGGGTCGAGCAGGTACAGGGAGGCGCGCTCGAACCCGGTGAGGGCACGCACGGCCTCGAGCGCCACGTCGTAGAGCTCCTCGATCGAGCCGGCGAGCTCGAGGTCCGCGAGTGCGCTGCGCAGCGGGCCGTACCCGGCCCCGACGCCGGCCGGACGCTCTGCCAGGATCGGCTCGAGCTCCACGACGACGAGCGGGTGCCCGGACTCCCAGGCCTGTCGCGGCCGGTGCATGATCGCCTCGAACGAGCCGCCACCCCGCTCGGCCGGCAGCGTGACGAGGACGTCGTCGGCGGTCGCGAGGTCGGTCCCGGCGACGACCCGCGACAGGATCTGTCCGGCAGCCGGGGCGCCGAGCACGTCGGAGAGCGGCCGCCCCAGGAGGTCCTGGACCGCGACGCCGAGGTGGGCGTCGACGTTGGACGACGCGTGGAGGACGAGGCCGTCGCTCACCCGAACCCCGAGGAGCGCACCCCTCGCCTGGACGGTTCGGGGCACGGCGGCGCCGGCGACCACCTCGCTCACCGCGGCCTCGCTCGACACCGGCACCGGCGCGGCTGATGCCGCAGCGGAATTCGTCACGTGCCCTCCCCCGGGCTTTCCTTGGCGCCCCAAGAGTACTCTCGGGCGGTTCCGCCGCCCACAGGACCCGGACGGTCGTCCAGGTCGAGGTCAGGGCCACGGCGCCTATGCCCCGCCAGTCTCCACAAGAACGTCACGCCATGCTCGACGACTCGCTACGCTCTGGCGGAACCCTGGCCGATCGTCGTTCGTCGTACCGGGTGGCCCGCCGGCATCCCCCTCCGAACCGGCGGGCCACCACACGTCCCCGACCGGAGAGCACCCGATGAGCACCTCCCCGCGCACACCGATCCTGCGAGCCGAGGGGCTGGCGGCCGGGTACGGCGGTCCCGACGTCGTGCGCGGCGTCGACCTCGAGCTCGCGGCCGGCAGCCCGCCCGTGGCGATCGTCGGGGCGTCCGGGGCGGGCAAGTCGACGATCGTGTCCGCGCTGGTCGGCCAGGTGCGCCCGACGGCAGGCCGCGTGACCTGGTCGGGCCGCACGGTCACCCGGGTCCCGCTGCGGGAGAAGAAGCGTTTCCGGACCCAGGTGCGGCGCGTCTCCCAGGAGGGGCTGACCGGCGTCGACCCGCGGTGGACCGTCGACCGCACGGTCGGTGCCGCGCTCACCGAGGCGCGCAGGGCGGGGGCCCCCAGCGGCAGCACCGTCGCCGACCTGCTGTCCGACGTCGCGCTCGAGCCCCGCTTCGCTTCCCGGACCGTGGGCTCGCTGTCGGGCGGAGCGCGGCAGCGTCTGGCGCTGGCCGTCGCGCTCGCGACCCGTCCGGCCGTGCTGCTGCTCGACGAGCCGCTGACCGCCGTCGACCCGGGGATGCGCGGGGAGGTCGTCCGCCGCCTCGGCGACGCGACCGCCGAGGTCGGCACTGCCGTCCTCCTCGTGTCGCACGACCTCGAGCTGGTCGGGCGGCTGTGCCCGACCGTGCACGTCCTCGCGGACAGCACCTTCGTCGCGTCCGGGCCGCTGCACGACGTCCTCGCGACGTCGGTCCACCCGGCCGTCCGCGATCTCGCCGAGGCCGCGCCGCTCGCGGCTCAGCGCTTCGCCTGACGCTCTCCTCTCCCCTTCGAGGTCGCGATCCTTCCCGCTTTCCGGTCGCTTTCCGGAAGGGATGGCGACGTCGAATGCAAGAGAAGCCCCTACCGCGGCGGTCCGCCGCGCGAGACATGTTTGCGTAAACATCGGTCGAGGGGGCATCGTGTGACGTGCTTCCGGAACCACCTGCGGGAGCAGCCCGTGCCCGGTGCGACGACGCACCGGCTCGCGACGACGCGAAGGAGGCGGCTCACCGATGAGCCAGACGAACTCCCCCGGCCCCTCGGCCGATCCGGCAGCAGGACCGACACCACCCGGCCGCGGGCGGCGCCCCGTCACGGCGCTCGGCGCCGCCGCGCTGGTAGCGACCGGTGCGCTCGCCGTCCTGCCCGCGCAGGCGTCCCCCGCAGTGAGCACGGCCGTCCCGGCCGCCGCGGACGTCCCCGGCGTGACCGTCACCCCCGACCCCTCGTACGCGGGCGCGCCCTTCGAGGGCTGGGGCACGAGCCTCGTCTGGTTCGCCAACGCTACCGGCGACTACCCCGACGAGATCCGCAACAAGCTCGCCGACATGGTGTTCGGCCCCGACGGCATGAACCTCAACATCGCGCGCTACAACGTCGGCGGCGGAAACGCGCCCGACGTACCCGACTACCTGCGCGCGGGCGGCGCGGTCGAGGGCTGGTGGAAGGCGCCCGAGGGCACGACGCGCACGGACACCGACTGGTGGGACCCGGCGAACCCGGACCACTGGGACCCCGACGCCGACGCGACCCAGCGCTGGTGGGTCGACCGCATCAAGGACCGGATCACCCACTGGGAGACGTTCAGCAACTCCCCGCCGTGGTTCATGACCGTCAGCGGCTACGTCTCGGGCGGGTTCGACTCAAACGCCGACCAGCTGCGCACCGACAGCATCGGGGACTTCGCCGCCTACATGGTGGGCGTGACCGAGCGGCTCGAGGACGCGCACGGCATCGACGTCGCGACGATCGACCCGTTCAACGAGCCGAACACCAACTACTGGGGCACGCAGCTCGGCGCCGACGGCAACCCGACCGGGGGCCGCCAGGAGGGCGCGCACATGGGTCCGGCGCTCCAGCAGCAGGTGCTCCCGGCGCTCGCCGGGGCGCTCGAGGGCTCGACGACCGACGCCGTCATCTCGGCGATGGACGAGACCAACCCCGGGCGGTTCGCCACGAACTGGAACGCGTACTCGCCGCAGGCGCGTGCGCTCGTCGACCAGCTCAACGTGCACACCTATGGCACGGGCCAGCGCACGACCGTGCGTGACATCGCCAAGGGCGAGGACAAGCCGCTGTGGATGAGCGAGGTCGGCGGCAGCTGGAGCTCGACCGGCCAGGACTTCGAGTCCATGGAGTCAGGGCTGGGCAGCGCACAGCACATGATCGACGACCTGCGCGAGCTCGAGCCCTCGGCCTGGGTGTTCTGGCAGCCCGTCGAGGACTACGACAACATGGCGCCCGGCGGCGAGAGCGCAGCGGGCGGCAACTGGGGGGAGATCCAGATCCCGTTCTCGTGCGATGCCGGGGACACCCTCGAGACCTGCCCGATCTACACCAACACCAAGTACTGGGTCACCCAGAACTTCACGCACCACATCCGTCCGGGCGACCGGCTCGTGGGCGTCGACGACCGCAACAGCGCCGCGGCCGTGACTGCTGCGGGCGACGGCGCGACCGTCGTGCACACCAACGCGACCACCTCGCCGCGCGCGGTCACGCTCGACCTGTCCAAGTTCGGCGACGTCGCCGCCGACGCGAGCGTGACGCCCGTCGTCACGAGCACGGGCGGCTACCTCGTCTCCGGCGAGCCCGTGCCGGTCACCGTGTCCGACGGCGTCGCCTCCGCGACGCTCACCGTCCCGGCCGAGTCGGTCACGACGTTCCTCGTCGACGGTGTGAGCGGCGTCGCCCACGACGCGGCGATCGTCCAGGACGGCCACGTCTACCGGCTCGACGGCGTGCAGTCGGACCTCTCGCTCGCCCCGTCGGGCGACCGCGTCGTGATCCGCACGGACGCCGCGACGGCCGCCCAGCTCTGGGAGCTGACCCCGCTCGGGGCGCCGGAGGGCTCCGGTACGCACCGCACGCAGTACCTGCTGACGTCGGCGGCGGACGGCCGTGCGGTCACGGTCGCGAGCGACGGCTCGGTCGTCCTGGCGGCCGCCCCGGCGTCGCCGGACGACTCGCCGGCCAGGGCCCGCTGGATCCTGTCGACCACGGGCGACGGCTCGTACACGCTCGTGAGCGCGGCGACCGGCCGCCTGCTCGAGGTCGGCGGCGAGTCCAGGGCCGACGGTGCCTCGGTCGGCACGTGGCTCGCCAACTCGAACGCCAACCAGCGCTGGCGCATCGTGGACGAGACCGTGCTCGGCACCGAGCCGGTCGACGCGTTCACCACGCCGGGCGTCGCGCCCGAGCTGCCCGACGTCGTCACCCCGGTCTACCGGGACGGGGCTCGCGGCTCGCTTCCGGTCGTCTGGGACGTCCCGGGCGCCGAGGCGTGGGCCCAGGCGGGCACCGTCGAGGTGTCCGGCACGGTCTCGACGCCGACCGGCACGACGATCTCCGCGACCGCGACCGTCATCGTCGACACGCTCACGCGGACCCTGCCCGCACGCGCCAAGGCCTACGTCGGAGGCACGGCCGACCTGCCTGCGACCGTGACGGCGCTCGCCGCCGGCGGGGCCCTGGTCGAGCGGCCGGTCACGTGGCCGGACGTGCCCGCCGGCGCGTTCGACGAGCTCGGCTTCGTCGACCTGATGGGCAGGGCCGACGCGGGAGCTGGGGGAACCCTCCCAGCGACGGTTCGCGTCCAGGTGACCGAGCCGGGCGAGGCCAACGCTGCGCTCACGCCGGGCACGACGACGAGCTCGAGCTTCACCGAGCCGGGCTACTCGTCCGACGGCGTGGTCAACGGCAACCTCACCGACAAGGCGTGGTCGAACTGGAGGTCGGGCACCAAGAACCCGGTCGACACGCTCACGGTCACCCTCGCCGAGCCGCGCGACCTGACCCGGGTCGTGACGCGGTTCTGGAAGGACGGGTGGCACGCGAGCTGGGCACGCGAGGTCTCGCTCGAGGCACGCGTCGACGGGCAGTGGACCATGCTGCACGAGGCCGTGCCGACCGACTCCGACCCCGCCGGGCCGGCGCCGGTCGTCGACCTCGAGGCCGGCGTCCGCGCCGACGCGGTGCGCGTGACGATGGTCGCGCGGCCCGACACCCACATGATCGTGAGCGAGATCGAGCTGTTCGCCAAGGTTCCGGGCGTCGGCACGGTCTCGACGGCCGAGTCGATCGCGGTCGACGGCGAGCCGCTCGCCGGCTTCGACCCGGGCGTCGCGGCGTACGAGGTGCACACGGACGCCGCCGCCGGGGGCCCGGCCGTCACGGCGACGCCGACGGATCCCTACGCGACCGCCTCCGTCGACGACGCGTCCGGCGTACCCGGGACCACGACGGTCACAGTGACCGCCGAAGACGGGACGAGCGCCACGTACAGGGTCGCGTGGGTCGCCGAGACGGTCGGGGTGACCGCACTCCCCGAGTGCGTCGGCGGCCGCGTGCGGCTCGTGGTCAAGGTGACGAACGCGGGCGACGAGCCCGTCTCGGTCGTCATCGAGTCCGACCTCGGCACGCGCACCACCGACATCGCCGGAGGCGAGTCGGTCGAGCGCGTCCTGGCGACCAGGGCGGCGAAGCTGCCGGCCGGCGAGGTGAGCGTCGTCGTCGACGGAGGTCGCACGCTGACCGCGCCGTATGAGGCCGCCACCTGCCGGTGACTCCCGCTGTGGGTGCGCTCGTGGCCCGGTTCCGCTCGTGGAACCGGGCCACGATCGCACCCACAACCGGCGGCCGCCCCAAGCCCGAGCGAAGGCGTGGGAGCGGTTGTACGCTCGACGGCGGACTCACGGCCGTGGACCCGGCCGGACCGAGGAGGAGCGATGATCGAGCGTCGGAGTGCAGGGACGGTGGTGCCGTGACCTGCACCGAAGCTCCGNACCGGCGGCCGCCCCAAGCCCGAGCGAAGGCGTGGGAGCGGTTGTACGCTCGACGGCGGACTCACGGCCGTGGACCCGGCCGGACCGAGGAGGAGCGATGATCGAGCGTCGGAGTGCAGGGACGGTGGTGCCGTGACCTGCACCGAAGCTCCGCCACGCGTCGGAACCATGACCGTGGTGGGCACGTGGACGGTGCGCTCGGTCGAGGAGGTCTCGGCCGTCCGGGCGGCCCTGGCGTCCCAGCTCCCGTGCGACTGTGCTGCGGCTCACTCCGGCGCGACGGACGACACCCTGAGCGGCATCCAGCGCATCATCCTCGTCGCGAGCGAGCTCGTGTCGAACGCGCTGCTGCACGCCGGTGGACCCGCGACCGTGCGGCTGCTGTGCGACGGGCGGTCCGCGCTGCTCGACGTCGTCGACCGCAGCCCTGACATGCCGCCCGTCGTCGCCACCGACCGTGCGCTCGGGCAGGGCGGGTTCGGCCTGCACCTGGCACGACGCGCGGCGCACACGGTGGGCTGGTACAGCACGTCGAGCGGCGAGAAGCACGTGTGGGCGCGGTTTACCGCCCCGGCCCTCGCGCCGAGGTAGAACCGCGCTCGCCGAGGTAGAACGGGATTCGGCGAGGTAGAACGTCTCCGCGTTCTACCTCGCCGGTTCTGGGGCTACCTGACCGAGCGCGGTTCTCCCTCGGCGGGTAGGTCACCAGCTCGGTGCTCGCGACGACGACGTCGCGCAACGCGTCGAGACCACCCTCCAGCGCACCCACCGCCCGCGCCTGGACCAGGACGTTCCCGAGCGCGGCGGCCTCGACCGGCCCCGCGACGACGGGCAGCCCGGTCGCCTCGGCCGTGAGCCGGCACAGCAGCTCGTTGCGCACCCCACCCCCGGCCACGTGCACCGCGGTCACCTCGACCCCCGCCAGCTCGCCCGCCTGGGACACGACGCGCGCGTATGCCGCCGCGAGGCTGTCGAGAACCGCCCGGGCCAACGCGGGGCGGGTGACCGGCACCTCCTGCCCCGCCGCCTCGGCCGCCGCGCAGAACCGGCGCGGCATGTCCCCCGGCGCGAGGAACGCGTCGTCGTCCAGGTCGATGACGCACCGCCCTCCCGACTCGTCGGCCGCGGCGGTGAGCAGCGCGACGATGTCCTCGGGATCGCCCGCACGCTCCCACTCGCGCAGGCACTCGTCGAGCACCCACAGCCCCATGACGTTGCGCAGGTACCGCACGGTCCCGTCGAGCCCGAGCTCGTTCGTGAAGTTCGCCCCGCGGCTCGCCTCGCTGAGCACGGGCGCGTCGAGCTCTAGACCGACGAGCGACCACGTGCCGCTCGACACGTACGCCGCGACGCCGTCGGGCACGCGCTCGCCCGCAGGCCGCGCCCCGAGCGGGATCGCGGCGACGGCGGAGGCAGTGTCGTGCGACGCGACCGCGACGACGGGGACGTCACCGAGCCCGGTCTCGTCGGCCAGCGCAGGCAGCAGCGGCCCGACGACGGTGCCCGGCTCGACGAGGTCGGCCAGGACGTCCTTGAGCCCGGCCAGGGCCGGGTGCTCGGAACCGAGCCGGCCGAGCAGCTCGCTCGACCAGCCCCGGGCCCTCACGTCAAGCAGCCCGGTCGTGGACGCGTTCGTCACCTCGGCCACCCGCCGCCCGGTGAGCCAGCACGTGATCAGGTCGGGGATGAGCAGCAGCCCGCGCGCCGACGCCCACGCGGCCTCGCCCGAGCCCGCAACGAGCTGGAACTCCGTGGTGAACGGCAGGTGCTGCAGCCCGTTGACGGCATAGTGCTCGCGAGGGGAGACCCGCTCGTAGACACGCTCGGCCGCCCCGCGGATGCGCGGGTCGCGGTAGCTGCGGGGCGCTCCCAGGAGCACGCCGTCGGCGTCGAGCAGCCCATAGTCCACGGCCCACGAGTCGACGCCGATCCCCGCGATGCGGGCTCCGCGACGCTCGGCCTCGCGGCCGGCCTCGCGCAGCCCGGCGACGATCCCGCGCCACAGCCCCAGGACGTCCCACCGCAGGTCGACGACGTCCCCGCCAGCACGCGGGACCGTGATCGGGCCGTTCGGGAACCGCCCGGTCTCGACAAGCTCGACGCGCGGCGCCGTCGCCCCGCCCAGGGCGGCGACGCCGTCGTCGTGTACGCCGTCGTGCAGCACCCCGAGCATGACGCGGCCGCTCGTGGCGCCGAGGTCGACCGCGACGAACGCGGAGAGGACCTCGGCGCCGCGGGCATGGGGCACAGCCGACGCGCTCATCGCAGGAAGGCCTGCGCGACGCCGGCGTCGACGGGGACGTGCAGGCCGGTCGTGTGCGAGAAGTCGGACGTGCACAGCGCGTAGACCGCGTTCGCGACGTGCTCGGGGAGCACCTCGCGCTTGAGCAGCGTGCGCTGGGCGTAGAACGAGCCCAGCTCCTCCTCGGGGATGCCGTAGGTCTTGGCGCGGTTGGCGCCCCAGCCCGAGGCGAAGATGCCCGAGCCGCGCACGACGCCGTCGGGGTTGATGCCGTTGACCTTGACGCCGTGCTCGCCGAGCTCGGCCGCGAGCAGCCGCACCTGGTGCGCCTGGTCGGCCTTGGTCGCCGAGTAGGCGATGTTGTTGGGGCCGGCGAACACCGAGTTCTTCGAGGAGATGTAGACGATGTCGCCGCCGAGCTTCTGGTCGACGAGGATCCGCGCGGCGTTCTTGGACACGAGGAACGAGCCCTTGGCCATGACGTCGTGCTGCAGGTCCCAGTCGGCCTCGGTCGTGTCGAAGAGCGACTTGCTCAGCGACAGCCCTGCGTTGTTGACGACGATGTCGACCCCGCCGAACGCGAGGACGGCCTCGCGCAGTGCCGCCTGGACAGCGGCCTCGTCGGCGACGTTCGCCGCGAGGCCGATCGCGACGTCGGCGCTGCCGATCTCGGCCGCTACGGCCGACGCCTTCTCGGCGTCGAGGTCGGCGACGACCACGCACGCGCCCTCGGAGGCCAGGCGCTCGGCGATGGCCCTGCCGATGCCCGACGCCGCGCCCGTGACGAACGCGATGCGCGTCGCGAGCGGCTTGGGCTTGGGCCGGCGCTGGAGCTTGGCCTCCTCGAGCGCCCAGTACTCGATGCGGAACTTCTCCGACTCGTCGATCGGCTGGTACCGCGACAGCGCCTCGGCGCCCCGCATGACGTTGATCGCGTTGACGTAGAACTCGCCCGCGACGCGCGCGGTCTGCTTGTCGGTGCCGTAGGAGAACATGCCGACGCCCGGCACGAGGACGATCGCCGGGTCGGCGCCGCGGATGGCCGGCGGCTCCTCGCCCTTCGCGCGGGCCGCGGCGGCGCCCCGCTCGTAATAGGCGGTGTAGTCGGCGCGGTACTCCTCGTGCAGGCGCGGCAGGCGCTCGACGATCTCCTCGACGCTCGCGGTGGCCGGCAGGTCGACGACGAGCGGCTTGACCTTGGTCCGCAGGAAGTGGTCGGGGCACGAGGTGCCGAGCTCGGCCAGGCGCGGGTGCGCCTCGCGCGAGACGAACTCGAGCACGACGTCGGAGTCCGTGAAGTGGCCGACCTGCGGGTTGTCGTAGGACGCGATCGCGCGCAGGTGCGGCGCCAGGGCGGCGGCCTTCGCACGCCGCTCGTCCTCGGGCAGCGGCTCGTATCCCTCGAGGACCGGACCGAAGGGCTCGGCAGCCCCGTTGGCCTCGATGTACGCGGCGGCGGTCTCGATCATCCACAACGAGTTGCGCTCGGCCTCCTCGGACGTGTCACCCCAGGCGGTGACGCCGTGGCCGCCGAGGACCGTCCCGATCGCCTCGGGGTGCTGGGCCTTGATCG
The DNA here is from genome assembly GCA_009663185.1 of Isoptericola halalbus. GTDB lineage: Bacteria > Actinomycetota > Actinomycetes > Actinomycetales > Cellulomonadaceae > Isoptericola > Isoptericola halalbus. The sequence continues at coordinate 202,144 of VJZX01000003.1, forward strand.
CCGCGATGTCGAGCCCGAGCTGGAAGCCCGGCCGGCGCCACGGGACCCACACGACCTTGCCGCCGAAGATCGTGGCGGTCAGCTCGGGACCGTCGACGGCCGTGGCGACGGCGATCCCGGCGTCGGGGTGGAGGTGGTCGACGTGCGCGGCGTCGACCAGGCCGTGCATGGCGGTGTCGATGCTCGGCGCGGCGCCACCCTTGCCGTGCAGGCAGTAGTCGAACGCGGCGACCATCTCGTCCTCGCGGTCGACGCCCGGGTAGACGTCCTGCAGGGCGCGCAGACGGTCGAGCCGCAGCACCGCCAGGCCCTTCTCGGACAGCGTGCCGAGGTCGCCGCCAGAGCCCTTGACCCAGAGCAGCTCGACGTCATGCCCCGTGACCGGATCCTTCTCGACGCCCTTGGCCGAGGTGTTGCCGCCGGCGTAGTTCGTGTTCCGCGGGTCCGCGCCCAGGCGGTTCGACCGGGCGACGAGCGCCTCCACGGCCGGGTTGGTCTGCGTGGTCATCGTGCTGCTGCTCCCTCGGTGTGGTGCGGGGCTTCGTACGGAGGTTCGTGCGCGGTCCCGACGAGCGCGTCGACGGCGAGCCACGCGATGATCCGCGCGATGCTGCGCGCGGCGCCCGCAGTGTCGGGCTGGTTGAGATGGCCGTGCCTGGTCCCGTTCTCGCGGACGAGCAGGACGTCGACCCCCGCAGCGGCGAGCTCGGAGGCGTACGCCTCACCCGACGACCGCAGCCCGTCGCTGTCCGACGTGACGACGAAAGTCGGCGCCACGCCTCGGAGGTCCTGCCCGCCGGGAAACGCGTAGGGCGAGTCCGGGCCGTCGGTGTGGCCGAGGTAGTTGTCGTTCATCGCCCTGACGTTCGCGGGCGGGAAGCTGCCGCCGGGGATCGCGGCCACCTTGGCGGCGAGCTCGCCGGGGTGCGGGGGCAGCTCGTAGTGCGCCACCGGGTAGGCGAGGACGACGCTGCGCGGGTGCCGCCCGGCATCGCGCAGGCGCAGGGACGCCCCGGCGGCGAGGTTTCCGCCGGCGCTCGCGCCGCCGATCGACCACCGGTCGGGCGCGACGCCGAGCCCGGAGTCCTCGACCGCCCAGGCGAAGGCGAAGGCGAGCTCCTCGGAGGGCACCGGGAACCGGACGCCGCCCGAGGTCAGGGCTTCGCCCTCGCGCGCCGGGACGAGGCGGTAGTCGACGCTCACGACGGCGACCCCGGCCTCGGCGAGGCGCCGAGCGACCCAGTCGGCCTCCGCCATGTCGAGGTCGCCGTGCACGAACCCGCCGCCGTGCGCCCAGACGAGTCCCGCGACCTGCTCGACGCCGGCCGCCGGCTCGTACACGCGCACGCGCAGGTCGCCGTGCGGGCCGTGGAGCACGTGCTCGACGGTCGCCACTGTTTCGGCGGAACCTTCCGACGCGGGGCCGCGCACCGCCGTCGTGCCGCTCGTCACGCGCCCCACCCGGCCTGCTGGCCGCCGACGCGCTCGACGGCGATCCTCGCCTGGTAGCCCGACTCGGCGTACGCGGCCATGGGGTCGGCCGGCAGGCCGCGCTTCTCGCGGTACTCCGCCAGCAGCGGCCGCACGTCGGTGTAGAACGCGTCCATGTAGATCGCGTTGGCGGTGAGCACGTCGCCCGCCTGCTGCGCCGCGGTCAGGGCGTCGCGGTCGAGCAGCAGGGCGCGGGCGGTCATCTCCTGGACGTTGAGCACCGAGCGGATCTGACCTGGCACCTTGTCCTCGATGTTGTGGCACTGGTCGAGCATGAGCGCGACGCCCGAGCCCTCGTCGAGGCCGCCGCCACGGACGACCTCGACCAGGATCCGGAAGAGCTGGAACGGGTCGGCCGCGCCCACGATGAGGTCGTCGTCGGCGTAGAAGCGCGAGTTGAAGTCGAACGAGCCGAGCTTCCCGAGCCGCAGCAGCTGCGCCACGATGAACTCGATGTTGGTCCCGGGCGCGTGGTGACCCGTGTCGAGGCAGACGAAAGCCTTGTCACCGAGCGCGGCCACGTGCGCGTACGACGTGCCCCAGTCCGGCACGTCGGTGTGGTAGAACGCCGGCTCGAAGAACTTGTACTCGAGCACCATGCGCTGGTCCGTCGACAGCTGGGCGTAGATCTCGGTCAGCGCCTCGTGCAGCAGGTCCTGGCGCGTGCGGATGTCGCTCTGGCCCGGGTAGTTGCTGCCGTCCGCGAGCCAGACCTTGAGGTCGCGCGATCCGGTCGCCCCCATGATCTCGATGCACTCGAGGTGGTGGTCGATGGCCTGGCGGCGAACGGCAGGGTCGGAGTGCGTGAGCGAGCCGAGCTTGTAGACGTCGTCCTGGAACGTGTTGGAGTTGATGGTCCCCAGGTCGACGCCGAGGTCGTTGGCGTAGCGCCGGAGCGCGGCGTAGTCGTCGACCTTGTCCCACGGGATGTGCAGCGCCACGGTGGGGGCGAGGCCCGTGAGCTCGTGCACCTTCGCGGCGTCGGCGATCTTCTCCTCGGGGTTGCGCGGCGTCCCCGGCGTGGCGAAGACCTTGAACCGGGTGCCCGAGTTGCCGTACGCCCAGGAGGGCACCTCGATGGCGAGCCGGTCCAGGACCGGGGTGATGTCGTCGAACGTGGGCATGGTGCGTCCTTCCTCAGTCCTGGTCCTGGTGCCCGACGGCGGCACGGGCGTCGACCGCCTCCGCGGCGGCGAGCTGGGTCTCGAGGTGGAAGACCTCGGTGAGCTGGTCCATCTCGGCGTCGGGGCCGGCGCCGTCGAAGAACTCGGCCATCTCGGCCTGCCAGCGCGCGTTGACCTCGCGCAGCGCCATGCCGGCCTGCGCGGCGTCGAGATCCTTCGTCTCGAAGTAGCCGACGACGAGCCCGTCCGGGCGCGTGAAGAGCGAGTAGTTCTCCCAGCCCGTCTCGTGGAGCGCGCGCAGCATGTCGGGCCACACCGCGGCGTGGCGGCGCGCGTACTCGTCGAGCCGGTCGGGCCGGACCCGGAACTGGAACATGACCCGTCGCCTGTCCGCGCCGGCTGGAGCTATCTGAGGAGCCACCGTCGGTCTCACTTCCCGCGTCTCCCTCGACGCGTCGATGAAACGATTCAATAACCCGACGTTACACGGCTGGTGCGCGGTGTGCAAGACACCCGCCGCACCCGGGGAACGGCAGGCGCGACGGTCCGCCGCGAGCGTCTGTGAAACGTTACAATCGGTACTGTGGAGCGCGTCCGGGAGAATGAACCGGCACAGCTCTTGGACCCACCGGGAACCTGTCGACGAGGAAGGGACCCCATGCCCAGCACCACGGCTCGACGCCGCGCCTCCATCTCCGACGTGGCGCGCCTCGCCGGCGTGAGCGTCGGCACCGTGTCCAACGTGCTCAACCGGCCCGACCGGGTCTCGGACGCGACGCGCGAGCGCGTCGAGTCGGCCATCGCACAGCTCTCGTTCGTCCCCAACGGCTCGGCCCGCCACCTGCGCGTCGGCACGATCACGACCGTCGGCGCCATCGTCCTCGACATCGCGAACCCGTTCTTCACCGACCTGGCACGCGGCATCGAGGCGCGCCTCGACGAGGACGACTACACGCTCATGATCGCCAGCTCCGACGAGGACCCCGAGCGCGAGGCGCGCTACCTGCGCCTGTACGAGCAGCACGGTGTGCAGGGCATCATGGTCGTCCCGGCGACCGACGACGTCGACCACCTCGTCACGCTCGCCGAGCGTGGCGTCAGGATCGTCCTGCTCGACCGCCCCTCCCCCGTCGAGTCGCTCTCCTCGGTCGCCGTCGACGACGTCCACGGCGGCGCGCTCGCCGTGCGGCACCTGCTCGGGCAGGGCCACGAGCGCATCGCCTTCCTCAACGGCCCGCACACGATCCGCCAGTGCGCCGACCGCTGGGCCGGCGCCGTGCAGGCGGTCGAGGCCGCAGGGCTCGACCCGGCCGTCACGCTCGAGGAGACCACGGTCAGCCTCAACGCCGACGGGGGCGACGCCGGGACGCGCAGCCTCGTCGACCGCACCGACCGGCCGACGTCGGTCTTCTGCGTGAACGACCTCGTTGCGCTCGGCTCGCTGCGCACCCTGCGCCGCGCGGGCCTGTCCGTGCCCGACGACGTCGCGGTGGTCGGGTACGACGACGTCACGTTCGCGGCCGAGCTCGCGACCCCGCTGACCTCGGTCCGGCAGCCGACGCACGAGCTCGGCGTGCGGGCGGCCGACCTCCTGCTGCGCGGGGACGACGGCGAGCCCGAGCACGTCGTCTTCCAGCCGACGCTCGTCGTCCGCGAGTCATCCGCGAGGTAGAAACGCGCCCGCCGAGGCAGAACCGATCTCGGCCCACTCTTGAACCGATTTATGCCACACTCTTCGCATGCGCCGACGCACCGCACCCGACTCCTTCGACCCTGCCGCCGTCCGACCCTGGAACGACCGCATCAGCGGCCTCGGGTTCGGCGGCGACTACAACCCTGAGCAGTGGCCGGAGCGCGTCCGCCTCGAGGACCTCGAGCTCATGCGCGAGGCGGGCGTGAACCTGCTCAGCGTCGCGATCTTCGCCTGGGCCACGATCGAGCCGCGCGAGGGCGAGCTCGAGTGGGGCTGGCTCGACGACACCATGGATCGCCTGCACGACGCCGGCATCCGGGTCGCGCTCGCCACGGCCACCGCCTCGCCGCCGCCGTGGCTGACGCGCAAGCACCCCGAGATCCTCCCGCGCATGGCCGACGGCACCGTCATGCACCAGGGCGGCCGCCAGTCGTACGCCGTCACGCACCCCGTGCACCGCGAGTACGCGCTGCGCATGGCCACGCGCATGGCCGAGCGGTACAAGAGCCATCCAGCGCTCGCGCTGTGGCACGTCGACAACGAGATCGGCTGCCACGTCCCGCGCGACTACTCCGACGCGGCTGCCGCGGCGTTCCGCGAGTGGCTGCGCGCACGCTACGGCACGGTGGAGAACCTCAACGAGGCGTGGGGCACCGCGTTCTGGTCGCAGCGCTACGGCTCGTTCGACGACGTTCTGCCGCCGCTCGTGGCGCCGACGTTCGCCAACCCGACGCAGCAGCTCGACTTCGACCGCTTCTCCTCGGACGCGCTGCTCGACTACTACCGCGACCTGCGCGACGCGCTGCGCGCCATCACGCCGCACGTGCCGACCACGACCAACCTCATGGCGTCGAGCCACACCAAGGGCATGGACTACTTCACGTGGGCGCCCGAGCTCGACGTCGTCGCGAACGACCACTACACGGTCGCCGCGAACCCCGACCGGCACGTCGAGCTCGCGTTCTCCGCCGACCTGTCACGCGGCATCGCCGGCGGCGACCCGTGGATCCTGATGGAGCACTCGACGTCGGCGGTCAACTGGCAGCCGCGCAACCGCTCCAAGCTCCCGGGTGAGCTGCTGCGCAACTCGCTGCAGCACGTGGCGCGCGGCGCGGACTCCGTCATGTTCTTCCAGTGGCGCGCGTCCGCGGCCGGCGCCGAGAAGTACCACTCGGCGATGGTCCCGCACGCCGGCACGGACACCGACGTGTGGCGCGACGTCGTGAACCTGGGCCGCGCGCTGCGCGCGCTCGGCGAGGTGCGCGGCTCGCGCGTGCGCTCCCGGGCCGCGATGGTCGTCGACTGGCCGTCCTGGTGGGGCGCGGAGCTCGACGCGCACCCCACGCAGGCGCTGCGCTACATGGACCAGGTCCAGGCCTGGTACGCCGCGCTGTGGCGGCTCGGCGTCACGGTGGACCTCGTGCCGCCGGGGGCGGACCTCGACGGCTACGGCCTCGTCGTCCTGCCGACGACCTACCTCGTCACCGACGCCGACGCCGCGAACGTCGCCGCGGCGGCCGAGCGGGGCGCGACCGTGGCGATCACGTACTTCTCCGGCGTCGTCGACTCCCGCGACCATGTGCGCCTCGGCGGCTATCCGGGCGCGTTCCGCGACCTGCTCGGCGCCCGCACCGAGGAGTTCTTCCCGCTCCTCCAGGGCGAGACCGTCCGGGTCGAGGGCAAGGTCGTGGGCGGCACGGCCACCGCAGACCTGTGGACGGAGAAGACGCACGTCGCGGACGGCACCGAGGTGGTCGCCACGTACGACGACGGCGCCCTGCGCGGGTGGCCGGCGATCACCCGGCGGCCGGTCGGCGCGCACGGGTCCGCCTGGTACGCCGCGACCCGCCTCGACGAGGCCGGCCTCGTCGCCCTCGCCGCGCACCTCGTCGACGAGGCCGGCGTCGGGCCCGACGTCGCCGCCCCGCCCGGTGTCGAGGTCGTTCGCCGCTGGTCCGACGACGGCACGACGTCGTGGCTGTTCGCGATCAACCACACCGAGTCCGAGGCGATGCTCGGCAGCGGCGACGCGCCCGTGCAGGGCACCGAGCTGCTCACGGACACCGGCGTCGCGGGCACCCTGCGAGTCCCCGCGGGCGCGGTCCGCGTGGTGCGGACCGGATGATGAACGCGCGTCCGGCCGGCCCGGCCGTCCCCGCCGGACCGACCGGCCCCTACGCGTTCGTGTTCTGGAACGACGACCTCGACGACGCCGGAGTGCTCGCGCAGCTCGGCGACATCGCCGCAGCAGGCTTCCGCGGCGTGACGCTCAGCGCGCGCATCGGGCTGAGCCGGCGCGTCGGCTACCTCACCGACGAGCACCTGCGGCTCGTGCGGGTCGCGGTCGACGAGTGCGCCCGCCTCGGGCTCGCGGTCATGCTCTACGACGAGGCGTCGTACCCGTCGGGGTCGGCGAACGGCGCGGTCGTCGCTCGTGACCCCGCGTTCGCGGCACGCTGCCTCGTGCCGGTGGTGCGCGACGTCGTCGGCCCGGTCGACGAGTACTGGCGTCCCGCGTTCGGGCGCGACCTGGACGCGCGGCTGCTCGCCGTCGTCGTGCGACGGGTCGTGGACGGCCGCCCCGTCCCCGACTCAGCCGCACTGCTCCCGGTGCGCACGCCCGGCCTGGTGCGCCTCGACCTGCCCGACGGCGCGTGGCAGGTCTGCGCGGTGTTCGACACCGCGAGCGGGGGCACGATCCGCGGCGCGTTCGCCGAGCAGGACGACGGGTCGGCGCTCGCACCACCCGCCGCCGACCTGCTGAACCCTGCCGCGGTCGGCGCGTTCCTCGAGCTGACGCACGACACCTACGCCCGCGCGCTGGGCGACCACCTGGGCGGCACGGTCGTCGCGATGTTCACCGACGAGCCGTTCCTGCTGGGCCGCGACCACCGGCCGGACGCCCGCCCGTACACGCCCGGCCTCGAGAAGGACGCCGCGGCCGCGCTGGGCTGCGACGTCGACGACGTCCTGCGCCGCCTGCCCGAGCTGTGGGACGCGGGCACCAGCATGCGCCCGGGCGGCACCGACCCGTCGGTGACCGGCTTCGCCCGCGCGTGGGGCGACGTCGTGCGCGCCCGACTCGACGAGGTGTTCTACGGCGCGCAGGCGGACTGGTGCGCGGCGCACGGCATCGCGCTCACCGGGCACCCGGCGGAGCCCGACGACCTCGCCGCGACGTCCCGCCTGCACTGGCCCGGCCAGGACACCGTGTGGCGGTGGGTCCTGCCGGACGACGGTGGCGGGCTCGACGGCCCCGAGAGCACAGCTCCCAAGGTCGCGGCGAGCGCCGCGCGGCTGCGCGGCGGCACGACCGCGCTGACCGAGGTCCTCGGCGCCTACGGCTGGCAGCTGTCGCTCGACGAGGCGCGGTGGCTGCTCGACTGGTACCTGAGCCGCGGCGTCACCACGCTCGTGCTGCACGCGTTCTTCGCATCGGTCCGCGGCGGCCGGGCGTTCGAGAGCGAGCCGGACCTGGGCCCGCACAACTCGTGGTGGCCGCACCTGCCGCCGCTCGTCGCGTACGCGCGGCGGGTGTCCGACCTGCTCACCGTGTCCCCGCCGGTCTGGCCCGTCGGCGTGCTGGCAAGATCCGATGCCGTGCCGTCGGGCCGGATCGTGCACGCGCTGCTCGAGAACCAGGTCGACTTCGGCTACGTCGACCGCGAGCACGCGTCCGACGGCGGGTACGCCGTCCTGGTCGACGCCCACGACGGCGTCCCCGACGCCGCGCGGATCAAGGACGAGCTGCGGTCGCGCGGCCTGCCCGTGGTCGACCTCGAACCCGCGGCACCGGACGTGCGTGCCGTGGTGCTCGGCGGCGCCTCCGGGTACGTGTTCTTCCACGAGGGCGACGAGGCCGTGCGCACCACGGTGCACGTTCAGGGGCTGCCGGACGACGCGTGCTGGTACGACCCGTTCACCGGCACCCGGCACCCCGTACGCCGCACCGACGACGGCGGGGTGGTGCTCGAGCTCGAGCGCCGCCGGACGCTCGTGCTCGCCTCGGCGGCGGGTGCCGCCGTCGGGCACGAGCCGGAGCTCGCGCGCGGCGAGCGGCTGGAGGTCACCGGCTGGACCGGGACGCTCGAACGGGCGGTGTGCGACCTGGCGTCGATCCAGGACGGTCCCGTCGATGGTCCGGTCGAGGCCCCGGTGCTCGGCCTCGGCGACTGGAACCGGAACCCGCTGCTGCGTCGGTTCGCCGGCTCGTACCGGTACACGGCCGAGGTCGAGCTGCCGGATGGCGTGCGCGACGCCGCGCTCGACCTGGGCGACGTCGGCGAGGCCGCGAGCGTGCGGGTCAACGGCGTGGACGTGGGCCACGCGCTGTGGTCGCCGTACGTCGTGACCGTCCCGGCCGGTCTCCTCCGACCGGGCGCCAACCGTCTCGAGGTGCTCGTGAGCAACAGCGCCGCGACCTACTACGAGGGCGTTCCGGCGCCGTCCGGCCTGATCGGCCCCGTCACGCTCGAGCTCTGACGTGACGCCACTGCGAGACTGCCTGGAAATCGCCTGCTGCCTAGAGTTGAGATGCGAGACTGTCAAGAAGTGGGTTGCGAGCTTGTCAAAGCGCTCGCGGCCGGACTGCTCGGTGTCGGCCCGGAACGTCTGGTCCGCGGTGACGGGCAGAAGGACCCCCACCTGGACGCCCGCGATGGACGCCTCAACGGGCTGCATGACCAGATGGGCGACGACCTGGTCGAGCGAGTCGTGATCACGACGGGTCCCCGTGCCTACCGTCGGCCCGACGGCGTCGCGGTCGTCCCTCTGGCCCTCCTTGGGCCGTGATCCTCAAGCGGCGCGCGTCTCGTCGAGCACACGGCGGCCGAGCGCCGCGAGCGCCGCGGCCCGCGCTCCGTCGGACGCACCGTCGGCCACGACCACCGCGTAGTCGAACGCGAGGGTCTGTCCTGGCGCGAACGGCACCTCCTGGCTGAAGAACGGGGCAGGGCAGACGCACGCGAAGGGCACGGACCGCACGAACCACTGCGGGGTCCCGCCCGGGTTCGTCCCCGGGTCCACCATGAGCACGGTCGAGGCGCGGGAGCCGCCCTCGGGACCAGGCGCCTCCCCGTCGTGATGCCCCACGAACCCGAGCCACTCGGCGCGCAGCCCGCGAGCCTCCTCGGCGTCCGCGTCCACGCCGACGCCGTCCGCGCCGGGCATCAGCACCTGGCCCTCGGTGAAGGACCGCGGCCCGCGCCAGAACAGCCCGCCGTAGCCGGCGTTCTCGCGACCGTTCGTCGTCGGGCTTCCGATGTCGAGCGCGCCGTCGGAGACGTTGGTCATCTCCGACCGGAACGTCAGCACCCATGCTCGTCCGACCGCCGGCTCGCCGCCGTCGGGCACGTGCACGCCGAGCGTGCGGCGCTCGCGCACGACGACGTCACCGGGCGTCACGTCCCCGTCCTCCGACGCGCGCGGCGGCGTGCGCCACGCGAGCTCCTCGACGAGGCGCGAGGCCCCCACCGTCTCGAAGCCCTCGTGGTCCATCGACCCGTCGTTCCCGAGATCGACGTAGGTGCCCAGCTCGCGCACGTAGTTGCCGCCGCCCCAGAAGTTCCACGCGCCCACGTGGGGCAGGGACCAGGCGATGCCCTTGTGCCACACGTGGTCCCACGGGCGGTACGCCGACACGAGGTCGCCGTCGAGTGTGCGCAGCGGATGCAGGTACGGGCGCGGGCTCTCGTACGGGACGTCCGTCGGGCGGTACACATACCGGAACAACTCGACGTCGTCACGGCGTGCAGCGAGCGCGGCTCCGTCGTCGTGCAGGGCGATGCTCATCGGGCGACCTCCACGGCGGGGACCTGCTTGACCGGCGGCCAGGGCGCCCCGCCACCCCCCATGCTCACGTAGAACGGGTCGCCGGGGGTGATGTCGCCGGCCGCGACGGGCGCGCCGGAGAACGCGGACTTGTAGATCGCCGCGGCGAGCTCGAGCGTGCCGCGCGCGTCGCCGACCGTGACCGGGGGCGTCTGGCCCGCGGCCAGCGCCCGGTAGGTGGGCACGAGCTGGGCGAGGTGACCACTGGGCCCGCCGTCGCGCACACCGGCGGCCTCGGCCGCCCATCGCTCGGCGACGTCCTCGCGGCCCCGGGCCGGCGTCACGGTCCAGGACGAGTCGTCGTACCCGTACAGGTGCTCGAGCTCGACCGTCGCGCCCTCGGTGTCGAACCGCAGGACCGACGTCTCGCGCGGCGACAGCAGCGAGTTCGTGATCGACGCCATGGCGCCGCTCGCGAACCGCACGATCGCCATCGACACGTCCTCGGTGTCGACCTCGCGGGCCAGCCGTCCCGCCATGGCCCGCACCTCGACCCAGGGCCCGAGGACCGAGCACAGCAGGTCGAACTGGTGGATGCCGTGCCCCATCGTCGGGCCGCCGCCCTCGGTGTCGAACCGGCCGCGCCACGGCACCTCGAAGTACTGCGGCGTCCGGAACCAGAGGGTGTCGCACGTGGCGACGAGCGGGCGTCCGAGCGTGCCGTCGGCGAGCAGCCGGCGCAGCCGCAGCGCGCCCGCACCGAACCGGTGCTGGACGACCTGCGTGAACCGCGCCCCGGCCGCGGCCTCCTGCTCGGCCGCGGCCAGGGCGTCGACCTCCGCCAGCGACAGCACCGCCGGCTTCTCGACGACGACGTGCACCCCGGCCCGCAGGGCCGCAGTGGCCTGGGCCAGGTGCAGCGACGGCGGCGTGCACACGTGCAGCACGTCCGCGGCGCCGTCGTCGAGCAGCTCCCGCAGGTCTGTCCCGTGGTGCGGCACTGAGTACCGGGCGGCGAGCTCCGCCGCCCGGTCGGCGTCGATGTCGACGACGTGCGTCAGCTCGACGTCCTCGAGCCCCTCGTGCCGGGCCAGGCCCTGGATCGCCTGCGCGTGAGCGTGCGCGATGGCGCCCGCGCCCAGGATGGTCACCCTCATGGGTACGCCTCTCTCGTAGGGAGCTCGATCAGCCGCCGAGCTGCGACTCCGCCATCGCGAACCACTGCTCGACGAACTCGTCCACGGTGATGTTCTCGTACTGCAGCTCTTCGCCGAGCCGCTTGTACTCGGCCTCGAGCGCGCCGAAGCCCTCGACGGGGATCGGCGCCGGCTCGGTGATCTGGTCCGCCATAAGCTCCTCGTACTCCACGACCCGCGCGTCGACCGACCCGGGCTCGAGCTCCATGGCGTCACGCTGCGACTGCGTCGCCGGGACACCCTTGGACGTGCCGAAGATCCGGCCGACCTCCGGCTCGTTGACGAAGAAGTCGAGCAGCGCTGCGACGGCCGCGGGGTGCTCGGTGCTGGCCGAGGCCGCCATCTGGAACGTCCGCGCGAACAGGTGCTTCTGGCCGTCCGGCCCGGACGGCACGGGAAGCATGGTGATGTCGTCGACGCCGGTGCCGGCCACGTAGCCGGCGAGGAAGTTGTCCCAGCTCATCTCGAGGGCCTGCTCGTTGACCGTGAACCCGCTCTCGGGCAGGAGCTGCTGCGCACGCTGCACCGGGAAGAACGCCCCGGTGGCGCGCAGCTCGTCGCCCGAGGAGAGCCACTCGGTCATGTGCTCGGGGGTGAAGCCCAGCTGGCCGTCGTCGGTGAACGGGGTCACGCCCTGCTGGACGAGGTGCTGGAGGAAGGCCCAGAAGATGCCGGTGTAGTCGTTCGACCCGTACAGCGCCGGGTCCTCGCCGGCGCCGGCCGCGCTGGCCTCGGCGACCCAGGTGGCGAGGTCGTCCCAGGTGAAGTCGTCTGCGGGCGGCTCCAGGCCGAGCTGCTCGACCAGCCCGGGGTCGTAGAACGTCGCCAACGTGTTGGTGGCGGTCGGCACCGCGTAGACGGCGTCGTCGATCCGGCCGGAGTCGATGAGCTCGTCGGCGAGCTCGGACGTGTCGATCTCCTCGCCCAGGAACGGGCTCACGTCCAGGAGCTGTCCCGTGCTCGCGTACTCGCGCAGGAACGACGAGTCGAATTGCATGACGTCGGGCAGGGAGCTGCCCGCCGCCTCGGTGGCACGCGCCGTCCAGTAGTCGTCGAACGCCACGAACGACGGCTGGATCGTGATGTTGGGGTACTTCTCCTCGAACAGCTCGAGCGCCTCGGTGTAGCGGGCCGCGCGGTCGTCGTCGCCCCACCAGGCCACCCGGAGGGTGATCTCCTCGTCGGGATCGAGCGACGCGGCGACGTCAGGGTCGGCACCCGCCGACGAGCACGCGGCCAGGACGAGAGCGGCGGCCACTGCGGAGGCTCCGGCGGCGGACGGGCGGCGCGGGATGGAACGGAACATCGAGAACTCCCATCGATCGAGCGGTCGTAGACGAGCGGAGCTGTCAGGCTCACGCCCGGGCATACCCTGGCGTGAGCCTGACGACGCGGCAGGTCAGGGAATGGGCACCTGCGACCAGTCGGTGTCCGACGCCAGGTAGAAGCCCGGGTAGGACGGCTGGTTGTAGGTGGTCTGCTGCCGCGCGACCTCGGCCCGGTACTGCGGGTCGTGCATGAGGGTGTAGAGCTTGATGTCCGTGATCTCGGTGGACAGGTACAGCCGCAGCGCCGACGAGTCCGTCGTGCGCACGAGTACCTCCTCGCGCCAGTCGCCGAAGACGTCGGCGACGAGCGACGGGTTGCCCTTGGTGTGGTTGTTCGTCAGGGTGCCGTCGAGGGTCAGGACCGTGCCGTCCCAGTCGACGATCCGCGGCGTCTGGTCGATCGACCCGTCGATGACCTGGGTCGACCCGTCCGCGGCCCAGCGCACGGACTGGTTGGTGCCGAGCGTGCGCGTCGAGAGCTGCTCGCCCGTGGCGCTCAGCGTCCCTGAGGCGTCCGTGCCGCCGGGCATCGAGGCCCAGACCTCGATTCCCGGGACGTCCGGCAGGACGTCGCCGATCATCGCCCGCCCGGTGTCGCGTCCGGAGTAGGCGCCGAACAGCACCTCGCCCGTGGCGGCGTCGCGCATCGCCGAGCCGTACGGCGCCCAGGCCCCGCCCTCGTGACACGTCCAGATCTCCAGGCCCGGCCGCGACGGGTCGATATCGGTGACGTGCATCGCGTCGCCGTGGCCCAGCCCGGCGTAGGCACCGGGGTTCGCGCTGCCCTCGGGCAGGTGGTCGAACGACGAGTACAGCAGCGAGCCGTCGTGGTCGATCGTGGCCGAGCCGTAGACGATCTCGTGCCTGCCGTCGCCGTCGACGTCGGCCGCCGACAGCGAGTGGAAGCCCTGCGTCGTGATCGACCCGAACTCGGGGTCGGTGCCGGGTACGCCGTGCGGGCCGTCGTTGAACGGGTTGGTCATGGGCGTCCAGCCCGAGTCGACGAACCACCGCTCGGACAGGCTGTTGCCGTCCCAGTCGTAGGCGACGAGCGTCGTGCGCGTGTAGTAGCCGCGGGCGAAGACCGCCGACGGGCGCTCGCCGTCGAGGTACGCGACGCCGGACAGGAACCGGTCGACCCGGTTGCCCGGCTCGATGCGCGACATCGCGTAGTCGCCCCACCGCAGCCCGTCGTCGTGCCGCCCGGGCTTGTAGTCGACGGTCTGCATCGGGCGGCCCGTGCGCCCGTCGAACACCGTGAGGTACTCGGGCCCGGAGATCACGAAGCCCTCGAACGTTCGCAGGTCGTTGCGTGCCGAGCGACTCGGCGCGTAGACGTCCATGAAGTAGTCCGCGAGCTCGCGTGCGTCGGTGTCGGACAGCGGGTAGTCGTACCGGGGCTCGACGCCGAACGCCTCCTCGAGGGTGGTGGGCCACTGCCCGCTCGTCACCTCGGGGTGGCTCGACCAGTCGCGGAACATCTGAACGACGTGCTCGTAGTAGTCGTCCGCGCTGTACCGGTAGTCGTCGGTGTGCTTGACGCCGGCCTTGCGGTCCCGCGCGGGGATCTGGACGTACTGCTCGCCGGCGGGCTCGCCGTTCTCGTACTTGACGACCTTCGTCCCCGGCGCGGTCTTGACCATGAGCTCGGCCTGGCCGTCGCCGTCGAAGTCGTACACCGGGAACTGCGTGTAGTGGGCGCCCGAGCGGATGTTCACGCCCAGGTCGATGCGCCAGAGCTGCGTCCCGTCGAGCTCGTACGCGTCGAGGTACTGGTTGCCCGTGTACCCCTTCTGGGAGACGTCCTTGGAGTTGGACGGGTCCCACTTGAGGACGAGCTCGTACTCGCCGTCGCCGTCGAGGTCCGCGACGGACGCGTCGTTGGCCCGGTACGTGTAGCTCTCGCCGACGGGCGTGACACCGTCGGCCGGCTTGTTCAGCGGGATGTCGAGGTAGCCCGCGTCCCACGCCGTCACAGGCGCGCTGCGCTCGCCCTCGACGCCGTCCGTGACGGGGGCGACGGCGTACTCGGCCGAGCCCGTCCCGTCGCGGTCGACGTAGTTCGTCGAGTCGGTGACCGTCGCGATCGCCTCACCGTCGCGGTAGACGACGAAGTCGGCACCGGCCATACCGTCCTGGGTGTGGCCCGTGACCTCGGTGCCCAGCAGGCGCCAGGACAGGAAGACACCTTCGCTGGTATGGGCGGCGACCAGCCCGCGGTCGAGCCGCTCGAGCTGGACGCCGCTCGTCGGGGCAGGCCCGCCGGGGGTCCCCCCGGGGGCGGCGACCGCCGTCGCGCCCGTGACCGCGAGCACTCCCGCGGTCGTCGCAGCGACGGCGCACGCCGTCGCTCTCGTGCTTCGTGTTCTCATCTCGCTCTCTCCCCTGCATCGTTGCCGTGGTGTGTCGCGAGACCCGCCCGCACACGTCGCGGGCAGGTCGTGCCAGGCCGGCGGGCTCCGCCGGTCCGGACGTCTTAGTTGTCGCTGCGCTCCTCGTGCGCCGCCTCCATCCCGCGGCGCCGCACCTCCACGCCCGTGACGGCGAGCGCGAGCAGACCGCCCACGAGAACCGCGAGCGGCGGGAGCATCCACACGAAGGTCCAGCAGAGCCCTACCCCGACGAGGAGCAGGGCGGATCCGACGAGGTCGTCGCGGGCGCGCTGCGCACCGGTGACGAGCGCGGCCCGGGCGCCCGCACCCTGCGGCGAACCCTCGTCGTCGGACCAGGTGCCGGCGGCACGCAACAGCACGACGACGGCGATCGCGGCCGCGATCGCGACCACCGCGGCGACCACCTCACCGCCGGGAAGGAAGCCTGAGCGGGCGAGCTGCAGGTCGAACGTCAGCAGGAGCGCGATCCCGACGGCGAGCAGCCCGAGCTGCCACAGGGCGCGCACGGCGGCCCACCACTCGCGGGCGAACCGGCCGACGCCGACGTCGCACCCGGAGACCTGGCGCCGCACGTGCGCGACCGCCGCGGCCAACGACGGCACCGCGGTGACCACGAGCAGGCTGCCCACGGTCACCAGGACTCCGGCGAGGAGGACCTCGCCGAGCAGGCCCAGCGCGGCCGCGGTCCGGGTCTCCCCCCCGGTACCGCCCCCTGCCTGCCGTGTTGGTCGCATCCTCAGCCTTTGAGTCCCTGGGTGGCGACGCCGTCGACGATGTAGCGCTGGAAGAGGATGAAGAACAGCATGACGGGCAGCAGGGCCAGGACGGCCATGGCCATCTGGGCGCCGTAGTCGGACACGGAGGTCTGGTCGACGTACAGCCGCAGCGCGATGGGCAGCGGGTACAGATCGGGCCTCTTGAGGTAGAGCAGCGGGCCGAGGAAGTCGTTCCAGGACCAGATGAACGCGAAGATCGAGCTGGTGATGACGGCCGGGCGCATCAGCGGCAGCATGATCGAACGGAAGATGCGCAGGTGCCCGCAGCCGTCGATGCGGGCGGCCTCGTCGAGCTCGCGGGGCAGGTTGCGCATGAACTGGACCATGAGGAAGACGAAGAACGCCTCGGCAGCCAGGAACTTGCCGATCAGCAGCGGCACGAAGGTGTTCACCAGGCCGAAGGTGTTGAACATGATGTACTGCGGGATGATCACCACGTGGAACGGCAGCAGCAGGGTGCCGATCATGATGGCGAAGAACAGCCCGCGGCCGGGGAACTCGATCCGGGCGAACGCGTAGGCGGACACCGCCGCCGAGGCCACCACCCCGATCACGGACATCACGGCCAGGAACGTGGAGTTGGCGAAGAAGGTCCAGAACGACACCCCGCCGATGCCGGACATCGCGGTTGCGAAGTTGTCCAGGCTCAGCCGGTCCGACCACAGGGTGACGTTGCCGATGATCTCCGACGACGGCTTGAGCGAGCTCATCGCCATCCACGCCGCGGGGTAGAGCACCACCACGGTCAGCGCGGCCAGCAGCAGGTGGAACCCGACCGAACGGACCCCACGACGGCGCCGCGCGGCGGCGCGCCGCCGGTGCGCGTCGGCCCGCCGGCCACCGGTCTGCTCCTCCAGCAGCATCGTGGTGCCCGCAGCCTGGGCGGGCAGGTTCGGGGTGACGGCGTGATCGGTCATCGGGAGTCTCCGGAGTAGTGGACCCAGCCCTTGGACGTGCGGAACAGCACCGCGGTGATCAGCCCCACCACGACGACCAGCACCCAGGCCATGGCCGAGGCGTAACCCATGTCGAACTGGGTGAAGCCCTTGACGTACAGGTAGAGGGTGTAGAACAGCGTCGAGTCCGCCGGCCCGCCCGTGCCCCCGGAGATGATGAACGCGCTGGAGAACACCTGGAACGCGTTGATCGTCTCCAGCAGCAGGTTGAAGAACAGCACCGGCGAGAGCATCGGCAGCGTGATCCGCAGGAACTTGCGCACCGGCCCTGCCCCGTCCACGCTCGCCGCCTCGTACAGCTCGGCCGGGACCTGCTTGAGCCCGGCCAGGAAGATCACCATCGGCGCGCCGAACGTCCACACCGCCAGCAGGATCATCATCGGCATCGTGCGGTCCGGGTCACCCACCCAACCCCCGGGCTCCATCCCGAAGAACTGCTGGATGCGGTCCACGATCCCGTCGTCGATGAACATCGCCTTCCACACGATCGCCACCGAGACGCTCGCACCGATCAGCGACGGGGCGTAGAACACCGACCGGTACCCGCCCTGACCGCGGTGCTTCATGTTGAGCAGCATCGCCACGGCCAACGCTGCCGCGAGCTTGATCGGCGTCCCCACGAGCACGTACACCGCGGTCACGCGCGCCGAGGTCAGGAACCGGCGATCGGCGAAGAGTGCCTGGAAGTTCTCCCACCCCACCCACTGCGGCGGCCGGAACAGGTCGTAGTCGGTGAACGCCAGGTACAACGACGCCAGCATCGGGAACGCCGTCAACAGCAGGAAGCCCAGCAACCAGGGCGACAAGAACGCATAGCCCGCACCTGTGTCACGGACGAGGGACGCGTTCTTGCGGCGCCGCCCCCGCGCGGGGGACGGAACATCCGTCCCCCGCGCGGTGTCGAGCTCGATCTCGTTCGAATCCAGAGCGGACATGACGATCCTCAGCCGACGTTGCTGCTCGCGAAGGCGAACCAGTCGGAGACGAACTGCTCGACGTCGATGTTGCCGTATTGAAGCTCCTCGCTGAGGCGCTTGTACTCGGCCTCGACCGCGCCGAAGCCCTCGACCGGGACGGGCGCCGGCTCGGTCACGGCGTCGGCCACGGACTCCTCGTACGCCACGACCTGCTCGTCGATCGAACCCGGCTCGACGTCCATGGCGTCACGCTGCGCGGCGATCGCCGGGACACCCTTCGAGGTGCCGAAGATCCGGCCGACCTCCGGGTCGTTGACGAGGAAGTCGATGAGCGCTGCCGCCGCGGCGGGCTGCTCGGTCTTGCTCGACGCCGAGAGCAGCATCGACGGCTTCCAGAACTGCTGCGGACCACCGTCGCCCGACGGCATCGGCATCATCTGGATGTTCTGCTCGGTCTCGGCGACGTAGCCGGCGAGGAAGTTGTCCCAGCTCGCCTCCGAGGCCGCCTCGCTGACGGTGAACCCGCCGAGCGGCTCGATCTGCTTCGTCTTGGCGATCGGGTAGAGGACGCCCTCGTCGCGCAGCGGCTGCGCCCGCTCGAGCCACTCGGTCATGTGGCTCTCGTCGAAGCCGAGCTGGCCGTCGGCCGTGAAGGGCTCGACGCCCTGCTGGATCAGCCACTGCAGGAAGAACCAGAAGGTACCGGAGTAGTCAGCGCTGCCGTAGATCACCGGGTCCTTGCCGGCGCCGGCCTTCGAGGCCTCCTTGAGCCAGGCGTCGTAGTCGTCCCAGGTGTAGCCCTCGGCTGGCGGCTCGATGCCGAGCTCGTCGAGCAGGTCGGCGTTGTAGAAGAGCGCGAGCGTGTTGGTGCTCGTCGGGATGCCGTACTGGGCGCCTTCGATCGAGCCCGCCTCGAGGAGCGCCTCGTCGAAGCCGCCGGTGTCCAGGTTGACGTCGATCTGCTCGTTCAGGTCGAGCAGCTGGCCCGTGCCGCCGTACTGGCGCAGGTAGGACAGGTCCATCTGGATGACGTCGGGCAGGGCGCCGCCGGCGGCCTCGGTCGCCCGGGCCGCCCAGTAGTCGTCCCAGGACTGGAACTGGGTCTGGACCGTGATGTTCGGGTTGGCCTCCTCGAAGAGGTCGATCGCCTCCTCGTACAGGGCCGCGCGGGTGTCGTCACCCCACCATGCCATGCTGATGGTGGCCTGCGCCTCGGTGTCGAGCTCCTCGCCCGACCCGGGCTCGGCCGTGCCCCCGCCACCACCGCACGCGGACAGGACGAGTGCGACCGAGGCGGTCGCCGCGGCCGTACCGACGGCCTTGCGTGTAATCCTCATGAGAGCCTCCTTGCTCGTCGCTCATCGACGTCGGCGGGGCTGTGGGACACAGCCACTCGGACGACTTGAATCGTTACAATACAGATCCCAGAGCAAATGTCCAGAGGCGCGGGAAAGCGCTTCATCACGATCCTGCAACGACCACCCTGCGCGCCGGGACGCGACGCCTGCATGGGCTCCGCGGAATTCCGAGCGTGGTATCGCTGCCAGCTCCGCGGGCGAGGCAACCCCGACGCCGGTTGACTGGACGGCATGCTCACCGTCGGGTTCCACGCGTCCCACGAGCAGATCGCGCCCGGGCCGTTGCTCGCCGCCGCGCACCGCGCGCAGGAGGCCGGCTTCGACGCCGCGATGTGCTCCGACCACCTCGCGCCCTGGAGCGCCCGCCAGGGCGAGTCAGGCTACGCCTGGTCCTGGCTCGGCGCCGCGCTCGCGACGACGAAGCTGCCCTTCGGCGTCGTCACGGCGCCCGGCCAGCGCTACCACCCGGTGATCGTCGCCCAGGCGATCGCGACGCTCGGGTCGATGTTCCCGGGCCGGTTCTGGGCTGCGCTGGGCTCGGGCGAGGCGATGAACGAGCACGTCACGGGTGATCCGTGGCCCACCAAGGCCGAGCGCGACGAGCGCCTGCGCGAGTGCGTCGAGGTCATCCGCGCATTGCTCGACGGCGAGGAGGTCACCCACCACGGCCGCGTCACGGTCGACCGGGCACGCGTCTGGTCGCTGCCCGACGTGCAGCCTCTGCTCGTGGGCGCCGCGGTGACCCCGACGACGGCACGACGGCACGCCGGCTGGGCCGACGGCCTCGTCACGGTCAACCAGCCCGTCGAGGTGCTGCGCGCGGTGGTCGGCGAGTACCGCGACGCGGGAGGCCGCGGGCCGCTCGCTCTTCAGGTGCACCTCGCGTGGGGTGACGACGACGAGGCGGCGTTCGGCGTCGCGCACGACCAGTGGCGCTCGAACCTCCTGCCGCCGTCGGTCTGCTGGGACCTCGAGACCCCCGAGCAGTTCGACGCGGTCGGCGAGCTCGCCCGGCCCGAGGGGGTGCGCGAGGCGGTCCTCGTCGACCACGACGCGGAGCGGCTCGCCGACCGCGTCGCGGAGCGCGTCGGGTGCGGGTTCGACCAGGTGTACCTGCACCACGTCGGCAAGGAACAGGACGCGTTCCTCGAGGTGGCGGCCTCGACGCTGCTGCCGCGCCTGCACGAGGCCGACGACGCGGCGCCGCGCGCGACGGCGGAGGCCACGACAGCGACCGGGACCGAGGGTGTCGCATGAGGATCCGCGACACCGCCGACCTGTGGTGGAAGAACGCCGTGGTCTACTGCCTCGACGTCGAGACGTACATGGACTGGAACGACGACGGCATCGGCGACTTCCCGGGGCTGGTGCAGCGGATCGACCATCTCGCCGACCTCGGCGTGACCTGCCTGTGGCTCATGCCCTTCTACCCCACGGCCGACCTCGACGACGGCTACGACGTCAAGGACTTCCTCGGCGTCGACGAGCGGCTCGGTGACCTGGGCGACGTCGTCGAGCTCGTCCGGACCGCGCGCGACCGCGGGATGCGGGTCATCGTCGACCTCATCGTCAACCACACCTCCGACCAGCACCCGTGGTTCCGCTCGGCGCGCAGGTCGAAGGACAGCCCGTTCCGCGACTTCTACGTGTGGCGCGCCGACGAGCCGCCGCCCACGAAGGACCAGGTGGTCTTCCCCGACCAGGAGGACGCGATCTGGACGCTCGAAGAGCAGACGGGCGAGTGGTACCGGCACCGCTTCTACCACCACCAGCCGGACCTCAACACGGCCAACCCGAAGGTGCGCGACGTCCTCGCCAAGACCATCGGGTTCTGGCTCGAGCTCGGGATCTCGGGGTTCCGGGTCGACGCCGTCCCGTTCGCGATCGCCGACGCCGCGTCGACGCCCGGCGACGAGGTCGACGACCCGCACGAGTTCCTCCGGATGCTGTCCGCGTTCGTCGGGCGCCGCTCGGGCGACGCAGTACTCATGGGCGAGGTCAACCTCCCGTACCCTGACCAGGCGCGGTTCTTCGGCGTGCCCGACCCGTCGGACGGCAGCGACCAGGCCGACGGCGGCACGGACATCACCGAGCTCACGCTGCAGTTCGACTTCAACGCGATGCAGGCGATGTACCTGTCGCTCGCGCGCGAGGACGCCGGACCGCTCGCCGGAGCGCTGTCCGCGCGCCCGCCCATCCCGCACGACGCCCAGTGGGCCACGTTCGTGCGCAACCACGACGAGCTCACGCTCGACAAGCTCACCGAGGACGAGCGCCAGGAGGTGTTCGCCGCGTTCGGGCCCCAGAAGGACATGCAGCTCTACGGGCGCGGGCTGCGGCGGCGGCTCCCGCCGATGCTGGGCGGCGACCCGCGCCGCGTCCGACTGGCATACTCGCTGCTGTTCTCGCTGCCCGGCACGCCGGTGCTCTACTACGGCGAGGAGATCGGCATGGGCGAGAATCTCGCCGCGCCGGGCCGCCTCGCGGTGCGCACGCCCATGCACTGGTCGTCGGCGCAGAACGGCGGCTTCTCGCGTGCGGCGAAGCGCCGCCTGGCGGGTCCCTTGCCGACCGACGGCTACGCCCCCGAGCACGTCAACGTGGCCGACCAGCGCCGCGACCCCGACTCGCTGCTGTCGTTCGTCCGCAAACTCACCCACCGGTACCGCGAGTGCCCCGAGCTCGGTTGGGGTGACTGGGAGGTCCTCGACCAGCCGCACGACGCCGTGCTCGCGCTTCGCATGACGTGGGGCGACGCCTCGATGCTCACCGTGCACAACATCTCGCCCAACCCGGCGGTGGTACCGCTGAAGCTCGGCGAGCTCGAGGAGGGCACGCGGCTCGTCGACCTGCTCGAGGACCAAGACTGCGAGCCGGAGCCCGACGGCACCGCCGAGGTGCGCCTCGACGGCTACGGCTACCGCTGGCTGCGTGTCGGCGCGCCGGGCTTACGCCGGCTGCTCTGAGCGTGCGGCCGGCCGATCGGTCAGCTGCTCCACCTCGGCCACGACGACGTCGACGAGCCGCGCGTCCGTGCCCGCGCCGTCGGGCAGCAACCCGGGCAGGGCGAGCAGGGCACGCGCGACGGCGGCCGGGTCGGCCGCCGCGGCGTCCCCGCCCCCGGCCTCGGTCACGACCGCACGGAGCTCGGCGGCCCGGGGGTCGTCGACGGCGCGCCCGGCTACCGCCTCGCGGCGCACCACCTCGGACCAGCCCGCGAGCGCGAACGCGGCCCCGCGCGGCACGGCGCCCGCGGCGAGCCGGTCGGCGATGGTGCCGCCCCAGCGGATCGGGATCTTCTGGGTGCCGTCCATCGACACCTGGAGCGTCGTGTGCCCCGTCGCCGGGTTGGCGAACCGTTCGAGCAGCGACTCGCCGTACGCGCGCAGGTCCGAGCCGTCGGGCGGTGTGAGCGTGGGCACCGCGTCGTCGAACAGCAGCTCACGGGCACGCGCCGTGATCGCGGGGTCGGCCGTGGCCTCGGCCATCGTCGTGTGACCGGCGAGCCGGCCCGCGTAGGCGAGCAGCGAGTGCGTGCCGTTGAGCAGCCGCAGCTTGGCCCGCTCCCACGGCGCGACGTCGGTGGTCAGCGTCGCACCGGCCGCCTCCCAGGCGGGACGCGGACCGGCGAACCGGTCCTCGATGACCCACTGGAGGTAGGGCTCACCGACGACGAGTCCCTCGTCGCGCACGCCGAGCTCGCGCTCGACGGCGTCGCGCTGCTCGGGCGTGGTGGCCGGGACGATCCGGTCGACCATCGAGCACGGGAACGCCACCTGCTCGGCGAGCCACGCGCGCAGCGCGTCGCCCGCGTTGCCCGGCAGGGCGGCGTCGACGGCCTCACGCACGAGACGCTCGAGCACACGGCCGTTGTCGACCATGTTGTCGCAGGTCAGCACGGTGACCGGTCGGCCATCGCCCGCGCCTGCCGCAGCCCGGTGCCGGGCGGCGAGCCCGCGCACGAGCAGGCCGATCGCGGTGGTCGACGGCGCGGCGTCGGCGGGCACGTCGGCCTGGCCGAGCGCCTCCTCGGCGGCGAGCGCCTCGAGGTCGGCGCGCACGCGCTCGACGTCGAGACCGCCGTCGGCGGCCCGGCAGTAGCCCTTCTCCGTCACGGTGAGCGTGACCAGGTGGGTCGTCGGCGCGGCGATCGTGGCGAGCACGCGCGGCGTCTCCTCGGCCGGCCACGCGACGTCGAGCACCGCTCCGACGACGTCGAGCGACGTGCCGTCCGTGCCGGCGGTGAGGACGGAGTAGACGCCGCCCTGCGGGCGCAGCTGGTCGCGGACCGAGGCCGAGCGCTGCGTGACCCCGAGGATCCCCCATCGCGTGTCGCCCGTCGCACGGGCGGCGAGCTCGGTGAACACGGCCTGGTGCGCGCGGTGGAACGCGCCGATGCCGAGGTGCACGATCCCGACCTCGGCGGGGGTGACGGGCGGGGCGAGGTGGGCGGGCAGCGCGGCCCGGTGAAGTCGGTCGGTCACAGGTCCTCCGTCGGTGCTCTCTGTGCGGTACGTGGGTGGGGACGGCTGGGTCGGTGCGCCTCGTCAGCGCGCGGGTGGCAGGGCGGTCGACGCGCGGACGACGAGCTCGACGTCGAGGGGCGGCACCTCCGCGAGCGTGTCGCGGCCGGGCCCGGCGACTGCCGCGAGGTGGTCGACGGCGCGACGGCCGACGTCCCGCAGGTCGGCGCGCAGGGTGGTGAGCGCCGGGTCGACGAGCGAGGCGACGTACGAGTCGTCGCAGCCGACGACCGACAGGTCGCGAGGCACCCGCAGACCGCGGGCGCGGAGCCGGTCGACCAGACCGATCGCGACGAGGTCGTTGAAGGTTACGACAGCGGTCGCCCCGGAGGCGACGACGAGGTCGGCCGCCGCCTGTCCGCCGGCGACCTGGGGACGGAAGTCGCCGAGCTCGACCAGCTCGACGTCGTCGAACAGCTCGACGGCCTCCCGCAGCCCCTCGCGGCGCCGGCGGTCGGACCACGAGCTGCGCGGCCCGCCCACGTACGCGACGCGGCGGTGGCCGAGAGCGCGCAGGTGCTCGACCGCGCGCAGCATGCCGCCGGCCTGGTCGGTCACGACGGAGGGGAGCCCGTCTGCGTTCTGGTTGACGAGGACGACCGGCCGGCCCTCGAGCGCGGCCACGGCGCTGCCGACCGCGCGCGGCGAGCACAGCAGGATGCCGTCGGTCTGCGGGGCGAGATGCGCGATGGCCTCGGCCTCGAGCTCCGGGTCCTCGTCGGTGTCGACCACGAACAGCCCGAGCCCACGCTGGCGTGCGCGGGCCTGGGCGCCCTTGGCCACGGTCGCGAAGAAGGGGTTCGCGAGGTCCGGCACGACGAGGCCGAACGCTCCGCTGCGGCCCGCGCGCAGCACGCTCGCGGCGCGGTTGGGACGGTAGCCGAGCTCGCGCGCGGCGGCCGTGACGCGGTCGCGCGTCGGCGCCGCGACCCGGTCGGGGGTGGCGAGCGCGCGGGACACCGTGGAGATCGACACGCCGGCCGCCCTCGCGACGTCGTGCACCGTGACCATGACTCACCTCCCGTGCGAACGTTGTCAGATACGATCCTGGCGCCCACAGTAGCGCGCAATGTCAAGCCGGTGGCTTGCGGCGCGGGGGCACTATGACGTTAGGATGCAAACGTTGTCACTCACTCGACGAGGAGGCGGACGTGAGCGAGCCGTGGACCCTGCACCCCGATCGGGCACTGCCCGCCGACCCGACGACGCGGGACCTGGCCCGCGAGGTCTACCAGGCGACGAAGGACCTGCCGCTGGTGTCGATGCACGGGCACGTGCCGGTCGAGTGGTTCGCGGAGGACACGTCGTTCGGTGACCCCGCACAGCTCGTCGTCGTCCCGGACCACTACCTCACCCGGATGCTCGTGTCGCAGGGCGAGACGCTGCCGCGCCTCGGCGTCGGCTCGACGGCGAGCGAGGCGGCCGAGACGGACCCGCGCGAGATCTGGCGCCGGTTCTGCGCCGGCTGGAAGCACTTCCGGGGCACGCCGACGCGCTACTGGCTCGAGCACGTGCTCGTCGAGATCCTCGGCGTCACGCAGCGCCCCTCGGCCCAGACCGCGGACGCGATCTACGACCAGGTCGCCGCGCGCATCGCCGAGCCGGACTTCCGGCCCCGGGCCCTGCTCGACCGCTTCGGCATCGACGTCATCGCCACGACCGACCCGGCGTGGGCCCCGCTCGACGAGCACGGCAAGCTCGCCGCGGACGGCTACGGCGACCGGGTGCTGCCGACCTTCCGCCCCGACCCGCTGCTCCACCTCGACCGTCCCGCGTGGCGCGACGACGTCGCGCGGCTGTCCGCGGCGTCGGGCACCGAGGTGACGTCGTACGCGTCCTACCTGGACGCGCTGCGCATCCAGCGCGAGCGGTTCGCCGCCGCCGGCGCCCGGGCGACCGACCACGGCCACCTGGACGCCGACACGACGCCGCTCGACGACGCCGAGGCGCGACGCATCGTCGACGCGGCGCTCTCCGGGACGGTCACCGCCGACGAGGCCCGGGCGTTCAGCGGCCACATGCTGTTCCAGATGGCCGCGATGTCGACCGAGGACGGTCTGGTCATGCAGCTGCACCCCGGCGTGCTGCGCGACCACGCGAGCGGGCCGTCCGCGGCGTTCGGGCCCGACAAGGGCTACGACATCCCCGTGGTCACCGAGTTCACGCGCTCGCTGCGCCCCGTGCTCGACGCGTTCGGCCACCACCCGCGCTTCCGCCTGATCGCGTTCACCGTGGACGAGGACACCTACTCGCGCGAGCTCGCACCGCTCGCGGGCGTCTACCCGGCGCTGCGCCTCGGCGCGCCCTGGTGGTTCCTCGACGCTCCCGACGCGATGCGGCGCTTCCGCGAGGCCGCGACGGAGACGGCCGGCTTCTCGAACCTCAGCGGCTTCGTCGACGACACGCGCGCGTTCTGCTCGATCCCGGCACGCCACGACCTGGCGCGCCGGGTCGACGCGGGCTACCTCGCGCGCCTCGTGGCCGAGCATCGGCTCGACCTCGACGAGGCGGTGGACACCGCCCTCGACCTCGCCTACCGGCTGCCTCTGGCGGCATACGAACGTCTCTGAGGTCCTCATGGCCACCGCGTCCGCCGAGGTTCACCCCGCCTGGCTCCCCGATGCCGCGTTCGCAGCCGTGGCGCGGCGCGGTGTCGCGCTCGTGCTGCCCGACGGCGGCGCTCGCCCGGGTCACGACGTCGCGGGCGAGGAGGTGCTCGCGACCCTGCGCCGCGAGGTCGAGGCGCTGGGTCCGCACGACGACCCGCGGCTCGTCCTGAAGCTGTGCTGCTCTACGGCTTCTTCCACGTGTCCGGCTCGGCGATGCGGCGTTCACCGGGAAGGACACCGACGAGACGCACGCCCCCGCCACCGCGCTGCGCATGCTCGACCACTGGGACAACGTCGACGTCCACCCCGTCATGGGCCAGGTCGAGCGCGGCTACGCGGGCGGCTCGATCTTCTACTCCGGCGGCAGCGTGCGCGAGGACCTGAGCCGCGTGCGCCAGTACGCCCGGCTGCTCGCCGCCGTCGGGATCGACCGCGTCGCGATCAACAACGTCAACGTCCACGAGCGCGAGGCGCGGCTCCTCACCGACGGCCTGGACGACGTCGCACGCATCGCCGCCGAACTTCGCCCGTACGGGATCCGCGTCCATCTCTCGGTGAGCTTCGCTGCACCGATGACCCTCGGAGGGCTGCCGACGTCGGACCCCCTCGACGACGACGTGCGGGCCTGGTGGCGCGCCGCGGTCGACCGCGCCTGGGCGGCGATCGGCGACTTCGGGGGCTTCGTCGTCAAGGCCGACTCCGAGGGCGAGCCCGATCCGTTCGCCTACGGGCGCGACCACGCCGACGGCGCCAACATGCTCGCCGAGGCCGTCGCGCCGCACGGCGGGCTCGTCCACTGGCGCGCGTTCGTCGACAACCACACGCAGGACTGGCGCGACCGGTCGACCGACCGTGCCCGTGCGGCGCACGACCACTTCGCACCCCTCGACGGTCGGTTCGCCGGCAACGTGATCGTGCAGGTCAAGCACGGCCCGCTCGACTTCCAGGTGCGCGAGCCCGTCTCCCCCGTGCTCGCCGCGATGCCGCGCACGCGCCTCGCGCTCGAGCTGCAGGCCACGCAGGAGTACACGGGCCAGCAGCAGCACGCGGTCTACCTGGGCACGGCGTGGAGCGAGATCCTGCGCTGGCGTCCGTGGGGCGACGAGCCCGGGCCCGACGGCGGTGCCCCGGTTACGGTCGCGGACGTCGCGTCCGGCCGCGCCGCCGGACGCGCTGGCGGGTTCGCCGCTGTCTCGAACGTCGGCGACGACCGGTTCTGGACCGGGCACCCGTTCGCGCAGGCGAACCTCTACGCGTACGGGCGGCTCGCATGGGACCCGAGCCTGGACCCGATCGACGTCCTCGACGAGTGGATCTCGCTCACCTTCCCGGGGGCGCCCGACGTGCTGCGGGCGGGCCTGCACCTCATCCTCGACGACTCCTGGCACACCTACGAGCTGTACTCCGCGCCGCTCGGCGTCGGCTTCATGGTCCGCCCGGGCCACCACTACGGGCCCGACGTCGACGGCTACGAGTACACCCCGTGGGGCACGTACCACTTCGCCGACCGCGACGGCGTCGGCGTCGACCGCACGCGCGCGACCGGCACGGGCTACACGGGGCAGTACCCCAAGCCGTGGCGCGACGTCTACGAGTCGCTCGAGACCTGCCCCGACGAACTGCTGCTCTTCTTCCACCACGTGCCGTACACGCACGTGCTGCAGGGCGGCAGCACGGTGATCCAGCACATCTACGACACCCACTTCGACGGCGTCGAGCGGGTCGAGCGCATGGTGAGCACCTGGGAGTCCGTGGCGGACCTGGCGAGCGACGACGTCGCACGCCGGGTCCGCGAGCGGCTCGCCGAGCAGCTGCGGTCGGCCGTCGAGTGGCGCGACCAGGTCAACACGTACTTCCTGCGGAAGTCGGGGATCGTCGACGAGAAGAGCCGGACGATCTACTGAGCTGCGCCCTGTGCTCACCGCGCTCCTGGAGCAGAGCGTCGTCGCGCGCGGGCGGGCCCGAGGCGACGGGCCCGCCGCGTGCGCCTATGCGGCCAGGTCGAAGAGGTACACGAAGTGGCGGACCCGGAGCAGACGGAAGAGACCGCGGACGATGCTCGGCAAGAGGAGGAGACCTTCACGCTGTCCCAGGAGCTGCGCGCTCTCGTACCGGTCGGTTCGGCCGCGCCGCTTGACCTCCACAGC
>VJZX01000030.1 GCA_009663185.1 Isoptericola halalbus
GGGTCGCCGTCGACCTTCAGGAAAACCTCGCCGACACGCAGCGTCGCGCGCTGGCTGTGGGCTACGACGACCTCGACCTCTTCCATACCGGCCATCCTGGCAAGGATGGCCAAGATGTCGCCGGGTTTTTGCCTTCCCCCTAGGACCAAACGTTCCCCAGAGGGCACGAGGCAACGGCCACAGATCCGCGAGCTCGTACATCCTCAGCACGTCTCCGACCGCGACGTCGTGCCAGGCCGGAACATCCACGGGAACAGAGGCACGATTACGGCGCGCGTCGTCACCAGGCTGGGATGTCAGGACTGCTGCACGAATAGGTGACAGCGGGTCTCAGGCGGCGAGTGCGACCTGAGTGGTCATGATGGCTTCGTACCCGATGGGGGTCAATCGTCCGAGGCGCGCCTGGCGGCGGCGGCGGTGATAGGTCCGTTCGATCCAGGTCACGATCGTGATCCGCAGCTCGGCCCGGGTGGTCCAACTGGCGGCGATCCAGGACGGTCTTCTGCAGCAGCGCGAAGAACGACTCCATGGCGGCGTTGTCGCCGGCAGAGGCGACCTGGCCCATGGATCCGACCAGGTCGTGACGGCGCAGTGCGGCCAGGAACTTCCTGGACCGGAACTGGCTGCCCCGGTCGCTGTGCACGATGCATCCGGTCACGTCAGCACCGCTGATCCCGCGGCGGGCAACGGCGGAGCTGAGTGCGTTCACGGCCAGGGACGACTTCATTCGGTCGCTGATGGAGTACCCCACGATCCGGTTCGAGTACACGTCCTTGATCGCGCACAGGTAGACCTTGCCCTCGTCGGTTCTGTGCTCGGTGATGTCCGTCAACCACAGCGCGTTCGGCGCGCCGGCGGTGAAGTCGCGGTTGACCAGGTCGTCGTGCGTGGGCGGGGCCGGGCTTCTTGCCGTTCTTGCCGCGCTTCTTCCCGAACACGCTCCACCAGCCGCCTGCGGCGCACAGCCGCCAGATCGTGCGGTCGCACGCCTGGTGGCCGGCCTCGCGGGCCTCGTCGCCCAGCAGCCGGTACCCGAACTCCGGGTCGTCGCGGTGGGCGTCGAACAGGGTGTTGGCCAGATGCGCCTGCTCGAGCTCACGCGGCGTCACGGGTGCGGTGAGCCACCGGTAGTAGGGCTGACGGGCGAGCTTGAGGACCCGGCACGTCACCGCGACGGGGATCCCGTCGGCGGCGAGCTCTCTCACGAGCGGGTACATCATTTTCCCGGTAGGTGCGCCTGGGACAGGTACGCCGCAGCGCGGCGCAGCACCTCGTTCTCCTGCTCCAGCAGCCGGATACGCCGACGAGCCTCACGCAGCTGGGCCGACTCTGAGGCGGTCGCGCCCGGCCTGGCCCCGTCCTCGACGTCGGCGGCGTGCAACCAGTTGCGCAGGCACGACTCGGAGATCCCGAAGTCCTTCGCGACCTGCTTGATCGGGCGCCTCGCCGCGGCGGGCCGCGGCCACGACGCCGTCGCGGAACTCCTTCGGGTGGGGTCTGGGCCCGCGAACATCCTTCCAGCAGCACCCGAAGGCACCACAGGTCAGGTGTCACCTATTCGCGCAACAGTCCCGATTGCCACCGGCACCGCGCCGGTCGTCGGTCAGCCGCGCGGCTCCGACCGGTGGCCCGGTACCCCGTGAGCCGCGGGCCTTCCGGGCTCGGCGGCCGTCTGCGGCGACGCCTTGCTCGTGCCCCTGGGTGGGAATATCTCGGCGGGAGTCGGCACGCCAGGTTCGCCGGCCGAAGGCTCGGCGCCTGCGCGCAGCTCCTCGAGACGCTGCTCGAGCACCGCGAGGACCGGCACCCGGTGACCGTGCGCACGCTCGTAGGCGAGGACCTTCTCCAGGGCTGGGGCGTCGAGCTGGCGGACCCTGTGTGCGAGCGTGCCCACCGGGAGGTGGTCGTAGTCGGGCAGCGGCAGGTCGTCGTGGCGGGTCGCGGTGGTCTCGTCGGTCCGGTCGTCCGTCATGGTCGTCCTCTCAAGCGGGAACGCGCCGTCGGCGCCGTGCCTGTCGACCGTAGGCACGGCGCCTCAGCTCCGCACCCTCGGTCACGAAGAGCACCGCGCGCCGTATCGGCACGAGGTGCCCACCGTGGCCCCCAGCTCTCCGGCTGGAATTCGGAAGGGAGACAAACGTTTTCCCTGGTGGCCGAACAGTCGCGCCCGCATCGCGAGGTCACGGTGCACGGACGCCGATCCTCCTGTCGGCGCGTCGCCGCCGCTGGCCACGATATGGTCAGAGCGTTCTGCGGTCCGAGGCCCGTCCTTGCGCCGCAACCCGTTGACTCGGCGAGGACGGTGGGATAACCTTTTCCCCACGGCGATCGTGTAGTGCCAGCGGAGGCGCAGCGATCGCGCTGTCGCGCCTACCAAAGTTGATAGGAGTCATCCGTGGTCGAGATCACGCGTCGTAACTTCCTCGGGGCTCTCGGCGTCGCTGCCGGGAGCATCGCCGTCGGCGGGACGCTCGCGTCCTGCAGCTCCGAGGGCGGCACCACCGCCGCCGGGAGCGGTGCTGGCGCCTCGTTCAAGCTGCCGACCTACAAGCCCGCGCCCGATCTCAGCGTCGAGCCGTTCTTCACGAGCGACACCCCGGGCATGCAGAACGTCTTCACCAAGCCGGTGACGTCGTACTTCAAGTCGGTCGACCGTGCGCCGGGCTCCGGCGGGACGGTCACGACCTTCCAGCTCACCTGGGGTGAGCCGTCGAGGAAGCTCGAGGACAACCCGTACTGGCAGGAGCTCAACGCTCGTCTGGGTGTCGACTTCCAGCCGACCTTCGTGCCGCAGCCGACGTTCGACCAGAAGTTCGCCACGATGCTTGCTTCTGGCGACGTCCCCGACCTGGTCTTCGTCAACGACCAGAGCGCGGTCAACCTTCAGGGCATCCGCGACGGGGCGTTCGCCGACCTCAGCGAGGTGCTGGCGGGGGACAACATCCTTGCGTGGCCCAACCTCGCGGCGCGCAAGGAAGAGATCTGGAAGGCCAGCCTCAAGGACGGTCGGATCTACCAGATCCCGTCGCCCGCGTGGGCGATCACCAACCTGCCGGCCATGCGGACGGACCTGCTCGGCGAGACGAGCGTGGGCACGGCGCCGAAGGATGCCGACGAGCTGTTCACCGCGCTCAAGGAGGTCTCGGGCCTCGGCAAGGGAGTCGGCGGCCAGAAGGTCTACGGGATCAACCAGTACGACCCCGTGATGTGGCGCTGGATGTTCAAGGTCGGCGCGGAGTGGCAGCTCGACGACAACGGCGACCTGATCCACATGACGCAGACGCCCGAGTACAAGGAGATGCTCAGCTGGCTGGCGAACGCCTGGAACGAGGGCATCTTCGACCCGGTCGCCATGACGACCAACCCCGCGGACATCGTCTCAGGCCCGGGCATCCAGTGGCGTGCCGTCACAAACACGTTCCAGACCCCTGACGGTCTGAAGCAGAACGAGGCCGACCAGCCGGGAACGAGCTGGGACTACTTCGACATCCCGGGCTACGACGGCACCGCCCCCGTCGTCGTTCGCAACATCCCGTACGGCAAGTCCACGTGCGTCTCCGCCGAAGCGGCCAAGGACAGCGACCGCCTGACCGAGATCCTCAACGTCCTCGACTACATCTCGGCCCCGTACGGCTCCGAGGAGGCGCTGTTCGTCGGCTCGGGCATCGAGGGACGGCACTACACGATGGGTGCCGACGGCTACCCAGTGCTCGACGAGAAGTACCTGCCCGAGCTCGGCGTGCAGTACGTCGGGGTCACCTCCGGCGACAACTCCTACCGAGGTCACCCGAACCAGGAGCCGTGGGCGCAGAGCTTCTCGAACGTCGTGGAGCGGCTCGCCCAGAACTCCATCGTCCGTGACCTCGAGGGCCTCGAGTCCTCCTCGAGCACGTTCATCTCGAAGGGTGCCGCTCTGAAGCAGCAGTGGGATGACTTCGAGCGCGGCGTCGTCGCGGGTCGCCAGAGCGTCGACGAGCTCGACTCCTTCATCTCCAGCTACATGTCCGCGGGCGGTGAGCAGGTGCGCTCGGAGTACAGCCAGGCGCTCGAGAGCCGCGCGTCGTGACCGTCGGGACAACGGTCGCCGGGCCCGCCACCACGACGGTGGCGGGCCCGGCGACCCCTCCGGTGCAGCCTCGCCGCAACGTACTCCTCCAACGCATCTGGCGCGAGCGTTGGGCATACACGTTCATCATCCCCGGGGCGCTGTTCTTCCTCGTGTTCGCCTATGTGCCGATGCTCGGCAACGTGGTCGCGTTCCAGGACTTCAGCCCCTTCCGTGGGATCGCCGAGTCGCCGTGGGTCGGGCTCGCGAACTTCACGGCGATCTTCTCGGACCCTCAGGTCCTGGTCGCGCTGCGGAACACCCTGCTCATCGCGGTGCTCCAGCTGATCTTCGCCTTCCCGGCACCGATCGCGCTGGCACTGCTGCTCGACTCGTTGCTGTCGGACCGCATCAAGCGCATGGTCCAGACGGTCGTCTACCTGCCGTACTTCCTGTCCTGGGTCATCGTCATCTCCGTCTGGCAGCAGGTGCTCGGAGGCGGCGGTCTGGCCGCCAACATCCTCTCCGACCTCGGCGTCCAGGGCTTCGACGCGATGACGAACCCCGACACCTTCAAGCTGCTCGTCGTCGCGCAGAACATCTGGAAGGACTGCGGCTGGGGCACGATCATCTTCTTCGCGGCCCTCGCCGGCATCCCGCGCGAGCTGTACGAGGCGGCGGCGATGGACGGTGCCACGCGGTGGCAGCGCATGTGGAACGTGACGCTACCCGGCCTGGTTCCGGTCGCGACGCTCCTGCTCATCCTCAACATCGGCAGCATTCTGACGGTCGGCTTCGAGCAGCTCCTCCTCCAGCAGCCCATGGTCGGCGCCGATGCCGCCGAGGTGCTCGACACCTTCGTCTACTTCCGCGGAGTGATCGGCGGTGAGTGGGGCATCGCCACGGCGGCAGGCCTGCTCAAGGGCGTGATCGGCACGATCCTCGTGCTCGGCGCCAACCGTGTCGCCAAGAAGCTCGGCGGGGAAGGGATCTTCTGATGACGTCCGTCGCGAGCGACGTGGTGGTGCACCGCCCCACCGTGCGTCGCAAGAACTCCGACCATCCGCCGTGGATGAACCCGCCGTCGGTCCCGGTCCGGGCGCTCAAGGCCGTGATCATCGTCCTGATCATCCTGACGATGCTCTACCCGATCGCGTACGTCATCGCGATGAGCTTCGCGGTGCCCGAACAGGCCCGTGCCGGCGTCGTCTTCCCGACCCGGTTCTCTCTCGATGCCTACCGGGCGATCTTCAACGGCGGTACCGTCACCGTCGGACTGCGCAACTCGCTGTGGATCACCGTCGTGGGCACGGTCCTGTCGCTGGCGTTCTCGTCCATGCTCGCGTGGGGGCTGAGCCGGACGCGGGAGGTGCCCGGAGCCAAGGCCGTGCTCATCATGGTGCTCGCGACGATGTTCTTCTCGGCGGGCATCATCCCGAACTTCCTGCTGATCAAGAGCCTCGGCCTGCTGGACTCGCTCTGGTCGCTGATCATCCCGGGGCTGATCTCGGCCTTCAACATGATCATCATCCGCAACTTCTTCATGAACCTGCCACGCGAGCTCATGGAGGCCGCACGGATCGACGGCGCGGGAGAGTGGCGCATCTTCCTGCGCATCGCGCTGCCGCTGTCCAAGCCCGTGCTCGCGGTGATGGGGCTCTTCTACGCCGTCGCCTACTGGAACACGTACTTCAACGCGCTGCTGTACATCAGCGACAACACGAAGTGGCCGATCCAGGTCGTGCTGCAGCAGTACGTCCTGGCCGGAGTCCAGATCCCCGGTGCGATGGTGACTCCCGATCAGCCGCCGCCTCCAGGCATCACGCTGCAGATGGCCGTCATCGTCCTGGCCACCGTCCCGATCCTCGTCGTGTACCCGTTCCTCCAGCGGTACTTCACCTCGGGCGTGCTGACCGGTGCCATCAAGGGCTGAGGGGAGGCGTCGTTCGGCGTAGCCTGCCGGTGTGGCCACACCAGACGTCGACGAGGGGGTGCTCGGCGCAGGCCTGCCGTACCTGCGGCTCGGGGCCGGGCCTCCACTCGTCATGGCCACCGGCCTGAGCCCCGAGCACGCGAACCCGACAGGACTGTGGCGACGCGCCTCCCTGTTCGCCGGGGAGCCGTTCGCCCAGCACTTCACCGTCTACCTGGTCAACCGCCGTCGTGGCCTGCCAGATGGTGCGACGATGAGCGACATCGCCGCCGACTACGCCGACGCGATCCGGTCCGCCATCGGGGATCCGGTGCTCCTGCACGGCAGCTCCACTGGAGGCTCCGTCGCGCTCCAGCTCGCGCTCGATCACCCCGACCTCGTGCGCCGCCTCGTCCTCGGCCCGGCCGCATGCCGGCTCTCCGATCGGGGCCGACGGGCTCAGGCGGAGCTGGCGCGGCACACTCGTGCAGGGCACCCACGCGCCGGCGGGGCCGCACTCATGCGGTTGCTGGCCCCCGGACCCGCGCTCCGGGTCCCGGCCGGTGGAGCGGGCTGGCTCGCGGGTTCGCTGATCGTCGCCGACGACCCGAGCGACATGCTCACCACCATCGCCGCCGAGGACGCCTTCGACGCCGAGCCGCGTCTCGGGGAGATGAAGGCGCCGACCCTGGTGCTCGGAGGCACGAACGACCCGTTCTACACGGCGGACCTGTTCCGTCGTACTGCCGCCGGCGTGCCTGACGGCCGCCTGCACCTGTTCCCGGGCAAGGGCCACATGTACGCCGCGACGCACCCGGTCTCCACGGCGATGGCGCTCGGCTTCTTCCTCGCCTCCCGGGGGGGCGGAAGTCCCTAAGCCTGCGTCCCGCGTCGATCGCCTCCCGGACTCCTCGTCCTGGATGACATCGGCCCCGTCGGATCCCCTGCCCGGGGTGCCTGTGCTCGCCATGGCGGAGGCGCGGCACAGGTCGTCCTTGGGCACGGCCGGGCCACGCAGAGGTCATGGTGAGGTCGCGGCTCGCAACAGGACGCTGTCGGGGTCGTGAGGCCTGGCAGTCAGGCCCGTGGCGGCGAGGCCACGACGCAGGTCCTGATCCCCGACAGGTTCCCAGCTGCCGGCGACGAGTTCTGCGCGTGGCAGCTGATCGCCGTCGTGCACCTCGTGCTCGGAGACGAAGCAGTTGCTGTCGGGCGACGGCGCCGTGAGCGCCGCACGCATGGTGCGCGACGGCTCCAACGCGACGACCTTCGCGCGGGTCACGCCGACGAGCGCGCGGGTGCCCATCCCGGTGCCCGCCCCCCAGGTCGAGCACGACGTTCTCGAGGACCCGGCGCAGGCGCTGCCACGGCTCGCCATGAAGAGGTCGTGGAGCTCACCGAGTTCCTCGTAGGCGTCCGTGTGCGTCAGGGGAACCTCCATTCTTGAGAAGCGTTCTCAGGTGTGCTTGACTCTACCGCGAAATGAGAACGGTTCTCATTGACCTGCCCGCTCTGCTGCGGGTGGGCCCAGAGGGAGGAACCTCCGTGGCAGTCCCCAAGCGAAGGATGTCCCGCTCGCGCACGCGGTCGCGCCGTGCGCAGTGGAAGGCGGCCGAGCCGGTGCTCGTGCCCGTCACCGTCGACGGGCGACAGGTGCTGGTCCCGCCGCGCCTGGCTCGAGCCGTGAGGCAGGGGATGGTCCAGGCCGAGTGAAGGGCGTGCTCGACGCCTCCTCCGTTCGCGGGCCGGGCAGCGGTGCCGGTACGGCCGTCGTGTCCGTCGCTGACCGTGCGCGCCGCCGCCTTGCTCGGCGGACCGGCCTGATCTACGCGAGCCTCGGATTCGCGCTCGTCGCTCTGATCGTCCTCTCGGGTGCGGTCGGCTCGGTCCCGGTCGATCCGCTGCAGGCCGGGCAGATCGTGCTGGGGCACCTGGCTCCCGGGATGCCGTGGATGTCGGACGGGAGCCTGACGCCGCTGCAGGACCAGGCCGTGTGGCGCTTCCGTCTCCCGCGGGCGCTCCTGGCCGGCCTCGCCGGTGCGGGGCTCGCGCTCGCGGGTGCACTCATGCAGGTCACGGTCCGCAACCCGCTCGCCGAGCCGTACATCCTCGGGGTGTCGTCGGGCGCGAGCGTGGGGGCGGTGCTCGTCATCGTGCTCGGGTCGGCGGCAGTGGGCGGGCTGTCTCTCAACGTCGCGGCCTTCGCCGGTGCGTTGGTGGCGTGCGTCTGTGTCGCTGCGCTGGCGCGCAAGGGTGGGGAGCTGTCGCCGACCCGAATGATCCTCGCGGGTGTCGCCCTCGGCACCCTCTTCAGCGCAGTGACGAGCTACCTGACGATCTCCACCGACGCGCAGAACGTCGTCAGCGTGCTGTTCTTCCTGCTGGGGAGCGTCTCCGCCGCGACGATGTCGAGCCTGATCGGCCCCGCCGTCGCGCTCGTCGTCGCCGGTGCCGTCGCGGCCGTGGTGACGCGTTCCCTGAACGCCCTGATGACCGGCGACGAGTCCGCCACGTCCCTGGGTGTCGACGCCACGCGCCTGCGCGGCCTGATGCTGGTCGTCGCCTCGCTGCTCACGGGTACCGTCGTGTCCGTCGCCGGCGGGATCGGGTTCGTCGGTCTCGTCGTCCCGCATGTCGCCCGCATCGCCGTCGGTGCCGACCACCGGCGGATGCTCCCGGTCGCGGTACTCGGCGGCGCGGTCTTCCTCATGACCGCCGACCTCCTCGCACGCACCGTCGCGGCGCCCACCGAGATCCCCCTGGGCATTCTCACCGCGTTCGTCGGTGCGCCCTTCTTCCTCTGGTTGATGCGTCGGAGCGAGGCCGACCGAGCGGGGTTCGGCCGATGAGGGTCGAGTTCGACGACGTCACCGTGGTGCTCGGCGGGCGCCAGGTCGTGCGCGGGGCATCGCTGAGCGTCGAGCCGGGAACGGTCGTGGGTCTCGTCGGACCGAACGGCAGCGGGAAGTCTTCACTGCTGCGGACGCTCTACCGAGCCGTGGCGCCGCGCGAGGGCATCGTGCGGGTCGGCGGCCACGACGTGCGGGCCCTGACCGGCAGGCAGGTGGCGCGCGCCGTGGCCGTCATGCTCCAGGACCCGTCCACCGACTTCGACCTCAGTGTGCACGAGCTCGTGCTGCTCGGACGCTCGCCCCATCACGCCTCGTTCGGCCGCGACACCCCGGAGGACCTGCGCATCGTCGACGACGCGATGCGGCGCGCCGGGATCGACGACCTCGCCGACAGGATGGTGGCGACCCTCTCGGGAGGCCAGCGGCAGCGGGTCATGCTCGCCCGAGCTCTTACGCAGCAGAGCCCCGTGCTGGTCCTGGACGAGCCCAGCAACCACCTCGACATCCGGCACCAGCTCGAGCTGATGGCCACGGTGCGAGGACTCGGCCGCACGGTGGTCGCCGCGTTGCACGACCTCAACCTGGCGGCGCAGTACTGCGACCGCGTCGTCGTGCTGGCCGACGGCTGCGTCGTCGCCGACGGCGAACCCTCCGACGTGCTCACACCCGAGCTGGTCCGCACCACCTTCGGCGTCGACGCGCGCGTGGTCGCGGACCTCGACGGCCGCGTCCTCGCCTTCCGCCAGCTGGTCGCCGACCCCTCGCCGACCCGTCCCGTCCCCGTTTCCGTCCCTCGTGGTCCTCGCACAGAAAGCAGCCTTCGCTCATGAACTTGTCCTCCCGCGTCCCCGGACGTCCCCTCACCGTCGCCATGTTCGTCGGTGGGGTCTTGCTCGTGTCCGGGTGCGGATCCTCCGTCATCGCCGCGCCGTCCGAGACGGCCGCGGGAAGCGCCGTGAGCGTGGTGAACTGCGGGCGTGACGTCGTCGTCGAGGACGTCCCCGACGCGGTCGTCGGCATGCACCCGTCGCAGACCGAGCTGCTGCTCCGGCTGGGGCTCGCCGACCGCCTCGTGGGGCAGGCGCAGGCCACGGCGCAGGCGCTGCCGCGCGACGTCGCCGCTCTTGCCGCCCGCGTGCCGGTGATCGGAGGTGCCACGCCGCCCGGCCGGGAGGACCTCCTCGCCACCCAGCCGGACTTCGTCTACTCGCCCACGACCTACGAGTTCACCGCCGAGCAAGGCTTCGCGAGCATCGAGCAGCTCGAGGACGCCGGGGCGGCCGTGTACGTCGCCACGGGCGGGTGCGCCGAGCGCCGGATGTCGGCCGAGGTCGTCGACCTGTTCACGGACCTGGAGAACCTCGGCGAGATCTTCCAGGTCGAGGCCGCCGCGACCGAGCTCGCCGCCGCGAGCCAGGCCGAGCTCGACGAGGTGGCTGCAGCCGTGAGCGACGTGGACAAGCTCCGCGTCGCCCAGGTGTTCGTGGACGGGACGTCCCTGACCGCCATCGGAGCGGGGGTCGAGTACGACATCCTGCGTCTCGCCGGAGCGGACAACGTCTACACGCCCGACCAGCCGGCGTTCGCCGACTTCTTCGCCGCCACCGTCACGCCCGAGTCGCTCGCCGTCGAGGAGCCGGACGCGCTCGTCTTCGCCGCCTTCGACGAGGAGCACGAGGCGGCGACCCGCGACTACCTCACGACGACGTTCCCGGACATGCCGGCCGTGCGCGAGGGGCGGCTCATCGCCGTCTCGAGCGCCGACGTGTTCCCGGGCACCCTCGGCAACGTGTCGGTCGTGCGCCAGATCGCCGAGCAGCTCTATCCCGACGCGTTCTGACCGGTGATCCACCGACGGCTCCTGCAGCTGGCCGGTGCGGTGCCCGGGACGATCCTCGGGCTCGCGGCGGTCGGGATCGTCGTCTGCGCCCTGCACGTCGCCTTCGCGCTCACGGCCGCCACCGTGATCGCCGCGCTCGTGCACGGGGCGCAGGACGTCGGTCCGGCGCTCGGCGTGCTCGCCGTCGTGGCCGTCGCCCGGGCGGTTGTCATCGGGGTGCGCGAGCCGCTCGCCGCGCGGTGTGGTGCGTCGGTGCGGATCCGGCTCCGGCGGCGCCTGCTCGAGCAGGTCGCCGCCGCACCCTCCGACGACCGTCGGTCCGGGGAGACGGCCGCGACCGTGATCGACGGGGTGGACGGGCTCGACGCGTACTACACGCGATACCTCCCGCAGCTGATCGTCGTGCTCCTGGTCCCTGCGGCGATCGTCGTGATCGTGAGCATGCACTCCCCGAGTGCCGGCGGAGTCCTCGCCGTCGCGGCGACCGTGGCGGTCGTCGCCCCGCGGTTCTGGGACGCGCGGCTCCTGCGCAACGGCCGCGCGCGTTGGACGGCTTTCACGCAGCTCTCGGGCGACTACGTGGAGGCGCTGCAGTCAATCCCGCTGCTGCGCAGCTTCGGCGCCGCGGCGAGGGTCGGCGCGGAGCTCGATGCCCGCGCGCACGAGCTGCACCGGTCGACCATGGTGCAGCTGCGGGTGTCGTTGGTCGAGAGTGCGCTGAGCGCGCTGGCCGTCCACCTCGGGACGGTCCTGGCGGTGGTCACGGCCCTCGCCGCCGTCGCATCCGGAAGCACGACGGCGACCGCCGCCGTCACCGTGCTGCTCCTGGCGCGCGAGTGCTTCCGGCCCGTGGCGGACCTGGGCACGCACTGGCACGCCGGCTACCTCGGCCTGGCCGCGGTGGACGGGCTCGATCGGCTCTGCTCGCTCACCCCGGCCGTGGCCGCCGACGGTACGCACGCCACGCCGGCGGCACCGGCGGCCCCGGTTGAGCTCCACGACGTCACGTTCCGCCACCCGGGGACCGACGTCGGCGTGGTGGGCCTCAGCCTGCGCGTCGAGCCCGGGGAGGTCGTGGCCGTCGTGGGTCCGTCAGGGTCAGGCAAGAGCACGCTCGCACGGCTGCTCGAGCGGGAGTTCGACCCGGACGAGGGCGCGATCCGCATCGACGATGTCGAGCTTCGCGACTACACGCGCGGCGCGCTGTGCCGCAGCGTCGTCGTGGTCCCGCAGGACCCCGTGCTGTTCGCGTGGACCGTCCGCGACAACCTGCGCCTGTACCGGCCCGACGCGACGGACGCAGAGGTCGAGCGTGCCGCGGCCTCCGCCGACCTCCACCACGTCATCGCGGGGCTGCCCGCCGGCTACGACACGGTGCTGGCCGAGAACGGCGAGCAGCTCTCCGGTGGGCAGCGGCAGCGGGTCGCGATCGCCCGGGCCCTGGTCGCGCGCGCGCCGGTGCTCGTGCTCGACGAGGCCACCTCGGCGCTCGACACGCAGACCGAACGGAGAGTCATGGACGCGGTCTGCGCCGACGACCCGGCGCGCACGACGATCGTCATCGCGCACCGTGAGAGCGCCGCGGAGCGAGCGACCCGGTGGGTTGCCATGAGCGAGGGACGGATCGTCGAGGCCGGCGATGGACCACCCTCCTCGCGTGCCGTGCCGGTCGGTGGTGCGCGATGAACGCAGTCCTGCGCCTGCTGCCGGTCATCGCGACCCGCCGCCGCCGCTTCGTCGAGACGGTCGCGTGGAGTGTCACGGGCCAGACTGCGGTGCTGGCCGTCGCCCTCGGTCTCGCCGTCGTCGCCGGCCGGGTCGTCGCTGCGGTCCCCGCCGACCTGGCGGTGGCGACCGCGCTGCTCACGGTGGCGTGCCTCGTCGCCACGACGGCGGCGTGGCGCGAGTCGTGGGTCTCGCACGATCTCGCCTACGGGCTCATCGGAGTGCTGCGCGGGCGTGTCTTCGCGACGCTTCGGCGCGCGCTGCCTTCGCGACGTCGTCCCCGGCGCACCGGCGATCTCGTCACGAGGGTCATCGCCGACATCGAGACGCTCGAGTGGCTCTATGCCCACACCGTCGCCCAGACGCTCAGCGCGGCACTCGTCCTGGCGGTGAGCGCCGTCGTCTCGGTCACGATCGCCCCGTCGCTGCTGCTCGTCTGGGTCCCGCTGCTCGTCGTCGGGGTCGCGGTGCCCGTGTCCACCTCACGCCGCGCTCGCCGCGACGGTGAAGCGCTGGCCTCCGCTGCCGCCGGCCTCCGCTCGGAGCTGATCGACACCGTCCGCGGGATCCGTGAGCTGCGGGGAGCCGACGCCCTCGGTGCGCAGCTCGACCGCATCTGCGACGACACCCGGTCGCTCGCGCGCACCCAGGTGCGGGAGGCGTCCCGACTCGGCGCCGAGCGCGGCATCGCCGACGCCATGTTCGCGCTCGCCGCGATCGGAGCGATCTGGATCGCCGTCTCGCGAGACGTCGAGGTAGCCCCGGCGGACATCCCGCTCGCCGTCACCGTCGCCGTCGCGGGGCTTGGTCCGGCCGCCCAGATCGCCGACCTGCTGCGCAACGTCGGCACCCTGCGCGCGTCCGCCGAACGGATCGGGGAGGTGCTCGACGAGCCACCGGCCGTCGCGAGCGACCCGGCAGATGACCGCCCGCGGAGAGAAGGCGAGACCGGGCTCGTCCTCGAGGACGTCACCTTCGGCTATGACGGGGCACTACCGGTGCTCGACCGGTTCAGCGTGAACGTGCGTCCAGGGGAGACCGTCGCGCTGGTCGGCCCCTCAGGCGTCGGCAAGACCACCGCCGCGCGGCTCGCGGCGCGCCTGTGGGACCCGGACAAGGGCAGCGTCCGGATCGACGGTGTCGACCTGCGCG
Organism: Isoptericola halalbus; assembly: GCA_009663185.1. GTDB lineage: Bacteria > Actinomycetota > Actinomycetes > Actinomycetales > Cellulomonadaceae > Isoptericola > Isoptericola halalbus. The sequence goes on from VJZX01000030.1 coordinate 13,527, forward strand.
CCCTGCCCGACGACGAGCTGCGCCGCCTGGTCGCCGTCGTGCCGCAGTCCTCTCCGCTCCTGCGCGGCACGATCCGTTCGAACATCACCCTCGGCGACCCGGGCGCGACGACCGACATGATCCGGCGGGCCGCTGATGCCGCAGGCCTGCTCGACCACGGTGCGGGACTGCCGCGGGGCCTCGACACGCCCGTCGGTGAGCACGGCGCGGGTTTGTCGGGCGGTCAGCGAGCGCGTGTGGCGATCGCCCGCGCGCTGCTGCGCGAACCGCGCGTCCTGGTCCTGGACGAGGCGACGGCATCGCTCGACCCTGAGGCCGACGCTGCCATCCTCGACGTGCTGAATCGCTGCGGCGAGCGCGCCACGCTGCTCATCGCGCACCGGCCGGCGACGATCGTGGCCTCCGACCGGCAGGTCCGCATGCCAGAGGCTTCCGGCGAGCTCTCAGGGCGTGGGGGAGTGGGTGTGGATCCGTGCCCCGGTCTCGTCGAAGATGCTGATCACCTGGGCCGGTCGCGATCCCGCGGCTGACATCGCGTGGGGGGTGCGGGTGTCGAACTCGGCCGCCTCCCCGCGGCGGAGCGTGAGGTCCTGGTCGCCGACGCGCAGTCGCAGCCGGCCCGTGAGCACGTAGAGCCACTCGCGTCCGCCGTGCACCTGCAGCGGCGGGAGCTCGGTGGCGGGCGGGTAGGTGATCCGGTAGGTGTGCACGGGCGAGTTCTCCCGCGCGAGGGGAGCGATCTCCAGGCCGCGGCGACGGACGACCGGGCGCCGCACCCGCGGGTCGGCTGGCCGCGGGGCCAGGAGGTCGTCGATGCGGATGCCGAGCTGTCTCGTCAGGGGCACCAGGAGCTCGAGACTGGCCTGACGCTTGCCCGATTCCAGGCGTGACAGGGTGCTGGCCGACAGGCCGGCCCGTGACGCGAGCTCGTCGAGCGTCCATCCCTGCGATCTGCGTGCGGCGCGCAGCCGCGGCCCGACCTGCTCGATCTGGTCCGTCATCGACGTCCTCCGTTTGCTGTTTTGGCAAGGACCTTTGCCAGAATCTCATCCTGCACCGCACCCTGGCGGCATGGAGACACGTCAGGCAGAGGTCGCGGTCGTAGGCGGAGGGTTTGCAGGGCTCAGCGCCGCGTTGATGCTGGGACGAGCCCGCCGGCGGGTGGTCGTGGTCGACGCCGGTATGCCCCGCAACCGCTTCGCCGCGCACATGCACGGCGTCTTCGGCCATGAAGGGCTGCCGCCGTCCGAGCTCCTCGATCGAGGCCGCGCCGAGGCCGCGTCGTACGGCGTCGACCTCATCGAGAGCGCAGTGCGCCGCATCGACGTCGACGGCGACCGCGTGCGTCTGCAGCTTCCGAACGGTGCCGAGTTGTGCGCCACGGCGGTGATCGTGGCGACCGGCCTGGCCGACGAGCTCCCGGATCTGCCGGGCCTGGCCGAACGGTGGGGGTCGACGCCGTGTTCACGGCCGGCAGGCCGCGGGCCCACGACGGACTCCTCGAGAACCTCGACCTCGAGCGCACCGAGGGGGCGTTCGGCAGCTTCCTGACCGTGGACGAGCTCGGACGCACGAGCAGCCCACGCGTGTGGGCCGCAGGCAACGTCGTCGACGCCATGGCCAACGTCCCGGTAGCGGTCGGCGCGGGGAGCATGACCGGTGCCGCGGTCAACATGGCACTGGTCGCGGAAGAGTTCGACGCCGCAGCCGCTGCAGCTCGCACGGACGCTCGTGCCTGACCAGACCGCGTCGGAGCACCGGGCGCAGGAGCGGCGCGTCCCCGTCGTCGTCCTCACCGGGCACCTGGGAGCCGGAAAGACGACCGTGCTCAACCACCTTCTGCAGCGGCCCGGGGGTCGGATCGGCGTCGTCGTGAACGACTTCGGCGACATCAACGTGGACGCGGGGCTCGTCGTCGGGCAGGTCGACGAGCCCGCGTCCATCTCGGGCGGCTGCCTGTGCTGCCTGCCCGACACCGGCGGGCTGGACGACGCGCTCGAGCGCCTGACTCACCCGAGGTTGCGCCTCGACGCCGTTGTCGTCGAGGCCAGCGGCATCGCCGACCCGCTGACGCTGTCCCGGCTCGTGCGCTTCAGCGGTGTCGAGCGCGTCCGACCCGGGGGAGTCGTCGAGGTGGTGGATGCCGTCGAGCACTTCCGCACGGTCGACACCCGGGAACGTCCGCCCGCACGGCTCGCCGCTGCGTCGCTCGTCGTGGTCAACAAGACCGACCGGCTTCCGCGGGCCCGGCGCGAGGCGGCACTGGCCCGCATCGAGCGCCGTGTCCGGGAGGTGAATCCCGTCGCGCACGTGGTGGGTTCCGCGCACGGTCGGATCGACCCCGAGCTGCTCTTCGACGTCGCGTGCGGCGAGGACCCTGGTGACGAGCTGCCCCTGGCCGCGCTCCGTCGGGATGCGCACGCCGACGACCACGTGCACGTCGGCGCCGCGACCGCGCGGTCGCCCGGAACGGTCGACCCGGCACGCGTGATCGATCTCCTCGAGCAGCCGCCGCCCGGCTGCTACCGCATCAAGGGCCGGGTGACCGTCCAGAGCGCCGGACGGCTCCGGGGTTATGTCGTCCATCTGGTCGGACGGTCGATCCACATCAGCAGCTCACAGGCCGGCCGTGCCGGCAGCGAGCTGGTGGCCGTCGGGATGCACCTCGACGTGGATCGGACACGTGCACGGCTCGAGGACGCCGTCGCGGCTCCCGCACGCGACCTGCCGATCCGTGCCGACGGGTTCCGTCGCCTGCAGCGCTACCGCCGGTTGAGCACCTGACCGGGCTCGGCCACGTGGGCTCAGCCGCGCGGCTGCGAGCTGGTCCCGGAATATCGTTCGGGGCCGTCAGGCTCGGCCGCCGTCTGGGGGGACACCTTGCTGCCGCCGGCCGGTGTGGCCTGCTGCGGGGCAGGGACGCCCGGGTCCCCGCCGGACGGTTCCGCGCCGCCGCGCAGTTCGGAGAGCCGGTGCTCGAGCATCGTCACGACGGGCGCGCGGTCGCCGTGTGCGCGCTCGTACTCCAGGACCTTCTCGAGCGCAGGCGCGTCGAGCGCGCGGATCCGGTGCGTCAGCGTGCCTACGGGAACGTGGTCGTAGTCGGGCATCGGCAGCTCGTCGCGACGCGGCCCGGTCGTCTTGTTCGTCCGGTCGTCCGTCATGGTCGTCCTCTCCGCGGGGGAACGCGCCGTCGGCGCGGTACGCCTCGACCGTAGGCACGCGGTCGTGGCCCCGCACATGCGCCCCGCCCGCCGACCCCGTCCGGAGGTCAGCGCGAGGCGTCGGCCGCGGTGCGCAGGTCGGCGACGAGCGCGTCGAACGCCGCGTCCCGGTCGGAGCGGTCGCGCAGGCGCAGCAGCGCGGACGGGTGCGTCGTCACGACGACGGCGCTGGCGTCGCGCGCGGCGCCTCCGTCGCCGGGTGGGTCGAGGACCTGGCCGCGTAGCTCGCCGACCCGGACGGCGCGACCCAGGACCGCCCGCGCCGCCGTCGAGCCCAGCGCTCCGGCTCGAGGCCCGCGGCCCCGAGCGCGTCGGCGAGCACGCGTCCGGCCGGGCCGACGAACGGCTCGCCCTCGCGGTCCTCGCGGTCGCCCGGCTGCTCGCCGACGAGCACGACGTCGGCGTCGTCGGGTCCGGAGGAGAACACGACCTGCGTGGCGGATGCCCACAGCTCGCAGCCACGGCACGCGTGCGCGGCCTCGCCGAGCGTCTCGACGTCCGGGCCGTCGGGCACCCACTCCTGGGCGCCCGGGCGGTCGGGCGTGGTGCCTGCCACGGGTTCACCTCCCGCGGCCAGCATCGCGTGCGCGCGGCGTGCTCGCCGGGCGAGCCGATCTCCGCCGTCGGGCACCTGAGACCGGCGGCCGGCCGGCCGGTAGGCTCGGCGACATGGCTTGGAGCTTCGGGCGACGCCGGCCCGCGACGTACCTGCTGGGCGAGCCGGTCGACCCGTACCCCGCGCAGACGCCGGAGTGCCGGCGCGGCCGGGTGCTGCGGATCACCGAGATCGGGGAGCCGGTGCTGCACACGCCCGCGCGCACGGTCACGACGTTCTCGACGCCGGAGCTCGCGCGGCTCGTCGACGACATGTTCGCCACGATGGAGGTCGCCGAGGGCGTCGGCCTCGCGGCGCCGCAGGTCGGGGTGGACCTGCGGGTGTTCGTCTACGACCTGACGGACGAGCACGGCGACCGCCACGTGGGCCACGTGGTCAACCCCGAGCTGGAGGTCGACGGCGAGGCGCCGCCCGAGGTCGAGGACGAGGGCTGCCTCTCGGTGCCGGGCGCCTACGAGCCGCTCGAGCGTCCCGGCGGCGCGACGATCCGCGGCGTCGACCAGGACGGCGGGCCCGTGCAGCTCACCGCGACGGGGTACCTGGCCCGCTGCTTCATCCACGAGACGCAGCACCTCGACGGCGTCCTCTACTGGGACCACCTGTCGCCCGAGCTGCAGGCAGACGCCCTGCGGCAGCGTGACGAGGAGCGCGCGCACGTCCTGACCGGGCGCCGCGAGCTCGCGATCGAGCTCGAGAAGTCGCCGCCGACCTATCCGGACGAGCCCGCGGGCGGTCGCTGAGCTCTCGCGGCCGGGCGGCCGGGAGACGCGTCAGCCGCCCTTTCGGCGCCCCCACCACAGGGCGGCGCCGCCACCGACCACCGCGACGGCGCCCCCGCCGATCGCGAGCTGGGTCCACGGAGCATCCGCACGATCCTCGCCGGGCTCGACGTCGAGCTCGGGGAGGTCGTCCGAGAACGACTCGGCGAGCGTGCGGCCCTGCTCGGCGAGCTCTTCCTCCGCGGCCACGCTCGCGGACGGCGACGGCGACGGTGACGGTGACGGTGACGGCGAGACGGACGGCGACGGGCTGGGCGACGCCGAAGCGCTCGGTGAGGGGCTCGGGTCGCTGGTCGGTGTCGGAGTGGCTGTGGGCGACGCGGTGCGCGACGGCGACGGGCTCGGTCGGTCGGAGGTGGGTCGCGGCGTGGGCTCGACCGTGGGGCTGGGCAGGAGCGACCCCGTGCACGCGGGCCCGCCGCTCTCCTCCGACCACTCGCCGACGCCGGGGACCTCGACGAAGGTGACGCAGTACCCGCCCGGCATCGCGACGCTGGCACCGACGAACGCCACGTAGCCTGCCAACGAGGCGTCCGCGTCGATCTTGACGTGGAGCTTCTCGGACGACGACTCGTCGAGGCTGCGGAGCCGGACGGTCACCTTCGAGCCCACGACCGCGCCCTCCGGCGTGAACGAGACACCCGTGGTGGTCACCGACAGGGAGTCGTCCGGTTCGGCCGGCAGCATCGACGCGGCGGCACCGCCCGCACCCGCCGCCGAGGCCACGAGCAACGCCAGCGCCGCGTGGATCGTGGAGCGCAGCAGACGCACGGACGGCCTCTCTCGACGACGGGGCCCGCCGGACCGGCGCGCGGGCGCACCACATCGTAGGCGAACGAGATGACGCGCCCGCCAGAGACGGTGGCCCGGGCAACCGTCAGAGCGTCCGGACCCACCGGGTGACTGCCGTGGCGACGTCGGCGTCGCGGCCCTTGAGGTCGTGCGCGCCCGACAGCGTCACGTGCGTGACCGGGCCTGGGATCGCCGCGGTGTGCTCGGCGAGCTCCGCTGGGGTCCCGAACGGGTCTCGGTCGCCCGACACGAACAGGACGGGCACGTCGAGCTGCCCGAGGTGCTCGACACGCAGCCGCTCCGGCTTTCCAGGCGGATGCAGGGGATAGCTGATCAGCACCAGCCCGGCCGCGGGCAGGCCCTCGGCCACCGCCATCGAGCACATGCGGCCGCCGTACGACCGCCCGCCGAGCAGCAGCCGGTCGGTGCCGACGTCGAGCCGTGCGGCGAGGCGCTCCGCCTCGGCCAGCACGTGCGCGACGGCGACGGGCGCCTTGTCCGGCATCCGCCGCCCGGCGATCCGGTACGGGAAGTCGACGCGCTCGACGGGCACGGGCGGGTCGAGCTCCGCGAGCGCGTGCTCGACCGCGACGAGCGCCCGGTGCTCCCGGGTCGCGCCCGCACCGGGGGTGAGCAGCAGGCCGGCGGGTCGGGTGGTCGTCATGGAGCCCAGTGTGTCCGACGGCGGGGCTAGCGTGCGCGGGTATGGGACTCCAGGAGCCGGGCCGTGTCGTCCGGGACGAGGACTGGTACGGCCGTGACCTGTCGGGCGAGGTGCTCGAGAACGTCGAGCTGGTCGACGTCGACCTCACGGAGGCGCACGCGAGGGGCGCGACGTTCACCGGGTGCACGTTCCGCGGCGTGCGCTTCAACGCCTCGACCTGGACGGAGTGCGCGTTCACGAGCTGCCGCTTCCAACGGTGCAACCTGTTCGACGCCGCGTTCGAGCGGTGCAAGCTCGTCGGCTCGGCCTTCGACGACTGCCGGTTCGACCTCGTGCGTGTCGACCGCGGCGACTGGTCGTTCGTGACGCTGCGCCGAGCGGACCTGGGCGGCGTGCGGATCGAGGGCGCCCGGCTGCGCGAGGCCGACCTGACCGAGGCCCGCGCCCGCGACGCCGTCCTGGTCGGCGTCGACCTGTCCGGGGCCGAGCTCGAGCACGTCGATTTTCGCGGCGCGGACCTGCGCGGCAGCGACCTCTCGGCTCTCGACCCGCGCGCGGCGCTGCTCGACGCCGCGACCGTCGACCCCGCGCAGGCCGCGGTGCTCGTCGAGAACCTGGGGCTCGTCGTCGTGCAGGCGTGACCGTGGCCGCCGAGCGCGGACGGGAGGACTCAGAGCCGGACGACGGTCACCGGGCAGCTCGCGTAGTCGAGCGCCTGCCGGCTCACGGAGCCCAGCACCAGGCGGTCGAACCCGCCGAGCCCACGCGCTCCGACGACGAGCCGCTCGGCCGAGTGCGAGGCGTCGAGCAGCACGCGGGCGGTCGGGCCGTGCTCCACGCGGAGGCGCAGGCGCTCGGGCGGAAGGTCGATCCCCGCACGCTCGACGGCGGCCGAGAGGGAGTCGCCCGCGAAGCGCTCGTAGTCGTCGAGCGGCGGCGCCCAGCCCCAAGAGCCGGGCAGGGGAGCGAGCGTCGTGATCTGCCAGGCGAAGACCGCCTCCAGCACGGCGCCGGTACGGAGCGCAACCTCGCCGCCGTGGCGCAGCGCGGCTACGCTCGGCGGCGACGTGTCGACTCCGACGACGACGGTCGGCGGGCCCTCGCTCTCCTGCGGAGACGCGGCCCCGCCCGTGACGTCGTGGTGCCGCACCACGGTGACCGGCACGGTCGCGTGCTCGACGATGCGTGAGGACACCGAGCCCAGCACGAGCCGGCCCAGCCGCCGCCGGTCGCGGCGGCCGAGCACCAGCATGTCGGCGTCCGCGCTCGCCCCGAGGAGCGCGTCGGCGGCCGGTCCCTCCACGACGTCGGCCGACGCCTCGACGTCGGAGCCCGTGCGCTCGCGGGCGTTCTCGAGGATGTCCTTGACCTGGCGACGGTGTCGCTCGAGCTCGTCGGGCGCCTCGTCATACGGGACGGCGAGCAGCGCCGTCAGCGGCACGCCCCGCGACGCTGCCTCGGCCAGGGCCCAGTCGAGCGCCTCGTCCGACTCGACCGACCCCTTGACACCCACCACGATGCCGCGCATGGCCGCAGCATACGCACGTCGAGGGCTCCCGGCAGGAGGTCGTGAGCGTCAGCGGCGCGACTCGCCCTGGTCGTCCTGCAGCTGCGGGCGGATCGGGCGCGTGACGACGTCGACCCGGTCGACCAGGTCCGCCGGCCCGGTGATGACGAGCGCGCGGTCGCGTGTCGGCACGTACACCGCGGAGACGTCCCGCACCGTGACGCGTGCGCAGGCGGACGGCACGCCGTCGACGGCGAAGCGCGCGGCCTCGAGCGGGACCTGGTCGACCTCGGCGACGATCGCGCGCATCGCGCTGCGGTAGTCCTGGTACTCGTCGGCGAAGTCCGGCGCCGGGCGGGAGATTCCGTCGCCGTCGGGCTCGACGGGCGCGGCGATGTCGGCGTGCAGGGGCGCGGCGAGCGCGCCGCTGGCGGCGGCGCGCACCACGTCCTCGACGACGTCGTCGCCCGCAGGGACGCGGAGCGTCTCGACCTCGACGGACTCGCCCGCGAAGGTGCGGTACGCCCGAAGGAAGCGCTCGGACGTCGGGTCGCGTGCGTCGTCCTGCCCCGTGACCGTCTCCTCCTCGAGGTCGAGGCCCCACGTGAGCGGGTCCTCGACCTCGCCGACGAGGCCGGAGAAGCGCGCCATGCGCGCGTCCACGGGATCCCAGCGGTCTTGCCGCGGCCCGGTCTCGTCCATGGTTCCTCCCTGGGTGCCCGACATCGCCGACGTCCCTGGACCGAGCGTGCATCCACCCCGGGGCGGCTGCAAAGGGGACGCGCCGTCACGCCCCTGGCGAACATGGGCATCCCGGGGCGGGGAGCCAGGTTGGGAGCGAATAGAGTCGTAGCGGTCAGGCTGTTGCCGTCGAAGAATCCGGCGGGGAGCAGGAAGCGCCGCTCGTGAGGGAGCAGCACATGTTCGAGAGATTCACGGACCGAGCCCGTCGGGTGGTCGTCCTCGCTCNGTGAGGGTGAGGGCGTGGCGGCACAGGTGCTCACCAAGATGGGTGCCGACCTGAACAAGGTGCGCCAGCAGGTCATCCAGCTGCTGAGCGGGTACCAGGGCAAGGAGCCCGTGGCCACCGGCGGCCCCCAGGAGGGTCAGCCGTCCGGCTCAGCCGTCCTGGACCAGTTCGGCCGCAACCTGACCCAGGCCGCGCGCGAGGGCAAGCTCGACCCGGTCATCGGGCGGCTCACCGAGATCGAGCGTGTCATGCAGGTGCTGTCGCGGCGCACCAAGAACAACCCCGTGCTCATCGGCGAGCCCGGCGTCGGCAAGACCGCCGTCGTCGAGGGCCTGGCGCAGGACATCGTGCGCGGCGACGTGCCCGAGACGCTCAAGGACAAGCAGCTCTACACGCTGGACCTGGGCGCGCTCGTGGCCGGCTCCCGATACCGCGGTGACTTCGAGGAGCGCCTGAAGAAGGTGCTCAAGGAGATCCGCACCCGCGGCGACATCATCCTGTTCATCGACGAGATCCACACGCTCGTCGGTGCGGGCGCCGCCGAGGGCGCGATCGACGCGGCCAGCATCCTCAAGCCGATGCTGGCGCGCGGCGAGCTGCAGACGATCGGCGCCACCACGCTCGACGAGTACCGCAAGTACGTCGAGAAGGACCCGGCCCTGGAGCGCCGCTTCCAGCCGATCCAGGTGGCCGAGCCGTCTCTCGAGCACGCGATCGAGATCCTCAAGGGTCTGCGCGACCGGTACGAGGCGCACCACCGCGTCTCCATCACGGACGCCGCACTCGTCTCGGCGGCACAGCTCGCCGACCGGTACATCAACGACCGGTACCTGCCGGACAAGGCGATCGACCTGATCGACGAGGCGGGCGCGCGCCTGCGCATCCGCCGCATGACCGCTCCGCCCGAGCTCAAGGTCCTCGACGAGGAGATCGCCGAGGCCCGCCGGGAGAAGGAGTCGGCGATCGACGAGCAGGACTTCGAGAAGGCCGCCGGCCTGCGTGACAAGGAGAAGCAGCTCACGCACAAGCGCGCCGAGAAGGAGAAGGCCTGGAAGTCGGGCGACCTCGACTCCGTCGCGGAGGTCGACGAGGAGCTCATCGCCGAGGTGCTGGCGATGTCGACCGGCATCCCGGTCGTCAAGCTCACCGAGGAGGAGTCCAGCCGCCTGCTGCACATGGAGGACGAGCTGCACAAGCGCGTCGTCGGGCAGGAGCAGGCGATCAGGGCGCTCTCGCAGGCGATCCGCCGCACGCGTGCGGGCCTCAAGGACCCGAAGCGCCCCGGTGGCTCGTTCATCTTCGCCGGCCCGACCGGCGTCGGGAAGACGGAGCTGGCCAAGGCGCTCGCCGAGTTCCTCTTCGGGGACGAGGACGCGCTCATCCAGCTCGACATGTCCGAGTTCTCGGAGAAGCACACGGTCTCGCGCCTGTTCGGCTCCCCGCCCGGGTACGTCGGCTACGACGAGGGTGGTCAGCTCACGGAGAAGGTGCGCCGCAAGCCGTTCTCGGTCGTCCTGTTCGACGAGGTCGAGAAGGCGCACGCGGACATCTTCAACTCGCTGCTGCAGGTGCTCGAGGACGGTCGCCTGACCGACTCGCAGGGCCGCGTCGTGGACTTCAAGAACACCGTGATCATCATGACCACGAACCTCGGCACGCGGGACATCGCCAAGGGCCTGCAGACCGGCTTCAACGCCGGTGGCGACCTGGTGACCTCCTACGAGCGCATGAAGGCCAAGGTCAACGACGAGCTCAAGCAGCACTTCCGCCCCGAGTTCCTCAACCGCGTCGACGACGTGGTGGTGTTCCCGCAGCTGTCCCAGGACGAGATCATCGAGATCGTCGACCTGGAGATCGCCAAGCTGGAGCGCCGCCTGCGCGACAAGGACATGGGCATCCAGCTCACGCCGACCGCGAAGCACCTGCTCGCGGAGAAGGGCTACGACCCGGTCCTCGGCGCTCGTCCGCTCAAGCGCGCCATCCAGCGGGAGATCGAGGACGCGCTGTCCGAGAAGATCCTGTTCGGCGAGCTCAAGGCCGGCGAGATCGTCGTGGTCGACGGCGTGGGCGAGGGCCTGCTGGGCGAGTTCACGTTCCGCGGCGTGCCCAAGAAGGACCACGAGCGCGGGCCCGTGACCGTCGGCGCCTCTGCGGCGCTCGACGCCCCGACCGGTGTGTCGGTGCACGACCTGCCGCCGACCGGCGAGATGCAGGCCGGCGCCGAGTGACGCGCTGAGCCACGAGTCGCCGAAGGCCCCGGACCCTCCTCACAGGGTCCGGGGCCTTTGCCGTTCTCGTCCCGGGGCCGGTGGCTACAGTTTGTCCCCGAACCCGGGCCGGATCGGGGACAAACTGTAGCCACCGGCCGGGAGCGGGTCAGGGCGTGACGCGGGCGAGCACGGCGTCGGTCAGGTCCGCGACGTCGGCGACGAGCGCGACCGCGCCGGCCGCCTCGAGCTCGCCCGGCGCGGCGTAGCCCCACGTGACGCCGAGGCAGTCGATGCCGTGGGCGGCGGCGCCGTGGACGTCGTGCTCGCGGTCGCCGACCATCAGCACCGGACCGAGGACCGGGCCGTCGGCCGCGACGTCGACCGGCGAGACCCGCCCGAGCGTGGCGAGAGCCTTGGCGATGACGTCGGCCTTGGTCGACGTCGCCTCGTCGATCGGGGCGCCGAACACGCCGTCGACCAGCGGGGTCAGCCCGAAGCGGTCGCAGATCGGCTCCGCGTAGATCTCCGGCTTGGACGTCGCGACGGCGAGCGTGCAGCCGGCGGCCCGCAGCGCGCGAAGTGCCGCGGGGATGCGGTCGAACACGGCGTTGTCGTACATGCCGCCCGTGGTGAACGCCGCGCGGTACTGACGGACCGCCTCCGACAGCAGCTCGGGCGGGACGCCGTGCCGCGGGAACGAGTCGGTGATCGGCGGGCCGACGAACGAGCGCAGGGTCGCGGCGTCCGGGACGGTCAGCCCGAGCGCGCGGTAGGCGTGCTCGACGGACGCCACGATGCCGGGTGCGGAGTCCATGAGCGTGCCGTCGAGGTCGAGCAGGACGAGCGGTGCGGGGCTGCGTGTCACCCGTGCAGGCTACGCGGGAGGCTCACAGCGAGCGCGCGTGCTCCACGAGCCGGTCGAACCCGCCGTCGAGCGCCTCTTCCACGCGCTGCGCCTCCGGGTGCGCGTCGTACCAGGCGACCTGCTCGACGGCGCCCTGGTCGTACGTGATCGTGGTGCCGAACTCGGGCACGAGGGCCCGCAGCTTGGCGCAGTCGAAGACCATCGAGTGCGCCTTGTCGCCGAGCAGGCCGGGGCCGACGTCGGGCAGCGCGCGGGCGATCGTCTCGGACGCGACGTGGACGAGCTCGGGCGCATCGACGCCCGCGGCCTGCGCGAGCCACGTGTAGACCTGGTCCCACGTGGGCGTGTGCGTCCCCATGATCTGGAACGTGTCGCCGACGGCGAGCGGGTGACCGAGCAGCCCGACGAACCCGACCGCGAAGTCCCTGGTGTGCGTGAGCGCCCACAGGCTCGAGCCGTCGCCGTGCACGAGGACGGGCTTGCCCGCCCGCATCCGCGCGACGTCGGTCCACCCGCCCGTGGTGGGGATGAGCGTGTGGTCGTAGGTGTGCGACGGGCGCACGACGGTCGCGGGGAACGCGTCCTCGCGGTGCGCGCGCACCAGGACGTCCTCGCCGGCGATCTTGTCGCGCGAGTACTGCCAGAACGGGTTGCGCAGCGGCGTCGACTCCGTGACCGGCAGGCGCGACGGCGGCGTCTGGTACGCCGACGCGCTCGAGATGAACACGTACTGCCCCGTGCGCCCGGCGAACCGTTCGACGTCGCGCGCCACGTGGTCCGGGGTGTACGCCCGGAACTGCGCCACGACGTCGAACTCCCGGCCGCCCAGCGCCGAGTCCACGGCGGCGTCGTCGGCGACGTCCGCGACGAGCGTCTCGACGTCGTCGGGCAGCGTGCGGCTCGTCGACCGGCCGCGGTTGAGAACGGTGACGCGGTCGCCTCGCTCGACCGCGCGGGTCACGGAGGCGGCGCTGATGACGCCCGAGCCGCCGATGAACAGGATGTCGAGCGGGTTGCGTGTGCGCATGGGTGTCATCGTGCCCGACGGCGGGGGGCCACGCCGCGTTGTCCGGTGTGCGTCCGCCTGACCTCACTGAGCGAGCGGCTCAGGACGTCGGCGGAATCGCGAGCCCGGCGGGTAGGTGACGGGGGAGCACGTCGCGCAGCGCAGCGACACGCTCGGCGCGGGCGTCGCCCGTGAGCCGCTCGGCCGGGGCCGTGATCGACACCGCGGCGACGGGTCGCCCTGCGCGCAGCAGCGCCACGGCGATGCACGCGATCCCGGCCTCGTTCTCCTCGGTCTCGGCGGCCACACCGGAGCGCCAGGCGTCGTCGAGCACCTCGCGCAGCCGGGCGGTGGATGTGCCCGTACCGGCGTACGCGGCGAGCGCGCCGTCGTCGTGCACGTCGGCGAGCGGCCCGACGGCGAGGAGCGCCCGCCCCAGCGCGGTGGTCGCGGCCGGGCGGCGCCGCCCGACGGCGGACCACACCCGCACGGCGCGCTGCGGCTCGACCTTGTCGAGGTAGACGACCTCCCGGCCGGCGAGGACCCCGAGGTGCACGAGCTCGTCGACCGCGCTGCACAGTGCCTCGAGCGCAGGACGCAGGAGCGCGGGCAGGTTGTCCTCGGTGAGATAGGACGTGCCGAGCGCGAGCACGGCGGGACCGAGGCGGTACGTGCCGTCACCGGTCTGCTCGGCGTACCCGCGGTGCCGCAGCGCCGCGAGGGTGCGGTGGAGCGTCGACTTGTTGGCGCCGACCTCGGACGCGAGCGCCGCGAGCGAGGCCCCGCCCGCGCCGGCGCGGGCGAGCGCGTCCAGGGTGAGCAGGGCCTTGTCGACGCTGCCGAGCGGACTCGTCGGAGCGTCGGGCGCTTGGGTCACGGGTCCTCCGTCGGCTAGAGTGCGTTCCGTTGTGAACAACCGATGTTCACCATAGCGAAACGGAGCCTGGATGTCATCCCCCGACACCGTCCTCGAGACTCTCGCCGCCTACCGGCTCGTGCCCGTCGTCGTGGTCGACGGCGCCGAGCAGGGTGCCCGCCTCGCCGAAGCGCTCGTGGCCGGCGGGCTGCCCGTCGCGGAGATCACTCTGCGCACCGCCGGCGGGCTCGACGCGATCCGCAGCGTCGCGGCCAACCAGCCCGACGTCGTCGTCGGCGCGGGAACCGTCACCAGCGCGGGCCAGGTCGACGACGTCGTGTCCGCCGGCGCTCGGTACATCGTCTCGCCCGGGCTCTCCGAGGCCGTGGTGCTTCGCGCGCAGGAGCACGGCATCCCGGTCCTGCCGGGTGTCGCCACGCCCACCGAGATCATGCGGGCGCTCGACCTCGGGGTCGAGACCGTCAAGCTCTTCCCCGCCTCCGTCGTCGGCGGACCGGCCGCCATCAAGGCGTTCGCCGCACCGTTCCCCGGCCTGCGGTTCGTGCCGACGGGCGGCGTGAGCGCTGCCAACCTCGCCGACTACCTCGCCCTGGAGCCGGTGCTCGCCGTCGGCGGCTCGTGGATGGTCGAGAAGTCCCTCGTCGCCGCCAGCGACTGGGACGAGATCACCCGCCGCACGCGCGAGGCCGTCGCCCTGACCCAGAAGGAGACCGTCCGATGAGCAGCCCGTCCCTCGACGTCCGTCCCGCCTCCGAGTGCCGCTACGACGTCGTCGCGCTCGGCGAGGTCATGCTGCGGCTCGACCCGGGCGACCGGCGCATCCGCACCGCCCGGACCTTCGACGTCTGGGAGGGCGGCGGCGAGTACAACGTGGCGCGCGGTCTGCGGCGCTGCTTCGGCCTGCGCGGGGCGATCGTGACGGCGCTCGCGGACAACGAGGTCGGCCGGCTAGTCGAGGACTTCATGCTCACAGGCGGCCTCGACACCTCGTGGGTGCACTGGCGTGACTACGACGGCATCGGCCGCTCGGTGCGCAACGGCCTCAACTTCACGGAGCGCGGCTTCGGCGTGCGCGGCGCCGTCGGCGTGAGCGACCGCGGTAACACCGCGATCTCGCAGCTGCAGCCCGACGACGTCGACTGGGACGCGCTCTTCGGCTCGGGCGTGCGCTGGTTCCACACCGGAGGCATCTTCGCGGCACTGTCCGAGTCGTCGGCGAAGGTCGCGGAGGCGGCGATGTCCGCGGCCCGGCGCCACGGGACGATCGTGTCCTACGACCTCAACTACCGGCCCTCCCTGTGGAAGGGCATCGGCGGCGTCGAGCGGGCGCGGGAGGTCAACCGCAGCCTGGCGTCGCACGTCGACGTCATGATCGGCAACGAGGAGGACTTCACGGCCTCGCTCGGCTTCGAGGTCGAGGGGGTCGACGAGAACCTCACCGACCTGGACACCGGGGCCTTCCGCGCCATGATCGGCACGGCCGCCGAGGCGTACCCGAACTTCCAGGTCGTCGCGACGACGCTGCGCGGCGTCAGGTCGGCGTCGCGCAACGACTGGGGCGCGATCGCGTGGTCACGCGCCGAGGGCTTCGTCGAGGCGACGCACCGCGCCGACCTCGAGATCTTCGACCGCGTGGGTGGCGGCGACTCGTTCGCCTCGGGCCTGGCGTACGGGCTCATGGAGCTGGGCTCGTTGGCCGAGGCCATCGAGTACGGCGCCGCGCACGGGGCGCTGGCCATGACAACGCCGGGCGACACCACGATGGCTACGCTCGCCGAGGTCGCCAAGCTCGCCCAGGGCGGCAGCGCGCGCGTCCAGCGCTGACGCCGGTTCGCCACCTCGGCGGGGGAGCGGTCGACTCGCGCACGACGCACGGTCGTCAGCGCGGGGCCGGTCCACTGCGCGATCCGCAGGTCGTCGTGCCCGACGACCGAGACGTCGTCGGGCACCCGCAGGCGGAGCTCGCGCGCCGCACGCAGCACGTCGATCGCCAGCATGTCCGAGCCGGCGAAGATACCCGAGGGCCGGGCGCCGAAAGGAGCCGCCCGCCCTCCGCGTACCCCGCCTCGACGTAGAAGTTCCCGGTCCGCACGAGGGTGGCGTCGTCGGCCGGGCCCGAGATCGCGGCGACCGGGCGGTGGCCGAGCTCGATGAGGTGCCGGGTCGCGGCAAGACCGCCGTTCCAGTTGTCCGAGCCGACGGTCGGGACGTCGACGGGCGGCTCCCCGTGGGTGTCGATGACGACGAACGGGATCGACCGGCTCGTCAGCATGCTCTGCGGCGAGGGTGTGAGCTGCGACGCGTCGAGGAGACCGGCCCCGCCGAGCCGGGCGCGACCAACCCGGTCACGCTGTCAGGTGAGGAGGGCGAGCGCGTCATCAGCGACGCGTCGCTCGTGTTCGAGGTCGTCGTCCCCGCGGGCGCCGAGGTGGTCGGCACCGCGGCGCCGAGTTCTACGCCGGGACGCCCGCCGTCACGCGCATGCGGCACGACGGCGGTGGCGAGGGCTGGTACGTCGCCACGGGTCCCGACGACGCCGGTGTGCGCTGGGTCGTGCGGAGCATCCTCTCGCGGCACGGGCTCGTGGGCCCGTACGCCGACGCGACCGGCGTCGACCTGCTCACCGGGCGACGCATCACCCAGGGCGAGACGCTGCACCTCGAGCCGACCGACGTCGTCGTGCTGCGCGAGGACTGAGGTTGCTAGCGTGTCGCCCATGACCACGAAGTCGAAGGATGCCCAGTTCTGGCAGCTGCTCGGTGAGCAGGTGGGTCACGAGCTGGCGGCGCACCAGCAGTACACGGCGATCGCCGTGTGGTTCGACAGCCACGACCTGCCGCAGCTCGCGTCGCACTTCTACCGGCAGGCGCTCGAAGAGCGCAACCACGCGATGATGATCGTCCAGTACCACCTCGATCGGTCCCGTCCGGTGACGATCCCGGGCACGCCGGAGGTGCGCAACGACTTCGCCGACGTCGTCGAGCCCCTCCAGCTCGCGCTCGACC
This sequence comes from Isoptericola halalbus, assembly GCA_009663185.1. GTDB lineage: Bacteria > Actinomycetota > Actinomycetes > Actinomycetales > Cellulomonadaceae > Isoptericola > Isoptericola halalbus. The sequence goes on from VJZX01000030.1 coordinate 30,042, forward strand.
AGGAACGCCAGGTCACCGAGCAGATCGAGGAGATCTTCCGCGCGGCACGCGAGGGAGGTGACGCTCTGGGCGAGCAGTTCTTGCTGTGGTTCCTCGAGGAGCAGGTCGAGGAGGTCGCGGCCGCGACGACACTCCTCACCGTCGCCAAGCGCGCCGGGAACAACCTGTTCGACCTGGAGAACTACGTCGCACGGGAGTCGATCGGCGACGGCGGCGAGTCGACCGACGCACCGAAGGCGGCCGGCGGCGCCCTCTGAGCGGTGCGCGCCGCGCGCCACGACGAGAGTGCCCACCGCACTCACGGTAGAACCCGGTGAGACTTCCTTACCTGAAAGGTGCTCCCGACCCTGGACCGATGCGACCTTTCACAAGCCGTATCATCCCAGGTCAGGAGCATCTTTCGCCGTCACGAACCAGCCCGCGGACACCTCACCGATGAAAGCCCGAGGTCAGGTCAGCGTCCACTGCTGGTTCTGGGTGCCGCTGCAGGGCCACAGGATGATCTGTGTGCCGTTGGCGGTGGCGGCGCCGCTGGCGTCCAGGCAGAGCCCGTTGTGGACGTTGGTGACGGTGCCGTTCGCGTTGACGTTCCAGCGCTGGTTCGCGCCGCCCGTGCAGTCCCAGATCACCACCCGGGTGCCGTTGGCCGTGCCCCACCCGTACGCTTCGAGGCACTTGCCGTTGACCCTGAGTTCGCCGCCGATGCGGGTGAACGACTGGTTGGAGCCGCCGTTGCAGTCCCAGAGCACCGCCTGCGTCCCGTTCGCGGTCGCGGATGCCGGAATGCCCACGCAGCGGTTCGAGCCCGCGCCCACTATCTGGCCGCCGCTCGCGGAGCCGGTCAGGCCGAAGAAGCGCAGGGTCTCGGCGGCCGAGTGCGGCAGCGCGTGGTCGACGCCCTCCATGCTGATCGCCTCGACCAGGGCCTGACTGCCGGTCGAGCCGTAGCGGGTGCGGGTCCAGTTCGGCTGCGGCTGGTCGGTGAACTCGGCGACCTGGTCGGTCCCGTTGACGTTGGTCCACTGGTCGATCTGCTCTTGGAAGTTCGGGTAGTACAGTGCCTCGTCCTCGGTGCCGTGCCAGATCTGCATGCGCGGCCAGGGCCCTGAGTAGCCGGGGTTGGCGTTCCTGATTGCGTCGCCCCACTGCTGCGCAGTGCGGTTGACCATGCCGGTCGCGCAGTCGGAGTTCCACTCCGAGCCGTCCGTGGTCGCGAAGCACGTGAAGGGCACGCCCGCGTAGGACGAACCGGCCTTGAACACCTCGGGGTAGACCCCGAGCAGGACGTTGGTCATCATCGAACCCGACGAGATGCCGGTGGCGAAGATCCGGTTCGGGTCGGCGCCGTAGTTGGCGAGCGCGTAATCGACCATCGACTTGATGCTGACCGAGTCGCTGCCAGTGCCCGAGAGGGAGGCCTGCGACGCGACGTCGAAGCACTTGCTCGCGCGGGTCACCGACGGGTAGACGACGATGTAGCCGTACTGGCCGGCCAGCTCGTCGAACTGGGTGGCGCCGAACATCGCCGACGCGGACCCGGTGCAGAAGTGGTTGGCGACCACGAGCGCCGGGTTTGGCCCGACGTTGTCGGGCACATACACGTACATCTCGAGATTGCCGGGGTTGTTCCCGAAGTTCGTGACCCGCGTGAGCTCGGCGGCGTGTGCCGCCTTGGGGGCCACGAAGACCAGGAGCGCGGACGCGAGCGCGATCGCCAAGACCGCTGCCGCACCGCGACGCAGGCGGATGACTGAAGACATAGCCGTGCTACCTCCTTGTAGGGGGACCATGGGAGCCGGCTCCGGGGGGCCTGGACGCGTCCAGGCACCCCGGAGCGGTTACTGGGGGAGGCCTCAGCCGGCGATGTCGCCGTAGATGATGCCGCGGCCGTTGGTGGTGAGGTAGACGCGGCCGTAGATCCACGGGTCGCCGGTGATGGCGGAGCCCGACCAGGCCCACTGGTGGTCGTCGTCGTTGATGCGGACCCAGCGGGTGCCGCCGTCGACCGACCGGTAGATGGCTGCCTTGCCGCCGATCCGCGCGGAGCTGTAGATCGCCGGGTAGCCGGACTTCTTCGACGCCTTGCCGAAGCCGACCGACTCCGCCGTGTCGAACGCGGTGATCTGCTTCCAGGTCAGGCCGCCGTCCTTCGAGCGCCACATGCCGCCCGGGATGTCCTTCTCGGTGTCGCCGCGTCCGGCCAGCCAGACGTGGTTCTTGTGGCCGGGGACCGCCCGGAAGTCGTCGACGCCCGCGGTCGGCAGGCCCGTCGCCCCCGTGTCGGTGAACGTCGCGCCGCCGTCGGTGCTGCGGTAGAACGTGCCGCCGGAGAACGAGTAGAGGACCGACGGCCTGACGCGGTCGGACCGGACCTTCGCGCCCGCGGGGAGCCCCTGGACCGGGTTCCACGTCTCGCCCAGGTCGGTGCTGTACACCGGGGTGACGTCGGTGTTGTTCGGCGACCAGACGATCACGGACCCGTCGGCGGTGATCGCGACGGTGCCGCCGTGACCGCCGCCGGGGACGCCCTCGACCGGCGACGTGTTCCGCCAGGTCCTGCCGCGGTCGGTGGAGACGCCGACGTGGCCCTTCTCGTTGCCGTGCACGTTGCCGGTGCCGACGATGATGTCCGGGTTCAGCTGGGCGAAGTCCACGCTGGTGCCGGTGGACCAGCCGGTGTCGATCATCGGCTCGGCCCGGTCGAGGTCGGTGTGGACGAAGCCGCCGACGTCGCCGACAGCGGAGACGAGGGCGCCGCCCAGCGCCGCGAGGTCGAGGGACGCGGTCTCCTCGACGCCTTCGGCGCGCACGCCGACAGTGAACTTCTCGATCGGCAGGGCGACGCGCTGACCGGCTTCGTCCTCGCCGACGAGCTCGCCCTGGGCGTCCCACTTCGTCAGCTCTTCGGTGCCCCAGATGGTGGCGCCGGTGCCCCACATGATGCGGTCGGAGTTGTGGGGGTCGATCGCGAACGCCTCGATCATCCACCCGTGCTTGACCGCGTACTGGGGGAGCTGATCCTCGCCGTTCCAGGACAGCCAGGGGGATCCGGAGTTGTCCATGACGAACCGGTCGGTACGGTTCTGGCCTCCGGCGTAGTCCCAGCTGAGCGACCAGGTCTGTCCCGAGTCGGTGGAGCGGTAGAGGATCTCGTCGGGCCACCAGTTGTTGCACGTGGAGGCCATGAGAGTGCCGGGGTTCTGGCGGTCGACGGTGATGCCGCCGAAGCCGGGGATCACACCTCTCGGGTTGTACCCGGGGGTGACGTCGGTCCATTCGCCGGTCTGGGTGGACAGGCGCCAGATCTGGCCGCCGTTGCCCGAGGCGGGCGCACCGTTGTAAGGGCCGGGGTCATAGCTGGTGATGATGTACAGGTAGCCGTTGGTGTTGTCCACGGCGGACTGCTTGGGAATGGTGCGGTTGCCGTCGACCACGCCGAGGGCCTCCGCGGCACCGGGCACCGGCTGCCAGGTCGCGCCGCCGTCCTCCGAGACGTACAGCGGGTCGTCCGGGTCGGCCACACCGACGTAGATCTTGCCGCCGATCTGGTCGAAGTCGATCCAGATCACGCCCTGGTTGTCGGCGCTGTAGGTGTTGGCGGGGTCGACGACGAAGTTGCCGGCGTTCGGGAACTCTTCGACACGCGCCCAGGTGCGGCCGTAGTCACGGGAGCGCCACAGCCCGTTGCCGCTGGGGGTGCCGAGGTACAGCTCGGCGTTGTTCGCCGGGTTGACGACGAGGCGTTCGCCCATGCCGCGGCCGGGCATGTTGCCCCCCTGCTTGAACGGGAGCTCGGCGATGCCCCAGGTCTCGCCCTTGTCGTCGGAGTAGAGCACTGCCCCGTTGTTGGGGTCCCAGTCGATGGTGTAGGTGCCCACCGCGGCGTAGACGCGGTTGGTCTCGACCGGGTCGGTGGCCACGGAGACGACCCCGGAGTAACCCCACTGGTCCCGGCCGACCCAGTCCAGGAGCGGCTTCCAGGTGCGGGACTCCTCCTGCCAGCGGTAGCAGCCGCCGATGTCGGTGCGGGCGTAGATGAGGTTCGGCTCGGTCTCGTTGAAGACGATGCCGGGCACGAAGCCGCCGCCGTTGACTCTGGCGTTCTTCCACGTGTAGGCGACCGCACCCTGCGCGTGGGGCTTGGCCTGTGCCGCCGTCTGTGGGAGGCCGACCGCGACCGCGGCCGCGCCGACCGACGCGAGGAAGGTGCGTCGTTTCATGATGCTCTCCTTGGTTCAGCTGACAGGGGACTGGGATGGGGGATGGGCGCTTCAGCCGGCCGTGCCGGTGACGGCGGTGCCGTCGCGGACGACCGTGTAGGTGACCTTGTCACCGCTCCAGAAGTGGAATGTGAGCTTGACTGGCCGCTGGTCCGCGACGTCCTGGAAGAACCTGGGGCGCAGGATGATCCGCCCCGCGGCTTCGTCGGGCGCGAACGCGTCGTCGAACTCCTTGAAGGACGTCCAGGGATGCGGGCCGGCGTTCGAGCCGTCGTCGACGTAGGTCGACTCCATCGTGGCGAGCCGGTCGCCGTTGAACGCCGTGGGGATCGAGAACGAGTCCGTGGTGCCGGTCGCGTCCTGGAGCACGGGCGTGTCGGCGCTGATGACGTAGACGCGCCACGGGAGCCCGCCGGAGAAGCGGACCTCGAGCTGGGCGCGGACGCCGTGCTCGCCGCTGCCGAGCAGGCGCGACAGCAGCCCCGCCGAGAGGGTGAGGCTGTTCCCCGAGAGCTGGTAGTCGCTTCCCTTCTTGAGCTTGGTCTTGCCCTGGTAGAGGCCGGCGAACGTGTGCCCGTGCGGGTCGAGCGTGATCGTCTCCGCGGCGACGGCGCCCGGCCGGACGAAGACCTGGTCCGTCGAGGCGACCCCCGAGCGCATGGTCCAGCTTGAGGAGATGTAGCGGTACAGGTCAGGGTCGCGCCACGTCAGCGTGGTGCGGTCGAGGTGCTGGCCGTTGTCCCAGAGCATGGTCGTGACCCCGGTCGTGCGGGCCAGGTAGCCGAACTCCTCGAAGAACTTGAGCTTTTCGCCCTGCTCGATCGTGCCGGTGTGCCGGTCGAAGCCGAGCAGCCCGTACTCGCCGAGGATGACGGGGATCCCCTTCGAGACGAAGGTGTCGTGAAGCCGCGTGAACCCGTCCCGCAGCCACGCCTTGGACGTCTCGTCGAAGTGGGTGCCGCCGGCGACGTTCACGCTGAACGGCCAGTAGCCGTAGTTGTGGGTCGTGACGACGAGGTTCGGGTCGTCGAGCGACGCGATGGTCGCGGCGAGCGCGTCGAGGCGGTCCTGCTCGTCGTTCGTGTGCAGGCTGGGCAGCACGAGCAGGCGGTCGGCGTTGTTGCCGCCCGAGGAGCGCACGATCTCGTGGAAGGTCACGTTCTGCTCGTGCAGCAGCGCGTCGCCGGTCGCCTTGTCGCCGTTGACGAACTGCGGCTCGTTGATGCTCTCGAACAGCAGGGTGTGCGGGTAGTCGGCGAACCGCTCGGCGATCTGCTCCCAGAGGGCGGTGTACTGCGCGTCCACCTCCTCGGGGTTCTCCGAGTACTGGTTGAGCCACATCCAGGAGTCGTGGTGCACGTTGAGCAGGACGTAGAGGTCCGCGTCGAGGGACCAGTCCACGATCTCGGCGACGCGATCCATGAACGCCTGCTCGACCAGGTAGTCCGGCGCGCCACCCGAGCGCTGACCCCAGGTGACGGGGATGCGGATGCTCTTGAAGCCCTGCGCGGCGACGCCCTCGATCAGCTCGCGCGTGACCCTCGGGTTTCCCCACGAGGTCTCGTAGTCGGGGCCGAGAGCGTCGAGCGTGTTGCCCAGGTTCCACCCGGGCTGCATGGCCGCGACGGTGCGTTCCGCGAACGACGCGTCGTCGGCCTTCTTCAGTGGTACGGCCGAGCCGGGGACGGCGACGCTCGCGGTGAGCGCCACCCCGGCGGCCAGAGCGGACAAGATCTTCCAGATCGGTCTCTTCATCGAGAGTGCCCTTCGTCGCGCACGGTGGTGTGGAGCGCGTCGAGAACGTCGAAGCGCTTCGATCATCGAAGCGGCGAAGGGCGAGGCTGTCAAGAGATAGTGCCAGGTCGAATACTGCCCTGACCAGGCGAATCGCTTCGATCGCGGTGCCGGGGGCTTGTGGGTGCAGTCCTGGTCTTTTCCGCGCGTGAGACCGGGCCACGACGGCCCAGGAAGGCGGGGTCTTGTCGGACATCGGGTCGATCAGAAGACCATCGCCCCGGCCTGCCGCCCTCGGGTCCGCGACCTCGAGCCTGAGCAGCATCTTCCCCATGGTCCAGCCGGTCCGCGACTCGAGCACCGTGAAGTAGCCCCAGAAGATCGCGGCCACGAGCAGCAAGGTTTGTGCGAGGTTCATTTGCACGGTCATCGCTCGACCCCTTGCGAGGTGACGCAGGTCAGCCGTGGACGGCTCGTGACCTTGAGTCAAGTCTTGGTGTCACCTGCGGCCGACACGCAGGCCTCTACGTCCCGACCGTGGAGGACTTCCGGCACGTCCTCGGCGGCCCACCATGGTCGTAAGAGACCTGCTGTCTCGACCCTTCTCTGTCCTGCGGCAGGGCTCTCCTCAACAAGCTGCTCGAGTAGCACGAGGAGGTGCGTGATGCGAACCGCAGTCATTACCCACCAGAGCCACGGAACCCACCAGGGCCACGAAGGCGTCGCCTTCCAGGGCCTACGACCTGTAGGCAGGTTCGCTCTGC
>VJZX01000031.1 GCA_009663185.1 Isoptericola halalbus
GCGAGGAGCGCCGCGGGTTCCGCGCCGGGCTCCGGCGGGGCGGCACCCGCGGGCTCGGCCGGGCCCGACGCCGGGCCGCCGGACCGCGCCGTGCGTCGTCGCCGGACCATTGCGACGAGCTGCGGCACCAGAGCTAGCACGCCCACGAGCGAGAAGATCGCGTAGGCGGGCTGGCGCAGCGTCGCAGCGAGCACGAGCGAGCCGAGCACGGGCACCACGGCAGCGGCCAGCATGCCCATGCCGGGCGCCGCCGTCGGACGGGCGGCCGGCTCGGGGGACAGCCACGCCGTCACGTCGCCCGAGCGGTGCAGCACGTAGGCCGTCCCCCTGACCTCGAGGCGCGTCCCCGGAGTCCAGCGGCGCGGGAGCACGCCGACCCGTCGCCGGCGCTCGCCGCCGGACTCGGCCGGGCGGAGGAGCACGACCTCGCCCCGGACCCGCGCGTCGCACCGCACATGCACCCGGCCGGGCCGGCGACGGTCTGGGCGCACGTGCACGCGCACGCCGCCGCCGTCGAGCACCATGGGACCGCGCAGCGCGACCAGCTCGCCAGCCTCCTCGCCCGTCGTGCGCGCGACCGCCCACGGGGCGCGGACGGCGTCCGCGTCGGCGCCGCCCGACGTGGGCCGCACCCCGGGCGCGCGTGCGGCCGCACGCACGGTGGAACCGCTCAGCAGCGGCCGCCGCCCGACCACGTCGGAGTCGGCGAGCGGGGTGCCGTCCACCTCGAGCGGGACCTGCCGCAGCTCCGGTCGGCGCACGAGCTCGGCGAGGGGCCCGCGCAGCTCGCCGACGGTCGCGCCGACGCGCACCTCGACGTCCTCGCCCGGGTGCAGGGTGAGCCGCACGACGGCATTCGAGGCGGTGCTGCCCGTTGAGGCGACGACGGGCACCCTGGGGGAGGACGGCATGTGCCCCAGGGTGCCCGTTCCGGGCGGCGGCCGTCTGACGGCCTGTGGACAACTACTCGGTCGCGAGCGCCTCCACGGGGGATGTGCGCACCGCCGTCCGCGCCGGCACGACCGACGCGACCAGGCCCGCGACCGCCGCGACGAGCAGGACGAGCAGGATCTCGCGCCAGGGCACCGCCAGGTGGACGTCGCCCATGACCCCGAGCGCCGCAGCCGAACCCGCCCAGCCGTACACGAGCCCGAGCGCGACGCCGAGCACCGCGCCCACGCCCGCGATGAGCAGGCCCTCGGTCGCGAGCATCCCGCGCAGCTGCGACCTCGACAGCCCGATGGCACGCAGGGTCGCGGACTCCCGCCGCCGCTCGATGACCGACAGCGACAGCGTGTTCGCCACGCCGATGAGCGCGATGACGACGGCGACCGCGAGCAGCCCGAGCACGATGCCGAGCATCGTGTCGATGACCTGCTCGTACGACGCCCGCTCGACCGCGGCACCGGCGACGCCGACGGCATCGCCCGAGTCGGCGACGACGTCCTGCACGTCCGGCACGACGGCGGCGGCCTGGCCCGGGTCATCGAGCGCGACCCAGAGCGAGGACGTGGGCGCGTCGGGCACGAGCCCGTCGAGGTCGCCCTGCGCGACGACGGCCCGGCTCAGCTCCGCCTCGGTGGTCGCCACGGTCAGCACGGCCGAGCCGGCCGGCCCGTCGAGCGTGATCGCGTCGCCCGGCTCGACCCCGTAGGCGTCGGCCTCCCAGCTCGTCAGCACGATCGTGCCCCGGCCGAGCTCGGCGAGCGCCTCGGGCAGGCGCAGCGCTGCGGTCGCCTCGTCCGGGTCGACCGCGTCGACCCACAGGCGCGCGTCCGTGTCCGGCAGCGACACCGACGCCGACGCGACCGGCGTCACCGCGCCCACACCGTCGACGGCCGCCACCTCGGTCGCGAGCGTCGCGGGCAGCGGACCGGGGTTGCCGTCGGCGTCCCAGGTCTCGGCGCTGAGCGACACGTCCACGGGGTACTTGGTGTCGAGCGCGGTGGTCAGGCTCGTGCGGGCGCTCGCCGCACCGGTCGACATCATCGCGACGAGCGTGACGCCGATGAGCAACGCCGTCGACGTCGCGGCGGTGCGCCGCGGGTTGCGCAGCGTGTTCGCGGCCGCGAGACGCGCCGTCGGGCCGGACGAGCCGGCGACCCTGCCGGCGAGCGACGTGACCCGCGGCAGCCAGAACACCGCCCCCACGGCGATGCCGACGAACGAGATCGCCCCGCCCGCGATGCCGAGCAGCAGGCCGAACAGGGGGTCGCCGGCCAGCAGGCCGAGCGCCGCACCGCCGCCCAGCATCGCGAGACCGATGACGGTCGCGAGCACCGAGAGCACGAGCCGGACACGGCCCGCGCCGCGTGCCGACGGGGCGTCGGCTGGCCGCAGAGCGGCGAGCGGCGCCACGCGCGTCGCGGCCCTGGCCGGGACGAGAGCCGAGACCACGGTGACGAGCGTGCCCACGACGAGCGGGACGACGACCACCAGCCACGTCAGCGAGATGGAGCCGGGGAGCGGGACGTCAAGATCCTGCATGCTCGCGACCCACAGCGCGCCCTGGCCGAGCGCCGCGCCGAGGACGACGCCTGCCGCCGACGCGACCGCGCCGAGGATGCCGGCCTCGACCAGGACGCCACGGCCCACCTGTGCCTTGTTCGCGCCGACGCAGCGCAGCAGCGCGAGCGTGCGGGTGCGCTGCGCGACGAGCACCTGGAACGTGTTGGCGATGACGAGACCCGCCACGAGCAGGGCGATCGCGGCGAACGTGAGCACGAAGACGAGGAAGATCAGGTCCTGGCCGCCGGTCAGAGCCTGCGCGGTCTCGGCCGCGTGCTCGTCGGGCGTGCGGACCTCGGTCCCCGCTCCCACGGCGGCGGCGATCGTGTCCTGCACCGCGGCGACGTCGGCGGACCCGTCGAGCGCGACGAGCGCCTCGGCGTACGTGACCGCCTCCCCGGGCGGCAGCATCTGTTCCGACCACCGCTCGAGGACGTCGGCGTCGACCACGCCCGCCCCGCCGAACATCGCGTAGGCGTGGTATGGGTCCTCGACGAGGCCCGCCACCGTGAGCTGCTCGCTCACCGGCTCGTACTCGCCGTCGTCGCCGACGACCTCCCGCGTGACCGTGACCGGGTCGCCGACGCCGACGCCGAGCCGTTCGGCGACGTCGGGCGGCAGCACGACCTCGCCCGCGCCGTCGGGCCATGCTCCCTCGGTGAGGGTCAGCGGCATGAGGTCCGGGTCCGACGTCGTGGCGATGAAGCCCTGGAAGACCGTGCGGCCGCCCTGCGACAGCTCGAGGTAGGTGTTGCCGAGCGGTTCGGCGGACGCGACGCCGTCGAGCCGCGCGACGGCGGCGACGTCGTCGGCCGTGAGCGGCTCGCCCGTGTCTTCCTGCAGGACGAGGTCGGACCCGGCGTAGCGGGCCGCGATCGAGTCGTACGTCGTGCGCGTGATGATGTTGCCCGCCAGCAGCGTGGCCGTGACGAACGCGGTGCCGATGACGATGGCGACGCCCGCCGCGGTGAGGCGGCCGAGGCTGCGGCGCATCTGCGCCAGGGTGACACGAAACATCAGGCACCCGCCTTGGCGTGCGCCGAGGCGCCCGAAACCGGCGCCTCGAGCGAGCGCAGCGCGTCGAGGCCCGCGAGGACCGCCTCGGGCGTGGGGTCGGTGATCTCGCCCGCGATGCGGCCGTCGGCGAGGAGCACGACGCGGTCTGCGTACGCGGCGGCGGTCGGGTCGTGGGTGACCATGATGATGGTGCGGCCGAGCTCGCGCACCGAGCGGCGCAGGAAGCTGAGCACCTCGGCACCCGAACGAGAGTCCAGGTTGCCGGTGGGCTCGTCGGCGAAGACGACCTCGGGCTGGGCGATGAGGGCGCGCGCGATCGCGACGCGCTGCTGCTGGCCGCCGGACAGCTCGCTCGGGCGGTGGGAGAGTCGCTGCTCGAGCCCGAGAGTACGCACGAGCACGTCGAGCCACTGCCGGTCCACGGCGCCGCCCGCGAGCTCGACCGGGAGCGTGATGTTCTGCTCGGCGGTGAACATCGGCAGCAGGTTGAACTGCTGGAAGACGAACCCGACGCGGTCACGCCGCAGCTGGGTCAGGGCCTTGTCGCCCATGCCCGTGACCTCGGTGCTGCCGAGGAACGCCTGGCCGCTCGTCGCGGTGTCGAGGCCGGCGAGCAGGTGCATGAGGGTCGACTTGCCCGAGCCCGAGGGCCCCATGATCGCGGTGAAGCGGCCCGCCTCGAAGTCGACGTCGACGCCGTCGAGCGCGCGGACCTGCGCCTCGCCCTTGCCGTAGGTCTTGGTGAGCGCGCGCGCCCGGACGGCGAGCGTCGGTGCGGCGGCGGTGTCGCGGTCGGCGACGGGGACGAACACGGTCGTGTCCACGGGTCTCTCCGGTCTGTGCGGCAGATGGCTTGGTGCCCCGGGGGCCCGCGGCGGGCTCCCCAGGACAGCAGCGACGCTACGGACCCGACCGGGGGCCGTCGTCGGTCCGCGGGCTGGTTGTGCCGCACGCCCAGGTCATACCCAGGTATGACCTGGCGGGCTCGGGCGAGCCGTCAGATGACCGTCACCTCACCGCCGATGCGGGCTTCCCGGACCCCACCATGGGCGCCGGACCTGTGGACCGGCGGACGACCAGCTGGGACGGCAGGGTGTCGTCGTCCGCTGGCTGCTGGTCGGCGATGCGCGCCAGCAGGTGCTCGACGGCGCGTCGTCCCTGGGCGACGAAGTCGACCCCCAGCGTGGTGAGCGGGGGAGAGAAGTAGGCGGCATCAGGGATGTCGTCGACACCGGTGACGCTGACGTCGTCGGGGATCCGCAGCCCGCGCTCCTGCAGGGCCAGGAGCGCGCCGAGCGCCATCTGGTCGTTGCCCGCAACGACCGCGGTGAAGCCCGGTCGCGCGGGCAGCTCGGACATGGCCCGGTACCCGGACCGGGCAGACCAGTCGCCGTGGACGACACCCACTGACTCCAAGCCGTGAGCGGCGACCGCGGCCTGGAAGGCGCGTGCGCGGTTGCGTGCTGCTGACCAGGCCGCCGGACCTGCGATGTGCAGCAACCGGCGGTGTCCGAGGTCGGCCAGGTGGGCGATCAGGGCGGGGAATCCGACGCGCGTGAGCTGCGAGGGATGCTCGCTGGCGAAGTCGTCCTCCTCGCCGGCCAGGAACGTCGGCACGCGGAAGTCGGCGGCATCGAAGGCCTGCGCCATGTGGTCGTTCGAGGCCAGGGCCAGGACGCCGGCCAGGTCGTGCCGCGTGAGCATCTCCAGCGCCTCGGCGATCTCGTCCGGGTCCCCCATGTCCAGGCTCACGATGTCGAGCACGTAGCCGGCGTCGCGGGCGGCCTGGGTGGCGCCCTGGATGATCTTGCTCGGGCCGAACTGGTCGAGCTCATGAGTCAATGCCCCCAGCCGTAGCGACTGGCCGGTCGTCAGGGACCGGGCCGTCAGGTTCGGGCGGTACTCGAGCGCCGCGAGCGCGTCGACGACGCGCTCGCGGGTCGCGGGCCTGATCCCCTCGTACCCCTGCAGGAACCGGTGCACCGTCTGGTGGGAGACGCCTGCGAGCGCCGCCACGTCACGGATCGTCGCGGGCCGTCCGAGCTCCCGTGCGGACCTTGCGACCGACCCCGTGCCGGGGGCGCCCGCCGGGTCGTGCCGCGGTGTCGCGTCGTGCGCGACGCCGGCCTCCAGCGGGGCTCGGCCAGTGCCGGTGGGCATGCGATCTCCTTCGAGGACGAAGCGTTCTTCAGTGGTTCCTCACGGTATTGCGGCGTGCACCTCGAGAGTGATGTTACCGGTCACAAGTTGGTCTCGGAGGCTTGTTACCGGTCACATTCACGGTTACGGTCCTGTCTCGTCCCTCGCACGACAACGGAGTAGCTGCCCCTCATGGACTCACGTCACGTTCCCCGGCCGCCCGGTCACCTGCTCTTCGGAGTGGCGTACTACCCCGAGTACCACCGCAGCGACCGGCTGCACGAAGACCTGGACCTCATGGCGGCCGCGGGCATCAACGTCGTCCGGGTCGGGGAGTCCGTCTGGTCCACGTGGGAGCCGCGCGACGGCGAGCTCGACCTGGAGTGGCTGGCGCCGGTGCTCGACGCGGCACGGGACCGGGGGATCGACGTCATCGTCGGCACCCCGACCTACGCCGTGCCCCCGTGGCTCCAAGCCGCACATCCCGAGATCGCCGCAGAATGGCGGACGGGTGAGCGGATCCCGTGGGGTGGGCGCCAGGAGGTCGACTACTCCCACCCGGCGTTCCGCCACCACGCCGAACGGGTGATCCGCGCGATCCTGGCCCGCTACGCCCAGCACCCGGCCGTCATCGGGTACCAGGTGGACAACGAGCCCGGCCTCCAGCTGATCCACAACCACGGGACGTTCACCCGGTTCGTGCGGCGGCTCAAGCAGCAGTACGGCGACGTCGAGACCCTCAACCGGGAGTGGGGTCTGACCTACTGGTCGCACCGCCTGGACGACTGGGACGAGCTGTGGCGTCCGGACGGCAACACCTTTCCCCAGTACGACCTGGCGTGGCGCCGCTACCAGGCGGACGTGACTACCGAGTTCATCGCCTGGCAGGCCGGCATCGTCGGTGAGTACCGCCGCCCCGGACAGTTCGTCACGACCTGCCTGCAGTATCCCCGCAGGGGCCTCGACGACGAGCAGCTGGGCCGGCACCTGGACACCGTGGCGGGCAACCCGTACTACGGCATGCAGGACCACCTGGAGGCCGGGACCCGACTCGCCCAGCCGAACGACTGGACCACCACCGGCGTCGCCGGGCTGTTCCGTCAGGCCGACCGCATCTACTCCTCGCGCCAGGCGCGGTACCTCGTCACCGAGACCAACGCACAGGCCATCGACGCGTCGCACGCCAACTACCCGCCATACCCCGGCCAGCTCAAGCAGGCCGCATACGCGCTCATCTCCCGCGGTGCGGCGATGATCGAGTACTGGCACTGGCACACCCTCCCCTACGGTGCCGAGACGTACTGGGGAGGCGTGCTGCCGCACAGCCTCCGCCCGGGCCGCGTCTACGCCGAGATCGCTGAGCTCGGCAACGAGCTGGCCAAGCTAGGGACCACCCTCGACGGGTACGAGCCCGACGCCGACGTCGCGGTCCTGTGGTCGAACCCCAGCCGCTTCGCGATGCAGTTCATGCCACCTCTGGCCATCGACGGGCACGGCGACGGCGAGTCCTACGAGCACATCGTCGACGCTTTCTACCGCGGTGTGGTCGACGCCGGGCTGCAGGCGCGGATCCTGCACCTGCCTCAGGCGCACGACCTGGGCGCGGAAGAGCTCGCCCGCCGCTTTCCCGTTCTCGTCGCCGCCGGCCTGTACATCACCGGCGACGACGACCTGAGCCTGCTGCGCGAGTACGCCGCGGCCGGCGGCCACCTCGTCCTCGGGCCGCGCACCGGCTACGCCGACCAGGAGGCACGCGCCCGCGTCGCCGTCGCGCCCGACGGCCTGCATGCCGCGGCCGGCGTCTGGTACGAGGAGTTCTCCAACCTCGACGACGACGTCCAGGTGCTGGCCACGGGTGGCAGCCCGCTCGTCCTGGACGCGGACGACACCGCCCAGCGGTGGGTTGACGGCCTGGTCCCCGACGGCGCGCAAGCCCTGGCCACGTACAAGCACCCGCGGTTCGGCGACTTCCCCACGGTCGTGACCCACACGCACGGCGACGGGCGCGTCACCACGGTCGGCACGGTCCCGTCGCCCGGGCTGGCGGCCGCCATCGTGCGCTGGGCCGCGCCTGGGCGCACCAGCGACCTGCTCACCGGCGATCACGGCCCGGCGGTCACCGTCTCCTCGGGCACCCTGCCCGACGGGCGGCGCGCCTGGTTCGTCTTCAACTGGGGCTGGGGCGAGTCGAGCCTCGTCCTTGCGACCGACGTCCGCGACACCGCGACCGGCACGACCCACGCCGCCGGCTCGCAGCTCGCGCTCCGGCCCTGGGGCTGCCGAACGCTCATCGACGAGCGGGCGGCTGGTCCTGAACCCACCCACGACACGCGCGAGGCAGTCCGATGAGCACCACCGTCACACTGGCCGCACCACGGGCTGGGGAGACGGCAGCCGTCGCCCGTCCGCTCCGGAGGCGCAAGAGAGAGTGGCAAGGGTGGTTCTTCACCTGGCCGTTCGCCGTCGTCTTCGTCTTCGCCTTCATGGCGCCGCTGCTGTACGCGCTGTGGCTGAGCCTGTTCCAGAACAGGCTGGTCGGAGGCAACTCGTTCGTCGGGCTCGGCAACTACGAGGCCGCGTTCCGTGACCCCGCCTTCTGGGACGGGTTCGGGAGGGTCTTCGGTTTCCTCCTGGTCCAGGTGCCGCTCATGCTGCTCCTCGCGCTCGTCGCCGCACTGGCGATCGACAGCGCACGGCTGTACGCGACCGGCCTGTTCCGGGTCGTGATCTTCCTGCCGTATGCGGTCCCGGCCGTCGTCGCGGTCCTGATGTGGGGCTTCCTGTACAGCGACAACTTCGGCCTGACGGCCGGCATCAACGACTGGCTCGGAAGCGACGTGCTCCGGCCGTTCGCGCCGAGCTGGGTCACCGTCTCGATCGGCAACATCGTGACCTGGGAGTACGTCGGCTACAACATGGTGATCTTCTACTCCGCCCTCAGGACGATCCCGGCAGAGCTGTACGAGGCGGCCGAGCTCGACGGAGCGAGCTCGTCGCAGGTCATCAAGGCCATCAAGCTGCCGGCCGCCCGGGGGGCGATCGTGATCGCGACGATCTTCTCGATCATCGGCAGCTTCCAGCTCTTCAACGAGCCGAACGTCCTCAAGCCGCTGGCGAACAACGTCATCTCCAGCCACTTCACGCCCAACATGTACGCCTACAACCTGTCCTTCGCCGGCCAGCAGTACAACTACTCGGCCACCGTCGCGATCATCATGGGCGTCATCACCGCGGCGATCGCGTACGTGGTGCAGATCCGCGGGACTCGCAAGGAGGACCGCTGATGCCCACCCGTCGTCGCATTCATCTCGCGGCGCGCCGCGGCTTCTCGGTGACGCGCCCGCCCAAGTCCGTCGCCTTGACATTGGTGACCGCGATGTTCCTGGTCTACGCGCTCGTACCGATCGCGTGGCTGGTCATCAACTCCACGAAGACCCAGCCGGACCTGTTCTCGACCTTCGGCTTCTCCTTCGGAGACTCGTTCGCGCTGTGGGACAACCTGGTCGCCACCCTCACCTACGACGACGGCATCTTCGTGCGCTGGCTCGGCAACACGCTGCTGTACGTGGTCCTGGGTGCGGGCGGTGCGACGTTCCTGGCGACCCTGTCCGGCTACGGCCTGGCCAAGTACAGGTTCCCGGGCCGCAAGGCCTACTTCGCCGTCGTCCTGGGTGCGGTCGCCGTCCCGGGTACCGCCCTGGCGGTGCCGACCTTCCTGCTGTTCAGCCAGCTCGGGATGACGAACACCCCCTGGGCGATCATCGTGCCCTCGCTGATCAGCCCGTTCGGCCTGTACCTCGTCTGGGTCTACACGGTCGAGTCGGTGCCAACGGAGCTCCTCGAGGCCGCACGCCTGGACGGCGCGGGCGAGCTGCGGACCTTCTTCACCATCTCGGTCCGTCTGCTCGCCCCGGCGATCGTCACGGTCGCGCTCTTCGCCGTCGTGGCGACCTGGAACAACTACTTCCTGCCGCTCATCATGCTCAGCGATCCCGGCTGGTACCCCCTGACGGTCGGCCTCAACCAGTGGAGCGCGCAAGCGTCGGGTGTCGCTGCCGAGCCGATCTTCAACCTGGTCGTCACCGGCTCCCTGGTCACGATCGTCCCGATCATCGCCATCTTCCTGTTCCTGCAGCGCTTCTGGCAGTCCGGCCTGAGCGCCGGGAGCGTCAAGCAGTGACCGGGGCCCTCCGCCCCGCCGTCCCACCAGACCCGACAAGTACCGAACCCCCCATCCCCACCACGACGACGTGAAGAGGAGTGACCGTGACCAGGTCAACCAGCACGACCCGAAAGGCCGCTTCGGCCCTCACCGCCGCAGCGCTGACCGCGATCACGCTTGCCGGCTGCGGCTCCGGCGACGACCCCGGCAGCGGGGCCCCGGCCGGCTCGGCCGCCGACCTCGACGCCGCCCTCGCCGAAGGCGGTGAGCTCACCTACTGGACGTGGACCCCCTCCGGCCAGGCGCAGGCCGACGCGTTCATGGAGGAGTACCCGAACGTCACGGTGACCGTCGTCAACGCGGGCACCGCGACCGAGGAGTACACCAAGCTGCAGAACGCCATCAAGGCCGGCTCGGGCGCCCCCGACGTCGCGCAGATCGAGTACTACGCCCTGCAGCAGTTCGTGCTGTCGGAAAGCCTGCTCGACGTGTCGGGCTACGGCTTCGGCGACCTGGAGGAGGAGTACACCGCCTCGACCTGGTCGGCCGTGACGAGCGGCGACGCGATATGGGGCCTGCCCCAGGACTCGGGCCCCATGGTGCTGCTGTACAACAAGGAGATCTTCGACCAGTTCGGCCTCGAGGTCCCCGCCACCTGGGACGACTACGTCGCCGCCGCCGAGAAGCTGCACGCCGCAGACCCCTCGAAGTACATCACCAACGACGCCGGCGACCCCGGCTTCGCCCAGCCGCTGATCTGGCAGGCCGGCGGCCGCCCCTACCAGACCGACGGCACCGCCGTGACGGTCGACCTGCAGGACGAGGGCACCAAGCGCTGGGCCGACACGTGGAACCGGATGCTCGAGCCCGGCCTGCTCGCGGACGTCCCCACCTGGAGCGACGACTGGTGGAAGGCCCTCAGCGACGGCACCGTCGCCACGATCGTCACCGGTGCCTGGATGCCCGGCATCCTCGAGGGCTCCGTGCCGGACGGCGCAGGCAAGTGGCGTGTCGCGCCCCTGCCCAGCTACGACGGCTCCGCCACCACCGCCGAGAACGGCGGCAGCGCCCAGGCGGTTATCAAGCAGACGGAGAACCCGGAGCTCGCCGCGGCATTCCTGCGCTGGCTCAACAGCTCCGAGGAGAGCGTGGACGTCTTCCTGGACAACGGCGGCTTCCCGTCGACCACCGCGCACCTGAGCTCCCCGGAGTTCCTCGAGGAGACGCCCGAGTATTTCGGCGGCCAGAAGATCAACGAGGTCCTCGTCGACGCGTCCGAGAACGTCGCCACCGGCTGGCAGTACCTGCCGTTCCAGGTCTACGCCAACAGCGTCTTCCCCGACACGGTCGGCACGGCCTACACGGGCAAGAGCGACCTCAACGCCGGCTTGCAGGCATGGCAGGAGCAGATCGTCTCGTACGGGAGCTCGCAGGGCTTCAGCGTCAACAAGTGAGGCTCGCGCCGCGGGGGCCGGCACCGGCGCCGGCCCTCGCGACCGAGAAGCCGTGGCGCCCGGTCGGCGTCGCGTCCGGTGGCCCCGTGCTGCGCACGGGTCGATGACATCCCCCAGGAGGGGGCATGACGTCAAGATCCAAGCTCGTCCTGACCGCGTTCCTCACAGCCCTGATCACGGTCCTGGTGCCGGCCGTCGGCGCCCAGGCCTACCGCCCCACGGGCGGCATCGTGTACCAGCTCGCCGACAGCGACCAGTGCCTCAAGGGCCGCGGCAACTGCGCCGTCTACCCGAAGTCCGCGGAGCTGCCCAGCGGTCGCCTGGTCGCCGCGTTCGAGAAGGCGACGGTCAACCCGGTCAGCGGCGCTGCGACCGGCGGGACCCTGCCGATCTACAAGAGCGACGACGACGGCACCACGTGGCAGTCGCTCTCGGCGGTCCGGCCGCCCGCGGAGCTCTCGAGCGATCCCGCATACGCGAAGTACACGAGCAACTGGGGCAGCCCTTACCTGTACGTCCTGCCGCAGGCCGTCGGCGACCTCGCCGCCGGCACGCTCGTGCTGGCGAGCCTCGTCACCGGCGAGGACTACTACTACATCGAGCGCAAGGCGGCCGACCCGACCTGGACGCCGTCGAACGACGGCGACCGCAAGGACCTCGCGATCGCCCTGTTCTCGAGCACCGACGAGGGCGCGACGTGGAACGTCCTCAACATCATCGCGGCTGGTGGCTGGCAGGGCGGTAGCGCCGGAGCGATCGGGACGAACATCGCCGCCGCCAACACCTACCGGCAGGTCGACCCCGTCTGGGAGCCGTTCCTCATCGTGCGCGACGGGAAGCTCGTCTGCTTCTACTCGGACGAGAACGACTACACCGGCTACAACAGCACCACCGGCGTCGCGACACTGGACCCGGCGAACGACACCGCGACCGACTCGCAGGGCCAGATCCTCGCCCACCGTACATGGGACGGCACGAGCGCGCCGTGGAGCGCTCCGATCGTGGACGTCGCCGGCACGACGGTGAACGTCGGCGGGAAGTCGCTGATCGGCGGCGGGCGGCCCGGCATGACCACGATCGCCCCGACGTCCGACGGCAAGTGGCTGCTCACCTTCGAGTACTGGGGCGGCGGGACGAACACCCGGTTCAAGACCGCGAGCGACCCTCTGCGGTTCTTCGCCGACGGAGACGTCGACGGGACGGGGGTCGACACGCTCCCGGTCACCGGCGGCTCGCGCAGGCTGGCCACGGGCGGCAGCCCGGTGCTGATCCCCCTGCCGGACGGCCGGATCGCCTACAACGCAAGCGGCAGCGGGAACATCTGGGTCAACCGCACCGGGTCGAGCACCGGTGCGTGGACGGAGTATCAGACCACCGTCGGAGCCGGTTACAGCCGCAACCTGCAGTACGTCACGAGAACCGGGCGGGTGGTCATCCTCCAGGGAACCTGGGGCGGCGCCACCAGCAACGCGGTGATCCGGTACGGCGAGGTGGACCTCGGCCGGTCGGCGGGCACGTACTTCCAGCTCGTCAACCGGAAGACGGGCCAGGTGATGGGCACGGGCAACAACAGCAACGACGCCAACATCGGCAACGGCGACGTTCCCGACGTCGTCCTGGAGGCGGCCGGATCCGTGTCCGACGGCGACACGCAGTTCTGGCACGTCGTCGCCAAGCCCGGCGGGGCGGTGGCCCTGCTCAACAAGTCCGGCGGGCGGGCGGCAGGCATCTGGACCGGAACGCCGTCCGCCGGCCAGAAGATTGGCCAGTGGGTGGACAACACCGAGTCAGGGATCTGGAACCTGGTCACGACGAGCGACGGGTACACGCGGCTGCAGGCCGCCGCCAGCACCAGCCTGTACCTGACCGGAGCGGCCGCCGGGGCGCAGCTGACGCTGCAGACGGCCGCGACGGATGGCTCGCAGGACTGGACCCTGGTCGAGCAGCGGCCTGAACGCCTCGTCAACCGCAACAGCGGCAAGTGCCTCGACGTGAACGCGTTCTCGACCGCTGACGGCGGCAAGGTCCAGCAGTGGACCTGCGCGACAGGGACCAACCAGCAGTGGCAGGTCGAGGCGGTCTCCGGCGGGTACGTCCAGATCACCAACGTCAACAGCGACAAGTGCCTCGACGTCAACGCCGCATCCACGGCCGACGGTGCCAAGGTCCAGCAGTGGACCTGCCACGGCGGCACCAACCAGCAGTGGCAGATCCAGGGCGTCTCCGGGGACCACGTCCGGGTCGTCAACCGGAACAGCGGCAAGTGCCTCGACGTCAACGCGAGCTCGACCGCCAACGGTGTCGCCATGCAGCAGTGGACCTGCAACGGCGGCAACAACCAGCTCTGGCAGCGTCTCGTGCCCTGATCGGTGGTGCAAGCCGTGGCGCCTGAACGGCGTCACGTGGGTGATCCCGTGCAGCGCACGGGTCGGTGACATCCCCAAGGAGGGGGCATGACGTCTAGATCCAAGCTCGCCTTGACCGCGTTCCTCACGGCGTTCATCACGGTCCTGGTGCCGGCCGTCGGTGCGCAGGCGTACCGCCCGACCGGCGGCATCGTGTACGAGCTCGNTAGATCCAAGCTCGCCTTGACCGCGTTCCTCACGGCGTTCATCACGGTCCTGGTGCCGGCCGTCGGTGCGCAGGCGTACCGCCCGACCGGCGGCATCGTGTACGAGCTCGCCGCCGGCGACCAGTGCCTCAAGGGTCGAGGCAACTGCGTCGTCTACCCGAAGTCGGCGCAGCTTCCGAGCGGCCGCCTGGTCACGGCGTTCGAGAAGGCGACGGTGAACCCGGACAGCGGCGGGGCAGCCGGCGGAACCATGCCGATCTTCAAGAGCGACGACCACGGCACCACATGGCAGCCGCTCTCAGAGGTGCGGGCTCCTGCGGAGCTCTCCGACGACCCGGCTTACGCGAAGTACACGAGCAACTGGACGAGCCCGTACCTGTACGTGCTGCCGCAGGACGTCGGCCACCTGGCAGCAGGCACGCTGCTGCTGGCGAGCGTCGTCACCGGCGAGGACCACTACTACACCGAGCGCAAGGCGGCGGACCCGAGCTGGATCCCGTCGAACGACGGGGACCGCAAGGACATGGCGCTCGCCCTCTACTCCAGCACCGATGACGGCGCCACGTGGGACGTCGTGAACATCATCGCGGAGGGCGGCTGGCAGGGCGGCAGCGCCGGGGCGATCGGGAGGAACGTGGCGGCGGCCAACACCTATCGCCAGGTCGACCCGCTGTGGGAGCCGTTTCTGATGGTCCACGACGGCAAGCTGGTGACCTACTACTCCGACGAGAACGACTACGTCGGCGTCGACCCCGACACGGGGGTGCCGATCCTCGACCCGGAGAACGACACGGCCCCCGACTCGCACGGCCAGGTCCTGGTGCACAAGACCTGGGACGGTACGAGCGCGGCGTGGAGCGAGCCGGTCATCGACGTCGCCGGCCTCACCGTGGACCGGGGCAACGGCAAGACGCAGATCGGTGGCGGCCGCCCCGGGATGACCACCATCGCGCCGACGACGGACGGCAACTGGATGCTGACGTTCGAGTACTGGGGCGGCGGCGCCAACACCAGGTACAAGCTGGCCGACAGCCCGGTGGCCTTCGGCCGCGACGGTGACGTCGACGGGCTGGAGATCAACGCCCTTCCGGTTGACGCCGGCTCGCGAACGCTGGCCCGCGGCGGGAGCCCGGTCCTGATCGGGCTGCCCGACGGCCGCATCGTCTACAACGCGAGCAGCAGCGGGAGCGTCTGGGTCAACCGCACCGGAGCCAGCGACGGAACTTGGACCGAGTACCAGACCATGGTGGGGGGAGGGTACAGCCGGACCCTGCAGTACGTCGAGGGGACCGGGAGGATCGTCATCCTCCAGGGCACGTGGGGCGGTCCGAAGAGCACCGCGATCATCCGGTACGGCGAGGTTGACCTCGGGCACTCGGACGGGCCGTACTACCAGCTCGTCAACCGCAAGACCGGTCAGGTGATCGGTACCGGGGGTAACACCACCGACGCCAACATCGGCAACCGCGATATTCCTGACGTCGTGCTGGAGGCGCCGGGGTCGACCACGGTCCGGGCGACCCAGTTCTGGCGCGTGGTGACCAAGTCGGACGGGGCCAAGACCCTTCTCAACAAGTCCGGCGGGCGGTCGGCGGCGATCTGGACCGGCACGGCAACCGCCGGTCAGAAGATCGGCCAGTGGGTGGACTACACCGAGGCCGGGACGTGGAACCTTGTCGCGACCGGCGACGGCTGCTACCGGCTCCAGGCCGCTTCCAACACCAGCCTGTACCTGACGGGCGCGACGGCGGGAGCGCAGCTGACTCTGCAGACCGCGACGTCGGACGGCTCTCAGGAATGGACTCTGGTCCCGCAGGCACAGAGCCTCGTCGGCCGCAACCGCTGACAGTGCCCCGGCAGCGCGTCGCGTCCTGAGTGTCGCGTCCTGAGTGTCCGGCTGCGGTGGTCTCCGCTGAGCTCGCTCCGCGGAGACCACCGCAGTTGACCGAGCGAGGTCCGGGGTCATCCGCCCGGGCGGACCAGGCCGGTCTCGTACGCGGTCACCACCGCTTGCACACGGTCTCGTGCGGCCAGCTTGGCCAGGATGCGCCCGACGTGCGTCTTCACGGTCGGCTCGGCCACGAAGAGCTCCTCGGCGATCTCGGCGTTCGAACGCCCCCGCGCCATGAGCACGAGCACCTCGCGCTCGCGGTCGGTGAGCCCGTCGAGCGCTTCCTGGTGCGGCGAGCGGCCCCGGTCCTCGGGCAGCACGGTCACAAGGTGCTCGAGCAGGCGCCGGGTCGACGACGGCGCGATGACCGCGTCGCCGCGGTGCACGGTCCGGACCGCCGCGAGCATCTCCTCGGGCGGAGCGTCCTTGAGCAGGAACCCGCTCGCCCCGCTCCGGATCGCCTCGAGCACGTACTCGTCGAGGTCGAACGTCGTCAGCACGATGACGCGGGAAGCGTGGCCCGCAGCCGTCAGCCGCGCCGTCGCCGAGAGCCCGTCGAGGTTCGGCATGCGCACGTCCATGAGCACGACGTCGACCGTGTGCGACGCGAGCATCCGCAGCGCCTGCGCGCCGTCTCCGGCCTCGACGACGACCTGGAGGTCGGGCTGGGAGTCGATAACCATGCGGAAGCCCGCGCGCACGAGCTGCTGGTCGTCGACGAGCGCGACGCGGATGGGGCTGGTCATCACACCTCCGTGCTGGTTTCGGCGGTCTGCTCGACGGCGGCGCCCGGCAGGGGCATCGTGAACCGTACCCTCCAGCCGCCGCCCGGGCGCGGGCCCGCCGTCACCGATCCGCCGAACACGGCCGCGCGCTCGCGCATCCCGAGCAGCCCGTAGCCAGGCTCAGCGGCGCCGACGACGCCGTCGTCCGCGGCCGCACCCCGACCGTCGTCGGACACCTCGAGCCCGACGTCGTTCTCGCCCGAGCGCAGGACGACGGTCACGCGCGGGTCGGGTCCCGCGTGCTTGCGGACGTTGGTGAGCGCCTCCTGGCAGATGCGGTGCAGCGTCAGGCCGGCGCCGGGCGGCAGTCTTCGCGGCGCCCCGACGCGGACGAGCGAGACCCGCATGCCGGCGCCGCGAGCCTGGGTCACGAGCGGCTGGAGGTCGGCGTCGTCCGGCTGCGGGGCGAGCGGCGCGGTGAACGACGGCGGTACCCCCTCGAGCCCGGCGGCCGCGGCCGGGCGCACCCCCGCCTCGCCCGTGGACCCCGCGACTGGCGAGCGCCCGGAACCGGGTGTGCCCGCGTCGGGACCGTCGTCGGACCGCAGGACGCCGAGCAGGCGGCGCATGTCGGCGAGCGCCGCGCGGCCCGTCTCGCTGATGACGCCGAGCGAGCGCAGGGCCGCGTCCGGGTCCGACGCCGCGGCGTACCGGCCACCGTCGGCCTGGGCGACGACGATGGACAGCGAGTGGGCGACGATGTCGTGCATCTCGCGCGCGATGCGGGCCCGCTCGGCGGCCGTGGCGATGCGGGCCTGCTGGTCGCGCTCGACCTCGAGACGACGGGCGCGGTCGCGCAACGCGTCGAGCGTCACGCGTCTCGAGCGCCGCACGAGCGCGAACGCCCACACGACGAGCGCCGTCATGCCGCAGAAGGCGGAGGTCAGGAGCACGTTGGGGAACGCCACGGCCGAGCCGATGCCGATCGCGATCGCGACGGCGAGCAGGAGGCACCCCACGAGCGTCGAAGCCATGGCGACCCGGTGCGCCCAGGACGGACCGTAGACGGTCAGCGCGTAGAGCGAGATCAGGACCGCCAGGTCCGCAGGCAGCAGGATCGGGAGGCCGGCGAGCAGGTGGCACAGCGCGACGGCGTAGACAGCGACGGCGGAGACGACCGGTCGCGTCCGACGCCAGGCGAGCGGCGCCGCCACGAGCACGGACCAGACCATGACGACGGTGCGGCCGCCGTCGGGGTCGGTCCGGCCCAGCATGACCTCGATCGACGTCGCGGCCACGAAGAGTGCGAAGAACGCTGCCAGCACGGCGTCGACCGCGAACCGGTGGTGCTCGAACCACCGGACGGTGCGCTCGTACCAGGACATGGCCCGAGGCTATGCGGCTGCGGCGCCGGGCGCGTCCGCCCGCGGTCGGAGGCCCGACGACGGCCGCTGCGACCGGGGACGGATCCCCCGGCGACGCCGCCCGGTTCGCCCGGTGCTCGGATCGGCAAAGACGCGCAGCGGACAACCGGCGCGGGGACCTGGGTCGATACGGCTAGCATGGGGGAATGACCCACGTACTGCTGGCCGAGGACGACCCGGCGATTGCCGAACCTTTGGCGCGGGCTCTCACACGTGAGGGTTACGACGTCGTGGTGCAAGGAACTGGTCAAGGAGCCGTTGACAAGGCCGGGAACGCGGACATCGTCGTCCTCGATCTGGGCCTGCCGGACATGGACGGGCTCGACGTCGCGCGCGAGATCCGGAGCAAGGGGTTGTCGGTCCCCGTCCTGGTGCTCACGGCGCGCGCGGACGAGGTCGACCTGGTGGTCGGCCTCGACGCCGGAGCGGACGACTACGTCACCAAGCCTTTCCGGCTCGCCGAGCTGCTCGCGCGCGTCCGGGCGCTGCTGCGCCGCACCCACGGCGAGACGACCGAGGACGAGGAGCTGCGCGCGCAGGACGTCCGCGTCGACGTCGCCGCACACCGGGCGTTCCAGGGCGAGCGCGAGCTGCACCTGACGACCAAGGAGTTCGACCTGCTCAAGGTCCTCGTCGCCAACTCGGGGTCGGTCGTGCTGCGCGACACGCTCATGCGGGACGTGTGGGGCTCGGACCCGGTGGGCTCGACCAAGACGCTCGACATGCACGTGTCGTGGCTGCGCCGCAAGCTCGGCGACGACGCGAACTCGCCGCGGTACGTCTCGACGGTCCGGGGTCTCGGCTTCCGTTTCGAGCTCGGCCAGAGCTGAGACGTGCGCCGCCGCGTCCTGCTGGCGACCATCTCTGCGGTCGCCGTCGCGGTGCTGCTCCTGGGCATCCCGCTGGGCTTCTTCGCCGGTCAGCTCGTCATGAGCGGCGAGACCCAGCGCATCAACGATCGCGGGGCGGGGCTGGCCACGGCGGTCGACCGGGCGATCGAGCGTGACGAGGTGCCGTCGGAGGGCGTGCTCAAGACCGCGGTCGAGGGTCGCATGGGCGACCTGCCGACCCATGTGTCGATCAGCATGCCGGACGGCACGGTGATCGAGGCGGGAGAGCCGGTCGAGGGACCGAGGCTCGAGTGGGGCGCCACCACCCCGGCGCGTGCCGGCGTCGTGGTGACCGCCTCCGCCGTCGGCGCATACATCAAGGTCGCGCAGGCTGCGGTGCTCGTGGTCATCGCCGCCGTCGTGGCGGTCGCGGCGGGTGTGGCGGTCGCGGTGTGGCAGGCCAACCGCCTCGCGGCGCCGCTCGTGTACCTCGCGGCGTCGGCCGAGCAGCTCGGCTCGGGCCAGGTGCGCCCGCGGCTCGAGCCGTCGGGTGTCGAGGAGATCGACCTCGTCGCCGCCGAGCTGGCCCGCAGCGCAGATCGTCTCGCGGGCCGCCTGGCCGCAGAGCGACAGTTCACGCAGGACGCCTCGCACCAGCTGCGTACGCCGCTGACCGCGCTGACGATGCGGCTCGAGGAGATCATGCTCGCCTCCAAGGATCTCGAGGTGGTCGAGGAGGCGCGGATCTCGCTCGAGCAGGTCGAGCGGCTCGTGAGCGTCGTGGACGACCTGCTCGCGGCGTCGCGCCGATCCCAGGGCGGCACCACCGAGGCCGTCGACCTGTGGGACGTGATGCACCAGCAGGACGAGGAATGGGGGCCCACGTTCGAGCGCGCCGGCCGCGCGCTCGTCATCGACGTGCCCGAGGGCCAGCGCGTGCTCGCAACGCCGGGTGCGCTCGCACAGATCATCGCGACGCTGCTCGAGAACTCGCTCAAGTACGGCGACGGCACGACGACGGTGCGGTCGCGTCCGTCCGGCACCACCGGCGCGGTCGCGATCGAGGTGTCGGACGAGGGCGCGGGCGTGTCCGACGACGTCGCGCCGAAGATCTTCGAGCGCGGAACGACGACGGGCGGCAGCACGGGCCTGGGCCTCGCCCTCGCGCGGGACCTCGCGGCCGCCGACGGCGGCCGCCTCGAGCTGGCGCAGCGCCGCCCGCCGGTGTTCGCGCTGTTCCTCGCCGGTGTCCCGCGCGCGCTCGACCCGAAGGTCGTGCTGCCCCCCGGTACGACCATCTCCTCGCGCTTCCGCCGCCGCGGCTGGCTGCACCACGACTGAGCCGGAGGTGCAGCGGACGGTGAGGGCCGAGGAACGAGGCCCTCGCCGGGAGCGGAACAGCAGGCTCGGTCGTCAAAAAGTACGACTGAGCCGGAGGTGCAGCGGACGGTGAGGGCCGAGGAACGAGGCCCTCGCCGGGAGCGGAACAGCAGGCTCGGTCGTCAAAAAGTACGACTGAGCCGGAGGTGCAGCGGACGGTGAGGGCCGAGGAACGAGGCCCTCGCCGGGAGCGGAACAGCAGGCTCGGTCGTCAACAGGCACGACTGAGCCGGGCACGTAGCCGAAGCGCTGCGGGTGGGGTCAGGTGCGGGCGGCGCCGGTGAAGACGACGTTCCGGTACATGACGTACCGGAAGGCCGTGCCGAGGACGAGGCCGACGCCGTTGGCGGAGATGTTGTCGGCGAGCGGCGACGTCAGCCCGAGCGCGTAGTGCGAGACCGCGAGGCACCCGACGGCGATGATCATCCCGCCGACGTTGACGAGCACGAACAGGGCCAGCTCCCGCCCGCGTCGGCGCGTGCGGTGCCGCGCGAAGGTCCAGTACCGGTTGCCGAGCCAGGCGACGAGCATCGCCACGGCCACGGACACCACCTTGGCCGTGAGCGGCTTGTGGCCGAGCAGCTCCCCGGGGCCGAAGCGCAGCAGGTTGAACAGACCGACGTCGACCACGTAGGCCACCAGCCCCACCGAGCCGAACCGCGCCAGCTCACCCGCGCGTCTCCACGGGGCGCGGGGCAGGCGCGCGGGACGTCCCGTTCCGGTCGCGGAGGGCAGCACGGGACTCGACATGCCGCCAGCCTAGTCGCCGCGGTTCACGCCCCAGGCAGCCGCAGGGTGTACACCGCGGACTGGATCGCGGTGGCTGCGGCACCGCGCGCCCACGCGACGAACCCGGAGTCGTCGACGTGCAGCGTCACGGGGGTGGCCTCGGGGTCGCGCTCGGCGCCGAGCTGCGCCCGCGCGACCTCTCCCACCACCTCCCACAGCCCCACGCCCTCACCCGAGAGCACGATCGTGTCCACGAGTGCGAGGTTGGCGATGAGCCCGAGCATCCGCCCGAGGGCCTGCCCGGCGGAGTCGGTCACGGCGACCACCTCGGGCTGACGGGCGGCAGCGAGCCGCAGCACCTCGTCGTAGGTCACCGCGTGCCCGAGCGCCCGCGTGACCTGGGCGACGAGACCGGGCGCCGTGAGCATCAGCGACGAGCACCCGGGGTGCCCCTCGGAGCACCGTGGCCCTTCGTCGTCGAGCGGGAGGTGTCCGCCGAGCCCCAGCCCCGTGTCGGCGGTCACGACGACGCGGTCGTTCACGACGAGCCCGTAACCTACGCCCGCGCCGACGGTCACGACGGCGAAGGAGCTCACGTCCCGGGCGGGGCCGAACCAGTGCTCGGCCGTGGTGAGGGCCGTGACGTCGTTCTCGACCGTCGCCGGCAGGCCGGTCGCGGACTCGAGCAGGTCCGCCAACGGCACGTGCCGCCACTCGAGGAACGGCGCGCGCGTGACCACGCGGCCGGCGTCGACGTTGCCACCCACGCTCGCGCCGAGGCCGGCCAGGGGCGCGCCCGGCGCTGCGGCGTCGAGCTCGGCGACGACGTCGGCCACGACCCGCACGACCGCGTCGACGCCATGGCCCGGCAGCTCCCGCTCGAGGCTCGCGAGCGGCGTCGCGCGCAGGTCGGTCACGACGCCGGACACCGCGTCGCCGGTGATCTTCAGGCCAGCGAACCGCGCGGCGTCGACCCGGGCGTCCAGCGGCCGCGTCGGCCGACCGGTGAGCCCGTGCTCGGCCGCCGACTCCACGAACAGCCCTCGCTCGAGGAACGGCTTGCTCAGTCGCGTCAGGCTCGCGGGGGACAGGTCGAGCCGCCGGCCCAGGTCGGCGCGCGAGATCGGTCCGTGGACCAGGACGAGGCGCGCAAGCTCGCGCGACGTCGTCCCGAGCGGCGGCGACGTCGCCGCAGGTGAGTCGGTGGAGGAGCCGGGCACTCGGCCATTGTCCCAGGAAACGCGTCGTTGACACCCTGTTATTTCCGCGATAGAAAAAAGCTATGCAGCACTCAGGCGTGCTCCACCTGCGCAACGGTGGCACCAGCGTCGTCCTCGACGCCCGCGACACCCCGCTCCCGGCGATCATCTGGTGGGGGGAGGACCTCGGCGACCTCACCGACGCCGAGCTCGACGACCTCGCCACGGCCGCCCGCCCCCAGCGCGTGTCTGGCGGCATCGACGAGCCCGTCGCGCTGACGCTCGTCCCGCAGGAGTCGTCGGGATGGTTCGGCACGCCCGGCCTCGTGGGCCACCGCGGCGGCCGTGGCTTCTCGACCCGCCTGGAGACGCGCGACCTCGACGTCACCGTGCACGACGGCCAGATCACCGGCGTCGTCGTGCACGCGGGCGACGACGAGGCCGCCCTCGCGGCCGACCTCGAGCTGGAGGTCACGTCCGCCGGGCTCTTCCGCCAGCGCGCCACCCTGACCAACCTCGCCGACGACGAGTACGCGGTGCACGCGCTCACTCTGACCTTCCCGCTGCCCGCCGGCGCCGACGAGCTCGGTGACACTACGGGTCGTCACCTGCGCGAGCGCTCGCCCCAGCGGCGCGCGTTCACCGTCGGCACCCACCTGCGCGAGAGCCGCCGCGGCCGCCCCGGCTCCGACGCGAGCCTGCTGCTCGTCGCCGGCCGCCAGGGCTTCGGCTTCGAGCGTGGCCTCGTGCACGGCGTGCACGTCGCGTGGAGCGGCAACCACCGGCTGCTGGCCGAGCGCACCCCGACGTCGGAGGCTTTCCTGTCCGCGGGCGAGCTGCTCGCCCCGGGCGAGGTCACGCTCGGTGCCGGCGAGTCGTACCGCACGGCGTGGGCCATCGGCTCCTGGGGTGACGGGCTCGACGAGCTCGCGCACCGCTTCCACGACGACCTGCGCGCCCGCCCGCACCACCCGCGCCGACCGCGCCCGGTCACGCTCAACACGTGGGAGGCGGTCTACTTCGACCAGAGCCTCGAGCGGCTCTCCGCGCTCGCCGAGCGTGCCGCCGCCGTCGGCGTCGAGCGGTTCGTGCTCGACGACGGGTGGTTCCGCGGCCGCCGCGACGACACCGCCGGCCTGGGTGACTGGTACGTCGACGAGACGGTCTGGCCCGACGGCCTCGGCCCGCTCATCGACGTCGTGCGCGGCCTCGGGATGGAGTTCGGCCTGTGGGTCGAACCGGAGATGGTCAACCTCGACTCCGACCTCGCCCGCGCACACCCCGACTGGATCCTGCGCGGCCGCTCCGAGCTGCCGGTCCCGGGCCGCCAGCAGCACGTCCTCGACCTCTCCCGCCCCGACGTGCAGGCCTACCTGCTCGAGCGCCTCGACGCGCTGCTCACCGAGTACGACATCGCCTACCTCAAGTGGGACCACAACCGCGACCTGCTCGAGCCCGGCTCCGCCGACGACGGCCGGGCGCGCGTGCACGAGACCGTCCAGGCGCTCTACGCGCTGCTCGCCGAGCTCAAGGCGCGCCACCCGGGGCTCGAGATCGAGTCGTGCGCGTCGGGGGGCGCCCGCGTGGACCTCGGGATCCTCGAGCACACCGACCGCGTGTGGACCTCGGACACGCTCGACCCGATCGAACGGCTGCAGATCCAGAGGTGGACGGGCCTGCTGCTGCCGCCCGAGCTCATGGGCGCCCACCTGACCACGCCGACCGTGCACTCCACCGGCCGCACGGTCGCGCTCGACCTGTCCGCCGGCGTCGCGCTGCCCGGTCACTACGGGATCGAGTGGGACCTGACGACGCTCGACGACGCCGGGCTCGCCGACGTCGGCGCATGGGTCTCGCTGCACAAGCGCTACCGCGACCTGCTGCACTCCGGGGTCGTCATGAACGCCGACACCGACCCGAGCAGCGACGTTCGCGGCGTCGTCTCCCGCAGGCGCGACCGGGCCCTGGTGACCTACACGCAGGTCACGACGTCGGTCACCTACCCGCCGGGGCGGTTCACGGTGCCCGGCCTCGACCCCGAGCGGCGCTACACGGTCCGCATCGTCGCCGGCAGCGTCACGGGCGGGCCCGGTCAGTCGCCGCTGGGTTGGGCGCAGCGACCGATCACCCTCACCGGCCGCCAGCTCGGCCACGTGGGGCTGCAGGCCCCCGTCCTGTACCCCGGCCGGCTCGTGGTCCTCGAGCTCACCTCGCAGTCCTAGCCGAACCGTCTCAGCCACACCGCCCCAGACATACGTCCCAGCGCAAGGAGGCGCACATGCACGTCCATCCACCCCGACGACCATCCCGACGACGAGGCCCGCTCGCCGCGGTCGCCGTCGTCGCGCTCGCCGCGGGACTCGCGGCGTGCGCGCCCGCGGACGCCGACGGCGTCGTCGAGCTGGACTTCTTCCAGTTCAAGGGCGAGGCCGTCGGCGCGTTCGACGAGATCATCGCCGAGTTCGAGGCCCAGAACCCGGACATCCGCGTGGTGCAGAACAACGCCCCCGACCCGGACACCGCGATCCGCACGCTGCTCGTCAAGGACAAGACGCCCGACGTCATCACGCTCAACGGCGCCCGCCCGTACGGGCAGCTCGCCGAGGCGGGGGTGTTCCACGACTTCACGGGCGACCCGCTGCTCGAGCGCATCAACCCCGCCGTCCAGGAGGTGCTGGCGGACCTCGGCACGTACGAGGGCGAGGTCAGCTCGCTCGGGTACGTCAGCAACGCGAACGGGATCATCTACAACCGCGAGATCTTCGCCGAGCACGACCTCGAGCCGCCCACCACCTGGGACGAGCTCATCGAGATCTGCGAGACGCTCGAGGCGGCCGGCGTCACCCCGTTCTACGGCACGCTCGCCGACGCGTGGACGACGCTGCCGGCATTCAACGGCATCGGTGCCTATGCGGCGCAGGACGGGTTCTTCGAGACCCTGCGCGAGCAGGGCGACGAGCCCGGCTCGGCGGCGTCATTCGAGAAGGACTTCGGCCCGACGCTCGAGCGACTGACCCAGCTGTACTCCTACGCCCAGGACGGCTACCGGGGCCGCACCTACGACGACGGCAACGCGGCGTTCGCGGCGGGGGAGTCGGCCATGCTCCTGCAGGGCGTGTGGGCGCTCGCGCCGGTCAAGGAGAACAACCCCGACATCGACGCCGGGGTCTTCCCGTACCCGACCACCGACCCCGACGAGCGGCTGCTCGTCTCCGGCGTCGACGTCACGGTCACGATCGGCCGCGACACCCCGCACCCCGAGGAGGCGCGCCGGTTCGTCGAGTTCCTGTTCTCGCAGCCGGTCATCGACCG
Organism: Isoptericola halalbus; assembly: GCA_009663185.1. Lineage (GTDB taxonomy): Bacteria > Actinomycetota > Actinomycetes > Actinomycetales > Cellulomonadaceae > Isoptericola > Isoptericola halalbus. Next base: position 25,343 of record VJZX01000031.1, read on the forward strand.
GTTCGCGGCGTCGCAGAACATGTTCGCCGCGGTGACCCACTCTTCCGGCACCAAGGATCCCACCCTGCTCGAGCTCCAGCCCTGGTTCGACGACGCGCGGATCACGGGCTTCATCGACCACCAGATCCCGGCGAGCCTGGCGCTCGACGCAACCCTGCAGCAGGCGATGTTCGACGGCGACGAGGCCGGCGCGCTGCGCACCCTCGACAACGAGTGGCGCAAGTTCGCCGCGCGGACCGGAGAGTGAGGCGATCATGACCACCACCACAGCCCGGGTGCCCGCCGTACCCGTCGTGGCCCCGCCCCGGCGCGGCGCGGGCGCCCGCTTCCGGCGCCCCTTCTACTGGATGGTCCTGCCGGCCGTCGTCCTGTTCGCCCTGTTCCACACGCTGCCCGTCCTCGTCGGTGTCTTCTTCAGCCTCACGAACTACGCGGGGTACGGGGCGTGGGACTTCGTCGGCGTGCGCAACTACGTCAACCTGTTCCGCGACGACCGCGTGCTCGGCTCCTACGGCTTCAGCTTCGGGTTCGCGATCGTCGCCACGATCCTGACCAACGTCATCTCGCTCGCGATCGCGCTCGCGCTCAACGCGCGGATCGTCGCGCGCAACACCTTTCGCGGGATCTTCTTCATGCCCTACGTCCTGGCGATCCTCGTCGTGGGCTACGTGTTCCAGTACCTGTTCTCGAACTCGCTGCCCAAGCTGCTGCCGGCCGTGCCCGTCATCGGGGAGAACATCCTGTCCAGCCCGGACTGGGCGTGGGTCGCGATCGTGGTGCTCGCGGTGTGGCAGGCCAGCGCGTTCGCGATCATCATCTACCTCGCGGGGCTGCAGACGATCCCGCCCGAGCTGTACGAGGCGGCGTCCCTCGACGGCGCCTCCGCGTGGCACCAGTTCACACGGATCACGTTCCCGCTCATCAGCGCCTTCTTCACCATCAACATGGTGCTCAGCCTCAAGGGCTTCCTGCAGGTGTTCGACCATGTCGTGGCGCTGACGGGCGGTGGTCCGGGCACGTCGACCGAGTCGATCACCCTGCTCATCTACCGCGGCGGCTTCACGGGCGGCGAGTTCGCGTACCAGACCGCGAACGCGGTGATCTTCGTCGTCGTCATCACCGTGGTCTCGCTCCTGCAGCTCCGCTTCCTCCAGCGTCGAGAGGCCGACTTCTGATGCACACCGACACCCGCAGGACCAACTGGTGGGCCACCGCCTTCGTGGCGGTCTGCGCCCTGACCGTGCTCATCCCGATCTACCTGGGCGTCGTCGTCGCGCTCAAGACGCCGGACCAGCTGGCCGGCAGCGGCTTCGAGCTGCCGACCCAGATCCGCTGGGAGAACTTCGCCGAGGCGTGGGAGCGCGCGAACTTCCCGCGGGCGCTGACCAACACGGCGTTCATCACCGTGGGCGCGCTCGCGCTCACCCTGGTGACGAACTCGATGGTGTCGTGGGCCATCGCCCGGAACCTGCACCGCCGGTTCTTCAAGGGCGTGTACTTCTACCTGCTCGCGGCGCTGTTCGTCCCGTTCCCGATCATCATGCTGCCCCTCGTCAAGGAGACGGCGCTGCTCGGGCTCGACAACCAGGTCGGCCTCATCGTCCTTTACACGGTCTTCGGGCTGAGCCTCAACGTGTTCGTCTACACCGCCTACATCCGCTCGATCCCGGTCGAGCTCGAGGAGGCGGCGCGCGTCGACGGCGCGAGCACCTGGCGCGTGTTCTGGCAGGTGATCTTCCCGCTGCTGGCACCGATGAACGCGACGGTGGGCATCCTGACGTGCGTCTGGGCGTGGAACGACTTCATCCTGCCCTTGGTGGTGCTCTCGGACCCCGCCGCCCGGACGATCCCGCTCGAGCAGTACGTCTTCCAGGGGCAGTTCAACACCGACTACACGGTCGCGTTCGCCTCGTACCTCATGGCGATGGCGCCGCTGCTCCTCGTGTACGTGTTCGCGCAGCGCTGGGTGATCTCCGGCGTCGTGCGCGGGTCCGTCAAGTGATCTCGGAAGGAAACGTCATGGGACTCGCCCCCGACAAGGACTGGTGGCGGCACGCCGTCGTCTACCAGGTGTACCCCCGCAGCTTCGCGGACAGCGACGGCGACGGCATCGGCGACCTGCGCGGCGTCACGTCACGCGTCGACCACCTGCGCCGGCTCGGCGTCGACGCCGTCTGGCTGAGCCCGTTCTACCCGTCGGCGCTCGCCGACGGCGGGTACGACGTCGACGACCACCGTGCCGTCGACCCACGGCTCGGGACGCTCGACGACTTCGACACCATGCTCGCGACGCTCCACGACGCTGGGATCCGCGTCATCGTCGACATCGTGCCGAACCACACGTCGGACCGGCACGAGTGGTTCCGCGCGGCGCTCGCGGCCGGCCCCGGATCACCAGAGCGCGACCGGTACATCTTCCGCGACGGGCTGGGCCCGAACGGCGAGCAGCCGCCCAGCGACTGGCAGTGCATGTTCGGCGGGCCCGCGTGGGAGCCCGTCGGCGACGGCCAGTGGTACCTGCACCTGTTCGCGATCGAGCAGCCCGACCTGAACTGGTCGAACCCCGAGGTGCGCGAGGACTTCCTCAAGACCTTGAGGTTCTGGGCCGACCGGGGCGTCGACGGGTTCCGCGTCGACGTCGCGCACCACCTGGCCAAGGACCTGTCGGGCGACCCGCTGCCTTCGGCCGCGGAGCTGCCGCTGCTGCACGAGGTCGTCGACGGCACGCACCCGCTGGGCGACCGCGAGGAGCTGACGGAGATCTACGCCGACTGGCGCGAGGTCTTCAACGCGTACTCCCCGCCGCGCGCCGCGGTCGCCGAGGCGTGGGTCGCGCCCACGCGGCGACACCGCTACGCGCAGCCGACCGGCCTGGGCCAGGCGTTCAACTTCGACCTGCTGCAGGCGAGCTTCGACGCCAGCGAGTTCCGCGAGATCGTCGACCGGAACCTGGCGGCCACGGCCGAGACCGGCTCGTCCAACACCTGGGTGCTCTCCAACCACGACGTCGTCCGGCACGTGACCCGCTACGGCCTTCCCGACGGCGGCCGGGACCTCGGCCGCGGGTGGCTGCTCAGCGGCGGCGTGACGCCCGACGTCGACCCGGTCCGCGGGCTGCGGCGGGCGCGCGCGGCCACGATGCTCCTGCTCGCGCTGCCCGGCTCGGCGTACCTCTACCAGGGCGAGGAGCTCGGACTGGTCGAGGTCGCGGAGATCGATGACGACGCGCGCCAGGACCCGACGTTCTTCCGCAGCCCGGGCGTCGATGTCGGGCGTGACGGCTGTCGCGTGCCGCTGCCGTGGGCCGCGGGCGCGCCGTCGTACGGGTTCGGCCCCGGGCCGGCGTCGCACCTGCCCCAGCCGGAGTGGTGGGGCGAGCTCGCCGTCGACCGCCAGGACGGCGTTCCCGGCTCGACGCTCGAGCTCTACCGCGCGGCGCTCCGCCTGCGGCGAGAGCTGCAGGGCGCCGAGGAGCTCACCTGGCTCGACGCCGAGGCCGGCGAGGCGGCGGCGCCCGGGGGCACCGTGCTCGCGTTCGAGCGGCCCGGCGGCTGGGTCAGCGTGACCAACTTCGGGTCCGCGGGCGTGCCGCTGCCGGCGGGGGAGGTGCTGCTGTCGAGCAGCGACCTGGGCGACGGCGTCCTGCCGGGCGAGACCACGGTCTGGTTGCGGCGCTGACGGCCCCGGCTCTGTCGGTATCCTGGGCACCCGTGACCGGACGCGCCCCCACCCCTGCCTCGCCCGTGGTCGCCGTCGTCGGCGGCGGTCAGCTCGCCCGCATGATGGCCCCGGCGGCCGCCGAGCTCGGCGTGCGGCTGCGGGTGCTGGTCGAGGACCCGGCGTCGTCGGCGGCCCAGGTCGTCACCGACGCTCCCGTGGGCTCCGCGTCGGACGAGGCCGCGATCCGTGACCTCATCGCGCCGGCCGACGGCCGGGACGCCGCGTCGGTGCTCACGTTCGAGCACGAGCACGTGCCGAACGCGCTCCTGACCGACCTCATCGAGCACGGCACTCCGGTGCGGCCGGGCCCGCACGCGCTGGTGCAGGCCCAGGACAAGATCGTCATGCGCGAGCGGCTCACCGCCCTCGGCGTGCCCTGCCCGCGATGGGCCGCGCTGCCCGTCGACCCGGCCGAGGGCCGGGCGGCGCTCGAGGCGTTCCTCGCCGAGGCGCCGGACGGCCAGGCCGTCGTCAAGACCTCGCGCGGCGGGTACGACGGCAAGGGCGTGCGAGTGGTCTCCGGCCCGGGGGACGTCGAGTACTGGTTCGCCGCCGCCGCCGCGGGCGGGCCGCAGCTCCTCGTCGAGGAGAAGGTCCCGTACAGGCGCGAGCTCGCAGCGCTCGTCGCGCGCCGTCCGTCGGGCGAGGTGCGTACGTGGCCCGTGGTCGAGTCGATCCAGCGCGACGGTGTGTGCTCCGAGGTCGTCGCCCCGGCGCCCGGTCTGTCCGAGGCGCTCGACGCGCGGGCTCGCGAGATCGCGGTCGCGGTGGCCGAGGGCCTCGACGTCACGGGCGTGCTCGCCGTCGAGATGTTCGAGACCACCGGGCCCGACGGCGAGCCCGCGGTGTGGGTCAACGAGCTCGCGATGCGTCCGCACAACTCGGGGCACTGGACCATCGACGGGTCGGTGACGAGCCAGTTCGAGCAGCACCTGCGGGCCGTGCTCGACCTGCCGCTGGGCGACACCTCGCCCCGCGCCCCGTGGACGGTCATGGCCAACGTGCTCGGCTCGACGCGCGACGAGCTCACCGACGCCCTGCCGGTGCTGCTCGCGCGCTTCCCCGACGCACGCGTCAACCTGTACGGCAAGGGCATCCGCCCGGGCCGCAAGCTGGGCCACGTGAACGTGAGCGGGACGGACCTCGCCGAGGTCCGCCGTCGCGCCGTGGCCGCCGCGGCGCTGCTGCGCGGCGAGCAGATCGAGGAGAGCTGATGAGCGACCGCACCCCCGTCGTCGGGATCGTCATGGGGTCGGACTCCGACTGGCCTGTCATGGAGGGTGCCGCGGACGCGCTCGCCGAGCTCGACGTCCCCCTCGAGGTCGACGTCGTCTCGGCGCACCGTATGCCGACCGAGATGATCGAGTACGGGCAGAGCGCATCCGACCGCGGCCTGCGCGTCATCGTCGCCGGCGCCGGCGGCGCCGCGCACCTGCCGGGCATGCTCGCGGCCGTGACGCCGCTGCCCGTGATCGGGGTGCCCGTGCCGCTGCGGCACCTCGACGGCATGGACTCGCTGCTGTCGATCGTGCAGATGCCCGCCGGCGTGCCGGTGGCGACCGTGTCGATCGGCGGGGCGCGCAACGCCGGCCTGCTCGCCGCGCGGATCCTCGGCGCGGGGACGGACGCCGAGGCGCTCGCGCTGCGCGCGCGGATGGTCGCGTTCCAGGCCGAGCTCGGCGACGCCGCGCGGACGAAGGGCGCCCGCCTGCGTGCGGCGCGCGGCGGCGCGCAGCGCACCGGCTTCTCGGCGACGTAGCGCTACTGCAGCCCGCCGACCTTGCTGCCGGGCTCGAGGTTCCCGTCACGGATGTCGATCCAGAACTGACCGACCTTCTCCTCGTCCAGCAGGACGGTCGAGCCGACGCCGGTGCCCGGGTCGTAGCCAGGATTCGCGATGGGCGGAGTCCCCGTCACGCCGTCGGGCCCCGTCGCCTCACGGAAGGCGAGGGCGAGCCGCCCGAGGTCGATGATGCCCGACTTCTCGTCGACCTGGAGCGCGGCGGTGCCGGCCTCGGCGAGCTCGACCTGGTTGCCCGGCTGGAACAGCAGGTCACGGTTGGCGACCTTCTCGGCGATCGCCTGGATGACCTGCCGCTGCCGTTCCCCTCGGCCGATGTCGCCCTTGGGGTCGGCGTACCGCATGCGGGAGAACGCGACGGCGGTCGAGCCGTCGGCGACGTGGCAGCCGGCTTCCCACTGCAGGCGGCTCTTCTCGTCGTCGACGTCGTAGTCGAGGCACAGCTCGACACCGCCGACGGCGTCGACGATGTCCGAGACGCTGCCGAAGCCGACCTCGGCGTAGTGGTCGACCGTCAGCCCGGTGAGCTGTTCGACCGTCTCGACGAGCAGCGGGGCGCCGCCGAACGCGTACGCCGCGTTGATCTTGTTCGCCCCGTGGCCGGGGATCTCGGCGTACGTGTCGCGCGGGATCGAGATGAGCGACGTCGGTCCGCTGGTCGGCTTGTGCAGCAGCATGATCGTGTCGGTGCGCGCGCCCGTCGTGCTGTCGTCGATCCCGCCCGAGCCGCGGGCGTCGGAGCCGGCGAGCAGGTACGTCGTTCCGGGCGTACCGCCGGCCCCGGAGAGCGCGTCGAGGTGCTGGATCTTGCCGTTCGCCCAGACGAGCAGGCCGATGGGCCAGGCGAGGAGGAGCAGGAGCAGCACGACCAGGACCACCGCCGTGACCCTGCCCTTGCGCATACGGAAACCGCCTCGGCCGGCGGTCGCCGCCGCGGCGCCACCGCCGCGCGGCGGTGCCGAGCGGTGCGCCTGCTGCGGCGCGGCCCGTCGGGTCGTGGTCGGGCGCTGTGCGGGAGCCGCGGAGACGGGGCGCCCGCCTGCCCGCCGCTCCTGGCCCGACCCCGGGGGGTACGCCTGCGGCTGGCGCTGCTGAGCCGAGGCCGAACGCCGGTCCGGCGGCGTCATGGGGATCTCGCGTGACGACTGGCGACGCACCCGCGGCTCCATGGGCACCGCGTCGTCGCGGCGAGGGACCCGTCCGGCGCGCGCTGCGGGGTCCGAGCCGTCGACGGCGATCGCGTCCGCGGCCGAGCGCGGGCGACCGGAGCGTCCGCCCTGGGGCGTGAAGCTCGGGGGGATCTGGTGGTCGTCGCGCGTCATGGCGTCACCCGGCCGTTCACCCGCACACCGCGGTCACGTCCGCGCCGGTGAAGGCCTCCTTGCCGGCCTCTCGCGTGCGGGTCGGCGTGGGCTCCGGCTCGGCCGACGCCGACGGCTCCGGGCTCGCCGTGCCTGCCCCGCCCTCGGTGCCCGTCCCCTCGGACGTGTCCTTCTTCTTCTTCTTGGGTCGCGCGCTCGCGTCGCTGAGCCGGCGGTCGTGGTTCATGTTGTCCCAGACGGTGGCCGCTTCGTCCGTCCACACCACGTTGGCCGGGTTGTTCGGGTCGTACTGGAAGGGGACGGTCATGAACGCGATCGTGTCAGGGCGCAGGTTCCGCGCGCTGTACGCGAGTCCGGCGAGTCCCTTGATCGAGGCAAAGTTCGAGCTCATGGTCAGCGAGCCGGTCACCGCGCCGAGGAACTTCAGCAGCTGAGGCGAGTTGGTCAGCAGGTTCTTCTCGAGCACGCTGTTCGCGAGCGCGGCCATGAGCTGCTGCTGGCGGCCGATGCGCCCGATGTCGGACCCGTCGCCCAGGCCGGTCCCCGTCCGTGCGCGCGCGTACTTGAGGGCGGTAGAGCCGTCGAGATTCTGGACGCCGGCGTCGAGCACGAGGTTGCCGGCCTTCTCGGACTCGATGCGCTCCGGGATGCACATCTGGACACCGTCGAGAGCGTTGATCATCTTCTCGAAGCCGGAGAAGTCCACGACGACGAAGCCGTCCATGCGCACGTTCGTCAGCGTCTCGAGGGTCTTCATGACGCACAGTGCGCCCGACTCGACGTCGCCGCCGGTGTCGTAGCCCTGCGCGAACGCAGCGTTGAACTTGGTCGCGTAGAGCGGAGCCGACTCGCCGCCCGACGACGTCGGGCATGCCGGGACGTCGACCGTCGAGTCGCGGGGGATGGAGACCATCTCGATCCGCGACCGGTCGGCCGAGATGTGCATGATCATCGTCGTGTCGGAGCGCGCGCCCTCGGCGCCGTCGCCCACGATGTTGCTGTTGGCCCCCTCGCGCGAGTCGGAGCCCAGCAGCACGATGTTGAGCGGTG
>VJZX01000032.1 GCA_009663185.1 Isoptericola halalbus
AGGCCGCCGCGTCCCCCGCCGTCGGCGCCACGCCCGACGGCGGGCGCCAGGCCGTGCTCGACGCCGCGCGCCGGGGCGCGCGCGAGGCAGCGTTGTCGAGCATCGGCGTGCTTGCCGCCCTGCGCGCCGCCGGCGTGCTGGACGCCGGCGCGTGCGGGCTCGTCCTCGTGCTGCACGCGCTCGCCGAGGCGCAGCGGGTTGCCGGCGGCGGCCGGGTGGTGTCGGAGGGAGACGGCATCCTGATGCCCGTGACGCTCGACCTCGACCTGCGCGCGGCCCCCGTGCCCGGCGGTGAGCCGCACGACGGCGCAGTCGTTGGCGTGCCCGCCGCGGAGGGCGAGGAGCTCGAGCTGATGTTCGTGCTGCACCGGCCCACGGGCGCAGCGGAGTTCGCGCCGGGCGCGGTCGGCGAGACCCTCCGGGCCGATCTCGACGCGGTCGGGGACTCCGTCGTCGTGGTGGGTGGCGGGCAGGACGACGGTGAGATGTCCGACGCCGTCTGGCAGGCGCACGTGCACACCCCCGACCTTGACGCGGCGCTCGCCGTCCCGCGGCGGTGGGCCGCGCGCGGAGCCGTCTCGCACGTGCACGTGCGGCACCTCGCGGCGCCTTCCGGAGGATGGGGCGTCGTCGCGGCCACGGACGCGCCGCGGCTCGCGGCGGACCTCGCGCGAGCCGGAGCGCTCGTCCTGCTCGCGCTCGACGTGCCGGTCTCGGCCGACGACCTCGCGCAGGCCGCGCTCGGGTCCGGTGCGGGTCAGGTGCTCGTCCTGCCGGGGCCGGTGCCCGACGCCGCGACCGACGTCGCGAAGGTGCTCGCCGCACGGATGGCCGAGACGGGCGAGAGCGTCGAGGCGGTCGTGGTCGACTCTCCGGACGACGCTCACGTGGTCACGGCGGTCGCCGTCGCGGCCGACGCCCTCGACGCGGCCGAGGTCGGGGGCGGCGCGATCGACGTGCCGGCGGCCGTCCGGGCCGCGCTCGGGCACCTGCGCACGGTCGCGACCGACGCGGCCGGATCGGCGTCCGCGCTCGCGGCGCTCGTCGGCGACCGCGCTCCCGCCCTCGTCACGGCGCTCGCGGACGACGCCGTCCCGCCGGCCACGGTGGAGGAGCTCGAGAAGACCGTCGCCCGGCTCGCGGGTGACGCCGAGCTGGTCGTGCTGTCGACCGGACGTCCGGGAACGGGCGTGACGCTGTGCGTGGAGGAGCAGGAGGACTGATGGGCCGCGAGGACGAGACGCTCTCGGCGGTGCTCGGCGCCCGCACCGCGGGCCCGCTCGGCAAGCTCGGCCTGCACACCGTGGGCGACCTGCTGCGCCACTACCCCCGCCGGTACGGCGACCCGGGGACGCTCACGGACATGGACAAGCTCGTCCTCGGCGAGCACGTCACGGTCATGGCACGGGTCGCGCGCGCGAGCGTGCGGTCCATGCGCAGCCGCGGCGGCGCCCTGCTGCAGGCCGTGGTGACCGACGGTCGGCACGAGCTCCAGCTCACCTTCTTCGCCAAGCGTCCCGGCGCGCTGCGCCCGCACGAGGACAAGCTGCGGCCCGGGCGCACGGGCCTGTTCACCGGCGTCGTGAGCGCCTACCGCGGCCAGCGCCAGCTCACGCACCCGGACTACGTGCTCGTGGGCGTCGACGCCGACGACGCCGAGGAGGCGATGTTCGAGGCGAGCCGGCCCATCCCGATCTACCCGGCGTCGGCGGCCGTGCCGAGCTGGCGCATCCAGCGCGCGGTGCGCACCGTGCTCGACCCGCTCACGCCCGCGGACGTGACCGACCCGGTGCCGATCGAGATCCGGGCGCGGCTCGGGCTGCCCGACCGCCTGGACGCGCTGCGTGGCGTCCACGTCCCCGTCGACACCCGGCAGTGGCAGCAGGCGCGCGACCGCTTCCGCTTCGAGGAGGCGTTCGTGCTCCAGGCCGCGCTGGCCCAGCGCCGGGCGCAGGCGGCCGAGCAGGAGGCGACCGCGCGCCCACCGCGCGCGCCCGGCGATCCCGGCCTTCTTGCGGAGTTCGACGCCCGGCTCCCGTTCACGCTCACGGCGGGCCAGGAGTCGGTCGGCGAGGACATCGCGCGCGAGCTCGCCCGGCCCCAGCCCATGCAGCGGCTGCTCCAGGGCGAGGTCGGGTCGGGCAAGACGGTCGTGGCGCTGCGGGCGATGCTCCAGGTGGTCGACGCCGGGGGTCAGGCCGCGCTGCTCGCCCCCACCGAGGTGCTCGCGGCGCAGCACGCGCGCACGTTGCGCCAGCTGCTCGGACCGCTCGCTGAGGGCGGGCTGCTGGGCGGTGCCGAGAACGGCACGCGGGTGGCTCTGCTCACCGGGTCGCTCGGCGCGGCGGCGCGCAAGGAGGCGCTGCTGCAGGCCGCGAGCGGCGAGGCGGGCATCGTCGTCGGCACGCACGCCCTGCTGGGCGAGCACGTGCAGTTCGCCGACCTGGGTCTCGTGGTCGTCGACGAGCAGCACCGGTTCGGCGTCGAGCAGCGCGACGCGCTGCGCGCCAAGGGCAAGGTGGCGCCGCACCTGCTCGTCATGACCGCCACGCCGATCCCGCGCACGGTCGCGATGACCGTCTTCGGTGACCTCGAGACGTCGTCGCTGACCGAGATCCCCGCGGGCCGCTCGGGGATCACGACGCACGTCGTACCCGCCGGCAACCCGGTCTGGATGGACCGGACGTGGGCGCGCGTGCGCGAGGAGGTCGACGCCGGTCACCGCGCGTACGTCGTGTGCCCGCGGATCCACCCGGACGCCGACCTCCCGACGTCGACTGGGACCTCGGCCGCGGCGGCGGCCGCCGACTTCGACGATGTGCCGGACTTCCTGGAGCTCACGGCGGGCGAGGCCGTGTCCGAGCGACCGCCCCTGCGTGCCGTGCTCGAGGTCGCCGACATGCTGCGGACGCTGCCGCAGCTCGACGGCCTCGAGGTCGGGGTCCTGCACGGCCAGATGGCACCGGCCGACAAGGACGCGGCCATGGCCCGTTTCGCCTCGGGGGAGATCCAGGTCCTGGTGTCGACGACGGTCATCGAGGTCGGCGTCGACGTCCCGGAGGCGACGGCCATGGTCGTGTACGACGCCGACCGGTTCGGCCTGTCTCAGCTGCACCAGCTGCGCGGGCGGGTGGGCCGCGGCAGCGCACCCGGGCTGTGCCTGCTCGTGTCGACGTCCGAGCCCGGCACGCCCGCGGCGGCTCGCGTCGAGGCGCTCGCGGAGACGACCGACGGCTTCCGGCTCGCGACGCTCGACCTCGAGCTGCGGTCCGAGGGCGACGTGCTGGGCGCGGCGCAGTCGGGCCGGTCGAGCTCGCTGCGGCTGCTGCGCGTCGTCAAGGACGCCGACGTCATCGAGACAGCCCGCCGCGAGGCGACCGCCGTCGTCGAGTCCGACCCGGAGCTGGACCACCAGCCCGACCTGCGCGCCGCGATCGAGGCGCAGCTCGACGCCGAGCAGGAGGAGTTCCTCGAGCGCGCGTGATCTACGCTCGGCCGCATGACCAGGATCGTGGCCGGGAGCGTGGGCGGGCGCACCATCGCGGTGCCGCCCAAGGGCACCCGCCCCACGAGCGACCGGGTCCGCGAGGCGATCTTCTCCCGGCTCGAGCACCTGGACGTGCTCGACGGCGGTCGTGTGCTCGACCTGTACGCGGGGTCGGGCGCGCTCGGCCTCGAGGCGGCGAGCCGCGGTGCCGCCGAGGTCGTGCTCGTCGACTCGGCGCGGCGCGCGGCCGACGTCGCGCGCCGCAACATCTCCGCTCTCGGCCTGGGTCGCACGGTCCGCATCGTCGCCGACACCGCCGAGCGCTACGCCGCGAGCGCCGCCGGGCCGTTCGACGTCGTGTTCCTCGACCCGCCGTACGACCTGGCCGAGGACGCGCTCGCCTCCGTGCTGGACCACCTGGCTGCGCCCGGCGTGCTCGCCCGGGGTGCCGTCGTCGTCGTCGAACGCTCGACGCGCAGCCCGGAGCCGTCGTGGCCCGCGGGTCTGGTGGCCTTCGCGCGCAAGGACTACGGCGAGACGGCGGTGCACTATGCCGAGCCGAGCGAGCTGTCAGCGGCCGGTGAACCGTGAGGGTCACGGGATGCTGACAACTCCGCGGAGCCTGGGACGATTCGCCCGGACACCGGGTTAGCGTGGCGGCGTGACCACCGCAGTCTGCCCAGGGTCGTTCGACCCGATCACGCTCGGCCACCTCGACATCGTCCGGCGCGCGCGCCGGATGTTCGACGTCGTGGTCGTCGGCGTGGCACGCAACGCCGCCAAGAGCGCGCTGCTCACGCCCGCCGAGCGGGTCGAGCTCGTGCGCGCGGCGCTCACGGCCGACCCCGAGACGGCCGACGTCCGGGTCGCCGAGGTGCCCGGCCTGTTGGTGGAGTTCTGCCGCGAGGTCGGGGCGGTCGCGGTGGTCAAGGGCCTGCGCGGGGGAGCGGACTTCGACTCCGAGCTGCCCATGGCTCTGATGAACCGGCACCTGACCGGCGTGGAGACGGTCTTCGTGGCCGGCGACCAGCGGCACGCGCACGTCGCGTCGTCGCTGGTCAAGGACATCGCCCGCCACGGCGGCCCGGTCGACGACCTCGTGCCGCCAGGGGTCGCCGACGCGGTGCGCGCGGCGTTGGCACGCTGAGAGGGACGACCATGGCCAGACCGACCGAGCGAGCGAGGCGACGGGACGAGATGACGAGCAGGACGACCACCCAGAACCCGACCGCCGGCCTCCTCGAGATCCTCGAGGACCTCGCGAGCCTGCTGGAGAACGCGCGGGCGGTGCCGCTGTCGACGAACGTCAAGGTCGACCGCGAGCAGGTCCTGGGTCTCGTGGACGAGCTGCGTGACGCCCTGCCGACGCAGGTCGCGCGGGCCGACGAGGTGCTCGCCGACGCCGAGCGCGCCCTCGCCGACGCGCACCGACAGGCCGAGGAGATCCTGGCGACGGCGCGCGCTCGGGCGATCGAGCTCGTCGAGCGCGAGCAGGTCGTGGTCCAGGCCCGGTCGCGCGCGGCCGAGATCGTCGCCGAGGCGGAGCGCAAGGCGGGCGAGCTGCGCGCCGACGCCGACCAGTACTGCGACGGCCGCCTCGCGGACTTCGAGCAGGACCTCGGGACGCTGACGAAGCAGGTCCAGGCGGGGCGGGCCCGGCTCGCCGAGCGGCTCGACGCGGGCACGCCGCGCGTCCGCTGGGACACCGTCCGGGACCCGCAGTGGCCTGGCCGGCCGGGATGAGCCTCCGCGGCGCGACAACCTGCTGAGACATCTCTCACGTTGCCATGCCGCAGTTGGGCGACCGCGGGCGACGTGCGTAAACTGGACCGCTGGCCCGCCGTCGGGCCTCACCATCGACCCCGCACCCGAACCTGACCTGCCTGGAGCCTGCCATCAGCACCGCCAAGCGCTCGCCGCTCGTGCTCGACACGCACGAGCTGTCGCGGCGACCCGGCACGATGCGCGAGATCTCGCGCGTCGTGAAGGCGCCTGCTGACCTGGGCACCACGGTCATCGGCATCCCCGAAGGCAATGACCTGCTGCTCGGACTGCGGCTCGAGGCCGTCCTGGAGGGCGTGCTCGTCACCGGGGCTGTGCGAGGCACCGCGACGGGCGAGTGCGTGCGCTGCCTCGACCCGGTGTCCCGCGAGGTCACGGTCCACGTCCAGGAGCTGTTCGTCTACCCTGAGCGTGCGCAGGCGGCTGAGTCCGCAGGCGACCAGGACGCGGACGACGAGCTCGTCCTGACCGACGACCTGGCGGACATCGAGCCCGCGGTTCGGGATTCGGTCATCACTGCACTACCATTTCAACCGCTGTGCCGGGAGGACTGCCCGGGCTTGTGCTCCGAGTGCGGAGCACGCCTGGCCGACGACCCCGGCCACCATCACGACGTCGTCGACCCTCGCTGGGCGGCGCTGCAGACCATGCTCGAGGAGTCGAGCGTGTCCGACGAGACGAAAGAGAGCTAGCCGTGGCTGTTCCGAAGCGCAAGATGTCGCGCAGCAACACCCGTGCGCGTCGCTCGCAGTGGAAGACCACCGCGGCGACCCTCACGACGTGCCCCAACTGCAAGGGGCAGAAGCTGCCCCACACCGCGTGCCCCACGTGCGGCACGTACAAGGGCCGCCAGTACGCCGAGGCGCTGCGCACCGAGCACGCGGGCTGACATGCCCCCGCACGGCACCCGGGAGCGCCCGGAGCCGACCGCTCTTCTCGAGAAGCTCGGGGTCCGACTGGACCCCGAGCTTCTCGTCCTTGCCCTGACGCACCGGTCGTTCGCGCACGAGGCGGGCGGCATCCCGACGAACGAGCGGCTCGAGTTCCTGGGCGACACGGTGCTCGGGCTCGTGGTCACCGAGGCGCTCTACCGCCGCCACCCCGAGCAGCCCGAGGGCGAGCTCGCGAAGATGCGCGCGGCCACGGTCTCGCAGCGCTCGCTCGCGGCCGTCGCTCGCCGGCTCGAGCTCGGCCGCTACATCCTGCTCGGCAAGGGCGAGACGCGCACGCGCGGCTTCGACAAGGACTCCATCCTGTCCGACACGGTCGAGGCGCTCATCGGCGCCACCTATCTGTCCCACGGGCTCGAGGTCGCGCGAGGCCTGGTGCACCGGCTCGTCGACTCGACGCTCGAGCACGCTGCCGACCTGGGCGCGGGGCTCGACTGGAAGACGTCGTTGCAGGAGGCCGCGGCCGGGCGCGGCTTCGGCGCGCCCGTGTACGACGTAACCGCCGAGGGTCCCGAGCACGCCCGCGTCTTCCACGCGCAGGTCACGACCGGCCCGGTCATGGGCCTCGGCGAGGGCACGGCCAAGAAGCACGCCGAGCAAGCCGCCGCCGAGCAGGCATACCTTGCGATCAAGGCGCTGGGTGACGACGCCGGCGACGGTGTCCCGAGCGCCGAGCGGTCCGCGGAGGCCGCCGGCGCCGATGCCTGAGCTGCCCGAGGTCGAGACCGTCCGCGACGGTCTGGCCCGCCTCGTCGTCGGCGCGGTGGTGCGCGACGTCGAGGTCTTCCGGGAGTACTCCGTGCGCCGGCACGACGGTGGACCGGCGAGCTTCGCCGACCAGCTGCGGGGGCGCCGGCTCGCCGAGGCGGCGCGGCGGGGCAAGTTCCTGTGGCTCCCGCTCGAGGGGCACGACGCCGCGCTGCTCGCCCACCTGGGCATGTCGGGGCAGCTGCTCGTACGCGACCCGGACGTCGCGGGCACCTGGGAGCACCCGCACCTGCGCGTGCGGCTGCATCTGGTCGGTGCGCCGTCGGGCGCCCGTTACCTCGACCTGGTCGACCAGCGAACCTTCGGCCACCTCTCCGTCGTCGACCTGGTCCCGACGCCCGACGGCGCTCCTGGCGGGCTCGGCACCGCCCGGGCCGCCGTGCCCGAGCCTGTCGCGCACATCGGCCGCGACCTGCTCGATCCCGCGCTCGACCGCGACGTCGTCGTCGACGCGATCCGCCGTCGTCGGACCGGCATCAAGCGCGCGCTGCTCGACCAGACCGTGACCTCCGGCGTCGGGAACATCTACGCGGACGAGTCGCTGTGGCGCGCCCGCCTGCACTATGCGCGGCCGACCGACACGCTGCGGCGTGCCGAGGTGCACCGCGTCCTCGACGCGGCCGCACAGGTGATGACCGAGGCGCTCGAGCACGGTGGCACGAGCTTCGACGCGCTGTACGTCAACGTCAACGGCGAGTCGGGGTACTTCTCGCGCGCCCTCGCGGTCTACGGGCGCGAGGGCGAGCCGTGCCCTCGCTGCAGCACACGCATTCGGCGTGACGCGTTCATGAACCGCTCGGCCTACACGTGCCCGCGCTGCCAGCCGCGTCCCCGCAACGCCCGCTGGTAGCTCACGCTGCGAGTACTCCAGACTGTGGCCATACGCGCCACCGTACGGAGGAACCGATGTCGTTCGTAGCCGCTCTGATTCTCGCCCTCGTGGGGCTCGTGCACTCCGTTCTCGGGGAGGCGGCCGTCCTGCGGCCCTTGCTCGCGTCGCCCGACTGGCGGATCGGCATGCCGCGCCGGTACGCGAACCGTCTGCTGCGCGGGGCGTGGCACCTGACTTCCGTCGCGTGGTGGGCGCTCGCCGGGGCCTTGCTCGGGTGGTCGGTGCCCGTGGTCGTCGGCGTCCTGTGCCTGGTCTCCGGCGCGGTGATATTCGCCTTCGTGCCCGGGCACCTGGCGTGGCCGTTCTTCACGGCGGCCGGCCTGCTCGCCCTCGCCGCCGGCGGGGCGCTCCCCACGTCGGCGCTGTGGGGCGCGGCGGTGCTGGCCGTGGTTGCCGCCCTCGCCGCGGCCGGGTTCCACGCCGCGTGGGCCGCGGGCTCGACCGTGGGTGTCGCCGACGCACTGCCGCAGCATGCGGGGACGCGCGAGCCGCTCTGGAGCCCAGGGATCGGGCCGACCCTCGCAGTCGTCGCCGCGCTCCTCGCCTACGCGGTCGTCGTCGCGGCGCTCGTGCTCGGGGCCGACGGTGCGTGGTGGCGCTGGGTGGGCATCGCCGCGCTGGTCCTGCTGCTCGCCCGCGTCGTGGGCGACGCGCGGTACGTCGGCGTCCTCAAGCGCGTGCGCGACACCCGGTTCGCGCGCGCCGACGACCGGTACTGGACGCCAGTCGTCGGTCTCCTCGCCGCAGGCGTCGCAGCCGCGCTCGCGCTCGGCTGACGGCCCCCGCTCAGCGCGCGACGACGTTGCGCAGCCCTGCCGAACCCGCGGCGAGCCAGGCGCGCAGCTGCTCGCTGACGAACGCGGCGGCCTGCTGCGGGCGGCCGCCCGCCACGTGCGGGGTCAGAATGAGGTTCGGCGCGTCCCACAGGGGCGAGTCCGCCGGCAGGGGCTCGGTCTCGGTCACGTCGAGCGCCGCCCCGGCGAGCGAGCCCTCGCGCAGCGCCGCGACGAGCGCCTCCTCGTCGACCGTGGCGCCGCGGCCGACGTTGACGAACCGCGCGTGCGGCGGGAGCTGGGCGAGCAGCGCGGCGTCGAGCACGTGGTGCGTCTCGGGCGTCGCCGGCAGCAGCGAGATCAGGATGTCGGTGGTGGGCAGGATCTCGGGCAGCGACTCGCGCGCGACGACAGGGTAGCCGTACCGCTCGCCCGCCGAGGAGGCGACCCCCGTCACGCGCGCGCCGAGCGCGGTGAGCAGCGGCGACAGCCGGGCCGCGATCGAGCCGAAGCCCCAGATCGTCACCCGGGCTCCGGAGAGTGAGAACCGTGACTCGGCGGCGGCCTGTTCGCGGGCGAGATCGCCGTCCCAGCGGTGCTCGTGCTGCGCCGCGAACGCTCGGTCGAACCGGCGCACCGTCGCCAGCACGAGCGCGAGCGTGTGCTCCGTGACCGTCGAGTCGTGCAGCCCGCGCCCGGACGCGATCGTGACGTCCGGTCCGAAGCCCGCCGCCAGGGCCAGGTCCGGGCCGGCGTTGAGCGTCTGGACCCAGCGCAGGTTCGGCATGCGCCGGGCTGCGTCCTCCAGCACGCGCGGCGGGCTGGCCCAGGTCACGAGCGCGTCGGAGTCGAGGTGCTCGTCGGGAATCGGGTCGCGCATGACGTAGCGCGCGACCTCGACGCCCTCCACGTCGATCGTCAGGTCGAAGGGCACGTTGCCGGGGACGAGGATCTTCACGGTCGGTGAGGCTACCGCTTCCCCGCGGGCTCGCGGTGTCTCCCGCGGTGTCTGTCACGATGGCCGCATGACCTCGATCGCCTCGCGCTACGACGCCGTCGTCGTCGGCGGGGGACACAACGGCCTGACCGCCGCCGCCTACCTCGCGCGCGCGGGCCGCCGGGTGCTCCTGCTCGAGCGCCTCGACCACGTCGGCGGCGCCTCCGTCTCCGCGCCGGTGTTCGACGGCGTCGACGCGCGGCTCTCGCGGTACTCCTATCTCGTCTCGCTCCTGCCCCGGCAGGTCGTCGACGAGCTCGGGCTCGCCCTCACGCTGCGGCGACGCCGGTTCGCCTCGTACACGCCGGTGGGCGACGCGGGCCTGCTCGTCGACACGGCGTCCGACGACGGTACGCGCGCGTCCTTCGCCGCCATCGGCGCACCGACGTCGGACCACGACGCGTGGCGGCGGTTCTGCGCCGCCACCGGCCGGCTCGCCGAACGGCTGTTCCCGACCATGACCGAGCCGCTCGTCTCGGCCAAGGAGGCTCGCGCGATCGTCGACGACGACACGATCTGGCGCGACGCCGCCGAGCGACCGCTCGGCGAGTCGCTGCGGGCGCGGTTCGCCCACGACGTCGTGCGCGGCGTGGTCGCGACCGACGGCCTCATCGGCACGTTCGCCGACCTCGACGAGGCCTCGCTGATCCAGAACCGCTGCTACCTCTACCACGTCATCGGCGGCGGCACGGGCAACTGGGACGTGCCGGTGGGCGGCATGGGAGCGGTCAGCGGGGCACTGCGTGACGCGGCCCTCGCGGCCGGCGCGACGATCGTCACGCGCGCCGAGGTCACCGTCGTGAGCCCGGGCGCGGGGGGCGGCGTCGAGGTCGCCTGGACCGACGACGACGGTGCCGCCCGCGGGGTGCGGGCCGGCGTCGTGCTCGCCGGGTGCGCGCCCGCGACGCTGGACCGCCTGCTCGCCGCCGGGGGAGCGGCGCCGTCGGGCACCGCGACGCCCACACCGCCCGAGGGCGCCCAGCTCAAGGTCAACCTGCTGCTGCGGCGCCTGCCGCGACTGCGCGACGACGTCGACCCGGTCGCGGCGTTCAGCGGCACGTTCCACGTCAACGAGTCGTTCGACCAGCTCCAGACCGCGTACGCGCAGGCGGCTGCCGGGCGCATCCCCGAGCTGCCGCCGTGCGAGACCTACTGCCACTCGCTCACCGACCCGTCGATCCTCGGGCCGTCGCTGCGGGCGCAGGGCGCACAGACGCTCACCGTGTTCGGGCTGCACCTGCCGGCACGACTCTTCCGCGAGGACAACGACGCCGCCCGCGAGGCGGCGCTCGAGGCCACGCTCGCCTCGATCGACTCGGTCCTGGCCGAGCCGATCTCCGACGTGCTGCTGCGAGACGGCGAGGGCCGGCCCTGCATCGAGGCCCGCACGCCCGTGGACCTCGAGGGCGACGTCGGGCTGCCGGGCGGCCACATCTTCCACCGCGACCTGTCGTGGCCGTGGGCCGAGTCCGACGACGAGGCCGGCCGCTGGGGGGTCGAGACCGACCACCGCGGCGTGCTCGTGTGCGGGGCGGGTGCGCGACGCGGTGGGGGAGTCAGCGGGATCCCGGGGCGGGCGGCGGCGATGGCGGTGCTGGGCGGGTGAGTCCGTCGGGCCTGCCGCCGGGTCGGGAGACGACCTTCGCTCGAATGAGTCGGTCGCTGCGCTCCCTCTGCTCTCGCTCACGCCGTCTCCCGACCCGACGACCGGACGGTCGGCGTCACGGCGTGGGCGTGAGCTCCTGGGACGAGGCCCAGGCGTAGGCCTGCTCGCTGCCCAGCAGGTCCGCGTGCGTACCCCGCGCGACGACGGTCGCGGGTGTGTCGCCGGCGTGCGCGACGGCGTCGTCCCGGCCGAGCAGGAGGACCTCGTCGGCGACGTCGAGCGGCGCGAGCCGGTGCGACGCGACGACGACGGCACGCCCGGTGGTGCGCGCGTGCTCGGCCAGGGTGCGCACGAGCGCGTCGGCGGTGGCGGCGTCGAGATGCTCGGCGGGCTCGTCGACGAGCAGGACGCGCGCCGGGGAGAGCAGCGCCCGTGCGACGAGCAGGCGGCGGCGCTCACCGCCCGAGACGTCGGCCGCACCGGTGCCGAGCAGGGTGTCGAGCCCGTCGGGGAGCGTGGCGAGCCAGCCGTCGAGGCCGACGTCGGCGAGCGCCGCGCATGCCTCGTCGGGAGTGACGTCGGCGCGCGCGAGGCGGAGGTTCTCCAGGACCGTGGTGCCGAACAGGTGCCCGTCCTCGGCGACGAACAGCGCGTCGTCGCCGGTGACCGTGCCCGCGACCGGCGGCAGGAGGCCGGCCGTCGTGAGCAGCAGCGTCGTCTTTCCGACCCCCGACGGCCCGGCCAGAGCGACCACGCAGCCGGGCCGCAGGTCGAGGTCGACGCCCGCGACAGCCGTCGTGCCGTCCCAGCCCGCGGCCACGCTACGCAGCTCGAGCACCGCCCCGGTGTCAGGACCACGCCCACGCGGACGCGGGGCCGAGCCTGACAGCTCGCAGGAGGGCAGCAGCTCCACGATGCGTCGCGCGGCCTCGCGCGAGCGCCGCAGCTGCACGGCCGCGGCGGGCAGCGCCTGGGTCGCCTCGAACACCGCGAGGGGCGTGAGCACGACGACGGCGAGCTCGACGGGCGGGAGCGTCCCTGCGAGGGTCGCCGGGATTCCGAGCAGGAGCGAGCACACCACGGCGAGGAGCTGCGCGCCCGTCCCCACCGCCGCGGCGAGCGCTCCCGACCGGGCACCGTCGTCGGTTGCGGCGGCTAGCCGCGCGTCGGCGGCCCGCAGCCCGGCGAGCCGCTGGTCGAGCCGTCCGGCGACACGCAGCTGCTGACCGTCCTCGAGCAGCTCGAGGCTACGCGCGGTCACCTCCGCCCGCGCGTCGGCGCTCCGCCGCTCGACGTCCGCTGCCGAGCGCGCCGCGAGGCACGGCGCGAGCACCCCGGCGAGCAGGAGGCAGCCGAGCAGGGCCAGCCCGGCCACCGGTAGGAACGCCCCGACGAGTGCCACGGAGCCCAGGCCAAGCACCGCGGCGACACCGGTCGGGACGAGGGCTCGCACGACGACGTCGCCCACGGCGTCGACGTCGGCGCCGACGCGCGCGAGCAGGTCGCCCCGGCGCAGCGCGACGACCCCGGTGACGGGTCCGCGCGTCAGCGCGTCGTACAGGTTCGCCCGCAGCGCGGCCATGCCGCGCAGGGCGACGTCGTGCGACGCGAGCCGCTCGAGGTACCGGAACACGCCGCGCCCGATGCCGAACGCGCGCACGCTCACGACCGCGACCGACAGCTGCAGGACCGGGGGCATCTGCGACGCGCGGGCGATGAGCCAGGCGGAGACCGCGGCCAGCGCGACGGAGGAGCCCAGCGCGAGCGTCCCCAGCGCCACGGCCCGGACCGCGCGGCTCCAGCGCACCTCGAGCAGGGGCAGCATCCGCCGCAGCGGGTCAGGCGAACGCATGTGTGACCTCCCGTGCCTCGACGTCGACGACCTGGTCGGCGAGGGCGAGCAGCGACGCGCGGTGGGCGACGACCACCACGGTGCGCCCGGCGTCGCGCCAGGCCCGCACGGTGTCGAGCACGACCTGCTCGCCGCGGGCGTCGAGGTGGGCGGTGGGCTCGTCGAGCACGACGAGCGGGCGCTCGGCCCCGGTGAGCAGCGCGGCCGTGAGCGCGACGCGCTGACGCTGGCCCACGCTGAGGCCCACGCCGCCGAGCCCGGTGCGCGTGTCCCAGCCGTCGGGCAGCCCGGCGACGACGGTGTCGAGGCCCGTCGTCGCCGCGGCGGCCGCGAGCGCGTCGTCGGGCACCTCGCGGCCGTCCGTCACGACGTCGCGCACCGTGCCGGGCGGGAGCGACGGCCGCTGTGGCACCCACGTGACGTGCGACCACCACGACGCCGGGTCGACGGCGGCCAGATCCAGCGAGCTGTCAGAGCTCCGTGACCCTCCCAGGTCACCGGCGTCTGACAACTCCGCCGGCGCGGGCTCGAGGAGGACGCGTCCGGAATCGGGGTGCAGCAGGCCGAGCAGCACGAGCGCCGCCGTCGACTTGCCGGCACCGCTCGGACCGCGCAGCGCGACGACACGCCCGCCGCCGGGGCGCCCGGTGCCGAGCGGGATGCGCGCGCTCAGGCCCGACGGCGCCTCGACGCCACGCTCGCCCGCGCGGACGGTCACTCCGTCGAGCACGAGCGTGCTCCCCGCGAGCGCCGGCACCTCGCTGTGAGCGGGCTCGTGGCCCACCGGGGTGCCTTCGAGAGGGCCACGAGCCCCCTCACAACCGTGCGGCACGGGGGTCTCGAGGA
The DNA here is from genome assembly GCA_009663185.1 of Isoptericola halalbus. Classification (GTDB taxonomy): domain Bacteria; phylum Actinomycetota; class Actinomycetes; order Actinomycetales; family Cellulomonadaceae; genus Isoptericola; species Isoptericola halalbus. The sequence continues at coordinate 13,954 of VJZX01000032.1, forward strand.
CGGCGAATGCGCGCTCGGCGGCCGCGAGCCCGTCGGTCGAGGCGTGAAACTCCGCGCCGACGCGTCGCAGCGGCAGGTACACCTCGGGCGCCAGCACCAGCACCGCGATCGCCGGCACGAGCCCCATCCCGCCGTGCACGAGCCGCAGGCCCACGCCCACCGCGACGACCGCCACGGACAGGGTCGTGAGCAGCTCGAGGACCATCCCCGACAGGAACGCGACGCGCAGCGTGCCCATCGTCGCCCGCCGGGACGCCTCGCCCAGCGCCCGCACGCGCGCGCCCGGACCCGTCTCGCGGCCGAACGCACGCAGCGTCGGCAGGCCGGCGAGCAGGTCGAGGACCTGCGCCCCGAGGCGCTCGATGGTGCGCAGCCGCCGCTCGGACGTGCCCGCCGTCATGACGCCCACGAGCCACATGAACAGCGGCACGAGCGGGATCGTCGCCGCGAGGACGACGGCCGAGACCCAGTCGACGCCGAGCACGACGAGCACGAGCACAGGCGTCACGAGCGCGGTGAGCAGAAGCTGGGGCAGGTAGCGCACAAGGTACGGTTCGAGGTCGTCCAGGCCACGCGTCGCGAGCGTCGCGACGGCGGCCGGATCGCCCGCGCCCGACGCCCGCGGCCCGAGCAAGACCGCGTGCGCCACGACCTGCTCGCGCAGCTCGCCCACGACGCGCGGGGCGGCCCGCTGCGCGAACCGCTCCTGCGCCCACGCCACGCCCGCCCGCGCCACCAGGACGCCCGCGAGCACGCCGACCCACCGCCAGACCGGCTCGAACGGGACCGTGACGCCGTCGCTCGTCGAGATCACGACGGGCCCGAGCGCGTGGGCGATCGCGAACGCCTGCACGACGACGAGACCGGCCGCGGCAGCGCCGAGCAAAGCCGTGAGCACAACGTAGGCACGGGCGGCGCGGGCACGCCGCAGCAGGCGGGGGTCGAGGGGCTTCACGGCTGCGGCGGTCAGAACGCCGCCTCCTTGATCTTCTGCCAGGTCAGGCCTGCCGGTGCGGGGATGTGGTCGGTCGTGAGCCGGCGGCGGAACACCCAGTAGGTCCACGACTGGTACACGATGACGAGCGGGGTCAGGAACACCGCCACCCAGGTCATGATCCGCAGCGTGTACGGCGTCGAGGAGGCCTCGGCGATCGAGAGCGGCTCGCCGCCGTCGAGCCCGGGCATCACGTCGGGGAACATCGAGCCGAAGATCAGCACGACCGCGGCCACGATCGCGCCGGCCGAGAGCGTGAAGGCCCAGCCCTCGCGCCCGGCACGGTTGGTCACCACGACGCCCACGAGCGCCGCCGCGGCCACGGCGACGGCCGCCCACGTCCAGGAGACCGAGTACGCCACCTGCGCCCAGACCGCCCAGCCACCCGCCACGATCACGGCCAGGCCCGAGAGCACCTGAGCGTGTGCGCGGGCGCGACCGCGGATCTCGCCGTCGGTCTTGAGCGCGACGAAGACCGCGCCGTGCAGGAGGAACAGCGTCAGTGTCGTCAGCCCGCCGAGCAGGGCGAACGGGTTGAGCAGCGCCCAGAACCCGCCCACGTACTGGTGGTCGGCGTCGAGCACGACGCCGCGCACGAGGTTGGCGAACGCGACGCCCCACAGCACCGCCGGGACCCACGAGCCGACCTGGATCGCCAGGTCGCACCGGCGTGCCCAGGCGGCGTCGGCGATCTTGCCGCGGTACTCGAACGCGACGCCACGCACGATCAGCGCGACCAGGATGATCAGCAGCGGCAGGTAGAAGCCCGAGAAGAGCGTCGCGTACCACTCGGGGAAGGCGGCGAACGTCGCGCCGCCGGCCGTCAGGAGCCACACCTCGTTGCCGTCCCAGACGGGTCCGATCGTGTTGACCAGGACGCGGCGCTCCTTCTCACGCTGCTCGGCGCTGCCGCGCGGCAGGATCGAGACGAGCATGCCGACGCCGAAGTCGAACCCCTCGAGCACGAGGTAGCCCGTCCAGAGGACGGCGATGATGACGAACCACAGGATCGCGAGGTCGACCGGAAGGTCCATTGTCGGTCTCCGTTCTCGGGGGCGCTCAGTACGCGAACGACAGGGGACGGGGGGCGTCGTCGTCGGTGCGCTCGGCGCGCGCCTCGGGCGAGTCGTCGTGCACGACGTCGGGCACGCCCTCGACCGCGTAGCGGTGCATGAGGCGGAACCACACGACGGCGAGCACCCCGTAGACGAGCGTGAACGTGATCAGCGAGGTCAGGATCAGACCGGGTGGCACGGCGGTCGAGACGCCGCGCTCGGTGAGCAGGCGGATCTGGTCGATGCCCGTGGGGTTGGGCGCCACGACCCACGGCTGGCGCCCGACCTCGGTGAAGATCCATCCGAACGAGGAGGCCAGGAAGGGCGCGGGGATCGCGACGAGCGCGAGCCGCGACAGCCAGACGTTGTCGCTCACGCGGCCCCCGCGCGTGAACCAGAGCGCGGCGAGTGCGAGCGCCACGGAGAACGCGGCCAGGCCGATCATGAGCCGGAAGGACCAGTACGTGATCTCGAGCGGCGGCGTGTAGCTCACGGGTTCGCCCGACCCCGTGACGTCGCCGTAGCGCTCGGTGTACTGCTCCTGCACGTCGTAGACGCCGGGCAGGTAGGACTCGGGGCCCGAGAAGCTGCCCGTGCCAAGGTAGCTCGCCAGGCCGGGGACCGTGATGAGGTGGCGCACGCCCTCGCAGCCCTGGCCGAGGTCGCCGACGGTCAGGATCGAGAAGGCGGCGGACTCCTCGCCCTCGCACAGCGCCTCGGCCGACGCCATCTTGCCCGGCTGTTGTTCGAACATGAGCTTGCCCTGCACGTCGCCCGAGAGAATGACGCCGACGCCGGCCACGAGCATCGTCACCACGCCGACGATCACGGCGGGGCGGTACACGTCGCGAGCCGTCGCGATGTTCTCGGGCCGCCGCGTGCGCACGAGCCGCACCATCCACCACGTGGCGATGGCCGCGACGAAGGTGCCGGCCGTGAGGAACGCCGCCGTGATCGTGTGCGGGAAGGCCGCCCACAGCGTGTTGTTCGTCAGGACTTCGCCGATGCTCGACATCTCGGCGCGCCCGGTCTCGGCGTTGTAGACCGTGCCGACCGGGTGCTGCATCCAGGAGTTCGCGGCGAGGATGAAGAAGGCGGAGAGGTTCGTCGCGATCGCGAGCGCCCAGATGCTCGCGAGGTGCACCTTCTTGGAGACCCGGTCCCAGCCGAAGATCCACACGCCGAGGAAGATCGACTCGACGAAGAACGCGGCGAGGGCCTCCATCGCGAGCGGTGCGCCGAAGACGTCGCCGACGAACCGCGAGTACTCGCTCCAGGTCATCCCGAACTGGAACTCCTGCACGATGCCGGTGACGACGCCGAGGGCGAAGTTGATGAGCAGGAGCTTGCCGAAGAACTTGGTCAGGCGGAGCCACCGGTCGTTCTTGGTGATCACCCAGGCCGTCTGCATGCCCGCCACGAGCGGGGCCAGGCCGATCGTGAGGGGCACGAAGATGAAGTGGTAGACGGTCGTGATGGCGAACTGCCAACGCGCCAGGGCGAGTGCGTCCACGTGGACTCCCGAGGTCAGAGCCGGTCGGCTGCGGTGCACCGGCACCTTTGGCGGGGGCCGCGGGTGAAGGAGCGCGCAGGATGCTCGTGAAAGAGTTCACGAGCACCTCGTGAACTCTTTCACAAGGAGGGGAGGCCGCGCCACTTCCGTCCTTGTGACGCTCACAACGCGCGGGGAGTGCGATACTGGACCGCAGGCCGCCGGGACCACATCGCCTGGGCGGCCCAGAGCTCGCAGCATCCGCTCCGTACGCGGTGCCGGCGCCGGACGTGACAGGTCCAGGCGCCAGGCGCCCGCGAAGAGCAGGTCCTGCAGCCGAGACCGAGACTTCCGTCCGGGCGGCGCGCCACGCAGCGCCGAAGCCCGCGACGACGACCGCCCGGCGGCCGCAGGTGTGGGGCGGCCTGGCCGGGGGCAGGAGCATTTCGTGACATCTGACACCACCGCCGGTACCGAGAGCACCGAGACCGGCTCAGGGGCGAGCGAAACCACCCAGCAGCGCAAGGTACGCCGCCGCGCGACACGGCCGACGGCCGCACCGTCGACGACAGCCGCGCCCGAGACCTTCGGCATCACCCTCCCCACGCGGTCCGACGCCGGCGCCCGGGCCGACGCCTCCGCGAGCCGCGGCGACGAAGCGGAGACCCCGGCGCCGCCGGCGACGCCGGCACCCGGGGAGCCGCCGGCCGAGCAGAGCGCCGCACCGAAGAAGCGCGCGCGCCGTGCGACGCGCCCGACAGCGTCGGCGTCAGCCCCGCTCGACGGCATCGTCCTCCCCGAGCGCACCTCCGTCCCGGCCGAGCCCGAGGCGCCCGCCGCCGGGGGAGTCCGCTCGCTCGACGACATCGTGCTCCCCGAGGGTCCGGCGCCCGAGAAGCCGGCCGGCGAGGAGACCCCGAAGAAGGCGACCCGTTCGCGCCGTGCCAAGGCCGAGCCGGCCACGGCGCCAGAGAAGGGCGAGAAGGCCGACAAGCCGGCGAAGGCCGACAAGCCGACGAAGGCCGAAAAGCCGAAGAAGGCCGCGAAGGCGCCGAAGTCCGCGGAGGCGGCCGAGCCCGCGGAGACGGCTTCCGCGGACCAGGCCGAGGCCGCACCGCGCCGCAAGACCACGCGCAGCCGCCGCACCACGGCGAAGGCCGCCGAGCCCGCCCCGAGCGTGGCCGCCGAGCCCGCGCCGGCGGCTGAGACTCCTGCCGCGCCGATCGCCTCGCCCGCCGCCACCGGCGCCGGGTCCACGACCCCGCGCCTGGCGACGACGGCGCTGCTGTTCCAGGCGCCGGACCTGTCCGCCGCGCGCAAGCCGCGCCGCGCCCAGGCGCCAGCAGGCCCGCCGCGCCCGCACGACGAGGCGGGCGTCGAGCAGCTGACCGAGAAGCCGGCCGAGAAGGCGGCCGAGAAGGCGGCCGGTGCGGCCGAGCCGCAGGATGCCGCAGGGCCGGAGACCGCCGTCGGGCCCGAGACGGCCGCCACGGAGGCGCCGGCCGAGCTGACCGAGGATGACGCGGCGGCCGTCGAGGAGGTCGGCGCGATCGAGGACGAGCTCGTGGCCGAGGGCATCGAGCTCGTCGACCTCGGGCCCGAGGACCTGATCGAGGACGAGGCTGACGAGAGCGACATCCGCCCGCGCCGTCGCCGGCGCCGGGGGGGTCGCGGCCGCCGGGGCGGCCGTCGTCCCGATGGCGCGGAGGAGTCGGACGAGGACGCCGAGGCGTCGGACTCCGCGATGGAGGACGACGAGGCGGAGCCCGCCGAGGGGGACGAGGACGGCGACGCCGCCGAGGGCGAGGGCGAGGGTGGCGAGTCGACGAGCCGTCGTCGGCGCCGTCGTCGTCGCGGCAGCCGCGTCGAGCGTGCCGAGGCCGCCGCCGGGCGCACGCGCGAGCGCGGTGCCTCCGACGAGGTCACCGCTCTCAAGGGCTCGACGCGTCTCGAGGCGAAGCGTCAGCGTCGCCGCGAGGGACGCGACGCGGGCAGGCGCCGCCAGATCATCACCGAGGCCGAGTTCCTCGCGCGCCGCGAGTCGGTGTCCCGGTCGATGGTGGTCCGCGAGTCCGACGGCCGCACGCAGATCGCGGTGCTCGAGGACGGCGTGCTCGTCGAGCACTACGTGTCGCAGCAGTCGCAGGCCTCGATGGTGGGCAACGTCTACCTCGGTCGCGTCCAGAACGTGCTGCCCAGCATGGAGGCCGCGTTCGTCGACATCGGCAAGGGCCGCAACGCCGTGCTGTACGCGGGCGAGGTGAACTGGGACGCCGCGGGTCTCGAGGGCCAGCCGCGCCGCATCGAGGAGGCGCTCAAGTCGGGGGACTCGGTGCTCGTCCAGGTCACCAAGGACCCGATCGGCCACAAGGGTGCGCGCCTGACGTCGCAGGTCACGCTCGCGGGCCGCTACCTCGTGTTCGTGCCGGGCGGCGGCATGACCGGCATCAGCCGCAAGCTTCCCGACACCGAGCGCAACCGGCTCAAGAAGGTCCTGCGCGAGATCGTGCCCGACGGCGCGGGCGTCATCGTGCGCACCGCGGCCGAGGGTGCGAGCGAGGCAGAGCTGCGTGCCGACGTCGAGCGCCTGCAGAGTCAGTGGCAGTCCATCGCATCCAAGGCCGAGCGGTCGACGACGTCGGCACCGGCGCTCCTGCAGGGCGAGCCGGACCTCGCGATCCGCGTCGTGCGCGACATCTTCAACGACGACTTCTCGTCGCTCGTCGTCCAGGGTGACGGCGCGTGGCTCGAGATCTCCGAGTACGTCGACGAGCTCGCGCCGGACCTGCGCGAGCGGGTGACGAAGTGGACCGAGCCCGCGGACGTGTTCCAGGTGCACCGCGTCGACGAGCAGCTCGCCAAGGGCATGGACCGCAAGGTCTGGCTGCCGTCGGGCGGATCTCTGGTCATCGACCGCACCGAGGCCATGACCGTCATCGACGTCAACACCGGCAAGTTCACCGGTGCGGGCGGCACGCTCGAGGAGACGGTCACGCGCAACAACCTCGAGGCGGCCGAGGAGATCGTCCGCCAGCTCCGGCTGCGCGACATCGGCGGCATCATCGTCATCGACTTCATCGACATGGTGCTGGAGTCGAACCGTGACCTCGTGCTGCGCCGGCTCGTCGAGTGCCTGGGCCGCGACCGGACCAAGCACCAGGTCGCCGAGGTGACCTCGCTCGGCCTGGTCCAGATGACCCGCAAGCGCGTCGGTCAGGGCCTCGTCGAGGCGTTCTCCGAGACCTGCGAGCACTGCAAGGGCCGCGGCTTCGTCGTGCACAGCGAGCCGATCGAGCGCGCGGCGTCATCGCAGCCGCTCGCGGCGGAGGGTGACGGCGGCTCGAAGCGGTCGCGCCGCAAGCGTGGCGGCAAGGCCGTGGCGGAGCCGGTCCCGCACGTGGACGTGCCCAAGCTGCCCGACGACAAGTCCGAGGCCCGCGCGGCCGTGAAGGCCACGCTCGCGACCATCGCCGCGGCGGCCGCCCACGCGCACGAGCACGCCCATGAGCACGAGCACGAGCGCAAGGCCGACGCCCCCGCGTCGTCGGTCGAGCAGGCCGACGCCGCCGAGAGCCCGGTCGACATCGCCGAGAGCGCCGTCGTCGCGGCCGAGAGCCCCGCCGAGGCAGCCCAGAGCCCCGGTTCTGCGCCGATCGAGCCCGTGGAGACGTCCGTCGAGGCGGCGGCCACGCCTCTCGATCCGGTCGACGTCGAGGTGCCGTCGAAAGGAGCCGGGGCCGAAGAGGCTCCTGAACAGGATGCTGAGGCGGCTGCGGAGTCGCTGACCGAGTGATCTGAACGGCACGCAGGGATCTGATCGGCAGTCTCACCGCCGATCAGATCCCTGCGTGCCGACCTGATCGACGGGTGCTTGACTGGCCGCCATGGATGACGGGCTGGGCACCGGGCGCCTCGAGGTCGTCGCCGGGCCGATGTTCGCCGGCAAGACGGAGGAGCTCGTCCGGCGCGTGCACCGCGCGCGGTACGCCGGCCGCGGCGTCGTCGTGATCGCGCACGCCGTCGACACGCGCAGCGGGACCGGTCGCGTAGCCTCGCACTCCGGGCTCGAGATCGCCTCGAGCACCGTGGCGTCCGCCGCGGAGATCCCGGGCCTCGTCGAGCCGGGCACGCAGCTGGTCGCGATCGACGAGGCGCAGTTCTTCGGCCCGGACCTCGTCGACGTCGCGGTCGGGCTCGCCGACCGCGGGATCGTCGTCGTGGTCGCCGGCCTCTCGGTGACGTTCGACGGCCGCCCGTTCGAGCCCCTGCCGGCCCTCATGGCCGTCGCCGAGTCGGTCACCAAGCTCACGGCCGTGTGCGCGGTGTGCGGCCGCGACGCGGCCTACCACGTCCGGCTGCCCGACGCCGGCGCTGCGGACGGCGACGCGCTCACGGCCGTCGCCGCGCACGTCGGGGGCATGGAGACCTACCAGGCCCGGTGCCGCGACCACCGGTCGCGCTGAGCTGCGCCGGGCTCAGTACCCGCGGAGGCTGCGCCGCATCGGGCAGTCGAACGGGTCGCGCGCGGCGAGGCCCACCTCGTTGAGATAGCCCACGACGATCGCGTACGAGCGCACGAGGCTCGTCTCGGTGTACGGCAGGCCGAGCGCGGCGCAGTGCTCGCGCACGATAACCCGCGCCCGAGCCAGGTGCGGCCGGGGCATGCTCGGGAACAGGTGGTGCTCGATCTGGAGGTTGAGGCCGCCCATGGCCACGCTCATCGGCCAGCCGCCGCGGATGTTGCGCGAGGTCAGCACCTGCTTCGACAGGAAGTCGAGCTTGCTGCCAGCCGGGATCATCGCCATGCCCTTGTGGTTGGGCGCGAACGACGCTCCCATGTAGACGCCGAACACGGCGAGCTGGACACCGAGGAAGGCGAACGCGAGCCCGAGCGGGAGCCACCAGAAGACCACGGCGAGGTAGAGCGCGAGCCGCAGCCCGATCGTCACGAGCTCGCGCACCCGGGCGCCCCGGTCGTCGGGCGCCCCGGTCAGCTGCGAGCGCACGGACGTGACGTGCAGGTTCAGGCCCTCGAGCGTGAGCAGCGGGAAGAACAGCCAGCCCTGGTAGCGCGTGATGACCGCGAGCAGCCCGCGGTGCTCCCGGGCGCCCTCCTCGGTGAAGACGATCACGTCGTTCGCGACGTCCGGGTCCTTGCCCACGTGGTTGGGGTTGGCGTGGTGCCGCGTGTGCTTGTTCATCCACCACGAGTAGCTGATGCCGACGACGGCGTTCGCGAGCAGGCGGCCGACCCGGTCGTTGACGGGCCCCGAGGCGAAGATCTGCCGGTGCGCCGCCTCGTGTGCGAGGAACGCGAGCTGGGTCAGGACCACGCCGAGCCCCGCGGCGACGAGGAGCTGGAACCACGAGTCCCCGAGCAGGACGAACGCCGTGACGAGCCCGCCGAGCGCCAGCGCCAGCCCGACGCCGTTGGCCAGGTAGTACCCGTAGGCCCGCCGCAGCAGCCCCGCCTCGCGCACCGCGCGCGACAGCGTGCTGTAGGAGCTGGTGAACGGGGCGTCGGCGACCCGCTCGGCGGCCGCAGTCGTCGGGGCGGTGGCTAGGGACATGCATGCCTCGCAGGGAGTCGGTGTTCGACTTCCCAGCCGAGGGGGGTGGGCGGGCGCCCGGTCACGCGGATGCCCCGAGCCTACGGGACCGTAGGTTCGGGGCGTAGAGCGGGACGTGAACGCCTTGCGAAGAGGCTGGGTTGCCCTGGGCCTGGGGCCCGCCGCCGGCGTCGGCCAGGTGGCGGCTCAGTCCTGGACGAGCGGGACGAACGAGTACGTCCCGTGCTCGGACGTGCGCACCGTGCCGTCGTCGTCCCGCTCGGTGAGCACCATCGCGTGCCGGACCGGGATGACCATGCGCCCGCCGCGCGCGACCTGGTCCACCAGATCCCGCGGCAGCCGGTCGGCGGCGGCCGAGACGAGCACGCGGTCCCACCCGCCGTCGCGGGGGACGCCGAGCACGCCCGGCGTCGCGACCACGAGCCGTGCCCACGGCATGCCGGCGCTCGCCACGTTCTGCGCACCCCACGCCGCGAGCTCGGCGTGCCGCTCCACGCCGAGCACCTCGCCCCCGGGTCCGACGAGGTGCGCGAGCAGCGCCGTCGTCCATCCCGAGCCCGCCCCGACGTCGAGCACGTGCGCGCCGGGCGGCACGTCGAGCAGCCGCAGCATCGCCGAGACCGTGGACGGCTGGGAGCAGGTCTGCCCGCGGCCGATCTCGAGCGGCCGGTCGTCGGCCGCGTAGACCTGGCGTTCCCGGGGGAGGAACCCGCGTCGGTCGACGTCGCGCAGCGCTGCCGTGACAGCGTCGTCGAGCCCGTCGGCGCCCGTCGGCAGGTACGTGGTCCTCATCCGTCCATCCTGACGCCGTCTGGCGAGAGTCACCGCCCGGGGAGATCCTCGTAGAACCGGCCGGCGCGACCGCGCGGCGGCCCCGACGATCGGAGGACGGCATGGCAGGGACGGTCGCACGCGTCACGGAGATCACGGCGCGCTCCGACACGAGCTTCGAGGACGCGATCCGCGTCGGCGTCGAACGTGCGAGCAGGACGGTGCGCAACATCACGGGCGCGTGGGTCAAGGAACAGAAGGTCGAGCTGTCCGACGGCAGCATCACCGCCTGGCAGGTCGACCTCCAGGTGACCTTCGTCCTCGACGACTGATGCCGGACGGACTGAGGGCCCGGCCACCTGCCGCGCAGGCGGCCGGGCCCTCGGTCCGTCCGGACCTCAGCGTGTGGTGGCGAGCTCCGCCGCGTCGTCCGGCATGTCGTCCGGCATGTCGTCCGGCACTGTGTCGGTGCTCGACGCCGGCACCTCCTCGGGCTGGTACCACGCGGTGAGCGCGGGGTCGCCAGTGTCGAGCCACGCGCCGGCGCCCTGGTCCTGCTCGGTCCGCACGACGCCGACGACGAAGTCGTCGCCGTGCTCCTCGATGCCCGTGCGCACACCCTGCACGAGCGCCTCGCGCGCGTAGCGGCGTCGCAGGGTGAGCGGGTCGCGGTTCAGGTCCTTCGTCCAGGCGACCATGATCATGACGAGCACGGCGGCGAACGGCAGCGCCGTGATGATCACGAGGCTCTGCAGCCCCGACAGGGCGACGGAGCCGCCGGCGACGAGCAGCACGCTCGCGATCGCGGCCAGGGCCACGCCCCAGGTGATGGTCGTCCACCGGCTCGGCGTCGGGTTGCCGCGCTGCGACAGCCCGGCCATGACGACCGACGCCGAGTCCGCGCTCGTGACGAAGAAGATGACGATCGAGACCATCGCGGCGATCGACGTGAACGTCCCGGCCGGGAGCTGGGTGAGCAGCGCGAACAGCATGTCCTGCGGCGACTCGGCGGAGCTCAGCGCCCCAGTGGTCTGCTCCATCCACATCGACGTGCCGCCGAGGACGGTGAACCACACGAGGCACACGGCGCTGGGTACGACGATCACGGTCGTGACGAACTCGCGCAGCGTGCGTCCACGGCTGATGCGCGCGATGAACAGGCCCACGAACGGGGTCCACGACACCCACCACGCCCAGTAGTACGTGGTCCAGCCGTCCATGAACGCCTGTGCGTCCGGGCCGGTCGCGGCGGTCTGCGCCAGGAGGGGGAAGAACTCGGCCACCGACGTCATGAGAGTGCCCTGGAGCAGGTTGAGCACGAAGACGGTCGGCCCCACGACGAACACGAACGCGCCGAGCAGGCCCGCGACGACCATGTTGACGTTGGACAGTGCGCGGATGCCACGCTTGACGCCCGAGACGGCCGACAGGATGAACGCGACCGCGAGGATCGCGATGATGCCGACGATCGTGCCGTTGCCGAGCGGGCCGAGCCCAGCCACGATCTCGACGCCGCGGCCGATCTGCAGCGCGCCGATGCCGAGCGACACGGCCGTGCCGAACAGCGTCACGATGATCGCGAACGAGTCGACGACGGCACCCAGCGGGCCTTCGGTGCGCTTGCCGAAGATCGGCTCGAGCAGCGTCGAGATGAGCGGGCTGCGGCCCTTGCGGTACGCGGCGTACGCCACGGCGCCGCCCACGAGCGCGTAGTAGGCCCACGCGACGGGACCCCAGTGGAACAGGGTCTGGGCGAGCGCGGCGTGCATCGCCGGGTTCGAGCCCGGCTCGATGCCCTCGAAGGCCGGCGGAAGGTCGAGGAAGTGCGTCATGGGCTCGTACGGGCCGAAGAACAGCAGCCCGATGCCGATGCCGGCGGAGAACAGCATCGCGATCCACGAGCTGGTCGAGAACTCCGGCTTCTCGTCGTCCTGCCCCAGCCGGATGTGGCGGTGACGCCCGAACCCGAGCCACATCATGTAGACGAAGACGACGGCTGTGAGCAGGCCGAACAGCCAGCCGAACGAGCCCGACACCCAGCCGAGGCCGGCGCCCGCGGCTGCGGACAGGCTCTCGGGACCGACGATGCCCCACGCGATCACCGCGGCGACAAGGGCGCCGGCGAGGGCGAACACCCACCAGTTCGTCGAGAAGGTCGTGCGCGTGCGCTCGACACCGATCCCGGGCAGGAGCGCTGGATGGATGCCCTCGGCGGTGCTGGGGTCGGTCACCTCGCGCAGCACCCGCTCCGCGGAGTCCGCGACTCGGCGGGGAGCGGGCTGATGGTGGACGTCGGAACTGCCTGCGGTACTGCGTGTCGTGCGCGCCATGGCGGCGGAGATCCTCTCGCAGCGGACAAGAGCAGTCCGCCACATTACCAGAGCGAGGAAATTGCTTGATGGTGACCATAAGAACGGCGCGCGCACGCGCGTGGGTGCGCGAGCCGGGCTCCCCGTCGCACGGGTGTGCGCCGACGTGCCCGGCCTCACGCCCTCGGTCGTCCGCGCTGTTTGATCGGCGGGCGGGCGTCGCGTAGTCTTGTGCGTCGGCGCGTCCTCAGCGCGCCTGTCCCGTGTGCCCACGGCGCACCGCACTCGACCGCCGCGGCGGCCCGAGTTCCAGACCAAGCCGGTGACCGACGTCGTGCGAGCACGCCAAGACCAGGAGAGATGAGCAGCAGCATGGTGTACGCAATCGTCAGGGCCGGTGGCCGTCAGGAGAAGGTGTCCGTCGGAGACATCGTCGTCATGGACCGTGTCGAGGCCAAGGCCGGCGACACCGTCGAGCTGCCCGCCATCCTGCTGGTGGACGGGGAGAAGGTGACCACCGACGCGAAGAAGCTTGCGAAGGTCAAGGTCACGGCCGAGGTCGTGCGGGACGCCAAGGGCCCCAAGATCACGATCCTCAAGTACAAGAACAAGACCGGTTACCGCAAGCGCCAGGGTCACCGTCAGCAGCTGACCCGCCTCAAGGTCACCGGCATCAAGTGACTTCCGCCCGGGGCTTGACCGCCCCGTGAGCGACGAACACTCCTCGTTCTTCGGAAAGCAGGTTCTGAAAGATGGCACACAAGAAGGGCGCGAGCTCCTCGCGCAACGGTCGTGACTCGAACGCCAAGTCCCTCGGCGTGAAGCGCTTCGGCGGCCAGGTCGTCAAGGCCGGCGAGATCCTCGTCCGCCAGCGCGGCACGCACTTCCACCCGGGCGAGAACGTCGGCCGGGGTGGCGATGACACGCTGTTCGCGCTGTCCGCCGGCTCGGTGGCCTTCGGTACGCGTCGTGGCCGCAAGGTCGTCGACGTCGTCGCCGCCGAGGTCTGAGCACCGCTCAGCAGTACTTCTCCACGAGGGGCGCACCGTCGCGGTGCGCCCCTCGTGCGTGTCTTCCCCAGTCGTCCTGAGAGGATCGGACCATGGCCAGCTTCGTCGATCGCGTGGTGCTGCATGCCGCAGGCGGTGACGGCGGGCGCGGCGTCGCGTCGATCCGCCGCGAGAAGTTCAAGCCGCTCGCCGGCCCCGACGGCGGCAACGGCGGCGACGGCGGGAGCGTGCGGCTCGTCGTCGACCCGTCGACGACCACGCTGCTGGAGTACCACCACTCGCCGCACCGGCGCGCCGGGAACGGCACCCAGGGCATGGGCGACGACCGCGACGGCGCCAACGGTGGCGACCTCGTGCTGCGCGTCCCGGACGGCACGGTCGTCAAGGACGTCGACGGCACGGTGCTCGCCGACCTCGTGGGCGCGGGCGCCGAGTACGTCGTCGCGCACGGCGGCCGCGGCGGGCTGGGCAACCGGGCGCTCTCGTCGCCCAAGCGCAAGGCCCCCGGCTTCGCGCTGCTGGGCGAGCCGGGAGAGCAGGCCGACGTCGTGCTCGAGCTCAAGACGATCGCCGACGTCGCGCTGGTCGGCTACCCCAGCGCCGGCAAGTCGTCGCTGATCGCGGCCGTGTCGGCGGCCCGGCCCAAGATCGCCGACTACCCGTTCACGACGCTCGTGCCGAATCTCGGGGTCGTGCAGGCGGGCGACGTGCGCTACACGGTCGCCGACGTGCCGGGCCTCATCCCCGGCGCGAGCGAGGGTCGCGGGCTCGGCCTGGAGTTCCTGCGGCACATCGAGCGCACCGCGGTGATCGTGCACGTGCTCGACTGCGCCACGCTCGAGCCGGGACGCGACCCGATCAGCGACCTCGACGTCATCGAGTCTGAGCTCGCCGCGTACGCGGGGGACCTCGGCATCGCCGGCGGCCGCGTCCCGCTCGCCGAGCGCCCGCGTCTCGTGGTGCTCAACAAGATCGACGTGCCCGAGGCCCGCGAGCTCGCCGAGCTTGTCCGTCCCGAGCTCGAGGCTCGCGGACTGCGTGTCTTCGAGGTCTCGACCGCGTCGCACGAGGGCCTGCGCCCGCTGACGTTCGCGCTCGGCGACCTCGTCGAGCGGGCCCGCGCCGCGGCTCCTCCGCCCGAGCCCGCGCGCATCGTGCTGCGCCCGCGGGCCGTGGACGACACGGGGTTCACCGTCACGCGCCGTACGGACGGCTCGACGGGCGACGTCTGGTTCGAGGTGCGCGGCTCGAAGCCGGAGCGCTGGGTGCGCCAGACCGACTTCAACAACGACGAGGCCGTCGGATTCCTCGCCGACCGGCTGGCCAAGCTCGGCGTGGAGGACAAGCTCTACCAGGCCGGCGCCGTCGCGGGCGACGAGGTGCGCATCGGCGACCCTCGGGACGCCGTCGTCTTCGACTGGGAGCCGACCCTCACGACCGGGCCCGAGCTGCTCGGCGCACGCGGCACCGACCTGCGCCTCGACGAGGGCCACCGGCCGACGCGCGCCCAGAAGCGCAAGGAGTTCACCGAGCGCATGGACGCCAAGGCCGAGGCGCGCCGCGAGCTGTGGACCGAGAGGGAGTCGGGCCACTGGACGGACCCCGACAACACCTAGGCCGGGTTCCGGCGAAGATGTCCTCGTGAACGCCACCACCCGGGCCAGCCTGTCGGACGCGCACCGCGTCGTCGTCAAGATCGGGTCGTCGTCGCTCACGGGACCGGACGGGCACCTGGACCTCGAGGCGCTGCGCGCGCTCGTGGCCGTGCTCGCGGCCCGGCGCGCGGCTGGCGGCCAGGTCGTGCTCGTCACCTCGGGTGCGGTTGCTGCCGGCATCGGCCCGCTGGGCCTGACCTCGCGCCCCAAGGACCTCGCCACGATGCAGGCCGCGGCCATGCTCGGGCAGGGCCAGCTCGTCGCGCGGTACACCGAGGCGTTCGCCGAGCACGGCCTGCGCGTCGGTCAGGTCCTGCTCACCGCCGAGGACACCGTGCGGCGCGTCCGGTACCGCAACGCCCAGCGCTCTCTCGACAAGCTGCTCGCGCTCGGCGTCGTGCCCGTCGTCAACGAGAACGACGCGGTGGCGATCGACGAGCTGCGGTTCGGGGACAACGACCGCCTCGCTGCGCTCGTCTCCCACCTCGTGCGCGCCGACGCCATGATCCTGCTCACCGACGTCGACGGCCTGCACGACGCCCCGCCGTCGCGTCCCGGTGCGCGCCGCATCGCCCACGTCGCCGACCTGCGCGAGGTCGCGGGCGTCGAGGTCACCGCGCGCGGCAGCGCCGTCGGCACGGGCGGCATGGTCACCAAGCTCGAGTCGGTGCGCATCGCGACCGGCTCCGGCGTGCCCGTCGTGCTGACCAAGGCCGAGAACGCGGCCGCGGCGCTCGCGGGTTCCGACGTCGGCACGTTCTTCGCCGCGACCGGGCGCCGCACGTCGGCGCGCCGGCTGTGGATCGCGCACGCCGCCCGGTCGAGGGGGCGCCTGCACCTGGACGCCGGGGCAGCGCGCGCGGTGCTCGGCGGACGGGCGTCGCTGCTGCCCGCCGGCATCACCCGCGTCGAGGGCCAGTTCGACGCCGGCGACCCGGTCGAGCTCGTCGCGCCCGACGGCGCGGTGGTCGCCCGCGGGCTGGTCGCGTTCGACTCGGGGGAGCTGCCCGCGCTGCTCGGCCGGTCCACGTTCGACCTGCGCCAGGAGCTGGGCGAGGGGTACGACCGCGAGGTCGTGCACCGCGACGACCTCGTGCTCGAGGGACGGAACGAGCTGTCCACCAAGCGGCCGTCGACGTAGTCTCGTGAGCATGTCCACCACGCTCATCGAGGCTCAGCACGTCGCCGGCGTGCCCGACGACGTCGCCGCGGCCGTGCACGACGTCACGCGCCGGGCAAAGGTCGCCTCGCGCGCCCTCGCGACGGCGACGCGCGCCACGAAGGACGCCGCCCTGCAGGCGATCGCGGACGCGCTCGTCGACGCGGCCGACGAGATCGTCGGGGCGAACGCCGAGGACGTCGCGCGAGGGCAGGCGGGCGGCATGACGCCAGGCCTCCTCGACCGGCTCACGCTCACCCCCGAGCGCGTGGGCGCGATCGCCGACGCGCTGCTCGAGCTCGCCGGGCTGCCGGACCCGGTCGGCGAGGTCGTGCGCGGGCAGACCCTGCCCAACGGCCTGCGCCTGCGTCAGCTGCGCGTGCCCATGGGCGTGGTCGGGATGATCTACGAGGCCCGGCCCAACGTCACGGTCGACGCCGCGGGGCTCGGGCTCAAGTCCGGCAACGCCGTCATCCTGCGCGGCGGGAGCGCCGCGGCGGCGTCGAACACCGTCATCACCGCCGTCATGCGACGCGCGCTCGAGGCCGAGGGGCTGCCCGCCGACCTGGTGCAGTCGATCGACCGGTACGGGCGCCCGGGCGGTGTCGCGCTCATGCGGGCGCGCGGCTTGGTCGACGTGCTCATCCCGCGCGGCGGCGCCGACCTCATCCGCACCGTCGTCGAGCAGTCGACGGTGCCCGTCATCGAGACGGGGGTGGGCAACGTGCACGTGTACGTCGACGCGTCCGCCGACGTCGCGACCGCCGTCGAGATCGTCATGAACGCCAAGACGCAGCGCGTGGGCGTGTGCAACGCGGCGGAGACGCTCCTCGTGCACGCCGACGCCGCGCCCGCGTTCCTGCCGGCGGCGCTCGCGGCCCTGTCCGGCGCGGGCGTCGTGCTGCACGGCGACGCGGCGTCGTCGTCGTTCGCGCCCGAGAGCGTCGAGATCGTGCCGGCCGTCGATGACGACTGGGCGACCGAGTACCTCGCGCTCGAGCTCGCGGTGCGCGTGGTCGACTCGCTCGACGAGGCGATCGAGCACATCCGCACCTGGTCCTCGGGCCACACCGAGGCGATCGTCACGAACGACCTGCGGTCGGCGGACCGGTTCGTGGCCGAGATCGACTCTGCGGCGATCATGGTCAACGCCTCGACGCGGTTCACCGACGGCGGCCAGCTGGGGCTCGGCGCGGAGATCGGCATCTCGACGCAGAAGCTGCACGCACGAGGGCCCATGGGTCTGGCCGAGCTCACCACGACCAAGTGGGTCGTGCAGGGCGACGGTCACGTGCGTCCCTGAGAGCGGCGTCGCGGGCGCGCCCGGAGGCCGTGAGAGACTGGGCCCGCGACGCCACGCCGGTACCGCGCAGGATCGCACCGCAGGACTCGCAGAGCCAACGACCAGCCAGGAGGAGAACCCGTGCTGCACACCGCCGTCCAGATCGCCCAGGAGGCGACCGAGCACGCCGAGCCGGTCATCTCCCCGATCGCCCTGGGTGCCCTCTCGTTCGGCGGCCTGGTCGCGATGCTGCTGGTGACCTACGCCTTCCGCAACGTCGGTTCGCGCCACTGACCACGACCCTCCGGCCAGCGTGAGCCAGCAGCCCCGACCACGGGTGGGCGTGATGGGTGGGACGTTCGATCCCATCCACCACGGGCACCTCGTCGCCGCCTCCGAGGCGGCCGCGTTGCTCGACCTCGACGAGGTCGTGTTCGTGCCCACCGGCAAGCCGAGCTTCAAGCAGCACGAGCGGGTCTCGGCCGCCGAGCACCGCTACCTGATGACGGTCATCGCGACGGCGTCGAACCCGCGCTTCATGGTGAGCCGCGCCGACATCGACCGGCCCGGCATGACCTACACGGTCGACACGTTGCGCGACCTGCGCGCCGAGCGCCCCGATGCAGACCTGTACTTCATCACGGGCGCGGACGCGATCGAGCAGATCCTCACGTGGAAGGATGCCGCACAGCTCTGGGACATGGCACACTTCGTCGCCGTGACCCGACCCGGACACCACCTCAAGGTGGACGGCCTTCCGCCCGACGGGGTGACGACGCTCGAGGTGCCGGCGCTGGCCATCTCCTCCACGGACTGCCGGCAGCGCGCCGAGGCCGGCAAACCCGTGTGGTACCTGGTGCCGGACGGCGTGGTCCAGTACATCGCCAAGCACGGTCTGTATCGAGGTCTCGATGAGTGACAACAGCAATCGTCCGCTGACGCGGCGCGAGATCCGCGAGCGGGAAGCGGCCGCCGCCGCGGCGGCAGCCGCAGCCCAGGCAGGTGGTCCCGGAGGCGGTGCGCCCGGTGGGCCGGCCCGTCCGGCGTATCCGGCGTCGAGCTTCGGCCCGCCGTCGGCGTCATCCCCGCCGCCCGCGCCCGTCCCGGCCCCCGCGCGCCCGAGCGCCGCCCCGCCGTCGCGCCGTGCGCTGCGCGAGCAGGGTGCCTCGCACCAGCCGCCTCAGCAGCCGAGCTACTCGACGGGGCCCGTCGTCCGCCCGCCCTCGACGTCGGGCGGTGTGCGCGGCCTCGACGAGACGGGCCGGCTCGCGCCCGTGCAGCGTTCGGCCGGCGACGGCGAGCCTCGCCCGGCGACGCCGACGATCAGCAGCCCTCCGAGCCGTCCGAGCGCGCCGCAGCGCACGTCGTCCCGGCAGCCGTTCGACGGACCGCCTCCGCCCAGCGTCGCCTACGGCCGGGCCTCGGCGCTCCCGGCGCCCGCCACGGCGCCGCCCGGCGCCTCCGCGCCGGCGCCGTCTCCGTGGGGCACCTCCGCGCCCGACCCCGCGAGGCCGTCG
>VJZX01000033.1 GCA_009663185.1 Isoptericola halalbus
CGGTCGGCCCGTCGGTCGCGGGCGGAGCCTGCGCGCCCGCCTCGGGCTGCGCATCGCGGCGCTCGCGGCGCGAGCGGCGCGGGAACCGGCCCACGACCGGGACGGGGTCGGTCCCACGCCCGACCGCGGGCTGCACGGCCGTGTCGTCGTCCTGGTCCGGCTGCACGGCCGTCTCGGCGGCCTCGGTCCCGGCGGCGGCCGCCGGTGCCGGCCAGGGGAACGACGCCGCCCGGCCCGGCTCGGCCGCCATGCGCGTGGGCGCCGTCGGGGGGTCGGCCGGACTCGTGGGGAGGTCCGCCGATGTGGACGGGCGTGACCGGGCCGCACCGGCACCGCCCTGGGAACCGCCGCGCTTGGCACTGTCGCGCTTGGCACCGGTCGGGGCGCCGGCGACCTTGGCCCGGCGTCGCGCCGTGAGCAGCAGGGCCAGACCCGCGAGGACCAGGAACGCGCCTCCACCCACGGCGGGCCACAGGTACGGGGTCGTGACCGCGCGCGGCCATGTGAGCTCGAGCGTGGGCGCCTGCGCGCCCTCGCCCACCCCGGCGGCGAGCAGCATCCACCGGCCCGGCCGGTCGCTCCAGCGCAGCGTGACGCTGCCGGAGTCGCTGGCCTCCTGGACCCACATGTCAGAGCCGGCGGGATTCGGTCCGACGGCGGGCTCCGCCGGCTCGCCCTCTGCCGGCTCCTCACCCTCGGCGGGCTCCTCCTCGGCGGCCTCCGCCTCGACCGCGCTGGTGGACAGGGTCTCCCAGTCGGACAGACCCGTCACGCGGCTGTACGGGTCGGTGCCGACCCAGCCGAGCACGTCGACCTCGCGACCGATCGCGAGCGTGACGGTCTGCTCGGCAGGCACCGTCGCGGTGATGGTGACGTCGCCGTCGACCAGCTCGAGAACCCCGGGGTCGGTGACGACCAGCGTGCCGTCCCCGGCGGGACGGGCGGTGGCGACCACCGTGTCGGGTTCCTTCCAGACCGTGGCGGACGCCACTCCGAGGGCGATGCCGGCCAGCCCGAGCAGGACGAGGACGACGCCCAGAATGCGTTGCAGCACCAAGCTTCCCTTCGACGCGGACATTCCAGGATAGGGATGCGGCGGCGAGCTCCGTCCATGCGGCGTTCTCGGCGACGATCCGTCACGAACCCTTCACGACTCGGGTACCGGTGGCCCGCGAACACGCCGGATGGCTCCGCCCGAGGGCCACGACGAGCCCTGTTAGGGCGTTTTCACCCATAAGTGCACAATGTCTCGAGTATCGGTACCGGGGTCGCGCCACTATCCTGGCGTGGCCAGGGCACCCACGACAGACGGAGGGCTTCAGTGTCCGACGAGCGCACGCTCTTCCCGATCACCATGCGCGGCTACGACCGCGCCTCGGTCGAGAACCAGATCGCACGTCTCGAGCGCGCCCTGGAGGAGGCCCGTCGCAACGTCGAGGCCACCGACCAGCGCGCTCTGCAGCTCTCCTCGGAGCTCGCGCAGCTGCAGCGACAGCTCCGCGAGAACGAGAAGCCTTCCTACGCGGGCCTCGGCTCTCGGGTCGAGCGTCTCCTGCGCTCGGCCGAGGAGCAGTCCGCCGAGGTGCTCACTCAGGCGAACCAGCAGGCCGCCGACATCATGGCGCGCGCGAAGCTCTCCGCCGGGCAGGTCCGCTCGCGCGCCGAGTCCGAGGTTGCCGAGCTGCTGGGCAGCGCGCGCCGCGAGGCCGAGGAGATCCGCTCGACGACGTCCGCCGAGGCAGAGGGCACGCTCCAGGCGGCCCAGCGCCGCGCCGAGGAGCTCGTCGGCTCGGCCGAGCGCCAGGCGGCGCTCATCACCAGCACCGTCGCCGCGGAGGAGAGCGAGCGCCGCGCCACGCTCGACCGCGAGCTCGGCGTCCTGCGTGCGACCGTCGAGCGCGAGACGACCGAGATGCGGGTCGCCGCCGAGCGCGACACGGCTCAGCTGCGGGCGCAGGCCGCCGCGGAGTCGGCCGCCCTGCGCGAGGAAGCCGATCGGGAGTCCAACGACCTGCTCGAGCGCACGCGCCGCGAGGCCGCCCGCATCATCGCCGAGGCCAAGCACCAGGCC
Organism: Isoptericola halalbus; assembly: GCA_009663185.1. Lineage (GTDB taxonomy): Bacteria > Actinomycetota > Actinomycetes > Actinomycetales > Cellulomonadaceae > Isoptericola > Isoptericola halalbus. Next base: position 2,072 of record VJZX01000033.1, read on the forward strand.
GCCGAGGCCGCCAACGCGGTCACGAGCGAGCTCGAGGACCTGCGCGAGCAGACCCGCCGCACGCTCGCCGACGCCGAGCTCGAGGTGGTGCACAAGCGCGAGCAGGTCGAGCAGGAGGCCGCGGCGCGCCACGAGACCACACGTCAGGAGACCGAGCGGCTCATCCGGACGGCCGAGGAGCACGCTGCCGAGGCGGAGAAGCGCGTCGCGATCGCGCTCCAGCAGGCCGAGAAGATCCGCACCGAGTCCGACGCCTACGTCAAGGACCTCGTGGCCGACGCCCGCCGCACCGCCGACCGCATCGTCGCCGAGGCGCGCGAGTTCGCCGAGCAGACCATGAGCGACGCGCGCATCGAGTCCGAGCAGCAGCGCACGACCGCTCAGCGCCAGCTCGAGGACCTGACGCGCCAGCACGAGTCGGTCAACTCCTACCTGGACGAGCTGCGCAACCTCCTCGGGATCGAGAAGAGGGACGCGGCGAAGGTCGCCGACCACCCGGTCGCCACGATCGCCGCCCAGGAGCCCGCGCCTTTGCCGGCTCCGGCCCAGTCCGTCGCGTACGTCGAAGGAGCACTCGCGCCCGTCGAGCCGGCTGAGCCCGAGGCACCCGCACAGGAGGGGCCCGCACAGGAGGCGGTCGTCGTCGAGGCCGAGCCTGAGCCGGAGCTCGAGGTGGACGACGTCGCCGAGGCCTCCCAGCCTTCGGCCAACGATGCCGACGAGGCCGAGGAGACCGAGCCGGAGCCCAGCAAGGCCTGACGCCCTCGCGGCCGCTCAGGCGCGCTGCGTCACCCTCCGGTGCAGCAGCGCGAGGGCGGCCGCGACCGGGCCCGGCTCCTCGACGGCGCTCAGGTGTCCGGCGTTCGGCACGACCGTGAGCACCGCGTCGCGCGCCGCGTGCACCATGTGCTCGGCCTCCGCGAGCGGCGTGATCTTGTCCTCGGCGCCCACGACGACCGAGACCGGGCCGTCGAACTCGGCCAGCACCTGCGTCCGGTCCGGGCGCGCGGCCATGGCACGCTGAGCCCAGGCCACGCCCATGGGCGCCTGCGCGCGGATCCACGTCTCGACCGCCGGGAACAGGTGCCGGCGCTCGAGGATGCTCGTGGGACCGAGCAGCTTGGCGGGCATGCTGAGCACCGGGTCCAGCGTCTGGGTGCTCACCACCGCGTCGGCGGCGCGCAGCCGGTTCGCGCGTGCCTCCTCGCCGTCGGCGGTCGACTTGGTGTCCACGAGCCCGATCCCGTGCACGAACCCGGGGTGCCGTTCGGTGAGCGCGAGCGCGACATACCCGCCCATGGACAGGCCGACGACGACGGCGTTGCCCTCCCCCTGGTCGCGCAGCGTGCGGTGGACCGCCTCGGCCGCGTCGTCGAGACTCTCCGGCAGCCCGCCGAGATCACTGTGACCCTGACCGGGCAGGTCGACTCCGATCACACGGATCCCCTGGGGGAGCGCCGCCGCGGTGGCCGCCCACATCCGATGGTCCAGCGGAAATCCGTGCAGCAGCACGAGCGGCACGCCCGCGCCGTCGCGCAGGGCGTAGGTGGCCAGGGTCGGTGTGGTGGTCATCGTCGTCCTCCGGTCGTGGCGGGTGGACGGGGTCCGTGGCGGAGCCCCGGGGTCAGGTGGCCGGCGTCACCGCCTCGGGTGCGCGCTCGACCGGGCCGTGCCAGACGGTCGGCAGCGGCGTGTGGCCGGGGAGGACGTGCTGCACCATCTCCTCGAGCACCCGGCGGACGGCGGGCTCGCCGACCCACAGGTGCTTGGCGCCGTCGACGCCGATCACCTCGGCCTGCGGCACACGCGCGAACCTCAGGCGCGCCTCGTCCGGGCGCAGGTAGTCGTCGTGCTCGGGCACCAGGACGACGAGCGGCTTGCCGAACTCGGCCCAACGGTCGAGGTCGGCGTCGGTCGCGCGGTGCAGCGGCGGAGAGAGCAGGATCGCACCCTCGATGCTGGGGTCGGTCCCGTGCTTGAGCACGAGCTCCGTGCCGAACGACCACCCGACGAGCCAGGGCCGCGGCAGGCCACGGAACTCCGCGAGCTCGATCGCCGCCGCGACGTCGTAGCGCTCCGCCTCACCGCCGTCGAACTCACCCTCGGACGTGCCGCGCGGGGACGAGGTGCCGCGCGTGTTGAACCGCAGCACGGCGAGGTCCGCGAGCGCCGGTAGCCGCCACGCCGCCTTGCGGTAGACGTGCGAGTCCATGTACCCGCCGTGCGTGGGCAGCGGGTGGAACGTCAGGAGCGTCGCGACCGCGTCGCGCTCGGCGGGCAGCGCGAGCTCCCCGACAAGAGTCAGACCGTCGGCGGTGTGCAGCTCGATGTCCTCGCGCCGGGCCGGGAGCACGGTGAGCGAGCGGATCTGGTGGCCGGTCGTGGCGTGGTCGTTCATCGCCTCAGAGCCTAGTCGGGACCACGGGCACGGGCCCCCGGAGAAGACCCCGACCCATCGGCGTCAGCGCAGGCGGGAGCGTCGCTCCCAGCAGGAGGCGTGCCAGTGGCGTCGGTTCTCGAGGCCGGCGGCCTCTCCCCCGACGGCGTCGCGCGGCCACGCGACCACGTGCGGCGTCCCGGGCGGGATCTCCTGGTTGCACGCGGGGCACCGGTACGCCTTGTCCCCGCCCTTGAGGCGCCGCACGGTCCACTCGCCGTCGTCGGCCGAGATGTTCCGGACGCCGCCGAGCGCACGGTCGAGATCGAGGGGCTGGTGCTCGGCGCCCCAGGGTCGCTTGCGGGAAGGTCGGCGGGACGGCATGCGCCCATTGTCCGTGAACCTGGACGAGGCACCCAGCCCGGGCCGCTACAGTGGCCCGGATCGTCCACCGACCCGAAGGACTCTCCCCGTGAAGCACCGCACCTCCGCCGGCGTGGCCGCGCTCGCCGTGAGCGTCGCCTTGGCACTGACCGGCTGCGCGAGCGACGACGGCGCGAGCACCACGCCGTCCCCGTCGGCGTCGTCGGCCGTCGCCAGCGACGCGCCCACCCCGACCGCCGAGGACGTCGCGGCCCTCGAGGGCGTCGAGGTCACGGGCGACGCGGGGGCCGAGCCGGAGCTGACGTTCGAGCCGCCGCTCGAGGTCTCCGTGCCGACGACGCGCGTCGTCGCGGAGGGCGACGGCGACGATCTCGTCGAGGGCAACCAGGTGACCATGGAGTTCGTCGCATATCAGGGCGACGGCACGCGGCTCGGCTCGTCGTGGGAGAACGGCACGCCTGAGACGTTCCTGCTCGGCGACGTCCAGTACGACCTGCTCACCGCGCCGCTCGCCGGTCAGAAGGTCGGAGCGCGCATCCTGCTCGCCACCCCGTCCCAGGACGCCGAGGGCAAGCCCGCCACCGTCGTCAACCTCGTCGAGATCACCGACACCAAGGAGATCCCGTCGCGCGCCGAGGGCGAGGCCGTCGAGCCCGCCGCCGGTCTGCCGACCGTGACGCTCGCCGACGACGGCACGCCGTCCGTCGAGATCCCCGACGGCTACGAGGCGCCCAAGAAGCTCATCACACAGACGCTCATCAAGGGCGACGGCGAGAAGGTGACCGAGGACCAGACCGTCATCGCCCACTACACGGGCTGGACGCTCGACGGCAAGGTCTTCGACTCCTCCTGGGAGCGGGGCGCGCCGACGTCCTTCTCGCTCCAGCAGGTCATCGCCGGCTGGACCCAGGGCATCGCCGGGCAGACCGTCGGCAGCCAGGTGCTGCTCGTCATCCCGTCCGACCTCGCGTACGGCGAGCAGGGCACGCCCGACGGGTCGATCCCGCCGAACTCCCCGCTCGTCTTCGTCGTGGACGTCCTCGGCGCCCAGTGACGCGCTGACCTTTTCACCTGCTCGACGGCGGGCCACCCCATGGTGCGGTGGCCCGCCGTCGTCGTACTGTCTGCCCATGGCGAGCCACGATGAGCGTGAGGTCCTGACGTGGCCCGACTTCGCGGAGGCGGTGCGTCGCCTCGCCGAGCAGGTCGTGGCGAGCGCGTTCCTGCCCGACGTCGTCGTGGCTGTCGCGCGGGGTGGTCTCGTCCCAGGCGGCGCGGTCGCCTACGCGCTCGGGACCAAGGGGGTCGGGACGATGAACGTCGAGTTCTACACCGACATCGGCCGGACGCTCGACGATCCTCGGGTCCTGCCGCCGCTGATGGACACGTCCGAGCTGCCGGGCTCGCGCGTGCTCGTGGTCGACGACGTCGCGGACTCCGGCCGGACGCTCGAGCTCGTCATGCGCATGCTTGCGGACCACGGGGCCGACGCGCGGGCAGCCGTCCTGTACACCAAGCCGGGGTCGACCTACCGGCCCGCGTACTCGTGGCGCGAGACCGACCGTTGGATCACCTTTCCATGGTCCGCAGAACCGCCCGTCGAGGGTGCCGCCGACGCCGTCGCCTGACCCTCACGGCACGCGCGCGAAGAGCTCTCGCGCGCGGGCCACGACGACGTCGGGCCGCTCCTCGGGCAGGAAGTGACCCGCGCCCTCGACGATCTTCATGGTGAAGTCGTCCGCGCGCCCCTCGTGGCCGCCGAGCGTCCGCGGGTCCGAGATCGCGTCGCCGGCGCCGAGCAGCGCCACGGTCGGCACCGTCAGCCGGCGGTCGGCGTAGGCGCCGCGCAGGATCCGGACGAACTCGGGAAGGATCAGCTCACGGTAGAGCGCGGAGACGGCACGCGCCCGGGCCGGCTCGCGCAGACGTGCGAGGTAGGACTCGGCGTCGTCGGACCCGATCGCGTCGGACACCACGGTGAACCGCCCGTGCAGCAGGTGGCGCTGCAGCCGTTGCCGGCCCCGGCCGATGAGCCGCGGCGCGAGCGGCGTCGCCATGAGCGGGAGGTGCCACGCCACTCGCAGCTGCGCGATCAGCCTGGGGTCGAACCGCAGCCAGAGGTGCGGGACCGTGAGGCTGACGAGTCCGCCGAACCGCTCGGGATGGTCCAGCGCGAGGCGCATCGCGACGATCGCCGCCCAGTCGTGCGCGACGACGTGCACGCGCGGCAGGTCGAGCGCGTCAAGGAGGGCGACGACGTCCGCCAGGTGTACCTCCAGGCGGTACGACCCGGCAGGGGCGTCGGTCCAGCCGGCCCCTCGCAGATCGGGCGCGTAGACGTGACGGTCGGCGCCCAGAGCAGGGATCACACGGCGCCACTGCCACCAGTGCTGCGGGACGCCGTGGAGCAGCAGCACGGGCAGCTCCGCCGACGTCGCCACGTCCGGTCCGGCCGTCGCGACGTGCATGCGCAGACCGGGGATGTCGACGAACCGGTGCCGCACGCCGGCCAGCTCCGGCCAGCCTTGCTCTGCCAAAGGAGCGTTCGTGAAGACCGTGCGGTCGACCTCGTCCATGGCTCGACGGTACTACTGTTGTAGTATCACGTCTACTACTTCTGTAGTAGATCACCCATCGTCTCGGATAGGGTGCGAGCGTGCCGACAGGACCGACGACCCGCGCCCGTGCGCTCGACGCCGCGATCGAGCTGCTCGGGACCGCCGGGCTGCGCGCCCTGACCCACGCGCGAGTCGACGGGACCGCGGGCCTGCCCAAGGGGTCGACGTCGAACTGGTTCCGGACGCGCGCTGCCCTGCTCGCCGGCGTCTCGGACGAGCTGGCGGCGCGCGACCTCGCCGCGGTTTCCGGCGCACCCGATCCGCGCACGGCGGACGAGCTCGTCGACCTGTTCTGCGCGACGTACGCGCGCGCCGTCGGACCGGACCGGACCGCCACGGCGGCGCGTCTCGTGCTCTTCCTCGAGGCCGCCCACGATGACGCGCTGCGCGAGCGCGCGCAGCAGGGCCGCGAGGTGCTCGCCTCCTGGGGTGCGCACGTCCTCGGCCAGCTCGGTGCGCACGACCCGCACTCGGCGGTCGTGGCGGTGGCCGCCACCTACGAAGGACTGCTCCTGCACGCGATCGCCCGGCACGATCCGACCGACCCCCGCCCGCCGCTGCGTACGGTGGTCCGGGCGGTGGTGCCCGGGCCCTAGCGCTTGTGGCGCAGCCCCGGCCGGTCGAGGGTGGGAAGAACCACCCACCGACGGCCGGGAGCCCACCATGATCGACTACGAGCTCGACGGCAAGGTCGCCGTCGTGACCGGCGGGGCCTCGGGCATCGGCCTCGCCTGCGCACACACGCTGGCGCGGTCCGGTGCTGACGTGTCCGTCTGGGACCTCGACGAGGCCGCCGCCCTGCGCGCGGCCGACGAGGTCGCCACGCACGGCCATCGCACGCACACAGCAGCGGTCGACGTCTCCGACAGTGCGGCCGTCGACGCGGCGATGGCGGACGTCGTCTCGTCGCTCGGGCGAGTCGACATCGTCGTGGCGAACGCCGGCATCGGCGGCGAGGCCGCGCCGGCGGGCGAGTACTCCGACGAGGCATGGCACGCCGTGATCAGCGTCAACCTCGACGGCGTGTTCTACACCCAGCGCGCGGCCATCCGGGCGATGAAGGCGACGGGTGGCGGCTCGATCGTCAACATGGCCTCGATCCTCGGCCAGGTCGGCTTCACGACGGCGAGCGCCTACGTCTCGGCCAAGCACGGCGTCGTCGGCCTGACGCAGACCGCGGCGTGGGAGCACGCGGCCGACGGCATCCGCGTGAACGCCGTCGGCCCGGGCTTCATCCGGACGCCGCTCGTCGAGAAGCACCTCGACCAGGACGCGCTGGACTTCCTCGCCTCGCAGCACGCCCTGCAGCGCATCGGTGAGCCCGAGGAGGTCGCCGAGCTCGTCGCGTGGCTCGCGAGCGACGCGGCGTCGTTCGCCACCGGCACGTACTACGCCATCGACGGCGGCTACCTCGCCAAGTAACCGCCGAGGTAGAAGGGTCTCCGCCGAGGCAGAAGGCCCCGCGCTCGTGCGAGCGCGGGGCCGTTCTACCTTGCTGTGATCGCTTCTACCTCGCCGAGATCGCTTCTACCTCGTCAGGCCCGGCGACCCTCAACGCAGGTCAGAAGTCCCAGTCGTCGTCGGTCGTCTCGACAGCCTTGCCGATGACGTACGACGAGCCCGAGCCCGAGAAGAAGTCGTGGTTCTCGTCGGCGTTCGGCGACAGCGCGGCGAGGATGGCCGGGTTGACGTCGGTGTCCTCCTTGGGGAACAGCGCCTCGTAGCCCAGGTTCATGAGGGCCTTGTTGGCGTTGTACCGCAGGAACTTCTTGACGTCCTCGGTCAGCCCCAGGTCGCCGTACAGCGCATCGGTGTACGCGACCTCGTTCTCGTAGAGCTCGAAGAGCAGCTCGAACGTGTAGGCCTTGAGCTCGTCCTGCTCGGCCTGCGACACCCGCTGCAGGCCCTTCTGGAACTTGTAGCCGATGTAGTACCCGTGCACGGCCTCGTCGCGGATGATCAGGCGGATGAGGTCGGCCGTGTTCGTCAGCTTGGCGCGGCTGGACCAGTACATCGGCGCGTAGAAGCCGGAGTAGAACAGGAACGACTCGAGCATGGTCGAGGCGACCTTGCGCTTGAGCGGGTCGTCACCGCGGTAGTACTCGAGGACGATCTCGGCCTTGCGCTGCAGGTTCGGGTTCTGCTCCGACCAGGCGAACGCGTCGTCGATCTCGCGTGTCGAGATGAGGGTCGAGAAGATCGACGAGTAGCTCTTCGCGTGCACCGACTCCATGAACGCGATGTTGGTGTACACCGCCTCCTCGTGCGGCGTGAGCGCGTCGGGGATGAGCGAGACGGCCCCGACCGTGCCCTGGATCGTGTCCAGGAGCGTGAGCCCCGTGAACACGCGGGTGGTCATGAGCTTCTCGGCCTCGGTGAGGGTGTTCCACGACTGGATGTCGTTCGACACCGGCACCTTCTCCGGCAGCCAGAAGTTGCCGACGAGGCGGTCCCACACCTCGAGGTCCTTCTCGTCCTCGAGGCGGTTCCAGTTGATCGCGCTGACGCGGTCGATGAGCTTGAGCTTGCCCGTGGGAGACATGTGCGTTGGTCCTTCTGAGTGCGGCAGTGGGTGCTGGCGGGGCGAGGTCAGAGCATGCAGCTCACGCAGTTCTCCACCTCGGTCCCCTGCAGCGCCATCTGCCGCAGGCGGATGTAGTAGAGCGTCTTGATGCCCTTGCGCCAGGCGTAGATCTGCGCCTTGTTGACGTCGCGCGTGGTCACCGTGTCGGGGAAGAACAGCGTCAGCGACAGGCCCTGGTCGACGTGCTGGGTCGCCGCCGCGTAGGTGTCGATGATCTTCTCGTACCCGATCTCGTACGCGTCCTGGTAGTAGTCCAGGTTGTCGTTCGTCATGTACGGGGCCGGGTAGTAGACGCGGCCGATCTTGCCTTCCTTGCGGATCTCGATCTTGGCCGGCACCGGGTGGATCGACGACGTCGAGTTGTTGATGTAGCTGATCGACCCCGTCGGGGGCACGGCCTGCAGGTTCTGGTTGTAGATCCCGTGCTCCTTGACCGACGCCTTGAGCGCGCGCCAGTCGTCCTGCGTCGGGATCTGCACGCCCGCGTCCGCGAAGAGCCGCGCGACACGGTCCGTGGCAGGCTTCCACTCCTGCTCGGTGTACTTGTCGAAGTACTCGCCCGTCGCGTACTTCGAGTCCTCGAAGCCGCCGAACGCCCGGCCGCGCTCGATCGCGAGGCGGTTCGACGCCGCGATCGCGTGGTAGGCGACCGTGTAGAAGTAGATGTTCGTGAAGTCGACGCCCTCGTCGGAGCCGTAGTAGATCCGTTCCCGGGCCAGGTAGCCGTGGAGGTTCATCTGGCCCAGACCGATCGCGTGCCCGAGCTCGTTGGCCTTCTTGATCGACGGGACGGACTCGATGCTGGTCTGGTCCGACACGGCGGTGAGCGCGCGGATCGCCGTGTCGATCGTCCGGCCGAAGTCCGGCGAGTCCATCGTCTTGGCGATGTTGAGCGAGCCGAGGTTGCAGGAGATGTCGCGGCCCACATGGTCGTAGGAGAGGTCCTCGTTGAACGTCGACGGCGTCGAGACCTGCAGGATCTCCGAGCAGAGGTTCGAGTGGGTGATGCGGCCCTTGATGGGGTTGGCACGGTTCACCGTGTCCTCGAACATCACGTACGGGTAGCCCGACTCGAACTGCAGCTCCGCGATCGTCTGGAAGAAGTCGCGCGCCTTGATCGTCGTCTTGCGGATCCGGTCGTCCGCGACGAGCTCGTCGTACTTCTCGGAGATCGACACGTCCGCGAACGGCTTGCCGTAGACGCGCTCGACGTCGTACGGGCTGAACAGGTGCATGTCCGCGTTCTTCTTGGCGAGCTCGAACGTGATGTCCGGGATCACGACGCCGAGCGACAGCGTCTTGATGCGGATCTTCTCGTCTGCGTTCTCCCGCTTGGTGTCGAGGAACCGCATGATGTCGGGGTGGTGCGCGTGCAGGTACACGGCGCCGGCGCCCTGGCGCGCGCCGAGCTGGTTGGCGTACGAGAACGAGTCCTCGAGCAGCTTCATCACGGGGATGACGCCGGACGACTGGTTCTCGATGTGCTTGATGGGCGCGCCGTGCTCACGGATGTTGCTCAGCAGGAGGGCGACGCCACCGCCGCGCTTGGACAGCTGCAGGGCCGAGTTGATGCCGCGAGCGATGGACTCCATGTTGTCCTCGATGCGCAGCAGGAAGCAGGACACGGGCTCGCCGCGCTGCGCCTTGCCGACGTTGAGGAACGTGGGCGTCGCGGGCTGGAACCGGCCGGAGATGACCTCCTCGACGATGTCGCGCGCCGTCTGCTCGTCGCCGTCGGCGAGGCCCAGCGCGACCATCGAGACGCGGTCCTCGAAGCTCTCCAGGTACTTCTTGCCGTCGAACGTCTTGAGCGTGTACGAGGTGTAGTACTTGAACGCGCCGAGGAACGACTCGAAGCGGAAGTCCTTGGAGTAGGCGAGCTGGAACAGCTCCTTGACGAACGCCCGCGAGTACTTGTTCAGCACCTGCGGGTCGTAGTACTTGTTCTCGACCAGGTGGTCCAGCTTCTCGTCGAGCGTCGGGAACGTGATCGTGTTGGGCTCGACGTGCTGGCGGAAGTACTCGCGCGTGGCCTCGTGGTCCTTGGAGAACTGGATCTTCCCGTCCGGGCCGTAGAGGTTCAGCATCGCGTTGAGCGCGTGGTAGTCCAGCTGCACACTCTGCAGCGGCACGACCTGCTGCGCGGGTGCCGTCGCCGAGCTCACGCCGAGATCAGTGACTGTCGTTGCCAAAATCGTCCCAATCCGTCACGGACGCGCTCGGCGTCCTCGGCCGTTCCCAGGAGTTCGAAGGCATACAGGTACGGGACCTGGCACTTCGCGGAGATGATGTCGCCGGCGATGCAGTACGCAGCGCCGAAGTTGGTGTTGCCCGCGGCGATCACGCCGCGGATGAGCGAGCGGTTGTGCGCGTCGCCCAGGAAGCGCCGCACCTGCCGGGGGACGGCGCCGCCCTCGTTGCCACCGCCGTAGGTGGGGACCATGAGGACGTACGGCTCGTCCACGGTGAGGAAGCCGTCCGCCGGGCGCAGCGGGATGCGGTGCACCGCCATCCCGAGCTCCTCGAGCCCGAGGCGCTGGGCGAAGCGGTGCGTGTTCTCCGACACGCTGGAGAAGTAGACGAGCGATCCCATGTCACCTCTCCCCCCATGACGTGCTCTGCGTCCGCCCTGCCGCGCCCCCACGCGGCCGGGCGGTGACGTGCGTCAGGCCGAGACGGCCTGCTTCGCCGCGAGGGCGCCGATCTGGTCGGGACGGAAGCCCGACCAGTGGGTGTCGCCGGCGACGACGACCGGCGCCTGCAGATAACCGAGCCCACGGACCATCTCGAGCGCCTCGGCGTCCTGCGTGATGTCGACGACCGTGTACTCGATGCCCTTGCGGTCGAGGGCGCGGTAGGTCGCGTCGCACTGCACGCAGGCCGGCTTGCTGTAGACCGTGATGCTCATGTCCGTCTCCCCTGGTGTCCTGCCCTCGCGGGTCCTGCTCTGGTGGACGTGTCCCCTGCGCTCCGGCGGCCCGCCCGAGAGAGGCTCCGGACCTGGAACGACACCGGTGGAACTACGCCGATGTTGTTTGTCTGGGGACCCATGTCCCCGGCATGCCAAAACACTACACCTAGTGGTTGGCTCGCGCGCGGCAACGACATGTTGTGGTTGACACGTATGTCATTCACCTCCCGCGCGCTGGTCCGGGCGCCACTTCTGATGCTCTCACGGGGGTCCGACACGGCCCCTCGAGCCGGGTTCTGCACCGCCCTGTGCACGGATCGCCGAGCGCGCAGCGGCGTCGTTCCGCCGTTCGCCGGGGATGTCCACAGGCGGTGCACGGCGCACATCCACAGCATGTGCGTGCGCGTCGCGGCGCGCCGGACGACCGCGCGGACGCCCTGCGCGACCCGTCGCCACCGCCCGTGCCCGGTGGGCAGATCGGGACATTCCTCACGTCAGACGAGCCAGAAGTTCCTCTGACTCCTCGGCGTGTCGCGCGCCTTCGCGTGTCGCACGCCCGCGCCGCCGGGCGCGGACGCTCAGGCGGTGGGCGGCGACGTCCATCCTGCAGGATCGAGTCCGCCCGGGACGGCCGTCGCGGGGTCGTACGGCGTTCGCGTGAGGTGGAACGTGCCGACGTCGAGCGCCTGGGTGCCCGAGCCGCCGACGACGCGCAGCCGCTCGCCGAGCCAGTACCCGCCCTCGACGCCGACCCACTCGCCGTCGTCGCGCCGCGCGAACACCGTCCCGCGGCTCTCCCGGCCGGTCGCCTCCAGGCGCAGGCGGCCGGCGTCGAGCACCACGGTGAAGGGCAGCGGACCCCAGTACCAGGTGCCCGCCAGGCCGGTGTCCTCGGGACGTGTCTCGCGCCCGCCCGACGCCGGCGCACCGTCCGGCCCGATCCCGCGCCCGTCGGCGTCGAGCAGGTCGAAGAGGAACTGCGCGTCGCCGTAGCCGGCCGTCGAGCTGCCGCACACGGCGACCGTCTCGCCCGCCGCGACGTCGACCCGCACCTCGGCCGTGAAGCCCGGCACCGAACCGCCGTGACCCGTGAGCCGCCGGCCCGGGCGGTCGTCGCGCGGCACGTGGTGGATCGACACGCCGAGCGCCCAGGCGGCGAACGGCGCTCCCGGCTCGTCCACGACCGTGCGCGGGCGCGTCATCTCGCGCCGCCATACGAGGGGCAGCACGGCGTCGTCGTCGGCCCCGGGACCGAGCCCGGCGAGCCACGACGCGAAGCGGACGAGGTCCGTCGGCGTCGACCAGACCTCGCCCGCCGGACCCATCGCCCCGTAGGCGGCCACGGGCTCGGTGAGGACGAGATCTGCGTGCGGGTGCACCGCGTAGCCGGTCGCCCGCGGACCGGCCGGCAGCCGTCCGGTCGAGGTCATGCCCAGCGGGCCCCACAGCTCGTCGCACAGGACCTCGTCCCACGCCCGGCCGTGCGCCGCCTCCACGAGGCGGCCGAGCACGGCATAGCCGACGTTCGAGTAGTGGAACCGCTCGCCCGGTGCCCACAGGCTCGGCAGACCGGACGCGACGACCTCGGCCCACGTGCCGCCACCGTGCCGCTCCCACCAGGAACCGGCGGGCTCGGCGGGCAGGCCCGCGGTGTGGGTGAGCAGCTGCGCGATCGTCGCGTCGGCGGCGGGCGCCTCGGCGAGGTGGTGTCCGACCCGGTCCTCGAGCGCGAGCCGGCCGTCGGCCACGAGGCGCAGTACCGCCACGGCTGTCATCGGCTTGGTGATCGAGCCGACGCGGAACGCGTGGCCCGGCGTCGCCGGCTCGCCCGGGCCGGCCACGCCGACAGCGTCCGCCCAGACGAGCTCACCGCCGAGTGCGACGGCCGCCGAGAGGGCGGGGACTCGCCGCTCGGATCGCCGTTCGTCCAGGGCCGCCGAGAAGTCCGTCATGCACGCACGCTATCGGGACCGCCCCGCCCCTCACCGGGTCACCTGCCCTTCGAGGTCGCCATTCCTTCCGGAAAGCCCGTGGAAGGCGGGAGGGATGACGACCTCCAAGGGGAGGGATGCTCAGGCATGCACGGGCTCGACCTCGGACTCCTCCGGCAGCGTGCCCGTCGCGGCGAGCCGCGCGTACCAGTGTGCCGAGTCCTTCCACGTGCGCTCGCCCGTCGGGTAGTCGACGTGGATGATGCCGAACCGCTTGGAGTAGCCGTACGACCACTCGAAGTTGTCCATGAGCGACCAGGCGAAGTACCCGCGCACGTCCGCGCCGGCGTCGCGCGCTGCCCCGAGCGCCTCGACGTGGTCGCGCAGGTACCGCACGCGGCGCTCGTCGTGCACGCGCCGCCGGCCCGCCGTGTCCACCGTCACCTCGTCGGCGAACGCCGCGCCGTTCTCCGTGACCGCAAGTGGCACGTCCGGGTACCGGCGCGCGACGTCGAGCAGCAGGTCCGTCAGCCCGGCGGGCTCGATGTTCCAGCCCATCTCCGTGTACGGGCCCGGCTGGCGCAGGAACTCGACGTCGGTCACCCCGATCCAGGGCGAGGCATCGGTGGTCTTGTGCCCGTCGGCCTGCTCGGGCCTGCCCTCGCCGCTGAACTTCCGCACCTTGGTGGTCGAGTAGTAGTTGATCCCGAGCACGTCCAGCGGCTGGCGGATCTCGGCCAGGTCGCCGTCGCGCACGAACGACCAGTCGGTCACGTGCGCGGTGTCGTCGAGCAGGTCCTGCGGGTACTCGCCGTCGAGCAGCGGGCTGAGGAACGCCCGGTTGGCCAGCGCGTCGATCTTGCGGACCGCGTCCGCGTCGGCCTCCGACGCCGGGTCCGCAGGCCTGATGACGTGCAGGTTGAGCGTGATCGACGTCTGCGCACCGGGCAGCACGGAGCGGATCGCCTGGACCGCGAGGCCGTGCGCGAGGTTGAGGTGGTGCACGGCCGCGAGCGCCGCCTCGGGCTCGGTCCGCCCGGGCGCGTGCACCCCCGACCCGTAGCCGAGGTAGGCGGAGCACCACGGCTCGTTCAGCGTGGTCCACATCTCGACCCGCTCGCCGAGCTCGCCGGCCATGAGCCGGGCGTACTCGGCGAACGCGAGCGCGGTGTCGCGGTTCGCCCAGCCGCCGGCGTCCTCGAGCTCCTGCGGGAGGTCCCAGTGGTAGAGCGTGACGAACGGGCGGATGCCGCGCTCGCGCAGGGTGTCGAGCAGCCGCCGGTAGAACGCGACGCCCTCGGGGTTGAGCGGCCCACGGCCGCCCGGCTGGACGCGCGGCCACGAGATCGACAGCCGGTAGGCGCCGACGCCGAGGCGGGCCAGGTGGTCGACGTCCTCGGCCCACCGATGGTAGTGGTCGCACGCGACGTCGCCGGTGTCGCCGTCCTGCGTACGGCCCGGCGTGTGCGAGTACGTGTCCCAGATGGACGGACCGCGGCCGCCCTCGCGCGCCGCCCCCTCGATCTGGTACGCCGCGGTCGCGGTGCCCCACAGGAAGTCGGTCGGGAACGTGCGCGGCGCGGCCGTGGCGGTCGCCGGCGTGGTGGTGGTGCTCACAGCTGGATCCTCACTTCTCCGGGTCCGGTCGCGCCGACCTTGCGGTCGCCGACCTGGACGTTCCATCCACCGGGTGCGTCGTCGCTCGTCACGACGACGGTGCTCCCGGTGCGTCGTACGCGGAAGGTTGCGGGTACGCCCTGTCCGCCGGGCACCGTCGTGACGGCGTCGTAGCCGTCCTCGAGCTCGAAGCAGCGCAGCGTGACGTCCTCGGCCCACGCGTAGTCCGGCCGGTCGGTGCGCGCGCCGATCGGCAGCACCGTGCCTGGGCGGACCAGCAGCGGCAGCGAGTCGTAGCCGTGCGTCTCGGTCACCCACCGCGGGCCGGTGACGGTGCCGGCCGCGGCCCCGCCGGGAGCGCCCCCTGCGACCAGCCGCGTCCACGCGCCCTCGGGCACGTAGTACTCGACCGTGCCGTCGGCGTCGAACACCGGCGCGACGAGCAGCGCGTCACCGAGCATGTACTGGGTGTCGACGGCGTAGGTACCGCGGTCGTGCGGGAACTCGAGCATCATGGGCCGCATCACGGGCGTGCCCTCGGCGTGCGCCTCCTCGCCGAGCACGCCGAGGTACGGCATGAGCGACAGCTTGAGGTGGGTGAACCGGCGCGCGACGTCGACGGCCTCGTCGTCGAACGCCCACGGCACGCGGTACGACCCCGATCCGTGCAGCCGGGAGTGGCTCGAGAGCAGACCGAACGCGAGCCACCGCTTGAACACGCCGGCGTCGGGCGTGCCCTCGAACCCGCCGATGTCGTGGCTCCAGTAGCCGAAGCCGGACAGCGACAGCGAGAGCCCGCCGCGCAGCGACTCCGCCATGGACGCGTACGTCGAGTCGCAGTCGCCGCCCCAGTGCACGGGGAACTGCTGACCGCCCGCGGTGGCCGAGCGCGCGAAGACGACGGCCTCGCCCTCGCCGCGCCGCCGCTCGAGCAGGCGGAAGACCGCCTCGTTGTAGAGGTGGGCGTAATAGTTGTGCATCTTGCGGGGGTCGGACCCGTCGTGCCAGACGACGTCGTCGACCGGGATGCGCTCGCCGAAGTCGGTCTTGAAGCAGTCGACGCCCTGGTCGAGCAGCCGCTCGAGGTGGCCGACGTACCAGGCGGTCGCCTCGGGGTTGGTGAAGTCGACGAGCGCCATGCCGGCCTGCCACATGTCCCACTGCCAGACGCCGCCGTCGGTGGTCCGCAGCAGGTAGCCCTTCTCCTTGCCCTCCGCGAACAGGGGCGACCGCTGGGCGATGTACGGGTTGATCCACAGGCTGACCTTGAGGCCTCGCTCGTGCAGCCGGGCGACCATGCCCTCGGGGTCGGGGAACGTGCGCGGGTCCCACTCGAAGTCGCACCACTGGTACTCGCGCATCCAGAAGCAGTCGAAGTGGAACACGCTCAGCGGCAGGTCGCGCTCGGCCATGCCGTCGATGAAGCCCGTGACGGTCTTCTCGTCGTAGCTCGTGGTGAACGACGTCGAGAGCCACAGCCCGTACGACCAGTCCGGCACGCGCGCCGGGCGCCCTGTCAGGCCGGTGTAGCGGCGCAGCACGTCCTTGGGCGTGGGCCCGGCGACCACGTGGTACTCGAGCACCTGGCCCTCGACCGAGAGCTGCACGCGCGTGTTGACCTCGGAGGCGACCTCGAGCGAGACACGCTCGGGATGAGCCACGAAGACGCCGTAGCCCTTGCTCGTCAGGTAGAAGGGGATGTTCTTGTAGGCCTGCTCGCTCGAGGTGCCGCCGTCCTCGTTCCAGATGTCGACGACCTGGCCGTTCTTGACGAACGGGCCGAACCGCTCCCCGAGTCCGTAGACGTGCTCGCCGGGGTCGAGCGCGAGCTGCTCGTGCACCCACGCCCGGCCGGCCTCGGGGCCCGAGACCGCCGTCATGACGCCCACCGACTTGGGCAGGCTCGAGGTGAGCACCCGCCCGTCGTGCTCGAAGTCGACGTGCCAGCGACCACCGCGGTGCACGCGGACGCTGAGCCCGCCCGTCTCGAGCACGCCCGCGGTGTCATCGATCTTGACCAGCGGGCGGAACCCGGGCTCGCGGACCACGCCGAAGGCCGGGCCCGACGAGGCCGCGCCCGCGAAGTGCTCGACGCGTACCGTGACCACCCCGGGTGCGGGCGAGGAGTAGGTGACCGTGACCATGGGGCGGTTGAGCGTGTCGCCACGGTCGCGGATCGTCGCGGTCGGGGCGTAGACCGTCATGGTGCCGGCGGCCTCGTCGACGCGGACGTCGTCGACCTCGACCGCGTAGAGCGGCCGGATGCTCGGGCGCGTCTGCCAGTAGCCGTCGGTGAACTTCATGGGCGGGTCACCTTCTCGTCGGTGGTGCGGGTCGTGTGGGTCGTCGCGGCCGCGGCCGGGCGCTGCTGGCGGGTCACTTGACCGCACCGGCGGTCACGCCGCGCGTGAGCGTGCGCTGGAAGACGAGGAAGAAGATCAGCGCAGGCAGCAGGGAGATGAGGGAGCCCGCGTTCGTCGTCGGGGCGTCCATCATCCGGTCGCCCTGGAGCGAGGCGAGCGCGATCGGGATGGTCTGCGTGTCGTTGGTCGTGAGCATCACGAGCGGGATGAAGAACTCGTTCCAGGTCCAGATGAAGAAGAAGATCATCAGGACCCCGAGCGTGGGGCGCACGATCGGGAACACGACGTTCCACAGGATCCGCCACCGGCCCGCGCCGTCGAGCGCGGCGGCCTCGAGCAGGGCCGGCGGGAACGTGCCCAGCACGGAGGCCAGGAGATAGGTCCCGAACGCCGACTGGATGACCGTGAAGATGATGATCACCGACCACTGCGAGTTCGACAGCCCTACCTGACGGGCCATGTCGAACAGCGGGTAGATCAGAGCCTCCTGCGGCAGCATGTTGGCCAGCAGGAAGAGCATCACGATCCACAGCCGGCCCTTGATGCGTCCGATCCCGATCGCGTAGGCGTTGAGCAACGAGATGAACGTCCCGACCACGGCCACGACGGCGGAGATGAAGAACGAGTTCCAGAGCTTGACCGGGAAGTCGACGCGGTCCCAGAAGTTCAGGACGCCGTCGAGGTACAGGTGGCTGGGCAGGCTCAGCGGGCCGTTCTGGGAGTACTCGGCGGGCGACTTCACCGCGTTGAGGACCATGATCACGAACGGCGCGAGCATCGCCAGCGCGACGACGACGGCGCCGGCGAGCACGAGCCAGCGTGCGACGCCTCTGTGGTAGCGGGCGTCCTGGCGCGCGGCCCGCAGGCCCTGGGGGCCGGCCGTCGTCGGAGCGGCTGTCTCGGTCACGGCGGCCATCAGTGACCGACCTCCTCACGTCGCTCGGCGCGGGCCTGCAGCGACAGGATCACCGCGGCTACGAGGATGATCACGACCGTCAGCACGGTCGCGACCGCGGCGCCGTAGCCCACGCGCGACTTGTCGAAGAAGTTCAGGTAGGAGTAGTAGCTCGGCACGAGCGTCGAGCTCTCGGGGCCACCGCGCGTGAGCACGTAGATCGGGCCGAAGACCTTGAGCGCCGCCACGGTGCACGTGAGGGTGACGACGAACGTCTCGGGGCGGATCTGCGGGATCGTGATGGCCCCGAACCGGCGCCACCAGCCCGCGCCGTCGAGCTCGGCGGCCTCGTACAGCTCGGGGTCGACGCGCTGGAGCGCGGCCATGAAGATGACCACGGGGTAGCCGATCTGCACCCAGATGAGCACGAGCATGACGCTCGGCAGCGCGGTCGACGTCGAACCGAGCCAGTTGGGCGGGTTCTCGATGCCGATCCCGCGCAGGATCACGTTGAGCGCACCGGTCTGAGAGTTGAGGATCCAGTTCCACAGCACGCCGGCGACGGCGACGGGCAGGATCTGCGGCACGTAGTACGTCGCGCGCAGCACCGCGGCCGCGCGGCCACCGAAACGGCGGCCCAGGTAGTCGAACAGCACGGCCGCGAGCACGAGTCCGATGAGGGTCGGCACGACGACCATCGCGATGATCATCGCGACGGAGTTCTGGAACGACGTCCAGAAGGCCGAGTCCTGCCACAGCTCGGCGTAGTTGCCGAACCCGACCCACTCGAGCGGTGCGAGGCCGCCCCGCCACGAGTACAGGCTGATGTAGACGTTGGTGAGCAGGGGGTACCCGATGACGACGACGAACAGGACCGCGCCGGGGATCAGGTACGGCAGGTAGGGCAGCCACGCGGGCCAGCGGCGCCGGGCGCGGGTGACTACGGGTGCGGACATCTTCGAGCTCCTCTTCGATGCTGGGACCGGGGGCGGGTCGCCGGGCGCACGCCTGGCGACCCGCCTCGGGGTCAGCTGCCCAGCAGGTCGGCCTTGCCGTCGACGTACGCCGACTCGAGGCCGTCGAGCACCTCGGACGGCGACTTGGACTGGTTCACGAGCGACTGGAGCTGGCTCACGATGACGTCGTAGTAGCCCGGCACCGGCCAGTCGGGGTAGTACGCGAGACCGTCGGCGTCGAGGATCGCCTGGAAGTTCTCCGTGAGCTCCCTGGTCCGCTCGTCCTCGATCGTCGAGGCGTCACCGGCCACGGGCAGGCCGCCGGTCTGCGCGAACACGTCTTGCACCTCGGGGCGCAGCGTGATGTCGATGAACTCAGCGGCGAGCGACTTGGAGTCCGCGTTGGTAGGGACGACCCACACGTTGCCGGACGAGCCGGCGTGGAGCTGGTTGCCGGGGAAGTTGAACTGACCCCAGTCGTCCTCCATCTCCGCGACCAACCGACCGAACCACCACGAGCCCGAGACCATCATCGGGTAGGTGCCGTTGATGAACGACACGCCCATGTCCTCCGCCGTGAGCGCGGCCGCGTCCTTGGCGACGTAACCGGCCTTGATCCACTCGTCGAGCTTCTCGGTCGCGGCGGTCATCTCCGGGCCGTGGAAGTCGACGTCGCCCTCGAAGAGCTGGTACTGGTCGACGAAGCCCCGCTCGGAGTTCGCGAGCACCAGCTCGTACCAGAGCTGGCCCAGGGGGTACTCGGCGCCGGCCTCGGCGAGCGGCGTGATGCCCTCCTTCTCGAAGGCCGCCAGGACCTGCTCGAACTCCTCGAGCGTCGTCGGCACCTCGAGGCCGTGCTCGGCGAACATGTCCTTGTTGTAGTAGACGCCGACGAACTCGCCGTAGTTCGGCACGCCGTACCACTCGCCCGAGCCCATGAGGCCGGACTCGTCGTACCTGGCCGTCGTCTGGAGCGAGCCCGGCAGCTTGTCGGCCCAGCCCTTCTCCTCGGCGACGTCGGTCAGCGGGGTGAGCAGGCCCTGCGCCGCGAGCTGGCCCGCGGTCGCGTTGCCCTTGTTGTACTCCATGACGTCGGGGACGTCGTCGCCCGTGAGGACGATCTTGGCGTTCTTCTGGATCTGCTCGAAGGTCTGCTTCTCGACGTTGACCGTGACGTCGGGGTGCTCCGCCTCGAAGATCTCGATCGCCTCGGCCCAGCCCTGGCCCATGGCCGAGTCCTCGTTCTCGTAGTGCCAGATGGTCAGGGTCTGGTCGTCGGTGTCGCCGCCTCCCTCCTCGTCGGCACCGCCACCGCCACCTCCACCTCCGACGCATGCCGTCAGGGCGAGGGGCAGCGCCGCGAACGCAGCGATCATCGACGCCTTGCGCATCCTTCTCATCTGGATCTCCTCTCAGCACCGGCGTCATGCCGGCTTCCGGGGTTCGATGTCATGTCATCGACCCGGTCGTGGTCGGCGCGCGCCAGGAGACAGGGCTGACGAGACGTGCGCACTGCGCGCCACGTCGTGCATCGTTGCCATGAGCCCTCACCTGCCGTCGCCCGTCCGTGGACTGTGCCGTGGCTGTCGAAGCATGATCGAAGCGCTTCGACAGCAGAGTATCCGGCCCGCTTCTACCCAGCGTCAAGCTGCCTGCTCACGCCCGCACGGCGGCGCTCGATCGCGAGACCGCCCCCGCCCGCCGACTCAGCCGTCTTCGATCAGCACGACGGCGCCCGTCGCCGGTACCCGGACGCGGCCGCCGGAGACCTCAGACCCGGTCAGCAGATCAGTGGCGGCGGACGGTACGGGCACGTCGAGCTCGACACCGGTGTGGTTGAGCAGGAACAACGCCGGCCCTCGCCGGACGACCTCGAGGCCAGGAACCTCGGCCGCCACGGCCAGCGCCGGCCCGACGCCGCCCGCGCGCAGCGCGTCGTCGAGCACGCGCTCGAGGACCGGGCCGGTCGGCACCGTGCCGACATACCAGCACCGTCCCGCGCCCGCCGTCGTGCGGGTGATCGCGGGCAGCCCGTCGAGGTGCCCGCCCGCGAACCTCGCGAGGACCGCGGCCCCGTCGGCGCGCAACGCCTCGGCGAACGTCGTCGCCCGCGCGTCGACCACGTCGACGCCGGACCCCCACCGCGGGTCGAGCGCCAGCGTCACGCCGTCGTCGGGCAGCGGCACCCACTCCTCGCCGCTGACGCCCAGCAGCCCCGTCAGCAGCACGGGGAACCTGCCCGTGCGGACCTGCGCGTCGGTGTCCGCGACGCCCGTGAACGGCCCGACGACGACGCTCGCGCCCCGCGCAGCGGCCTCGGTCAGCCGCTCTGCGGCATGCTCGTCGAGGAGGTACGTCTGGGGCACGAGCACGACGTCGTAGGCCGCGAGGTCCGACCCGGGCCGGACGACGTCGACCGCGACCCCGGTCTCCCACAACGGGCGGTACCACGCGCGCAGCTGCGCGAGCGTGTCGAGGCGGACCGTCGGCCGGGCGAGCTCGTGCGCGGCCCACCACGACTCCCAGTCGAACAGGATCGCCACGCGGGCCGGGACGGTCGTGCCCACGACCGGCCGCAGCAACCGCAGGTCGGCGCCGAGCCGGCGCACGCCCTCGTGCACGCGCGTGTCCGGGCCGGCGTGCGGCAGCATCGCCGAGTGGAAGCGCTCGGCCCCGGCCCTCGCCGCCCGCCACTGGAAGAAGCACACGCCGTCGGCGCCGCGCGCGACGGCCTGCAGCGACTCGAGCCGCGAGCGCTCGGGCGACTTCGGCAGGTTGTGCTCGCGCCAGCTCACCGCCCCCGCGGCCTGCTCCATGAGCACCCACGGCCGTCCCTGCCCGAGCGACCGCATGAGGTCTTGCGTGAGCGCCGCGTCGGCCGGAGAGTGCGGGTCGCCGGGGTCGGGATACGCGTCGTCGGCGACGACGTCGAGGTCGTCCGCCCACGACCAGTAGTCCACGAGCGGGAAGAAGCCCATGAAGTTGGTCGTCACGGGACGCACCGCGTCCCGGGCGCGGATGACGTCGAGCTGCTCGCGGAACAGCTCGCGCATCAGGTCCGAGGAGTAGCGCCGGAAGTCGAGCGACTGCGTCGGGTTGACGTGGTACGGCATGCGCCTCGGCGGCAGGATCTCGTCCCAGTCGGCGTAGTGCTGCGACCAGAACGCTGTCCCCCACGCGTCGTTGAGCCGCTCGATCGTGCCGTACCGCTCGACGAGCCAGCGCCGGAACTCCCGGGCGGACTCCTCGCCGTAGCAGACCTGCCCGAACTCGTTGCCCACGTGCCACATGCGCACGGCCGGGTGGTCGGCGTACCGGTCCACGAGGTCGGTCGTGATGGCCAGCGCGTGCTCGCGGTAGATCCGCGACGCCGGCGAGAAGTGGTTGCGCGAGCCCGCGACAAGGCGGACGCCGTCGGCATCGACGGGAAGCGTCTCCGGGAATCGGCGGCCGAGCCACGCGGGCGGTGACGCCGTGGGCGTCGCGAGGTCGACCGCGACGTCGTGCGCGTGCAGCAGGTCGAGCACCTCGTCGAGCCAGTCGAAGTCGCGCACGCCCGGACGCGGCTCGTACCGGGCCCACGAGAAGACCCCGACCGTCACCAGGTTGACGCCCGCCTCGCGCATGAGGCGCGCGTCCTCGCGCCACGTCGCCGGGTCCCACTGCTCGGGGTTGTAGTCCCCGCCGTAGAGGATCCCGAGCGCCTCGGTGAGCGCGGCGAAGCGGCCCGCCTCCCCAGCAGACTGGCTCCCGACCGGCACCGTTGCCTCCCACGCGTCGATGCGAACGCCTCATTGTCGAAGCGCTTCGCTACCCTAGGGTCGCGGCTGCAGGGATGTCTACCGAGGGATGCCCCGGCGCCATCGACGGCGAGGAGGAGAGCGACGATGCACGTCCTGCGCTACGACCGCCCCGCGGACGTCTGGGTCGAGGCGTTGCCAGTCGGCAACGGGACGCGCGCCGCCATGTGCGCCGGCCGGCGTGACGGCGAGCTCCTGTGGCTCAACGACGTCCGGGCCTGGTCGGGTCCACCGCTCGCCGACCCGCTCGACGCCGTCGCCGACGGGCCCGATGACCTGTCGCAGGCACGCGCCGCCGTCGCGCGCGACGACGTCCGGGAGGCCGAGCGCAGGCTCCGCGGGCTGCAAACGCCCTGGGTCCAGGCGTACCTGCCGCTGGGCGAGCTGACGGTCGAGGTCCTCGACGCGGACGGCGCCGTCGAACCTGCGGGCGGCTACGAGCGGACCCTGGACCTGCGCACCGGGGTCGCCGCGCACGCCTACGGCACCGGTGGCACGGCCGTACGCCACGAGACCTGGGCGGACGGCACGGGGGGCTGCCTGGTGCACCGCGTCATCAGCGACCGCCCCGTGCGACTCGCGATCCGTCTCTCGTCCGCGCTGCGCGACGACGCGGACCCGTCACACGCCGCGCCCGACGGAGTCCTGCTGCGCACGCTCGAGCCCCCGGTCGACGTCGCTCCCGGCCACGAGCCAGTAGACGTCCCGGTCCGGTACGACTCCCGCAACCCGGCACGACTGGTGGTGGCGGTCCGCGCGGCCGGTGACCGTGACGCGACGGTCGACGACGGCGTCCTCGTCACCGGGCTTGCCACCAGACATCTCCTTCTCGTCGGCACGGGAGCCACCCACGAGCCGCAGTCCCGGCCTCCCGTGCCGACGTCTGTCGCCGTCGAGCACGCGCTGCGCCTCGTCGACGACGACGCCGAGCGGGCCCGCGGCGTCGAACGGTCCGCGGACGAACGCCTGGACAGGCACGTGGCCGCCCACGCCGCGCTCTACGACCGTGTCGAGCTGGATCTCCCCGCCGCGCCCGAAGCCGAGTCGCTGACCACCGCCGAGCGCGTCGAGCGCGCGGCGAGCATCGACGACCCCGGTCTTGCGGCGCTCTGCTTCCACTTCGGCCGCTACCTGCTGATGTCGTCCTCGCGGCCCGGCGGCCTCCCGGCCACCCTCCAGGGCATCTGGAACGACCGGCTGCCCGGGCCCTGGTCGAGCGCCTACACGCTCAACATCAACACCGAGATGGCGTACTGGCCCGCCGAGACCACGGCCCTGACGGAGTGCCACGAGCCGCTGCTGCGGTTCGTCGAGCGGCTCGCGCGCGTGACCGGGCCCGCGGCCGCGAGGCGTCTCTACGGCTGCCGCGGCTGGGTCGCGCACCACAACTCGGACGCCTGGGCCCACGCGGCACCCGTGGGTGACGGCCACGGTGAGCCGGCGTGGGCCTCATGGGCCATGGGCGGCACGTGGCTTGCGCACCACCTGTGGGAGCACTACCTGTTCACGGGCGACGCAGGGTTCCTGCGCGACGTCGCGTGGCCGGTGCTGCGCGGCGCGGCCCGTTTCGCGGACGACTGGGTGCAGACCGACGGGACCAGCGCGTGGACGTCGCCGTCGACGTCGCCGGAGAATACGTTCGTCGCGTCCGACGGCGGGCCTACGGGCGTCGGCACCACGGCCACCATGGACGTCGAGCTCGTCCGGTGGCTCGCGCGGGCCTGCCGTACGGCGGCCACGGTCCTCGACGCGCCAGCACAGGAGACGGAACCGCTCGAGTCGCTCGAACGCAAGGCGGCGTTGCTGCCTGACCCGCGAGTCGGCAGGCGCGGCGAGCTGCTGGAGTGGGCCCGGGAGGTGACCGAGGCCGAGCCCGAGCACCGCCATGTGTCGCACCTGGTCGGCCTCTTTCCGCTCGGGTCCATCACCCCGAGCTCTCAGCCTGAGCTCGCTGCCGCCGCCGCGCGAAGCCTGGAGCTGCGGGGGCCGGAGTCCACCGGGTGGTCGCTCGCCTGGCGAGCGGCCCTGTGGGCGCGGCTCGGCCGGGGCGGCGAGGCCCACCGCGAGGTGTCCAAGGCGCTGCGGCCGGCGCGCGACGACCTCGGCCACCGCGGTGGGCTCTACCCCAACCTCTTCTCGGCGCATCCGCCGTTCCAGGTGGACGGCAACTGCGGCCTGACGGCCGCTGTCGCGGAGATGCTCCTGCAGAGCCACGGCGGCGTCCTCCGCGTGCTGCCGGCACTGCCCGCCGCCTGGCCCACCGGCGCGGTGCGCGGGCTGCGGGCACGCGGCGGCCTGCGCGTCGACGTCGCGTGGGTGGCGCGGACCGCGACGCGGGTCGCGCTGCACAACGGCGGGCCACAGCCGGTCGAGGTCGCGACGGTCCTGGCCTCCGGTCGGGCGCCGACCACCGTCCACGTGCCTGCCGGCGATACGGTTGTGCTCACCCCGACGACCCTTTGAGGAGTGCCCTGTGCCGACCATCGAGGACGTCGCCCGGCTCGCGAAGGTCTCGACCTCCACGGTCTCCTACGCGCTGTCCGGCAAGCGTCCCATCTCGGCCGCGACGCGGCGGCGGATCGAGCAGGCAGTGGCCGAGCTCGGGTACCGCCCGCACGCCGGCGCGCGCGCCCTCGCCTCGGCCCGGAGCGAGGTCATCGGGCTGATCGTCCCCCTGCGCTCCGGGATCGACGTGCCCGTGATCATGCAGTTCGCCGGCGGCGTCGTGACCCGGGCGCGCGAGCACGCGCACAACGTGCTGCTGCTCACGCAGGACGACCTCGTCGGCCTCGAGCGCGCGACCGACGGCTCGATGGTCGACGCCCTCGTCGTGATGGACGTCGAGGCCGACGACGCCCGCATCCCCATCCTGACGCGGTCCCGCCAGCCCTCGGTCCTCATCGGCCTGCCGCAGAACTCCTCGGGCCTGACGTGCGTCGACCTGGACTTCGAGGCCGCCGGACGGACGGCCGCGGCCGAGCTCGCGGCGCTCGGGCACCGCGAGGTGGCGCTCCTCGGCGCACCGCCTGAGGTGTTCGAGCGACACACGTCCTACGCCGACCGGGTCATGCGCGGGTTCCGGGACGCCGCTGCCGACCATGGCCTGGTGGCCCACCTCGTCCCCTGCCCGGCCACCCCCGCCGGCGCCTACGGCGTCGTCGACGCGCTCCTGGCCGATTCCCCAGGCGTCAGCGGCCTGTTCGTGCACAACGAGCGTGCACTCCCGCACGTCCTCAGCCGGCTGCGGGAGCACGGTCGCACCGTGCCCGACGACGTCGCGGTGATCGCCCTGTGCCCCGAGGACGTCGCCCTGGCCCAGCAGGTGCCCATGACCGCGATCGACCTGCCGGCCGCCACGCTCGGCGGCCTCGCGGTGGACATGGTCATGGCCCGGCTCGCGGGCGAGCAGACGGTCGAGACTCGCCTTCTGGCACCCGTCCTGACCACCCGGGAGAGCACCGCGCGGCGGTGAGCCGCGGGGCTCGATCGGTCCCTGAGACGGCGAGCCGGCACCCCTGTGACCGGCACCACTGCGTGGACGACCATTGCGGAACGCCCCGTCAAGGTGATATCTATTCGAAGCGCTTCGACGCTCGCCATGTGGCGAGGGCGGTCGACCGTGCAATACCCGATCACGAGGGAGTGACAGGTGAGCATCACCCAAGGGGCGCCCCCGCAGGCGCCCGGAATGCCAGTACCGCAGGAGCATGCCCCCACGCTCGTGCACCGCCTGCGACGCCGCCGGAGCGCGAGCGGGCCGCGGGGCCGAGGAGGGCACTCCAAGCCGTCCATGTCGATGTTCCTGACGGTCTTGCCGTTCCTGGTCCTGGTGTTCGTGTTCTCCTATCTACCCCTCGCCGGGTGGGTCACGGCGCTGTACGACTACAAGCCCGCCCTCGGGCTCACGGGGAGCAAGTTCGTCGGCCTGCAGTGGTTCGAGATGCTGGTCTCCTCGCCCACTCAGGTGCGCCAGATCGCGCAGGTCATGACGAACACGCTCGCCATGAGCTTCCTCGGCATCGCCACCTCGTTGCTGCCCGTGTTCTTCGCGATCCTGCTCAACGAGATCCGCTGGAAGTGGTTCCGGAACGCCGTCCAGACGCTCACGACGCTCCCGAACTTCATCTCCTGGGTGCTCGTCTACATGATCGCGTTCTCCCTGTTCTCCACGACGGGCCTGGTCAACTCGACGCTGCTCGACTGGGGCCTGATCACCATGCCGGTCAAGTTCCTCGACACCGACCAGCACGTATGGCTGACGATGCTCGCCTGGAGCCTGTGGAAGGGGCTCGGCTGGGGCGCCATCATGTACCTGGCCGCCATCACCGCGATCGATCCGGCACTCAACGAGTCGGCCCGGATCGACGGGGCCAACCGCTTCCAGATCATGCGGTACATCACCTTCCCCCACCTGATGCCCACGTACGTGGTGCTGCTCATCCTGTCCATCGCCAGCATCCTCAACAACGGCATGGAGCAGTACTACGTCTTCCAGAACGCCTTCAACAAGGAGTTCATCCAGGTCCTCGACCTGTACGTGTACAACATCGGCATCACCGGGAGCAGCCTGTCGATGGCCACGGCGCTGGGCATGCTCAAGAGCGTGATCTCGATCATCCTCCTCGTCACGGCCAACGCGATCGCCAAGCGCGTGCGCGGAACGTCGATCATCTAGGAAAGGTGCGAACAGCCGTGCCGACGACTGCGAACGTCACATCACCCACCAGGCGGGCTCGTGGCGACATCCCCTTCGAGATCTGGAACTACGCCGGCTTCCTGATCTTCGCCCTGCTCTGCGGCTACCCGTTCTACTACCTGATCATCAACTCGATCAGCGCGAACGACGTCAGCGCTCTCGGCGACGTACGCCTGTGGCCCGAGGGCGTCCACCTGTCCAACTACTCCCAGGTCTTCCAGCTGAGCGGCGTGGGGAACGCGGCCCTGATCTCGGTCGCCCGCACGGTGATCGGCACCGCCTGCTCCGTGCTGGCGTCCGCCTACCTCGGGTACATGTTCACCCAGGAACGGATGTGGAAGCGCTCGTTCTGGTACCGGTCCATGATCTTCACGATGTATTTCAACGCCGGGCTCATCCCGATGTACATCACGATGAAGACGCTGGGCCTGACCAACTCGTTCTGGGTGTACATCCTCCCGGCGGTCGTCCAGCCCTTCTTCATCATCCTCGTCAAGACGTACGTGGAGTCGATGCCGCGGTCGCTCCAGGAGGCGGCGGAGATGGACGGCGCCGGCACCGTCCGCACATTCCTCCAGATCATGCTGCCGAACATGACGCCGATCCTCGCCACGATCGCGATCTTCTCGGCGGTCTCGCAGTGGAACTCGTTCCAGGACACGCTGCTCTTCGTCACGGACCAGAAGCTCTACTCGTTGCAGTACATGCTCTACACGTACATCAACCAGGCGAGCAGCCTCGCCGCGGCGGCACAGAACGTGCAGGGCGGCGACCTCAGCGCGATCGCGTCCGCGGCGACGTCGCAGACGCCGACGTCGATCCGCATGACGGTCGCGGTGATCGTGGTGCTGCCGATCATCTTCGTCTACCCGCTGTTCCAGCGGTACTTCGTCAAGGGCATCATGCTCGGCGCGGTCAAGGGCTGACCTGCGCTTCATCTGAGAAAGATCGAAGGGGTGTCATGAGATACAAGAAGTCCATCGCCGCGGTGGTGGCGCCGCTGCTCGGGGTGCTGTCGCTCGCGGCGTGCACCGGGTCCGGGCNGTCAAGGACAAGTTCAACATGGAGCTCAACATCATCGCGCCCAACGTCGCGGGCGGTGGTGACACGCTCTACAACACCCGCGTCGCGGGCGGCGACCTGGGCGACCTCATCATCGTCGGCAAGGGCGAGCAGCTCGACGAGCTGGTCGAGGGCGGTCTGGTGATCGACACGTCCCCGTACTACGACTCCATGACGAACATGGGCACGTACGACGAGGCGGTCCAGAGGCTCAACGAGGGCAAGGACGGCGTCTACGGGTTCCCGGCCGAGGTCTCCTCACAGAATCCGACGGAGCCGGCCGATCCGATCGACGCGGGGACCGGCGCCTACCTGCGCTGGGACTACTACGCCGAGGCCGGCTACCCGGAGCTCGGCACGGTCGAGGACCTCCTGCCCGTGCTCGAGGACATGCAGAAGGCGCACCCGAAGGGCGACAACGGCAAGCCGACGTACGCCCTCTCCCTGTTCAAGGACTGGGAC
>VJZX01000034.1 GCA_009663185.1 Isoptericola halalbus
TCGTCATCTTCTTCGTCACGAGCTGCGACTCCGGCTCGTTCGTCGTCGACATGCTCTCCTCCGGGGGCAACCCCAACCCGCCTGTCTGGAGCCGCGTGTTCTGGGCCTCCATGTCGGGTGCTGTCGCGGCCGTGCTGCTGCTCGCCGGCACCGCATCCGGGGGTGACGCCAATCCGCTCGTCGCCCTGCAGACCATGGCGATCTTGCTGGCGCTGCCGTTCAGTGTCGTGATGGTGCTGATGTGCATGGCGACCGCCAAGGCTCTGATACGGGAGGACCGCTTCCGGCGACGCAAGGAGCGCCAGTGGCTCGCCGAACAGGTCGCACACGAGCTCGAGAACGGCAGGTACTGACGAGCACCTCGGTGCCTCGTGTCGCGTGCCCGGGACCGGTCGGTCCCGGGCACGCTGCCGTTTGGCCTTGGACGCCTGGTCAGCAGCGTCTTCCGGTGCACGACCGGCTCGCCCACCACCACTCCCTGCAGCCGAGACCCAGGCCCAGATCGCCGCCCCGAAACTCTTGACGCGCCGCCCCAGACAGGGCACGCTGTTTCGTAATGCCCACAGCGTTGTGTATTACGCAAAAGGAGGACCACTGTGGCACCCCGTCCCCCTGCCGGCCATGAGTACGTACTCACGCTGACCTGTCGCGAGGCGCCCGGCATCGTCTTCGCCGTCAGCCAGTTCGTGATGGAGCTCGGCGGCAACATCAGCGCCAGTCAGCAGTTCGACGACCGGCTCACCGACACCTTCTTCATGCGGGTCCAGTTCCGCGTGGGCGCCACTGATGCCGACACGGTGCGGCAGGACTTCGCACCCGTCGCCGGCCAGTTCTCCATGGCGTGGCAGCTGCACGACGTCTCGACGCCGACGCGCACGCTGCTGATGGTCTCTCGCTTCGGCCACTGCCTGAACGACCTGCTGTTCCGCACTCAGACGGGCGCGCTGAACATCGAGATCCCTGCGATCGTGTCCAACCACCGCGACTTCGAGCCGGTCGCCGAGGCCAACGGCATCCCGTTCCACCATGTTCCGGTCAGGGCCGAGAGCAAGCCGGAGGCCGAGGCCCAGCTCCTGGAGCTGGTCGACACGTACGACGTCGACCTCGTCGTCCTCGCGCGCTACATGCAGGTTCTCTCCAACGACCTGTGCAGCAAGCTGGAAGGCCGCGCCATCAACATCCACCACTCCTTCCTGCCGAGCTTCAAGGGCGCCAAGCCCTACCACCAGGCGCACGCCCGCGGAGTGAAGCTCGTCGGGGCGACCGCCCACTACGTCACGCCGGACCTCGACGAGGGGCCGATCATCGAGCAGGACGTGGTCCGGGTCGACCACTCGCTGGACCCCGCAGAGATGACCGCCGCGGGCCGCGACGTCGAGGCACAGGTCCTGGCCCGAGCGATCCGCTGGCACAGCGAGCACCGCGTGCTGCTGGACCGCAACCGCACCGTCGTCTTCCGTTGATCCCGATCCACTGACCGGCGTGACCCACGCCACCACACCGGACCAGCCACACCACACAGCAAGGAGAACCATGTCCGCCACCGTCAAGGGAGTCATCGCCCGCAGCAAGGGAGCACCGGTCGAGCTCGTCGACATCGTGGTGCCGGACCCCGGGCCGGGGGAGGCGGTCGTGAAGGTGCAGGCCTGCGGCGTCTGCCACACCGACCTGCACTACCGCGAGGGGGGAATCAACGACGAGTTCCCGTTCCTGCTCGGACATGAGGCCGCGGGTGTGGTGGAGGCGGTCGGCAGCGGTGTCACCGAGGTGGCGCCCGGCGACTTCGTCGTGCTCAACTGGCGGGCGGTGTGCGGCCAGTGTCGCGCGTGCGCCAAGGGCAAGCCCCAGTACTGCTTCGCCACGCACAACGCCTCCCAGCCGATGACCCTCACTGACGGCACGCCGCTCTCCCCTGCCCTCGGCATCGGCGCGTTCGTCGAGAAGACGCTGGTGGCCGCCGGGCAGTGCACCAAGGTGGATCCGCAGGCGCCGGCCGACGCCGCCGGCCTGCTCGGCTGTGGCGTGATGGCAGGATTCGGCGCTGCCGTGAACACCGGAGGCGTGAGCCGGGGCGACTCGATCGCCGTGATCGGCTGCGGAGGCGTCGGCAACGCCGCCATCGCCGGGGCGGACCTCGCCGGAGCTTCCACGATCATCGCCGTGGACGTGGACGACCGGAAGCTGGAGTGGGCCAAGAAGTTCGGTGCCACCCACACCGTCAACGCCCGACAGCAGGACACGGTCGAGGCGGTCCGCAGTCTCACCGGCGGGTTCGGCGCGGACGTGGTCGTCGACGCCGTGGGCCGCCCCGAGACCTACGAGCAGGCGTTCTACGCCCGCGACCTCGCCGGGACGGTCGTCCTGGTCGGCGTCCCGACGCCGGACCTCCAGATCACCCTGCCGCTGCTCGATGTCTTCGGTCGCGGAGGCGCCCTGAAGTCCTCCTGGTACGGCGACTGCCTTCCCTCTCGCGACTTCCCGATGCTGGTCGACCTCGCCCAGCAGGGCCGCTTCCCGCTCTCGGAGTTCGTCACCGAGACCATCGGTCTCGAGGACGTCGAGGAGGCGTTCGCAAAGATGCACCGCGGCGAGGTGCTGCGCTCGGTGGTCACGCTGTGAGCGACGCACGCTGCACCCGTGTCGTCACCGCCGGCACCTTCAGCCTCGACGGCGGCACCTGGGACGTCGAGAACAACGTCTGGGTGATCGGCGACGACGAGGAGTGCGTCATCATCGACGCCGCCCACGACGCCGAGCCCATCCTGGCGGCGGTCGACGGCCGCCAGGTCCTGGCCGTGCTGCTCACCCATGCCCACGACGACCACATCGGCGCGGTCGGCGACCTGTGCGCAGCCACAGGTGCCCCGTCGCACCTGCACCCGGACGACCGTGTGCTGTGGGACCGGGTGCACCGGTTCGGCCCGGACCGTGGGCTCGGGGACGGTGACGTCTTCAAGGTCGGCGGCGTGCGCCTGGAAACGCTGCACACCCCAGGACATGCGCCGGGCGCCTGCTGCTTCTACTCCCCGGAGCTGGGCGCGGTGTTCACCGGCGACACGCTCTTCCAGGGCGGCCCCGGTGCGACCGGGCGGACCTTCAGCGACTTTCCCACGATCATCGGCTCGATCCGTACCAAGCTGCTGTCGTTGCCGTCGGAGACGGTGGTGCACACCGGCCACGGTGACGACACCACGGTCGGCGCCGAGAGCCCGGACCTCGAGGCCTGGATCGCCCGCGGCCACTGAACGGGTCCACGACTCTCCGGGTGACCCTCTCCGCGCGGTTCAGGCACCTCGGCCGGCGGCGCGGTCGGTGAGCCATCGGGTGAGGGTCGTCGCGAGCGCCACCGGCTGGTCGAGGTGGATCAGATGTCCTGCGTGGTCGACCAGCTCGAGGCGTGCCTGTGGCACGAGCTCGCACAGGCGGTGGGCGCGGTCGACCGGGATCCAGGTGTCCTCCCGGCCCCAGACGACGAGAACCGGCAGGTCGAGCGTCGGGTACAGGGGCTCCACCTCGTCGGTGTAGATCTGGTCGGCCTGGGCGATCTGCCGGTAGAACGCGGCCTGGCCTTCACCGTCCAGCCAAGGGCCGAGGAGGGTTTCCATCGCGGCCGCTGACACACCGTGATGACTCGCGCCGCCGATGTAGGCCCGCAGCGCTCCCTCGTGGACGGGAGGCGGGAGCGCGCCGAACACGTCGGCGCGCTCCCGTACGAGCTGGAAGAACTCCGATCCCCACGGGGCCAGGGCGACCACGTCGACGAGCGCCAACGAGGCGAAGCGCCGATCGTGCAGCAGGTGGGTCCTCAGCGCGACCGCGCCACCGTAGTCGTGGGCCACCACGTGCGGCTCCCGCAGTCCCCAGTGCGTCAGGAGGTCGGCGAAGAGCTCACCCTGGACGTCCAGCGAGACACGGTGATCAGGGTGCTTGGAGGACCGCCCGTATCCCGGCATGTCCCAGAGGTGGACGGTGAAGTACGGGGCAAGCGCGTCTGCGAACGGGCGCCACAGCTCGGAGGACCATGGGGTGCCGTGGCAGAAGACGACGTCCGGGCCGCTGCCGAAGCGCTCACAGTGAACCCGCCGTCCTCGCCAGGAGATCTCCTCTGCCGTCATCGGGCC
This sequence comes from Isoptericola halalbus, assembly GCA_009663185.1. Taxonomy (GTDB): domain Bacteria; phylum Actinomycetota; class Actinomycetes; order Actinomycetales; family Cellulomonadaceae; genus Isoptericola; species Isoptericola halalbus. The sequence goes on from VJZX01000034.1 coordinate 4,122, forward strand.
CAGCCTGCCAGGCCCGATGACGGCGCCGGCGTCGACTCACCGGCCCTCCGGCCGGTGGATCGACGATTCACACGCAGGACGGCCCGCCTGCTACCTCGGTTCGGCGCCCGCCAGGCGGAGCCAGGTGTCGACGACCGTGTCGGGGTTGAGAGAGATCGACTCGATGCCCTGGGCCACCAGCCATTCCGCGAGCTCGGGATGGTCCGAGGGTCCCTGACCACAGATCCCGACGTACTTGCCCCTGTCGCGGCACGCCTTGATGGCCAGCTCGAGCATGTGCAGCACGGCCGGGTCACGCTCGTCGAACCCTGCCGCCACCAGACCGGAGTCACGGTCGAGGCCGAGCGTCAGCTGGGTCATGTCGTTCGAGCCGATGGAGAACCCGTCGAAGTGCTCGAGGAACTGCTCGGCGAGCACGGCGTTCGACGGCAGCTCGCACATCATCACGACCTGCAGGTCGTTCTCGCCCCGCTTCAACCCCTGTCCCTCGAGCTGTGCGATGACACCCTGCGCCTCAGCGATCGTGCGCACGAAGGGAATCATCACCTTGACGTTGGTCAGTCCCATCTCGTTGCGCACGTGGCGCAGCGCCTCGCACTCCATCGCGAAGCACTCGGCGAACTCCTCCGACAAGTACCGGGCGGCGCCACGGTAGCCGATCATCGGGTTCTCCTCGTGAGGTTCGTACTGCTCACCACCGAGCAGGTTCGCGTACTCGTTGGACTTGAAGTCGCTCATCCGCACGATCACCGGGTGCGGGGCGAACGCGGCAGCGATGGTGGCTATCCCCTCGGCGACCCGTTGGACGAAGAACTCCCGTGGACCCGGGTACGCGGCCACGATGTCCCTGATCTCCTCGCGGAGTCCCGGAGCCAGTGACTGCGGGTCCGCAGCGAGCGCGAGCAGCGCCTTGGGGTGGATGCCGATCTGGCGGTTGATGATGAACTCCAGCCGGGCCAGACCCACGCCCGCGTGCGGAAGGCGTGAGAAGGCGAGCGCCTGCTCGGGTGTGCCGACGTTCATCATGATCTTCACCGGCACCTCGGGCATCTCCTCCAGGGCGGTGCGTTCCACGACATAGTCGAGAGTGCCGTCGTAGACCCGCCCGACGTCCCCCTCGGCGCACGAGACGGTGACCTTGCGGCCCTCGGCCAGGTCGGTGGTCGCGGTGCCGGTGCCGACGACCGCCGGGATGCCGAGCTCACGGGCGATGATGGCCGCGTGGCAGGTGCGCCCACCGCGGTTGGTGACGATGGCGGCGGCACGCTTCATGATCGGCTCCCAGTCCGGGTCGGTCATGTCGGCGACGAGCACCTCGCCGGGGTTGAAGTCGTGCATCTGGTCGATCGAGGTCAGCACGCGCACCGGTCCGGCACCGATCTTCTGTCCGATCGCGCGTCCCTCGACCAGGACGCCGGCGTCGCGGACGCTGTCGGGGTCCATCCGGAACCGCTCGCGGGCCCCGGTGCGACGTGACTGCACGGTCTCGGGTCGAGCCTGAACGATGTACAGGCCACCGTCGATGCCGTCCTTGGCCCACTCGATGTCCATGGGGCGCCCGTAGTGCTCCTCGATGGTGAGGGCGTGCCGAGCCAGCTCCTCGACCTCGGCGTCGGTCAGGCTCAGCAGTCGGCGCTCCGTCGCGTCGACCTCGACGAACGCGGTGGTGTGGCCAACCGTGAGGTCATCGGTGTAGACCATCTTGGTGGCTTTCGCACCGACGGCACGCTTGAGGACGGCCGGCCGGCCGGCGCGGAGGGCGGGCTTGTAGACGTAGAACTCGTCGGGATTGATCGCACCCTGCACCACGCCCTCCCCCAGGCCGTAGGCGGAGGTGATGAACACCGCGTCGGTGAACCCGGACTCGGTGTCCATGGTGAACATGACGCCGGCGGCGCCGACGTCGGACCGCACCATCCGCTGCACGCCGGCGGAGATTCCGACGGCGGTGTGCTCGAACCCGTGGTGGACACGGTAGGCGATCGCGCGGTCGTTGTAGAGGGAGGCGTACACCTCACGGATCGCGGTGAGGACGGCGTCGACGCCGCGCACGTTCAGGAACGTCTCCTGCTGACCCGCGAAGGAGGCGTCCGGCAGGTCCTCGGCGGTCGCGGAGGAACGGACGGCGAACGACGGTGCCTGGTCGCCGGTCGTGTCGGTGGCGGCGACCAGCTCTTCGTAGGCGGCGCGGACCTCGGCCTCGAGATCTGCGGGGAACGGCTGGCCGACCACGGCTGTACGGATCTCCCGGCCCACCTCGGCGAGCCGCCTGACGTCGTCGACGTCGAGATCCGACAGCAGCTGCTCGATCCGCGTGGCGAGCCCGGTCTCGGCGACGAACCTGTGGAAGGCCTGCGCGGTCGTGGCGAATCCGCCAGGGACGCGCACGCCGAGCCCGGCCAGGTGCGAGACCATCTCGCCGAGCGATGCGTTCTTGCCGCCCACCTGCTCGAGGTCGCCGAGGCCGAGGTCGGAGAGCCAGCGCACGCTGGGCTCCGGGCTGCTCTTGGTCACGAGGGGCTCCCTTCGGTTCGGTGGCCGCGCGGTCGCGTGTCGGCCTTGAGGGTCTGCAGGATCAACGTGGAGATCTCCTCGACCGACCTGGCCGAGGAGTCGATGACGGGGATGCGACGGGCTCCGAAGAGGTCGGCGGCGCGCCGGAGCTCCCAGCGGCACTGTTCGGCCGAGGCATAGCGGGATCCGGGGCGGCGCTCGTGGCGAACTCGGCTCAGCCGCTCCACGGTCGTGGTCAGGCCGAAGCACCGGCTCAGGTGAGGCCTGACAGTTCGCGGCAGGTCCTCGGACTCGAGGTCCTCGTCGACCAGTGGATAGTTGGCGACGAACAAGCCGTGCTGCAGCGCGAGGTACATGCTGGTCGGCGTCTTTCCGCACCGTGACGGCGCCAGGAGGATCACGTCGGCCTTGTCGAGGGCGCGGATGCTCTGCCCGTCGTCGTGCTCGATGGTGAACTCCACCGCCGCCATCCGCCGGTTGTAGCGGACGATGTCACCGACTCCGTGCAGTCGGGCCGCGGCGCGCTCCCCGCGCCGCCCCAGGATCCGCTCGACGCTCTCCATGTGCATGTCGAAGAAGTCGACGAACGGCGCCCGGCTCCGGCGCAGCTCGGCACGGACGTCGTCGTCGGCCGCCGTGCAGAACACCAGGGGGGTGACGGGCCCGTCCATCACCTCGTCGAGCTGACGCACCACGCGCCGCGCATCCTCGACGGTCTGGATGAAGGGGATCAGCGTGCGCTCGAACCGCACTCCGGGGAACTGGATGAGCAGCGCGTTACCCATCGTCTCGGCGCTGATACCGGTCGAGTCGGAGAGGAAGAAGACCGGAACGGGGTCCCCGTTCCTCGGCACCGCATCCATCCGGAGACTCCTTTCAGCACCTGCCGCCCGAGGTCGGGCCGCACGACGAACACCGCCGGGCTCAGCTCCGCGGTCCGTGGCCGACGCGTTCAGCCGCCCGCGCGGCGACGTCGGCATCCGAGCAGAAGCCGGTGAGCCGACGCTTGAGGCACAGCAGGCCCAGCAGGGAACCCCGCTCGTCCACCACGGCGCTGCGACGGCTCCCCCTAGCGCGGAGAAGCTCCCACGCCGCGAGCGCCGGCATCGTCGGCAGAACCGTCCTCCCCCTCAGCGATGCCAGGGAGAGCGCCGGCCGGTGCATCCTGCGCCGGCCCCGGTCCGACCGCAGGTCGGCGGGCACGTCGTCCCGCTCCACCGTGCCGCGGAGGATGGCACCTTCGACCAGGAGCACCATGTGGACGTGGTCGTCGTCGAAGACGTCCAGGACCTCCCCGACCGTGGCGTCGGCGGGCAGGGACTTCGGGTCGGTGACCATGACCTGGCTGACGCTCTTCCCGATGAGGTCTTCCGCCCGGCTCGGTCCTGCCTCCGGCACGTGTCCTCCCTCACCGGTGTCCTGACCGGCTCGAGGCCAGCAAGAGCTCCTCATCGAGCACCCGCAGCAGGCTCGAGCCGGACGATCACGGACTTCGACGTCGGGGTGTTGCTGCCCTCGGCCGCGGAGCCCAGCGGCACCAGGGGGTTGGTCTCCGGGTAGTAGGCCGCAGCGGTCCCGACCGGAGTGTCGTACTCGACGACGCGGAAGCCCTGCACACGGCGGTCCCGCCCGTCGTCCCAGCACGCGACGATGTCGACCAGGTCGTCGGCGCGCAGGCCCATCGCCTGCAGGTCCCGTCGGTTGACCATCACCACCAGGCGGCCACCCTCGATCCCGCGGTAGCGGTCGCTGAGCCCGTACACGGTCGTGTTGAACTGGTCGTGGCTGCGCAGCGTCTGCAGCACCAGGTGGCCTGCCGGCACCTCGAGGATCTCGAGCGGGGACGCCGTGAAGTGCGCCTTGCCGGTGCCGGTCGTGAACGTGCGGCTGTCACGCGGGGGGTGGGGCAGCACGAAGCCGCCGCGACGCGAGACCCGCCGCTCGTAGTCCTCGAACCCGGGAACCACTCTTTCGATGCCGGCCCGGATCAGGCTGTAGTCCGCACCCAGTGCACCCCAGTCCACAACCGCGTCTCGTCCGAGGGTCGCTTCGGCGAGGCCGGTGACGATCGCCACCTCGGACCGCAGATGCTCGCTGGCAGGATCGAGTCGTCCGCGAGAGGCGTGGACCACCGACATGGAGTCCTCGACGGTGATGAACTGCGGTCCCGAGGCACGGTCGTCGCGTTCGGTGCGGCCCAGGGTGGGCAGGATGAGCGCGGTGCGTCCGGTGATCAGGTGGGACCGGTTCAGCTTGGTGGAGATCTGCACGGTCAGTGCGGTGCGCTGCAGCGCTTCGGCGGTCAGGGCGGTGTCCGGGGCGGCGTGCAGGAAGTTGCCTCCCAGCGCCACGAACACCGACGCCTTGCCCTCGAGCATGGCGTAGATGCTCTCCACGGTGTCGTAGCCGTGGTGCCGTGGTGGCTCGAAGCCGTACTCGGCGGCCAGGGCGTCCAGGAACGCCGCCGGCGGCTTCTCCCAGATGCCCATCGTGCGGTCGCCCTGGACGTTGGAGTGGCCGCGGACCGGGCACAGGCCGGCGCCGGGCTTGCCGATGTCGCCACGGGCCAGCGCCAGGTTGACGACCTCCTTGATGGTGGCCACCGCGTTCCGGTGCTGGGTCAGGCCCATCGCCCAGCAGTACACGGTGGCGTCGGAGTCGGCGATCATCCTGGCCGCTTGCGTGATCTGGTCACGGCTCAACCCGGTGACTTCCACCACCCGCTGCCAGTCCACGCCGGCAACATGGTCGCGCCACGCCTCGAAGCCCTCGGTGCAACGGGCCACGAAGTCGTGATCGAGGGCGTCCCACTCGACCAGGAGCGCGCCGATGGCCTGGAAGAGCGCGAGGTCGCCGTTGAGCCGGACCTGAAGGTGCAGGTCGGTCAGATCCGTTCCGCGCCCGAGGACACCATGGGCGTTCTGGGGGTTGTGGAAGTTCACCAGACCCGCCTCGCGAAGCGGGTTGATCGAGATGATGCGTGCGCCGCGCTTCTTGGCGGTCTCCAGCGCGGAGAGCATCCGGGGATGGTTGGTCCCGGGGTTCTGGCCGGCCAGCACGATCAGGTCTGCTCGGTACAGGTCTTCCAGGCTGACGCTGCCCTTGCCGATCCCGATGGTGTCGATCAGCGCGACGCCACTGGACTCGTGGCACATGTTGGAGCAGTCCGGCAGGTTGTTCGTCCCGAGCTCGCGCACGAACAGCTGGTACGCGAACGCAGCCTCGTTCGAGGCGCGTCCGGAGGTGTAGAAGACCGCCTCGTCCGGCGAGCCGAGCTGCTGCAGGTGCTCGGCCACGACGCGCAGGCCGTCGTCCCACGAGATCGGCTCGTAGTGGTCGGCTCCCGGCCACTTGACCATGGGATGTGTGAGGCGCCCCTGCTTGCCCAGCCAGTGGTCGGTCTGACGCAGCAGGTCGCTGACGCTGTGCTCGGCGAAGAACTCGGGGGTGACCCGGGCCTTGGTGGCTTCCTCGGCGACCGCCTTGGCGCCGTTCTCGCAGAACTCGGCACGGTGCCGGTGCTCCGGATCGGGGTCGGGCCACGCGCAGCTCATGCAGTCGAACCCGTCGACCTGGTTGAGCCGCACCAGGGTCCGGGCGGTGCGGACCGGTCCCATCTCCTTCAGAGCCCGCTGCATCGCGACCTTGACCGCGGTCACCCCCGCGGCATGGTCGTGAGGCTGCTCGACGCTCAGTCCCGACTCGTCCGGGGACCCCAGCAGAGTTTCGTCGGTTTCCATCAGCACTCGATCACGTTGACGGCGAGACCGCCGCGCGCGGTCTCCTTGTACTTGGTCTTCATGTCCCGGCCGGTGTCGCGCATGGTCTTGATGGCCTTGTCCAGGCTCACCTTGTGGCTGCCGTCGCCGTTGATGCTCAGCCGTGCGGCGTTGATCGCCTTGATCGAGGCGATCGCGTTGCGTTCGATGCACGGGATCTGCACCAGGCCGCCGACCGGATCGCACGTCAGCCCGAGGTTGTGCTCGATCCCGACCTCGGCGGCGTTCTCCACCTGGAGCGAGCTGCCGCCCAGGACCTCGGCAAGACCTGCGGCCGCCATGGAGCAGGCCGACCCCACCTCTCCCTGGCAGCCGACCTCGGCGCCGGAGATGGAGGCGTTGATCTTGAACAAGATCCCGATCGCCGCCGCGGTGAGCATGAACCGCACGATGCCGTCGTCGTTCGCACCCGGGACGAACCGGACGTAGTAGTGCAGCACGGCTGGGATGATCCCGGCAGCGCCGTTGGTCGGGGCGGTGACTATCCGGCCTCCCGAGGCGTTCTCCTCGTTGACCGAGAGCGCGTACAGGTTGACCCAGTCCATCACGTGCAGCGGATCCGCACCGAAGCTGCTGGACAGGTCCCGGTACATCTGAGGCGCCCGGCGCCGGACGCGCAGCCCGCCGGGGAGCACGCCCTCGCGATGGAAGCCGCGCTCCACGCACTCGGCCATGACCGACCACAGGTGCAGCATCCCGTCGCGGACCTCGGGCTCGGTACGCCATGCCTGCTCGTTGGCGAGCATCACGTCACTGATCCGCATCCCCTCGCGCGCGCAGATCTCGAGAAGCTCGGCACCCGTGGTGAACGGGAACCTGACCGGCGTGTCGTCGACGACGACCCGGTCCGCCCCGGTGGCCTCCTCGTCGACGACGAACCCACCACCGACGGAGTAGTAGGTGCGTTGGCTGATCTCGACGTCGGCCTCGTCGAAGGCAGCGAACGTCATCCCGTTGGGGTGGGCAGGCAGGCTCTTGCGACGGTGCATGATCAGGTCGGTGTCCGTGTCGAACCGGACCGGGGTGGTGCCCGCGAGCAGCAGGAAGCCACCGGCCCGGATCTCGTCGATCCGGCCGTCGGCCCGGTCGGTGTCGGTGGTTGCCGGGTCTTCCCCTTCCAGACCGAGCACGACTGCCTTCGGGGAGCCGTGCCCGTGGCCTGTGGCGCCGAGCGACCCGAACAGCTCCGCCCGGACCCGCCGCACCTCGGGCAGTCGACCAGCCCCCGCCAGCCCGTCGGCGAACCGCTTCGCGGCACGCATCGGTCCGACGGTGTGCGAGGACGACGGCCCGATGCCGACGGAGTAGAGGTCGAATGCGGACAAGGCCATCAGGAAGCCGCACCGTCGAGGAAGTCGGAGCCGAACTCCTGCATCGCGTCCAGCAGCCAGCAGGCGACGTACTGTGCGAACGAGGAGCGTGGCAGCAGCCGGTACGTGTCCGGCCCGGTCTGCCACAGCAGCAGCGGGATCCGGGCCAGCGTCGTCATCACGGCTCTGCCGTCCTCGAAGGCACGCGGATGCAGGTCGACCGGACATCCCTTCTCGAGCACGCACCGCGCGCTCGGGCCGGAAAGCTCCAGCAGGGTCCTGTTCGCCGACACGTCGACCACGGCGGCGTGGGCATCGCCGACGGCGTCGGTGAGCGCGCCGTGAAGGTCGGACGGCGCCGTCTCGGAGACGACGAGCCACTCGTCAGGGCCGAGCCAGAGCACGTGGTGGGGGCCGTCAGCCGTCACCTGGCCGCACGACCGGGGCAGGTGAGCGCCCAGTGCCCCTTCGACAGCGGCGGCGGCAGGCGAGCCGGGGTCCACCCGCACGCTGATCATGGTCAGGAACGGCAGCTCCGTCAGCCGCACTTGCCGGTCGCCGGTGACCGCGCCCGCACGGATGCGCTCCGCCAGGTCCGACAGAGGGCTCCTGCGCTGCAGGGTCAGGTCATCCATCTCGCCTCGTCCCTTCGGGGTCGTAGAGCACGGAGGAGGTCACCTCGACCTCGATCAGCTGGTCTCCCACCGGAGCCACCAGCACCTCGCCGATCCGCTCTCGTCCGCTCTCGATGAGGGCGAGGCCGAACGGGCGCCCGAGGGCCGCGCTGTGGTAGCTCGAGGTGACGTGGCCCAGCATCGGCACCGGATCCGCTCCGGCACCGATCTGCGTCCCGGCCGCGATCAGCTGGCTCCCCTCGGGCAGCACGGTGGTCCGGTCGACGGGCAGCACCCCGACCATGTGCTTGCGGTCGGTGCGCCGGGTGTCGGGGCGGGCGTAGGAGCGCCGGCCGACGAAGTCCTTCTGCTTGGACACGATCCACTCCATGCCCGCATCCTGCGGGGTCACGGTGCCGTCGGTGTCCTGGCCGACGATGGGGTAGCCCTTCTCCGCCCTGAGCACATGCATCGTCTCGGTGCCGTACGGAGTGATCCCGAGGTCCTGGCCCGCGGCGTACACCTGCTGCCAGACCGAGAGCCCGTACCAGCCGGAGACGTTGATCTCGAAGGCAAGCTCACCGGAGAAGGAGATCCGGCAGATCCGGGCCGGGACACCCGAGGCGAGCACGGTCTCCCGCAGCGTCATGAACGGGAATGCCTCGTTGCTCACGTCCACGTCGGGCGCGACCCGGGCGATCACCTCGCGGGAGCGGGGGCCGACCACGGCGATCGTCGACCACTGCTCGGTGACCGAGGTGCAGTAGACGTCGAGCTCGGGCCACTCGGTCTGCAGCCACTCCTCCAGCCAGTCGAGCACCGTTGCGGCGCCACCGGTGGTGGTGGTCATGAAGTAGCGGTTCTCGGCCAGCCGGAGGGTGACGCCGTCGTCGAACATCATCCCGTCGGGCTTGCACATCACGCCGTAGCGGGCGGAGCCGACGGGAAGCTTCTTGAACGCGTTGGTGTAGATCCGGTTGAGGAACTCTCCCGCGTCGGGGCCGCCGATCTCGATCTTGCCGAGCGTGGAGGCGTCCATCATGGCGACACCCGTCCGGGCCGACCGGCACTCGCGGTGCACGGCGGCGTCCATGTCCTCTCCCGGCAGCGGGTAGTACCGCGGACGCAGCCACTGGCCGACGATCTCGAAGGCGGCACCCTGCTCGACGTGCCAGGGGTGGATCGGCGTGGTCCGCTCGGGGTCGAACAGCTTGCCGCGCTCACGACCGGCCAGGGCGGCGAAGGACACCGGGGAGTAGGGGGCCCGGTAGGTCGTCGTCCCGATCTCACCGACGCCCGACGCGCCGGGGCCGCCGAGGGCGGCGGCGATGACCCCGATCGCATTGACACCGGACGTCTTGCCCTGGTCCTGCCCCGTTCCGATGGAGGTGTAGCGCTTGACGTGCTCCACGCTGCGCATCCCGGCCCCGGTGGCTCGCCACACGTCTGCCACGGTCTGGTCACGCTGCAGGTCGACGAAGTGCTCGTCCCACTCCCCAGGGTCGCCGTCGATCGCAGGGACCAGCCACAGCTGGCGAACCTCGCCGGCCTCGGCGAACGGCGCGGAGCCACCGACGTCGAGCGGGGGGACCGCGAAGCCGGCTCGCGTGGCCGCATCGGCGCCGGCGATGGCGCCCTCACGCAGCCCGTCGTCCAAGGTGACCGTGCCGGCGGCCGCCCCGACGACCTGTTGGTCCTTGACGGTCCCGACGGGCACGAACGCGGCCAGCTGGTCGTCCCAGCAGAGCTCGCCGCCGCGCTGGCTGTGCAGGTGCACGACCGGGCTCCAGCCGCCCGAGACCGCCAGCAGGTCGCACTCGAGCGTCTCCCAGGAGGTGGCCTGGAGGGGGGCCCTGTCATCCACGTCGCCCAAGGTTCCCACCCGGACCGCTGTGAGCAGCCCGGTCGCCGGGTCGCCGGCCGTGCCCTGCACGGTGCTCGAGGCGACGACGCGAACACCGCGGGCGGCGACCTGTGCGGCCCGCGCGGAGACGACGTCGCGGGCATCGAGGACGGCGACCACCTCGACACGGGCGGCCAGCAGGTCGTCGACGGTGTCGTAGGCGCTGTCATTGGTCGTGGCCACAACGGCCTTGGTGCCCGGCTTGACGGCGTAGCGGTTGATGTAGGTGCGGACCGCGCCGGCGAGCATGATGCCGGGACGGTCGTTGCCGGCGAAGACCAGGGGCCGCTCGTGGGCGCCGGTGGCCAGCACGACCCGACGGGCGCGGATGTGCCAGACACGCTGCCGAGAGACGCCACGCGGCGCGGGCCCGGGGAGATGGTCCGTGCGGTTCTGGACCGCCAGGACGTAGTTGTCGTCGTAGGAGCCGAAGGCGACGGTGCGCGTCAGCACGGTGACCTCGGGCTCGGCGGCCAGGGCCTGCGCGGTCTCCGCGACCCAGTCGAGGGCGGGCCGGCCGTCCACCTGCTCGTGCCGGCTCGACAGCAGTGACCCGCCGAGCTCGGACTGCTCGTCCAGCAGCACGACCCGAGCCCCGGACCGGGCCGCGGATCGAGCCGCCGCAAGCCCGGCGGGGCCGCCGCCGACGACGAGGACGTCGGTGTGCAGGAAGTACTTGTCGTAGATCGCCTCGTCCGTCGCAGGATCCAGGACACCGAGGCCGGACAGGGTGCTGGCGACGAGGCCGTCGACCAGGACGCGCGTGGTGGCGGGCACCATCGGCTCCGGACAGTCACCACCGATCTGCAGCAAGGCGTTGGGCTCCTCCACGCCGGCTGCCACGATGCCGCGGGGCCGGCCGCGGTAGATCGAGTCACCCACCCGGACCTGCCCGCCCGCGAGCAGCGCGGAGGCGACGGTGTCACCGGGGTGACCGGTGTACTCGACCCCGTCGACGGAGAAGGTCCAGACGGTGTCGCGGTCGATCCGCCCTCCGGTGGCAAGGCGGCGGGACTGGGTGCTCATCGCGGGCCTCCTGCTTCGGCGCCGAACCTCACCGCGGGGCGCGGGTCGGAGTTGGTGTAGACCGCAAGGACCTGATAGGTCCGGGTGTCACGGACGACGTTGAACCACCGACGGCAGCCGGCGCTGTGGGCCCAGCGTTCCGCGAATGGACCCTTGGTGTTGTCCCGGAAGAACAGGTACTCGGCCCACTCCTCATCCGTGAGGGCGCTGGGGTCTTCCGGGTAGGGGACGTGGGCCTGGCCGCCGTAGTGGTACTCGGTCTCGTCCCGCGGGCCGCACCAGGGGCAGCTCAGCTGCAGCATCTCGGGTTGCTCCCTCTTCGTGTGTGCAGGATGTGAACGGATCAGTGCGCGACGGCGGCGGCGCCGTGCTCGTCGATGAGTGCCCCGGTGACGAACCGCTCGAGCCCGAACGGGCGGTTGAGCTCGTGGGGCGCACCGGTGGCCATGGTGTGCGCCATCGCCCACCCCGCGCCCGGGGTGGCCTTGAAACCACCGGTCCCCCAGCCGCAGTTGATGTACAGGTTCTCGACCGGCGTCGGGCCGATGATCGGCGAGGCGTCGGGCGAGACGTCGACGATGCCGCCCCAGGTGCGCAGCAGGTGGGCTCGACCGAAGATTGGGAACAGCTCGAGGGCGGCTGCCATCTGGTGCTCGATCACGTGGAAGGACCCGCGCTGGCCGTACCCGTTGTACGCGTCCACGCCGGCACCCATGACGAGCTCACCCTTGTGGGCCTGGGAGACGTAGACGTGCACGTGGTTGGACATGACGACGGTCGGGTGGACCGGCTCGTAGAGCTCGGAGACCAGGGCCTGCAGCGGATGCGACTGAACCGGCAACCGGAAGCCGGCCTTCTCCGCCAGGACGCTGCTGTGACCGGCGGCGACCAGGCCGACGGTGCCGGCGCTGATGTTCCCGCGGGTCGTCTCGACCCCAGTGACCCGGTCGCCGTCCTTGAGGAAGCCGGTGACCTCGCAGTTCTGGATGATGTCGACGCCCATGGCGTCACAGGCCCTGGCGAAGGCCCAGGCGACGTGGTCGTGCTTGGCGATACCGGCTCGCGGCTGGAACGTGGCACCGAGGACCGGGTAGCGCACGTCGGGAGAGACGTTGACGATCGGGCAGATCTTGGCGACCTCGTCCGGCTCCAGCCATTCGGCGTCGACCCGGTTGAGACGGTTGGCGTTGACCCGACGGGTGGCCTCGCGGACGTCCTGGAGGGTGTGGGCCAGGTTGAGCACGCCGCGCTGGCTGAACAGGAAGTCGTAGTCCAGCTCCGCGGGGAGCTGCTCCCACTGCCTGAGCGCGAACTCGTAGATCGCGGCGCTCTCGTCCCACAGGTAGTTCGACCGGATGATCGTGGTGTTGCGGGCCATGTTGCCGCCCGCCAGCCAGCCCTTCTCCAGGACCGCGACGTTGGTGATGCCGTGGTTCTTCGCAAGGTAGTAGGCGGTGGCGAGGCCGTGGCCGCCGCCGCCGACGACGATCGCGTCGTAGGACGCCTTCGGGTCGGGGTCGCGCCAGAGCCAGGCGGGATGCTCCGGGAGCGGCTTGGCCATCAGTCCTCCTGAAGAGGGTAGAGCGGGAACGTGGAGGCGAGGGTCTGCACGCGACCACGCAGCTCCGCGGTCAGGGCTGCGTCGAGGGGCCCGCGGAGCGCGAGGGCGATGATGTCGGAGACCTCCTCGAAGGCGTCCGCGTCGAATCCCCGGGTGGCCAGCGCGGGAGTGCCGATCCGCAGACCGGAGGACACCATGGGCGGGCGCGGGTCGAACGGTACGGCGTTGCGGTTGACCGTGATGCCGATCGAGTGCAGCCGGTCCTCGCCCTGCTGGCCGTCGAGCTCGGACTCGCGCAGGTCGACCAGCACCAGGTGGACGTCGGTGCCACCGGTGAGGACGGAGACGCCGGCCTCGGCCACGTCCGGCGCCGAGAGCCGACGGGCGAGGATCTGAGCGCCTTGGAGGGTGCGGCGCTGCCGGTCGCGGAACTCCTCGGAGGCCGCCATCTTGAACGCCACCGCCTTGGCCGCGATGACGTGCTCGAGCGGTCCGCCCTGCTGGCCGGGGAACACCGCGGAGTTGATCTTCTTCAGCAGCTCCTGGCGGCACAGGATGACGCCGCCACGTGGACCGCCCAGCGTCTTGTGGGTGGTGGTGGTGACCACGTCGGCGTACGGCACCGGGCTGGGGTGCAGGCCGGCGGCCACCAGCCCGGCGAAGTGCGCCATGTCGACCATCAGGAGGGCGCCGACGGAGTCGGCGATGCGACGGAAGGCGGCGAAGTCCAGCTGACGCGGGTACGCCGACCAGCCGGCCACGATCAGCTTGGGGCGGTGCTCGTGGGCCAGCCGCTCCACCTCGTCCATGTCGACGAGGAAGTCGGCCTCGTCGACGTGGTACGGCACCACCTTGTACAGGCGGCCGGAGAAGTTGATCCGCATGCCGTGCGTGAGATGGCCACCGTGGGCGAGGTCGAGCCCGAGGATCGTGTCGCCCGGCTCGAGGAGCGCGAACATCGCCGCCGCGTTGGCCTGGGCGCCGGAGTGCGGCTGTACGTTCGCCGCCTCGGCACCGAACAGCGCCTTGACCCGGTCGATGGCCAGCTGCTCGACCACGTCGACGTGCTCGCAGCCACCGTAGTAACGGCGGCCCGGGTAGCCCTCGGCATACTTGTTGGTCAGCACAGACCCCTGGGCCTGCAGGACCGCGGTCGGCGCGAAGTTCTCGCTCGCGATCATCTCCAGCGTCGACTGCTGGCGCCGGAGCTCCCGGCCGACCGCCTCGGCGACCTCAGGGTCGAGGTCGCCGAGACTGCGATCGAGCAGGCTGTCGGCCGACGTGGTGTTCTGCGTGGTCGTCACGGGTTTCGTCTTCCTTCGGTCTCGAGACGGGTCAGCGTCAGTCGGTGCCCTGGAGGGAGTTGAGGACCCATTCGTGGAACGCGCCGATGTGGTGCTCGCTGGGCACCAGCACACCGCCGTCGGCGTAGACGCGGGAGTCGGTGGCGAGCTGGCAGCGCTCGCAGGCATCGAAGTCCTGCTGGTTGACACGGTGGAACAGCTCGACCGAGTGGGAGACGTCCTTGCCGCTCGCGACGACGTCCGGCAGGTAGAGCCAGTCGCACTCGACGATGGTGTGATCGGGGGCGAGGGGGTACATCCGGTGCAGGATGACGTGGTCGGGGACGAGGTTGAGGAACACCTGGGGACGGATGGTGACCGCGAAGTAGCGGCGGTCCTGGTCCTCGGTGACGCCGGGGATGCGGTCGAAGCCCTCGGAGCCGTCGACGGTGAAGCCCTTGATGTCCTCGCCGAACTCGGCACCGTGCCCGACGAAGTACTGCGCGGCGAAGCCGTCCGCGAACTCCGGCAGCACCTCGGTGAGCTCGGGGTGGATCGTGGCGCAGTGGTAGCACTCCATGAAGTTCTCGATGATGAGCTTCCAGTTCGCCTTCACGTCGTAGGTGATCCGGCGGCCCAGCTCGAGGTTCTCCACGCCGTAGTGGTCGATGGACTCGATGTCGCCCAGACGGGTACGGACGTCCCCCATGACGGAGTCCTCGAAGGTGGGAGCCTCCTCGGCGAGGCAGACCCAGACATAGCCCAGCCACTCGCGGACATGGACCTTGCGCAGGCCGTACTCGACCCGGTCGACGTCGGGCATCTTGGTCAGGTTCGGCGCGGCGACCAGCTTGCCGTCGAGGTCGTAGGTCCAGGCGTGGTAGGGGCACTGGAAGGAGCGCTTGACCTCGCCGGACTCCTCGGTGCACAGCTGGGCGCCGCGGTGCCGGCAGATGTTGAAGAAGGCGCGGGCCTCACCGCTGCGGCTGCGGGTGATGAGAATGCTCTCCCGGCCGACCTGGACGGTCTTGAAGGCGCCGGGCTTGCCGACGTCGGCGGACCGCGCCGCACAGAACCACATCTTCTCGAAGATGAGCTCCTGCTCGCGAGCGAACATCTCGGGATCCGAGTAGGCCGAACCGGGCAGGGTCTTGATGAAGCTCTCGGGAAGGGCCTTGTTCTCGATGATGGTCATGCTGATGCTCCTTGCAGGGACGGGACGGCCGGGATCGAGACGAGTCGGCGACGAACGGACATGAAGTGCTTGGGCTGGTCGACGCCGAGCACCGCGACCGGGTGGCCGCGGCGGCGGTAGACCGCCACGAACGAGCCCTCGGCCACCGAGCCGGTCTCGACCGCACAGCTGTTGGCCAGCTCGGCGTGGCCCGCCATCTGGATGCGGCTGCCGTGGATGTCCGACCACAGGTACGGGGCGCGGCGCGGTGCGGTGGTGGGTGCCTCCCCCCCGAGGAGGGTGCGAGCGGCGATCGGCGCCCGGTCGACGGCGGAGGTCCAATGCTCCACGCGACAGTGGCGGCCGAGCGCCGGATCGAACCAGGCGCTGCAGTCACCCAGGGCGACCACACCCGGGAGCGAGGTGGCGCCGGTGGCGTCACACCGGACGCCGTCGCCGAGCTCGAGCCCGGAGCCGGCCAGCCAGGCGGTGGCCGGGACCGCTCCGGTCCCCAGCACCACCCTGTCTGCCGGCAGCCTCCGTCCGTCGGCCAGGTCGACGACGAGCGACCCGCCGGAGGGGCGGATGCCCGTGACCCGGGCCCGGGTCACCACCTCGACGCCGTGACGGTGGTGCAGGTCCGAGACGACAACGGCGTGCGGCCCGAGGGCGTGGTGCAACGGCGCGGTGCCGGACACCAGAAGAGTGACCTCGCAGCCCATGGCACGTGCCGTCGAGGCAACCTCCGAGCCGATGTAGCCACCACCGACGACGACGACGCGGCCGCCGCGGCGCAGGCCCTCGCGCAGCGCGAGCGCGTCGTCGAGAGTGCGCAGCAGGTGCACGCCGTCGAGCCGGGCGCCGACCACGTCGGTGCGCGCCCGGGCGCCCGTGGCGATCACCAGGCCGTCGTACGCCCACGAGGTGCCGTCCTCGAGGTACACCTTGCCGTTCTCGAGTCGGTCCGCGCGGGTGCCGAGCTTCCAGTCGATGCCAAGGTCCTCGCCGTTGGACTCGAGCGTGAGATCGGCGACGTCGGTGGTGCCGGTCAGGAAGTCCTTCGAGAGCGGAGGCCGGTCGTACGGACGGTGCGGCTCCTCACCGACCATGACGAGCTCGCCGTCGTAGCCCTGGACACGCAACGACCGGGCGGTCGCGAGCCCGGCCAGGGAGGCGCCGACCACGACGACGCGGTTCATGGCGCGACTCACGGCGCCGCTCCTGCGGAACCGGCGCTGACGCCGGGCGGCAGGTTCGGCTCCTCCTCGGAGAGCGTCACGTAGACCATGTCGTCCTCGACGTGGACCTGGTGGGTTCGGACCGGCCGCTTCGCCGGCGGCGCGTCGACGGCACCCGTGCGCAGGTTGAAGCGAGACGCGTGCAGCGGGCACTCGACCTCGCAGCCCTCCAGCCATCCATCGGCCAGGGACGCGTCCTGGTGGGTGCACGTGTCGTCGATGGCGAACACCTCACCGTCCTCGGTATGGAAGACAGCGATCGGCACGTCAGCGTCGACGCGGACGGCCTCGCCTCGCGGCAGCGCAGACAACGGACATGCAGGGATCATCAGTGCACCTCGCTGACTATGGGGCGGGGAGTCAGGCCGACAGAGCGCTCGGCGGCCTCGACGACATTGGTGAGCAACATGGCGCGGGTCATGGGCCCGACTCCGCCGGGCATCGGCGCGATCCAGCCGGCGACGTGGGCGACGTCGGGGTGGACGTCGCCCAGCAGGCCCTCGTCCGTCCGGGTGATGCCGACGTCGAGCACCGCGGCGCCCGGCTTGACGATCTCGGGGGTGACGAGGTGCGGGGTGCCGGCCGCGGCCACGACGATGTCGGCGCGAGCCACCTCGGCGGCCAGGTCCTTGGTGCCGGTGTGGCAGAGAGTGACGGTGGCGTTCTCGCTGCGTCGGGTGACCAGCAGGCCGAGGGGGCGGCCGACGGTCACACCACGTCCGATCACGACCACGTGAGCACCGTCCAGAGGCACGTCGTGGCTGCGGAGCAGCGCGACGATGCCCCGCGGCGTGCACGGCAGCGGCGCGTCGACACCCAGGACGAGGCTGCCGAGGCTGACCGGGGCCAGACCGTCGGCGTCCTTGTCGGCATCGATGCGCTGCAGCGCCTCGTTCGCGTCCAGCCCGGAGGGCAGCGGCAGCTGCACGATGAAGCCGTTGCAGTGCGGGTCGTCGTTGAGCCGGTCGATGGCCGCCAGGACGTCCTCGCGGGACGCGGTCGCGGGCAGGTCCTCACGGATGGAGGCGATGCCTACCTCCGCACAGTCGCGGTGCTTGCCGGCGACGTACGCTGCGCTGCCCGGGTCTTCGCCCACGAGCAGCGTGCCGAGGCCCGGACGCACGCCACGCTCGGCGAGCGCGGCGACGCGGGAGCGCAGGTCGGCCCTGATCGCGGCGGCGGTCGCCTTGCCGTCGAGGAGCTGCGCGGTCATGTGGCTCCTTGTCGAGATCGTCATGTCGGGCGTCGGTGAGTCAGCCGCGGAGGCGGGTCATCTTCGGGTCGAAGAGCGGCTCGGCGGTGACCGTGGCGCGGACCTGGCGGTCGAAGTAGCCGATCTCCGCCTCCTGGCCGGGGGCGGCGAGCTCGCTCGGCAGCCAGGCGTAGGCGATGCCCTTGCCGATGGTGTAGCCGTAGGCGGCGCTGGTGACGTAGCCGACGGGTCGACCGTCGACGAAGACGGGTTCCTTGCCCAGCACCACGTCGGTCGGGTCGTCGATGGTGAGGCAGGCGAGGGTGCGGGTCTGGGCCTCCTGGCGGCGCACCAACGCCTCGCGGCCGATGAAGTCGCCCTTGTCGAGCCTGACGGCGAAGCCGACCCCGGCCTCGTAGGGGTCGTGTTCGAACGTCATGTCAGTGCCGAAGGACCGGTAGCCCTTCTCCAGACGGAGACTGTTGAAGGCGCCGCGTCCAGCGGCGATGAGGCCGTGGTCCTGCCCGGCCTGCCAGATGGTGTCCCACAACCGCAGGCCGAGGTCGGCGGTCGTATACAGCTCCCAGCCCAGCTCGCCGACGTAGGACAGCCGCATGGCGGTCACCGGGACGGTGCCGATGTGGAGCCGGCGGGCGCGGAAGTACTTCAGGCCGTCGTTGGTCAGGTCGGCGTCGGCCAGCGGGCCGAGGACCTCGCGGGCGTTCGGACCCCACAGGCCGATGCAGCAGGTGCCGGGGGTGATGTCGGTGACCTGGACCGACCCGTCCTCGGGCAGGAAGCGGCGGAACCAGTCGATGTCGAGCGCGCCGTTGGCGCCCACCTGGTAGTCGTTCTCGCCGAGCCGAGCGACGGTGACATCGCTGCGGATCCCGCCGTCGACGTCCAGGAGCAGGGTGTACGTCACCGAACCGACGGACTTGTCCATGTTGCCGGTGGTGAGCCGCTGCAGGAAGGAGGTCGCGCCCGGGCCGGTGACGGTGAGCCGCTTGAGGGCGGTCATGTCGTACATCGCGACGCTCTCGCGGGTGGCCAGCGCCTCGGCACCGACGACCGGGGACCAGAAGCGGGCGGCCCAGTCGTTGGGCTGGGGAACGGTGTACCGCTCCAGCAGGTTCTGGTTGGCGTCGTACCACTGCGGGCGCTCCCAGCCGGTGGCCTCGAGGAAGAAGGCGTCGAGCTCCTGCTGGCGCGCGTAGAACGGTGACGTGCGCAGCGGCCGGGGCGACTCCATCGGCTGCAGCGGGTGGAGGATGTCGTAGACCTCGACGAAGTTCTGACAGTCGCGCTCGAGCACGTACTCCGGCGTGAGCTGGAAGTCTTCAAACCGGTTCACGTCGCACTCGTGCAGGTCGAAAGAGCTGCAGTACCCGTCGGCCAGCCACTCGGCCATGGCCCGACCGACGCCGGCGGAGTGGGTCACCCACACGGCCTCGGCGACCCAGAAACCGGCCAGGTCGGGCGACTCGCCGAGCAGCGGCATGCCGTCGGTGGTGAAGGAGAAGATGCCGTTGATCCCCTCCTCGACCTTCGTCTCCGTCGTCGCGGGCAGGAGCGACTGGGTCTCCTCCCACGCGGGGGTGAAGTCCTCGGTGGTGAAGGCGAGCACCGACGGCATCACCTCGGACTCGTCGACCGAGAGCAGGTCGTACGGGTCGACCGGCATCGGGCGGTGCCCGTAGTAGCCGATTCCTACGGCGTCGTAGCGGTCGCGGTAGTAGAGATCGGCGTCCTGGTGCCGCAGGATCGGGCGGACCGCCTCCTCCTTCTGGCCGTCGAGCTCGGGGATCGGACCGGTCCACGCGAGCTGGTGACCCAGGGGCGTCAGCGGCAGGTTCATGCCGGCCAGCGCGGCGACCTTGGGACCCCAGATGCCGGCGCAGCAGACGACGACGTCCGCGGGCAGCTCGCCCTGGTCGGTGACGACGCCGACCACCTTGCCGTTCTCGGACCTGATGTCGAGCACCTCGTGGCGCGCGAGGAAGCGGACGCCGCGGCTCTTGGCACGCTCGATCTGCGCCTCGACCGCCCAGAGCGCCTTGGCCAGGCCGTCGGTGGGGATGTGGAGGCCGCCCAGCACGCGGTCGCGGTGGAGCAGGGAGTGCAGCTCGACGCATTCGTCGGGGTCGACAAGGCGGGCGTCGACGCCCCAGGAGACGAGCCAACCATGGCGGCGCCGCAGCTCTGCGAGCCGCTCGGGGGTGGTCGCGACCTCGAGGCCGCCGACCTGGAGAAAGCAGGACCGGCCCTCGTGCTGGAGGGAGACGAACTTCTCGACCGTGTACCTGGCCATCTCGGTCATGGCCTTGGAGCTGTTGGCCTGGAACACCAACCCCGGTGCGTGCGACGAGGAACCGCCGGTCGCAGGGAGATCGCCTTGGTCGACGACGGTGATGTCGGTCCAGCCCAGCGCGGACAGCTCGTCCGCGAGTGCCGCCCCGACCACCCCGGCACCGATAATGACGGTCTGCCGTCCGGCCATGCCTGCCTCCTGTTGCGTAATCTGCACTCGATTGCGTTGAGGGCAACAATGCCCCGCCGCTGGCAGCACCGTCAAGAGTCAAGGCCGTCGAAATTGCGACCCGTTTCCGGCGGCCCTCCCGGCGTCCCTCTTCGTCCCGGAAGGGCTCGCAATCGCGCTGCCGGTCTGCTTCGATCAGCACATGGGTAGAAGGGCCGACCGGCGGCGGGTACTGCGGCTGCGCGGTGGCGCGCCGACGACGCGGCCGGACACGCTCGCGGTCGAGGAGCCCTTGGAGATCCGCGTCAACGGCAGGCAGCTCGCGGTCACCATGCGCACACCCGGGGACGACTTCGAGCTCGCGGCCGGGTTCCTCGTGTCGGAAGGTGTGATCGGGGCGCGGGACGAGACGCTGGGCATCCGCTACTGCGACGACGGCCGCCCCGACTCGACGCTCAACGTGCTGAACGTGACGCTCGCGCCGCACGTCGACCTGCCCGACTTCTCGCGCAACTTCTACACCTCCAGCTCCTGCGGCGTCTGCGGCAAGGACAGCCTGGATGCGGTGCGCACGACCGCCCGCTGGTCGGTCGCCGAGGACCGGGTGGAGGTGCCGGCCGGACTGCTGGCGGAGCTGCCGGACCGGCTGCGGGCGGGCCAGGCGATCTTCGAGCGCACCGGCGGGCTCCACGCAGCAGGGCTCTTCTCCGCGCACGGCGACGTGCTCTGCGTGCGCGAGGACGTGGGCCGGCACAACGCGGTCGACAAGGTGGTCGGCTGGGCGCTGGCCGAGGGACGACTGCCGCTGACCGGGTGCATCCTGCAGGTCAGCGGACGCACTTCGTTCGAACTCGTGCAGAAGGCATGGATGGCCGGGGTTCCGGTCCTCTCCGCGGTCTCCGCGCCCTCGACGCTGGCCGTCGACCTGGCCACGGAGGCCGGCATGACGCTGGCCGGCTTCGTGCGGAACGGTGGCCTGAACGTGTACGCCGGAGCGCACCGGATCGACCTGGCGTCCGCCCAAGATGGCGGACGCGGTCGGACGGCCAGCTGACGCGACCGGTGAGCTCCGCCCTGGTCAGCCCTGGTCGAGGGCGAGCAGGTCGTCGACGGTCTCGCGTCGCACGAGCACGCGCGACCCGCCGTCGGCGACCGCGACCACGGGCGGGCGCGTGAGCAGGTTGTAGTTCGACGCCATCGAGCGACCGTAGGCACCCGTGGCGGCCACCGCGAGCAGGTCCCCGGCGCGGACGTCGCCGGGCAGCATGACCCGGTGCACGACGATGTCGCCGCTCTCGCAGTGCTTCCCGACGACGCGCGCCAGCACCGGCTCGGCGTCGGAGACACGTCCCACGACCTCGGCGTGGTAGTCCGCGCCGTACAGCGCGGGGCGGATGTTGTCGCTCATCCCGCCGTCGACCGACACGTACAGGCGCGTGAACGTGGCGCCGTCGTCCCCGGTCACGGCGACCGGCTTGACCGTGCCGACGGTGTAGAGCGTGAGCCCGGCGGGGCCGACGATCGCGCGGCCCGGCTCGATCGAGAACCGCGGCAGCGGCGTGCCGAGCTCGGCGCCGATCGCCGTGACGGCGCTCGCCACGTCCTTGGCAACCCGGTCGGGGTCGAGGGCCACCTCGCCCGGCAGATACGCGATGCCGTACCCGCCGCCGAGGTCGACCTCCTCGACGAGCACACCCGTGCGCGCGGCGACGTCGGCGCGCAGCTGCAGCACGACCCGCGCCGCGACCTCGAAGCCCGTCGGATCGAGGATCTGCGAGCCGATGTGCGAGTGGATCCCGAGCAGGTGCAGCTCGGGCCGTGCGACGACGGCCAGCAGCGCCTCCAGCGCGGGCGAGTCCCCGCCGTCGGGCCCGGAGCTGACCGACAGGCCGAACTTCTGATCCTCGTGCGCCGTCGAGATGTACTCGTGGCCGCCCGCGTGGACGCCCGTGGTCACGCGCACCATGACGGGCGCCACCGTGCCCCGCGCGCCGGCGAGATCCGCGAGGCGCTCGACCTCGACGAGCGAGTCGACGATGATCCGGCCGACGCCCGCGTCGAGCGCGGCGTGGAGCTCGGCGTCGGACTTGTTGTTGCCGTGCAGGCCGATCGCCTCGCCGGGCACGCCGGCACGCAGCGCGACGGCGAGCTCGCCGCCCGAGGCGGTGTCGACCCGCAGGCCCTCCTCGCGCGCCCAGCGCGCCACGGCCACGGTCAGGAGCGCCTTGCCGGCGTAGTAGACGTCGACGCCGGTTCCGACCTCGGCGAACGCCGTCTCGAACGCCGTCCGGTAGGCGCGGGCGCGGGCGCGGAAGTCGGCCTCGTCGAGCACGTACGCGGGCGTCCCGTGCTGGGCCACGAGGTCGCGGACGTCGGCGCCGGCTACCTCGAGAGCGCCGTCCTCGCGACGTCGGACGCCGCTCGACCAGGGCGCGCCGGGGTGACCCGGACCGCCCACGGGCAGTGCCGTCGTCGTCTCCTCCGCCGCGCCGGTCACATCCGCTCCGGGGCGCTGACGCCGAGCAGGTGCAGGCCGTTGGCCAGCACCTGGCGCACGGCGTCGTTGAGCCACAGGCGCGTGCGGTGCGTGTCGGTCACCGGCTCATCGGGGTACGGCGTGACACGGCACTCCTGGTACCACTTGTGGAAGTCGCCAGCGAGCTGCTCGAGGTAGCGCGCGATGCGGTGCGGCTCGCGCAGCTGCGCGGCCTGCGTCACGACACGCGGCAGCTCGGTGAGGCGGCCCATGACCGCCGTCTCGGTCTCGTGCACCAGCAGAGCCGGGTCGAAGCCGTCCTCCCGCCGCACGGCGCGGCCGGCCGCGTTCCGGTCGACGGCGCAGGTGCGCGAGTGCGCGTACTGGACGTAGAAGACCGGGTTGTCGTTGCTCTGTCGGACCATCTCCTCGCCGTCGAGGGACAGCGGGGAGTCGGCCGGGTAGCGGGCGAGGGAGTAGCGCAACGCGTCCGAGCCGAGCCACTCGATGAGATCGTCCATGTACAACGCGTTGCCGCGACGCTTGCCCATGCGCTCGCCCGCGATGTTCACGAGCTGGCCGATGAGCACCTCGATGTTCGCCTCCGGGTCGTCGCCGGCGCATGCCGCGATGGCCTTGAGGCGGTTGATGTACCCGTGGTGGTCGGCGCCCAGCAGGTAGATCTTCTGCGGGAAGCCGCGGTCCTTCTTCGACAGGTAGTAAGCGGCGTCCGCGGCGAAGTACGTGGGCTCGCCGTTCGCGCGGATCATCACGCGGTCCTTGTCGTCGCTGAAGTCCGTGGTGCGCAACCAGACCGCGCCCTCGGAGTCGAAGACGTGTCCCTGCTCGCGCAGGCGCGCGACGGCCTGCTCGACCGCGCCCGACTCGTGCAGCGTCAGCTCGGAGAACCACACGTCGAAGTGGACGCCGAAGCTGTCGAGCGTGCGGCGGATGGCCGCGAGCTGGGCCTCGTAGCCGAGCTCGCGCGCGACGCGCAGCGCCTCCTCGGCCGGCAGGTCGAGCAGGTCGGGACGACGCTCGAGCACCTCGGCCGCGCGGTCCTTGACGTACTCCCCCGGGTAGCCGCCCTCGGGGACCTCCTCGCCCTTCGCGCGGGCGAGGATCGACGCGGCGAACATGTCCATCTGGGTACCGGCGTCGTTGATGTAGTACTCGGCAGTGACGTCGGCGCCCGCGGCCCGCAGGAGGCGCTCGAGCGCGTCGCCGAGCGCGGCCCAGCGGGTGTGGCCGATGTGCAGCGGCCCGGTGGGGTTGGCCGAGATGAACTCGAGGTTCACGACCTGGCCCGCGAGCGCCTCGGACCGGCCGTAGGAGTCACCGGCTTCCACGACCACCCGCGCGATCTCGCCCGCCGCGGCGGCGTCGAGCGTGATGTTGAGGAAGCCGGGCCCGGCCACCTCCACCTCCTTGACGCCCGGCGTCGCGGCGAGGCGCGCCGCGAGGTCCTCGGCCAGCGCGCGCGGCGTCGTGCCGGCCCGCTTGGCGAGCTGGAGCGCGACGTTGGTGGCCCAGTCGCCGTGCTCGCGCTGCCGGGGTCGCTCCACGTGGACCGACGCCGGGACGGCGTCGGCGGGCAGGGCGAGGGTGCCGTCGGCCACGGCCGAGGCGAGGGCGGCACTGAGTACGCGCGAGAGCTCGTCGGGGGTCACCGGGCGATTCTACAAGCGCGCGTGTGCGCCCCTGGTGCCGGTGCTGGTAGTCTCGTGCACCGTGCCGACGGCATCGGACTTCGGTCTGCCGCGGTGCCCGCGCCTGTAGCTCAGTGGATAGAGCGTCTGCCTCCGGAGCAGAAGGTCGGGGGTTCGAGTCCCTTCAGGCGCACAGCGTGACGAAAGCCTCTGATCAGCGGAGACGCCGGTCAGGGGCTTTCTCGTTCCCCCGTTCGCGAGGCCGTTTCGAGCCGTCGCCTGACAAGCCGCCTGACTACGCACCGCGAGCCACCCCCTGCCCGGGCAGGTCAAACAGCGGTTCCATGTCCCAGGTGTCGGCGGCCTCGCCGTCGTCCTCGGGCGGCCTGAACACGACATCCATCGCGCGTGCTGCCGTCTGGATCACCGGCCGCAGCTCGTGGCGGTACGTCTTCTCCGTCGTCCCGGTCCCGCTGTGCCCCACGAGGCGGGACACCTCTTCGAGGGGCACGCCGCTTGCCGACAGCACCGACACGAACGAGTGTCGGAGCTCCTTCGGCGTCCAGTCCTCGGGGACCAGACCGGGCACCGCCGACAACGCGCGCCGGAAGTCTCGCCGCACGTTGTCCGCGCTGAGCGGAGTACCGACTCCGGTCGTGAAGACCAAGCCGGTTTCCTGCCACCGCTCGCCCCGCTGAATCCGCTTGGTCGCCTGCCACTCGCGCTGTGCTCGGAACGCGGAGACAGCCACGGCAGGAAGAGCCAGCGACCGCCGAGACAACCGCGTCTTGGTGTCTCCACTGAACCGGACCGAACGCCAGACCTCGACATGCGGCAGCGCCTCGCCCTCGACGTCGAGGTGCACCCGGTCCCAGGTGAGCGCCCGAACCTCTTCGGTCCGAAGGCCGGCCGTCAGCGACACCACGATGTACGGGTGGAGCCAGTGCGCCGACGTCTTCTCGAGGACCGCCTTTGCCTGCTCGAGCGTGAACGACTTCGACGGCCGGCCCGCATGGCCCGGCGCCGGCAGCTTGACCAGCGACACCACGTTGCGCTCCGCATAGCCCCGCGCCATCGCCCGATCCACGGCGCGACGCAGCACCGCCAACACCTGCTTGAGCGCCGACCGGCCGAGGCCCGGCGCGATGGACACCAGCCACTTGTCGAGTTCCTCGGCGCGTAGATCCTTGAGCCGGCGTCCCCCGAGGTACGGCTTGATGTGGAGGGTGTAGTCATCCCGGTTCTTGCGGAGCGTCTTCGGCGCGACCCCGGCACGGTCGTACGTGAGCCAGTCCTCGACGGCCTGACCCACGGTGTACCGGTCCGCCCCGACGACCAACCCGGACTCGTACGCCTTGACCCGGTCGGCCAGGGCGCGGAGTGCCGCCGTCTTCGTCTTGCCAGAACCAGTCCTGACGACGCGCTTACCCCGCCCGTCGTAGCCCACGGTCTTCTCAGCGATCCAGGCGTTGCGCGAGTCCGACCAGCGCACGCCGCCCTCACCGCGAGCCCGACGAGGCTTCTTCTGCTGCTCCGTCATGCGGCCCCCATCTCGGCCGTGACGTACTCGGTCAGCGCCACCAGCGGCACGAGCCGGCGCTTGCCGACCTTGATCGTGCGCAGGCGCCCCGATCGGATCAGCTCGTAGATCGAGTCACGCGAGACCCGCAGCGCCTCAGCGGCCTCATCGACCCGGTACGCGACCGGAACGACGACGGATGTGTTGTTGTTCGGTTCCATGGTTCTCCCCCTCGAAACGTGGCTTGGTCGGCTATCGGGCCGGGTGGTTGGTGCGCTGGTCTGCTCGCCATCGGGCGGACTCGCGGGCGCGTGAGGCAGCTGCGTCCGCTAGTGCCTTGTCACCGGCGCGTGGCCAGCCGGTTCCCTCATAGACCCAGGAGCCGACGACGAGGGTGGTTTCCTCGTCGTCCTCGGCCATGAGCCGGGCTTCGAG
>VJZX01000035.1 GCA_009663185.1 Isoptericola halalbus
GGCGCCGGCGGCCGTGGTCACCGGGCTCGCCACGGCCATGGCGGCCGCGCTCGGCTCGGGCGCCGGGCGGGTGGCGCTCGTGGCGGTCGCGGTCGGCGCCGGCCAGCTCTCGGTCGGGTGGTCGAACGACTGGATCGATGCCGGGCGCGACCGCGCGGTCGGGCGCGCCGACAAGCCCGTCGTGGCGGGCCTGGTCACCGAGCGCACGCTGCGCCGCGGCGCGCTGGTCGCGCTCGGGGTGTGCGCCGTCGCGTCGCTCGCCACGGGCGTCGTCGCGGGCGCGCTGCACGTCGCGGCCGTCGCCGGCGCGTGGGCGTACAACGCGCGGCTCAAGGCCACGCCGTGGTCCTGGGCGCCGTACGCCGTCTCGTTCGGGCTGCTGCTCGCGTTCGTCGTGCTCGCCGCGCCCGGCGGCCGCCTCCCCGCCCCGTGGGCGATCGCCGCCGCCGCGCTGCTCGGGGTCGGCGCGCACGTCGCCAACACGTTGCCCGACCTCGACGACGACGCCGCCACGGGCGTGCGCGGGCTGCCGCACCGCCTCGGCCGACGCGCCGCGGGATTGCTCGCCCCCGCGCTGCTGCTCGCCGCGGTGGCGACCGTGGTCGCCGGGCCGCCCGGGCCGCCGTCGGGCCTGGCACTCGTCTGCGGGGCGACCGCCGCGGCGCTCGCCGGGGGAGCCGGCCTCGTCGCGGCGAGCGACCCGCGCAGCCGGGCACCGTTCGCGCTCAGCCTCGCCGTCGCCGTGGTGTGCGTGGTCGCGCTGGCGCTCGCGGTGCCCGACGTCGCGGTGTGAGTCGCGTGTGACTCAGGCGTCCTGCGGCGCCCACCCGTCGTCGCCGGCGAGGTAGTCGGCGATCTCGTGCTCGGCGGCCTCGGAGTCGCGCAGCTGCGGGCGGAACTCGTTGACGACCGCGCCCGGCCCGGTGTTGCGGTACTCGGCGTTGCTGCCCGGGAGCCAGTCGAAGCCCGACATCGTGGTCCACGGGTCGTCCTTGAGGAGCTCGCCGATCCAGGTGTCCCGCACGACCACGCGCGGGTCGGTGTCCGGGCTCGAGCCGGGGTGCCACGGCCGGCCGAGGTAGTACGTCCCGGGCCCGGCGTTGGAGATGATCCGTGAGCCCACCACGAGGAAGCCGTGGGAGAACCCGGGTGGCGTGCTCGGCGCGAACACGTAGCCGCTCGGGTTGGAGTCGCGGCGCAGCGCCTTGATGGTGGAGTTCTCGATCACGGCGGTGCCACGCCCGAAGATGAAGTCCACGTCGCCTTCGATCCAGCTGTTCGTGATGTAGACACGCCCCGGGATCGTCGCGTGGCGGCTGTCGAGGTAGAGCGTGTCCTGGTTGCCGAGGAAGCGGACCTTGTCGAACACGATCCGGTCCGCCGCCGTCTTGATGGCCACGGCCTGCGTGCCTCTGATCTCGGGGTGGGCCGCCTCGTCGAACGCGTTCTCGAACGTGACCGCCCGCGCGCTGAAGCCGTCGCCCTGGACCGTGACGCTCGCGCTGCCGGTCGTGCCCCAGGTAACCCCGTCGGGCCGTGGCGTGCCGTTGGCGCGGTCGTCGGTGATGACGACGTCCGCCGGGTCGCCCGTCGCGCCGACGAACGCGAGGTTCGGGCGCGACGACGGCACGACGACGCGGCCGTGGTACGTGCCCGGGGCGATGAGGATCTCGACCGCCTGCGCCGAGTGGGCGGGTGCGAGGTCGACCGCTTCCTGGATGCTCGTGGCGTCGCCGGAGCCGTCCGGGGTGACGACGATCCGCAGGTCGTCGTCGGCCGTCGCCGCGGGCGCGAGCGCTGTGGTGAGCCCGGTCGCGAGCCCGAGCGCGACGGCGGTCGAGGTCGCCGCGGCGGCGGTTGCGCGGCGGCGTGGGGCGGGGCGGTTCGGGGCGTGCGGCATCGTTGCCTCCTGCGTGTCTCGGTGGTGTCGTCGTCGACGTGAGAAACCGGTTTCCCGCTCCGAGGGTGGCACACCGGCGGGCAGAGGGCAAGCGCGTGTTCGCAGGTCGGACGTCCGCGGTGCAGGCTCCGCGGGCGCGGCTCAGCGCACGAGCCGCACCTCGGGCAGGTCGGCGAAGTGCGCGTCGGTGAACGCCACGCCGTCGGGCACGAAGCCGTTGCGCGCGTAGAAGGACCGCGCCCGCGGGTTGTCGCGCGCGACCCAGAGCTGCGCCGGCGCCCCGGCCGGCAGGACGGCGTCGAGCAGCGCCTGGCCCGCGCCGGTGCCGTGGTGTGCGGCCAGGACGTACAGCGCGTAGAGCTCGGTGTCGCGGACGGGCTCGTGCTCGCCGGCGGCGCGGGCTGGGCCCGCGATCGCGAACCCGACGATCTCGCCGTCGCTCTCCGCGACCGTCACGGGCGTCTCGGCGTCGAGCCAGCCCTTCCAGCGCTGCGTCAGGGACTCGAGCGTCGCGGTCTGCCAGAACGACGCCGGGAGTGCGGCGGAGTACGTCTCGACCCAGGCCGTGCGGTGGACGTACGCGCAGCGTGTCGCGTCGACGGGTGTGGCCGGACGGAGGATGGGGGCCATGCCGGGAGCGTAACGGGCACGCTACGGTGTGCCCCACGACACGGGGTGCGCCCGCCCGGGCGCTGAGATCACACCCGTCGAACCTGAATCAGCTCGTACTGACGGAGGGAATGTCGCCCATGGCTCTGCCCGTGCCCGTGCCGGCCGCGAGTCCGACGCCCGCGGGCCTGTGCCCGCCTCGCCCGGTTCCGCGCGTGCTCGCGATCGCCGGCTCCGACCCGAGCGGCGGCGCCGGCATCCAGGCCGACCTCAAGGCGATCGCCGCCAACGGCGGCTACGGCATGGCTGCGCTGACCGCGCTGACCGCGCAGAACACCGAGGGGGTGCGCGAGGTCCACGTGCCCCCGCCCGGGTTCCTGCGCGCGCAGCTCGACGCGGTGGCCGACGACGTCGACATCGACGCGGTCAAGGTCGGGATGCTGGGCGACGCGTGCGTGATCGCGGTCGTGACCGACTGGCTGACCCGGCTGCGCGCGCGTGACGTGCGCTCCGCCGTCGTGCTCGACCCCGTCATGGTGGCCACGAGCGGCGACCGGCTCCTCGACCCCGACGACGAGCACGCCGTGCGCGCGATGCTGCCGCTGGCGGACGTGGTGACGCCCAACCTGCCCGAGCTCGCCGTGCTGGCAGGGCAGGAGCCTGTCAGGACGTGGACGCAGGCGCTCGAGCAGGCGCACGGGCTCGCCGCCCGGCACGGCGTGCTCGTCGTGGTCAAGGGCGGGCACCTGGCCACCGGCGGGCCCGGCGCCGCCCCGGCGCCCGACGCGCTCGTCGGGCCGGACGGAGTCCTCGCCGAGCTCGACGGCGAGCGGGTCGCCACCCGAAGCACGCACGGCACGGGGTGCTCGTTGTCGAGCGCGCTGGCCACCCGTTTCGCCCAGCACCACGACTGGGCGCGGGCGCTGCGGCAGACCAAGGCGTGGCTCACGCGGGCGATCCGGGCGGGCGCGGCGCTCGAGGTCGGGCGTGGGCACGGCCCGGTCGACCACTTCGCCGGCCTGCGGACCGTCGACGGCGCGGCCGGGCCGGAGGCGTAGCGGCGTGCCGCGGCGACCTGGGCACAGCGTCACCCCGTCCTGTACCGGTTCACTCTGAACCGGTCCACATCGTGTGCCTGAGGCAAATGTGTTGGAGGCGGGTGCCAGAATAGGGGGTGATGCCTGACACACCCCGCGACAGATCGCGTCCCTCGCCACCCGCCCCGTCGTCCGTCACCCCGCATCCCGCCGGCTCGCAGCTGTCGACCTTCGCCTCGGTCCGGCGCCTGTACCCGTTCGTGCGTCCGGCCGTGCCTCGCCTGATCGCCGGCTTCCTGTCCGCGCTCGGCGCGAGCCTCGCGGCGCTGGCCATCCCTCGCGTGCTCCAGGCCATGGTCGAGGGCCCGCTCGCCGACTCCATCGACTCCCACGACGTCGGCACGCTCGTCGGGCCGGTCCTGCTGGTGCTGGGGCTCGGGCTGCTCGAGGGCGGCCTCATCCTGCTGCGCCGCAATCTCGTGATGTACCCGGGCACGCGCGTCGAGGCGGTGATGCGCATGGCGCTGTTCCGCCACCTGCAGGACCTGCCCGTGGCGTTCCACGACCGCTGGCCCGGTGGGCAGCTGCTCAGCCGCATCATGGGCGACCTGGGCCTGCTGCGGCGCTGGCTCATCTTCGGCCTGCTGCAGCTCGTGGTCAGCGCGATCACGATCGTCGTCGGCGTGGGCATCCTGCTCGCCACGGCCGGCTGGCTCGGGCTCGTCTACCTCGCCGGCGCGATCCCGGTGACGATCATCGTGTTCCGCTTCTCGCGCCGGTACCGCGTCATCGCGCGGCTGTCCCAGGACCAGTCGGGCGACCTGGCCACCACGGTCGAGGAGTCCGTGCACGGCATCCGCGTGCTCAAGGCGTTCGGCCGCGGGCGCGACGCGCTGGAGTCCTTCACCGGCCAGGCCGAGGAGCTGCGCCGGACCGAGATCCGCAAGGCCGGCAGCCAGGCCACCATCACCACGTCGCTGCAGCTCATCCCGGAGCTCACCCTCGCCGTGTGCCTCGTGCTCGGCGTGCTGCTCGCCGCCGACGGCCAGATGACGGTCGGCACGCTCGTCGCCTTCTTCATGACGACGGCCGTCATCAACGGCCCCGTGGTCGACCTCGGCATGACGCTGTCGATGACGCTCAACGCCCGCACTGCCGTCGACCGCTACTTCGAGGTCATGGAGACCCCGAACCGGGTCGCCGACCCCGCCCACCCCGTCGAGGCGCCCACCCCGCGCGGCCACGTCGCGCTGAGCGACGTCACCTTCGGGTACGAGGACGCCGCCCGGCCCGTGCTCGAGCACGTGGACCTCGAGCTGCCCGCCGGCACGACGACGGCGCTCGTCGGCCTCACGGGCTCCGGCAAGTCCACGCTCGCGCTGCTCGTGCCCCGCATCTTCGACGTGACCGCCGGCGCGGTCGAGCTCGACGGCGTCGACGTGCGCCGCCTGCGCCGCGCCGACGTGCGGGCCCGCGTCGCCGTCGCGTTCGAGGACCCGACGCTGTTCTCGGCGTCCGTGCGCGAGAACGTGCTCCTCGGCGTGGCCGACACGCTGCCCGCCGCCGAGCGCGAGGCCCGGCTGCACGAGGCGCTCGACGTCGCGCAGGCCCGGTTCGCCTACGACCTGCCCGACGGCGTCGACACCCGCATCGGCGAGGAGGGCCTGTCCCTGTCCGGCGGGCAGCGCCAGCGCCTCGCGCTCGCCCGGGCGATCGCTTCCCGCCCGCCCGTGCTCGTGCTCGACGACCCGCTCGCGGCGCTCGACGTCGCGACCGAGGAGGCCGTCACCGCCCGGCTGCGCGAGGTCCTCGCCGCCACGACGAGCCTCGTCATCGCGCACCGCCCCTCGACCGTTGCGCTCGCCGACCGCGTCGCCGTGCTGCAGGACGGGCGCATCACCGCCGTCGGGACGCACAGCGCGCTGCTGGCGACCGACGCGCACTACCGGCACGTCATCTCCAGCCTCGAGCAGGACTGGGCCCGCTCGGAGCGCCCGGTCGAGACCGACCTCGCCAACCGCCCCGGCACCGACCGCCCGAGCACGAAGGAGGCCGCGCTGTGACCACCACCGCCGACCCGCACAGCGGCGGGCTCCGCCGCCGGCCCACGGACGCCACGGCCGACGACGCCACCCGCCTCGACAAGGCCACCTCCCGGGCGGTCCGGTCCCGCTCCCTGCGCCTGCTCGGCGACCTCCTGCGCCCCCGCACCCGGGCGCTGGCGCTCGCGGGCGTGCTCGTCGTGGTCGCCACGCTCGGCCAGGTCGCCGGTCCCTGGCTCGTCGCGCTCGCGATCGACGACGCGGTGCCCGCGGTGACCGACGGGCGACCCACGACGCTCGTCGCGGTGGGCGCCGCCTACCTGGTGGCGGCCGTCGTCGGCGGGCTGTGCGCAGGCGCGTACGTGCGGGCCGCCGCACGCATCGCCCAGGGCGTCCTGCTCGAGCTGCGCCGCCGCGTGTTCCGCCACACCCAGCGGCTGTCGCTCGAGTTCCACGAGTCGTACACCTCGGGTCGCATCATCAGCCGGCAGACCTCCGACCTCGAGGCGCTGCGCGAGCTGCTCGACGGCGGCCTCACCGGGGTCGTGTCGTCCCTGCTCCTGATGGTGTTCACGGGCGCGAGCCTGTTCCTGCTCGACTGGCGCTCGGGCCTCGTGCTCGCCGCCGCCCTCGTGCCGGCCTGGCTGCTGACCCGCTGGTTCCAGCACCGCTCGCAGCTGTACTACCGCGAGCAGCGCACCGCCTCGGCGCGCCTCATCGTGAAGTTCGTCGAGACCATGACCGGCATGCGCGCCGTGCAGGCGTTCCGCCGCGAGGCCACGACCGAGGCGGAGTACAACCGGCTCGGCGAGGAGTACCGCGACGCCAACCTGCGGATCTTCTCCGTCAACGGCCGCTACCAGCCCGGGCTCGTGCTGATCGGCAACGTCACGGTCGCCGTGGCGCTCGCCGTCGGGGGGTGGCGTGCCCTGGAGGGCACCCTGGAGGTCGGCGTCCTCGTCGCCGCGCTGCTGTACGTCAAGCGGTTCTTCCAGCCGATCCAGCAGCTCGGCATGTTCTACAACGCCCTGCAGTCGGCGGTCGCGGCCCTCGAGAAGGTCTCCGGCCTGCTGGCCGAGGAGCCGACCGTCGTCGAGCCCAGGAACCCCGTGCCGCTGCCGCACGCGCGCGGCGAGCTGCGGCTCGACCACGTCACGTTCCGCTACGGCGCCGGGCCGGTGGTCCTGCCGGACCTGGACCTGCGCATCCCGGCCGGGCAGACGGTCGCGCTCGTCGGTTCGACCGGCGCGGGCAAGTCGACCCTGGCCAAGCTCGTGACCCGGTTCTACGACGCGACGGAGGGTCGGGTCCTGCTCGACGGCACCGACGTGCGCGACCTGTCGACGCCCGACCTGCGCCGCGCCGTCGTCATGGTCACCCAGGAGGCGTACCTGTTCAGCGGCTCGGTGCGCGAGAACATCGCCCTGGGTCGTCCGGATGCGAGCCAGGCCGAGATCGAGGCGGCCGCCCGTGCGGTCGGGGCGCACGACTTCATCCTGGCCATGCCCGAGGGCTACGACACCGACGTGAACAAGCGCGGCGGGCGTGTCTCGGCAGGCCAGCGGCAGCTCCTGAGCTTCGCGCGGGCCTTCCTCGCCGACCCGGCCGTGCTCGTGCTCGACGAGGCCACGAGCTCGCTCGACCTGCCGGGCGAGCGGTTGGTGCAGCACGGCCTGCAGACGCTGCTGGCCGACCGGACGGCGATCATCATCGCGCACCGCCTGTCGACCGTCGCGATCGCCGACAGGGTGCTCGTCATGGAGCACGGCCGTGTGGTCGAGGACGGCCCGCCAGGCGACCTCGCCGCGGGGGACGGGCGGTTCGCGGCCCTGCACACCGCGTGGCGCGACTCGCTCGTGTGAGCCGGCGGCCGGGTCAGCGGCGCAGCATCTGCAGGCTGAACGGCTCCACGACGACGCCGATCTCGCGGCGCACCCACCACGCGCCCGTGCGGCGGCGCTCCTCGGGCGTCGAGAACCGGTAGCGGTACAGGCGCGCACGCACCCAGCGCGGGCGCTCGCCGTCGAACGGGTCGCGGCGCAGCAGCCGCAGCGTCGCCGGGTCGGCCTCGAGCAGACGCAGCAGGAACCGCTCGAACCACAGGTGCCCACCCGAGCCGAGCGGCAGGAACCACATGAGCCAGTCGAGGCGCAGGTGGTAGGGCGCGACCTGCGGCGGGCGGCGGTGCACGTCGCCCGGCTTGCCGCGGAACTCGTACTCGCGCCAGTCGTCCGGACCCGGGCGCTCCGCGAGCGATCCGGAGACCACGACCTCGTCGCGGCGCCGCGTCATCGAGCCGAAGGCGCCGTAGGCGTTGACGAGGCGCAGCGGCTCGAAGCTCGCGTTCATGAGCTGGTGCCGCGAAGCCAGGTTGAGCGCCGGCTGCACCGACAGGGCCGCGAGCACCGCGACGACGGCGGTCACCACGACGACGTACGCGACCGGCAGGCCGGGGCCGGCCGCCGCCGGGGCGCCGCCGTCACCCGCGAACGGCAGCCAGCCCAGCAGGGCCGACCACACGCCGTCGGACACCATCGCCGCGCCGAGCACGATCGCTGCCCAGTTGAGCCAGGCGAAGTTGCCCGTGACCACGAGCCACCCCTGGGTCACCACGACGACGATCCCCGCCACGCTCGGCAACGGCTGGGGGAGCCACACCAGCCAGGGCAGGCCGAGCTGGGTCACGTGGTTGCCCACGACCTCGATCCGGTGCCACCCGTGCGGCAGGTGGTGCGCGTGCCAGCTCAGCGGACCGGGCATGGGCTGGGTCTCGTGGTGGTAGTCGAGCGCGGTGAGGTCGCGCCACGCCCGGTCCCCGCGCCACTTGATGAGCCCGGCGCCGAGCTCGAGACGGAACAGCAGCCACCGCGCGGCGAGCACCACGAGGAACGGCACCGGCACGGCGTCCGAGCCGAGCCACGCGACGAGGAACGTCATCTCGCACAGCAGCATCTCCCAGCCGAACCCGTAGAAGCTCTGGCCGACGTTGACGATCGACAGGTAGAGCCACCACAGGACGAGAAAGACGACGGTCGGCACCCACCAGGGGCCCGTCTGGGGCAGCCCGGCGACGACGCTCGCCGCCCCGACGGCGCCCGCCCAGGCCACGACGACGAGGAGCCGGTCGCTGTAGCGCCAGTGGAAGAGCGACGGCGCGTCCCGGAACCGGGCGCGCGCCGTGAACGCGGCCACGGGCAGCAGCCCGCGCTCGCCGAGAAGCGGACGGAACTGGCTGAGCGCCTGCACGAACGCAAGAAATAGCAGCACGCCGACGCCGCGCTGCAGCACGTGGCGGGCGACGTCGTAGTCGTCGGTCGCCCACCAGCCCTCGAGCCAGGCCACCCACTCGGGCATGGCGCCACGCTAACCGCGTGCGCCAGGGCTCACCCGCGCTCGGCACGGGGGCGGGCGCCGGACCGGCGGGTCAGACGCCGGCGCCCACGGCGGCAAGCCGGTCGATGAGCGCGCGAGCCGGGGGCGTGGGGGCCCCAACCGTGAGCGCGACGACGCGGCGGTGCGCGCCCGGCAGCGCCACGGCCTCCACGCCCGGGTTCCGGTGCGCCCTCAGCGCGAGCGAGGGAAGGAGGCTGACACCGACACCCGCCGCGACGAGCGCCTGGACCGCGACGTAGTCGTCCGTCTCGAACGCGATGCGCGGCACGAACCGGGCCGCCCCGCACCGGGCCACCAGATCGGCACGGCAGCGCTCGCAGCCCGCGATCCACGTGGCGTCCGCCAGGGAGGCGACGCTCGGAGCGGGGCCCGGCGGCGCCGCGCCCGTGGCGGGGCGCACCAGGTGCACCGCCTCGGTGAGCACGTCGGTCACCTCGAAGCGCAGCTCCTCGACCGTGCGGGCGTGGGCGTCGGTGTGCTCGAACACGAGCGCGACGTCGACCTCGCCCGAGGCCAGGGCCAGGACGGCCTCGGGCGGCTCGGCCTCGAGCAGGCCCACGCTCACGCCGGGATGGTCGGCCGCGAGACGAGCGACGGCCTCGGGCACGAGGGTGGCGAGCGCCGACGGGAACGCCGCGAGCCGGGCCCTGCCCGCGCGCAGGCCGGCCAGGGCGTCCAGCTCGCGCTGCGCGCCCTCGACCCGCCCGAGGATCTCCTCCGCGCGAGCGGCGAGCAGCCGCCCGGCCTCGGTGAGCCGGACCCCGCGCCCCGCGCGCTGCAGCAGCGGGATGCCGGCCTCCGCCTCGAGCCGGGCCAGATGGTGGCTGACCGACGGCTGCGCGTAGTGCAGCTCGCGCGCCGCCGCCGTCACCGAGCCGGTGCGCGCGACGGCCGCCAGCACGCGCAGACGAGTCAGGTCGAGGCTCGCGGGCATGCGGCCAGCGTACGCCGGACCGATCGACGACGACGATGAAACTGCTCGACAACAGGCATTGGACCTATGGGTGACCGCCTGACCACGCTGAGTGGCATGAGGACACCAGGGATCCACGACGTGCTCACCGCCCAACGCCGCATCGACGGGCTCGTCGTCCGCACACCCGCCACCACTTACGCGGAGCTCGACCGCCACGCGCAGGACGCCGGCGCCGCCGGAGCATCGCTCGTCGTCAAGCACGAGAACCTCCAGCACACCGGCGCGTTCAAGGTCCGCGGCGCGCTCAACCTCCTGCTCGGCCTCGAGGAAGCCGCGCGCCGACGCGGCATCGTCGCCTACTCGACCGGCAACCACGCCCAGGGGATCGCCTACGCGGCCCGGCACACCGGCACCCGGTGCACCATCGTCATGCCCACCGACCCCAACCCGGTCAAGGAACGCGCCGTCCGTGCGCTCGGCGCCGACGTCGTCCTCCACGGCGCCACGTTCGACGACGCCCGCACGCACGCCGAGCAGCTCGCCCCCGCCACCGGCGCGCGGCTCGTCGCCGCCGCAGACGAGCCCGCACTCGTCGCCGGCGTCGCCACCGCCACGCTCGAGCTCCTCCAGCAGGCGCCCGACCTCGACGTCCTCCTCGTCCCCGTCGGCGGCGGCTCCGGGGCCGGCGGCGCATGCCTCGTCGCCGCAGCGCTCGCACCGCACCTCGACGTCGTCGCCGTCCAGTCCGCCGCCTCCCCGGCCGCGCATGACTCCTGGCGCGCCGGCGAGCTCGTCACCCGCCCCAACCGGACGCGCGCCGAAGGGATCGCCGTCGGGTGCGGCTTCGGCCTGACCCAAGGCATCCTGCGCGAGCGCCTCGCCGACTTCCTGCTCGTCACCGACGACGACCTCGCGCGCGCCCAGCGGCTCTACCTCACCGGCGCGCGCACCGTCGCCGAAGGCGCAGGAGCGGCGGCGCTCGCGGCCGTCCTGGCCCATCCGGATCGGTTCGCCGGCCGGCGCGTCGGCGTCGTGTGCTCCGGAGGCAACGCGAGCGAGGCCGAGCTCGTGCGGGGGCTCGGCGCGGCGTGACGTCCGCCCGGGGCTACGCTCGGGCACATGGCCCGATACGTCGACGTCCACCCGGTGGACCCACAGCCGCGGCTGGTCGCCCAGGTGGTGACGATGCTGCGCGACGGCGCGCTGGTCGCCTACCCGACGGACTCGGGCTACGCGCTCGGGTGCCGGCTCGGTCAGCACGACGGCGCGGAGCGCATCCGGCAGATCCGCCGCCTCGACGCCGGGCACCACTTCACGCTCGTGTGCGCGGACTTCGCTCAGCTCGGGCAGCTCGTGCGCCTCGACAACAGCGCGTTCCGCGCGATCAAGTCCTCGACCCCGGGCCCGTACACGTTCATCCTCCCGGCGACGCAGGAGGTGCCGCGGCGTCTCGCGCACCCCAAGAAGAAGACCGTCGGCGTGCGCATCCCCGGCTCGCCCGTCGTGCAGGCGATCCTGCGTGAGCTCGGCGAACCCCTCCTCAGCTCGACGCTCATCCTGCCGGGGCAGGAGGCGCCGATGACCGACGGATGGCAGGTCAAGGAGGAGCTCGACCACGTCGTCGACGTCGTGGTGGACGCGGGCGATGTCGCCGCCGAGCCGACGACCGTCGTCGACTGGTCGGAGGGTTATCCCGAGGTGGTGCGTGTCGGCGCTGGCGATCCGTCGCGCTTCGAGTGACCGCTCCGGCGAGCACCGCCGTCGGGCATCCGACCGCGTTCCGGAACGGCGCCTGGAGGCGCGCCCGCGCCCGATAGGGTGCGGGCCATGAGTGATCGCGGACTCGAGCTGGCCCGAGACAAGATGACGGCGGCGGGGGTCGCACCCGCCGCGATCGAGACGTTCACACGCTTCTACCGGCTCCTGGAGTCCGGCGCGACCGGTCTCGTGCGCGAGGGCGACGTCGAGCCCCTGACCGGCCTGGCGCGCCACGCCGACCTGGAGATCTCCGAGGCGGACGCGGCCGACGCGCTCGCGCGCACGGCGATCATCAAGCTCAACGGCGGGCTCGGCACGTCGATGGGCATGGACCGGGCCAAGTCGCTGCTGACGGTGCGCGAGTCGGCCGACGGCGAGCCGCTCACGTTCCTCGACGTCATCGTGGGCCAGGTGCGCGCCGCCCGGGCGCGCACGGGCGCACGCCTGCCGCTCGTGCTGATGAACTCGTTCCGCACGCAGGACGACTCGCTCGCGGCGCTCGCGCGCCACGAGGGCCTGACCGTGGACGGCCTGCCGCTCGACTTCCTGCAGAACCGCGAGCCCAAGCTGCTGGCCGACACCCTCGAGCCTGTTGAGTGGCCCGCCGACCCGTCGCTCGAGTGGTGCCCGCCCGGCCACGGCGACCTGTACCCGGCGCTGCACGCCTCCGGAGTGGTGCGTGCGCTGCTCGACGCCGGCTTCCGGTACGCGTGCGTGTCCAACTCGGACAACCTCGGTGCCGCGCCCGACGGCGAGATCGCCGCGTGGTTCGCGGCCTCGGGCGCGCCGTACGCGGCCGAGATGTGCCGCAAGACGCCGGCCGACGTCAAGGGTGGGCAGCTCGTGGTCCGCAAGTCGGACGGGCGGATCATGCAGCGCGAGACGGCCCAGACCCACCCCGACGACCTCGAGGTCTCGCTCGACGCCGAGCGGCACCCGTACTTCCACACCAACAACCTCTGGTTCGACCTCGAGGCGCTGGCCGCCGAGCTCGACCGCACCGGCGGCGTGCTGGAGCTGCCGCTCATCCGCAACTTCAAGACGGTGGACCCGACCGACCCGTCGTCGCCGAAGGTCGTGCAGATCGAGTCGGCCATGGGCGCGGCGGTCGCGGTTTTCGAGGGCGCGACGGCGATCGAGGTCGGCCGCGAGCGGTTCCTGCCGGTCAAGACGACCAGCGACCTGCTCGTGCTGCGCTCGGACGTCTACGAGCTCACCGACGACTACCGGCTCGTGGCCCAGGTCGACGCGCCGCTCGTCAGACTCTCGGTGGCGTACAAGACGATCACGCGGTTCGACGAGCGGTTCGGCGCCGGCGTGCCGTCCCTGCGGGAGGCGCGGTCGCTCACCGTGGACGGTGACTGGACGTTCGGGTCCGGCGTGCGGGTCGTGGGGGAGGGGAGCCTGTCCGACGCGGGCTCGCCGCAGACAGTTCCCGACGGCGCGGTCGTGACGGCGGAGGGTGTTCGCGGCTGAGGAGCCGGTCGCGGCCTCATGCCGGGACGTCCACGACTCGCGAGCCGCCGACCGCGGGCGTGCGGGTGCCTGACGAGGCTGCCGCGACGTCGTCGTGGAGGCGGGGGAGCGCTCCAGGCGGCACCAGGAGCGTGAACCGGGCGACCTCCAGGTACTGCGTGTCCGCGAGGGCGGCACCATGGGTGGCGGCCCAGTCGCGCAGGACGTTGTCGATGCGCCCGGCGTCGGCGTGCGGCACGTCGAGCGTGACCTCGGTGAGGACCTGGCGGCGGACGAGCTGCGCCTCGTCCAGCGCCGCTGACACGGCCCCCGAGTAGGCGCGCACGAGGCCGCCCGCACCGAGCAGCACGCCGCCGAAGTAGCGCGTGACGACCGCGACGACGTCCGTGACGTGGCGGTGCCGGAGCACCTCGAGCATCGGTACGCCCGCGGTGCCCGACGGCTCGCCGTCGTCGGTCGAGCGCTGCTGGTCGGCGTGCGTCCCGAGCACCATCGCGACGCAGTGGTGCCGCGCGTCCCACCGCTGCTTGCGCAGCCGTGCGACGACGGCGTCCGCCGCCTCGACGTCGCGCACGGGCGCGACGTGGGCGAGGAAGCGCGACCTGCGGATGATCTGCTCGTGGTCGACGGGCGCGGCGATCGTCGAGGGCAGGTCCGGCGCCGGGGCGGGCTGCGTCACGCGGCGAGCCTACGGGACACGCCGTACCGCTTCCGACGAAAAAGTGTGCCAAGCGGGAGGATGTCGTCATGACGAGCGACGACGCGACGAGCCCGCCAGCCCCGACGACCCGGTACCCGCGGCCGCCGGTCTCGCTCGACGAGGCCGACTGGGTCTGGCGTGAGCTCTCGGTCGAGGCGCTGCGCCCGGACGGCAAGCCCGAGACCGTGCGTCTCGCGGTGATCGCCGGGCTCACGCGCGCCACGGGCGCGCGCTACGGCGACCTGCTGCGTGTCCGCGTCGAGGACCTTCGGCTGCCCCCGGTTGGCCCCCGCGCGGGGGAGGGGAGCGTGCTGGTGCGCCACGGCAAGCACCGCACGTCGCGCGAGCACCGCGTGCCGGCCGAGGTCGTGCTCGTGCTGCGGCACTGGATGACCGTGCGCGAGGAGCTCGCGGCCGACCTCGAGGGGTCGGTGCCGCGCGCGCTGCTGCTCACGGTGCACCACACGCACGACAACGGGGTGACCGTCTCCAGCGGGCTCCCGATCACGCGTCAGGGGCTCGTGCTGTCCTGGCGCCGCTTCGTGCACCGCACCAACGCGCGGTACGGCGCGCTCCGACCGCCGCTGCCGACGCGGTTCGAGCAGGTGCGTCGGGCCTGGACGGAGGCAGGGGTGCACGACCCTGGCCGCGCTGTCGTGACAGCGGAAAAATAGTGTGCCAAGCACGGACCCCAACACGCACCCAGGTGCAACGGCACACAGCCCCGAGGGCCGGGCCGGCTCGCTAGCTCGTGGTCAGGCCGAGCAGGGGCGCGCTCGGCGTCGACGACGGCAGCTCGCGGAAGCCGAGTCGGTCGTAGAAGGCGCGCGCGGACGTGTTCGCCGGGTCGTAGGAGAGGTGCAGCCCGGTTACGCCGCGGTCGGCGAGCGCCGACCGGAGCGCGTCGATGAGCCGGCGCCCGTACCCGCGACGCTGTGCCGCGGGCAGCAGGTCGATGTGCAGGTGTGCGGGGTACTCGGCGAGCTCTTCGGCGGGCAGGAGCATGCGCCGGGGGTCACCGCCGTCGCGCAGCAGCGCGGCCTCGCTGTACGACGGCGTCGCGCCGGGTCGCAGCGGTGGGCCGGGGGACGGGTGGCGCTGCGCGAAGCCGGGCGCCCACTCGCGGTCCCACCACGCGACGAACTTGGCGGTGTCCGGGACGCCGAGCACGTAGCCGACGAGGCGCCCGTCCTCGACCTCCAGGCTCTCGTCCAGGCCGTCGTCGGGCTCCTCGGGGTGCACGACGACGAACGCCAGCTCGGGCGCGTACGTCACGTAGGGGAGGGCGTAGACCTCCGGCATCAGCAGGTCGTCGGAGTAGAGGCCGCGGGCGTCGCCGCCGCCGGCCGCGGTGCGCACGCAGACCTCGGCGACCGCATCGCGGTCGCCGGGCCGGTAGGGACGGATCACGGCCCCATCCTGGCAGACCAGGACGGGGCCGTGATCGGGCCGTGCTCAGGGTGGCCGGTCAGCCGGCCCGGGCCTCGCGCGCCTTGCGTGCGGCGCCGAGCTCGGTCGTCTCACCCTCCGTCGAGAGGACGCCGCCGGCGCTCTCCAGGTGCGCGCGGACGAACCAGTGGAAGATCTCGAGCTGGTGCAGGTGGCTGATGAGCAGGTCGTTCGTCACGAGGTCGAGCGCCTCGGTGTCCTTGGCGGCCTTGCGGTGCGCCGCGATGATGCCCTGGTACACCTCGTCGAGCGCGCCGAGGTGCTCGATGGCCGTCGCCCGGCCGAGGTGGTAGTCCTCCCACGTCCGGGCCTTGACGAGCGCGCCGGGTGTGCCGACCGGGGCGGAGCCGAGCGTCGCGATGCGCTCTGCGATCGCGTCGGTCATGGCGCGCACGGCCGCGACCTGCGGGTCGAGCATCTCGTGCACCCCGATGAAGTGCGGGCCGACCACGTTCCAGTGCACGTGCTTGAGCGTCAGGTGCAGGTCCGTCAGGGAGTTGAGGCGTTCCTGGAGGATCGCCGCGACCCTGGCGCCGTCCTTGGCCGAGAGGGTCGGGACGGTGTAGCGGGGAAGGTCCTTGCGGGCAGCCATCAGGGGTCCTCCTTCACGATGATTCGCCGGACGCTCCATCGTCACGCCGCAGCGCGAGCCACGCGACCGCTGCGAGCGCAGCGGTGCCGAGCGCGACGATCGCGGAGACCGGGCGTCCGGCGACGGCCCAGGCGAGGGTGCCGACGGCCGTCGTCGCTCCGATCACGACGGCGTCGCGCAGCCCGGAGCGCGCGAGTGCGGCGAGCTCGACGCGGGTGTGCCAGCGGACGTGGGCGGCCCACCAGCCCAGCCGGACGACGACGTAGGCGGCGGGCGCGAGCGCGAGGGTCGCGGGGTCGAAGGGCCCGGGGGAGCCGAGCAGCAGGAACGCGCAGGCGACGACGGTGCCCTGGGCACTGCCCGCTGCCGGCCGCGCCGCGGCCCACGCGGTGAGCGCCAGGGCCAGGGTCGCGACGAACCCCGTGGCCGCCGTCGTGCGTGAGGCGGTCGCAAGCACGAGTGCGGGTACCGCGAGCACGAAGACGGTGCGGAACGCCCATCCCGGCACGGTGCGGCCGTGGCCGACGATGACCCACGGCAGCGGCCGGTCCTCGCCGCGCAGGCGCCGGATCGCGTCCTCGAGGTTCATCGGCCCACCCCGGCGGGCGCGCGGTGGCGCAGGGCTGCCACGGCGAGCGCCTCGAGCCGGGCCGGTGCGGTGTCGCGGGCCGACCCGGCCCAGCGGACGACGGGCACGCCTTCGGCGCGCAGGCGCGCGAGCCGGTCTTCGCGTTCCATGCGTGTGATGCGCCAGGCGATGCGCATGTGCTCGCCGCGGGCGGGCCGTACGTCGGGGAGCGTGTCGATCACGACGACGCCGTGCCCGGTCTCGCGCCAGTACCGAACGAGGGTGAGCGGCTCGTCGTCGAGCGCCGTTGTGAAGACGTACACG
The DNA here is from genome assembly GCA_009663185.1 of Isoptericola halalbus. GTDB lineage: Bacteria > Actinomycetota > Actinomycetes > Actinomycetales > Cellulomonadaceae > Isoptericola > Isoptericola halalbus. The sequence goes on from VJZX01000035.1 coordinate 16,765, forward strand.
AACGCGTCCGCGGGCAGCTGCGGGGGGCGGAGCCGCCGCCCCGGCGTCCCGACGGGACGGCTCAGTGCGAGGGCATGCAGGAGTCGGCGCAGGTGCCGCTTCCCGGCGGCCGGCGGCAGCGGTCGTCGCCGTCGGCCGAGGTCCTCGAGCCCGACGCGGTCGCCGCCGTCGACGAGGGCCGAGGCGACCGACGCGGCGGCGTGCCGTGCGAGGTCGAGCGAGGTCGGCTCGTCGACGCGCTGTGGGCCAGAGCCTCGCCACGTGCTGAGGTCGGGCCCGACGTCGTCGCGCGAGTCGAGCACGAGGACCACGGTCGCCTCGGCCGTGGCGTAGGTGCGCCGCACGTAGAGCTCGTCGAGGTCGGGAGAGCGGCGTGCCGTGGTCCGCCAGTCGATGCGCCGTACCTGGTCGCCGGGCGTGAACGGGTGCACGTCGCGCAGCTCGCTCCCGTCGCCGAGCCGGCGGGAGGTGTGCGGGCCGGTCAGCCCGCGCAGCCGTTGCGGCAGCGGCACGCGCCCGAGCGGCATCGCGGCGGGCAGCACGAGCCGGTCGGGCGCCGTCGCCGACAGGGGGTCCTCGATCGTGGTCCCGCCGGCGCCGTATCCGCGCAGGTCGGCGTGGAAGGTCGGCTGCGGTCCCGTGCGCACCGCCGACAGGCGCAGGGGAAGGCTTCGCTCGCGCGCCGGCACGACGACCTCGACGGGCCGGTGCCCGGGCGCGGCGACCCGCACGTGCACGAGCTCGGCGCCGGGCGGCGGGTGCAGCCTGAGGTCCGCGGTGAGCTCGCCCGCGGCGGCGGGCTGGTCGGGCGCGGAGAGCAGGGCGTCGGTCGGCGTCGCAGGACGCTCCTGACGGGGCGCGCCGGGCCGACCGCTCCAGAGCGCGCCGAACGCCAGGGGGACTCCGAGCAGTGCGACGTCGGCCCGGCCGGCGAGCAGGCCGAGCGCGAGCAGCACGACCCCGACGCCGACGCCCGCGGTCGCTGCGGGCGACGTGCGCCACACGGGAGTCGTCACGGGGCTCGTCACCGGGCGGGGCCCACGGTCGCCGGGCCGGGCACGCGGTCGAGCAGCTCGGTGACGACGTCCTCCGGTCGGACGGCGCTCGCCCAGGCCGTCGGCGTCAGCGTGAGGCGGTGCGCCAGGACGGGCACGGCGACGCGCTTGACGTCCTCGGGCAGCACGAAGTCGCGCCCGTCGAGCACCGCGACCGCGCGCGCGAGGAGCAGGAGGTTCTGCGAGCCGCGCGGCGAGGCGCCGACCTCGAGCGCGCTGTGCCTGCGCGTCGCGGCAGCGAGATCGACGCAGTACCCGGCGACGTCGGGGTCGACGGTGGTGGCCTCGACGCCCGCCTGCATGGCCAGCACGGTGGGAGCGTCGACGACGCGGGCGACGGGCGCGGCCTCGTGGCGGCGCGCGACGCGTCGCAGCAGCACCTCGCGCTCCTGGTCGCGGTCGGGGTAGCCGACGGCGAGGCGCACCATGAACCGGTCGAGCTGCGCCTCGGGCAGCGGATACGTCCCCTCGTACTCGACCGGGTTCGACGTCGCGACGACGTGGAACGGCCGCGGCAGCGGTCGGGTCGCGCCCTCGACGGAGACCTGGCGCTCGGCCATCGCCTCGAGGAGCGCGGACTGGGTCTTGGGGGCCGTGCGGTTGATCTCGTCGGCGAGGAACAGGCCCGTGAACACAGGGCCGGGCCGGAACACGAGCTCACGCGCCATCGGGTCGTACACCGACGACCCGGTGATGTCGCTCGGCAGGAGGTCCGGCGTGCACTGCAGGCGCGCGAAGTCGAGACCGAGGGCGGTCGCGAGCGAGCGCGCCGCGAGGGTCTTGCCGAGGCCGGGCACGTCCTCGAACAGCACGTGCCCGCTGGCGAGGATCGTGCCGAGCGCGATCTCGAGGGAGTCGCGCATGCCGACGACGGCGGTGCCCACCTCGTCGAGGATGCGCCGGCCGAGCGCGGCGACCTCGGGGACGGCCAGCGGAGCCACGTCAGGGGTGTCGTTCGTCATCGGGGTTGCCTTCCGGTCGTCGAGCGGCCCTGTGGGGCATGGTCTCGGGCATGGTCTGGGGCACGGCCTGGGGTGTCGGGGCCGATGCGCTCGAGCGCGTCGAGCCAGTGGCGCAGGACGCGCGCCGTCGGCGCGCGTCCCGACGCGAGGCCGGCGGCGACGTCGGCGCCCAGGAGGAGCTCGACCTCGGCCGTGTGCGCCGGGTCGGTCGCATCGACCCCGTGGCGGACCAGCCGCGCGGCGGCGACCGCCCGGACGCGACGCATGACCCGCTCGCTCACCTCGCCCGAACGGGTGAACGTGGCCCAGCCGAGCTCGCTCACGTCGTGGCGCGCCCCGGGTCGGCTCTCCTCGGGCGGTGCGGGCCACGGCTCCTCCGAGCCGTCGTCGAGCCGGCTCCACACGAGCACCACCGAGACCGCGACGGCCGCGAGCAGGAACGCGTGCACCGGGTCGAGCCAACCCGCGAGCGAGACGACGAGAGCGGCCGCGAGCGCCACGGCGACGCCGACGCGCGGGCGGTTCATGGCGTCCGCCCTGGTCCGTGAGGGATCGGTTGTTCTTCGAGCGCTCGGGCGATGGCCTCGAGGGCGTCACGGGCGGCGGAGACCTGGGCGGCCTCGACGGGCCGGTCGGTGAACCGGGCGTGGTGGTAGAGGCGGCGCAGGGTGGTGACGGGTTCGGGTGGGGCGGGGGTGTCGTGCAGGAGGGTGACGGTGAACTCGGTGGGCGTCTGTGCGGGGTCGCGCTGGGTGCCGTGGTGGGCAGCGGCCTCCTCGAGGCTGACCCAGGCGGCGACGACGGCGTCGTGGGGTGTGGCGGCCTGGTCGAGGCGGCGCAGCGCGAGCGTGACGGCGTCCTGGAGCTCGTCGACGGTGACGGCCGGGGTGGCGTCGGCGAGGGCGCGTCCGACGTCGGTCGTGTCGGGCTCGGGCGGCGGTTCGGCGGCGCGCAGTGCCGCCAGGATGCGGCGGCCGACGAGGGCGAGGACGACGGCCACGACAAGCAGCAGTGCGACGAGCAGCACGAGCGCGGGGTCGGTCGTCTCGCCGGCACCGAGCGGCTCGGCCTCCTGGGTGGCGCTCGGGGTGGGCGGGGGCGAGACCTCGGGCAGGAGGCCGGGGGCTGCGTCGAGCAGTCCCTGCGGTGCCCGCGTGCGCCACGGGGTCGCTGTGGCCGCGCCGAGGACGACGAGCGTGATCAGGACGAGGGCCGCGAGCGCCCGCGGGCCGGCAGGCGTGGGGAGGGTGCGGCGCGCCATGGCAGGACGGTACCTGTCGCGGGTGCCTGGTGGGCTTCCGACCGCCGGCTACGGCGCCGTGGTGGGCGCCGCTTCGTCGGCGCGGTCGGCGAAATGAGCCGCGTGGACGCCGGCGACGGCGGCGGCGACGAAGGCGGCGGGGTCGTCGTCGAGTCCGCGCCCCATGGTGGACAGGCGTGCGGGGGACGTGCGCAGGGTCTCGATCAGGGCGGCGTCGGCGTCGACCTCGACGACCTGGTGCGGGGTCTGCTGCCCGACGAGCGTGGCGGCCTGCTCCCGGATGCGCCGCGTGAGGTCGGCTCCCCAGCCGGGGAGGTTCTCGACGTCGACGGTCGGGCGCGGCACGACGACGTCGGCGGGCGCGAGCGCGACCCGCCCGTAGGCGGTGAGCGAGTGGTGGGAGACGCCGCGGTGGCGGTCGCGCGGGTCGGCGCCGGAGACCCGCAGGGAGGCGACGGCACGGCCGCCCAGCGTGGCGGCGGCGTTCACCGCCTCGCCGGCGGCGACGCCCGAGAAGCCCCAGCGGGTGCCGGTGCCGAGGTTGCCGGGCCCCTGGGCGACGACGGCGAGGTCGACGCCGGCGACGTGGCGGGCGGCGAGGAGGCCGGTGTGCACCGTCACGGCCTCGAGGTCGCCGCCGAACGCCTGCCCGACGGTGATGGTGGTCTCGACCCAGCCGGCGCCGCGCAGGGCCGCGATGGCGCGGCTGAATGCGGCGGGCAGCGCACCGCCGTCGGTCATGACGTACGCGACGCGGGGGGCGGGGCGGCCGGCGAGCTGTGCGGCGTGCCGGGCGCCGGCGACGATCGCGGGCAGGGCGGAGTGCAGGTCGGCGACGACGACGGGCATGCCGTCGAGGTCGTCGGCGTCGCGCAGCGTCGTGTGGTGGGCCGACTCCTGCTCGTCGACGCCGAGGACCATGGCCTGCAGCGGGGTGTACCGGGCCTTGACGAGGTGGCCGGGCCCGGGGGTGGGGTCGGCGGGCAGCGCGGCGGGGTCGGCGGGTCCGGCGACGAGCGCGTAGCCGCCCGTGCCGAGCCTGCGCGCGAGCGCCGAGACGTTGAGCAGCACCCGGTCGCCGGCATCGGGGTCGCCGACGAGCGCCGTGTATGCCAGGGCACGCACGCGCCGGGCGGTGGGGTCGTCGTGGGGCCGGCCGGGCAGCGGCGCGTCGAGCGTCACCGTGAGCTCGCGGGCACCGGGCCAGGCGGCGCCCCGCTCGGTCACCGTGCCCGCGCGCCAGGTGAGCATGCCTACGGCGGCCGGTGCGTCGGGTCCCTCGGTGGTCGGCGGTGTCGTCACCCGCCCGAGGCTACCGGCGACTACCGTGTACCTGATGCCCCCGTCCCCCTCCGTCCCGCCGGCCGAACGCCTGCTCAACCTCGTGATCGCGCTCGTGAACACGTCGGTCGCGATGACCAAGCAGCAGGTGCGCGTCGGCGTGGCCGGGTACGGCGACGCACCGTCGACCGAGGCGTTCGAGAGGATGTTCGAGCGCGACAAGGACACGCTGCGCTCCCTCGGCATCCCGATCGTGACGGTCGACGCGGGCGGGCACAGCGACGAGGTCGGGTACCGCATCGACAACGACGCCTACGCGCTGCCTCCGGTCGACCTGACCCCGGCCGAGCTCGGCGTCGTGGCGCTGGCGGCGCAGCTGTGGTCGGACAAGACTCTGCGCACGGACATCTCGCGGGCGATGACGAAGCTGCGCGCGGCCGGGGCGGGGGAGGCCGCCGGCGACGCGGTCGCGGGCATCACGCCTCGGGTGCGTGCGGCCGGCGACGCGTACGGGCCGCTGCTCGAGGCGATCTCGGAGCGCCGGGTCGTGTCCTTCCGCTACCGGGCCGCGAACACGGGGCAGGAGATGACGCGGCACGTCGAGCCGTGGCGCATCGCCGCCCGGGGCGGAGGCTGGTACTTCGCGGGCTTCGACCGCGACCGGCAGGCGCCGCGCGTGTTCCGCCTCTCGCGCATCACGGGCAGGGTCCGCGTCACCGGCGCGGCGCGTGCGTTCGAGATCCCCGACGTCGACGTCGACGCGATGCTCGGCGAGCGGGTCGGGGCCGAGCGCACCGCGGTGCTGGCCGTCGTGCCCGAGCGGGCGCAGGCCGTGCGTGCCCGGGCCAAGGAGGTCGTCCCGGTCGTCGGCCCGTCCGAGCACACCGGGCGCACCGGGCGCACCGACGGGCGCGACGTGCTCGAGGTGCCGTTCCGCAGCCGGTCGGCCTTCGCCGACGAGCTCGCCGCGTACGCGGACGCCGTCGTCGTGCTCGCGCCGGGCGACCTGCGCGGCGAGGTCCTGCACCGCCTGCGTGCGGCCGCCCGGCTGGGGGAGGCGGACCGTGGCTGAGCGTGCCGACGACCGCCTCGTGCGGCTCCTGGGCCTGGTCGCCTACCTCGACGGCGCCGGACCGGTGCGGCTCGACGAGCTCGCCGGCCGCTTCGGTGTCACCGCGCGTCAGGTCCGTGAGGACGTCGACGCCCTGTGGGTCTCCGGCACCCCCGGCTACATGCCTGACGACCTCATCGACTTCGACGCGTACTCGCTCGACGAGGGCCTGGTCCATCTCACGCGCGCCCGCGGCATGACCCGCCCGCTGCGGCTCGGCACGCGCGAGGCCGTCGCGCTCGTCGCCGCCCTGCGCGCGATGCACGCCTCCCGGCCGGTCCAGGCCGACCCCGGGCGCGCCGCCGTCGTCGGCTCCGCGCTCGCCAAGCTCACCGCGGCCACCGGCGAGGCCGCGAGCGCCGTCGACGTCCGGCTCGCGGGCGACGGCGACCCCGAGGTCCTTGCCGCGGTGTCGTCGGCACTGGCAGACGCCCGGCGGCTGCGGATCCGGTACGTCAACGCCGCCGACGTCGCCTCGGAGCGTGACGTCGACCCGGTGCGGCTGCTGACGCAGGACGAGCGGACGTACCTGGTCGCGTGGTGCCACCGGGCGGCGGGGCGGCGCACGTTCCGGGTCGACCGGATCCTCGCGGCGCGCGTGCTCGACGAGCGGACCGAGTCGCACGACATCGACCCGGACGTCGACGTGACGGCCTCGGTGCTGGCCGACGGCGGGGCGGGCGCGCCCGTGGCCACGCTCGTGCTCGCCTCGCCCGCGCGGTGGGTCGCCGAGGAGGTGCCGGCCGAGTCGGTGCGCGACCTGCCCGACGGGTCGTTCGAGGTGCGGCTGCGGGTGACCAACCCGGCGTGGCTGCGCCGGCTGCTGCTGTCGAACGCGCCCGACGTGCGCTCGGTGGCCCCGCCCGAGGTGGCCGCGGACGTCGCGGCCGCCGCCCGTGCGGGCCTGGCCGCGTACGGGGAGCCGGCACGTCCCGCCGAGACCGCGGACGCATAGGGTGGCCGGCATGTGGTTCTGGGTCTGGGCGGTCCTGGTGCTGGGCACGCTCGCGGGTGCGGGACTGCTCGCACGGCACCTGTGGCGCGCGGGCGTGCGTGTGGTGCGCGAGGCGTCGAGCGCGGGCGCGACGCTCTCCCCGGGCGCCGAGCGCGTGTCCCTGGCCGTGGCTGACGCAGAGGGGCGCCGGGTCGACACCTCGCCCACCCTGTTCGACGACGAGACCGAGCTGCGCGAGCGTGTCCGGGAACGCCGGCTCGCCCGCGCCGGGCGTCGCGCGCGGCGATACGAGCGGCACCGCGCCACGTGGCGGGCGTGGGCGCGGGCGTCGTGGCTCGAGCGCCGTCTGGCCGAGAAGGCCGGGGGTCCTCCAGGGCACGGCAGGCTGCCCTAGACTGGCCGCGTGACACGTCGGTGTCACAGCGTTGGCGCGGACCGGCCGGTGCCGCGTGCACGAGCGAACACTGGAGTTGTCTTCGTGAACATCCTCCGTCACCCTGCGGTGATCATCGTCCTGATCCTGCTGGTCTTCCTGCTCTTCGGCTCCCGGCGGCTGCCCGACTTCGCGCGCAGCGTGGGTCAGTCGATGAAGATCTTCAAGAAGGAGGTCAGGGAGCTCAAGGAGGACGACAAGCCCGCTGAGCCTGCGGCCGCCACCGAGCCCAGCAGCGCGACCTCCGCCGGCACGTCGACGACGACGCCTGCCGACTCGTCCCCGCAGGTCACGGGTCCGTCGGACCCCAAGCCCCAGGGCTAGGCGGTGCCACGCACCACCCAGGACCCCGAGGGGCGCATGCCCCTGCGCGAGCACCTGCTCGAGATCCGCAAGCGCCTGTTCCTGACGTCGATCGGCCTGCTGCTGGGCGCCGTCCTCGGCTGGATCCTGTACGACCCGCTGCTGGGAGCGCTGGTCCAGCCGCTCGAGGACGCCGCCGCACGCCGCGGGGCCCTCATCGGGCTCAACTTCGACGGTGTCGCCACGGCGATCGACGTGCGCGTCAAGGTGTCCCTGTTCCTCGGCTTCCTGGTCTCGAGCCCGTGGTGGCTCTTCCAGCTGTTCGCCTTCATCAACCCGGGCCTGACCCGCACCGAGCGCAAGTACGCGTACGGCTTCCTGGGCGCGGCCGTGCCGCTGTTCCTCGCAGGCGCCGGGCTGGCGTGGCTCCTGCTGCCGCGTGCGGTCGCGCTGCTCAACGAGTTCGTGCCCGAGGGAAGCTCCAACCTCATCGGCGCACAGATCTACCTGAGCTTCGTGATGCGGCTCATCATCGCGTTCGGCATCGCGTTCGTCCTGCCCGTGATCATGGTGGCGCTCAACTTCATGGGCACGGTGCGAGCCCGCACCTGGCTCGCCGGCTGGCGCTGGGCCATCCTGGCCTCGGCGCTGTTCGCCGCGATGATGACCCCCACGCCCGACCTGCTCACCATGTTCTGGGTCGCCCTGCCCATCTGCGCGCTGTACTTCCTGGCGTGCGGCGTGTGCTTCCTGCACGACCGGCGGGCCGACCGCCGGCGCATGGCGGCCACGGCGTGATTCGACGGCGCCCGGGGTTGCGCCTGGGCGTGGTCGTCAACCCGACGGCGGGCAAGGGCTGGGCGCGCAGCGTGGGCGGCGACCTCGTCGACACGCTCGCGGGCGACGCGCACGACGTGGTCGACCTGTCCGGCCGCAACGCGGACCTGGCGCTCGAGCACGCCCACCGGGCGGTCGCCGACGGGCTCGACGCCCTCGTCGTCGTCGGCGGCGACGGCATGGTGCACCTCGGTGTGCAGGCCACGGCCGCCACCGGCATCCCGCTCGGGATCGTCGCGGTGGGGACCGGCAACGACTTCGCCGAGGTGATGGGCCTGCCCGTCCGCGACGCGTCCGCGGCGGGCGCCGCCCTGCGCACCGCGCTGGAGGCCGGCACGGTGCGGCCCGTCGACGCGATCGAGGTCACCGGTCCGGGCGTGCGCCACCCGCACGACGACGCGCCGCACGCCCGCTGGTGCGCGGGCGCGGTGTCGGCGGGGCTCGACGCCGCGGTCAACGCCCGCGCCAACGCCATGCTGCGCCCCCGCGGCAGCTCCCGGTACACGCTCGCGGCGCTGGCCGAGATCGCCGCGTTCCGCGCCTGGTCGTACACGCTCGAGCTCGAGGGCGTGGTCGACGACGGCGGGCTGGCCCTGACCGAGCTCGGCGACGGCCGCTGCGCCTGGAGCGGCCGCGCGGCCATGGTGACCGCCGCGAACCTCCCGCAGATCGGCGGCGGCATCCGCGTGACGCCCGACGCCTCACCGACCGACGGGCTGCTCGACCTCCTCGTCGCCACCGTGCGCACGCGCGCCGCGGCGGCGGCGATCTTCCCGACGATGTTCTCCGGCCGCCACGTCGCGCGGCCCGACGTGCACGTGGCGCGGGCCCGCGCCGTCACGATCCGTCCCGGGCCCGACGCGGGCCGGGCCGGCGAGCCGCCGCTGCCGCCCGCGCACGCCGACGGCGAGCATCTCGGCACCCTGCCGCTGCGAGCCGCGGTCCACCCGGGGGCGCTACGACTGCTGACTCCGCCCGTAGGCTGGAGGCCATGACGGCCGACGCACTCAGCCCCGCCGAGCGGTACGCGGCAGCCCAGGCACGCCAGGCCCGGGTCCGGGCCGACGCCACGGGCGAGCTGGGCCGGTTCCGCACGGTCCTCGGCTTCGAGCTCGACCCCTTCCAGGTCGACGCGTGCGCGGCCCTCGAGGAGGGTCGCGGCGTCCTGGTCGCTGCCCCGACGGGTGCGGGCAAGACCGTTGTCGGCGAGTTCGCCGTGCACCTCGCGCTCGCGCGTGGCGGCAAGGCGTTCTACACCACCCCGATCAAGGCGCTGAGCAACCAGAAGTACGGCGACCTGATGCGCCGGCACGGCGCCGAGAACGTCGGCCTGCTCACGGGCGACACCACGATCAACTCCGAGGCGCCCGTCGTCGTCATGACGACCGAGGTGCTGCGCAACATGCTCTACGCGGGCTCGCCGACGCTCGACGGCCTGGCATACGTGGTCATGGACGAGGTGCACTACCTCGCCGACCGGTTCCGCGGCCCGGTGTGGGAAGAGGTCATCATCCATCTGCCGGACCACGTGCAGCTCGTCTCCCTGTCGGCCACGGTCTCCAACGCCGAGGAGTTCGGCGACTGGCTCGAGATGGTCCGCGGCGACACCGCCGTCGTGGTCAGCGAGCGCCGCCCGGTGCCGCTGTGGCAGCACGTCGTCGTGTCCTCGACCGAGCCGCGCGGCGTCCCGCGCATGTTCGACCTGTACGCCGGGCACGTGGACCCGACCGACCCCGGCACGAACCCGCCCATCAACCCCGACCTGCACGCCGTGTTCCGCACCCACGGGCGCTCCGACGGCGCCCCGCGCGGCCACCGCGGCAAGGGCGACCGGGGCTACCGCGGGCGCCGGCCCGCCGGCGCGACGCTCGTGCCGCAGCGGCGCACCCCGCCGCGGTTCGCCGTCGTCGACGCGCTCGACGCCGACGGGCTGCTGCCCGCGATCTGCTTCATCTTCTCCCGCGCTGGGTGCGAGGGCGCCGTCGAGCAGTGCCTGCGCGCCGGCCTGCGGCTGACCAACGCCGAGGAGGAGGCCGAGATCCGGCGCGTCGTCGAGCAGCGCACGGCCGCGATCCCGGCCGAGGACCTCGAGGTGCTGGGCTACTGGACGTGGCAGCAGTCGCTCGCGCGCGGCATCGCGGCGCACCACGCGGGCCTGCTGCCGGTGTTCAAGGAGACGGTCGAGGAGCTGTTCGCGCGCGGCCTGATCAAGGTCGTGTTCGCCACCGAGACGCTCGCCCTGGGGATCAACATGCCCGCGCGGTCGGTCGTGCTCGAGAAGCTCGTCAAGTGGGACGGCACCGCGCACCAGCCGGTCACGCCGGGGGAGTACACCCAGCTCACGGGCCGCGCGGGCCGGCGCGGGATCGACATCGAGGGGCACGCCGTCGTCGTCGACCACCCGGGTCTCGACCCCGTGGCCCTCGCGGGGCTGGCGTCCAAGCGCCTGTACCCGCTGCGCTCGAGCTTCCGGCCCACGTACAACATGGCGGTCAACCTCGTCGCGCAGGTCGGCCGCGACCGGGCGCGGGAGGTGCTCGAGACGAGCTTCGCCCAGTTCCAGGCCGACCGGGGTGTCGTGGGCCTGGCCAAGCAGGCCCAGGCGCATGCCGAAGGGCTCGAGGGCTACGCCAAGGCGATGGCGTGCGACCGGGGCGACTTCGCCGCGTACATGGCGATCCGGCGGGCGATCAAGGAGCGGGAGCGCGAGCTGTCGCGGGTCGCGTCGGGCGCGCGCCGGTCCGAGGCTGTCGCCTCGCTCGAGCGGCTGCGGCGCGGCGACGTGGTCGAGGTCCCGTCGGGGCGCCGGCGCGGCTACGTGGTCGTGCTCGACCCGGGCATCGCCGAGGGCGGCTTCGACGGCCCGCGCCCGACCGTGCTCACCCAGGAGAAGCAGGTCAAGAAGCTCACGCTCGCGGACGTGCCCGACGGCGTGCAGGTCGTCACCCGGGTCCGCATCCCCAAGGCGTTCAACCCCCGGCGGCCCGACGCGCGGCGCGACCTCGCCTCGAGCCTGCGCAACGCCCTCGGCGCCTTCGGCGACGACGCCGGAACGGGCTCGCGCGGCCGCCGGGCCGGGCGCCGCGACGACGCCGAGTCGGACCGCGAGCTGCAGCGGCTGCGAGTCGCGCTGCGGGCGCACCCGTGCCACGCGTGCCCCGAGCGGGACGACCACGCCCGGTGGGCCGAGCGGTGGGAGCGGCTCAAGCGCGAGCACGACACGCTGGTGCGCCGCGTCGAGGGCCGCACCGGCTCGATCGCGCGCCTCTTCGACCGCACCTGCGAGGTGCTCGTGACCCTCGGCTACCTCGAGCCCGCCGAGCGCGCGGGCCTGCGCGTGACCGAGGACGGCCGCTGGCTGCGGCGCGTGTACGCCGAGGACGACCTGCTGCTCGCGGAGTGCCTGCGCCGCGGCACCTGGGACGACCTCAGCCCCGCCGACCTTGCCGCGGCGGTCTCGACCGTCGTCTACTCGGGCCGGCGCGAGGAGGCGACCGAGCCGTACCTGCCCGGCGGCCCCGCCGGCCGGCTCGCCGTCGCCCTCGACGAGACGACGCGCGTGTGGTCCGAGGTCACCGACCTCGAGGCCGCACATCAGCTCGAGGTGACCGGCCCGCTCGACCTCGGCCTGGTCGCGCCGGTGCACCGGTGGGCGTCCGGCAAGGGACTGGACGCCGTGCTGCGCGGCACCGACATCGCGGCCGGCGACTTCGTGCGCTGGTGCAAGCAGGTCGTCGACGTGCTCGACCAGCTCGGGCAGGCGGCGCCCCGCCCGGCGTTGCGGTCGACCGCCCGCAAGGCCCAGGACGCGGTGCTGCGCGGCGTCGTCGCCTACTCGAGCGTGTGAGCCGCGCCTCATCCAGGCGACGTCGCGGCCGATCGTGACGAATCTGTGAAGATGCACGTGCGCGCCGTGCCATAGAGTGCAGGCCGTGACCTCGACCCTCTACCGCAACGGCGTCGTCCACTCGTCCGCCGACCCGTTCGCCGAGGCCCTGCTCGTCGACGACGGCGTCGTGTCGTGGCTCGGGTCCGAGGACACCGCGGCGGGGCTCGCCGCCCGTGCCGACCGGGTCGTCGACCTCGACGGGGCGCTCCTGACGCCCGCGTTCGTCGACGCCCACGCGCACGTGCTCGAGACCGGGCTCGCGCTCGAGTCTGTCGACCTGTCGCCCGAGGCGGGCGTGCGCACGCTCGCCGACGCGCTGCGCGCGCTGCACGACGGCGCCGCACGCCTGGGCGCCGAAGACCCGGGCGGCGCCGAGGTGCTGCTCGCGTTCGGCTGGGACGAGGCGGCCTGGCCCGAGCGCCGGGCGCCGGCCGCCGACGAGCTCGACGCCGCCTGCGG
>VJZX01000036.1 GCA_009663185.1 Isoptericola halalbus
TCGCCGCGGCGGGCGGGCTCGCCCGGCAGGCGCCGCGGTTCGCTGGCTGGACGCTCGCCGTCGCGGAGGCGCTGGCCGCCGGCCCGCTGCAGGTCGCCGTCGTCGGGCACGACGACGCGGCACGCGTCGCCTTGGAGCGCGTGGCCCGCGGGGCGACGTCTCCGGGGCTCGTGGTCGCCGTCGGCGAGCCGGACACCCCGGGCGTGCCCCTGCTCGCCGACCGCCCGCTCGTCGACGGGCGGGCGGCCGCGTATGTGTGCCGCGGGTTCGTGTGCGACCGGCCCGTGACGAGTGCTGAGGACCTCGACCAGGCCCTCCGGCGTTGACGGGACGGCGGGTGGCGTGTCAGACACCGTTCTTACGGTGGTGCCATGAACCGTAGCGATGGCGGGCTCGCGTACGTGGTGTTCCCGACCACGATCGGGCACTGCGCGCTCGTCTGGGACTCCAGCGGCGCCGTCGTCGGCTCGACGCTCCCGCAGGGAGGCGCCGACCAGGTCCGGCGAGCGGTCCTGCGGTGGTACCCCGGAGCGGTCGAGACGGAACCACCCGTGGGGATCGCAGGCGCCGTCGCTGCGGTTTGCGCCTTGCTCGACGCCGGCACCGGTGACCTGGTGGACGTGCCCCTGGAGATGAGCGCCGTGCCCGAGTTCGACCGCCGCGTGTACGACGTGGTGCGCCGGATCCCGCCCGGGCAGACGCTCACCTACGGGGAGGTCGCGAACCGTCTCGGCGCACCGGGGGCGGCGCAGGCCGTCGGCCAGGCGCTCGGACGCAACCCGTTCCCGCCGATCGTGCCGTGCCACCGCGTGCTCGCCGCCGGCCGGAAGATCGGCGGCTTCTCCGCGCGCGGTGGTCCACGGACGAAGCTGCGCATGCTGGAGACCGAGGGCGTGTACCTGGAGCAGCCCACGCTCTTCGACGTGTGACCGCCGGCTGTCGCTCACTCAAGTTTCGATCAACGTGTGATTACTCGGATGCGGGACGATCGTGGAGTCTGCGCCGCACCGTCACCGACGCCCGGTGGGCCGGGAATCCCTCGTGAGTGGCGAGCGCCTCGATGGCCGGCGCGATGGCCCAGAAGTCGCTCTCGCTGAGCGCGGCGGTCGCGATCGTCGTGAGGTACGTGTGGGCAGTGACCCCGCTGACGCTCTTCGCGAAGCCCGTCGTCGGCAGCGTGGCTGGCGTGCCGATCGAGAAGTTCGAGGCCGAGAATGCTGTCCATTGCCCCATCAGGACGGTCCCCGCGTGCCGGACGCCGGCCAGCCAACCCCCCGGGTCCGCCACAGCGAGCTGGAGGTGCTCCGAGGCGTAGGCGTTGGCGATCTCGAGTGCCTGCTCGTCGCTCGCGGCCAGGACGAGACCGCCGTTGTCGCAGACCGAGGCCTTGGCGTAGCCACGGCGCGGCTCCGGCAGGTCACGCCACTGCGACTCGACCTCCTTGGCGACCTGATCGAGGAGACTCCGGTCGGTCGAGACCAGCACCGCAGAGGAGTCCACACCGTGCTCGGCCTCGTTGAGGAGGTCGGCCGCCAGAATGACCGGGTCGGCGGCTCTGTCCGCGATGATCAGGGAGTCGGTCGGGCCCAGGCCAGGAGCGACTTGGACGCCCATGGACTGCACGAGCTGCTGGGCGATGGCCACAGCGGGGCTACCGGGGCCTACGATCTTGCCGACCGCGGGGACGGTCTCGGTGCCGGCTGCGAGGGCGGCCACGCCGGACGGCCCGTTGAGGCAGTAGACCTCGTCAAGACCGAGCTCCTCAGCGACGACGAGGGTGGCGGCGTCGACCCGGGTGCCGCCCGGGGTCGGGTTGGGCGGGACGACGACAGCGATCCGGGAGACGCCGGCGACCACCGCAGGCGTACCGATCTGGATCAGCACCGAGGGATACGAACCCTTGCCCGAGGGCACGAAGAGCCCCACCGACTCGATCGGGCGCGCGATCTCCCCGATGATCGTGCCGTCGGGCCCCGGCATCGACCACGACGCCCGCTCCACGATGGCTTCGTTGAACGCCCGGGAGCGCGCGATGCTCAACCTGATCGCCTCGATCAGCTCGCCGCTCAGCGCTGCTCGCGCCCGCGCGAACTCCTCCTCGCCGACCCGGAGCGTGCTGGGTGCTGCCTCGATGCCGTCGAACGTACGCAGCGCATCGATCAGGGCCGCATCGCCGTCACGGCGTACCCCTTCGACGAGTTCGGCGATGGAGCGGTTGAGGTCGGTCACGCGTGTCAGTGCCTGCTGCGTGCCATGGCGTGTCAGCACTCGCTCGCGATCCGCCGCTCCGGCGTTGGCCCAGTCCAGGACATCCAGGCTGATCGACGACATGGGCATCATCGTGTCATCGACGTCGAGGTCTGGCCGCGGGCCGTCCAGCGGCTGGGCTGCGCGTGATCGAGGGCACCGGGCGATCTGATGACGGGACCCATCAGGCGGGCGGCTTGACGGCCGAGACGGCCACCATCGTGGGAATCGTGGCGAACCACCGCTCGTAGTCGCTCCACTGCTCTTCGGTCCGCTCGTGGTGCGGGAGCGTCGGAGGTTCGACGAGACGCCGGACGAGCAGCCCGTGCCTGAAGAGCGCGTCGACGTACTGCTCGAGCGGCCGGTGATAGTGGCGGTGACCGCCGAATGACTCGACCCACCGTTCGGCGGGTTCGAGGTAGCCGGTGACGCTGCGCGACCACGGCGGTGGACTGTCGCTCGGTGAAGGCTGCTGCTGGAAGAACGCAGGGTGCAGGATCGTGAAGACGAACCGGCCGCCGGGGCGCAGGGACCGCGCCACAGCCGCGACGACCGGGTCCAGTACGGGGAGATCCATCAACACCATGTGGCACACCACGGCGTCGAAGGCGTCGCGCTCGACCGCGACGTCGACGGCAAGGTCACGGACCTCGAACTCGATGCCCGGGTAGCTGCGCCGCGCGGCACGGATCAGCTCGGCGCTCCCGTCCACGCCCGTGACACGAGCGCCGCCGGCGGCAAGGAGCCCTGACAGCCAGCCGTGCCCGCACCCGAGGTCCCAGACGTCCATGCCCGCGGGATCACCAAGCTCCTCGTCGAGAAGCGGTGCGAAGCGTCGGAAGAACGAGTCGGCTGGGCCACCGACGGTCGCGGCGTAGGACGCGGCGACCGCCTCCCACCGCTCCCGGTCGATGCTCGATCGATCCTCGGTGCTCATCCGCTCTACCTCCCAGGACGGCGCCAAGGGGATGCTCCCGCCAGGGAGAGTATGGGTCCTCGACCGATGACGCGAGGTGCCGTGGTCCGGAGTGTGACGGACCGAAGTTCTTCCAATCGTTACCCGTGCCGCCACGTCCTGTGGATCAACTTCGAGGGGGGCCTACGCGCACAACTGGGACGACACGCCGCGCAACCGGATCGGCCGCGTCCACTCGGCGACGATCAGCAGCGTCACCGGTGTGATGGGCGAGCCGACCGACCGCCCGCACGAGTCGCGGTCAGAGGACTCGCGAGACTCCCGGCAGCTTCTTGATCAGAATCCACGCGATCGCGAAGGAGCCGATGATGCCGCCGAGGGCGACGATCGGTGCCTTGACCTCGGCGGGCAGCGCGAGCGGCCGCAGCGCCACGGCCAGCGCGAGCAGGACCGCCGTCTGGACCATGAACGCCGCGTAGGCGCTCCGGCTCAGCATCGGCCCCCAGCGGTACCGCCGCCGCAAGCGGTGCTGCGCCACGTTGAGCAGCCAGACCGATCCGAAGACGGTGAGCATCGCCTCGACGACCACGAAGACGGCTCCGAGCCAGTGCCAACCCCCGAGCACGTCGTCGACGGCGTCCGAGACCCCGGCGACCAGGAGGAGCGTCGCCATCGCGACGACGGCGGACAGGGTCAGTGTCCGGCAGCCTCGGGCGACGTCGTCGGGGATGGCCCGGAGCCAGCCCTGCTGTGACGCGACGACACCGATCCCGAACACGGCGACGCAGGCAGGCCACTCCCAGAGGTTGAGGTCGGAGAAGCCGCTCTCCGAGCCGTACGGGTAGACCAGCCGGACGGCGAACGAGGCTGGGGCGACCACGGCGGCGGTCGCCACCATCGTGCGCAGCGTGATGGTCCTGGTCCCACGGTCGGTGGGCGACGCCCCGCCGTCCGTCCTCTTCTTCCAGCGCCGCCACCCGGCGTACCCGAGGGAGTACACGAGCAGCACACCGACGAACCACAGGGGTCCGGTGTCGATCTGGCGCTCGGCCCCGAGGTACTCGTCCCAGTAGGAGCCCGGCGCGTCGCCGAGCGGGTGCTCCAGCGCGTACACAAGGGTGGGCTGCACGAGGAAGACGTAGGCCACGAACGGCACGCCGAGCCGAAGCAACCGGTCGTCGACGAACCGCCGTGCTCCCTTGCGCTCGTAGGAGGGTGGCGTCAGCAGCCCGGCCACAAGGAAGAGCAGCGCTATCAGGAAGAACCCGAACGGACTCACCAGCACGAGGAGAGCGACCTCGACGACCGGGGTCAAGGTCACCTCGCGCAGCCCCGAGTACGTCCACACCTCGACGGTCCCGGCGTACCCGAGGACGGCGTGCAGCCCGATGATCGCGGCGATCAGGATGACCTTGAGGTTGTCCAGATACGTGAGGCGGGTCGAGGACCAGCGCTCGAGCCCGGAGCGATCTCCGTCGCGCACGCTTCGCGCAGGGTCCGTCCCGCTTGCCACCATGTCTGAATTCTTCGGCGACGCAGGTCTCTGCCAGCAGAGGCAAAGGTCCGAGCTGGGCCGCCGAAAGGTCCGGGCTTGACCTGTGGCGGGAGGTGCTGCGGTCCGGAGCGTGACGGACCGAAGTTTTTCCCGATCGTTACCCGTGCCGCCATGTCTACGTCCGTGCCGACGGCTACTGTTGCTCCGGCCACAGCCTCCTCGAGTCACCCGGAGCACATCCATGCCTTCTGCTCGCCAGCGGATCGCCGGGGCTCTGAGCCTCGGCCTCGCCCTCGCCGGTGTCACGACGGTCGGCGCCATGCCGGCGCAGGCGGACCCCGTCGTCGACGTCCAGATCCTCGCCACGAACGACTTCCACGGCCGCATCCAGGAGGACGCCTTCGGCGCCCAGGCCGGCGCGGCCGTCCTCGCGGGTGCGGTCGACCAGCTGCGCGCCGCGAACCCGAACACGGTGTTCGCCGCGGCCGGCGACCTCATCGGCGCCTCGACGTTCGAGTCGTTCATCCAGCACGACAAGCCGACGATCGACGCCCTCAACGCCGCTGGCCTCGAGGTCTCCGCGGTCGGCAACCACGAGCTCGACCAGGGCTACGACGACCTGATCAACCGCGTCATGGCGGCCTACGACGCCGAGACCAACCCGTTCGGCGGCGCTGAGTGGCAGTACGTCGCGGCCAACCTCAAGATCCGCGCGACCGGCGACGACGCCGTCCCGGCGAGCTGGATCAAGGACTTCGGCCAGGTGCAGGTCGGCTTCGTGGGCGCCGTTACCGAGGAGCTCGACGCGCTGGTGAGCCCCGCGGGCATCGCCGAGCTGGAGATCCAGAGCATCGTCGAGACGACCAACACGGAGGCCACCGAGCTCAAGGCGGAGGGGGCCGACGTCGTCGTGCTGCTCGTGCACGAGGGCGCGACGGGCACCGACTGCTCGGTCATGCCGACGGCGGGCAACGCCTTCGCGGAGATCATCAACAACGTGAGCGCCGACGTCGACGCGATCGTCTCCGGCCACACCCACCTCGCATACGACTGTGCCTTTCCCGTCGCCGAGTGGGCCGACCGCGCCGTGACGGAGCGCCCGGTCGTCTCTGCGGGACAGTACGGGATGAACCTCAACCAGCTCGTGTACTCGGTCGACGCCGGGACGGGTGAGGTCGTCGGGCTGACGACCGACATCCTTCCGCTGTACAACGAGGGCTACCCGGCCGACCCGGAGGTGGCCGCGACGGTCCAGGCGGCCGTCGCCGACGCCGACGTGCTCGGTGCGGAGCCGCTCGGCCAGATCGCCGGCCCGTTCAACCGGGCACAGCGCTGGGGCACCAACCAGGCGGGTGAGACGGTCCTCGTCGAGAACCGCGGCGGCGAGTCGACGCTCGGCAACCTCGTGGCCGAGGTGCAGCGCTGGGCCACCGAGGCGCCGGAGACCGGCGGCGCGCAGATCGCGTTCATGAACCCCGGCGGTCTGCGGGCTGACATGACCGGGACGGGCACCGGCGCCTTCCCGCGCACGCTCACCTACAAGCAGGCCGCGGTCGTGCAGCCGTTCGCCAACACGCTCGTCAACATGCAGCTGACGGGTGAGCAGATCAGGACGGCACTCGAGCAGCAGTGGCAGCCCGCGGGTTCCTCGCGACCGTTCCTGCGCCTCGGCGCCTCGGAGGGCTTCGACTACACGTACGACCCGGCCGGTCCTGAGGGTGAGCGCATCACCGCGATGTACCTGCAGGGCGAGGCGATCGACCTCGCCGCGTCGTACTCGGTGACCGTGAACTCGTTCCTCGCGACCGGCGGGGACAACTTCCGCGTGTTCGTCGAGGGCGCCGACGCCCGCGACACCGGCAAGATCGACCTGTCGGCCATGGTCGACTACATGGCGGCGTTTGCCGCGGACGCCCCGCTGGAGGTCGACCACGCGCAGCACGCGGTCGGCATCTCGGTCCCTGGCGGCGCCCCGACCTCGTACCTGCCGGGCGCCACGGTGGCGTTCGACGTGAGCTCCTGGTCGATGTCCACCGAGGCCGACGACAAGGACACCGAGCTCACGGTGTCGCTCGGCGCCGTCGAGCTCGGGTCGTTCCCGGTCGACAGCACCGTCGGCTCCGACCCGTTCGACGAGGTCGGCACGGCGTCGGTCACTGTGACTCTGCCCGACGGCGTCGCCGAGGGGCCTGCGACGCTCACGCTCACCGGCGCGACGACTGGCACCGAGGTGCTCGTCCCTATCGAGGTCGCGGCCGACGAGCACCCGCCGGGCGACGGCAAGGGCAAGGGTCACGACAAGGGCAAGGCCAACGGGAAGGCGAAGGGCCACCACAAGTTGCACGGCCCGGCGCTCGTCACCGCGGTCTGACCTGACCTGCCCACGGCGTTGGGCGGCGGCGCGTCAGCGTCACGGCACCTCGCCGTTCATCGAGCCGGCGCGTGGCGGGCGGTCGATGACCCGGGACATGACGATCGACGTGCGCGTCTTGTCGACCTTCGCGTGGGTGCGGATGGCCTCGACCGTGCGCTCGATGTCGGTCATGCTTCCCGCCATGACGTGCACGATCGCGTCGGCCTCGCCCGTGACCGTGTCGACGCGGACGACCTCGGGGATGGGCGCGAGGTCGCGCTGCAGCGTGCTGGGGGAGATGTTGCCGCGGCAGAAGATCTCGACGTAGGCCTCGATCTCCCAACCGAGCTCCTCGGGCGCGACGCGCACCGTGAAGCCGGAGATCTCGCCCCGGACGAGCATGAGATCGACCCGGCGCTTGACGGCAGGCGCGGAGAGCCCGACCGCGTCCCCGATCTCCTGGTAGGTCGCACGGCCGTCTCGGAGCAGGTGGCCCACGATCTTGCGGTTGATGGCGTCCACGGCACCTCCTGCGAAGGATTGTTCAGCAGGAGATACGGAATCACAAGAAATGTGCGCGGAACGCGCAACAAACCATGCCCAGGTGCTCGGGGTGCGGCCCATAGCGTCCGCGGTATGACGCTCACCACGACGCCGGCGACCGCGCCGGTCACGTCCTCGGCGCCCGCGCCCGCGACCATGAGCCGCAGCGCTACGCCGCGGCACTTCCTCATGTGCCCCCCGACCTATTTCGACGTCGTGTACGCGATCAACCCGTGGATGGACCTGTCGGTGCCGGTCGACCGCGACCGCGCCGCCGCGCAGTGGGAGTCGCTCAAGGCGGCCTACGAGACGCACGGGCACCGGGTGGACGTCATCGATCCCGAGCCGGGTCTGCCCGACATGGTCTACGCCGCCAACGGCGGCACCGTCGTCGGCGGCAAGGCGCTCGCGGCCCGGTTCGCGTATGCCGAGCGGCACCCTGAGGGCGCGGCGTACGAGGCGTGGTTCCGCGCCGTCGGGCCCCGGCTGGGCCTGACGAGCCTGGGGCAGGCGGCCGACCTCAACGAGGGCGAGGGCGACCTGCTGCTCGCCGGCGACGTGCTGCTCGCGGGCACCGGGTTCCGCACCACGCGGGCCGCGCACGAGGAGGCCGCGCGCCTGCTCGACGTGCCCGTGGTGACCCTCGAGCTGGTCGACCCGCGGTTCTACCACCTCGACACCGCGCTCGCGGTGCTTGACCCGACCGGGAACGGTCCGGCAATCGCGTACTACCCGGGCGCGTTCAGCCCGGCGTCGCAGAAGGCCCTGCGCGAGCTGTATCCCGACGCGATCGTCGCCACGGAGGCCGACGCCGCCGTCTTCGGGCTCAACGCCGTGTCCGACGGCCGCCACGTGTTCCTCTCCGACCGCGCGCACGGGATGCACGCCCAGCTCCACGAGCACGGGTTCGAGCCCGTGGGCATCGACCTGTCCGAGCTGCTCAAGGGCGGCGGGTCGGCCAAGTGCTGCACCCTCGAGCTCCGCCCGGCCCGCACGACCGAGCAGGCCGGGCGGAGCGACCGCGCCGTCTCGACAGACCAGGGGGCAAGCGCATGACCACCGTCCCGTTCCTCGACGTCGCGAGCACGGCCCGCTGGGTCGCCCGCCGCGGCCCGGAGGCCGTCATCGCGGACCTCGCCGACGCCCTCGAGCGCGACCTCGCGCGCTGGGAATCGCTCGACAAGCGCCCGCGCGTCGCGACGCACTCGCGCGACGGCGTCATCGAGCTCATGCCGACGTCCGACGACGTCACCTACGCCTTCAAATTCGTCAACGGCCACCCGCTCAACCCGTCGCGCGGCTACCAGACCGTCACGGCGTTCGGCGTGCTCGCCGACGTGCACAACGGGTACCCGACGTTCCTCGCCGAGATGACGCTGCTCACCGCGCTGCGCACGGCAGCGGCGTCGGCGCTCGCGGCCAGGCACCTCGCGCGGCCGGACCCGCGCACGATGGCGCTCATCGGCACGGGCTCGCAGTCCGAGTTCCAGTCGCTCGGCATGCGGGCAGCGCTCGGCGTGGACCGGCTCCGTGCGTGGGACGTCGACCCGGGCGCGCTGGGGAAGCTCGTGCGCAACGCGCGAGAGCTCGGGTTCGAGGTGCTGGCGGCGCGCAGTGCCGCCGAAGCCGTCGAGGGCGCGGACATCGTGACGACGTGCACCGCCGACAAGACCAACGCGACCGTCCTGACCGACGAGATGGTGCGGCACCTCGCCGCGCCGGGCGTGCACCTGAACGCGATCGGCGGCGACTGCCCGGGCAAGACGGAGCTCGACGCGGCGATCGTCGAGCGGGCGTCGGTCTTCGTCGAGTACGAGCCGCAGACGCGCATCGAGGGCGAGATCCAGCAGATGCCCGCGGACTTCCCGGTCACCGAGCTGTGGGAGGTCGTCACGGGGCGCAAGCCGGGCCGCCGCACGGCGGACGAGCTGACGCTGTGGGACTCGGTCGGGTTCGCCGTCGAGGACTGGTCCGTGCTGCGGTACGTGCGCGACGCCGTCTCGACCGACGACCCGCGCCTGCTGCAGCAGCTCGACCTCGTCGCCGAGCCTGAGGACCCGAAGGACCTGTACGCGCTCGTGCGGGGTGCCCAGACGACGGCACCCGCGCACCGGGGTGCGCGGGTGCCGGTTTCGGACCCGGCGTGATGCCGAGGTCGTAGGCCGTCGTCGACGCCGTCAGGCGTGCGTTTGGCGGCGGCCCACGATGGCGCCGTAGATCAGCAGGACGATGATCGCGCCACCGATGGCGAGCAGCCACGTCTGGAGCGACCAGAACTCCTCGAGCCCCCGATCGAAGAGCAGAGAGCCGAGCCAGCCGCCGAGGACCGCCCCGATGACTCCGAGGATCAAGGTCATGATCCAGCCGCCCGGCTGCCGGCCGGGAAGGATCAGACGTGCGATGGCTCCGGCGATCAGTCCGAGGATGATGAATGCGATGATGCCCATGGGAGTGGTCTCCCCCCTCCGGTCGGTATGACGATATTTACGCTGACACCACCCGCGGCGACTCGCACCTCCAGACGTCCGGCGAGGGACTTGCGCTCCGTCCCCGGCGCCCTGGCATCATTGGCCCGGCCAGGGACAGGAGGGACAAACGTGACCGTCACCGACGGGCGGGAGGCCCTTCCGCACGCCGTCGACGAGGCGCTGCGCACCATGCGGGAGAGCGCACGCGCCGAGGGTCGCCACGACGTCCCTGGCTCTCCGGGAACGGTCGACCCCGCCGTCCTGCGTTCGGCGCTCGCCACGCTGCCCCATGATGACCAGCAGCTGCTGTGGGACGTGCACGTCCACGGGCGCGGCGTCGAGACGATCGCCCGGGAGAAGGCGCTCCACGCGCGCGCCGTGCGCCACCGGCTGCGGCGGGCGGAGGAGCGGCTCGCCGCCGGCTTCGCGGCCGCCCACGCACGGTACTGCGCGCCCGGATGCCTCGAGACGCGCACGTCGCTGCAGGACTATGTCCGCCACCAGCTCGGGACCCGGCGACGCGACGCGCTCGAGAGCCACCTGTTCTCGTGCGAAGACTGCATGCGCGCGTTCATCGAAATCCGGGAGGCCGGCTGGGCGCTGCGCGACGCCGCCCCGGCCCTGCTCGCGGGCACGGCGGGCCTCGCCGCGGCCGGGCCGGTCGTCATCGGCGTGGGCGGCGCGGCGTCGTCCGGGCTCGGGACGGTCGCCTGGGTCGGGTCGGCCGGTGCCGCGGTCGCCGGCGCGTGGGAGCGCTTCGTCCGCGCCGTGCGACAGCTGGGTCCGAACGGCGTGGGGGCGGCGACGGCGACGGGCGTCGCGGTCGTGGCGCTCCTCGTGCTCACCCTCACCGCCGCCGAGAGGGAGGAGCCCTCGGCTGCCGTGCCCCCGCTCGCGGCCGGGCCCGGTGCTCCCGCGCCGGCCCCCGTGGTGCCGAGCCCGGCGGCAGCGTCCCCGGCGGACACGGAGCCGGAGACCGAGGAGCCGGCACCAGAGCCGACGCCGACGCCCGAGACCTCCCCGGCCGATGTGCCCCCGGTGGGTTCGGCGGTCGCTGAGCCGACGCCGGACCCCGCGCCGCACGCGACGGACCGGCCCACCGACCCGGAGCCCGAACCGTCCGGCGAGCCGACGCCCAGGCCGACTCCGGCGCCGAGCTCGAGCCCGTCGCCAAGCCCGACCTCGACGCAGAGCCCGAGCCCGAGCCCGACGCCGACGCCGAGCCCGACGCCGTCGCCGAGCCCGACGCCGCCCGTGGTCGTCGAGGTGACGCTCGAGGTCGGCGGGACGGGGGTGTACCGCCTCGTCCCGCAGGGCGAGGGGGCCGAGATCACGGGCGTGTCGACGGCGCGGAACACCTGGGCCGAGCAACGCCCCGACGGCGACTGGCGCGTCGGGACGACCGGCGTCCACAGGGGCGCCGTGACCGTCGAGGCGACCGGCCCGCCGGGGACCCAGCCGTCGGCGACGCTCAAACCCGCGTACTGGCACCCCTGGTAGGCGTCGCGCTCAGCCGCGCTCGAGCAGGACGAGCACCTCGTAGTGGCTCGTCTGGGGAAACATGTCGAGCAGGCGGGCCCGCCGGGGCCGCAGCGACGGCATTTCGGCGAGGTCCTTGGCGAGCGTCGTCGCGTTGCAGCTCGAGTACAGCACGTGCCGCGCGTCCGACTGCTCGAGCCAGCGCGCCAGCTCGGCGCCGATCCCGCGGCGCGGCGGGTTCACGATCACGAGCTCGGGCTCCGCGTCCGGCCGCCACTGCCCGTCACGACGCGCCGGCCCCGGCGACGCGAACGCCGTCGCGTCGCCCGCGGCGAACGTGACCTCGCGCATGGCCTCGTGCCACCACGCGGCGTCGTGCGACCCGGCGACGGCGCCCGCGGGCAACGCTGCGAGCTCGCGCGCCGTCGTGGTCGCCGAGGCGACGGCCTCGGCAGAGATCTCGATGCCCGTCACCGCGCGGCCGGGCGCGGCGCAGTGCAGCGCGAACCCGCCGACGCCGCAATACAGGTCCCACAGCGAGGCGGGCGAGACCTCGTCGACCCACGCGCGCGCCTGTCTGTACAGCGCGGCGGCCACCTCGGTGTTGGTCTGGAAGAAGCTCTGCGGGCGCAGGTGCAGGGTGATCCCGTCGAGCCGCATGGGCAGGGTCTCGCGCTCGGTGAGCACCATCTCCTGCTCGCCCTCGAGCACGGCCGCGTGCGCGGGCTGGATGTTGACGCTCACCACCGCGACCTGCGGCAGCTCCGCGGTCAGCCACGGCAGATGCTTGCGGATCCGGGCCACAGGCTCCTGCGAGCGCAGCACGAACCGGACCATGAGCTCGCCGTCGGGGGAGAGGGTCACGAGCACGTGCTTGAGCTCGCCGCGCCGGGCCGCCTCGCGCGGGGTCTCGCGCCGACGCCGTCGGCCAGTGCCGCCGTCGGGCCCGTCCGGCGAGGCGTCGTAGGGCTGGATCGCCGCGCGGGTGACGAGCTCGGCGAGAACGGGGAGCGCCGCCTGCAGCGCGGACGGGTAGAGGCCGCAGTCGGTCAGGTCGATGCCGCGGCCCTCGAAGGGCCCGCCCGCAGCGCCGAGGATGCCGAGGACCGGCTCATCGACCGTCCCGCTGACGACCATCTTGGCCTTGTTCCGGAACCCGGACTCGGCGCTCGCCACCGGAGCCAGCCACGTGACGTCGTCATACGCGGCGAGCAGCGCGCGGACGTGGTCGACCTTCTCGCGCACCTGCGTGGGGTACGCGACCTCGAGGAGGGTGCACGAGTGGCAGCGTCCGGCGTCGAAATGGGGGCACTGCACGCCCTCATTCTCTCAGCCGGTTCAGCCCACGAAGATGCAGAAAGGGTGGCCCTGCGGGTCGGCGTAGACGCGCAGCGGCTCGTCGGGGTCGTTGCTGCGGTCGTGCAGGAGCGTGCCGCCGAGCGCGAGCGCGCGCTCGTGGTGCCGGTCCAGCTCCGTGCGGTTGTGCACCGTGGTGTCGAGATGGAGCTGCTGCGGGACGGCGGGGTCGGGCCACGTCGACCGGGGCAGCTCGGTGACCTGCTGGAACGCGAGCGGCACGCCGTCAGGGTTGTCGAGGACGAGCCAGTCGGAGCCGTTCGGGTCCGGCTCGTCCGGCACGGGCGGCTCGTCCCCTGCCCGGTACCTGAGCCCGAACAGATGCCGGTAGAACTCGGCCAGGGCGCGTGCGTCGGTGGTGTCGAGCACGATCTGGCGGATCCGCGGGTAGGTGGGGGGTGCGTCGTGCACGAACTCGTCGAAGCTCTGGGCGACGGCTCGCAGCCGGGCGACGTGCGCGGACCACTCCGCGGAGTCCCACCCCGGCAGGTTGGTGTTGTGCCGCGACATCCCGGCCGTGCCGTCGTGCAGCTCGCGCAGGATGTCGGCGTGGCCGGCGTGGCGCGTGAGATCGGCGTTGACGTGCACGAGGATCCGGCCGAGGCTCGCGTCGGTGCCCTCGGGCCACCATGGGACGCGCCCCGGCGTGTCGAGCGGCAGCTCGGTGATGGTCGCGTCCGCGAACTCCCACACGCGCCGGTAGAGGTCGACGACGCCGGGTATCGACTCGTCGGCCGTGGCGAACAGGTCGGCGTTCGGGTCGTCGTCGACCGTGTTCATCCACCCGACCTCGTCCGGGTCGGGCCACGGGCGGCCGAACGTCAGCCCGAAGTAGCCGATCTCGATGCTGGCCGCGTGCTTGACGAGCCCGAGCAGGTTCGTCCCGGTGGGCGTGCGCGGCCAGCGTGCGTCGCTCTCGGAGATGCCCTCGAGCTTCCAGACGAGGGCCTCACGCGTGCGCTGGAGATAGGTGTGGAGGACCTTCTTGACGGCGTCGTCCGTGGTGGCCATAGGCTCCATCCTGACGCCGGGGGGTCGGTTTGTCAGTGGTTGCGAATCGCGTTGATGAGCTTGTTCTTCGTCATCGACGAGCGTCCGCTGATGTCGAGGTCGGCGGCGCGCTCCCGCAGCTCCTTGACGGTCCAGTCCTCGTACGACGGCGACTTGCCGCCCTTGCTGCCGACCTTGCTCCGCCCGCGGGACGCGGCGGCGTTCGCGATGCGGGCCGCCTTCTCCTTGCTGTCGCCCTTGTCGCGCAGCTTCTCGTAGAGCTCGGGGTCCCTGACCGATGGCCCGGTGCCACGTCGCGGCATGGTTCGCTCCTTCCAGATCGCCGTGTGCCAGCCTCCTCCACCGTGCCGCCCTGGGGCGGTGCTCGCACGACGGGCCGGCGGGCAACGGATGGCCGCACAACCGAGCAGGCGGGCCCAGATGTGGCACGCTCGTCCGAGTGACGACGACGCCGTCTGCCGACCTTGCCGCCGCCGATCGTCGGCGGCACCACGACCTCGGGCGCCTGCTCGCGGCCGGGCTCGTGTGCTCGGCCGCGGTCCTGCTGTTCGCGGTGCACGTGCGCCCGCTCGCGTACGTGCCGCTCGTGGCCGGCGTCGTGCTCGGCCTGGTCGTCGACCGGCGTCTGGGACGCGACCTGCTGCTCGTCGCGGCCGGGATGGGCATCATCTCGACGATCTCGCTCGAGGCCGACCTGTCCGACGCCGGGATGACCCGGTTCGCCGTCGCGCTGTCGCTCTCGGTGCTCGTGCCGTGGTTCGTCTCGCGGTACCTGTACCGCGACGACGCGGTCCGGTTCCCGGTCGCCACGGGGCGGCGGTGGTCGGCCGGCCAGGTGCTCTACCTCGTCGTCGTGGTCGTCGTCGGGTACCTCCTGCTGCCCTGGTACTTCCTCGGGTCCGGCGCGTACCTCAACTGGCCCGACCTCGAGGGCCGCGGCGACATCGCGCGGCTCTTCGTCGGCGTCAACGCGGTCGGGATCTGGGACGAGCTGTTCTTCATCTGCACGGTGTTCGCGTTGCTGCGCCGTCACTTCCCGGTGTGGACGGCCAACGTCCTGCAGTCGATCGTGTTCGTGTCGTTCCTCTGGGAGCTCGGCTACCGCGAGTGGGGTCCGGTGCTGACGATCCCGTTCGCGCTCGTGCAGGGCTGGATCTTCAGCCGGTACAAGTCGCTGACGTACGTCGTGGCGGTGCACCTGCTGTTCGACGTCGTGGTGTTCTCCGTGCTGGTCCACGGCCACCATCCCGAGCTGTTCGACGTGTTCGTCACCGCCCCCTGAGCGTTGTGAGCGGACTTATGGCCCGGTTCAGGGCGCTCAACCGGGCCAAAAGTCCGCGCACAACACTCAGAGGGAGTCGAGGATGTCCTGCATGCGGCCGATCTCGGCCGTCTGGCCCGCGCCGATGTCGGCCGCGAGCTCCTCGGCACGGCCGTCGACGCCCTCGGTGAGCACCGTCGCGGACATGTCGACCGCGCCCTCGTGGTGCTGGATCATGCCCTCGAGGTAGAGCCGGTCGAACTCGGCCCCGGACGCCGCCTCGAGCGCCGCGATCTGCTCGGCGCTGAGCATGCCCGGCATGTCGGCGCGGTCGCCGTGCGCCCCGTGGTCGCCGTCCGGCGCTCGCGGCCCCGAGCCGTCGAGCTCCTCGACGTCGACCGGTACGGGCTGGTCCCGCTCCTGCAGCCACGCGGCCAGGCCGTGGATCTCGGCGCCCTGGGTGTCGTAGATGCGGGACGCGATGGCCTTGACCTGCTCCTCCTCGGCGCGGTCGGCCGCGAGCGCCGACATCTCGAGCGCCTGCAGGTGGTGGGCGATCATGTGCGTCACGTAGTCGACGTCGGCCTGGTTCCACTGCGTGTCCGTGCTGCCGTCGTCGGTGAAGTCTTCGGGCGCGACCGTCGTGGCGGGCTCGCCGGGCTTGCCGGGCTGCACGACGACGCTCGACGGGGTCGACGTCGGCGAGGCGCCGGCGTCCGTGCACGCGCCCAGCGCCCCCATCAGGAGGATCGCCGTCGGGCTGAGCCATCGCCGCCGAAAACCCCGGCCGGGCCGCCCATTGGGAGAAAGTTCCACGACCACTGTCACCGCCTTGTAAATTCTCGCCGTGTCGCCTGGTGGTCCAGGTCACATTTCGCCAGAGTTGGGGGCGACCCTACCAAGGAGGTGTGACGCCTGTGCGTCGAATGACAACGCCCGCCAGGCAGCGTGCGGTGATGGCCGGATCCCTGGCCGGAGCCCTCGCGGTCGGCTCGCTCGCCGTCGCGGGACCCGTGTTCGCCGAGCCCGGGGACGGCGGCGAGCTGCCCGCCCAGAGCATCGTGGCTCTGGACGACTCGACGGCCCCGGTCGACCTGACCCAGCCGGGCACCAGGGACTCCGTCAACATGGAGCTCCTCGCCAACATCCCGAAGAACGGCCCGTTCGCCCCCGAGAACGCGCTCAGCTCCGACCTGGCCTTCCAGGGGACGTACGCGTTCGCGGGCAACTACAACGGGTTCACGGTGTACGACATCAGCACCCCGGCCGCGCCCGAGCAGGTCGTGCAGGTCCTGTGCCCCGGCTCGCAGAACGACGTCTCGGTCTACGGCGACATCCTCGTGCTCTCGACCGACTCCTCGCGCAGCGACGACTCGTGCGAGTCGACGCCGCAGTCCGCGGAGGTCAAGGAGTCCTGGGAGGGCCTGAAGATCTTCGACATCTCGGACCCGGCCGCGCCGGAGTACGTGACCGCCGTCGAGACGCTGTGCGGCTCGCACACGCACTCGCTCGCGCCGTCGAAGGACGGCAAGACGCTGTACGCGTACGTCTCGTCGTACTTCCCGAGTGCGAGCTTCCCCGACTGCCAGCCACCGCACGACCTGATCTCGATCGTCAAGATCCCGGTGAAGGCGCCCGAGACGGCCGCGGTCGTCGCGACGCCCGTGCTCTTCCCCGACGGTGGTTACGAGGGCAACCCTGACGGTCCGCAGCGGGCGACGTCCGGATGCCACGACATCACGACGTACGTGAGGCTCGACCTCGCGGCCGGCGCGTGCATGGGCGACGGCATCCTCATGGACATCTCCGACCGGGAGAACCCCGTCGTGATCTCCAGCCAGCGCGACACGGAGAACTTCGCGTTCTGGCACTCGGCCACGTTCAACAACGACGGCACCAAGGTCGTCTTCACCGACGAGCTCGGCGGCGGCGGTGCGGCCACCTGCAACCCGACGGTGGGCGAGACGCGCGGGGCGAACGCGATCTATGACATCGTCGACGGCGACCTCGAGTTCCGCAGCTACTACAAGATCCCGCGGACCAACACGAACACCGAGAACTGCGTGGCCCACAACGGCTCGCTCATCCCGGTCAAGGGCAAGGACATCATGGTCCAGGCCTGGTACCAGGGCGGCATCTCCGTGTACGACTTCACCGACTCGGCGAACCCCGTCGAGCTCGCGTGGTTCGACCGCGGCCCGCTCTCGAGCGAGCGCATCATCACGGGTGGTTCGTGGTCGGCGTACTACTACAACGGGTACGTCTACTCGAACGACATCCAGCAGGGCTTCGACGTCCTGAAGATCGACGACGCGGCGGGCGTCGGCAAGCAGAAGGGGACGACCTGGACGCAGCTCAACCCGCAGCAGCAGGTCCGGCACAGCAGCTGACCTGCCGACCGGCCGAGGCACGACGACGGCCGGCACCTGCGCTCCCGGCTCGCGGGAGGCGGGTGGCCGGCCGTCGCCGTCCTAGGCGGTCGTGGTGTCGGGGTGCACGGTGCGGCGTCAGCTGACGTCGCCGCGCCAGGCGCCGGTCTCCATGCCGCGTGACTCGATGAACTGCCGGAACCGCTCGAGGTCACCCTCGACGCGCCGGTCGTCGAAGCCGAGCGCGGCCCCCATCTTCTCGGTGAAGCCCTCAGGGTCCCAGTCGAGCTCGACCGTCACGCGTGTGTCCTCGATGCCGAGCGGCTCGAAGGTCACGACGCCGGCCTGGTCGGGCCCGCTCGTGCTCCTCCACGCCACACGGTCGTCGGGGTGCTGCTCGGTGATCTCGGCGTCGAACTCGCGCTCGACGCCGCCGATCTTCGTCCGCCAGTGCACATGAGTGTCGTCGAGCTGACGGATGTCCTCCACGCCCTCCATGAAGTTCGGAAACTCCTCGAACTGCGTCCACTGGTTGTACGCGGTACGCATCGGGACGTGGACGTCGATCGACTTGGTCACGCTCTCCATAGGTGCCCTCCTTCGTGTCGTCCATCCCACCGTCACGCGCGTTCCAGCCGCTCGCACCCGGGATGTGAAAGCGCAGGTCAACGCCGGTCAGCGGCGCCGAAGACGGCTCTCGACGACGGGGATCGCCACCGCGACGAGCGTGAGCGCCGCCCCCGCGTACATCGCGGCGCCGGGCGGGCCGGCGTCGGGCACGACGACGTCGAGCACGAGGGCGCCGACGATCTGACCGGCGATCATCCCGAGCCCGAGCAGGAGCACACCGATGCGCTGCACGACGGCGGCCTGGATCGCGATGAACACGATGCCGATGAGGCCGCCCGAGTAGAGCAGGAGGTCGAGCGGGAGGTCGCTCGGCAGCGCGCCGTCCGGCCAGCCGCCGGTGGCCACCGAGACGCCGAGCGCGACGAGCAGCGCCGCGGTCCCGACGAGGAAGTTGATGAACGTCGCAGCCGCCACGCCGCCGAACGCCCCAGCCCGCGTCGCGTCGCCAGGCGGTGCCGCCGCGGCGCGGATCCGGCCGTTCACGGCCTGCTGCCACGACTGCAGCGCGCCCGCGACGACGGGGATCACCGCGAGCCCCAGAGCCGCCACCCGGCCGATCGACCCCGAGACCGCGATCGCGACCGCGACGACGGTCAGCGCGGGCCCGAGCGCGCGGCCGAGCGTGACGAGCCGCACGCCGCCCGGCGCGAGGCCGAGCCGGTCGACCAGGAGCGAGCTCGTCGACTGCCCGGCGACGATCGCGACCATGAACAGCGCGACACCGAGCGTGGCGACCGTCAGGCCCTGCGCCGCCACGTAGAAACCGCCGCACGCGCCACCGAGCAGCTCCCACCAGCGCAGGCGGCCGTCGCGCAGGCGACTCGTCACGTGCCCGACGGCGGCCCGCGCCGCGGGCCAGCAAGCCAGCCAACACTGAGCCACACGAGGCCCGAGCCGAAGGAGATCACCGCGGCGAGAAATCCGCTGCCCACGTGCTCTGCGAGCGTGCCGTTGACGCGGCTCTGCAGGGCGGCGCCGAAGCCGCCCAGCACCGCCGCGGCGACCCCGAGGACCTTCGACGCGGCGTCGGAGGGCAGGGTCGGCACGGTCACCACGGGAGTGTACGACTCGTCCCCGGCGCCTCCCGTGTGACCATGGGGGCCCATGAGCACCGACCTGGCGCGGAACGACGCGTCCGAGGACGCCGAGGCGACGTCCGCACCGCCGGCGCGCCTTCGGCGCCACGCCAACGCCCGAGGCCGCCGCGGCGCGCCACGTCACGGGCACAGGCACGGTGACGGGCGCGGCGACGGGCACGGTCACTCGCACGTCGGTGGGCCGGTCGCCCCGGCGTCGCGGAGCACGCGGATCGTGCTCGCCTGCCTCGTGATGCCCGCGCTGCTCGCGACCGTGATCGGGCTCTGGGCTCTGTGGCCGTCCAAGGCCGAGGTGCCCGAGCGGGTCCCTGTCGCGGCCGAGGGCAGCACGTTCGAGGACGTCGTCGTGGCCGGGACGCCGTCGGACGACGCGCTCGCGGAGGTCCCGATCAAGCTGCCCGACGGCGGCACGGCTCTCATGCAGGCGGACCCGCGGTTCGAGCTCGCGCCCGGTGACGAGGTCGTCGCCCTCTACATCGGCGCGCTCGAGGGGGCACCCGTGCCCTACGTCTTCATGGACTACCAGCGCGACGTGCCGTTCCTCGTCCTCGCGGCCGCGTACGCACTGGTCGTGCTGCTCGTGGCGCGCTGGCGCGGCCTGTTCTCGCTCGCGGGGCTCGGGATCGCGTTCGCGGTGTTCCTCGGGTTCACGTTCCCCGCTCTGCTGGCGGGCAAGGACGCGATGGCCGTGGCGCTCGTGACGTCGTCGGCCGTCATGCTCGTGGTCCTCTACCTCGCGCATGGCCTGACCGCGCGCACGTCGGTCGCTCTCCTCGGGACGCTCGCCGGCCTCGGCCTGACGGCGGCGATCGGCACCTGGGCCGCGGGCGCGTCCCGCATCACGGGAGCGACGTCCGAGCACGCGCAGTCGCTGCCCGCGATGGCACCTGCCGTCGACCTGCAGGGGATCGCGCTGTGCGGGCTGGTCCTGGCCGGCATGGGCGTGCTCAACGACGTCACCATCACACAGGCGTCGGCCGTCTGGGAGCTGCGGGCGCTCGCGCCGCACGCCCACCGACGAGCGCTCTTCGCCCGCGCGATGCGCATCGGCCGCGACCACATCGCCTCGACCGTCTACACGATCGCGTTCGCCTACGTGGGCGCCGCGCTGCCCCTGCTCATGACCGTGTGGCTGCTCGACCAGCCACCCACGGCCGCACTCACCTCGGGCGAGATCGCCGAGGAGATCGTGCGCACCCTCGTCGGGTCGATCGGCCTCGTGCTCGCCATCCCGATCACGACGGCGATCGCGGCCATCGTCGTGCCCGGCCCGCGGGCAGAGGCCGTGGCCGTGGCCGAGGTGCGGGCACCGGCGGCGCCCACCACCGTGGAGGCATGACCGAGACCTCGACCTCCGGCGGCGAGCGCCGGGCACGGCGCGCGCACCGAGCTGCGGCATCTCGACGTGACCGACCTGCCCGCGCTCGCCCCCGTCGTCGACGAACTGGTCGACGCGCTGGGCCGCGTGGACGCCCTGGTGAACGTGGCGGGCACGGGCTCGTCGACGCCGTTCCTCGACGTCGACTACCCGCTGTGGCGCAGAGTCCTCGAGACCGACCTCGACGGCCCGTTCGTGCTCATGCAGGCCGCCGCGCGCCACATGGTCGGCGCCGGCCGCGGCGGGCGGATCGTCAACGTGACGAGCGTGCACGAGCACCAGCCGCGCGTCGGCTCGGCGCCCTACTGCGCCGCGAAGGCCGGGCTCGGGCTGCTGAGCCAGGTCGCCGCGCTCGAGCTCGGCGAGCATGGCATCACGGTCAACGCCATCGCGCCCGGCGAGATCGCCACGCCGATGACAGGCCAGGCGGACGAGGACCCGCACGGCAAGCACCGCCCGGGCGTCCCGCTGGGGCGGCCCGGGGACGCGCGGGAGGTCGCGGCGGTCATCGCGTTCCTCTGCGGACCGGAGGCGTCGTACGTCACCGGGGCGTCGTGCGCCGTCGACGGCGGGATGCTGCGCATGGGCCCGATGGCAGGGTCGCACCTGACCTCGGACGACTGGCGTCGCGGCTGACGCCTGGCCAGCCTCGTGCGGGGGCAACGAAGCGTCGAGCTGCGCTGGCCTGCGTTCCTTGAGGTAGCCCGACGTGGGCCGCCGTTGCCGTCATCATTGAGGCATGCCATCGCTGCTGACGCCTGCCGAGACCGCGGCTCTGGAGGCAGCGCCGTTCACGTATTCCGAAGTAGGCGCGACGGCAGCCGGAGCGCCGCCCGGCTATTACTCCTACAGCCGGAGCCGCCGGACGTACGGCATCGACGTGCAGGCGGCGACGGACCGGCTGCTCACGTGGAAGATCCATGAGGCAGCCGGCCTGACCGTGGCCAGTTCCTCTGAACGGGTGGCCGCCGGAACCGTTGCACGGGTGTCCCTCGGCGTCGGCCCCCTCCGGCTGCAAGCTCCCTGCAAAGTTGTGTATCTGGTCGAGGAGCCTGGCCGGACCGGTTTCGCCTACGGAACGTTGCCCGGGCACCCGGAGTCCGGCGAACAGCTGTTTCTCCTGGAACAGGCGCACGACGGTTCGTTGACGTTCAGCATCACAGCGTTCTCCAGGCCCGCCACAGCCCTGGCCCGAGCAGGAGGACCCATCACCCGATGGATTCAAGACACCATGGCATCCCGTTACCTTGCGGCGCTGTACGCCGGACACCCAGGGCGCTGCTTCGAGGTCCGGCGACCTGAGCGACCACGCCCGCAGTCCGGGTGAGATCCGCGTCATGGAGGTCGAGTCGCGGGAGCCTCGCGGCCGGAGTGGGAGACGACGAATGTCAGCGGTCAGTGCTCGGCGCAGAGCGCGGCCCACTCCGCAAGCGGTGGTGCTCGTCCGTCAGTGTTCCGCCTCGTCGCACGGTGATCAGTCGGGGGTCACGCTCGGTCGGCAGGATCGGCATGAGGTCATTCTTGTCGTATACCGGTCACACTTCGTCGAGCTCGCCGCGCGCGCCGAGCCACGGCGCGAGCACGTCCGGCCGGCCGAGCCAGGCCAGGCCGCCGTCGGCGACCTCAGCAGGCCGCGCGACGACGTCGCGGAACGCCGCGCGCAGCCGCAGGCGGTCGTCGTGCCCGTCCGGTCCGGTCGCCCCGACGACGACGATGCGCGTGTGCCGCTGCGCCGCCCCGGCGACGGTGCGCCACGGGCCGAGGTCGCCGACCGCGAGCTGACCGCCAGCGCAGTCCCACAGGCAGGCGGAGTCCGGCCGGTTCGGCACCCAGAACACCCCGCGGGCGCGCACGCGGCCCGAGCCGAGGTCCTCGACGCGGTCGAGCAGCCGCTCGGGGTGCAAGGGCCGGGGCGTGTGCAGCTCGAGCGTCCACGAGCGGTCGCCGTCGGCTGGCGGTGCGGCCGTGCCGCTGCGCGCCGCGACGGGGTTGGCTCGGCGCTCGCCGCAGACGGAGTCGTGCGTGCCGGCGGCTACGTCGGCCGCGGTGAGCGCGTGCAGGCCGTCGAGCCGGCCCGAGTCGACGGCGCGCAGCCGGTCCACGAGGCCCGAGCCGGTCGGGTGGACCGCGGCGTCGCCGTCGGTCACCACGAGGTCCGCGTGCTCGAGCTGGGCCGCGAGCGCCTCGCCGACCGCGCGCTCGTCGTCCGCGGTCAGAGCGAGGCCGCGCTCGGCCAGCAGCTCGCCGCCGAGCAGGTCCTCCTCGACGCTCGCCAGGTCGACGACGGCGACCACGGTCGCGACCCGCACGCGCTCGAGGATCTCGCCGGGCGCCGCGTGGGCGCACAGGGCGCGCGCGGCGGGCAGCGACTCCGCGCCGACCGGCAGGGCGAGCACGATCGTGTCCCACCGTCCGTCGTCGGCGAGCCGCGCGATCGCGGGCAGCGCGTCCTCGCGCACCGCGCACGACAGGCAGGCGTGCTCGAGCGGGACCGTCTCGTCCTCGATCACGCCGCCGACGTCGACGACGACGCGACGCAGCGTGCCGGCGTCGGCGTCGATGTCGTGGCGGACGACGACGGCGCCGGGCGAGCCGAGGACCAGTCCGAGCGTCGTGGACTCCCGCAGGACGGGGTCGACGGTCGCGAGGACGCCCAGCGCCACGCGGGCGTCGGTTCGGGGAGAGCTCATGGACAACCCTTCTTGAGAATCGTTCTCAGTCATGGTTGACTCTACCGCGCTGTTGGGAACGATTCTCAACAACACGGAGACTCAGGAGGGACCCATGTCCGCCCGCTGCCAGGTGCTCGGCACCGAGCCAGGCTTCGGCCACTCGATCTCGCACTCCCACGTGCGGACCAAGCGCCGGTTCGACCCCAACATCCAGAAGAAGCGGTACTGGGTGCCGTCGCTGGGGCGTCATGTGACGCTGCGCGTCAGTGCACGCGGGATCAAGACCATCGACCGCAAGGGGATCGACGTCGTCGTGGCTGAGATCCGGGCGCGAGGGGAGAAGGTCTGATGGCCCGCAACGACGTGCGACCGATCATCAAGCTCGTCTCGACCGCGGGGACGGGGTTCACCTACGTCACGCGCAAGAACCGGCGCAACGACCCCGACCGCATGGTGCTGCGCAAGTACGACCCCGTCGTGCGCCGCCACGTCGACTTCAAGGAGACCCGCTGATGGCCAAGAAGTCCAAGATCGCCGCCGACGCACGGCGCCGTGAGGTCGTCGCCCGGTACGCCGAGCGCCGCGCCGCGCTCAAGCGAGTCGTGGCCAGCCCGTCGTCGACGCACGAGGAGCGGGCCGTGGCCGTCGCCGAGCTGGCCCGCCAGCCGCGCGACGCGAGCCGCACTCGCCTGCGCAACCGCGACGTCGTCGACGGCCGCCCGCGCGCGTACTTCCGCCGGTTCGGCCTGTCCCGCATCCGGCTGCGCGAGCTCGCGCACCGCGGGGAGCTGCCCGGCGTGACCAAGTCCAGCTGGTGAAGGAGACGCCATGAAGCAGGGCATCCACCCCACGTACGGCCCCGTCGTCTTCCGCGACAGGTCGGCCGGGTTCGCGTTCCTGACCCGCTCGACGCTCGCGGGCGACACCCCGGGCGGCCCGGGACGGCCCACCGCGACGGTCGAGTGGACCGACGGCAACACCTACCCCGTGGTCGACGTCGAGATCTCGAGCGCGAGCCACCCGTTCTGGACCGGCTCGGCCCGCGTCGTCGACACGGCCGGCCGTGTCGAGAAGTTCCGCCGCCGGTACGCCCCGAAGGAGAACCGATGAAGGTCCGCGCCTCGCTGCGCTCCCTGAAGAACAGGCCCGGCTCCATCGTCGTGCGTCGCCGCGGGAAGACGTTCGTCATCAACAAGAAGAACCCGCGTTTCAAGGCGCGCCAGGGCTGACACACGCCCTCGACGGCAGCGCCACCCCCACGAGGGGGCCAACCCCGAAGGAAAGGAGTGGGCGCGATCTGGTCGCGCCCGCAGACACGAATGCCGCAGACCACCCGACGCCGCGCCACCGCGCTGGCACTCACCCTCCCGCTCGCGCTCCTCGGCGCGTGCGCGACCCCCTCCGACCCGGCCTCGCCCGGCCCCGCCGCGACCGGCGACCCGGCGGCCGCCGAGACGAACGGGGCCGCGGCGACCGAGGTCCAGTCCCGCACGCCGCGCATCGCCGTGACGTACGACGGCGGGATCAAGGTCCTCGACGCCCAGTCGCTCGAGGAGGTCGCCGACCTCGAGCTCGCGGGCTTCAACCGCCTCAACCCGGCCGGCGACGGCCGGCACGCGCTCGTGTCGACGACGGGCGGCTTCCGGGTGCTCGACCTGGGCACGTGGGGAAAGCCGCACGGCGACCACGCGCACTACTTCACCTCGACGCCGGCACTCACGGACCTGGTGTACGACGCCGAGGAGCCGGGTCACGTCGTCGTGCACGACGGCGTCACCGCGCTGTACGACGACGGCACGGGGCTGATCCGGCTCGTCCACTCCGGCGAGGTCGCCGAGGCCGGCGCGTCGGTGGAGGAGGTGGCGCTGCCCGAGGCGCACCACGGCGTCGCCATCCCGCTGAGCGACGACACGCTCGTCGTCTCCGACGGCGACGAGGAGACGCGGTCAGGCATCCGGGTGCTCGACGCCGACGGCGAGGAGATCACGGCGTCCGACGAGTGCCCGGGCGTGCACGGCGAGGCCATGGCGGCCGACGAGGCCGTCGTCATCGGCTGCGAGGACGGTGCGCTCGTCTACTCGGGCGGCACGATCACCAAGGTCCAGGCTCCTGACGCGTACGGCCGCATCGGCAACCAGGCCGGGTCCGAGGAGTCGCCGGTCGTGCTCGGCGACTACAAGGTCGACCCGGACGCCGAGCTCGAGCGGCCCACGCGCGTCACGCTCATCGACACGCGCGACGCGAGCCTGCGGTTCGTCGACCTGCCGGCTTCGTACACCTTCCGCTCGCTCGGGCGTGGGCCGGACGGCGAGGCGCTCGTGCTCGGGACGGACGGCAAGCTCCACGTCATCGACCCCGAGGCCGGCAAGATCACCGCGTCGATCCCCGTCGTCGAGGAGTGGGAGGAGCCGATGGAGTGGCAGGAGCCGCGCCCGGCCGTCCTGGTGCTCGACGGCTCGGTGTACGTGACCGACCCGGCCGCGCAGTCGGTCCACGCGGTGGACCTCGTCGAGGAGCGGGTGTGGAACACCGTGGAGCTCGGCGTCGCGCCGAACGAGATCGTCGGCGTCGAGGGTGAGCCCGAGGCCGCCCACGCCCACTGACCGCGAGGTAGAACGGTTTTCGGCGAGGTAGAACGCTCGCGCGCGAGCGTTCTACCTCGGCGGCGGGCGAAGAGGTAGTCACCCACCGGTCCCCGGGCGGCAACGCTCCCGAAACCTCCGCGGCGCACGATGGCTCCAGCAGACCACGAGGCCGCCACGGAAGGGGCCACCATGGAGGTGAACCCTGCGGACGCGGCCCGTACCGCGGCCGCCGCACGCACCGGCGCGACCGAACGAGCCGCCGCCCGGCGGGCCGTCGCCGACCACGCCGACCGGCTCACCACGGACCCGGTCGACCGCCGCAAGCGCGCCAGGACCGCCCTGCTCGAGCTCGCGGTCACGCGGGCGACGCGCAAGACCTGAACGCCGTCGTCGACGGCCACGGTGAGGCGGGACGCGAGGCGGTAGTTTGCCCGTGTGGCTCGACGACGCGGCGCACCTGACGCCTTCACCTTCGACCTCGTCCCCGACGACGAGGTCGACGCGGTGGTGCCCGCCGCCACGCCGGTGGACGAGCGGCCCGGCCTGCGTGAGCGCGCGCTCGTCCGGCTGCGCACGGCGACCCGCCGGCAGCGAGCCGCCGCCGCCGGGATCGCGCTGGGTGCGGTGCTGGCGGTCGTGGGCGGGGTCGCGATCTCGGCCGCCGTGCAGGCCCATCAGCATGCGGAGCGCCTGCGGACCGCTCCAGGCGGGATCGTCAGCCTCCCCGCCGCGATCTCCGAGACCTGGACCCTCGAGAAGAGCGCCGGCGTGCTCGCCGTCCTGCCCGGCGGCGGCATCCTGACCGCCGTCGGGAAGGACGTCGTCGCGGTCGACGTCACCGACGGCACCGAGCGCTGGCGGACCGAGGTGGGTGCCGACGTCGACTGCGGCCCGCAGCCGCGGCTCCAGGCGCAGGTCGAGTGGACCCGGCCGAACGATCAGGTGGTGTGCCTCGCGGGGCCGGCCGACACCCGGACCGTCACGGTCCTCGACGCGGACGGGACCGTCGTCGGGCAGCGTGCGCTCGACGACCGGTACTCGGGCGACGGCGTCTTCCTCGCCCCTGCCGCCCACGGGGCGCTCGCCGTCCGCGAGCTGTCTGCGTCCCTTCCTGAGCGCATCGAGGCCGACACCGCCGACGAGCTCTTTCAGTACCTCGAGGAGGGATGGGCCGGCAGCGGGGATGTCGTGCTCCGCCTGGAGGACGCCGTGACCGGCGAGACGCGGGTCGAGAAGAGCGCGCAGTCGCGCGGCGTCGACCACCTGTGGGAGTGCGCGGCCGTGACCGAGGGCCCGGAGCAGGCTGTCGCAGAGTTCGACGCGGGGGCGCGCCTCATCGCCTCGCCCGTGATCGTCCAGTACAGCCACTGCGGGGTCGACGTGGCCCTGACCCCCGACGGAGGACACGTCGACTGGCCGGACGTGGACGGGGGGCCGTCGTACGAGCGCGTGCCGTACCCCGACGGGGGCTTCCTCACCTCGAACGGTCACGAGAGCAGCATCGTGGACGCGTCGGGCACGGTGGTCACCGACGTGCCCGGCTGGGTGTACGCGCCGCTGGCCACGGACGGCACCACGGACGACGTGGTGCTCACGGTGACCCCGGCGGGCGAGCTCGCGGCGTTCGAGCGCGACGGCAGCACGAGGTGGCGCTCCGACGTCGGGTACGGCGTGGCGGTCGTCCGCGGCGCCGGCGTCGTCGTGATCGACCTCTACGGGGCGCTCGCGGCCCTCGACCTGCGCACGGGCG
Source organism: Isoptericola halalbus (assembly GCA_009663185.1). Classification (GTDB taxonomy): domain Bacteria; phylum Actinomycetota; class Actinomycetes; order Actinomycetales; family Cellulomonadaceae; genus Isoptericola; species Isoptericola halalbus. The sequence continues at coordinate 27,611 of VJZX01000036.1, forward strand.
AGGAGGTCTGGCGCACGACCGAGCTCGGTGGCGAGGCCGGTGACCGGAACTCCACCCCCTACGTGTTGTCCGCGGTCACCGACGGTGTCACGGCGCTCGTCTCCCTGGTCGGCGAAGGCGGCCCGTCGCCGCGCAGCACCGTCGTGTCGATCGACCTCGTCACGGGCGAGACGGTCCCTACGGGGATCGAGGTCGACGGCTCGGCGTGGTTGGCTGCGGTCGACGGGAACGTGCTCCTCCAGGTCGCCGGCATCGACGCCGAGACCGGGACGCACCGGGTTGCNTCGATCGACCTCGTCACGGGCGAGACGGTCCCTACGGGGATCGAGGTCGACGGCTCGGCGTGGTTGGCTGCGGTCGACGGGAACGTGCTCCTCCAGGTCGCCGGCATCGACGCCGAGACCGGGACGCACCGGGTTGCCGCCACGAGCATCAGAGGCCTCGGGTCGGCGTAGCCTCGAAAGATGGCCCGTCGACGTGACGGCGCGGCGTACAGCTTCGACCTCGTGCCTGACGACGGTCACGAGCGGGGCGGCAGTGCGCCCGACGGGCCTGGCGGCGCGCCGGGGGACGCAGTGCCCAGCGTGCTCGAGCGGGTGGTGGCCCGGCTGCGCGGGAGGACCCGCCGGCAGCGAGCCGTCGCGGCCGGGGCCGCGCTGGTGGCGGCGCTCGCGATCGGCAGCGGCGTCGCGATCACGTCTGCCGTGCAGTCGCGCCACCTCGCGGAGCGCCTACGGACGGCTCCCGGAGGCGTCGTCAGCCTTCCCGCCTCCATCACCGAGACGTGGGCCCTCGAGGCCGAGAGCGGCGTGCTCGCCGTCCTGCCCG
>VJZX01000037.1:0-321 GCA_009663185.1 Isoptericola halalbus
CGGCGCAGCCGGACGCGGACCGCCCGGACGCGGGCCACCCGGCCGCGGACCGCCGGCGCGCTCGGCCGGCTTGGCCTCGCCACGCTCTGGGCGCTGACCGGGACGCGGCATGCCCTGGCTCGGGGCGAACGGGTTGTTCCCCGGTCGCGGACTGCCGGGTCGCGGCATGCCCTGGCTCGGGGCGAACGGGTTGTTGCCCGGGCGCGGCGCCCCGCCACGACCGGCGCGCTCGCCACGCTCGCCACGCTCGCCGCGGTCGCCGCGGTCGCCACGCTCGCCACGAGCCGGCGGCTTGGGCGCCGACGGGCGCGGCCCCGGCGT
>VJZX01000037.1:403-27038 GCA_009663185.1 Isoptericola halalbus
CGGGCCGGGGAGCAGAAGCCGGCTTGGGGCCGGCGGCGGGCCTGGCCGGCGCCGGCGCGGCCTCAGCCGCGGGCGCCGCCGGCTCGACGGGGGCCGGCTTCTCGGCGGCAGGCTTGGGTGCGGGCTTGGGCGCGCCGGGACCCGGCGCGGCCTTCGCGGGCTGCCTCGAGGGCGCCTGCGCCGCGGGCTCGCCCGACGGGGTCTTGAACTTGTCACGCATCATGCGCTCGACCGGTGCCTCGAGCGTCGAGGACGCCGACCGGACGAACTCGCCGGCCGACTTCAGCTCGGACAGCAGGGTCTTGCTCTCCACTCCGAGCTGCTTAGCCAGCTCGTGAACGCGGATCTTCGCCACATCTCTCCTGTCTCGGCCCCACCGAGACAGGCAGGACCGTCGTTAGTACCGAGTACTCATCGCTGGGGACTCATCGGGTGCCCATCGGCTTCTGACCCGCTTCCTTGTCGACGTACGCGTGGTGCGGCCGGGCTCTCGACGCTGCGCGAGCCCGGTCACGACGTGGCCGGACGCCGTCGGGTGACGGCACCGACCAGGGGGTTCAACGGTCCTGCTGCTCCAGGTATGCCCGGACCGACGTCAGGTCGACCGGGCCGGGGACGCGCAGCGCGCGCGGCACGGCCCGCCGACGCTCGGCGAGCTCCAGGCAGGCGAGCGCCGGATGGATCCAGGCGCCGCGCCCCGGCAGGCATCCTCGCACGTCGACGGCGACCTGGGGCTCACCCCGAGGAGCGCCGACCGACGGCTCGAGCACCAGCCGAAGGAGAGCAGACCGCAGGTCACGCTCCCGGCACCCGACGCACGTGCGCACCGGACCGGTGGTCGCCGGTGGGAGGGTGCGGGAACGAGTCAGGTCCTGGGCGCGCGGCCCGGTCCCCGACAGTCTAGCGCGACGGCCCACGTGCCGTTACCGGCCGTCAGACGTGTCGTCCGCCGGTGGCGGCGCCTCGTCCGAGCGGATGTCGATCCGCCACCCCGTGAGCTTCGCGGCAAGTCGGGCATTCTGGCCCTCCTTGCCGATCGCGAGGGACAGCTGATAGTCCGGCACGACGGCGCGCGCGGCCTTCGCGTCGGCGTCCACGACCGTGACGGAGCTCACGCGGGCGGGCGACAGCGCGTTGGCCACGAAGCGGGCCGGGTCGTCGCTGTGGTCGACGATGTCGATCTTCTCGCCGTGGAGCTCGGCCATGACGGCGCGCACACGAGCGCCCATGGGGCCGATGCAGGCGCCCTTCGCGTTGAGGCCGGGGATCTTCGAGCGCACGGCAACCTTCGTGCGGTGCCCCGCCTCGCGCGCGACGGCGGTGATCTCGACCGAGCCGTCGGCGACCTCAGGCACCTCGAGCTCGAACATCTTGCGCACGAGCCCTGGGTGGGTGCGGCTCAGCGTGACCTGCGCGCCCTTGAGCCCGCGCGAGACCTCGACAACGTATGCGCGCAGCCGCTCGCCGTGCACGTACTCCTCCGTCGGCACCTGCTCGTGCGGCGGCAGCACGGCCTCCGTGCCGCCGACGTCGACGAGTACGACGCGTGGGTCACGACCCTGCTGGATGACGCCGGCGATGACCTCGCCCTCCTTGCCGCGGAACATGCCGAGCACCTGGTCGTCCTCGGCGTCGCGCAGCCGCTGGACGATGACCTGGCGCGCCGTCGCAGTGGCGATGCGGCCGAAGTCCTTGGGAGTGTGGTCGAACTCGGGACCCAGCTCGACGACCGTGCGCTCGGGCTCCTCCGGGTCGGTAGTGCGGATCTCCTCGCGGGCCCACACCGTGACGTGTCCGGTCTTGCGGTCGAGCTCGACCCGCGCACGGGTATAGGCGTCGGGCGTGCGGTGGTACGCCGAGAGGAGCGCTTGCTCGATGGCGGCCACCAGCACGTCGAGGCTGATGTCCCGCTCCCGCTCCAGCGACCGCAGCGCGCTCATGTCGATGTCCATCGTCAGCTCTCCTCGTCCGTGCGGGACTCGCCCGCGTCCTCGCCCGAAGCCTCGTCGGCCTCCTCGAGCCGCTTCAGCTCGACCTCCACCTTGCCCTTGCGCACGTCCGCGAGCGCCAGGCGCGTGCCGTCGTCGAGCACGAGCACCACGCCGTCGCCCTCCGTGGCGACGTCGACCAGCCGGCCGTGCACCGTGCCGCCGTCGGTGAGCCGCAGCGTGACGAGCCGCGTCCGGGCACGCCTGAAGTGGCGAGGCTCGGTCAGCGGGCGGGACGTCCCGGGCGTCGAGATCTCGAGCGTGTAGGCACCCGGCACGACGTCGTCGGCGTCGAGGGCCGCCGAGATCGCCCGCGAGACGTCGCCGAGCGTGTCGGAGTCGAGGCTGCCGACCTCGTCCTCCGGCAGGTCGAGCGTGATGCGCACCACCGACCGGCCACCGGCCCGGGAGACGGCCACGTCCTCCAGGTGGAGCCCCGCGCCGTCGACCACCGGTCCCACGACCGTGCGGACAGAGTCGGCGCCTGGCGCCCGGCTCTGCTGTGCTGTCATCGCCCTGCCTCCCGTTCGGACCCACGCCGTGTGCTCCCGCGCCGGGATCGGCACGACCGGTGTGTCGTTGTATGCGTCTGCAAGCGTAACGAACCTGCGTGCGCCCACGAGCGGAAGCGACCCTCCGGCGACGTGGGCGAACGTCACATCCCTCAGGCGTGGCATCATCAGGCGCGATGGAACCGCACCCCGCCCATGCCCGGCGCCGCGACCGCCGTCGCCGTCGCGTCCGCGCCCTGGTCGCCGCCGTCCTCGTCGCCGGGCTCACCGCCGCGTGCGGGGTGCGCCTGGAGACGCCGCCGCCCTCGGAGCCGGTCCCAGACGCGCTCGAGGTCGTGCGGCGCACCGCCGTCGCGGACGCGCTTGTCATCGCCGAGCAGGCCGAGACGGTGGTCGCCATGGCCCGCAAGAAGGGCGTGCGGACCGAGCTCGAGCGGATCGCCGCGGCGTCACGCCAGCAGGCCACGGAGCTCGGCGGCGTGTACGACTCCGGCCTCGAGGCCCGCGCGCCGACGGCGAGCCCGGAGGTCTCCGGGTCGGCCGACCCCGTGACCGCCGCGGACGTCGCGCACACCCTTGCCGACGCCGCGGCCCGGAGCCGCAGCGCCGCGTCCACGGCGCCGGACGGCCCGCTCGCCCGGCTGCTCGCGTCGGTCGGTGCCAGCCAGACCGTCTCGGCGACCCGCCTCGCCCGCCTCACGGGCGCCGACGCCCCCGCGCCGGTCACGCCGCAGATACCCGTCCCGGCGACCCCGGGGACGGGCGAGGCCGAGGGCGAGGGCGAGGGCGAGGCAGACGGCGCCTCGACTCAGAACCCGGCGGACGGCGAGGACCCGGAGCCGTCGCCGAGCGGTGGGCAGACCCCGGAGGGCCTGAGCGCCGCAGACCTCTCTGCGCTGATCGCCGGCGAGGACGCGGCCGGCTTCGCGCTGCGTCAGCGCGCGGCGATGGCCGAGGGCAACCGCCGCGAACGACTTCTGGCGCGGTCCGACGTGCACGTCGCCCGCGGCGAGGCGTGGGCCGTGCTCGCGGGCACCGCGGGCACCGACCAGGACCCACGCCGGGTCGCCTACGACGTGCCCGCACCGGGCGAGCAGGGCGACCGCGCGCTCGTGCGCGCGCTTGAGGAAGGCCTGGCCGTCGACTACGCCTCTCTCGTCGCGACCTCGGCGCCCGGCACGCGCGCCGTGCTCGTCGAGCTGCTCGTCGAGGCCGCGCTCACGGTCGACGCCTGGAACGGACCGCCGACCGCGTTCCCCGGCCTGCCCGAGCTCGCCGACGGCTGACGTCAGCCGGCGAGGAGCGCTTCGACCTCGCCCGCGACCGTCGCCACCGCCTCCGAGAGCGGCACCTGGCGGCTGGCGCCCGATCGCGGCCGGAGCTCGACGACGCCCTCGACCAGCCCGCGGCCGACCACGACGATCAGCGGCGCACCGAGAAGCTCGGCGTCGGCGAACTTGACGCCGGGCGACACCTTGGGCCGGTCGTCGTAGATCACCTCGACGCCCTCGGCCACGAGCCCGCTCGCGAGGCGCTCGGCGGCGTCGAAGACGTCGGTGCCCTTGCCCGTGGCCACGACGTGCACGTGCGCGGGTGCGACCTCGGCCGGCCACGCAAGGCCCTTGTCGTCGTGGTTGGCCTCGGCGAGCGCGGCGAGGACGCGCGTCACGCCGATGCCGTACGACCCCATCGTCACGACGGCCTGCTTGCCGTTCTCGTCGAGCACGGTCAGCCCGAGCGCCTCGGCGTACAGGCGGCCGAGCTGGAAGATGTGGCCGATCTCGATGCCACGCGCGAGCTCGAGCGGGCCGGAACCGTCGGGCGCCGGGTCGCCGGCGCGCACGTCGGCGGCCTCGATCGCGCCGTCCGCCGCGAAGTCGCGACCCGCGACGAGGTCGAACACGTGCTTCCCGGGCTCGTCGGCCCCGGTGATCCAGCGCGTCCCCGGCACCACCCGCGGGTCGAGCAGGTAGCGGATCTTCGAGACCTTGTCACCGGCGGGCGTCTCGACCTGCTCGCCCTGCGGTCCGAGCACGGACGGGCCGAGGTAGCCCTTGACCAGCTCGGGGTGCGCGGCGAAGTCGGCGTCGGTCGCCGGCGCGGCCTCGGCCGGGGCGAGCGCCGCCTCGAGGCGCTTGACGTCCACGTCGCGATCCCCAGGCAGGCCGACGACGACGAGCTCGCGCCGTCCGTCCGGGTGCGTCACGGCGAGCACCACGTTCTTGAGGGTGTCGGCCGCGGTCCACGCGCGGTCGGGGCGCGGGAAGCTCTCGTTCGCACAGGCGACGAGCGTCTCGATCGTCGGGGTGTCGGGGGTGTCCTCGACGTGCGCGGCGGGCGCGTCGTCGTACGGCACCGGGTCCGGTGCGGGCGTCACGACGGCCTCGACGTTCGCCGCGTACCCGCCCGGCGAGCGCACGAACGTGTCCTCGCCGATGGGCGACGGCGACAGGAACTCCTCGGAGCGCGAGCCGCCCATGGCACCCGACGTGGCCGACACGATGACGTACTCGAGCCCCAGGCGGTCGAAGATCCGCTGGTAGGCGCCGCGCTGGCGCTCGTACGCCGCCGCCAGACCGGCGTCGTCGACGTCGAAGGAGTACGCGTCCTTCATGATGAACTCGCGGCCGCGGATGAGGCCGGCGCGGGGGCGCGCCTCGTCGCGGTACTTGGTCTGGATCTGGTAGAGCGCGAGGGGCAGGTCCTTGTACGACGAGTACAGGTCCTTGACCAGCAGGGTGAACATCTCCTCGTGCGTGGGTGCCAGGAGGTAGTCGCCCTCCTTGCGGTCCTGGAGCCGGAAGATGTTGGGCCCGTACTCGGTCCAGCGCCCCGTCGCCTCGTACGGCTCCTTGGGCAGCAGCGCCGGGAAGTGCACCTCCTGTGCACCGATCGCGTTCATCTCCTCGCGGACCACGGCCTCGACCTTGGCGAGCACCCGCAGACCGAGCGGCAGCCACGAGTAGATCCCCGGCGCGGCGCGGCGGATGTACCCGGCGCGCACGAGGAGCCTGTGGCTCGCGACCTCGGCGTCGGCCGGGTCCTCGCGCAGCGTGCGGACGAACAGGGAGGAGAGTCGCAGCAGGTCGCCGGACCGGCATGACACGATCGACATGGGCGCAAGCCTATCGGCCCCGCCGGGGGTGCCAGGAACGCGGTTCGGGGGCACCATGAGGGCCATGCCCGAGCTGCCCGAGGTCGAGTCGCTGGCGCGGTTCCTCGACCAGCGCGCTACCGGTCGCACGGTCGTCGTGGCCGACGTCGCGGCCATCGCCGCGCTCAAGACGTTCGACCCGCCCGTCACCGCGCTCACGGGGTGCCGAGTCACCGGGGCGGCGCGCCACGGCAAGTGGCTCGACCTTGCCGTGACGGCGCCCGACGACGGCGCCCTGCACCTGCTGTTTCACCTCGCGCGGGGCGGGTGGCTGCGCTGGCGCGACCAGGCGCCGACGACGCCGGTCATGCCCCGGCTCGGCGGGTCCTCGCGCGGCGCAGTGCTCGCGCTGCGGGTCCGGTTCGACGACGGCTCGGGCTTCGACCTCACGGAGGCCGGCACGCGCAAGCGGCTCGCGGTGCACGTCGTGCGCGACCCGCGCGACGTCGAGCAGGTCCGCACGCTCGGCGTCGAGCCGCTGTCGGACGGGTTCACGACCGACGTGCTGGCCGCGCTGCTCGCCCGCAAGAACCAACAGATCAAGGGCCTGCTGCGCGACCAGGGGGCGATCGCCGGCATCGGGAACGCCTACTCCGACGAGATCCTGCACGTGGCCCGGTTCAGCCCGTTCAAGCTCACACGCTCGTTCACGCCCGAGGAGGTCGCCGCGCTGCACGAGGCGACCGTCACGACGTTGCGCTCGGCGGTCGCGGCGTCGGCGGGCAAGCCCGCGGCCGAGCTCAAGGACGCCAAGCGCGCCGGCATGCGCGTGCACGGCCGCACGGGCGAGGCCTGCCCGGTCTGCGGCGACACCGTGCGCGAGGTCAGCTTCGCGGACCGGTCGCTGCAGTACTGCCCCACGTGCCAGACGGGCGGCCAGGTGCTCGCCGACCGGCGCCTGTCGCGCCTGCTCAAGTGACCGTCGCGTCAGAAGAGGACGGTCGTGAACGTGCCGACCTGCTCGAACCCGACACGCCGGTACGTGGCGAGCGCGGGCGCGTTGAAGGAGTTGACGTAGAGCGAGACGACGGGGGCTACGTCGCGCCGCGTCGCCTGCACGACGGCGGCCATGCCCGGCGCGGCGAGCCCGCGCCCCCGGTAGGCGGGGTCGACCCAGACGCCCTGCACCTGAGCGACCCGCCCCGCCACGGCCCCGAGCTCTGCCTTGAACACGATGACCGGCCCCCCGTCGCGGCCCATCTGCACGAACGAGCGACCCGCGGCCACGAGCGAGCGGACGCGCATCGCGTAGGCGCTGCCGCTGCCCGCCACCGGTGAGTAGCCGACCTCCTCGGTGAACATCCGCACGCACGCGGGCAGGACGAGGTCGATGTCGGCGAGCGTGGCGCGGCGCACGCCCGGGGAGGGCTCGACGTCGGGAGCCCGGTCGATCGCGAGCGACGGCTGGTCGTCGCGGACCTCGCGCGGCGAGGGCCACACGTGCTCGAGGTGCTCCCAGAGCCGCAGCGCCGCGCGCCGCTCGCCCACGATCGACGAGGACCGGCGGCCCTGCCGTCGTGCCATGCCCGCGAACGCGGCGATCGCGTCCTCGGCGTCGCCTCCGGACACGCCGCGGGGAACGACAGGGACGAGATTCGCGCCCGACCAGCACACGGCCTCGAGCGGGCCCATGGCGGGGTAGCCCCAGGCATGCCCTCCGGCGGCCGCCATGCCCGACCGCCCGGCGATGTCGAGGCGCGAGGCGGCGAGCACGGCGGCGACGGGGTCGGCGGCGCAGACGGTCAGGGCCTCGGGGACGTCAGCAGTGCCGAGGGCGCGCGCCTGCGGTGTGCGGACCGCTGACCGGCGCAAGCTCACGACCGCCCCCGTCCTCCGGTTAGCCGCCGACCGTGACGACCGGGGCGCCCGCCTGGGCGTCGTTCTCCGGCGCCGGCATGGTCTCGGCGATGCGCAGGGCCTCCTCGATGAGCGTCTCGACGATCATCGCCTCGGGGACCGTCTTGATCACCTCACCCTTGACGAAGATCTGCCCCTTGCCGTTGCCCGAGGCCACGCCGAGGTCGGCCTCGCGCGCCTCGCCGGGGCCGTTGACGACGCAGCCCATGACGGCGACGCGCAGCGGAACGGTGAGGCCCTCGAGCCCCGCCGTGACCCTCTCCGCGAGCGTGTAGACGTCGACCTGCGCGCGGCCGCAGGACGGGCAGGAGACGATCTCGAGCTTGCGCGGGCGCAGGTTGAGCGCCTGGAGGATCTGGGTGCCGACCTTGACCTCCTCGACCGGCGGGGCGGACAGGGACACGCGGATCGTGTCGCCGATGCCCTTGCTCAGCAGCGCGCCGAACGCGGTGGCCGACTTGATCGTGCCCTGGAACGCGGGGCCGGCCTCGGTGACGCCGAGGTGCAGCGGCCAGTCGCCGCGCTCGGCGAGCAGCTCGTACGCGCGCACCATGACGACGGGGTCGTTGTGCTTGACCGAGATCTTGAAGTCGTGGAAGTCGTGCTCCTCGAAGAGGCTCGCCTCCCACACGGCCGACTCGACGAGCGCCTCGGGCGTCGGCTTGCCGTACTTGGCGAGCAGGCGCGGGTCGAGCGACCCGGCGTTGACGCCGATGCGCAGCGAGACCCCGGCGTCGGACGCGGCCTTGGCGATCTCCTTGACCTGGTCGTCGAACTTGCGGATGTTGCCCGGGTTCACCCGAACCGCGGCGCAGCCGGCGTCGATCGCGGCGAACACGTACTTGGGCTGGAAGTGGATGTCCGCGATGACGGGGATCTGCGACTTCCTCGCGATGATGGGCAGCGCCTCGGCGTCGTCGGCGCTCGGCACCGCGACGCGGACGATGTCGCAGCCCGCCGCGGTCAGCTCGGCGATCTGCTGGAGCGTGGCGTTGATGTCCGTGGTCGGCGTCGTGGTCATGGACTGGACGCTGATGGGCGCGTCGCCGCCGACCTCCACCGTGCCCACCTTGATCTTGCGGGATGCGCGGCGCGGGGACAGCGTCGGCGCGGGACCGTTACCGCCCAGGACGGGCATGCCGAGGTTCACTGCAGTCACCGTGCCAGTATCCCGCGTCCAGGTGGGTGGTTCGCACGTCGGACGACGGACGTCACCGAATCACCGCCGTCGCGCGCTGACCTCTTCACGTTCAGACGAGCTGCACCGGGTCGATGATGTCGGCGAGCATGAGCAGCACGCCCGTGCCGAGCAGGACGACGAACACGACATACGCCACCGGCATCATGCGCGCGACGTCGGCGGGCGCCGGCCTGGGCGACCCGCGCACGCGAGCGACGGTCCGCTTGGCGCCCTCGTACAGCGCGTTGACGACGTGCCCGCCGTCGAGCGGCAGCAGCGGGATGAGGTTGAACACGAACAGCGCGACGTTCAGCGCCGCGAGCAGGCTCAGCAGGAACTGCAGCGTCGCGACGACGGGCGCGTCGGCCGCGATCACGTCGACCGCGATCCGGCCCACGCCGACGACGGACATGACCGAGTCCCGCGAGCGCGGCTCGTCGGTGAACGCCTGCACGGCCGTGTCGGCGATGCGCACGGGCAGCGTCGCGATGATGTACGCCGTTCCGGAGACCTGGAGCCAGACCGCCTCCGGCACGGCGGACAGCGGCAGTGGCTCGTACTCGGACGTCGGCGTCACGCCGAGGAACCCGGTCGTCTCGGTCACCGGGTCGCCGTCGGCATCGGTCACGACGGCGCCGCTGGCGTCGAGCTCGGGTCGCTGGCGCTGCACCGTCGTCACGGCCAGCGCGACCTCCTGCCCGTCCCGCTCGACGACGACCGGCACCTGCTCGCCCGCCGTCGGCTCGATGAGCGCCACGAGCTGCTCCCACGACGTGATCCGCTCACCGTCGAACTCGACGATCTGGTCGCCCGGCTGCAGCCCGGCCGCGAGCGCCGGCGACGGCGCGGCGTCGACCCCGCACACGGGCTCGCCCTGGGCGGTGACCGACGTCGGGGTGCACTCGGTCACGGCACCGACCGTCGTCGTGGGGGCGGACACGCCGATCCCCACGAGAACGACGAACGCCAGGACGACCGCGATGAGCAGGTTCATCACCGGTCCGCCGAGCATGACGACGAGCTTCTTGGGCGCGGACAGGTGGTAGAACGCGCGGTGCTCCTCGCCCGGCCGGATCTCGCTCACCGACGCGGCGCGCGCGTCCGCGACGACCTGCCCGAAGAAGCCGCCCTCGGGACGCGTGCCGGCCGGCGCCGGCGGCATCATGCCCACGAGGCGCACGTACCCGCCGAGCGGGATCGCCTTGATCCCGTACTCGGTCTCGCCCTTGGTGCGCGACCAGAGCGTGGGGCCGAAGCCGACCATGTACTGGCTCACCCGCACGCCGAAGCGCTTGGCGGGCACCATGTGCCCCACCTCGTGCAGTGCGATCGAGGCAAGGATGCCGACCAGGACGACGGCGATGCCGACGACGACGGAGAGTACGTCCACGACCCGAGCCTAGGCGACGATCCAGGCGGCGCGGACTCCCGCCGCGGGTCAGCTCCGCGTGAGCAGCTCGTCCGCCCGGGCGCGCGCCCACGCCTCGGCGCCCTCGACGGCGTCGAGGGTCACGGCGCCGTGCGCGACGCCGTCGTGCTCCGCAAGGACGCGCTCGACGGTGCCGACGATGTCGAGGAAGCCGATCCGCCCGCTCAGGAACGCCGCGACACCCTGCTCGTTGGCCGCGTTGAACACCGCGGGGTGCGTGGCCGACGCCGCGGCGACCGCGCGCGCGAGCCCGACGGCCGGGAAGGTGGTCTCGTCGAGCGGCTCGAACGTCCATGACGCGGCCTGCGACCAGTCGCACGGCGGGGAGACGACGTCGAGCCGGTCGGGCCATGACATGCCGAGCGCGATGGGCAGCCGCATGTCGGGCGGCGAGGCCTGCGCGATCGTCGACCCGTCACAGAACTCGACCATCGAGTGCACCACCGACTGCGGGTGCACGACGACGGTGATGTCGTCGACCGCGACGTCGAAGAGCAGGTGCGCCTCGATGAGCTCGAGGCCCTTGTTCATGAGCGAGGCCGAGTTGACGGTCACGACGGGTCCCATGGCCCACGTCGGGTGCGCGAGCGCCTGGTCGGCCGTGACGGCCTTGATCTCGTCGCGAGTGCGACCGCGGAACGGGCCGCCCGAGGCGGTCAGGACGATGCGCCGCACCTCGGCATGTGCGCCGGTACGCAACGCCTGTGCGATCGCCGAGTGCTCAGAGTCGACGGGCACGATCTGTCCCGGTCGCGCCGACGCGGTGACGAGCGGTCCGCCCACGACGAGCGACTCCTTGTTGGCGAGCGCGAGCGTCGAGCCCCCCGCGAGCGCCGCGAGCGTGGGCCGCAGCCCGACCGAGCCCGTGATGCCGTTGAGGACGACGTCGGAGCCCCGGGCGGCGAGCTCGGCCGCGGCTCCCGGCCCCGCCACCAGCTCGATCCGGGATGCGGCCGGACCGAGCCGGACGACGAGCGCGTCGCGCAGCGCGTCGGCGCGGCTCGCGTCGCCGATGCCGACGGCGGTGACGCCCAGCGTCGCGGCCTGCTCGGCGAGCAGCTCGACGTCGGACCCGCCGGCGCTGATCGCCTCGACGGTGAACCGGCCGGGGTGGGAGGTCACGACGTCGATCGCCTGGGTGCCGATCGACCCCGTGGAGCCGAGAAGCGTGACGGTGCGGGGAGCCTGCGACGACATGCGCACATCATCCCAGGTCGGCAGCCACGACCTCGGCCGGCCCGCTTCGTCTCTCGGGTTCGTGGTCTCCGTTCGGCCCGGACCGTTGCCCGGGCGAATGACATCAGTTCGAACTACGTTCGCGTCATGCACACTCAAGGACGACACAAGGACGCGCTCCGCCTCCTGGCCATCCTCGCGAGCGCTGCAGCCCTCGCCTGCGGGACCGGTGCGGCCCCCGCCCTCGCCCACGAGGGGGACGAAGACCGGGTGTTCGCGACCCGGGAGGGCCTCGTGGGCAAGACCACGGCCAACGGGCACACCGTCACCAAACGAGACCACTTCGTCGCGCTGCCGTCGTGGCGCGCGCTCTCGGCCCGCGGCTCGGGCACCTACTCCGTGCGCGTGTGCGCACCGGCGACAGGCCGGTGCGCGTACGCGCCAGTGTGGGACGTCGGGCCGTGGAACACCACCGACGACTACTGGAGCGCGGACCGACANGTGCGCACCGGCGACAGGCCGGTGCGCGTACGCGCCAGTGTGGGACGTCGGGCCGTGGAACACCACCGACGACTACTGGAGCGCGGACCGACATCGCTGGAAGGATCTTCCCCGCGGGGTCCCGCAGGCGCAGGCCGCCCACCGCAACGGCTATCACGGTGGGAAGGACCAGTTCGGGCGTGCGGTGGCCAACCCGGCCGGAATCGACCTCGCCGACGGCACGTTCTGGGACGGGCTCGGGCTGAGCAAGAACGCCTGGGTCGAGGTGACGTACCTGTGGACCGTCCGGGGACCCACCGGTGTCGTCCGCACGGGGGGCGGCCCGCTCAACGTCCGCTCCGCGCCGACCACCGCCGCGTCGGCCGTCGGGCTCGCCGGGGACCGGTCGAAGGTCGTCGTCGAGTGCACGGTCCGCGGCCAGTGGGTCACCGGGCACCTCGGCACGACGAACCTGTGGAACCGCATCGGCCCGGGCCACTACGTGTCCGACGCCTACTTGCGCACGGACACGGGGAACCCGATCGCGCCGCCCTGCTGAGGCCGCCTCCGCCGCGTGACGGCGATACCCACCGCCGTCGCCGCGACGAGCGCGGCCGCGGGCAGCGGCAGCGCACCGACCCCCGCCGCGGCGACCATGGCGGAGGCGAGCGCCGCCCCGATGGCGATGCCGCCGTTGAACAGCACGGGGATCAGCGCGCCAGCCGTCGCGCGCCGCTCCGGACCGCCGAGCCGCAGGATCAGGGTCTGCGCGAGCGGCGGAACGGCGCCGGAGGCCACCCCCCACAGCGCCACGACGGCGACGCCGAGTCCGGCGTGGACGTCGGCGATCGCCAGCCCGGCGACGGAGAGCGCCGTGCCCACGGTCGCCACGACCAGCGCCGCGCGCGTGCGGGCACCGAAGCGACCGGCGAGCGCGACGCCCACGGCCGAGGCCACGCCGAAGAGCAGCAGGAGCCCGCTCACGCCTCCGGGCACGGCCTGCGCCGGATCCTCGACGAGCCGCGTCACGTAGGTGTAGGCGCCGTAGTGGCCGACGAGCAGCACCGCGACCAGGGCGGTCACGGCGAGCATCGGCCCCGGCCCCGACGCCGGGCGGGGGCGCTCCGGGCTCGTTCCGCCGGGGTGAGGACCGTCGTCGGGCACCGTGCCGTGCGCACCCGCCGGCGCGACCACGACGCGGACCGCGAGCGCCGCCACGAGCGCGAGCCCGGCGAGCGCACCGAACGCGACCCGCCAGTCCGCGACGCGGGCGACGAGGCTCGCGAGCGGCGTTCCGAGCACCATGCCGAGCGTCGCCCCGCCGAGGACGACCGCGACCGCGCGCCCGAGCAGCGCGTCGGGCACGAGCTCGGCGGTGTGCGCGTTCGCCGACGCCCACAGCAGACCGACCGCGGCGGCGCCGACGACGCGAGCCGCCAGGGCGACCTCGTACGTCGGGGCGAGCGCGGTCGCGAGGCCCGAGGCGGCGATGACGGCGAGAGCGGCGGCGATGACGTGGCGGCGGTCCCGGCCGGAGGTCAGGCGCACGAGCGGGAAGCTCGCGACGACCACGACGGCGGCCCAGACCGAGACGAGCAGGCCGGTTCGGGACTCGGGCACGCCGAGCCCGGCGCTCAGCTGGGGCAGCACGGCGGTCGGGAGCATCTCGGCGGTGACCGTGACGAACGTCGCCGCGCCGAGGACGAGCAGCGACGGCCACGGCAGGGCGGCGGGATCGGCCGCGGGGCGGCCGTCGGTGCGGGTGAGGGCGGGTGTCGTCTCCATGTCAGCGATGCTAGAGTTTGACACTGATGTCAATGTCAAGGCCTGTGACGAACGTCCGTCACGAGACCACCGGGAGACGACCGTGAAGATCGGTGAGCTGGCGGAGCGCACGCGCGTGGCACCGCGCCTCGTGCGCTACTACGAGCAGCAGGGGCTGCTGTCCGCCCCACGGTCCGCGAACGGGTACCGCGACTACGGCGACGAGCACGTCGAGCGCGTGCGGCGCGTCGCGGGCCTGGTGCAGGCCGGGCTGCCGACACGCCTGGTCAAGGTCCTTCTCGACATGGAGGACGCCGCGGCGCAGGCGATGCCGACGTGCCCGCGGCAGGTCGCCGAGCTGCTCGCCAACGAGCTGGGCGGGATCGAGGACCGCATCGCGTGCCTCACGCGCAGCCGCAACACGATCCGCGACGTGCTGTCGCGCACCGAGCACGCGGCGCTGCTGTCCGAGGCCGGCCGGCCAGCGCCGGCCGTGCTCACCTAGCCAGGCTCACCTCGGTCACGCTCGCCTCGGCCTGGGCGTCACTCGACGCCGAGCAGCACCTCGATCGCGCGCGCGAAGAACGCGTCCACCGGGGCCTCGGCGTAGCCGTCGGGACCCTTGGCGCGGCCGAACGTCGCCGAGCGGACCTCGGCGGCCGTCAGCGGCTCCTGCCGGTCGAAGTACGCCGTGAGCCGGTCGCACAGCGCGTCGACGTCGTCCTTGTCGTACGCAGGCTGGCCACGGTCGGCCGGGGCGAATTTCTGCCCGTCGGGACGACCCAGTCGCCCGTAGAGCGTCCGCGCGCGCTCGGCAAGCGCGTGCATCCAGGCCTCCTGGCCGTGCGCGCCGACGTACTCGGCCCGCTGGCGGGCGATGAACGCCGCCTCGAGCCGGTCGAGCGCCGCGTCGACCTCGTGCGTGTTGTAGCCGCCGCGTACCAGGTCGAAGGTCGAGGCCTGGATGTCGGCGCTCGTCAGTTGCTCGGCCGTGCGGCCCTCGTACGCCTGCCGCGCGTGGTCGAAGAACTCGTCGACCTCGTCCTTGTCGTACCCGGTGCGCAGCGCCGACACGCTGCTGAACAGGGAGCTCACTCGTCGTCCTCCTCGGCGGCCAGCTGCCCGCAGGCTCCGTCGATGTCGCTCCCGCGGGTGTCACGGATCGTGGTGGGGATGCCGTGACCGCGCAATCGTGCCACGAACTCGTTCTCGACGGAACGCTCGCTCGCGGTCCAGATCGAGCCGGGGGTGGGGTTGAGCGGGATCGGGTTGACGTGGACCCATCCCCGGCCCCGGGCGTTGAGCTTGTCGCCCAGCAGGTCAGCGCGCCACGCGTGGTCGTTCATGTCCTTGATGAGCGCGTACTCGATGGACACGCGGCGGCCGGTGACCTCGAAGTAGTGCCGGGCGGCGTCGAGCGCCTCGTCGACGCTCCACCGGGTGTTGATCGGCACGAGCTCGCTGCGCAGGTCGTCGTCGGGCGCGTGCAGGCTGAGGGCGAGCGTCACGGGGATGCCTTCGTCGGCGAGCCTGCGCATCGCGGGCACCAGGCCCACGGTCGAGACCGTGACGTTGCGGGCGGACATGCCCAGACCTTCGGGCTGGGGCGCGACGAGCGTGCGCACGGTCTCGATGACGGCCTTGTAGTTGGCCAGCGGCTCGCCCATGCCCATGAAGACGAGGTTGTTGAGCCGGGCCGGGCCGCCGGGGATCTCACCGTCGGCGAGCGAGCGGAACGCGGCGCGCACCTGCTCGAGGATCTCGGCGGTCGACAGGTTCCGCGTCAGGCCGAGCTGGCCCGTGGCGCAGAAGGGGCATGCCATGCCACAGCCGGCCTGCGACGACACGCACAGCGTGGTCCGCTGCGGGTAGCGCATCAGCACCGACTCGACCTTGGCGTCGTCGAACAGGTGCCACAGCGTCTTGACCGTCGTGCCGCCGTCGGCCTCGAGACGCCGGGTCGGGCGGATGAGCGGCGGGAAGAGCGTGCCCGCGAGCTCGTCGCGCGTCGCCTTCGGCAGGTCCGTCATCTGCGCGGGGTCGGACGTGAAGTGCGTGAAGTAGTGCGTCGCGAGCTGCTTGGCCCGGAACGGCTTCTCCCCCATCGCGACGACCGACTCGACCCGCTCGTCGGGCGTGAGGTCGGCGAAGTGCCTCGGCGGCTTGCCGCGGCGGCGCGGCGCCATCTGCAGCGGGATCGGCGCGGTCTCGTCCGACGGGCGGACGACGGGCACGCCGAGGCCCGTGGGGACGGGGCCGGACGCGGCGGGCGCGGAGCGAGAAGGCATGTGAGTTCCTTAGGCGGCCACCGACAGCACGAGGTAGACGAACGGGGCGGTGACGAGCAGCGAGTCGATGCGGTCCAGCACGCCCCCGTGACCCGGGAGCAGCGAACCCATGTCCTTCAATTCTAGGTCCCGCTTGATGAGCGACTCCGCGAGGTCGCCGACCGTGGCCGTCACGGCCGTCAGGACGCCGAGCGCGACGCCCAGCAGCGGGCTCAGGCCGAGCAGGTAGACCGCACCGACCACGCCCACCAGGACCGCCAGGACGACCGAGCCGCCGAGGCCCTCCCAGCTCTTCTTCGGGCTCACCGTCCGCGCGAGCGGGTGCCGCCCGAGCAGCACGCCGGCGACGTACCCGCCCGTGTCGTTCGCGACCGCGAGCAGCACGAACAGCACGACCCGCAGCTCGCCGTCGGGCTGGTCGAGCAGCAGGACGACGAACCCGGCCAGCAGCGGGACGTACGTCACCGCGAAGACCGACGCGGCGGCGTCGCGCAGCGCCTCGGGTCCCGAGCCCTCAAGGACGCGCCACACGACGACCGCGCCGACGGTCAGGAAGTACGCCACCAGCAGCGCCTCGGGGCCTGCGGTCCAGGCCGAGACCTGCATGCCCGCGGACCCGACGACGAGCGGCAGCAGCGGGAGCCGGATCGCGCGGCGCGCGAACGCCTGCCGCAGCTCCCACAGGGCCGCGCCCACGACGACGACCACGAGCGCGACGAACGGCTCGGGCCGGAACCAGAGCGACGCGGCGAGCACGACCAGGAGGCCGATGCCGACGGCGACGGCCGCGGGCAGGTTGCGCCCGGCCCGGGACGACCGGCCGGCCGGGACGTCGACGGGCCCGCCGGTCCCGGCCGGTTCGAGGGGATGGTGGTCGGCCATCAGACCTCGAGCAGCTCGCTCTCCTTGCCAGCGAGAAGGTGGTCGATCGTCTCGACGTGCCGCTTGGTGAGCGCCTCGAGCTCCTTCTCGGCCCGGGTCACCTCGTCCTCGCCCGCCTCGCCCTCCTTGACGATGCGGTCGAGCTCCTCCTTCGCCTTGCGGCGGACGTTGCGCACGGACACGCGCCCTTCCTCCGCCTTGGACTTGGCCATCTTGACGTAGTCGCGACGGCGCTCCTCGGTCAGCGAGGGCATGATCACGCGGATCGCGTGGCCGTCGTTCGACGGGTTCACGCCCAGGTCGGAGTCGCGGAGCGCCTTCTCGATCGCCGCCATCGAGCTCTTGTCGAACGGGGAGATGAGCACCGTGCGTGCGTCGGGGATGTTGAACGACGCAAGCTGCTGCAGCGGCGTGGGAGCGCCGTAGTAGTCGACGGTGATCTTCGAGAACATGCCCGAGCTCGCCCGGC
The DNA here is from genome assembly GCA_009663185.1 of Isoptericola halalbus. Lineage (GTDB taxonomy): Bacteria > Actinomycetota > Actinomycetes > Actinomycetales > Cellulomonadaceae > Isoptericola > Isoptericola halalbus. Next base: position 17,583 of record VJZX01000037.1, read on the forward strand.
CCGTGCGGATGCTCGCGAACTCCTCCTTGGCGACCTCGATCGCCCTGTCCATCTTCTCCTCGGCCTCGAGGAGGGTGTCGTCGATCACCCGGTGCTCCTTGTCGTCGTTCGTCGGTCTGGTCGGTGTGCGCCGGCGGTGGCCGCGTCGGCCGGTCCTGACGTGTCAGTCGGTCGTGACCAGTGTGCCAATCTTTTCGCCCAGCAGGGCGCGCGTCACGTTACCCGGCTCCTCGAGGCCGAAGACGCGCATGCGCACGTCGTTGTCGCGGCACAGCGACAGGGCCGTGGCGTCCATGACGTTGAGGCCGCGCACGAGGGCGTCCGTGTACGTGAGGTGGTCCAGCCTCACGGCGTCCGGGTCCGTGCGCGGGTCGGCGCTGTAGACGCCGTCGACCCCGTTCTTGCCCATGACGACCTCGTCGCAGTGGGTCTCGAGCGCGCGCTGGACCGAGACGGTGTCGGTCGAGAAGTACGGCATGCCCGCACCGGCGCCGAAGATCACGACGCGCCCCTTCTCGAGGTGGCGGATGGCACGCAGCGGGATGTACGGCTCGGCGACCTGGCCCATCGTGATCGCCGTCTGGACCCGAGTCTTGGTGCCGTCCTGCTCGAGGAAGTCCTGCAGCGCGAGGCAGTTCATGACCGTGCCGAGCATGCCCATGTAGTCGGCGCGGGCACGGTCGAGGCCGGCGCGCGACAGCTCGGCGCCGCGGAAGAAGTTACCGCCGCCGACGACGATCGCGACCTGCACGCCCTGACGGACGGCGGACCCGATCTCGTGGGCGACGCGACGCACGACGTCGGTCTCGAGGCCCACACTGCCGCCGCCGAACGTCTCTCCCGACAGCTTGAGCAGGACCCTGCGCGTGCCGGGGGTCCGCGGGGGCGTGCCCGACGTCGCAGGCTGGGTCTCGTGGGTCTGGGTCACGTGCGCCACCGTCCGTCTCTGAGCTGTCCCGGGCGGATCGTGCTGCCCGGTCGGTCTGGTTCCCCGCGCATCCTGGCACCGGATGCGGCGTTCCGCCGTGCGACGACGGCGGGTATGCCACGGCCCGGCCGCACCCGAGGGTGCGGCCGGGCCGCGATGGTGCGTCAGTTGCCGACGCGGAAGCGGACGAAGCCCTCGAGCTCGCCGCCGGTCGCCGCGACGTGCTTGGCGACCGTCGTCTTCGGGTCCTTGGCCAGCGGCTGGTCCACCAGCACGACCTCCTTGAAGAAGCCGTTCAGGCGGCCCTCGACGATCTTCGGCAGCGCGGCCTCCGGCTTGCCCTCGCCGATCGAGACCTCGCGGGCGATCTCGCGCTCCTTCTCGACGACCTCCGCAGGAACGTCCTCGCGGGTGAGGTACTTCGGCGCCATGGCCGCGACGTGCTGCGCGACATCCTTGGCGACGGGCTCCGCGGCCTCGTCGGTGACGACGAGGACGCCGATCGACGGCGGCAGGTCCTTGGCCGTCTTGTGCAGGTAGGTGGTGACCTTGGGGCCCTCGACGCGTGCGACGCGGCGCAGGACGATCTTCTCGCCCATCGTGGCGCCCTGGGCGGCGATGAGGTCCGCGACGGTGCCCTCGCCCGCCGGAGCGGCCAGGGCGGCGTCGAGGTCGGCGGCACCGGCGGCGGCGACGGCCTCGAGGACGTTGTCGGCCAGGGCGATGAACGTCGAGTTCTTCGCGACGAAGTCGGTCTCGGAGTTGACCTCGATCATCGTGGCGACCTGACCGGTCCCGCCGTCGGCGACCTTGACGGCGACCAGGCCCTCGGAGGTGGCATTGCCCTCGCGCTTGGCCGCGCGGGCGAGGCCCTTCTTGCGGATGATCTCGACGGCCTGCTCGGCGTTGCCGCCGGCCTCGTCGAGCGCCTTCTTGACGTCGAGCATGCCGGCGCCGGTGCGCTCGCGCAGCGCCTTGATGTCAGCGGCGGTGTAGTTCGCCATGGGGGATGTCCTCCGTGCTGGTTCGGTTCCCACCGGGCGCGGCGGCGCGGGCGGGAGGAAGTGGTGCCGCGAGGCCGCGGGCCGGCCGCCGCGCGGCCGGCCCGCGGGACCTCACTCGGACTTCTCGGCGGCCTCGGCGGCGGCGTCGACCGCGGGGGCGGCGTCCGCACCCGGCGCGACGGCCTCCTCGTCAGCGGCCTCGGCGGCCTCGGTCGCGTCCGTCGCGGCCTCGGTCGCGTCCGTCGCGGCCTCGGCCTCGGCCTGCGCCTCGGCCCCGGCGAGAAGCTCGCGCTCCCACTCGGCCAGCGGCTCGGTCTCGGGTTCGGCTGCGTCACCCTTCTTGCCGGAGTGGCGCTGCAGCAGGCCCTCGGCGGCCGCGTCGGCGATCACGCGGGTGAGCAGCGTGACGGAGCGGATCGCGTCGTCGTTGCCCGGGATGGCGTAGTCGACCAGGTCGGGGTCGCAGTTGGTGTCGAGGATCGCGACGACCGGGATGCCCAGCTTGCGGGCCTCGTCGACGGCGAGGTGCTCCTTGTTGGTGTCCACGACCCAGATCGCCGACGGCGTCTTGGCCATGTCACGGATGCCGCCCAGGGTGCGCGCGAGCTTGTCCTTCTCGCGGCGCAGGACGAGGAGCTCCTTCTTCGTCAGGCCCGACCCGGCGACGTCGTCGAAGTCGATCTCCTCGAGCTCCTTGAGGCGCTGGAGGCGCTTGTGCACGGTGGTGAAGTTGGTGAGCATGCCACCGAGCCAGCGGTGGTTGACGTACGGCATGCCGACGCGGGCGGCCTGCTCGGCCACGGGCTCCTGCGCCTGCTTCTTGGTGCCGACGAAGAGGATGCTGCCGCCGTGGGCAACGGTCTGGCTGACGAACTCGTAGGCGCGGTCGATGTAGGACAGCGACTGCTGGAGGTCGACGATGTAGATGCCGTTGCGCTCGGTGAAGATGAACCGCTTCATCTTCGGGTTCCAACGGCGGGTCTGGTGCCCGAAGTGGACACCGCTCTCGAGGAGCTGACGCATGGTCACGACGGCCATGACACGTCCTTTCGCCGCGCGGCCCGGGATCCTCCCGGTGCGCACGCGCGTCAGGCGACCGGTCGCGTGCGGGCCGGTCGCGGTACTCGGTTGTCGGTGACGGGCATCGGACCCGGCACCCCTGGCGTCACGCCGGGCCGGCACCGCCTGCCCTGGGAGGCCTGCGGACCGCTGCCGACGCGGCCGCGCCCGGTGGCCTTGCGGGACCACCGGCGCGTTCGTGACGCGCGATGTCGACCGGAGGTGCGCACCCGCCATCCCGTCCGGCACGCCGGAGCCGGCTGGCAGGAGGGAGGAGCGGGCGCACGCGCGCCGATCGCAGCGGCAAGTCTACCCGACCGCGGCGCCGACCTCGGCCGTTGGTGTCCGGCGCGCTGGAGCCGCCCCCAACCATGGCCCGCACGTCGTCGTCCACAGGGCCGCGGCCGCCCGACGACAGTGACTCCGGCGGGCACGAGGCTGTCGGCATGGCTCGACGCACCCGGACCGGCCGCCTCCGCGCGGCACTGCTCGTCCTGCTCGTCCTGGCCGTTCCGGCGGCACCCGTGGCGGCGCTCGCCCCCACCGGCCCGCACGTCGGCGCAGACACCGTCCCGCGCGAAGGCTGGGTGCGCCCGGTTCCGGGCGACGTCGTGCACCCGTTCGACCCGCCGCCGCAGGACTGGCTGCCCGGCCACCGCGGGGTCGACCTCGCGGCGAACCGGGGCGAGCCCGTGGCCGCGCCCGCCGCGGGCGTCGTGACGTTCGCGGGCTCGGTCGGCGGCAAGCCGCTCCTCGTCCTCGCGCACGGCAGCGGGCTCCGTTCCACCCTGGAGCCCGTCGAGGCGGCCGTGGCCCGTGGGACGGCGTTGCCGGCAGGTGCGGTCGTGGGCACGCTGAGCATCCCGCCAGGCACCGCGGACAACCCGAGCCACTGCGCCCCCGGCGACTGCCTGCACTGGGGCGTGCGCCGCGGCGATGCCTACCTCGACCCGATGGTGCTGCTGGGCCTCGCCGACCCCATCGTCCTGCTGCCGCTGTCCTGACTCGTGCTCAGGCGCGCGGGAACGCCTGCGCATAGACCCGGCGGAGCCGCTCCGCGTCGACGTGCGTATAGCGCTGCGTGGTGGCCAGGTCGGCGTGCCCGAGCACCTCCTGGACCGAACGCAGGTCGGACCCGCCGGCGAGCAGATGGGTTGCCGCCGAGTGCCGCAGCGCGTGGGGCGCGACGTCGTCGACGCCCGCGCGGGCCGCGAGCCGGTGCACGGACTCGCGCACCTGACGCTGGCCCCAGCGCCCGCCGCGGTCGCCGACGAGCAGAGCAGGTCCGGTCGCGGCGCGGGCGAGCGCGGGCCGGCCCTCGTCGAGCCAGAGCGTGACGGCCCGGGCGGCCGGCACGCCGAACGGGACGACGCGCTCCTTGCCGCCCTTGCCGAGCACGCGCACGAGGCGCTCCGAGGGGTCGACGTCGCCCACGTCCACGGCGACGAGCTCGCCCACGCGGATGCCGGAGCCGTACAGGAGCTCGGCGGCGGCCCACGCGCGCAGCGCGGCCGGACGGTCGTCGGGCTCGGCCGCGCCGGCATCGTCGCGCGCGAGGTCGAGCAGCCGCGCGGCCGCCTCCGGAGACAGGACGGTCGGCAGGGTGCGCGGGACCTTGGGGCTCGCGAGCCGCGCAGAAGGGTCTGTCGCGACCAGGCCCGTGCGGTAGGCCCAGCGCAGGAACGCCCGCGCCGCTGCACCCCGCCGTGCGAGCGTCGCGCGGGCGAGCCCACGTTCGGCCTGTGCTGCGAGCCATCCGCGCAGCAGCGCGATGTCGAGCTTCTCCAGGTCCGCCGCGCCGTGCCGCGCCGCATACCGCAGCAATGCCGCGACGTCGGCGCGGTACGCGCGGCGGGTGTGGGCCGACAGGCCACGCTGGTGTGCCAGGTGCGCGAGGAAGCCGTCGAGGGCCAGCGCCAGGGGTCCCGGCAGCGGCGGCAGGTCCGGGTCCATCACGGCGCGCGTCTGGACGTCCATCGAGGTCAGTGTGCCGGGCGGCGGCTCCGGAGCCGGTGAGGCGGCCCGGCGTGGCCACCTGTGCCCCGGTCAACAACCACCGCGGCTCCAGCCGCCGTCGCGCTGCACCGCGAGCCCCTCCAGTGCCAGCCCCCCGAGGCCCGCGAGCGCCTCGCGCGGCCCGAGCCCGGCCGTGCGGGCCACGGCTTCGACCGACGCCGGCGAGCGCAGCGGCAGAGCGTCCCACAGCCGGCGTCCGACCTCGTCGAGGCCGTCGACGGGCCGGTGGGCGCTCACGGGCTCGGGCGCGGCGTCGGCGCCCAGGTCTCCGGCGAGCTCGGCGACCTCGCCCGCGTCGGTGACGCACGTGGCCAGTCCGTCGCGCAGGAGCAGGTGGCACCCGCCCGAGGCCATGGAGGTGACCGGCCCGGGCACGGCACCGACCGGCCGCAACAGCTCGGCCGCCCGCCGCGCGGTCGACAGCGCGCCCGAACGCCACGCCGCCTCGACCACCACGGTCGCGCGCGACATCGCGGCGATGAGCCGGTTGCGAGCGAGGAACCGCTGCCGGAACGGCGCCGAGCCGGGCGGCACCTCGCTCACGACCGCGCCGCCGTCCTCGGCGACACGCCGCAACAGGTCGTGGTTCCCCTGAGGGTAGAACCGGTCCACGCCGCCGGCGAGCAGCGCGACCGTCGGCCCCCCGGCCGCGACCGCCCCGCGGTGCGCGGCGGCGTCGATCCCGTACGCCCCGCCCGAGACGACGGCGAATCCCCGGTCGACGAGCCCCGACGCCATCCGCGCCGCGACGTGCTCGCCGTACGACGTCGTGGCGCGTGCGCCGACGACGGCGACCGAGCGTGCCGCCATGCCCGCCAGGTCGTCGCGTCCCCGGACCCAGAGGGCGAACGGCGCCGCCGGCCCGAGGTCGCCCAGCCCGCCGGGCCAGCGGGCGTCGTCGGGCGTGAGCAGGACGCCGCCGTGCCGGTCCAGGACGTGCAGCTCGCGCCGTGGGTCGAGGTTCTCCAGGCGTGGGACCCACCGGGCGACGGCGGCCGCGAGTCGCTCGGTCGCGCCGCGCCGCGACGTCGCCCCGCCCGCGCCGTCGGGAACGGACACCCTGAGCACGGTCCCCTGTAGCGCCCGCCCCGGGTCGCGGGCCGCATCGACGAGCCAGGCGAGCGCGGGCCCGGCTCCGAGGTGCGCGACGAGCGCACCCGCCACGACGTCCGCGGGCTCCGCGAGCCGCGACCAGGCCGCGGCGGCCAGGACCGGGTCGTCGGCGTCGAAGGCCAGGCTCACCGCGGGACGGGCCGGAGTGCCGGCGTCGAACAGCTCGAGGGGTGCCCCGGTCATGCCGCACCTCCCGTCCGCATCGTGATCGCCTCGTCGACCTGCTGGCGTGTTGGCACCCCGCGGCCGGCGAGGTCGGCCAGCGTGGACGCGACCCGGAGCACGCGGTCGGCACCACGCAGGCTCAGCCTGCCCTGGTCGATCGCCTTCTCGACCCGGCCCAGCACGGCCCGCTCAGGGCGCAGCCGCTCCCGCAGCCACGGACCTGGCACCTCGGCATTGGTGGTCCAGGGCGTTCCGGCGAGGCGCTGCCGGCACGCCTCGCGGGCAGCGGCGACCCGGGCCGCCACAGTCGAGGTCTGCTCGCCGCGCTCGAGCAGCACGCGATCGGCCCGGGTCACGGCACGAACATGCACCTGCAGGTCGACCCGGTCGAGCAGCGGGCCGGAGAGCCGGCCGAGGTACCGGCGCCGGGCCAGCGGCGTGCAGGTACAGTCCATCCCCTTGTCGCCGGCCTTGCCGCACGGGCACGGGTTCGCCGCGAGGACGAGCTGGAACCGCGCCGGGTAGCGGGCCGCCCCGCCGGTCCGGTGGATGACCAGCTCGCCCTGCTCGAGCGGCTGGCGCAGCGTCTCGAGCACCGAGGGCCGGAACTCGGGTGCCTCGTCGAGGAACAGCACGCCGCGGTGCGCCCGCGACACGGCTCCCGGGCGCGGCACGCCCGACCCGCCCCCGACGACCGCCGCGGGCGTGGCCGTGTGGTGCGGGTCCTCGAAGGGCGGCCGCGTCATGAGCCCCTCGCCCGGGTCGAACGTGCCGGCCACCGAGTGCACGGCCGTCACCTCGAGCGCCTCCGCCTCGGTCAGGTCGGGCAGGACGCCCGGCATCCGCGAGGCCAGCATCGTCTTGCCCGCACCGGGCGGACCGGCGAGCAGCAGGTGGTGGCCCCCGGCGGCCGCGACCTCGAGCGCGAGACGCGCCTCGGTCTGCCCGACCACGTCGGCCAGGTCCCCGGCCGGCCGGCGGCGGACGGCCGTGCGCGACGGGAGCACGGGCTCGACGTCGGGCAGGTCGACCCGGCCGCCGTGCAGCAGGACGGCCTCGGCCAGGGTCGCCACGCCGAACACCTGTGCGCCCGGCACGAGGCGAGCCTCCTCGGCGTCGCCGGCGGCGACCACCACGCGCGTGTATCCGGCGTCGACCGCCGCGGCGACGGCAGGAAGCACGCCGCGCACGGGTTGCACGCGCCCGTCGAGCCCGAGCTCGCCGACGTGCACTACTCGCTCGAGACCGTCGGCCGGCACCACGCGGTCGCCCGCGAGCACGGCGATCGCGATCCCGAGATCGAACCCGCTGCCCGACTTGCGCAGCGACGCGGGGGACAGGTTGACCGTGACCTTGCGGTTGGGCCACGACATCCCGCTCGAGAGCACCGCCGCGCGCACGCGGTCGCGCGACTCGCTCAGCGCGACGTCGGGCAGCCCGACGAGCGTGAACCCGGGCACGGAGGCGGCGAGCTGCGCCTGCACCTCCACGACGTGGCCCTGCAGGCCCGTCAGCGCCACCGCGGCGGTGGTGCCGAGCCCCATCAGAGCACCCCCACCAGGTGCTCGACGCGCGCCGCTCCCGCGCGCGGCAGCGTCACGGCCACCACGTCCACACGCACCTCGCGGAACCCGATCCCGGCAGCGCGTGCGCGCTCCTCGAGCCACTCCCCTGTGAGCCGTCGCAGGCGCCGCAGCTTGACCGGCGTCACGGCCTCCGCCGGGTGGCCGAAGCCGACGCCGCGACGCGTCTTGACCTCGACCGCGACGAGCACGTCGCCGTCGAGCGCGACGAGGTCGAGCTCTCCCCCGGTGCCCCGCCAGTTGCGGTCCAGCACCTGCCAGCCGCGTTGCTCCAGGTGGCGGGCCGCCACCTTCTCCCCGTACCGCCCGACGGCGTCCTTCGCTCGCACGGAACCACCTCCGCGCCCAGCCTCCCGACGTCGGCGCTCAGGAAGCGGCGGTTCGTGGGCCCGGTGTGCGTGCCGCCGTCGTCCACAGGACGTGCCGTCGACATCGGACAGCGAGATCGCGCCGGTGCGGCGTCAGAGCGCGAGCTCGGCCTTGGCGAGTTCCTCGACGTTGACGTCCTTGAACGTCACGACACGCACGGACTTCACGAACCGTGCCGAGCGGTAGACGTCCCACACCCAGGCGTCGCCGAGGCGCAGCTCGAAGTACACCTCGCCCGCAGCGGAGCGCACCTGCAGGTCCACCTGGTTCGCGAGGTAGAAGCGGCGCTCCGTCTCCACCACATACGAGAACAGGCCCACCACGTCCCGGTACTCGCGGTAGAGCGCGAGCTCCATCTCGGTCTCGTAGTTCTCGAGGTCTTCGGCGCTCACTCGCTCATCATCCCACCGAGGTCGGCCAAGGGTGGGGGCGAGTACGACGCGTCGGCCGCCGAGGCCGTGCCGCCCGGCGACGCGCCGCTGGCGGACCCGTCGCCGGCCTCCTCGTCCGCGAGCACGCGCAGGTTCCAGGAGCGCCGGTGCTGCGGCGTCGGCCCGAGGCGCCGCAGCGCGTCGAGGTGCGCGGGCGCCGAGTAGCCCTTGTTCTGGTCCCACGCGTACGCCGGGTACTGCCGGGCGAGGCGCGCGAGCAACCCGTCGCGCTCGACCTTGGCCAGGACGCTCGCAGCCGCGACGGACGAGCACTGCAGGTCGGCCTTGACGAGCGTCCGTACGGCCGGGTCGCCGGCGGTCGGCTCGGCGTCCGGGTCGTGCGCCACGGCCTCGAACAGGTCCGCCTGCGGGCGGGAGAGCCAGTCGTGCGAGCCGTCGAGCAGCACGACGTCGATGTCGACGTCGCCGCACGCGCGGCGCACCTGTGCGAGGGCCCGCCGACCCGCGATCCGCAGCGCCGCGACGATGCCGTGCGCGTCGATCTCGGCCGGCCCGGCGTGTCCCACTGCCCACGCCACCCCCCAGCGGCGAACCTGCGGCACGAGCAGCTCGCGGGCGCCTGCGGTCAGCAGCTTGGAGTCGGTCAGGCCCGCCGGTGCCGTCCGGGTGACGGCGTCGACGACGACCACCCCGACGCTCACGGGCCCGGCCAGCGCGCCGCGGCCCACCTCGTCCATGCCCGCCACGAGCCGCGCGCCGCTCGACAGCAGCGCCCGCTCGTGGCGTAGCGAAGGGCTGCGGCGCGCCGGAGCCGGCCGGCCCGGGCG
>VJZX01000038.1 GCA_009663185.1 Isoptericola halalbus
ACCTGCAGCGACAAGAGCTGCACGCGGAGCGACATTGCCCGTCCCGCGGAACAAGTGGGAGCCACGTACGCACGTCCATCCAACATGCGTCGTGACCTTTACGACCAGAACGTCCAGTACGACCACAAGGTCCCTGGGCGCCAGGTCCTTTCTAGGCTCCGGGAATCCGATCGTCCCGCACCGCAGCGGGCCACGCTCAAGGAGGAGTCATGCGATCACACCGCACCGCACCCGCCCGCGCACTGGCGCTGGCCGGGGTGCTCGCCCTCACGCTCGGCGCCTGCTCGAGCCTCGACTCCGCCGCCCCGTCGGGCGAGGGCGGCGGTGAGGCCGCCGGAATCGACGAGCTGAGCCTCATCGTCCCTGCCGACCCCGGCGGCGGCTGGGACCAGACGGCCCGCGCGATGCAGGCGGACCTGCAGTCCGAGGGCCTCCTCAGCACCGCTACCGTCACCAACGTCGGCGGGGCGGGCGGCACCGTCGGCCTCGCCAACCTCGCCAACACGACCGACCCGCACACGCTCATGGTCATGGGTCTGGTCATGGTGGGCGCCGTCGAGACCAACCAGTCGCAGGCCCGCCTCGAGGACACGACACCGATCGCCCGCCTCACCGAGGAGCAGGAGGTGATCGTGGTGCCCGCCGACTCGCCGTACCAGACGATCGACGACCTGGTCGAGGACGTCAAGGAGAACGGCAAGGACGTAGCGATCACGGGAGGGTCCGCCGGCGGCACCGACCACATCGTCGCCGCGATGCTGCTCAAGGCGGCCGGGATCGCCCCCGACGAGGTGGGCGACAAGCTCAACTACATCGCGTACTCCGGCGGTGGCGAGTCGCTCGCGGCCTTGCTGGGTGGCAACGTCGACGCCGGCATCTCGGGTGTCGGTGAGTACGCGGAGCAGGTGAAGGCCGGCGAGCTGCGGGCCCTCGCCGTCTCCGGCGGCGAGCGTGCCGGCCTCCTGCCGGACACGCCCACCCTCACCGAGTCCGGCTACGACGTGGTGCTGACCAACTGGCGCGGCGTCGTCGCACCCGGGTCCGTGACCGAGGAGCAGGCCGCCGCACTCACCGAGCTGGTCACAACGCTCGCGGAGTCGGAGTCCTGGCAGGCCACCCTCACCGAGAACGGCTGGGACGACGCGTTCCTCGCGGGCGAGGAGTTCGACACCTACCTCGGCGAGAACATCACCGAGATCCAGGGAATCCTGCAGGACATCGGGCTGGTCTGACCATGGCTTCCGAAGCAACTCCCGCGGGCGGCGAGACCGCCGCCCGCGGCGGGCCACCGGCGTCGAAGGTCCGGCGGCCGGGCGAGCTCGTCCTCGCCCTGGCCACCCTCGCCCTCGGCGTGTTCGTGCTGGTGGAAGCCGGCGGGATCACCGTCCCGGGCTCGACCAACACCATGGGGCCGCGGGCGTTCCCCTACCTCGTGGGGGCGATGGCGGCCGTCGTGGGCGCCGTGCTGGTCGTCGCCGTGCTGCGCGGCAAGTACGGGCACGAGGAGGGCGGGGAGGACGTCGACCCCACCGCCAAGACCGACTGGCTCACGATCGTGCTGCTCTGCGTCGTGCTCGTCGTCCACGTGTTCACCATCAACGTCATCGGCTGGCCCTTCGCCGCGGCGATCCTGTTCGGCGGTGCGTCCGTCGTGCTGGGCGCGCGGCCGTGGTGGCGCGCCGTCCTCGCCGGGCTCGCGCTCGGCCTCGTGATCCAGGTCGTGTTCGGCGGTCTCCTCGGGCTGTCGCTCCCGCCGGGTCCGCTGCTCGAAGGGGTGGCGATCTTCCGTGGATAACCTCACCGCACTTCTCGAGGGCTTCGCCACCGTGGTGCAGCCCGTCTACCTGCTCTACGCGCTGTTCGGCGTGTTCGTCGGTACCGCCGTGGGCGTGCTGCCGGGCATCGGGCCCGCCATGACCATCGCGCTGCTGCTCCCGCTGACGTACTCGCTGGAGCCCACGGCGGCGATCATCGTGTTCGCCGGGATCTACTACGGCGGCATGTACGGCGGGTCGACGACGTCGATCCTGCTCAACACACCCGGCGAGTCGTCGTCGATCGTCACCGCCATCGAGGGCAACAAGATGGCCCGCGCCGGACGCGGGGCCGCGGCGCTCGCGACCGCCGCGATCGGCTCGTTCGTCGCGGGGTCGATCGCCACGGTCGCCCTGACGTTCGTGGCTCCCGTCGTCGCGCGATGGGCCGTGAAGCTGGGCGAGCCCGACTACTTCGCCCTCATGGTGGTCGCGTTCATCACGGTCGGCGCCCTCCTCGGGTCGTCGGTGTCGCGCGGGCTCGCGTCCCTGTCGCTCGGCCTGTTCCTCGGGCTGGTCGGCACGGACACCCTCACCAGCCAGCAGCGCTTCACGTTCGGCATGCCGGCTCTCGCCGACGGGATCGACGTCGTGGTCGTCGCCGTCGGGCTGTTCGCGGTGGGCGAGGCGCTCTACGTCGGGTCGCGGCTGCGCCACGGGCCCGTCCACGTCATCCCGGTCGAGAAGGGCTGGCGCAGCTGGATGAAGCGGTCGGACTGGCGGCGGTCGTGGAAGCCCTGGCTGCGCGGCACGGCCATCGGGTTCCCGGTCGGCACCATCCCCGCCGGCGGCGCCGACGTCGCCACGTTCCTCTCGTACGCCACCGAGCGGCGGCTCGCCGGGAGCCGGCGCCACGAGTTCGGGCGCGGCGCCATCGAGGGCGTCGCAGGACCCGAGTCCGCGAACAACGCTGCCGCGTCCGGCGTGCTCGTCCCGCTGCTCACCCTGGGCCTGCCGACCACTGCCACCGCGGCGATCATCATCGTCGCGTTCCAGTCCTACGGCATCCAGCCCGGACCGCTGCTGCTCCAGTCCGAGTCGGCGCTCGTGTGGGCCCTCGTGGCCAGCCTCTACATCGGCAACCTCATGCTCGTCGTGCTCAACCTGCCGCTCGTCGGCATGTGGGTGCGCGTGCTGCAGATCCCGCGGCACTACCTGTACGCGGGGATCATCCTGTTCGGCGCGCTCGGGTCCTACGCCCTGAACTTCTCGCCGATCGACGTCCTGATGCTGCTCGCCATCGGGCTCATCGGGTTCTTCATGCGGCGCTACGGGTATCCCGTCGCCCCGATGGTGGTCGGGATGATCCTCGGGCCCATGGCCGAGGAACGGCTCCGGCGCTCCCTGGCGATCAGCCAGGGCGACCTGACCTACCTCGTCACGAGCCCGTTCGCGGCGTTCGCCTACGCGGCGATCATCGTCATCGTCGCCGCGGGCCTGTGGCTGCAGCACCGCGAGCGGCGGGTCAACGCCGAGCTCGAGCAGCTCGTCGAGGACGTCCGCGCGGCTGCGCCGACGCAGGAGGTCAGCCGCTGACCCGTCCGCCCTCGGGCCCCGGGGAACGTCGGCCGATCGGCCCGCGTACCCTGGGGCCCGTGACCGCTGACTTCTCTCCGACCCCCCGCGAGCAGCTGCTCGAGCTCGTCAAGGAGCTCGCCGTCGTGCACGGCAAGGTGACCCTGTCCTCCGGCAAGGAGGCCGACTACTACATCGACCTGCGCCGGATCACGCTGCATCACCGCGCCGCCCCGCTCGTCGGGCACGTGCTGCTCGACCACCTCGAGGAGGTCGGGCTCGGCACGGCCGACGTCGACGCCGCGGGCGGGCTCACGCTCGGCGCAGACCCGATCGCCGACGCTCTGCTGCACGCCGCGGCGTCCCGCGGGCAGGACCTCGACGCGTTCGTGGTGCGCAAGGCGGCCAAGGCCCACGGCATGCAGCGGCAGGTCGAGGGCCCGGACATCGCGGGCCGCCGCGTCGTCGTCGTCGAGGACACCTCGACGACGGGCGGGTCGCTGCTGCAGGCGATCGACGCCGTCGAGGCCGCGGGTGCGCAGATCATGGGTGTCGCCACGCTGGTGGACCGTGACACCGGCGCCAAGGAGAAGATCGCCGAGCGCGGGTACTCCTACCACTACCTCTTCGACCTCGACGACCTGGGGCTTGCGCCGCAGGTCTGAGCGCGTCAGACGAGCTCGATCAGGTCGGCGACGGAGTCGACGACGTGCGACGGCCGGAACGGGAACGTGTCGACGTCGGCGGCCGCCGTCGACCCGGTCATGACGAGGAACGTCTCCAGTCCGGCCTCGATGCCGGCGACGACGTCGGTGTCCATGCGGTCGCCGACCATCGCCGTCGACTCGGAGTGTGCGTCGATGCGGTTGAGGGCCGAGCGGAACATCATCGGGTTCGGCTTGCCCACGTAGTACGGCGAGCGGCCGGTCGCGGCCTGGATCATCGCGGCCACGGACCCCGTCGCGGGCAGCGGGCCTTCGGCCGAAGGGCCCGTGGTGTCCGGGTTGGTGGCGATGAACCGGGCACCGCCCTGGATGAGGCGGACCGCCTTGGTGATGGCCGTGAACGAGTAGGTGCGCGTCTCGCCCAGCACCACGTAGTCGGGGTCGGTCTCGGTGAGCGTGTACCCGGCCTCGTAGAGCGCGGTCGTCAGGCCGGCCTCGCCGATCACGTAGGCGGACCCGCCCGGGATCTGGTCGGACAGGAACTGGGCGGTGGCGAGGGCCGACGTCCAGATCGCCTCCTCCGGCACCTCGATCCCCGACCGCGACAGCCGCGCCCGCAGGTCCCGCGGCGTGAAGATCGAGTTGTTCGTGAGGACGAGGAACGGTCGCCCCGCCTCGCGCAGAGCCTTGACGAACTCGGGCGCGCCCGGGATGGCGAGGCCCTCGTGCACGAGGACGCCGTCCATGTCGCTGAGCCAGCTCTCGATCTTCCGGTGGGTCACGCCGCCACCGTATCCGGGTCGCGCGGCTGGTGGAAGCCGCGCCGTAGGCTGCAGTGCGTGACCAAGCATCCCCACCACGACCCTGCACCCGGGCACCCGCACGGTCCGGTGCGCCGGCACGCGAGCCCTTCCGCGCGGACGAGCTGGGCCCATGCGCCGGGCAACGCGGTACGCGGCGGGCTCGTCGGCGCTGCCGAGTCGGTGCCGGGCATCTCGGGCGGCACGATCGCGCTCGTCGTCGGGCTCTACGACGACCTGCTGACCGCGGCCAGCCAGGTCGTGCACGCGGGCCGCGAGCTCGTCCAAGGCGTCGCCACCCGCCGGGGCGTCCGCCCGGGCGCACGCGCGCTGCGCGAGGTCGACTGGCCCTTCCTGCTCCCGGTCCTGGCGGGCATGGCCGTGGTCCTGCTCGTCTCGCTCAACACGATCGCCCCGCTGCTCGAGTCGCACCCCGTCCCGATGCGCGCGGTGTTCTTCGGCATGATCGCCGTGTCGGTCTCGATACCGCTGCGGATGATGCCTCACCGGTTCAGCGCGCGCGACGCGCTGCTGCTCGTCGCCGGCGCGGTCGTCGCCTTCGTCCTGGCGGGTCTGCCGTCCGCCGTGGTCGCCGACCCGCCCATGTGGTTCGTGTTCCTCGCCGCGGCGATCGCGATCAACGCGCTCGTGCTGCCCGGCGTCTCCGGCTCGACGGTGCTCGTCGTCGTGGGTCTCTACATCCCGGTCCAGCAGGCGCTGCACGACCGCGACCTGGGGTTCGTGACCACGTTCGCGCTCGGTGCGGCCGTCGGGCTCGCGTCCTTCGTCAAGCTCCTCCACTGGCTGCTCGAGCACCGGCGCCAGGGCACGATGGCGGTGCTCGCCGGCCTCATGATCGGCTCGCTGCGGGCGCTGTGGCCCTGGCAGGACGACGACCACAGCCTGCTCGCGCCGCCCGCCGCCGGCGACGTCGTCGGGCCGGTCCTGCTCGCACTGCTCGGCGCGGCGCTCGTGCTCGTGGCGACCTGGTGGGAGGCGCGCCGCCACCTCGAGCCGCACCGGTGAGCGACACGCGCGAGGTCGGCGTCGGGCCCTGGCCCGGCGGCCCCGACGCCTGGCCGCGGCTGCCCGACGGCGAGCCCGACCCGCGCCTCGACCCCGAGCTGCTGGCCCACGGGGACCGGCGCAACGTCGTCGACCGGTACCGCTACTGGACGGTCGAGGCGATCGTCGCCGACCTCGACGAGCGACGGAACCCGCTGCACGTCGCCATCGAGAACTGGGCGCACGACCTGAACATCGGCTCGGTCGTCCGCACGGCCAACGCGTTCAACGTCGCCGGCGTGCACGTCGTGGGCCGGCGCCGGTGGAACCGCCGCGGCGCCATGGTCACCGACCGCTACCTGCACGTGCACCACCACCCCGACGCCGCGGCGCTCGCCGCGTGGGCTGTCGAGCAGGGTCTGCCGGTGATCGGGGTCGACAACGTGCCGGGCTCGGTCCCGCTGGAGACGTACGCGCTCCCGGAGCGGTGCGTGCTGCTCTTCGGGCAGGAGTCCGTGGGACTGACGCCCGAGGCGCAGGCCGTGTGCACCGCCGTCGTGCACATCACCCAGCACGGCTCGACGCGGTCGCTCAACGCGGGCGCGGCCGCCGCGATCGCGATGCACTCGTGGGCGCTGCAGCACGCCTGACCGGGAGCGCTACTCTTCGTCGCCGGACGGCACGCCGGCTGACACCTGAGGAGGACGCATGGTCACGGAGTATACGACCGGTCGACGTCGTCGGAGCCGTGGGGCCCCGGAAGCCCAGCAGGAGGTCACGCTGCCGTTGGCGTACCCGCCCGGCCGCGCGCGCGTGACGATCGTCGCGCTGCGCCTGCTCCTCGTCCCCGTGGTCGGGCTCGCCGTGTACGTGCTCGCCAACTACCCGGTGGGCAAGTACGGGTTGCACACCGACGGCAGCGTGGCCGACGCGTGGGTCGCGGCGGTGGTAATGGTCGCCGTGTACGGCGTCGGGCTCGTGCTCGACGGGCGCTCGCTCCGGGCGACGGCCGACGGCATCACGGTGCGAGGTGGCCTCAAGCAGCACGAATTCGCCTGGGCGGACGTCGCGGGCGTCGCTCACACGGAGACCGGCCTGACCATCACCGACCACGATGGCGGAACGCACACCATCCAGCTCATCGAGCGCGACGCCCGCACCAAGATCGTCATGCGGACGACGCCGATGGTCCGTCTCGCGGCCGACCTCGAGCGCGCGCGCCTGCAGGTCCGCGCACCGAGGGCGCTCATCTCTCAGGTCCGGGTCGGTCCGGTGCGGCTCACCGCCGGCGAGTGGGGCGTCTGGGTGCTGGTGGCCGTGATCGCGCTGGCTGTCGCGATGGCGCGGACCGCGGGCGTCCCGGCCCTCCAGCACCCTCAGTGGGCGTTGTCTCACGCACAGACCGAGATATGACTCCCGTGACGCGGACGTGAGAAAATCGTGGATGCATGCGGGCGACGAGCGCCCGCCGCGATGTCGCCGCCCGCTGCGTCCCCGTACGTCCCCTCATTGGAGTACCGCAGATGCCTATCGCAACCCCCGAGGTCTACGCCGAGATGATCGACCGGGCGAAGGCCGGCAGGTTCGCCTACCCCGCCGTCAACATCACCTCGTCGCAGACCGTCACCGCCGCGCTCCAGGGCTTCGCCGAGGCGGAGTCGGACGGCATCATCCAGGTCTCCGTCGGCGGTGCCGAGTACGCGTCCGGCTCCACGATCAAGGACCGGGTCGGCGGCTCCCTGGCGCTCGCCGCCTATGCGACCGAGGTCGCCAAGAACTACTCGGTCAACATCGCGATCCACACCGACCACTGCACGAAGTCGAACCTCGACTCGTGGGTCCGCCCGCTCCTCGCGCTCGAGGCGGAGCAGGTCAAGGCCGGCAAGAACCCGACGTTCCAGTCGCACATGTTCGACGGCTCGGACATCCCGCTCGACGAGAACCTCGTCATCGCCGCCGAGCTGCTCGAGCTCTCGCAGGCCGCCAGGACGATCCTCGAGATCGAGGTCGGCGTCGTCGGCGGCGAGGAGGACGGCCACGTCGCGGAGATCAACGAGAAGCTCTACACGACGGCCGAGGACGGCCTCGCCACGGTCCGCGCGCTCGGCGCCGGCGAGAAGGGCCGCTACCTGACGGCCCTCACGTTCGGCAATGTGCACGGCGTGTACAAGCCCGGCGCGGTCAAGCTGCGTCCGTCGATCCTCGCGGAGATCCAGAAGGCCGTCGGCGACGAGATCGGCAAGGACAGCCCGTTCGACCTCGTCTTCCACGGCGGCTCGGGCTCGACCGCCGAGGAGATCGGCGAGGCCGTGGACAACGGCGTCATCAAGATGAACATCGACACCGACACGCAGTACACGTTCTCGCGTCCGGTGGCCGACCACTTCTTCACCAACTACGACGGCGTCCTCAAGGTCGACGGCGAGGTCGGCAACAAGAAGGCCTACGACCCGCGCGCCTGGGGCAAGAAGGCGGAGGCCGGCATGGCGGCCCGCATCGTCGAGGCCTGCCAGCAGCTGCGCTCCGCCGGTCAGAAGATGTGACCCTCGCTCCTGAGCAGCACGAACGGGCCCGCACCCGCCAGGGGTGCGGGCCCGTTCGTGCTGCTCAGGGTTCCCTACGGGCGGGAGCTGCCCGACGACGGGGCGCGCTTGCGATCGTCGATGTCGTCGAACCCGGGGTCGTCGTCGACGATCTCGAGCAGCTCCCCGATGCGGGTCACCTCGAGCAGGAAGCGCACGGTGGGCGGGGCGCGCAGGACGCGCACCTTGTTCGGGCTGCGCGAGGCGAGGCGAGCCAGGAATGCGACCCCGGACGAGTCCATGAACGTCACATGGTGGGCGTCGATCTCGACCGGGAGCCCCGACTTCTCGGCGTGCGCGATGGCCTCGCCGAGCTCGGTGCCGATGTCGGCGTCGATCTCGCCCGAGAGCACCACGCGAGCCCGCGTCGAGCCCACGATGACGTGGACGCTCGCCGGGTCGCCGAGCTCGGCGCCGTCGTCGCGCGCCGCCGCAGGTCGGGTGCCGCGGGCGGTCGGGTTCGATGCGTCCTGCACGGTGCTCCTTCCACGAGCTGTCTGCCGTTCCCCTCGAGTCTCGGCGGACACCAATCTACGGTTGAATGACCAGCAGCGATACCAACCTCGACGGGACACGACGGCAGCGGAGGCATTATGACCGAAACATCCGGTCACAATGACGCCCTGAAACCCGTTTCTGATCAACTTCTGAGCACGGCGATCGGCCGCGCAGGCGTCCCGATGTTCATCACGGGCTCCTGGGACGACGGGATGCCGGTGCTGTGGGTCAACGATGCCTTCGTCGACATGGTCGGCGTCGGTGCCGGCGACCTGTCTGTCCTGGGACCACACCCGCTGCTCTCGCTCGTCGAGGAGGACCCCGAGCGGGCCGCCGCGCAGCAGGACCTCATCGCCGGGCGGCCGATGCTGCGGATCGTGAGCGCCCGCCGGCGCGACGGCACGACGGCGTGGTGGCAGGTCTCGGTCAACCCGCTGCCGGACCCGAGCGGTGACGTTCGTCACTGGATCGGCATCACGACCGACGTCTCGGAGTACGTGGACCGGCAGGCCGCGCAGCTCGCCTCGCTCGAGGTCGAGCGCCGCCAGCGGGCCGACCTCGACCTCATCGCACAGAGCACCGAGCTCCTCGGTGACCTCGAGTACCCCTACGCGCTGCGGGACATCGCCGACCTGCTGCGCGCGCTCGTGCCGTGGGCCGCGTTCTACCTCAACGACGACGGCCTCGTGTACGCCGAGGGTGTCGACGTCGCGTCGCCGCCGAGCGGGCGCGGGCGCCGGCACGCGCGGTACATCCCGGACTCCGACCACCTCGACCCGCTCGGCGACGTCCCGGGCGGGCCCGAGGGCGTCACGATCGACATCGTCCAGGACCTGCTCGACGGCGTCCTGGACGGCCCGGTCGTCCTGCGGCTCGACGCGCGGTACGCGCCGCACTCGGCGTCGGGCTGGCTGCGCCGCGACCTTGTGCGCCGGGTCGTCGAGGAGACGGGGGCGGTGCCGGGGACCATCGTCGTGCACGCCGTCGCGGGACGCCGCCGCGTGCTCGGGCTCCTCGTCACGTGGACCGGCGACGAGGGCGCCGAGGCCGAGGCGAGCGTCGAGGCGTTCGAGGCCGGCCTGCACGAGCCCGACCACGTGCGCACCGTCGTCGAGGTCGTCGCCCGGCGCGCCGGCACGGCGATCGACAACGCGCGCCTGTACGCCCGCGAGCACCGGCTCGCCGAGGCGCTGCAGCGTGCGATGCTGCCCGAGCAGGCCGACGTCACCGGCCTCGACGTGTGGACGTACTACGCGCCGAACGCCGAGCACGCGCAGGTCGGCGGCGACTGGTACGACGTGCTGCAGATCTCGGACGGCACGGTCGGCCTCGTCATCGGCGACGTCGTCGGGCACGACGTCGAGGCCGCTGCCGCGATGGGGCAGCTGCGGTCCGTGGTGCGCTCCTACGCCTACGAGCTGACCACGCCCGGCACCGTGCTCGACCGCGTCGACACGCTCGTCACCGGGATGCGGATCCCGCGGTCGGCGTCGATGGTCTACGCGACGCTGCAGCACGTGCCCGACGACGACAGCTGGGCGGTCGAGTACACGCGCGCCGGGCACCTGCCCCCGCTGCTGCTGCGCGACGGTCACGTCCGCCAGCTCGACGCCGCGGGCGGGTCGCTCGTGGGCTTCGGGACCCAGCCCCGAGGCACAGGCAGTGAGGTGCTGCGCCGCGGGGACGTGCTGCTCTTCTACACCGACGGCCTGATCGAGCGCCGCGACCGGTCGCTCAAGGTCGGGCTCGAAGCGCTCGTCGAGACGTCGACGCGGGTCACCGCGCGCGACGCCGCCGGCGTGGGCGAGGAGCTGCTGTCCCGGCTCGCCGACGCGCCCGAGGACGACGTCGCGATCGTGGTCGTGCGCGTGCCGGACCCGGTCGGGGACACGCAGGTCCAGACGCTCAGCCCGCGCTCGCGCCGCTGGCTGCTGCCGAGCGAGCCGGCGTCCATCGGGCGGGCGCGGCACGCTGTGCTGCGCACCTGCCAGACGTGGGGCCTGGCGGAGACCGCGTCGGCCGAGCTCGTCGTCTCCGAGCTCGTGGCCAACGGCGTGCTGCACGGCTGGGGCAACATCGCGCTGCGCCTGTACGACACCGGCGACGGCCTGCGCATCGAGGTCGAGGACGCCAACCCGGCGCCGCCGGTGACGACCGACGGGCACCCCAACCGGCTCGGCGGGTTCGGCATGCAGATCGTCGAGCGGCTCGCGGACTGGGGCTGGCGCCCCGCCGGCTCGGGCAAGCTCGTGTGGGCGAAGCTGCGGCCGGTGGCCAGCCCGCCCGAAGAGCTGGCACCCACCGTTCCGCGCAGGCTGCGGTAGGAGCGCTCTCGCCGAGGCGCCGGCGCAGGGCGGACGGCGTCGGCCGGTCAGCGCGATCAGCGCAGGGCGCGCACCTCGTCCGGGGACGTGCCCGAGTCACGCAGGAGCTGCTCGCACCGCCGGGCCTCGTCGTCCTCGCCGACGAGCCGCGCGGCCTCGGCGAGCGCCAGCAGCGCGCGAAGGAATCCCTGGTTGGGCACGTGGTCGGCCGGGACCGGGCCGCGACCGCGCCAGCCGGCCCTGCGCAGCGCGTCGAGGCCGCGGTGATACCCGGTCCGCGCGTAGGCGTATGCCGTCACGGCGCGAGCCGTGCCGGGTCCGGCGTCGTCCGTCGTCGCGAGCGTGTCCTCGGCCAGGACCGCCCAGGCGAGCGACGACCCTGGATGGGCGGCGGCGAGCGCGGCGGGGTCCTCTCCGGTCTCGAGGCCCTCACGGACGGCGGGCGCCTCGTCGGGCAGGTGGGTCGGCGGTGGGCCCGCCAGGAGGTCGTCGACAGGCTGGGAAGGGCTCATGGGCGCATTCTCGCAGGCGGCGGGGCGCGTCCGCGCGCCCGGCCTGCAGGCTTGCCTCCCGAGCGGTCTGCGGGCCCGCACGCCGGTAGGCTCGTCGACATGATCGAGATCGCGACGTCTTCGACGACGACGACGCTCGTGATCGCCGGCGACCTCGACCTCGCCGAACGAGACCAGTTCCCGGAGATCGCGGCACGCGTGGTCGGCCTGCGCCGCCAGCTGCTCGTCATCGACATGTGCCGGGTGACGTTCATGGACTCGACCGGCGCCGCCTTCCTCATCTCCCTGGCCGACTCGGGCCGCAAGCGCGGGGGTGCGACGGTCCTGCGGGGTGCCGACGAGCGTGACCTGTTCGTCCTGGAGGTGTGCGGCGCGCTCGACCTCTTCCGCGTCGACAGCGACCACCGGTGCGAGCCGACCACGCCGTCGGGCGGCGGCCAGCAGATCCCGTTGCCGCAGCGTCCGCGGCCCGCGTGAGTGCCGTCGTCGGGCACGGTTGCGCGCGGCACCGGGCTCGGGCGCGCCGGCCGTCAGGCCCGCGAGGCGGCAAGGTCACGCCCGGGTAAACTCTGGCGAGGCTCGGCGCCGTGACCCCGGGCCTCGTCGAATTCGAGGAGAGTTGATCCCATGCCAGCCGTGGTGCTCGTCGGTGCCCAGTGGGGAGATGAGGGCAAGGGGAAGGCGACCGACCTCCTCGGCTCTCGCGTCGACTACGTGGTCAAGTTCAACGGCGGCAACAACGCCGGCCACACCGTCGTCATCGGCGACGAGAAGTACGCGCTCCACCTGCTGCCGTCCGGCATCCTGTCGCCCGGGGTCGTGCCGGTGATCGCCAACGGCGTCGTCGTGGACATCGAGGTCCTCTTCGAAGAGCTCGACGCGCTGAACGCGCGGGGCGTCGACACCTCGCGGCTGCTCGTGTCCTCGAGCGCGCACGTCATCGCCGGCTACCACCGCACGGTCGACAAGGTCACCGAGCGCTTCCTCGGCAAGCGCCGCATCGGCACCACGGGCCGCGGCATCGGCCCGGCGTACGCGGACAAGATCAACCGCGTCGGGATCCGGATCGCCGACCTGTTCGACCCGAAGATCCTGCGAGCCAAGGTCGAGGGCGCGCTCGACCAGAAGAACCACCTGCTGGTCAAGGTCTACAACCGCCGTGCGGTCGACGTCGACGCGACGGTTGACGAGCTGCTCGCGCACGCCGAGCGGCTCCAGCCCATGGTCGCGGACACCGGACTCGTGCTGAACCAGGCGCTCGACGCCGGCAAGACGGTCCTGTTCGAGGGCGGTCAGGCCACGATGCTCGACGTCGACCACGGCACCTACCCGTTCGTGACGTCGTCGAACGCGACCGCCGGCGGCGCCGTCACGGGCTCGGGGGTCGGGCCGACGCGCATCGACTCGATCATCGGTGTCATCAAGGCCTACACGACGCGGGTCGGCGAGGGCCCGTTCCCCACGGAGCTGTTCGACGACTCGGGTGAGTACCTGCGCAAGGCGGGCGGCGAGTACGGCGTGACCACGGGCCGGCCGCGCCGCACGGGCTGGTACGACGCAGTCATCGCGCGGTACGCGTCACGCGTCAACGGCCTGACCGATCTCGTCGTGACCAAGCTCGACATCCTCACCGGCCTCGACAAGGTGCCGGTGTGCGTCGCCTACGACGTCGACGGCACGCGTTACGACGAGATGCCCGATGACCAGACGGCGTTCCACCACGCCAAGCCGATCTACGAGGAGTTCCCCGGCTGGTGGGAGGACATCTCGAAGGCGCGCACGATCGAGGACCTGCCTGCCAACGCGCAGGCCTACCTGCGGGCGCTCGAGGACATGTCCGGGTGCCGCATCTCGGCCGTGGGCGTCGGCCCGCGCCGCGACGAGATCATCGGTGTCCACGACCTCGTCCACCCGCGCTGAGCCGTTCGTCGTCGAGCGTCCGGGTCCTGCCGGAAACCGGGTCCGGTTCCGCGCGGGACCGGGACGTCAGACCGCGAACGTCTCCGGACAGGCCCGACCTTCGCGAAACCGGTCAGGATTCCGCCCAGAACCGGGACGGTGGCCGGGAAAGCTAGAGTGATCGCCCGTGAAGATCCTCGTCGTCGGGACCGGAGCCCGCGAGCACGCCATCGTCCACGCCCTCGCGTCCGAGGCCGCCGCGGGCGGTGACGCGCACGACCTGCACGCCGCGCCCGGCAACCCCGGCATGGGGCGGCAGGCCACGCTGCACGCCGTCGACGCGAACGACGGCGCGGCCGTGGCCGGCCTGGCCCGCGAGCTCGGCGTCGATCTTGTCGTGGTCGGGCCCGAGGCGCCGCTCGTCGCCGGCGTCGCGGACGCGGTGCGCGAGGCGGGCATCTGGTGCTTCGGGCCGTCGGCCGAGGCGGCCCAGCTCGAGGGCTCGAAGGCGTTCGCGAAGGACGTCATGGCCGCGGCCGGCGTGCCGACGGCGATGGCGCACGTGTGCACGACCGAGCAGGAGGTGGCCGACGCGCTCGACGCGTTCGGGGCGCCGTACGTGGTCAAGGACGACGGGCTGGCCGCGGGCAAGGGTGTCGTCGTGACGCCCGACCGCGACGCCGCGCTCGAGCACGCCCGGGCCGCGCTCGCGGCGCGGGGTGCCGAAGGCCGCGTGGTCGTCGAGGAGTTCCTCGACGGGCCCGAGGTCTCGCTGTTCTGCATCAGCGACGGCGCCGCGGTGGTGCCGATGGTCCCGGCGCAGGACTTCAAGCGCGTTGGCGACGACGACGCCGGCCCCAACACGGGCGGCATGGGCGCGTACACGCCGCTCGACTGGGCCCCGCCGGGGCTCGTGGACGAGGTCGTGGCGCGCGTCGCGCAGCCGACCATCGAGGAGATGGCACGCCGCGGCACGCCGTTCTCGGGCGTGCTCTACGTAGGCCTCGCGCTCACGTCGCGCGGCCCGCGCGTCGTGGAGTTCAACGCGCGCTTCGGCGACCCCGAGATCCAGGCCGTTCTCGCGCGCCTGCGTACGCCGCTGTCGCGGGTCGTGGTGGCCGCGGCGCGCGGCGACCTCGGCTCGCTCGGCCCGCTGCGCTGGTCCGACGACGCCGTCGTCAACGTCGTCGTCGCGTCCGAGGGATACCCGGCCTCGCCCCGCACGGGGGACCCCGTCACCGGCATCGCCGAGGCCGAGGCACTCGACGGCGTCCACGTGCTGCACGCCGGCACCGCGCGGTCCGACGACGGCACGCTCGTGAGCGCGGGCGGTCGCGTCCTGTCCGTGGTCGGGCGCGGGGCGGACCTCGCCGCGGCGCGCGCGGCGTCGTACGCGGGCGTGGCGAAGATCGGGCTCCAGGGCTCACACCACCGCAGCGACATCGCGCTCAAGGCCGAGCGCGACGAGGTGCGCGTGCCCTGAGGCGGTTGCCGCCGCCGGCGACTCACATGCTGTGCCGGACAAGGCCCATGGCGTCTGCGTGGCGCAGCACGTCGGCGTGCACGGGATCGTGCTGGTGGAGGTACTCGGCGGCGTCCTCGGGCGACAACGTCAACACCTCGACCACGGTCTCGGCCCCGGTCGGATTGCTGGGGACGCCGTCGACCTGCACGTCCGCGATCGCGTATGCCCAGTAGGAGCGAGGGTGCGGGAGGTGAGGTCGGTACGGTTCGTCGAGATCGCTGTCCGCGACGTGCGCCGCAAAGTACCGGGGCTGCCCGAGCAGCAACGCGCCCGCCTCCTCGGAGAGCTCGCGGCGGGCGAGTTCGTGCAGGGACTCTCCGGGCTCTCGTGTGCCGCCGGGGAGGAACCTCCACCCCTCACTGCTACGGCAGACGACGACCTCGCCGTCCGCGGTGACGCTGACGAGGTGCAGCCGCGAGATCAGCTCGTCCGGCGCTGGGGCCGTCGTGTACCGCGTGCGGCAGCGGGCGTAGTCGACGTAGTCCTCGCGGAAGAGGCTCGGAAAACGCAACTGCCAGGGATCCGGCTCGCCACTCATAGGGGCGACCTTATGACGCGTCGGCCTCGGGGCCGCCACCGGCCGGGCATGGAGGGCCCGCCGTAGGGAGTCGAGCAGCCCCCGTCCGTCCGCGTCGTGCCGGGCTGGAAGCACCCTTGCCCCGGTTGTTGACCGAGTCTCCGGTCGCGGGCGAATGTGCCTTATGATCCCCCTTCTACCGAAGGGAAGTCATGTCTGACGAAAAGATCCCCGGTCCGGGCGAGCCCGGGCCGGAGACTGCCGGTTCCGCGCCGAGCGAACCCGGCTCATCCACCGACCCCGTGGCCCACGACGCGTCCTCGCCTGCGCCCGACGAGGCCTCCGCGCCCGCGCCGGAAGACGCTTCCGCGCCCGCAGCGGGCGGGTCGCGGACCCGCAGGTACATCGCGATCGGTGCGGTGGCCGGCGTGCTGTGCGTGGGCGGCATCGGGGCCTATGCGTTCGCGACGCTCTCGGGCGGCGGAGAGCAGCCCCACGACGTGCTGCCGGCGAGCGCTCTCGCCTACGGACGGGTCGACCTCGACCCGTCGGCCGGGCAGAAGATCGAGATCCTGAGGCTGCTGCAGAAGTTCCCTGACCTGCAGGACAAGATCGGCGACGAGAACGCCGACCTGCGCCAGCTGTTCATCGAGAACGCGCTCGGCGAGGACTGCGACGTCGACTTCGCGGCGGACGTCGAGCCGTGGCTCGGGCAGCGGGTCGGCGTGGCGCTGCTGAGCGAGCCGCTCGAGCCTGTGGCCGCGATCCAGGTCGACGACGAGGATGCGGCGCGCACCGGCATCGCGCAGCTCACGGAGTGCTCGGGCGAGGACGAGAGCGGGATCGCGTTCCTCGACGGCTACGCGATCGTCGGGCCCACGCAGGAGTCGGTCGACGCCGCGGTAGCGGCCGCGGCGGAGGAGTCGCTCGGCGAGAAGGCCGAGTTCACCGAGGCCCTCGAGTCGATCGGTGACCAGGGTGTCGCGTCGGGCTGGGTGGACTACGGCGCACTGTTGTCCCACCCCGAGTTCGAGGAACTGATCGCCGAAGGCGCCGAGCTGTCCGGGCAGCCGGGTCTCGCGATGCCGGAGATGGCGGCCGAGCTCGGGGTTGCGACCGTCGTGGTGCGCGCCGAGGCGTCGGCCATCGAGGTTCGCGGCTCGATCGAGGGTGCGGCGGAGATCAGCGGTGGGGAGTCTCTCGACGCTGCGCAGATTCCGGACACCACGGTCGTCGCGGGCGGCGCGGCGGCCTCGGAGGAGTACTGGGACGCGTACCGGTCGTCGTTCACGGACTCGCTGGCCGCTGCCGGGATCGACGAGGCGACGGCAGCGCAGTTCGAGGGGATGCTGGGCGTCTCGGTCGACGAGCTCACGACCCTGCTCACGTCGGACCCGCTGTTCACCGTCGGCGAACGCGGGCTGACCGACCTGGGCGGGATGACTGGCCCGGAGAGCGTCGGGAATCTCGACGTGGCGCTCCGGGCCCACGGCGACCAGGCCGAGCTGCGCGACATCGTCGAGCGGCTCGCCACGGCGGCCGCGATGTTCGGCGGCGTCGAGCTGACCGTGGAGGACGTCGAGGGTGGCGTGGCGCTGGCGACGTCCGACACCGCGCTCGAGGCGGGTTCCGGTCTCGCGGCGTCGGAGACCTTCCGCTCGGTGGTCCCGTTCGACACGATCTCGTCGTTGGGGTACGTCGACTTCGACAAGCTCCAGCCGGTGATCGAGCTGTTCGCCGAGGGTGACGAGGCGGCTGCCGAGAACCTGGAACCGCTGCGCGCGTTCGGCGTCTCCGCCTCCGGTGACGAGTTCTCGGCGCGGCTGTCGTTCGACGAGTAACGGCTGACAGCGCTGGCCGGCGAGGGCCGGCGTCTCAGGGCCGCGGCCCGGTCACCTCAGGTGGCCGGGCCGCGGCGCTCGTTCGAGGGTCCGGGAGACCGGATGGAACACTAGGCCCGTGACTGACGCGCGCGAGAACACGACCGATGCCTTCGCCGGCGGCCCGCTCGACCTGCCGGGCTGGAAGCACGTCTACTCCGGCAAGGTCCGCGACCTGTACGAGCCGGACCTGCCCGCCCTCGGCGGCGTGCATCCGCTCGGCGACGTCGTGCTGGTCGTGGCGTCCGACCGCATCTCCGCGTACGACCACGTCCTGACCCCCGGCATCCCCGACAAGGGCGTGGTCCTCACCCAGCTCAGCCTGTGGTGGTTCGACCAGCTGGCAGACGTCGTCGAGAACCACGTCGTGTCCACCGACGTGAGTGCCGAGCCCGGCGACGGCCTCGTGCCCGACGTCGTCGCGGG
Organism: Isoptericola halalbus; assembly: GCA_009663185.1. GTDB lineage: Bacteria > Actinomycetota > Actinomycetes > Actinomycetales > Cellulomonadaceae > Isoptericola > Isoptericola halalbus. Next base: position 17,963 of record VJZX01000038.1, read on the forward strand.
CCGGGCGATGGTGTGCCGCCGCCTGCACATGTTCCCCGTCGAGTGCGTGGTGCGCGGGTACCTCACCGGCTCCGGGCTCGCGGAGTACCGCGCGAACGGCGAGGTCACGGGGATCCTGCTGCCGCCCGGGCTCGTCGACGGCTCGCGGCTGCCCGAGCCGATCTTCACGCCCGCGACCAAGGCCGAGGTCGGCGAGCACGACGAGAACGTCTCGTTCGACGAGGTCGCGCGCCGCATCGGGCACGACGACGCCGCTCGCCTGCGCGAGCTGACGCTCGCCTTGTATGCGCGCGCCGAGGAGATCGCGCGCGAGCGCGGCGTGATCCTCGCCGACACCAAGCTCGAGTTCGGCGTCGACCCCGCCACGGGCGCGACGGTCCTCGGCGACGAGGTGCTCACGCCCGACTCGTCGCGCTTCTGGCCCGCCGACCAGTGGGAGCCGGGCGACGCGCAGCCGAGCTTCGACAAGCAGTTCGTGCGCGACTGGCTGAGCTCGAGCGCCTCGGGCTGGGACCGCGCGTCGGACACGCCGCCGCCGGCGCTCCCGGCCGACGTGGTGCGGCGCACGCGCGACCGCTATCTCGAGGCGTACGAGCGGCTCACCGGCCGGTCGCTGACCTGACGCCTCACTCGACGAGCGCACCGGCCCGCCAGGTCGCGCTACCGCGCGGTGCCGGCGACGCTCTCCGTCAGCTCGGTGCCGTCGAGGTTCTCCGCCCAGCACGCGATCTGCCGGTCGCCGATGCTCCATGATGCCTGGGTCGGGTAGAGGTAGAGCATGTCGAGGTCGGACTCCGTGAACTCGATCCCGACGTAGTCGGCGAACGCCTCGAGGCAGACCTCCTCCGCCATCGCGTAGGCATTGTCCTCGCCCGGGAAGCTCGCGTCGGTGAGGACCTGGACGCCGACGATCTCGCCGTGGTGCGGCTGGTTGCACGCGACCTCGGCCGAATCGATCGAGTCGGCGGGGAGATCCATGCACTGACCGACCTCGTAGCCCGCGGCTGCATTGAAGCTCTCGACGTAGCTCTCGGAAAAGGACTCCCGGAACTCCTCGGAGCCGGAGAGCGCGACGACGAAGAGAATGATGGCTGCCGACGCCAGGGTCACCAGGCCGCCGAGCACGATTCCCGCGATCGCCATGCCCTTGCCGTCCCGGCCGGTCCGCCCGATCCGTCGGAGCGCGGCGATCCCGAAGCCGACGGCGAGGAGGGGGAGGAGGAAGGGGATGATGAACCCGCCGACGCCGGTCACCAGGGACGTGATCGCGTAGCCGTCCGTCCCGGAGTGCTGAGGTGGGAGTCCGTACGGGGCGGGGGTCCCGTACGGGGCGGGCGCGGCCCCGTAGGGTGCGGGCGCGGTGCCTGCACCGTAGGCCTGGGCCTGGTACGGGGTGGGCGCAGCCCCGTAGGGTGCGGGCGCATACGGCGGGGCGACGGCCGGGCCGGTGGCGGGCGGGGGCGTCGTCGGCGACGCGTACGGGTCCGCGGGGGTGCCCGACTGCTGGGGACGATCGGACGGCTGAGGGTCGGGCATCGGGGGCACGGTCGAGGACACGGCGGGACCTTTCTCAGAACAGCATCGGAAGAGTCGGCGCCCTTCCGGAGTCCCGGGCCGCGCCGCCCCGACGCTACCGGCGCCTCAGCCGTGCCGTGTCTCGGGCAACCGGGTCGTGACGAATTCGTGATGCGGCACGGGCGGTAGACTGGCGCCCGGAAACCCGCCGTCGTGCTCCCGCTCGCCGCGCGGCCGCCGTCGGACCGACGTCCGACCGCCGCGTGCCGGGATCCCGGAGCGACGGCATCCTGACAGCCCAGTCACGATCCGCAAGGAGCGCCCGTGGGACGCGTCGTCGTCGAGGTCATGCCCAAGCCCGAGATCCTGGACCCCCAGGGCAAGGCCGTCGTCGGGGCGCTGCCGCGCCTCGGCTTCACGCAGTTCACCGGTGTCCGTCAGGGCAAGCGGTTCGAGCTCGAGGTCGAGGGCGACGTGACGCCCGAGGTGCTCGACGCGGCGCGCCGCGCGGCCGAGACCCTGCTGTCCAACCCGATCATCGAGGACGTCGTCGCGGTGTTCGACGCGACCGAGGTGCACGCCTGATGTCGGCCGGCCCGCTCGACGCGACACTGAACGACGCACGCATCGGCGTCCTCACCTTCCCCGGCACGCTCGACGACCGCGACGCCGCGCGCGCCGTCCGCCTCGCCGGCGGTGAGCCCGTCGCCCTCTGGCACGCCGACGGCGACCTGCGCAGAGTCGACGCCGTCGTCCTGCCGGGCGGGTTCTCCTACGGCGACTACCTGCGCGCCGGCGCGATCTCGCGCTTCGCGCCCGCGATGGCCGCCGTCGTCGACGCCGCCAAGGGCGGGATGCCCGTCCTGGGCATCTGCAACGGCTTCCAGATCCTCACCGAGGCGCACCTGCTGCCCGGCTCGATGATCAAGAACGACCACCTGCACTTCGTGTGCCGCGAGCAGGTCCTCTCGGTCGAGAACGCCCAGACCGCGTGGACGAACCAGTACACCCAGGGCCAGCACATCACCGTCCCCCTGAAGAACCAGGACGGCCAGTTCGTCGCCGACGAGCACACGCTCGACGAGCTCGAGGGCGAAGGCCGCGTCGTGTTCCGCTACCAGGGCTGGAACCCGAACGGCTCGCGCCGCGACATCGCGGGCATCACGAACGAGCGCGGCAACGTCGTCGGCCTCATGCCGCACCCCGAGCACGCCGTCGAGGCGGGCTTCGGCCCCGACGGCGCGGACGGTGTGCGCTCCGGCACGGACGGACTCGGCTTCTTCACCTCGGTGCTCGCCTCGCTCGTCCGCGCCTGACCGCTCGCCCGAGCGCGGGTCGGTGGTTCTGATTCCTTGCGTTCTGAGCCGGAGATCGCAACTCTCCTGAACCACCGACGTCGGTACTACCCCGCGAACAGGTGCTCGAGCTGTGCGACGACGGACTGCCGCGCCGCGCGCAGCACGCTCGGGTCGACGTCGGCGTAGACGGCCGCAACCACCCGGTCCGCGAGGTCGCCCGGCACCGAGCCTCCGCCGTCGGGCACCTCGACGCCCAGCGCACGCAGGGCGGAGCGGACCTGCTCGAGGCGCTCGAGCCGGTGTGCGCGGTAGGCGCGGACGACGTCGCCGAGGTCCTCGATGACGGGACCGTGAGCGGGAAGTCCCTGCACACCGTCGCCCACGCGCTCGAGCACGTCGAGGCTCGCGAGGTACTCGCGCAGGGACCCGTCCGGCTCGGTGATGACCGTGGTGCCATGGCCCAGCACGGTGTCCCCGGTCAGCACGACCGGCGGGCTCCCGGGCGCCGTGACGACAAACGAGACCGAGTCGGCGGTATGCCCGGGCGTCGCGAGCACCTCGATCGGCAGGCCGGCGGCCTCGATCCGCTCCCCGCCGCGCAGGGGCTCGCCGCCGTGGCAGTGTGCCGGGTCGGCCGCGCGCACGGGCGCCCCGGTGAGCTCGCGCAGCCGCCGCGCCCCGGCCGTGTGGTCTGCGTGGCGGTGCGTGACGAGCACGAGCCCGACGGGACCGGCGCCGGCCAGCGCGCGCAGGTGCGTGACGTCGTCGGGCCCGGGGTCGACCACGACGGCGGAGCTCGCGCCCGGCGCGCGCAGCACGTACGAGCGGGTCCCGTCGAGCGTCATCGGGCCCGGGTTGTCCGCACGCAGCACGGACGCGAACGACGTGACCGGGGTCGGCGATCCCATGCGCCGAGACTACGGCCGGCGTCGCGCCTGCAGGGCCACCGGGGCCTCAGGACGCGGCGAGCGCCTGCTGCACGTCCTCGATGAGGTCGAGCGGGTCCTCGAGCCCGACCGACAGCCGCACGGTGGTCTCGGCGATGCCGACCTTCGCGCGACCCTCGGGGCCGAGCTTGCGGTGCGTCGTCGTCGCCGGGTGCGTGATGAGCGACTTGGCGTCACCGAGGTTGTTCGAGATGTCGACGATGCGCAGCGCGTCGAGGAACGCGAACGTGCGCTTCTTCGCGTCCTCGGGACGTGTTCCCTCCGGGACGTCGAGGTCGAACGTGACCACGGTGCCGCCGCCGGACTGCTGCGCGACGGCGAGCTCGTGCTGCGGGTGCGAGGGCAGGAACGGGTAGCGCAGGCCGCGGACGCCGGGCAGCGACTCGAGTGCCGTCGCGACCTGCAGCGCGGAGGCGTTCTGCGCCCGCACGCGGACGTCGAGCGTCTCGAGCCCCTTGAGCAGCACCCACGCGTTGAACGGAGACAGCGACGGCCCGGTGTTGCGCACGAACGTCTGCACCGGGCCCTCGAGGAACTCCCGCGGCCCGAGGATCGCCCCGCCGAGCACCCGCCCCTGCCCGTCGATGTGCTTGGTCGCCGAGTACACGACGACGTCGGCGCCGAGCTCGAGCGGCTTCTGCAGCACCGGCGTCGCGAACACGTTGTCCACGACGACGGCGGCACCCGCTCCGTGCGCGAGCTCGGCGACGCGGCGCACGTCGACGAGATCCTGCATCGGGTTCGACGGCGTCTCGAAGAACACGACGTCCGCGGGGGTGGCCAGCGCCTCCTCCCACTGCGAGGTCACGTGCCCGTCGACGTAGTCGACCTGCACGCCCCACTTGGCGAGGATCTCGTCGTAAATCACGTTGGTCGAGCCGAACAGCGCCCGCGCGGTGACGATGCGCGAGCCGGAGCGTACGAGCGCCGCGAGAGTCGTGAACACGGCCGACATGCCCGTCGCGGTCGCGTAGCAGGCCTCGGCGCCCTCGATCAGGCGCAGACGCTCCTCGAACGTGTGCACGGTCGGGTTGCCGTAGCGCGAGTAGACGAAGCGCGAGTGGTCGCCGGCGAACGCGGCCTCGGCGTCGGCCGCCGAGTCGTAGACGTAGCCCTGGGTGAGAAAGAGGCCCTCGCTGGTCTCCTGGAAGTCCGAGCGCCGGTGCCCGCCGCGCACGGCGAGCGTCGCCGGGCGTGCGGTCGCGGGCAGCGGGCCCCGGCCCGACCCGCCGAGCGGGACGTCGTCCGCAGCCGGACCGGTCGGGATCTCCTGGCGGGTCACCGCTCGCCCTGCGCGCTCGCGCCGAGCTCGCGCCACGGCAGGCCGCGGACCTTCCAGCCCTCCTGGTCGCGCACGCCGTTGAACCCGGGCGCGCCCTCGAAGCCCTCGAGCACGTTGTACGACGGCGAGATCCCCGCCGACGTCGCGAGCCGGGCCGCGCCGATCGAGCGCTGGCCCGAGCGGCACAGGAACACGACGGACCGCTGGGGCCCGACGCCGGCCCGCTCGAGCTCGGCCAGGAACGACGGGTTGGGCCGTCCGTCCGCCGTGACCCACTGCGTGAGCACGACCTGCTTGCCGAGCCCGTCGACGTCGGGCACGCCGATCGTCCGCCACTCGCCCTCGGTGCGCACGTCGACGAGGACGGCGTCGGGCTGCTGGGCGAGCAGGTCCCACGCCTGCTGCGGGGTGATGTCGCCGGCGTAGCCGTCGGCCGGTCGCGCGTGGACGTGGCCGGTGTCGCCGGTCGGCCCGGTCGTCGGTGCACTCATGGCAGTCCTCCCATCGGTCGTGGCGGTAGCACCCACGCCCGGGCCCCGGAACCCGGCGTCGGCTGCCCGACGGCGGTGCCCAGGTCCCGCGGGTTGCTGCGGCGTCGTCGTGCCACGTCACTCGGCCGCTCGGGATGGTCGAGGCGATCGTACGACATCGTCTCCGGCGCGTGGGACGGGTGTCTCACGGACGCTCCGAGGCGCAGCCGGCGGCGCTGAGACGCTTCCGCGCTCGCATGGTGAGACGTTCGTCCCACCGGTTGACGGTCCCGGAGCGTCACAGCCATCCTGTCGACAGGTCAAGAGCGCCAGCGACAAGCCCCGGCTCGCTGGCCGGCAACCCTCCCCTCGCGGCGGGGTGCCCCGGGTGACGACCTGGCCCCGCGCCGACCGGCGTCGGGCAAGCGCGGGGAGCGCCCTCCCCGAGAACGCCGAGGAGGACCGCATGACCGCCCTGACCGAGACCACGTCCTGTACGACCTCCGTCGAGAGCGCCGCCCCGAGCGTCGCCGACCTGCCGGAGGTGCTGCCCGTCGTCGGGCGCGACACGCTCGTCCCGCTCGTCGACGGCCGCCAGGTGCGCTACGCCAACCTCGACGTCGCGGCATCCGCGCCCGCGCTCCAGGCCGTCGCCGACCGTGTGAACCAGGTGCTGCCGCTGTACGCGAGCGTGCACCGGGGCGCCGGGTACCTGTCGCAGGTCTCGACCGCGCTCTACGAGGCCGCGCGGCGCACGATCGGGGAGTTCGTCGGCGCCCGGGACGACGACGTCACGATCGTCACGCGCAACACGACCGACTCGCTCAACCTCCTCGCGGGCTGCGTGCCGGCCGACCCGATCACGGGCGAGCCCGGGCGCGTGCTCGTGCTCGACGTCGAGCACCACGCCAACTTCCTGCCCTGGCAGCGCGACGCCTCCGCGACCGTGCTCACCGGCCGCGGCACCGTGGCCGAGACCCTCGCCGAGATCCGCGACGAGCTGCGCGCCGCCGCTGCGGGCGGCCGGCCCTACGCGCTGCTTGCGCTCACAGGCGCGTCGAACGTCACAGGCGAGGCGCTGCCCGTCGCCGACGTCGTCGCCGCGGCGCACGACGCCGGTGCCCGCGTCCTGCTCGACGGCGCGCAGCTCGTGCCGCACCGGCGGATCTCTCTGGCTCAGACGGGCGTCGACTACGTCGCGTTCTCCGGGCACAAGACGTACGCGCCGTACGGTTCGGGCGCCCTCGTGGGCCGCCGCGACTGGCTCGACGCCGGCACGCCCTACCTCGCCGGCGGCGGCGCCGTCCGCCGCGTCCGTGTCGACGGCACCGACTGGCACGACGGCCCCGCGCGGCACGAGGCGGGCTCGCCGAACGTCGTCGGCGCCGTGGCGCTCGCGGCCGCGTGCGAGGCTCTCGCGGCGCTCGACGCCCAGGACGTGCGCGAGCACGAGGACGCGCTGCGCCGTCGGCTCGTCGCCGGCCTCGAGGAGATCGAGCGGGTCGAGGTCGTGCGGGTCTGGGCCGACGCCGCGGAGCCGGTGGGCGTCGTGACGTTCACCGTTTCGGGGTACGACCCCGGGCTCGTGGCCGCGTACCTCTCGGCCGAGCACGGCATCGGCGTGCGCGACGGGCGGTTCTGCGCGCACCCGCTGCTCGGCCGGCTCGGGTTCGACGCCGGGGCCGTGCGCGCGTCGGTGGGCGTGGGGACGCAGGGCGAGGAGGTCGAGCGGCTGATCGCCGCCCTGCGCGCGCTCGTCACGGGCGGACCGACCGCGCGGTACGACGTCGTCGACGGGCTCTGGGTCGTCGTCGACGACCCGCGTCCCGTGCCCGAGGGGTCCGGGCTCGAGGGCCTGCTCGCGACGGCGGCGCTCGGCGCCGACGAGGCGTTCGGCTGCCTTCCCGACTGACCTCTCGCCGAGAACTCCGCCCAGGTAGAACCGCGGTGCGCGAGGTAGAAGAACCTTCGCCGAGATAGAGCTCGATCCGACGACGTAGAGCGCGTGGGGGCCTCTACCTCGGCGCTGCTCGTTCTACTTCGGCGCTGGTCGTTTCTACCTCGGCGTCACCAGAGGGGCGGGCGACGCTCGGGCCAGCGCAGGACGTCCTCGAGCTGCGCGGCGATCGCGAGAAGCGTCAGCTCCCCGCCCGGCCGCCCGATGAGCTGGATGCCCATGGGCAGCCCGTCGGCTGTCCAGTGCGTGGGCACGGTGATCGCCGGCAGCCCGGCCACGTTGAGCCACGACGTGAACGGCGTGTACTGGCACTGCTGCTCGAAGTTGCCCTCCG
>VJZX01000039.1 GCA_009663185.1 Isoptericola halalbus
GGCCGGGCCGCTGCGGCGACGCGTGCCGCCCGGCGTGCTGGCACGCCGGTCCACCGTCGTCACGACCGCCGTCGTGGCGCTCGGGCTCGGCATCGGCTGCGGGCTCGGCATCGACGCGGTGAGCGGCGCGGGCGGGTCCGGCGTGGAGGGCCCACCCCCGGCGACGGCCCAGGAGTGCGCGGTCGCGCAGGTCGCGTGGTCGCGGGCGGCGGCGGCGCAGGCCTCGATGTCGCAGGAGGAACCGAAGACATTGCGCGACGGCTTCCTCCGCGCGCAGGCCGTCGTCGACGGCGTCGCGCCCCCGAGCGCCGTCGCCGACGACTGGACCACGTACGTGCGCTACGTCGACACCGTGGCGGGTGCCGTCTCCGAGGTCACCAAGGATGCCGAGATCACCGAGGCCGTCGCGACCGCGCTCGCCGGCGTCGACACGGCCGAGGTGATGGCGGCGGCCGACCGGATCACCGCCTACCTCACGTCCGGGTGCGTCACGACGCCGTGATCCGTCTCACGGTGCGCCTCCTGGATTTCTCCCGCACGGGTCCCGTGGTTCACGATGGGTGGATGCAACTCGTCCGCCCGCGAATCCCGCGCACGGCCGCGGTCACCGCGGCGGCGCTGATGTCCGCACTCCTCCTGGGTGCGTGCGACGACGGGACCACCGGCTCCCCGGAGCCCGGGACCGAGCCCGCCCCGGCCATCTCCGTGCCGTCCGACCTGCAGATGGACGGCGAGTCCGCGACGGCCACCGAGGACGCGTCGCCCGGGTCCGAGGACGACGCCGGCGCGTCCTCGTCGCCCTCGGCGTCAGCGTCGGTCAAGGGGTCGCCCGTGGACGAGGCGACGGCTCGGTGCGCCGAGCTCCAGGTCGCCTGGGCCGCGACCAACCGCGCGCTCGTGGGCCTGAGCCCCGAGCACCCGCGCTCGCTCGTCGCGAGCTTCCGCGAGGCGCACCGAGCCATCACGTCGGTCGAGCCGCCGTCGGACATCGAGAGGCCGTGGTCGGCGATGACCGACTACCTGACCTCCGCGGTCGAGGCGCTCGAGGACGTGGACGCCGACGACGCCGACGCGGTCACCTCCGCGGTGACCGAGGCCCTCAGCGCGGAGGACACGGCGCGCGTCACGGCGGCCGGCGAGGAGATCACGGCGTACGTCGCGGACTCGTGCTCCACGACCTGACGAGCCCGGCCCCGCCGGCCGAACCGTCCGGCAGCACGGGGCTCGTCGACGCGCTGCGCGCCGACCTCCGGGCCTCGGGCTTCACCGTCGACGGCGTCGGGGGCCTGCTGGGCGACGTGGCGTCCGCCGCGCTGCACCGCGAGCAGGCCGTGCCGGCAATGCGTGTGCTGGCATCGTCGCCGGGCGGCGACCCGCGTGCGGCGCTCACCCGCCTCCTGCTCCTGGGAGACGACGTCCCGCGCGCCTCGCTCGACCGCGCGCTCCCGCGGCTGCGCACCGAGGGCGCCGAGCGGCTCGGCCTCGTGAGCGCGGCGGGCGCCTCCGGCGACGACGCGGTGCGCGCCGTCGTCGACCTGCGGCCTTACGCGTCCGAGGACGCCGACGGTCCTGTCGAGTGGTGGCTCGCGAGCGACCTCGGGGAGCTCGTCCTGGGCGGCCGGCTCGCCGGCGACCACGTGCTCGGCGCGGGCGGCGCATCGACCACGCTCGCCCAGGTGACCGTGCGGAACCCGATCGGTCGTGTGCTCGACCTGGGCACGGGCTGCGGCATCCAGGCTCTGCACGCCTCCCGGCACGCGCGGACCGTGCTGGGCACCGACATCTCGCGGCGCGCGCTCGGCTTCGCACGCTTCAACGCCGCGCTCAACGCGCCCGACGCCGCCCTGGAGCTGCGCCACGGGTCGATGCTCGAGCCGGTCGCGGGCGAGCGCTTCGACCTCGTGGTGTCCAACCCGCCGTTCGTCATCACGCCGCACTCGGGTGCCGCCGGGCGCGCGGTCGCCGACGCACTCGGCGACTACGAGTACCGCGACGCCGGCCGTGCCGGCGACGACCTCGTGCGCGACCTGATCACGAGTGTCGGGGCCGTGCTGGCGCCGGGCGGGATCGCGCAGCTGCTCGGCAACTGGGAGCACCGCCGCGGCGAGCCGTGGATCGAGCGGGTCGGCGCGTGGCTCGACGCCGCCGGGCTCGACGGCTGGGTCGTCCAGCGCGAGCTGCTCGACCCCGCCGAGTACGCCGAGACCTGGATCCGCGACGGCGGAACCACGGCCGAGCGAGAGGCCGACGCGTGGGCGGCGGCCTACGACGCGTGGCTCGACGACTTCGCGAGCCGCGACGTCGAGGCCGTCGGCTTCGGCATCGTCACGCTCCGCCGGCCGCACCAGGACGGCGCCCGACCGACGCTGCGCCGGCTCGAGGAGCACACGGGCTCGGTGCGCCAGCCGCTCGGCGCGCACCTGGCGGCGTCGCTCGCGGCGCACGACTGGCTCGCCGTTCGCGACGACGCGGCGCTCGCCGCGGAGCGCCTCGTCGTCGCCGTGGACGTGACCGAGGAGCGCTACCTCACCCCGGGCGCGGCCGACCCGAACGTTGTCGTGATCCGGCAGGGTGACGGGTTCGGGCGTGGCGTGCACGCCTCGACCGGTCTCGCTGCGCTCGTCGGGGCCTGCGACGGCGAGCTCGCCGTCGGGCAGATCGTCGGTGCGATCGCGGCGCTGTTCGGCGTCGGGGCCGACGAGCTGGCCGCCGAGCTGCTGCCGGCGGTCCGCGGCCTCGTGCGGGACGGGTTCTTGCGCCCGGTGTGACGCCGATGGCCGGGGACTCTCGGCTAGTCGCGCGACACCAGGTACTGGTCCGCCCAGGCGCTGATGATCCGGGCCGCGCGCCGCGCCTGGCCCGGCTTGGTCAGCAGGTGGTCGGACCCCTCGAGCGAGACGAAGCTGCGCGGGTGACGCGCGGCACGGAAGATCTCGCTCGCGTTCGCGATCCCAACGACATTGTCCGTGGGGGAGTGCATGACGAGCAGCGGCTTGCGCAGCGCGGGGATGCGGTTGGCCAGGTCGGCCTGGCGGACGTCCTCGACCATGCCGCGCTTGAGGTTGAGCCGCTTGCCGCCCACCTGCCACACCGCGTGCCCCTCGGCCAGGACGCGGTCGACGAGGTCGTCGTACTGGTGCTCCGCATGGCTCGGGTCGAACGGTGCGGAGATGGAGGCGACGGCGCGCACCCCGGCGTCCGTGGCCGCCGCGATCGCCGCGGCGCCACCCCACGAGTGACCCACGAGAAGGTCGGCGGGCATACCGCGGTCGGCCATGAAGCGCGAGGCCAGCACCGTGTCCGCGACCTTGACGGTGAACGACCCGTCGCCCCAGTCGCCCTCGGAGTCGCCGAGCCCCAGATTGTCGAAACGCAGCATCCCGATGCCCTCGGCGGCGAGCTGCTTGCAGATGCGGGCGGCGGCGGGTGAGTCCTTGCCGAGCGTGAACCCGTGGGCGAACACTCCCCAGCCGCGCACCTCGCCCTCGGGAAGGTCGATGATCCCCGCCAGATGCGGACCTGTGCTGCTCGGGAAGGTCACCCGCTCGCCCATCGTGTCTCCTCGCTCGTCGACCTGAGTGTTGCCCACCCCGGCCATGGCCGCGGCTCGGCGTGCCCCAGTGTGTGCAGCATCAATGTTTCCCTGGCATGACATTCCACGGCCGTCCGGAGGCCCGTCAACGTCGACGCGCGGAGTGGGGGCCGTCAGCCCTATGGCGGACCGAGGCAACCAATCTTTACTCTTGAGGTCAAAGTCCAGGGGGCCCCCTGGGGGACTTGGAAGGATTCTTGAGATGAGAAATACCCGATCTAGGGTGTTCGCGCTGGCCACGGCCTCGCTGACACTCGTCGCGGGTTCGCTGTCGGCAACGGCAGCGTCCGCGTCACCCGGACCCGACGACGACGTCCCGGGTGCCGAGCAGTACGCGCCAGGCCTGCTCCACGCGATGGAGCGCGACCTGGGGATGCCGAGAGGACGTGCTGTCGATCGGCTGGAGTTCCAGTCGCACGCGGCCGCCCGCTCGAACCGGGCAGCCAAGACGCTCGACTCGTACGCCGGGTCCTGGGTGAACCCGTCGTCGGACGTGCTCTTCGTCGCCGTCGCCGACAAGACCGAGCGCAAGCAGGCCAAGAAGCTCGGGGCGAACGTGATCGTCGTCGACTACACCGTCGAGGAGCTCGAGGAGGTGCAGGAGACGGTCGACGACGCGCTCGCCGCGGCCGACGTCGACGTGACCGCCACGTACGTGGACCCGACCACGAACAGCGTGGTCGTCGGCGTCGTCGCGGGCGAGGAGATCGACACCGACGAGGTCGCCGAGGCTGCCGGCGTCCCGGCCGACGCCGTCACCGTGGCTGTCGAGGAGGCGCCGCGGACGTTCATCGACGTCATCGGCGGCAACGCCTACTACATCAACAACAGCTCGCGCTGCTCGGTGGGCTTCACGGTCGGCGACGGCTTCGTCACGGCGGGTCACTGCGGCGCCGTGGGGGCGACCACCACCAGCCCGAGCGGCACTTTCGTGGGCTCGAGCTTCCCCGGCAACGACTACGCCTACGTGCGCACGGCGTCGGGCAACACCCTGGTCGGCGCCGTCAACAACTACTCCGGCTCGACCGTCGGGGTCTCGGGCTCGACCGCCGCACCGGTCGGCGCCGCCGTCTGCCGCTCGGGCTCGACGACGGGCTGGCACTGCGGCACGATCCAGGCCTACAACGCGAGCGTGACCTACTCGCAGGGCACGGTCTCGGGCCTGATCCGTACCAACGTCTGCGCAGAGCCCGGGGACTCGGGCGGTTCGCTGCTCGCCGGCAACCAGGCCCAGGGCGTCACCTCGGGCGGCTCCGGCAACTGCACCAACGGCGGGACCACGTACTTCCAGCCGGTCAACGAGATCCTCAACCGCTACGGGCTTTCGCTGCGGACGGGCTCGGGCGGCAGCACGACGACCTGCACGGGCTACGAGCGCACGGGCACCAGCTCACTGAACAGCGGTGGGTCCGCGGCGACGGGCTCGTTCTCCGCCGCGGCCGGCGCGCACACCGGCTGCCTCGACGGCCCGTCTGGTGCGGACTTCGACCTGTACCTCCAGAAGCTCTCCTCGACCGGGGCGTGGCAGACGGTGGCCCAGGGCATCACGGCCTCCGCCGACGAGCTCGTGAACTACACGGGCACGTCCGGCACGTACCGCTGGCTCGTGCGGTCCTACTCCGGGTCCGGCTCCTTCACTCTCGGGTGGAACGTGCCCTGACCTGACTGTGAGCGGGATCGTGGCCCGGAACCGGACCTGGCACCGGGCCACGATCCCGCTCACACCGGTGTCTCAGCGTCGGCCCTCACCCTCCTCTGCACCTCCGCCTCAGCCGATGATCAGCGCGGAGTCGGGGCGCCGGTACATCCGCTGCCGCTCGCGCATGGCGAGCCCCGTCCCGAGCGTGATGGGGCCGAGCCTGCCCAGGAACATCAGCACGACGAGGATGCACTGGTGCCACGGTGCGAGGTCGGCCGTGATCCCCGTCGACAGGCCCGTCGTCGAGAACGCCGAGACCACCTCGAAGAGCACGCGGTCGAGCGAGAACACCTCGGGCGCCACGGACACGGTGATGACGAGCGTCGGGACGACGACGGCGGCGACGCCGACGAGCGCGACGGTGAGCGCCTGCCGCTGGTTCGTGTGCGTAATTCGTCGGTCGAAGACCGTGACGTCCGGGTCCCCGCGCACCTCGCTCCAGATGACGAACGCCAGGACCGCGAAGGTCCCGACCTTGACGCCGCCGGCGGTGCCGGCCGAGCCTCCGCCGACGAACATCAAGATGTCGGTGAAGAACCACGTGCCGTTGTTGAGCTCGGCGGTGTCGACGCTGTTGAAGCCGGCAGTGCGTGGCATCACCGACTGGGTGAAGGCGGCCAGGACCTTGCCCGGCACGTCGAGCGGACCGAACGTGCGGGGGTTGCTCCACTCCACCACGAGGAAGACGAGAGTGCCGATCGTCAGGAGCGCCGCTGTCGTGAGCAGCGTGAGGCGGGTGTGGATGCTCCAGCGGCTCGGGTACCGCAGCAGAGAGTGCTGCTCCGGCCCGTGCTTGGCGCGCTGCAGTCGCCACAGCTCGAGGAGGACGGGAAAGCCGATGCCGCCGATGATCACGGCGGCGCAGATCGGCAGGCACACCCAGGGGTCGGCGACGAACCGCATGAGCGAGTCGCCGTAGATCGAGAACCCGGCGTTGTTGAACGCCGAGACCGAGTGAAAGACGCCGGACCATATCGCATGGTCCAGGGACTCTCCGTAGGCGACGAGCAGCCGGATCGTCAGGACGATCGCGAGCAGCAGCTCCGCGGCCACGGTGAGCTGGAAGGCGCCGAGCATGACCCGCTTGACGTCGCCGAGGCCGACGGAGTGCGTCGACTCTGCCGCGACGAGGCGCGAGCGCAGGCCCAGCCGCCGCGAGAGCAGCAGGCCGAGCAAGGAGGCGACGGTCATGACGCCGAAGCCGCCGATCTGGATGAGCACGAGGATCACGGCCTGGCCGAACGGCGACCAGAACGTCTCTGTGTCGACGACGACGAGACCCGTCACGCATGCGGCGGACGTGGCCGTGAACAGCGCCTCGACGAAGCTCGCGCGCTGACCGGTCGCCGCGGCCGGGAGGCTCAGCAGGGCGGTGCCCGTCCCGATCGCACCGAGGAACCCGAAGGTCACGACCTGGGCGGGCCGGCGCCGCAGGCTCGTAGGCGACGCGGTGTCGGTCGATGAGGGCCGACGCGGGCGGCGTGGCATGGGCAGACGCACGAGCACCCAGTGTTGCACCCCGGCGCAGGGTTGCCGACCAGGGCCGGCGTCTGGGCGCCTCCTGCCGCCGCTCAGCTCGCCCTCCTCACCGCGCCGCGCGTGGCGGCGTTCGCGACCACCTCGTCCATGGTCAGATCACCGTCCGGCGGAATACAGGGCCGGCCAGCACCGCTGAGAGGATCGCGTCGATGGCGAACGCCGTCGCGTCGGGCAACTCGACGGACTCGGGGGCGGCCTGACGCGAGGAGCACAGCATGTGCACCGGGTCGTCACACGGGATCGGTAGCGTGACTCCATGCTTGCCGACACCCGTCCGCTGCCGGTGCCGGACCCCTGGGGTCCGGCGCCGGGGGGTCGTGCGCCAGGGCGCGCCCGCGTCGGGCCGACCCGCGCCCGCACCGGTGCGCGCTTCGTCGCCGGCCTCGTGGCACTGCTCGCGGCGCTCGGGGTCGGCGCCATCTACCGCCTGTTCGTCACGACGGCGGCCGGCCAGGAGGTGGACGAGCTCGCGTTCACGGGTGCTGCCTACGGGCAGGGCTGGCTGTGGCTCGTGGCGGAGCCCGTGCTCGACGTCGTGTCCATCGCGTTCGTCGTCGTGGCGATCGGAGCCGCGATGCTGGTCGCCGCCGCCCGACGGCGGTGGGTGGTCGCGGTGCAGGTCGCGGTCCTCGTCGTCGGCGCGAACATGACGACCCAGCTGCTCAAGCACCAGCTGCTCGAGCGGCCCGACCTGCTGGACGGGTGGAACGGGCCGAACACGCTGCCGAGCGGGCACACGACCGTCGCGGCGTCGGTGTCCGCGGCGCTGCTGCTCGCCATCCCGCGCACGTGGCGCCCGGCCGTCGCCGTGGTCGGTGTGCTGTACACGGGCGCCACCGGCGTCTCGACCCTCGTGGGGCAGTGGCACCGGCCGTCGGACGTGATCGCGGCGCTGCTCGTCGTCCTCGCCTGGGGTGCCGCCGTGTGCGCGGTCACCCCGGCCGCCTCTCTCGACCAGCCCCGGACGCCGAGCGCCTCGTTCGCGACGCCGGGCTCGTCCGTGCTGGCCGGGCTGCTGCTCCTCGGTGCCTTCGTCGGCGGTGGCATCGCGGCGACGGCCATGGCCGGGCTGGCCGGTGTCTGGTCCGTGCCGTTCGCACCCGACCTGACCGCCTACGCCGTGGGCGCGCTCGCGGTCGCGTCGGTGACGGCAGCGACGTTCGCGGTGCTGCTCGTCGTCAGGCAGGCGTCCGCCCGCCCACGCCTCTGAGCGCGGGTCGTGCGCGAGCGCACGACCTCGCCGTCAGGTGCTCTCGCGCACGACGAGCTTCGCGGGCAGGGTGACGGACCGGTGCGGCGCGCCGTCGACGACGTCGAGCAGCAGCGCGACCATCTCGGCGCTGATGCGGTCGAACGGCTGGTGCATGGTCGTCAGCGGGGGGTCGAGCGTCTCGGCCAGGCCGGAGTCGTCGAACCCGGCGACCGCGACGTCGTCGGGCACCTTGCGGCCCGCCTTGCGCAGCGTCGCGAGCGCGCCGGACGCCATGAGGTCGCTCGCCGCGAAGACGGCGTCGATGTCGGGCGCGCGCCCGAGCAGGTCGGCCATCGCCGCCGAGCCCGACGCCGCGCTGTAGTCGCCGTGCGCGACGAGCCCTTCGTCGAACGCCTCACGGAGCTCCTGGCGATAGCCCTCGAGGCGGTACCGGCCGCCGGGCGTGTCGAGAGGGCCTGCGATCATCGCGACGCGCCGGCGTCCCTGCTTCCGCAGGTGCTGGACCATCGCGCGCGCCCCTCCGATCTCGTCGACCGACACCGAGGCCACGCGGTCGGCGTACCCGAGCGGGATGCCGCACGCGACCGTGGGCACCCCCTCGGCGAGCAGCGAGCCGATGAGCGGCTCGTTCTCGTGCGTCGAGATGAGCAGAACGCCGTCGACGTGCCCGGCCGTGACGTACGCGGTCGCGTTCTCGCGCTCCCTCTCGTTGCCCGCCACGAGCAGCACGAGCGTCATGTCCCGCGCGTCGAGCGCCTCCGCGGCGCCGTGCAGCAGGATCGCGAAGTTGGGGTCGGCGAACAGCCGTTGCTGCGGCTCGGTGAGCAGGAACGCCAGCGAGCTGGCCTTGCCCGTGACGAGGCTGCGGGCGTGGCGGTTCACGCGGTAGCCGGTCTCGCGGATCGCGCGGTCGACCGCGCGCCGGGCCTCGGGGGACACCCAGTGACCGCCGTTGATGACGCGTGACACGGTGCCACGGGAGACGCCTGCGGCGGCGGCGACGTCTCGGATGGTCGGGCGGCGCCGATCCGCGGCGGGGTTTACCACGGAGACGACTGTAGCGCCGTCTGCGGGAAGATGGCGCCTCGCACTGTGCACGGTCACGGTCCGATAACACCTGCTTTCTCCGCTAGGCGTGCGATCGAGGTGGATGCCTAAACTGTGCACGTTCACAGCCGAGCCGCTCGATCGCGGCCGATCCGACGGAGGGTCATGGACGCCGAGACCAGCTGGCCGACCGGCCGTGCCATCGGTTACGGGGGCGACTACAACCCCGAGCAGTGGCCGCGCGAGGTCTGGGCCGAGGACGTGGCTCTCATGCGCGAGGCAGGCGTGAACTTCGTCAGCGTCGGGATCTTCTCCTGGGCGCTGCTCGAGCCCCGTCCGGGCGAGCTCGACTTCGCCTGGCTCGACGAGCTGCTCGACCTGCTCCACTCGGCCGGCATCGACGTCGACCTCGCGACGCCGACAGCCTCCCCGCCCGCCTGGTTCTTCGCGGAGCACCCGGAGGCGCGCGTCGTGACCCGCGACGGCACGGTCCAGGGATTCGGCTCGCGCGGCATGGCCTCGCCCAGCTCGGCCGCGTACCGCGAGGCCGCGGTGCGCATCGCCTCGGCGCTCGCCGACCGCTACGCCGACCACCCCGCCGTCGTGCTGTGGCACGTGCACAACGAGTACGGCGCGCCCGTGGGTGAGGACTACTCGGACGCCTCGGTCGCCGCGTTCCGCGCGTGGCTCCAGGACCGCTACGGCACCCTGGACGCGCTCAACGCCGCGTGGGGCACGGCGTTCTGGGGCCAGGTGTACACCGACTGGCAGCACGTCGGCGCCCCCGCCGCGACGTCGTCGGTCGCCAACCCGTCGCAGCGCCTCGACTTCGCGCGCTTCACCGACCACCAGCTGCGCGCCTGCTATGTGGCCGAGCGCGACGCGATCCGTGCGCGCGCCCGCCAGCCGATCACCACGAACTTCATGGCGGGTGAGTGCCCCACCACCGACCTGTGGGCGTGGGCTCGCGAGGTCGACATCGTGTCGAACGACCACTACCTCACGGCCGCCGACGAGCGCGGGCATGTAGGCCTGGCGCTCGCGGCCGACCTCACCCGCTCGGTCGCGGGCGGGCGCCCGTGGATCCTCATGGAGCACTCGACGTCGGCGGTCAACTGGCAGCCCCGCAACGTGGCCAAGCGGCCGGGGGAGATGGCCAGGAACTCGCTCGTCCACCTCGCCCGGGGCGCCGACGTCATCGGGTTCTTCCAGTGGCGGGCCTCACGCCACGGCGCTGAGAAGTTCCACTCGGCGATGCTGCCGCACGCCGGGACCGGCTCGCGCGTGTGGCGCGAGGTGTGCGCACTCGGGCGGGACGTCTCACGTCTGGCCGAGGTCCAGGGCTCGACGGTCTCGGCCGGGGTGGCCCTGCTGTGGGACACCGAGTCGTTCTGGGCGCAGGACCTCGAGTGGCGTCCGTCGGTCGACGTCCAGCACCACGAGCGCGTGCGCGCCTTCTACGAACGCCTGTGGCGCGACGGTGTGACCGCCGACTTCGCCCACCCGGAGGCCGACCTGTCGCGCTACCGGCTCGTCGTCGCACCGGCGTCGTACCTGCTCACCGAGGCCTCGGCCGCGAACCTGCGCCGCTACGTGGCGGGCGGCGGGACGCTCGTCGTCTCGTTCTTCTCCGCGGTCGTCGACGAGAACGACGCCGTCCACGTGGGCGGCTTCGGCGCCCCGCTGCGCGACGTGCTCGGCCTCGCGGTCCACGAGTTCCTGCCGCTGCGGGCCGGGGACGCCACCCGCGTCGAGTGGCACGACGACGGCACCGAGCTCCCGGCCGGCACCTGGCAGGAGGACCTCCGGCTCGAGGGGGCCGAGGTCGTCGCGAGCCATCTCGACGGACCCGCCGCGGGCGGCCCGGCGATCACGCGCCACGCTCTCGGACAGGGCACCGCCTGGTACGTCTCGACGCGGCTCGACGTCGACGCGCTCGGCCCGGTGCTGCGCGCCGCGTACGCCGACGCGGGCATCGTGCCGTCCGACCTGCCCGACGACGTCGAGCTGGTCGTGCGGCACGGCCAGGACGCCGACTACGTCGTGGCAGTCAACCACACGGACGCCGACGCCAAGATCGACGTCTCCCGCGGCGTCGAGCTGCTCTTCGGCGAGACCGTCACAGGCGGTCTCGACCTGCCCGCCGGCGGTGTCGCCGTCGTGCGCACCGCCCCGGCCCAGCCCTCCGGGGGTGATCACCACCCCTGACGCCGCGCTGCGCGGGGCCGCGGGCTCCGGCAGTCTGAACTCAACCCCGGTCGCAGCGTCGCGACGTCCCCGGACACGCACGCGGTGACCACCGTCCGGAAGGAATGTCATGCGCACAGCAGCCATCCCGGTCGCGGCCGTCGCAACCCTCGCCCTGCTCACCGCCTGCGGCGGGGGTGGCGAGACGCCCGAGGCCACCCCGACCGACACCGCCACCGAGCCCGCCATGACCGGCTCGATCACGGTCTGGGTCGACGAGAACCGCGAGCCGGCCGTGGCCGCCGCGGCCGAGACGTTCGAGCAGGAGACCGGCGTGACGGTCGAGCTCGTGCAGAAGAACTTCGAGGACATCCGCGCGGACTTCCTCGCACAGGTGCCGACGGGCGAGGGCCCGGACATCACGATCGGCGCGCACGACTGGCTGGGGTCGTTCATCGTCAACGGCGTCGTGAACTCGGTCGACCTCGGTGCCAAGGCCGACGAGTTCGAGGACGTCGCGATCGAGGCCTTCACCTACGACGGCCAGCTCTACGGCCTGCCGTACGCTCTCGAGACGGTGGCGCTCATCCGCAACACCGAGCTCGCCCCCGACCCGGCTCCCGCCACCTTCGACGAGATGATCGAGGTGGGCCGCGAGGCGGGCACGAAGCTGCCGTTCGTCATCAACACCAACGGCACCACCGGTGACGCCTACACCTACTACCCGTTCCAGACCTCGTTCGGCGCCCCCGTGTTCGTCCAGAACGAGGACGGCTCCTACACCAACGAGCTCGGCATGGGCGGCGACGAAGGCCAAGCCTTCGCCGAGTGGCTCAGCGAGAACGGCATGGACGGCGAGGGCCTGTTCAGCACCGACTGGACGTACGACATCGCGAACCAGGAGTTCGCCGACGGCAACGCCCCCTTCACGGTGGCCGGCCCGTGGGCGATCGAGACTCTCACGGCCGGCGGCGTCGACGTCGCGGTCGAGCCGATCCCGTCGGCGGGCGGCGAGACGGCGGCCCCGTTTGTCGGTGTGCAGGGCTTCTACCTGTCGGCGCAGAGCGAGAACGCGCTCGTCGCTACCGACTTCCTCACCAACTACGTGGCCACGCCCGAGGCCATGCGTGCGCTGCACGACGCCGACCCGCGCATCCCGGCGATGAGCTCGGTGGCCGAGGACGTGTCCGAGGACCCGGTGATCGCGGGCTTCCTGGCCGCGTCGCAGAACGGCACGCCGATGCCGTCGATCCCCGAGATGGGCGACGTCTGGCAGCACTGGAACTCGGCCGAGTCGGCGATCATCTCCGGCAAGGGAGCGCCTCAGAGGGCCTGGGACAAGATGCTCAGCGACCTCGAGGGAGCGATCGGCGGCTGATCGGAGTGGGTGGGGCACCGGTCACCACCGGTGCCCCACCCCCTGGCCGCCCCGTCCCCCGCCCTCGCTCTCGAAGACCGGAGGCTCGATGTCCACCGACAAGACTGTCGCGGTGCCGCTGCCCACGGCTGACGGCGCGCCGCCCGACGCCGGCAGACCCGAACCGCGCACGGACTCGCACGCGCGCGGATGGCACGGCATGGGCTGGGGCTTCGTGGTCAAGCTCGTCCTGATGGCGTTGATCAACGCGGTCGGGATCGCCGTCGCTTGGGCTGCGTGGGACGTCGGCTCGTGGGGCGTGCTCATCGGCATCGTGCTGCTCACGGCCGTCGCCGACTGGATCTACTTCAGCCGGCGCCGGCTCCCAGGGAAGTACCTCTACCCGGGCCTGGCGTTCCTCCTGGTCTTCCAGCTGTTCACCATGCTCTACACGGTGTACGTGGCCACGACCAACTACGGCACGGGCCACAACTCGACGCAGGCCCAGGCGGTCGACGGGCTGCTCATCCAGAACGAGCGCGCGGTCGACGACGCGCCCACCTACCCGCTGACGATCGTCGAGCGCGACGGTCAGCTCGGGTTTGCCGTCGTCGACGCGGCCGGCCAGCCGTTGCTCGGCACCGCCGAGGAGCCCTTGGCCCCCGTGCCCGACGCCACGACCGACGGCGAACGCGTCACCGCCGTGCCGGGCTGGGAGGTCGTCGACCGCCCCCGGCTCCTGGGCGACCAGTCGTTGCAGCAGGAGGTTCTCGCGCTGCGAGTCCCGGCCTCCGACGCGGCCGACGCCGGCTCGATCCGCACGCGCGAGGGCACCCGGGCCACCGTGTACCGGTCGACGCTCGAGTGGGACCCCGAAGCGCGCACGATGACCGACACGGACAGCGGCGTCGTGTACTCGCCGAGCGACGACGGCCGCTTCGTCAGCCCGGACGGAGCCGCGCTGCCGGTCGGCTGGCGCGTCGGCGTCGGCTTCGAGAACTTCGTGCGGGCGTTCACCGACTCCAACTACGCGGCCCCGTTCTGGCGCATCACGGCGTGGACGTTCGGGTTCGCGTTCCTGACCGTCGCCACGAGCTTCCTGCTCGGCCTGGCGATGGCGCTCGTCTTCAACGACGCGCGCGTGCGCGGCCGGTCGGTGCTGCGGACCCTCTTCATCCTGCCGTACGCGTTTCCGGCGTTCCTGTCGGCCCTCCTGTGGCGGGGCATGCTGAACTCGAACCCTGACTACGGGATCATCAACGACCTGTTCTTCTTCGGCGCCCGCATCGAGTGGCTGACCGACCCGTGGCTCGCCAAGGTCGCGATCCTCGGCGTGAACCTCTGGCTGAGCTTCCCGTACTGGTTCCTCGTGTGCACCGGGGCCCTGCAGTCCCTGCCCGAGGACCTGACCGAGGCGGCGCGCATCGACGGTGCCGGCCGGTGGCGCGTGTTCCAGTCGATCACGCTTCCGCTGCTGCTCGTCGCGACGACGCCATTGCTCATTGCGAGCTTCGCCTTCAACTTCAACAACTTCGTGATCATCTACCTGCTCACCGAAGGCGGACCGCGGTTCAGGGACACGTCCGCCACGCTGGGCCACACCGACATCCTCATCACGATGATCTACCAGATCTCGGGCGTGGCGGGCGGCCGCGCCGACTACGGCCTGGCCAGCGCCCTGTCGATCATCGTGTTCCTGGTCGTCGGGGCGATCTCAGCCGTCGCGTTCCGGCGCACCCGCAAGCTCGAGGAGATCCTGTGATGTCAGATCAAGTGAGGTTGACGACGACGTCACCGGCCCGGGTCGCACCCGGGCGCACGGCTGCCCGACGGCGGCGCTGGCTCGCCGAGGTCGCCTGGAAGTACCCCGTGGCCGCGGTCATCGTGTTCTACGCCGCCTTCCCGCTGGCCTATGTGCTGTCGGCCGCGCTCGCGCGGTCGGGCACGCTGACCGGGAGCACGCAGCTGTTCCGGTCCGCATCGACGGGCAACTTCGCGGCCCTGGGTGCCACCCGGTTCTGGGAGTGGGCGGTCAACAGCCTCGTCATCGGGCTCTCGACGGCGGTCGGCTCGGTCCTCATGGGTGCTGCGGCCGCGTACGCGTTCTCACGGTTCCGGTTCTCGGGCCGTCGCGCGAGCCTGACCGGGCTGCTCATCATCCAGATGTTCCCGCAGATGCTCGCGTTCATCGCGATCTTCCTGCTGCTCCTTGCGCTGGGCGACGTCGTGCCGCTGCTCGGGCTCAACAGCACCCTCGCGCTCATCGCCGTGTACCTGGGCGGGGCGCTCGGTACGAACACGTTCCTCATGTACGGGTTCTTNATCGCGATCTTCCTGCTGCTCCTTGCGCTGGGCGACGTCGTGCCGCTGCTCGGGCTCAACAGCACCCTCGCGCTCATCGCCGTGTACCTGGGCGGGGCGCTCGGTACGAACACGTTCCTCATGTACGGGTTCTTCAACACGGTCCCGCGCGAGCTCGACGAGGCCGCGAAGATCGACGGTGCCACGCACTCCCAGATCTTCTGGACGATCATCCTGCGCCTCGTCACCCCGATCCTCGCCGTCGTCGGCCTGCTCAGCTTCATCGCGACGTTCGGCGACTTCATCCTCGCGCGCATCATCCTGACGTCGGAGGGCAACTGGACCCTCGTCGTCGGCATGTACGCGTGGGTGTCCGACCAGCTCAACGCCAACTGGGGCATGTTCGCCGCGGGCGCGGTGATCGCCAGCCTGCCGATCCTCGCGCTGTTCCTGTTCCTGCAGAAGTACATCGTCGGGGGACTGACCGCCGGTTCGGTCAAGGGGTGATGCATGACGACGCACCGTGTCGCACGTGGGGCCGCCACCGTGACCGCCATCGTGACCGCCGGAGCGTTGGTTCTCACCGCACCCGCGGCATCGGGCGAGAACGTGGGTGAACCTGTGGAGGCGGGCATCTTCGTCGAGAAGATCGAGGGGTTGCCGACCGACTTCGTGCACGGTGTCGACGTGTCGTCCGTGCTCTCGCTCGAGGAGAGCGGGGTGACGTTCTACGACGCCACGGGCGCCGAGGCGGACCTGTTCGCGGTCCTCGCCGACGCCGGCGTGACCGACGTGCGCATCCGCGTGTGGAACGACCCGTGGGACGCCGAGGGCCACGGGTACGGCGGTGGCAACGTCGACGTGCCGCGCGCCGTCGAGATCGGCCGCCGTGCGACCGCGCACGGACTGGGCGTGCTCGTCGACTTCCACTACTCCGACTTCTGGGCCGACCCGTCCAAGCAGCAGGCGCCCAAGGCGTGGGCTGGCATGACGGTCGACCAGAAGGTCGACGCGCTCGGGGCGTTCACGCGCGACGCGCTCGCGGCCTTCCGCGACGCCGGCGTCGACGTGCGCATGGTGCAGGTCGGCAACGAGACGAACAACGCCGTCGCGGGCGTGAGCGCCTGGGCCGACCGGGCGCGCCTGTTCTCCGCGGGCAGCGCTGCCGTGCGCGAGATCCTCCCCGACGCGCTCGTCGCGGTGCACTTCACCAACCCCGAGACCGCGGGCCGGTACGCGGGCTACGCGGCGCAGCTCGCCCAGCACGGCGTGGACTACGACGTGTTCGCGAGCTCGTACTACCCGTTCTGGCACGGGTCGCTGTCGAACCTCACCACGGTGCTCTCCGACGTTGCCAGCACGTACGGCAAGAAGGTCATGGTCGCGGAGACCTCGTGGAACTACACGTCCGCCGACGGCGACGGCCACCAGAACGTCATCACGCCCGACTCGGGCTTCGACCAGTACCCCGTGAGCTTCCAGGGGCAGGCCACGGCCGTCCGCGACGTCATCGCCGCCGTGCACGCGGTCGGCGACGCCGCCGTCGGCGTCTTCTACTGGGAGCCCGCGTGGCTGCCCGTGGGCCCGCCCGACCAGCTCGAGCAGAACAAGGTGCTGTGGGAGACCTACGGCTCGGGCCGGGCGACGAGCTACGCGGGCGAGTACGACCCGCACGACGCCGGGCAGTGGTACGGCGGCTCGGCGTGGGACAACCAGGCGCTGTTCGACTTCGCCGGCCACCCGCTGGAGTCGCTCCAGGTGTTCCGGTACGTGTACACCGGCGCTGTCGCGCCGCGCGAGGTCGTGAGCGTCGAGCAGGTAGCCGTCGAGGTGACCGAGGGCCAGGACGTCGTCCTCCCGGCGAGCGTGCGCGTGACCTACAACGACGGCTCGGTCGAGGACCAGGCCGTCACGTGGGACGAGGCCGACCTCGCCGCGATCGGCGGCCCGGGCACGTACGAGGTCGCGGGCGTGACCGACGCCGGGCTCGCGGTGACCGCCGTCGTCGTGGTCAAGGTCGTCAACCACGTGCGCAACGGCTCGTTCGAGGACGCCGACCTGAGCATGTGGACCATCACGGGCGCGGGCGCGTCGGTCCAGACCACGGGCGACGCCGCCGACGGCGAGCGCGCCGTGCACTTCTGGGCCGGATCGCCGTACGCGTTCACGGTGCGCCAGCAGCTGACCGGGCTCGAGCCGGGCGTCTACCGGCTGTCGGCGACGACGCAGGGCGGCGACAGCCCGTCGACGGACACCCGAAGGCTCGAGGCGACGACGTCGGCCGGCACCCTCGGCGCGGACCTGCTGCTCGACGGCTGGCGTGCGTGGCGCACCGCGACCGTCGAGGACGTCGTCGTGGGCGACGACGGGACACTCACAGTCACGGCCTCGTTCACGCTCTCGGCCGGGGCCTGGGGCACCTTCGACGACGTCGTGCTCGAGCGGGTCGGACCACAGCCCCCCGCGTGGCCCGCGTGGGACGCGGGGACGCTCTACCGCGCGGGTGACCAGGTAACGCACGACGGCGTCGTGTACTCCGCGACACGGCCCACGCGTGGCCAGGAGCCCGGTGCCGTCCCGGCCCGTGGAAAGAGCTCGCCGTGGCAGGTCGTGGGCTAGATCTGTGGAGCGGGACTGCCGGTGGCGGTGGACGTCGGTAGAGTGCCGCCGTCGTCGGTGACGTACCGTGTCATGACCGGTCCACCGGCAGCCCCCGCCATCGGAAAGCAGGAACGGATGCCCCACGCACGCAAGCTCGTGATCGTCGAGTCCCCCACCAAGGCTCGCAAGATCCAGGGCTATCTCGGCGACGACTTCGAGGTCGAGGCCAGCGTCGGGCACATCCGCGACCTCCCGCAGCCGTCCGAGCTGCCCGCCGAGATGAAGAAGGGCCCGTACGGCAAGTTCGCGGTCGACGTGGACGGCGGCTTCGAGCCCTACTACGAGGTCTACGCGGACAAGAAGCAGAAGGTCCGCGAGCTCAAGCGTGCGCTCAAGCAGGCCGACGAGCTCTACCTCGCCACCGACGAGGACCGCGAGGGCGAGGCCATCGCGTGGCACCTCATCCAGGAGCTCAAGCCCACCGTCCCGGTCAAGCGGATGGTCTTCCACGAGATCACCCGCGAGGCGATCCAGCGTGCGCTCTCCAGCACGCGCGACCTCGACGAGAACCTCGTCGACGCGCAGGAGACGCGCCGCATCCTCGACCGGCTCTACGGCTACGAGGTCTCGCCGGTGCTGTGGCGCAAGGTGCGCCAGGGCCTGTCGGCCGGCCGCGTGCAGTCCGTCGCGACGCGGCTCGTGGTCGAGCGCGAGCGCGAGCGGATGGCGTTCGTCCCGGCCGGCTACTGGGACGTGTCCGGCTCGTTCGCGCCGACCTCGGGCGAGGACTCCGGCCAGCTCTTCCGCGCGCGGCTCACCGGCCTGGGTGCCGACCGCGTCGCGACCGGGCGGGACTTCGACGACCGTGGCCGCCTCAAGGTGCGCACCGGCGTCGCGCACCTCGACGAGGCCGCGGCGCACGCCGTCGTCGCGGGCCTGGCGGACGCGGCCTTCGCGGTGCGCTCGCTCGAGACCAAGCCGTACTCGCGCAAGCCGGCCGCGCCGTTCACGACGTCGACACTCCAGCAGGAGGCGAGCCGCAAGCTGCGCATGAGCTCGCGGCAGACCATGCGCACCGCGCAGGCGCTGTACGAGAACGGCTACATCACGTACATGCGTACCGACTCCCCGGCGCTCTCGGCGGAGGCGACCGACGCGGCCCGGCGCCAGGCCGCCGAGCTCTACGGCCCCGAGTACGTCCCCGGCGCGCCTCGGCTGTACGCGTCCAAGAACAAGGGGGCCCAGGAGGCGCACGAGGCGATCCGGCCCGCGGGCGACTCGTTCCGCACGCCGGCCCAGGTGGCGCGTGAGCTCTCGGGCGACCAGTTCCGCCTGTACGAGCTCATCTGGAAGCGGACCGTCGCCTCCCAGATGGCCGACGCGAAGGGTTCGACGGCGTCCGTGCGGCTGGGCGCGACGCTCGGGGCCGGCGCGGGCGAGCTGGCCGGCTCCGGCGCCGTGTTCTCGGCGTCGGGCACGGTCATCACCTTCCGCGGCTTCCTCGCCGCCTACGAGGAGGGCAGGGACGTCGAGCCGTCCGACGACGCGGCGGCGTCGGGACGCGAGGCGCGGCTGCCGCGCATGGCCGAGGGCGACCCCGTCGCGGGCACCGAGCTCGCGGCCGAGGGCCACTCGACGACGCCGCCGGCCCGATACACCGAGGCCAGCCTGGTCAAGGCGCTCGAGGAGCTGGGCATCGGCCGTCCGTCGACCTACGCCGCGACGATCTCGACGATCCAGGACCGCGGCTACGTGCTCACGCGCGGCCAGGCGCTGGTGCCGACCTGGCTCGCGTTCGCCGTGATCAAGCTGCTCGAGGAGCACTTCGACTGGCTCGTCGACTACGACTTCACGGCCGAGATGGAGGCCGACCTCGACCAGATCGCCGCGGGCGACCGCGAGCGCGTGGCGTGGCTGACCCGGTTCTACTTCGGCGACGGCTCGGGGCGGACCGAAGGCTGGGGGCTGCGCGACCTCGTCGAGAACCTGGGGGAGATCGACCCCGTCGCCGTCAACTCGGTCGAGATCGGCGAGGGCATCCGCGTGCGTGTGGGCCGCTACGGCCCGTACGTCGAGGACCTGGGCGCCGAGGTGGACGAGGGGCAGAACCCGCCGCGCGCCTCGATCCCCGACGACGTCGCGCCCGACGAGCTCACCGTCGCCAAGGCGCGCGAGCTGCTCGCGGCCGGCGCGGACGACGGGCGTCCGCTCGGCGCCGACCCCGCCACGGGCCACCCGATCGTGGCCAAGGCCGGGCGGTACGGGCCGTACGTGACCGAGGTCCTGCCCGAGCCCGACCTCGACCCGGGCCTGTCGGCGACCGCGCGGAAGAAGGCGCTCGCGGCGCTTCCCAAGCCGCGCACCGCGTCGCTGCTGAAGACCATGTCGCTCGAGTCGGTGACGCTCGACGACGCGGTCCGGCTGCTGAGCCTGCCGCGCGTCGTCGGCTCCGACCCGGCGACGGGCGAGGAGATCACCGCCCAGAACGGGCGCTACGGGCCCTACCTCAAGAAGGGCACGGACTCGCGCACCCTCGCGTCGGAGGAGCAGCTCTTCACCGTCACGCTCGACGAGGCGCTCGCGATCTACGCCGAGCCCAAGCGTGGCCGTGGCGCGCGGGCGGCGACGCCCCCGCTGCGCGAGCTGGGCGACGACCCGACGAGCGGCAAGCCGATCGTGGTCAAGGAGGGACGGTTCGGCGCGTACGTGACCGACGGCGAGACCAACCGGACGCTGCCGCGCGACCTCACGCCCGAGTCGATCACGCCTGAGCGGGCCGTCGAGCTCCTCGCCGAGAAGCGGGCGCAGGGGCCGGCCAAGAAGCGGCGGACGTCCACCACGACCCGCAAGAAGACCTCGGCCAAGAAGTAGTCGTCCGATCAGGGTCCGAGCAGCGCGGCGGGCACGACGGCGATGCCGTCCTCGCGCCGGTACGCGCCCGGACCTGTCGTGATCACGACGGCGTCCAGCAGGTCGTCCCCGATCCGCTCCCGGAGCCATCGGAGATGCGAGAGCGCTCGACGACGTAGGTCCGGCCGTCGGGGCCCGTCACGCGCTCGAGCGTGCGGCGCAGCTCGGTGTCGCGCGCCTCGTCCTCGGGACGGATCGGGCGTGGCGGCGTCCTGCGGATCGAGGCCGGGCCGAAGAAGGGCAGAAAGCCCTCGGTGACCCGCATGCCCCAGGTGCGGTCGTCGTCCTGGCGTCTGCGCTCGCGCATCGAGGCTCCTTGGCTCACCAACAATTGGTGCGCCAAGGATAGCGCGTCCTACGCTGTACTCCATGGACCAGCCGGAGGACGCCCTCGCGCTCGAGGCACAGGTCTGCTTCGCGCTGTCGGCCGCCGCCCGGGCGATGGTCGCGCTGTACCGGCCGATCCTCGAGCCCATGGGGCTCACCCACCCGCAGTACCTCGTCATGCTCGGACTGTGGGAGGACACGCGCGCGGGCCGCACGACGACGGTCACCGGCCTGGCGTCCCGGCTCTACCTGGACCCGGGCACGCTCTCCCCGCTGCTCAAGCGGCTCGAGCACCAGGGGCTCGTGGAGCGCCGCCGCGCGCTCGAGGATGCGCGCGTGGTCGAGCTGCACCTCACCGACGCGGGGACCGACCTGCGCACCGAGGCGCTCAAGGTCCCCGCGGCCGTCGTCGAGGCGGCCGGGCTCAGCCTCGAGGAGCTCGAGCGCGTCAAGAGCGCGTCCGACGCCGTCATCGAGGCCGCGCACGGCCGGCGCGACGGCGTCGCGCGCGACGGTGACACGGCAGGCGCGGCGGACGGCTCGGCGGCCGCCCCGGTGGCGGCGATACCGTGACGCCATGCCCGACGTCGACCCGTCCTCCTACGCCCCGCGGCTGACCGCCGCCGACCTCGTCGGCACCGTCCCCGACCTGCTCGCCGCGCCGGCGGTGAGGTGGGGTGTCCTGGGTGCCGGCGGCATCGCCGCGTCGTTCTGCGACGGCGTCCGCGCGCGGACCGCATCGAGCGTCGTCGCCGTCGGCTCGCGCGACCTCGCCCGGGCCGAGGCGTTCGCAGGCGCGCACGCCCAGGGTGCCCGCGCGCACGGCTCGTACGCCGACCTCGTGGGTGATCCGGACGTCGACGTCGTGTACGTCGCGACGCCGCACTCCCACCACCTCGAGCACGCGCTCGTGGCGATCCGGGCCGGCAAGCACGTGCTGGTCGAGAAGCCGCTCACGCGCTCGGTCGCGGAGTCGCGCATCCTGCTGGACGCCGCGCGCGAGGCGGGCGTGTTCTGCATGGAGGCCATGTGGACGCGGTTCCTGCCGCACGTCGCGGCCTTGCGGGCGGTCGTCGCGCGCGGCGAGATCGGCCAGGTCGTCACGATCGCCGCAGACTTCGACGTGTATTTCCCGTACGACCCGGTGCACCGGCTGTTCGCCCCCGAGCTCGCCGGCGGGGCGCTGCTCGACCTGGGCGTCTACCCGGTCGCGTTCGCCCACGACCTGCTCGGGGTGCCCGCCTCGATCACCGCCACCGGCACGCGGGCCGCGACCGGCGTCGACGACCACGTGGCGATGATCCTGGGCTACGAGTCCGGCGCGCACGCGGTGCTGCGCTCGTCGTCGCGCTCGTTCGGCTCCGGGGCCGCGACGATCACGGGCACGCGCGGGCGCATCGACATCCCTGACCGGTTCTTCATGCCCGCCGGATTCCGCGTCGTCCGCGCGGACGGGTCGGCCTGGACCTTCCAGAGCCCGGTGGGCGAGGGCAAGGCGTACGAGGCCGCCGAGGTCGCCCGCCGCATCACCGCGGGAGACGTGCAGAGCGCGCGCGTGACGTGGCAGGACACGCTCGACGTCATGGGCATCCTGGACGAGGTGCGTCGCCAGGTGGGGGTGGTCTACCCGGGCGAGTGAGGTCCCGTGCCCGTAGCGTGGCGGCCGTGGAACCGGTCCAGCGCCCGGGCGACCCCGTGCTGCCGATCCGCTGGACGCGTGCACAGCGCGTCTACGGTGCGTGGGCGCGGCACCCGGCATGGTCGGTCGCCCTGCGCGGTGCCGTCGCGGCGGCGATCGCCTGGGCCGTCGGGCTGCTCATGCCCGAGCCGTTCTCGGACCACCCCTACTTCGCGCCGCTCGGTGCCGTCGTCACGACGACGGGCACCGTCGTCCGGTCGGTACGCACCGCCGTCCAGGTGACGGCGGCCGTCCTCATCGGGGCTGCGATCGCAAGGCTCGTCGACCTCGTGCTCGACCCGGGCATGCCCGCGGTCGCACTCGCTGTCGGCGCCGCGCTGGTGGTCTCCGCATGGCGGGCGCTCGGCTCGGCCGGGACCTGGGCGGTGACGTCCGCTCTGTTCGTCCTCATCCTCGGGCAGGCGGACCCCGAGGGCTACGTGGGCGCCTACGGTGGCCTGGTGGCGCTCGGCGCCGCCATCGGGATCGTCGTCAACCTGCTCGTGCCGCCGCTCCCGCTGACACCGTCGGAGCTTGCGCTCGACCGGCTGCGCGACGTCCTCGTGGACCAGCTGGAGGCGGTCGCCGACGGTCTCGTCCTCGAGGTGCCGCCGTCGAGCGACGAGTGGCCCGCACGGCAGCGCTCGATCAGCCCCGTGCTGGCGCAGGCCCGCGACTCGGTGTCGGACAGCAGGGAGGCGGCGCGCGCAAACCGGCGCGCGCGGCGCTATCGCACCTGGGCCGAGGCACAGCGCCGGCGTGCGAACGCGCTGCTCGAGGTGGCCGACGTCGTCGACGACGTGGTGCGCCTGACCGCCGAGTGGGAGCGGCGCGACCGCGCGGACGTCGCACTCGGCAAGGCCCTGCGCCCTGCGGCCGTGGTCGCGCTGCACGCGCTCGCCGAAGCGTTGCGCTCGCACGACCTGGACGGGGCCGACGGCGAGGCCCTCGAGCGGCTCGAGGACGCCACCGACGAGCTGCACCAGCGGGTACGTGAGGTGCGGGCGCGCAGCGAGAAGGACTACTTCGTCGCGGGCGCGGTGGTGCTCGAGGCGCGCCGTGCGCAGGACGCGCTGGAAGTCAGCGGTCCAGGTGCCGGCCGGTCACCTGGGACGGCGTGATCCGGACCCAGACATCCTTGTCCCCGCCCACGTACGTCTCCAGGCCGGTCGCCTCCGCGGTGGCGAGGTCGGCATCGGTGTGAAGGATCTCCGCGGTGCCCTTGACGACCACGCTCTCGGCGGCGTCGGGCGCGACCAGGTCGGTCTCGAGCGCCACATGCTCGTTGACGGCGAGCTCGGCGAGCTTGGTCCCCGGCGACGTGCGGATGTAGAGCAGGCGGTCGGCGACGGCGTAGTTGACGGGGAAGATCTCGGGCTCGCTGCCGACCGCGGTCGCGAGACGGCCGACCTCCTGCTGGCTCAGGAGCTCCCAGCACCTGTCCTCGGTGAGCGTCGTGGTGGTCGGCTGGTTGGTCATGCTGCCCTCCTCGGCTCGTCGTGCTCCCATCGTCCTTCCCCGTGCCCGGTTCCGCTCCCCGGAGGGGCGTTCCGGTGTGGGCGGACGCGGATAGTGTGTGGCCGTGACCAGTGCACCCGGGTTCTTCGTCTCGTTCGAGGGCGGCGACGGCGTCGGCAAGTCGACGCAGTCGCGCCTGCTCGGCGAGTGGCTCGGCGTGGTCACCGGTCGGGAGGTCGTGCTGACGCGCGAGCCCGGCGGCACCGACTTCGGCCGCGAGATCCGGCGGCTCGTCCTGCACGGCGACCACGTGGACCCGCGCGCCGAGGCGCTGCTCTACGCGGCCGACCGCGCCCACCACGTCGCCACCGTCGTGCGGCCGGCCCTCGCACGCGGCGCCGTCGTCATCACGGACCGCTACCTCGACTCGTCGGTCGCGTACCAGGCGGGCGGGCGCGAGCTGGCCGAGCAGGAGATCGAGCAGCTCTCCCTGTGGGGCACCCACGGCCTGCTGCCCGACGTCACGATCCTGCTCGACCTCGACCCGGTCCTCGCCGAGGCCCGCCGCACCGGCGAGCCCGACCGGCTCGAGCGGGCCGGTGACGGATTCCACCGCCGGACGCGCGAGGCGTTCCTGCGCCGCGCCGCCGCCGACCCGGGCCGCTGGGTCGTCATCGACGCCGCCGGCGACGTCAACGACATCCAGGCGCAGATCCGGGTCGACGTCGCGGCGCGCCTCGACCTGACCCCGGTCGTCGAGGAGGCGGTGCGCGTCGCCGAGGCCGGCGGCGTCCCCGAGGCAGACGAGAGCCCGGAGGAGGACGTCCCGTGAGCGTCTGGGACGACGTCGTCGGGCAGCCGGACGCGGTCCGCGTGCTCCGGCGCGCCGCGACCGACCCGTCCGCCATGACGCACGCCTGGCTGCTCACCGGGCCGCCCGGCTCGGGCCGGTCGGTGGCCGCACGGGCCTTCGCGGCCGCGCTGCAGTGCGAGCAGGGCGGCTGCGGCGCGTGCCGCGCGTGCACGACGACGCTCGCGGGAACCCACCCGGACCTCACCGTCGTGGCGACCGAGAAGGTGGTCATCCAGATCGACGAGGTGCGCGAGCTCATCATCACGGCGTCCCGCACGCCGTCGACGGGCCGGTACCGCGTCATCGTCGTCGAGGACGCCGACCGCATGGCCGAGCGCACCACCAACGTGCTGCTCAAGGCCATCGAGGAGCCGCCGCCGCACACCGTGTGGGTCCTGTGCGCCCCGAGCGCGCAGGACGTTCTGCCGACGATCCGCTCGCGCTGCCGCGGCGTCGTGCTGCGCGTGCCGCCGCCCGAGGACGTCGCCGCGCTCGTGGTGCGGCGCGACGGCGTCGACCCCGAGGTCGCACTCAGCGCGGCCCGCGCGGCGCAGAGCCACGTCGGGCTGGCCCGCCGCCTCGCGCGCGAC
>VJZX01000004.1 GCA_009663185.1 Isoptericola halalbus
CCGGCGGCGAGCACGCGGGCGACGGCGAGCGGGCCGCGCCGCACGGTGGCGGGCAGCGTCTCCGCCCGCGCGGGGTCGCCGAGCACCTCGACGAGCAGGGCGTCGGACGAGCGGCCCCCGCCGCCCGAGAGCTCTTCGGCACGCAGCGCGCGCCGCAGCCGACGCAGGGCCACGGCGTCGAGCGCGCCGACCGGCGACGTGAGCAGCAAGGCGGCCGTCTCTGCGTCGAGCGAGCTCGTCGCGGCACCGTCGCCGAGCTCGGCCCCGAGCAGCGCCTCGAGGCTGCCCCCGGGCGGCGGGGCGCACACGCGCAGCGCGGCGAGCAGCGGGGCGACGGCAGGCTCGTCGCGCAGCGGCAGGTCCGAGCCGAGGAGCGCGACCGGCACCGAGGCGGCCCCGAGGTCGCGCCGCAGCGAGGCGAGCCGGTCGCCGCTGCGCGCGACGACGGCCATGCGCTCCCACGGTGTGCCGTGCAGCAGGTGCTCGGCGCGCAGCTCGCGGGCCACGTACGCCGCCTCCTGCGCGGGGCCCGCGAGGACCGCGACGTCGACGCGCGCGGCCGGGCCGTCGTCGTCGGGCCGCGGCGCGGGCCCGCGATGAAGCGCACCGGAGATCGTCGCGATGCGCTGCGTGACCGCGGTGGTGACCGCACGGAGGGTGGCGTCCTGCCGCCACGCCGTGCCGAGGACGACCGTGTGCGCGTCGAAGGCGCCGACCATGCCGCCGCGTGCGGGTGCGACGGCACGGCCCACGAGCGCCGGCGCGGCTCCGCGGAAGCCCTGGACCGCCGAGTCCGGGTCGGCGAGCAGAGCGAGGCGAGCGCCGCCGTCGTGCAGGACGCGCAGCAGCCGTGCGGTGGCGACCGTGGCCTCCTGGTAGTCGTCGACGACGACGAGGTCCCAGGCGGGCCGCGGCACGCCAGGCAGCTCGTGCGCCCAGGTAGCCAGGGCGTGCGCGGCCTCGTCGACGACGACCGCCGGGTCGTAGCGGGCGCCCGCGTCCGGTGTGCCGAGTCGCAGCGCGGTGACGTCGAGGTACTCCTCGTAGAGCTCGGCCGCGAGCACCCACTCGGGACGGTCGTGCCGACGGCCGAGGTCGGCCAGGTCGGCGGGGCCGAGCCCGCGCTCGGCCGCGCGCATGAGCAGGTCGCGCAGCTCCTGACGCAGGCCTCGAAGCGCGAGCGCCTCCTCGGGCAGGCCGGGCGGCCGCGCGAGCGGCGCGCCGTCGCCGGCGGCGTGGCCCGCGAGCAGCTCGGCGAGGACGAGGTCCTGCTCGGGCCCGGACACGAGCGTGGGTGGCGGGTCGCCGAGAGCGGCCGCTCGCGTGCGCAGGGCGGCGAACGCCGCCGACGCGGCGGTGCGCACCACAGGTGCGCCGACCGTGCGGCCCGCGCCGGCGGTCACCTGGTCCCGCAGGCGGGCCGCGGCGCGCCGCGATGCGGCGAGGACGAGCACGCGCGACGGGTCGGCGCCGTCCGCAAGAGCGCGCACGGCCACCTCGGTCGCGACCGTGGTCCGGCCGGTGCCGGGGGCGCCGACGACGAGCGTGGCCGGGCGAGTCAGTGCGGCCTCCACCGCCGCCTCCTGCGTCGCGTCGAGCTCCACTCGACCGCCGCCGTCGTACGACGACGGGGGCGGCACGAGCTCGAGCTGCACGGGTACGGGTGACACGGGTGTGATTCGACCACAGGGCACCGACACCGATCATTGCGACGTCGTCTGGACCCGGCAGGTTTCACCCTCGGCGGAAGCGAGCGGGAGCACGCGGCGTCCCGGCTACGATCGAGGGCGACTCGGAGGACCCGTCGCACCGGCCCGCGGTGCAGCTCGCGAAGGAGAGAACGTGGAGATCACGATCGGTGTGCAAAACCTGACGCGCGAGCTGGTCATCGAGACCGACCAGACCTCGGACGAGGTCACGACGGTGGTCAAGGAGGCGCTCGACGGCGGGAGCTCTATCGAGCTCACGGACTCGCGCGGGCGGCGCATCATCGTCCCGTCCTCGAGCGTCGGGTACGTCGAGATCGGCACGGAGGCGCAGCGGCGCGTGGGCTTCGGCTCGCTCTGAGCGCCGCCGGCTGACCCCACCGCACGGTGGTTCTGATGGGTTGCGAAATGCGCCGCATTCCGCAACCGATCAGAACCATCGCGCGAGCGCGACAGAGCCGAGCCGCCCAGCGGCCGCGCCTCAGGCCGCGAGCCCGATCCGATCCATCCGACGCGTGTGCTCGGCCGTGAGCTGCGCGAGCAGCCACGGCGGCACGTCGCCGTTGGTCGTCTCGCCGTCGGCCGGGGCCGCCGCTCGGGCGAGCGCCGCCAGACGGGGCCGTGTCGCCAGCAGGGTCTGGGTCAGCTTCAGGGCCTCTCCCACGACACGCCGGCCCCAGAGCGCGAGCCGCGATGCGAGCACGTCGTCGTGGCCGGCAGCCTCGGTCAGCAACCTCGTCGCGGCGTCGGCGCGCGTCGCGTCCGCGACGACGGCGAGCACGGCCGCGGCGTCGTCGTCGGACAGCCCGCGCGCGAGCGCGGTGCAGAGGTCGGCAGCGACGCCGTGCCCGACGGCGCCCTTGAGCAGGCCCTCCCACCAGCTGCCGGGCTCGGTGCGGGCGTCGAAGTCCGCGAGCGCCCCGTCGAACGGGGCCATCAGGTCGACCGAAGGCACGCCGTGGTCGCCCCCGATCGCCAGCAGCCGCCGCTGACGACCCAACGCCTGCTCGGCAGCCTCGGCGAGCGTCTGGCGCGCCGGCAGCTCGGGCGCGTCGACCGAGCGGCTCGCGAGCAGCCCGAACGTCGCGAGCTCGGTGTAGGCCGCCAGGCCCAGCAGCTCGAGGAGTGCGGCGGCGCCGTCGTCGCCGTCGGGCGCGGTCTGGGACGCGCTGGGCGGGATGCTGGGGTCGATCACGGGCCAAGGATAGGTGCTCGCGTCGCGGCTCGGCCCGCGGACCCGGCGTCGCGACGCCTCGTCAAGTACCATGGGCGGCGTACCTCGGTTGCCCGGTCGTCACGTGCTGACCTCCCCGCGCCGGCCCGCAGGTCTGCGGCGCCCTCGCGACGTTCCTCCACGATCGGCTGCCGACCACCTCGGCGCAGCGTGCGACCCGCGGCCAGGCCGCCCGGTCGCCCGCGCCGACGAGCAACGAAGGCACAAGTGACGACAACCGACACCGCCGCCGCGACGAACGCGGCGCAGCCCGACCTGAGCACCCCGAGTGCCATCCAGGCGCAGAACGTCAGCTTCGCCGACTTCGGGGTCCGCCCCGAGATCGTCGAGGCCCTCGCCGAAGCCGGCATCACCCACCCCTTCCCGATCCAGGCGATGACGCTTCCCGTGGCCCTGCAGGGCCACGACATCATCGGGCAGGCCAAGACCGGTACCGGCAAGACCCTCGGCTTCGGCGTCCCGCTGCTGCACCGCGTCGTC
The DNA here is from genome assembly GCA_009663185.1 of Isoptericola halalbus. Lineage (GTDB taxonomy): Bacteria > Actinomycetota > Actinomycetes > Actinomycetales > Cellulomonadaceae > Isoptericola > Isoptericola halalbus. Next base: position 3,421 of record VJZX01000004.1, read on the forward strand.
GCGCCCGGCGAGCCCGGCCACGACGAGCTGCCGGCCCCGGGCAAGCCGCAGGCCATCGTCGTCGCACCGACGCGCGAGCTCGCCGTCCAGGTCGCGAACGACCTCGCGACCGCGTCGAAGAAGCGCTCGGTGCGCATCGTGCAGATCTACGGCGGCCGCGCGTACGAGCCGCAGATCGAGTCGCTCAAGGCCGGCTGCGAGGTCGTCGTCGGCACCCCGGGGCGCATGGTCGACCTGCTCAACCAGGGCCACCTCAACCTCACGCGCGCGTCGACGGTCGTGCTCGACGAGGCCGACGAGATGCTCGACCTCGGCTTCCTGCCCGACGTCGAGAAGATCTTGTCGCGCACCCCGGCGGTCCGGCACACGATGCTCTTCAGCGCCACGATGCCCGGCCCCGTCGTGTCGATGGCCCGCCGCTACATGTCGCAGCCGACGCACATCCGCGCCGCCGACCCCGACGACGCCGGCGCGACCGTCAAGGACACCCGTCAGGTCGTGTACCGAGCGCACGCGCTCGACAAGGTCGAGGTGCTCGCCCGCCTGCTGCAGGCCGACAGCCGCGGTCGCACCATCGTCTTCGCGCGCACCAAGCGCACGGCCGCCAAGGTGTCCGACGACCTGCGCGACCGCGGCTTCGCCGCGGGTGCGATCCACGGCGACCTGGGCCAGGGCGCGCGCGAGCAGGCGCTGCGTGCGTTCCGCCACGGCCACATCGACGTCCTCGTCGCGACCGACGTCGCGGCGCGTGGCATCGACGTCGAGGACGTCACGCACGTCGTGAACTACCAGTGCCCCGAGGACGAGCGCACCTACCTGCACCGCATCGGGCGCACGGGCCGCGCGGGAAACAAGGGCACCGCGGTGACGTTCGTCGACTGGGACGACGTGCCGCGCTGGCAGCTCATCGACCGGACGCTCGACCTCGGGTTCCCCGAGCCGGTCGAGACGTACTCGAGCTCCCCGCACCTGTACAGCGACCTCGGCATCCCCGAGGGCACCAAGGGCCGTCTGCCCCAGGAGAAGCGAAAGCTCGGCGGCCTGGACGCCGAGGAGCTCGAGGACCTGGGTGAGACGGGCAAGCGCTCGGGCAAGACCGGCGGCCCGCGCGGCGGCGCGCAGGGTGAGCGGCGCGACGGCGGTCGCTCCCGCTCGCGCGGTGGTCGCGGTGGCTCGGGTCAGGGGCGGGAGACCGGCCGAGGCGCCGACGGCACGTCGGGGCCGGCCGCAGAAACCCCGGCGACCGAGGGAAAGCCGACCGAGGGCTCGCGTGCCGGCGACACCGAGCGCCGACCTCGCCGTCGTCGTCGCACGCGTGCCGGTCAGGGCGCGGGCGAGCAGGCCTGACCTCGCGCTCCCCTTCTCGACCTGTTCGGCAGTCCGGGACCGGATCGGCAGTGCAGACTGCCGATCCGGTCCCGGGCTGCCGATCTGGCTCACGCACGGGCGATGTCGGCTGCCCGCCGTACGCTGCCCGCATGCGCCTGACCTTCACCGCACCGCTGTGGCAGTGGGACGCGCGGTCGGACGACTCCTGGTGGTTCGTGACCGTGCCCCCCGACGAGTCGGACCAGCTCGCAGAGCTGCCCCTGCCGCCGCGCGGCTTCGGGTCGATCAGGGTCCGAGTGACCGTGGGCGCCACGACATGGTCGACGTCCGTATTCCCGTCGAACCAGCAGAAGGGCTACGTGCTACCGGTCAAGCGCGCCGTGCGGCAGGCCGAGGGAATCGGCCCGGGCGACGACGTCGTCGTCACGCTCGAGCCCGTGGGGCTCTGAGTAGCCGAACCGGCTCACGGCCGGATCACCGGCAGCGCGCCTTCCCCCTCGATCGCCTCCAGCACATCTGGCGAGGTCGCGTTCTCACCCAGCCGGTTGGTCTTGCCCGCGCCGTGGTAGTCGCTCGAGCCCGTGACGAGCAGGCCGAGCGCGGCGGCCAGGTCGCGCAGGTGCGCGCGGGTGTCGGCGTCGTGGTCGCGGTGATCGACCTCGAGCCCGGCAAGACCGACGTCGGCAAGCTCGGCGATCGTCTCGTCGGTCACGACGCGCCCCCGCGCGCCCGCGCCCGGGTGCGCCATGACCGGGACACCGCCCGCCGCGCGGACCGCACGGATCGCCAGCGCGGCGTCGGGCGCGTAGTGCGGCACGTAGTAGGGCGCGCTGGCGTGCAGCATCGTGGCGAACGCCTCGTCCCGCGTGGCGACGACGCCGAGCGCGACGAGGGTGTCCGCGAGGTGCGGCCGGCCGACCGTCGCGCCGTCGCCCGTGTGCGCGACGACGGCCTCCCACGTGATCGGGTAGTCCCGCGCAAGCAGGTCGGTCATCGCGCGGGCACGCGTGCGCCGTGACGTGCGCGTGCGCTCGAGCTCGTCCGCCAGCGCCGGGTTCGTCGGGTCGTGCAGGTAGGACAGCAGGTGGACGCTGATGTGCGAGCCGTCCGGCATCGGCACGCGGGTCGAGACCTCCGTACCGCGCACGAGCGCGACGCCGTACCGCTCGACGGCGTCGGCGGCCGCGTCCCACCCGGCGGTCGTGTCGTGGTCGGTCAGCGCGACGACGGTGAGATCGGCGGCAGCCGCCGCCTCCAGCACCTGGCGTGGCTCGTCGGTCCCGTCGGAGGCGGACGAGTGGGTGTGGAGGTCGATCACGCGCCCAAGGATAGGGGCGCCCACGGCTCCCCCAGGCCCGCACGAGGTCTCCACAGGCTCCCCCGGGCACCCCCGCGCGAGCCGCTGGGCCCCGCGAGACCATCATGGCAATGGAACCTCACCCCGCCCCGGCCGTCGTGTTCGTGCACGGCATGCGTACCTCCTCGGCCATCTGGTCGCGCCAGCTCGAGCACGTGCGCGACGCCGGACACCCCGCCGTCGCCGTGGACCTCCCGGCACACGGGGCGAGGCACCGGGAGCGCTTCTCGCTCCCGCGCGCGTTCGAGGTGATCGACGAGGCCGCCGCGTCGTTCGGCGGGCGGCCCGTGGCCCTGGTAGGGCTGTCCCTCGGCGGGTACACCAGCCTCGGGTGGGCGGCGCGGCACGCCGCGGACGACGCCGGCGCGCCGCTCGCAGGGGTCGTCGCGGCGGGGTGCTCCTCCGATCCGCGCGGCAAGCCCGTGGCGCTCTTCCGCGACGCCGCGCGGGTCGCTGTCGCCGGCACGACGGCGCTCGGGCGGCACGCACGCCGCGCCGCGACGCAGTGGCGGACGACGGTGACGGGCCGCTCGGTGCCGGGCGGCGCCGACCCGAGGGCTCTGGTCGGTCCCCCCTCGTCGTCGGTCTACCAGCCTGGCTGGGACGTGGTGACCGACGCCCTGACCTACTTGGCGGGGCGGTCCTCGCTCGCCGACCTGCGGGCGACGCGCGCGCCCGTGTGGCTCGTCAACGGTGCCCGGGACCGGATGCGCCTCGAGGAGACGCGTCACCTGCGCGCCGCCGAGCGAGGTGCGCTCGTCGTCGTGCCGGGCGCGGGGCACGACGTCAACACCGACGCACCCGACGCCTTCAACCGCGTGCTGACACGAGCTCTGCGCGACTTCGCCCGGACGCCGAACGCACGCCGCGCCCGGGTGGCGGCTCTGTCCGCGACGTAGCACGTCTCCCGCCGGGGTAGCAGGCTCGGCAGGTCAACGCGGGTGCAAGACTGGGCGCATGACCGACGCAACCGGAGCCGACGAGTCCGCCCCGACCCAGCCTGCGGCCGACCGCGCGAGCAACCGCTCGCAGCGTCCCCGGTCCGAGGCGTTCAAGGCCTTCGTGATGTCGGGCTGGGCGCTGCGGCCCGACCTCGGCATCGAGCCCTCGCGCGCCGTCCCGTTCACGGCCGAGCGGCGCGCCCGCCTGTCCGAGCGCTTCCCGGGCACCCGCCTGGTCGTCCCGGCCGGCCCGCTCAAGACACGCTCCAACGACACGGACTACCGCTTCCGTCCGCACTCGGCGTTCGCCCACCTCACGGGTCTGGGCACCGACCACGAGCCCGACGCCGTGCTCGTGCTGCACCCGGTGCCCGACGGCGAGGGCGACCCCGCCGCCGACGGCACGCCGTCGCACCACCACGCCGTGCTCTACGTACGCCCGCTCGCGCCGCGCGACAACGAGGAGTTCTACGCCGACGCGCGGTACGGGGAGTTCTGGGTCGGCGCGCGGCCCACGCTCGAGGACGTCACGACGCTCACCGGCATCGAGGCCCGCCACGTCACCGAGCTGCGCGACGCGATCGCCAAGGACGTCGGCACCGACGGCGTGCGCATCCTCGTGGTGACCGGCGCCGACGAGACCATCGACACCCTGGTCGAGGCGATCCGCGCCGAGGCCGGCGTCGAGGGCACCGAGGAGGCGTCGGACGACGCGCTCGTCGAGGCGACGTCGGAGCTGCGGCTCGTCAAGGACGCACTGGAGATCGAGCAGCTGCGCGAGGCGGTCGCGCGCACGATCGAGGGCTTCGAGGAGGTCGTGCGTGCGCTGCCTCGCGCCGTCGCGCACCGCCGCGGCGAGCGCGTCATCGAGACGACGTTCGACGCGCACGCGCGCCTCGAGGGCAACGCGGTCGGCTACGAGACGATCGCTGCCGCGGGCGAGCACGCCACCACGCTGCACTGGATCACCAACGACGGCGAGGTCCGCCGAGGCGAGCTCGTCCTGCTCGACGCCGGCGTCGAGGTCAACTCCCTCTACACCGCGGACGTGACCCGCACGCTGCCCGTCGACGGCGAGTTCACCGAGGTCCAGCGCAAGATCTACACCGCGGTGCTCGACGCCGCGGACGCGGCGTTCGAGATCGCCAGGCCGGGGACGAGGTTCCGCGACATCCACGCCGCGGCGATGAAGGTGATCGCCGCGCGGCTCGAGGAGTGGGGTCTGCTCCCGGTCTCGGCCGCCGAGGCGCTCTCGCCCGAGGGTCAACAGCACCGCCGCTGGATGGTGCACGGCACGAGCCACCACCTCGGTCTCGACGTGCACGACTGCGCCCAGGCGCGCCGCGAGCTCTACCTCGACGGCGTGCTCGAGCCGGGCATGGTCTTCACCATCGAGCCGGGCCTGTACTTCAAGGCCGACGACCTCACGGTGCCCGAGGAGTTCCGCGGCATCGGCGTGCGCATCGAGGACGACGTCCTTGTCACACAGGACGGGAACGAGAACCTGTCTGCTGCGCTCCCCCGCCGCCCCGAGTACGTCGAGGCCTGGATGGCGCGGCTGCGCGGCTGAGCCGCGCTCAGCTCGACGACGGCCGGTCGAGCGGGCGGCGCAGGCCGCTCGCTCGGCGCACCGGCCTCCAGACGGCGGCCCGTACGGCGTCCTCGGTCCCGATGACGCGCACGTGCGACCGTGCGCGCGTCACCGCCGTGTACAGCAGCTCGCGCGTGAGCAGCGGCGACGCCGCCGGGGGCAGCACGAGCGTCACGCGGTCGAACTGGCTGCCCTGCCCGCGGTGCACCGTCATGGCGTGTACCGTCTCGACGTCGGGCAGGCGATGCGGGCGTACGAGCTGCGGCGCCTCGGGCTTGCCGAAGGCGGCCACGAGGCCGCCGCGCCCGTCGTCGACCACGACGCCGGTGTCCCCGTTGTAGAGGCCGGTGTCGCGGTCGTTGGTAGTGACCAGCAGCGGGCGGCCCGCGTACCAGGTGCTGTGCTCGGGCTCGTCGCCCACGGCCTCGGCGACCCATTCCCCCACGAGACGGCCCCAGTGCAGCCTGCCCGCCGGGCCGCGCCGGTGCGCCACCAGCAGCCGGTGCCTTTCCAGGGCCCGAAGGGCGCCCTGGGCGTCGCCCGCCCGGGCGGCCGCGACGAGGGCGGTCCCGGCCGCGACCGCGTCCGCACGCAGGGCGGCGACCTCGTCGTCGTCGGGCCGTTCGCCCGCGACCTCGACGAGCTCGAGGTCGGCGCCACCCGCGCGCAGCAGGGCGACGGCCGCTTCGGCGTCACCCTCGCGGACCGCGGTCGCGAGCGGCAGGATCGCCGAGTCCGGACGCTGCCGATGCACCGTGACGAGGCGCACGACGCCGTTGCGCAGGCGTTCGCGGTCCTCGCCCGGCACCGGCAGATCGCCCGGGACGAGGCCGTCGAGCGCTCCGGGGAGCGCGTCGGCCACGGGTGGGCGCGCGACCAGGTCACCCAGGACCGCTCCGGCCTCGACCGATGCGAGCTGGTCGGGGTCACCCACCAGCACCAGCCGCGCGTCAGGCCGCAGCGCCTCGAGCAGGCGCGCCATGAGCGGCAGCGACACCATCGACGTCTCGTCGACGACCACGACGTCGTGCGGGAGGTGGTGTCGGCCGTTGTGCTTGAACCGCGTCGACGAGCCCGGACGCCAGCCGAGCAACCGGTGCACGGTCGTCGCGGCGGGCTGGCCGACACGCTCCTGGTCGGCCGCCTCGAGGCCGCCGAGCGCCTCGGCCACCGCCTCCTGGAGCCGCGCCGCCGCCTTGCCGGTGGGAGCGGCGAGCGCGATGCGAAGCGGCCGCTGCCTTCCGAGGACGTCCTGGAGCACCGCGAGCAGCCGGGCGACCGTCGTCGTCTTGCCCGTGCCCGGCCTGCCGGTGAGCACGGTGATGCGGCTGAGCACCGCGGTCGCGGCGGCGAGGCGCTGCCGCGTGTCGCCGTCGGCCGGGAACAGGCGCCGGACGGCCCCCGCGACCTGCGCGAGGTCGAGGGTCTCGACGTCGGACGCGATGCCGGCGAGCCGGGCGTCGACCGCCTCGCGGACGGCGACCTCGTGCCGCCAGTACCTGTCGAGGTACAGGCGCCCGTCGACCCACCGCACGGGCCGGTCCGGCGGCCCGTCGAGCCCGACCGCGACGAGCGGGCTCCCCTCGATCGCCGCCCGCCACCCGCCTGCCTCGGGCCAGCGGAGGTCCTCGGCGGGCGGGGCGTCCTCGGCCTCGGGCACCGCGAGCGCCTCGCGGTCGTCGAGCTCGACACACACCGAGCCGGAGCGCACCGCCCGCACCGCGAGCGCGACCGCGAGCCGCACGCGCTCGTCCGGCTCGCCCGCGAGGGCGCCCAGGCGCCGGGCCACGTGCACGTCGGCGGCCGAGACGATACCGGCGCGGTTGTGCTCGGCGAGCAGCGGCTCGGCGTGCAGCGCGAGGCGGACGTCGCCCTCCAGCACCTCCGCGACACCCGTCGGCGAGTTCATGCCGACCTCCCGTCGAGCAGCGCCGAGAGCTCGGCGACGAGCCCCGCAGGCGGGCGCCACGCCATGGCACCCGCGGGCTCGCCGTCGAACACGGGCGTGTCCGGCCCACACATGCCGCGCACGAACAGGTACAGACCGCCGGCGAGGTGCACGTCCGGGTCGTAGCCCGGCTGCCGCCAGCGCAGGAACCGATGCAGCGCAGCGAGGTAGAGCAGCAGCTGCAGCGGGTAGTGGGCGCGCATCATGGCCTCGGCCATCGCCTCGGGACGGTAGTGCCAGGCGGTGAGCGGCTCGTCGTGCGCCCCGAGCCGGTTGGTCTTGTAGTCGACCACCAGGTAGCGCACGCCCCCGTCCGGATCCGCGGAGTCCACGCGCAGGACGGCGTCGATGCTGCCAGTGAGGTACCCGCGCAGCCGCGACTCGCCGAGCCCGGCGAGCAGGTCGGGGTAGGCGGCGAACGGGTCATCGGGGGCGAGGTGCCGGCGCAGCAGGCCCGCGACGTCCTCGAGCCGGGACGCCGTCCGCGGCGCGTCGCCGCCGGCGAGCGGAAGTTCGAACTCCAGCTCGGCGAGCCGGTCGGCCGGCGTCAGGTCGCGCAGCGTCCGCCCTCCCGCGAGCGGGCCGAGCGGCGAGCCGAGCACGACCTCGAGGCCCGCCGCGAGCTCGTCGTCGTCGACGCCCGGCATGCGCGCGGCCCCCGCCTCGGCGCAGCGCCGCGCGATCTCCGCCCGCAGGTCGGGCGCGGTGGTGTCCACGTGCTCCAGCACCACGTGCACGAGCGTGCCGAACGCCGCGCCGGCGGGCATGTCGGCGAGCGGCGAGACGACGTCGCGGGCAGGGTGCTCGCCCACGGCCCGCAGGGCGACGTCGACCTCGTCCTGCACACCCGGCTCCTCGGGCTCGCTCGCGACGCCGGGGTGCTCGTGCGCGGCGGCCGTGAGCCCGCTGTACGAGGTGCGGCGCCACGCCAGGTCGAGGCGGCGGTCGAACCGGGCGACGGCGAGCGCGGGACGCTCGACGTCCGGAGCGGCCCACCGCACCGCCTCGGGCCGCGCGGTGACGGCCTCCACCTCGACCGCGCCGTCGGACGCCGTCGGGAGCGCGGCGAGCCGGTGCGCCACGGCCTCGTCGGTGGGCTGCGGCACGTGCCCGGGCGGCTGCATCCCGGGTGCGTGGTCGCCGAGCAGGACGCGGCTGAGCGCCCCGCGGCCTGAGTTGTTCGACGGCGCCCACCATGTCACGACCTGGCACGCGGCCCGCGTCAGGGCGACGTAGAGCAGGCGCAGGTCCTCCCCGCGGTCCTCGGCCAGGTGCCGCTCGAGCGCGGCCCTGTGGTGCACGTCGTCCGGCCCGCCCACGTGCAGCACGCGCGCGCCGGCGTCGTCGTGGAACCGCAGCGCGACGGGTGGGCGGCGGCTGTCCTCGTACCGGTCCCAGGCGAACGGCACGTACACGACCGGGAACTCGAGCCCCTTGCTGGCGTGCACCGTCACCACCTGCACCGCCGCGGCGTCGGTCTCGAGCCGGCGGCTGCGCTCCTCGGCGTAGTCGTCGGCGGCCTCGGCGATGCGCCGACGCAGCCAGTCGGTGAGCGCGGCCGGCCCGAGCCGCTCCGTCGCCGCGGCGAGGTGCAGCGCCTGGCCCACGTGCCGCACGTCGGTCAGGGTGCGCTCGCCCGCCGCGGTGCACATCAGCCGCTCGGCGACACCGCCCGCCGCGACCGCCTCGAGCAGTGCGGCGACGCCGGAGTCCGCGAGCGCGCGCGCCCAGGCCCGCACGGTGTCGGACAGCTCGTCGTGCTCGACGTCGCTCGCCCCGGCCAGCCGCGCCGCGTCCCACCCGACGAACGGCGTCAGGGCGAGCGCGGCGGCGCGCCCATGGTGGCCCGGCTGCTCGAGAGCACCGAGCAGCGTGAGCCAGTGCTGCGCCGCCGGGGCACCGAACACGCTCGACAGCCCCGACACGACGGCGGGCACGCCGGCCGCGACGAGCGCGTCGCGCACCGCGTTCGCGTCGGCGTTGCGCCGCGCGAGGACCGCGACGTCGCCGGGCTCGAGCGGGCGCCACGCGGCGCCGTCGCGCAGCCGGGTGCTGTTCAGCTGGCGGACGACGTCGGCCGCGACGTCGGCGCACACGAGGTCCCGCACCGCCCCGATGGCCGCGTTGCGCGTCCCGCGCGTGCCGAACGGCTCACGCGGGACGTGCCGGATCCGCACGGGCGCGCCGCCGTCGAGCCGCCGGCCCGCGTGCTCCGCCTCGACCGGGCGCACGACGATCCGCTCGTCCCCGAGCGCCGCGCCGCGCAGCAAGGTCTCCAGCCCGCGCAGGAGCGGGGCGTCGCTGCGCCAGTTCCGCCCGAGCGTGGCGGTCGTCGTCGCGTCGGCGCGCGCGGCGAGGTAGGTGACGACGTCGCCGCCGCGGAAGGCGTAGATGGCCTGCTTGGGGTCGCCGATGAGCACGAGCGTGCGGTGACCGTGGAAGGCGGTGCGCAGGATCTCCCACTGCACGGGGTCGGTGTCCTGGAACTCGTCGACGAGCACGACGGCGTAGCGTGCGCGTACACGTTCGGCCGCGGCCGGGCCACCCTCGACGTCGGCGAGCGCGTCGCGCAGCCGGGTCAGCAGGTCGTCGTAGTCGAGCAGGCGGCGCTCGCGCTTGCGCCGGTGGACCTCGGCCACGACGTCGCGGGCGAAGGCGTACCGGTGCCCCGCCACCGACTCGGGGAACGCGGCGGCCGGCTCGAGCCGGGCCTGGTGGTCGCTCACGGCCTCGACCGCGACGCGGCGCGCGTCGGCAGGCCGCAGGACCGGCTCGGCCTGGTCCGCGTAGCGCCGCAGGTACAGGTCGTCGACCACCTCGTCGACGAGGTCGGCGATGTCGGGCACGAACGTCGCATCCGGGTCGACGTCGGCCGCGAGCCCGAGCGTCGTGAGCATCTGCTGGCAGAAGCCGTGCGTCGTGGTGATCGTCGCGGCGTCGAACGCCGACAGCGCGCGCGTGAGCCGCTCGCGGCGGCGCGCGAGCTCGGCGTCGTCGCAGTCCGCCAGATGGCGCACGACCGCGTCCGCGCTGCGGCGCGCGTCGGCCGCGCGCAGAGCGCGCTCCGTGGCGACGAGCCGCTCGCGCACCCGGTCGCACAGCTCCGAGGTCGCCGCGCGGCCGAACGTGACGAGCAGCAGGTCGGGCAGCTCGGCGACGCCCTCCGCCACGTACCGGGTCGCGAGCGCCGCGATCGTGAACGTCTTGCCCGTGCCGGCGCTCGCCTCGAGCACCGTCGTGCCCTCCGGCAGCTCGCCGCACACGTCGAAGGTGGCCGGCGCGACGGGCGAAAGGTCCAGCGTCCCGCTCACAGCGTCACCGTCTCCTCGTGCGCCAGCAGCGGATGCCAGACGCGTCGCGCGAGCACACCGAGCCGCGTGCGGTCCTGCGGCCACCACGCCTGCTCGACGGCGGTCGGTACGCCGACGATCGCGCGCAGCGTGGCCTCCGCGCCCCAGCACAGGACGTGGTGGTCGTCGGCGCGCTCGAACCCCTGGGACCACTCCTGGGCCGCCGCCTCGAGCGCCTGCACCTCTTCTGCGCCGCCGTCGCGGCTCGTCGCGTACGCGCACGAGCACGCGACCGGCAGGGGCAGCGGCTCGCACGCAGCGAGCTCGCGCAGCGCGACGAGCTCGCCGAGGTACCGCACGGCCTCGGCGTGCGTGGGCGTGCGCAGCGTCGACACCGCGGCGCGGGGCGCGCGGACCGGCGCACGCCCGACCGTGACCGCTCGCCAGGGCACCTCGGGCCTCGCGGCCACGAGCGCGAGCAGCTGCACCCAGGCGCGCAGCCGGTGCTTGGGACCGAGCTTGGAGAACGTCGAGCGCAGGACCACGCCGTCGTGCACGTCGTGCACGGTGCCGGTCACGACGGCGCCGCCGCGCACGGTGGCCGTCAGGTCGACGCCCGACGGCGCGTCGGCGACGTACCTCCGCGCAGCCTGCGCCACGGGCAGCACCTTCTCCTGGACCGCCAGCAGCGTGGCGCGGCCGAGCTCCTTGGGGGGCACCTCGCCGCGCCGCCACTCCACGTTGAGCGCCTGCCGCGGGTCGACGCCGTCGAGCAGCGCGCCGAGCAGCCGCTCGCCGAGCGGCCACTGGCCGAGCGGCTCGAGCTCGAGCGGGAGACGGTCGTCGACGTCGTCGGTCTCCGCCGCGAGCGAGACCTGAAGGCGACGGCGCAAGAACCACTTGACCGGGTGCTCGAGCGTGGCGACGAGGTCGTCGAGGTCGACCTCAGGACCGGCCTCGTCGGACCCGACGGGTGCGAGGGGCTCGCGCAGGAACGGCGCGCGGTCCTCCCGCGGGCCGCGGCCGGCGAGCGCGGCCGCGTAGGCGTGCGTGTCGAAGCTGAACGGCCCGGGACGCCCGAGCGCGCCCGCCGCGAAGCTGCGCTCGTCCACCGGCTGGAGCGGGTGGCGCACCAGGACCTGGTCACGCACCGGCCGCCCGTCCGGAAGGCGCCCGGCCGCGTCGACGTCGTCGAGCAGCTCGCCGACCGGGACGGCGGGCGGGCGGGGCGCGCCCGTGCGCTCGTCCGCCCCGCTGTACAGGACGACGAGCCGCTCGGAGGCCGCGGTCACGGCATCGAGGAAGAGCTGGCGGTCCTCGCTGCGCCGGTCTCGCTCACCCAGGCACGGGTCTCTCAGCAGGACGTCGTCGCCGTCGGCCGACACGCCGCGCGGGAACGCGCCGTCGTCGAGCCCGAGCAGGCACACGACGCGGTGCGGCACCGCGCGCATGGGCTCGAGCGAGCAGACGGTCAGCGCGCCGGTGCGAAATCCCGCGCGCGTCGGACGGCCCTGCAGGCGGTCGGCGAGCAGGGCGCGCACGTCGGGCAGGCGCAGCGGGACGCCGTCGTGCCCCTCGCCCGAGCGGCGGACGTCGGTGAGCACGCGCCGCGCCTGCGTGAGCTGCCACTCCTCGGTGGGTGCCGCGTCGGCCAGGAGCGTGATCGCGCGGTCCAACGCGTCGAGCCACTCCGTGCGGGGCTTTGCCCCGTCGAGGTCGGCCAGCACGGTCGCGAGCCGGTCGAGCAGCTCGGCGAGCCGGCCCGCGAGGTCGACGTCGGTGCTGTCGACGTCGTCGAGCGGGAGCGCCGAGGAGACGTAGCGGTGGTCCTCCTCGGCCATCGCGGCGCCGAGCAGGACGCGGTCGAGCGCGGTGTCCCAGGTCCCCTGCCGGACCGCGGGCAGGCCGAACCGCGCCCGGCGCGCCGCGCCCTCGCCCCAGTGCACGCCCGCCTCCACGGCCCAGTCGCGCACCCGCGCGAGGTCGTCGTCGGAGAACCGGAACCGCAGGCGCACGGGCTCCGACGCCGCGAGGTCGAGCACCTCGGACGCGGTCACGCGCCCGTCGGCGAGGTCGAGCAGCGTCCCCAGCAACATGAGCACCGGGTTGACGTACCGCGGCGACCGGTCGGCGAGGCGCACCCGCAGCGCCTGGCCGGGGTGGGCCGCCGCCACAGCCTCCACGCCGGAGCCGTCGCCGTCGGCAAGGCCGAACGTGGCCGCGACGAGCGGGGCGACCGCGTCGATGTCGGGGCACATCACGATGACGTCCCGCGGCTCGAGCGTCGGGTCGTCGGCGAGGAGCCCGGCCAGGACGTCTCGCAGCACCTCGACCTGCCGCGCGAGGCCGTGGCAGGCGTGCACCTCGACCGAGCGGTCGTCGTCGGCCAGCACGACGGCGGGGCTCGCGGCGTCGTCGGCGCGCAGCCGGCGCTGCACCTCGCCGAGCAGGGTGCCCGGCGGCTCGGGGGCGGGGTGGTGCCGGTCGTCGTGCGGCTCGGCGCCATCGGCGAGGCGCACGAGCCGCACCTGGAGCTCGGTCGCGTCGCGCGCCATCGACCCGAGCATCGGGTGTCGGGCCACCGTCGGCTGGTCCGCGCGCCGCGCCGACGCCGGGACCTGCCCCGCGACACGGTCCCACAACGCGGGCGACGGGTGCGGCAGCCAGAGGTGGACGTCGCGGTGGGCGCTGAGCGCGTGCAGGATGCGCAGCTGGTTCTCCGCCAGGCGCGTGGGCCCGAAGACGGAGAGCCGGTCGGGCAGGTCGACCGCCTCGGGGCGATCGGTGAGGTGACGCACCACGTCCGCGAGACGCTCGGCCGGGCTCGGCGCGCCGACGCGGGCGCGCACGCGGCGCCACAGCTCGACCTGCCAGACGAGGTCGGGTGGGACGTCGGTCGGCGTCGTCCTCGCCCACGCCGCGACCATGTCCGGACGCTGCACGGCGTAGGACGCGAAGAGCCGTGTCAGCCGCCGCGCGACACCCAGCCGGCGGCCGCGCCGCGTGTCGTCGTCCCCGTCGCCGAGGTACCGCGCGAGCGGCGCCGCCCAGGGCTCGCCGACGACGCCGTCGAGCACCTCGAGCAGGGTCCACGTCAGCCGGTCGGCCTCCCAGGGATCGGAGTCGGCGTCGTACCCGCCCACGCGCGCGACGACGTCGGCCACGAGCCGAGCCGGCGAGGCGAACTCCACGTGCGCACACACGCCCGCCTCACCGTCGGGCCCCGCCCCCAGGTGGTGCGAGAGCCGCTGGGCCAGCCACCGCTCGACCCCGCGCGTGGGCACCGCGACGACGTCGGGCGCGAACGGGTCCCGCGGCGGCGGGGCGAGCACGGCGGCCAACGGCGCCACGAGCGCGTCGGCGCGCTCGGAACGGTGCACGTGCAGCACGCGCCCACCTCCCGTCGGTCCCTCGGTGCCGCCGGGGCAACCCTACGAGGCGGCACCGACAGGCGCGCTCAGAGCGGTGCGCTCAGGACCGGCGGTCGTCGTCCGACGGCGGTGCGTACGGGTCGGACGGCCGCGCGGGAGGTGTCGGCTCCTGTCCGGCCGGGGGCTGTGCCGGTGCCGACGGCGGCGCCGGGGGCGCCGATGCCTCCGAGTCCGGACGCATCGCGCCGTAGCGCGGCTGCCCCGTGGGCGTGGTCCAGCGCGGGTCCGGCACTGCCGTCGCGCCCGGGGTCGCGGTCGCCGGTGCCCCGCGCGACTTGCCGAGCCCACCGGGCGACTTGAGGAGCATCGCGCGCGCCTCGCCCGCCTGCTCGGTCGCGCACAGGATCGCGTACGTCGAGGCGACGATCTGCGACGACGACGTGAAGTCGCGGCGACCACCGGCGAACGAGTAGGACAGCACGGAGAACAGCAGGCCGAAACCCGCGCCGAGCGCGATGGCGACGAACAGCACGCCGCCCGCCTCGGGGCCGCCGAAGAGCGTGAGCAGCAGGCCGACGAAGAAGCCGAACCACGCTCCGGACAGGGCACCCGCGACCGCGACGCGCCCGTACGTGAGCCGCCCGGTGACCCGCTCGACCATGCGCAGGTCGGTGCCCACGATGGTCACGTGCTGCACCGGGAACTTCTCGTCCGAGAGGTAGTCCACCGCCCGCTGGGCCTCGAGGTAGGTGTCGTAGGCGGCGACCTCGTCGCCGCGCGGCGGCGTCGGGACGCGGGGGACGGCGCTGGACCGGCTGAACGTCATTGTCACAGTCTGTCGCACCGCAGGCCGCGCCACCACACCCCGACACGGCGTCCCGCGTAGGCTGACCAGCGTGAGCGCAGGGACTCGAGTCTTCGTGGCGCGCCTCGCCGGTACGCCGGTCTTCGACCCGATCGGCGACCAGGTCGGGCGGGTGCGCGACGTCGTCGTGCTCGTCCGCGCCAAAGGCGCGCCGCGCGCGGTGGGCCTCGTCGTCGAGGTCCCGGGCCGGCGCCGCATCTTCCTGCCGCTGACGCGGGTGACGAGCGTCGACGGCGGCCAGGTCATCTCGACCGGCCTCGTCAACATCCGCCGCTTCGAGCAGCGGGCCATGGAGTCGCTCGTGCTCGGCGAGCTCCTCGACCGTACGGTGCGCTTCAAGGACGGCTCGGGCGAGGCGACGATCGAGGACCTGTCGATCTCCCGCCAGCGCACCGGCGACTGGATGGTCGACCAGCTCTTCGTCCGGCGCAGAGAGGGACAGCGGGGCCTGGTGCGCCGGCGCGGGCCGACGCTCGTCGTGCCCGTCGACGCCGTCACGGGACTGGCCGGGTCGACCGAGGAGCAGGGCGCCGCCCGGCTGCTCGAGGCGTACGAGGACCTGCGGCCCGCGGACCTCGCCGACGCGCTGCACGAGCTCGGCGACTCCCGACGTCTCGAGGTCGCCTCCGCGCTCGACGACGAGCGCCTCGCCGACGTCCTCGAGGAGCTTCCCGAGGACGACCAGGTCTCGATCCTGTCCGCGCTGGACTCGGACCGGGCCGCCGACGTCCTCGAGGCCATGCAGCCCGACGACGCCGCCGACCTGCTGCACGAGCTGCCCCACGAGCAGGCCGCCCGGCTCCTCGAGCTCATGGAGCCGGAGGAGGCCAAGGACGTGCGCCGTCTGCTCACCTACGCCGAGAACACCGCGGGCGGCCTCATGACGACCGAGCCGGTCATCCTCGGCCCCGAGACCACGATCGCGACGGCGCTCGCCCAGATCCGGCGCCAGGACCTGCCTCCCGCGCTCGCGTCCATGGTGTTCGTGGCCCGACCGCCGCTCGAGACACCGACCGGCCGGTTTCTCGGCGTCGCCCACTTCCAGCGGTTGCTGCGCGAGCCGCCGCACGCGGCGGTGGGCTCGGTGCTCGACGACGGCACCCAGTGGCTCAGGCCCGACGCCCCGATCGGCCGAGTGACCCGTCTGCTGGCGGCCTACGACCTGCTGGCGCTGCCTGTGCTCGACTCCCAGAAGCGCCTGCTCGGCGCAGTCTCGGTCGACGACGTGCTCGACCACATCCTTCCCGAGGACTGGCGCGAGCAGCACGACGACGAGGAGCTGGAGGAGGTGCCGCGTGGCTGACCCGCTCGATCAGCCCAAGGAGATCCGCCGCTCCCTCATCCCACGCCCGCGGGTCGAGAAGGACGCGGCGGGCAAGGTGGCCGAGGCGATCGCCCGCTTCCTCGGTACCCCGCGGTTCCTGATCTACCTCACCGTGTTCTGCGCCATGTGGCTCGCGTGGAACGCGTTCGGCCCCGAGCCGCTGCGCTTCGACTCGGCAGCCAACGGGTTCACCGCCCTCACGCTCATGCTCTCGCTCCAGGCCTCGTACGCCGCACCGCTCATCCTGCTGGCGCAGAACCGCCAGGACGACCGCGACCGCGTCATGGCCGAGCACGACCGCCAGCGTTCGGAGCGCAACCTCGCGGACACCGAGTACCTCGCGCGCGAGATGGCCGCGCTGCGCCTCGCGCTGGGTGAGGTCGCCACGCGCGACTTCGTCCGCTCGGAGATCCGCAACCTGCTCGAGGAGATCGCCGAGCGCGAGCACGCGGGCGAGCGGCCGGACGCCGAGCGCGCACGGTAAGCCGGTCCTGGGCCGCCTCGGCCCGTCCGGGGCCGCCCCGTGCGGTCCGTAGGATCGTGCCATGACGACCACCGGCTCCTCCGACCTCGGCGAGCGCGTCCGCGCGGCGCTCGCCACCGTCGTCGACCCCGAGATCCGCCGTCCCATCACGGACCTGGGCATGGTCCGCTCGGTCGACGTGCACGACGGCGGACGGGTCACGGTGGGCGTGGACCTCACGGTCGCGGGGTGCCCCATGAAGGGCACGCTCGTGCGCGACGTCACGGCCGCCGTCGGGCAGCTCGACGACGTCACCGACGTCGACGTCGAGCTCGGCGTCATGACGCCCGAGCAGCGCCAGGCGCTGCGCAGCCAGCTCCGTGGCGGCGCGGGCGACCCCGTCATCCCGTTCGCGCAGCCCGGCTCGCTGACCAAGGTGTTCGCGATCGCGTCGGGCAAGGGCGGCGTGGGCAAGTCGTCGGTCACGGCCAACCTCGCGGCCGCGATGGCCGCCGACGGGCTCAACGTGGGCGTCGTCGACGCCGACATCTACGGCTTCTCGATCCCGCGCATGCTCGGCGTCGACCGGCAGCCCACGCGCGTGGACTCGATGCTGCTGCCGCCCATCGAGCACGGCGTCAAGGTGGTCTCGATCGGCATGTTCGTGCCTGAGGGCCAGCCCGTCGTGTGGCGCGGCCCGATGCTGCACCGCGCGCTCGAGCAATTCCTCGCCGACGTCTTCTGGGGCGATCTCGACGTCCTCCTGCTCGACCTGCCCCCGGGCACGGGCGACATCGCCATCTCGGTGGCGCAGCTGCTTCCGGGCAGCGAGATCGTGGTCGTCACCACGCCGCAGGCAGCGGCCGCGGAGGTCGCCGAGCGCGCCGGGTCGGTCGCGACGCAGACGTCGCAGGGCGTCGTCGGCGTCGTGGAGAACATGTCGTGGCTCGAGCAGTCCGACGGCACACGGCTCGAGGTCTTCGGCTCGGGCGGCGGCCGGCGCGTCGCCGAGCGGCTGTCGGCGACGATGGGCACCGAGGTGCCCCTGCTCGGCCAGGTCCCGCTCGACGTCGAGGTGCGCCAGGCCGGCGACGACGGCACGCCCGTCGTGCTCGCCGCTCCCGAGTCGCCGGGAGCGCGCGTGCTGCGCGACGTCGCCCGCTCGCTCGCGGCGCGCACGCGCGGCCTGGCGGGCATGCGGCTGGACATCTCGCCGGTCGGCCGCTGACGCCGTCTCAGAGCGGCGCCCGCCCCCGCGGGCGTCGCTCGCGCTGCGGAATACTGTGCGCCATGACATCGCCTGACTGGCTCGAGTCCTGGTCCACCGAGGAGGGCGCGCACCGCGTCGAGATGCTGTTCGCCGAGGTGTTCGACGACGGCGACGCTCCCGACGGCGTCTGGTCGGCGCCGGGCCGGGTGAACCTCATCGGTGAGCACACCGACTACAACGCGGGCCTCTGCCTGCCAACGGCGCTCCCCCACCGCACGTACGTCGCGCTGCGCCGGCGGGATGACGACGTCGTGCGCCTCGTCTCCGCGCAGGCCCCCGGTCAGGAGTGGACGACGCGGCTCGCCGACGTCGCGCCGGGTGCGGTGAGCGGCTGGGGCTCGTACGTGGCCGGTGTCGCCTGGGCGCTGGCCCAGGCCGGGCACGCAGTGCCGGGCTTCGACGCCGTCGTCGACTCGTGCGTGCCGTTCGGTGCGGGACTGTCCTCGTCCGCGGCGCTCGAGTGCGCGGTCGCCGTCGCGCTCGACGAGGTCGCCGGGCTCGGACTCGCGGCCGACGACGCAGGCCGGGCCGAGCTCGCCGCGGCATGCGTGCGCGCCGAGAACGAGATCGCCGGCGCCCCGACGGGCGGCCTGGACCAGGCCGCGTCGCTGCGCTGCTCGGAGGGCCACGCGCTCCTGCTCGACTGCCGACCGGGCCTGTCCCCGCTCGAGTCGGCCACGCCCGTCCCGTTCGACCTCGAGGCCGCAGACCTGACGCTGCTCGTCGTCGACACCCGCGCCGAGCACCAGCTCGTCGACGGCCAGTACGCCGAGCGCCGGGCCACGTGCGAGAAGGCTGCCGAGCTGCTCGGCCTGAGCGCGCTGCGCGAGATCCCGGCCAGGAGCCTGCCCGGGGCGCTCGACGCGCTCGCGCCGCACGACCCCGACGGCGTCCTGCGCCGGCGAGTGCAGCACGTCGTCACGGAGATCGAGCGGACGGCCGAGTTCGCCGACCTGGTGCGCGCGGGGCGCCTCGACGACGTCGGCCCGCTCATGCTCGCGTCGCACGCCTCGCTGCAGCTCGACTACGAGGTCTCGGCGCGCGAGCTCGACCTCGTCGTCGAGGCCGCCACGCGCGCCGGTGCGCTCGGGGCCCGCATGACGGGTGGCGGGTTCGGCGGGTCCGCGATCGCGCTCGTGCGCAAGGACGACGTCGACGCGGTCGTCGCGACCGTCCAGGCGGCGTTCGACGACGCCGGCCTGCGCGCGCCGGGCTTCCGGCTCGCACCGCCGTCGGCCCCCGCCGCCTGATCAGACCGTTGTGAGCGGACTTTTGGCCCGCTCCCGCAGACGAGAGTGGGCCAAAGTCCGCTCACAACGTCACGTCAGGGCAGGTCGGGGCCTCGGAGCTCGTCGAGCACGTCGTCGAAGAACCCACGGACCTCGGGCCAGCGGACCGTGGCCTGGGCGAGGTGCTCGGCGAGCCGGTCGACCTCGGCGTGCTGGGCGGCCTCGAGCCGGCGCTGCTCGAGCTGGCGCCGCAGCTCGGCCACGCGGGCCTCGGCCTCGCGCACGATCTCCGCGAGCTGCTCCTCGACGGGCGGGACTGCCCCGCGCGGCGTGCCGGTCACCAGATCACCGTCGCGGCGATGAGGAGTGCCGGCACCATCACGAACACCCCGAGCACCCAGGCCGCGGCCCACGCCTTGTTCTTGCTCGCGACGTTGCCGAGCCAGGTCGCGGCACGCAGGGGCAGCTCGCGCACCCCGGGCACGCAGAAGATGACGAGCGCGGCGTAGACGTTGAAGAGCAGGTGCACGTACGCGGCCTGCCGAGCCACCTCGGCCTCCGGGCCGCCGAAGGCGAACGCCGCGATGAGTGCCGTGACCGTGGTGCCGATGTTCGCGCCCACGGTGAACGGGTAGACCTGGCGCAGCGAGAACGCGCCCGAGCCCGCGAGCGGGATCATCAGGCTCGTCGTCGTGGACGAGGACTGGACCATCACGGTCATCGCGGCGCCGCTCGCGACGCCCGAGAGCGGACCGCGCCCGATCGCCGCGTGCAGGACACCGGCGGCCCTGCCGACCATGAGGACCTTGAGCAGCTTGCCGAGCACGTTGATGACGGCGAGGATCAGCGCCACGCCGAGCACGATCATCACGATGCCGTGCCAGACGCCGGGGATGAGCTCGGTGCCGTGCTTGACGGCGTCGGACAGCGGCTTGGTGCCCGCCGCGATGACGTCGCCGAGCCCGCCGAGGACTGAGGCGAAGACGCCTCCGTCGGACCCCGACGTCTGGTGCGCGAGCCAGGCCGAGCTGCGCTGCAGCAGGCCGAACGCGAGCTCGAGCGGGAGGAAGATCGCCACCGCGATGAGGTTGAAGAAGTCGTGGACCGTCGCCGCGGAGAACGCGCGACGGAAGCTGACGCGATCTCGGGCCATGCCCAGGCTCACGAGCGTGTTGGTGAGCGTGGTGCCGATGTTGGCGCCGAGGAGCATGGGGATCGCGATCTCGATCGGCAGTCCGCCCGCCACGAGGCCCACGGTGACCGACGTCGTGGTCGAGGACGACTGCGTCGCCGCGGTGACGAGGATGCCCACCATGAGCGCCACGAACGGGTTCGACGCAAAGGCGAACAGCGTCTCGGCCGAGCCGCCCGTCGCGGTCTTGAAGCCCGAACCGATGAGGTTCACGGCCGTGACGAGCAGGTAGACGCCGGCGACGACGCCCACCCAATTGGCGGTCTGCAGGGCGCGGCCCCGCAGGCCGAGCCGCTCGAAGGGGCTGACGAGCCGGGGGGTGCTCGGCGTCTGCCCGGACGTGGTCGCCGGTTCAGGGTTGGTCGGCTCCACGGACGTCCGAGTGATGACGTCGGTCATCGGGTGCTCCCGTCGTGAGGTGGGCACCCGGTCGGCGCCCGTCTGCTCCTCTTACGACCGCGAGTAGAGCAAGGCAGGGTGAACCGTCGACCGATCGAAGGTTACGAGAAGATGAACACCCCCGGTTGTGTAGATCACATCTTCACCGGGTGCCGGTGCCGGCTACAGGTCGTACGTCGCGACCACGGGCGCGTGGTCGCTCCAGCGCGCCTCGTACGTGGGTGCGCGGTCGACCTCGACCTTGACCGCGCGCGGCGCCAGCGTCGGGTCGGCGAGCTGGTAGTCGATGCGCCACCCGCGGTCGCCCGCATAAGACTGGCCGCGCCACGACCACCACGTGTACGGGCCAGGGCCCTCTCCCCCGTGTGCGCGGCCGAGGTCGGTCCAACCGAGGTCGTCGAGCCAGCGGTCGACATAGGCACGCTCCTCGGGCAGGAAGCCCGCGTTCTTGAGGTTGCCCTTCCAGTTGGCGATGTCCACGTTGCGGTGCGCGATATTGAGGTCGCCCGCGACGAGCGCGGGGTGATCGGCCGCGGCGAGCTCGGCCAGGCGCGCGGTCACCTTGTCGAGGTACGCGTACTTCTCGTCCATCGACGGCGTCCCGGCGGTGCCCGAGTGGATGTACGTCGAGACCACGGTGAGCAGGCCGCCACCCGGCAGCTCGACGTCGGCCTCGACCCACCGGCCGGTGTCGACCGGCGGCTCCGGCGCACCCGCGGGCCCGTAGCCGCCCAGCCCGACCCGCACCGCGTGCACCGGCAGCCGCGACGCCACGGCGACGCCGGCTCGGCCCTTGAGGTCGCACGCCTGGTGGGCGACGTGCCAGCCGTCGAGGTAGGTGCGGACCAGATCGTCGGGCGCGCGGACCTCCTGCAACAGCAGGACGTCGGGCGTGCGGGTGGCGAGCCACGCGTCCATGCCGCGGCGGAAGGCGGCCCGGATCCCGTTGACGTTGGCGGTGGCGACGGTCAGCACAGGGGCGGTCCTCCGGGAGTCGTTCGGTGTGCCGACGATCCTCCCACGATCGAGCCATCGCCCTCGTCACCATGGGTCGGCGCGATCCCGAGCCCCTCCGCTCGACGTCACCAGGGACCGCAACCCTGCCGCGATCCCGCCCAAGGGCGCGGTGGTTCCGATTCTCGCGAACCAGTCCCACAGCTCGAGCGCGTGGTAGACGCGGTAGAGCCTGATGCGTTCGTGACCGTCCGCGCCCAGCGGCCCGTATCCGTCGACGAGCGCTTCGAACGCGTCTGCCGGGCGCTGGAACGCGTACTGGATGGTCTTGGCCAGGTCCATGAGCGGATCCGCAGCGATCGCGTTCTCGACGTCGACGAACCCGGTGACACGCCAGTGGTCGCCGTCGGGCTCGACGAGGATGTTCCCCGCGTGCAGGTCGTTGTGGCAGAGCACCGCCCGCTCGCACCGGTCGAGCAGCTCTGTGCGCTCGCCGACGTAGGCGCGGATCGAGGCGTGCAGGTCCCGGTCGCCGCCGAGCTCGGCAAACTCCGCGAGCTTCTTGTCGAACTGCCGGGTCATGTAGGCACGGTTGGTCGGCAGCGGCTCCAGGAGCTCGGTCGTGATGTAGCCGAAGGCCGGCTGCGCGGTCTCGTGCACCAACCGCGTCAGGGCGCCGACCTCCGCCAGGACGGCCCCTTCCGCGGCTCCCTCGAGCGGCACCTCGGAGAGCGGCCGCCCGGGCACGAGCGTCATGACCGTGACGGCTCGTTCGGCGTCGACGTGCATGACCTCGGGAACGCGACCGGCAGTTCCAGGCGCTCCGTTCAGAAGGCCGAGGACGTGCACCTCCTTCGCCTGCTTCCACCGCCACCGGTCGGCGTAGCGCTTGACCACGAGCGGTGGCCCGTCGACCTGACCCGCCTCGTGCACCGCACTGAGCGCCCCGCCGCCGCGCGGCACGACGCCGGTCAGTGCCGCGCCTGCCGGAAGGACGGTCCGACGCAGATACCTGGCGACCTCGTCCTCGTCCCACGCCATCTCCACAGCGCGAGTCTGGCGGGTGCCGATCGAGCGAGTCGAACGATTACTTCACCGCGGGCAGGTCCATCACTCCCCGCGGTAGGCCGCCTCCAGAGCCGCGATGTCGATCTTGCCCATCTGGAGCATCGCGTTCATCGCGCGCTTGTTGGCGTCGGTGGTGTAGTCGCCGCACAGCTCCTCGAGCTGCTTGGGGATCACCTGCCACGAGACGCCGAACTTGTCCTTGCACCAGCCGCACGGGCCGGGTGTGCCGCCGTCGGACGTGAGGATCTCCCAGTAGCGGTCGACCTCGTCCTGCGTCTCGACGTCGAGGTAGAACGAGAACGCCTCGTCGAGCGTGAACTCGGGTCCCGCGTTGAGACCGATGAACGGCAGCCCGCCGACAGTGAACTCGACGATGAACTGATCCCCGGGCTCTACGCCCGGGACGCCCTCGGGTGCGGCGAGGACCCGCCCGACGGACGAGCCCGGGATGTTCTTGGCGTAGAACTCGGCCGCCTCGTGGGCCTTGTCGTTCCCGAACCAGAGGTGCGTGCGTACGGAAACCATGACTGCCTCCCTCGGCGCCCTCGGGGATCGAGGGCTCTGAGGGTACGACGGCGGCACCCGTCCGGACTCATCGCTCGCCGAAGTAGAAGCGCGGCCCGCGAGGTAGCGCGGAATCGCGCGAGGTAGAACCAGAACCCGCGAGGGAGAACGAGATCCGGCGAGGTAGAAGGACTCGCCTTCTACCTCGCCGGATCGCGTTCTACCTGGGCGAGCTCTCTTCTACCTCGCGAGACGCTCGGCGGTCTCGACCACGTTGGCCAGCAGCATCGCGCGGGTCATGGGCCCGACTCCGCCCGGGTTGGGCGAGTACCAGCCGGCGACGTCGAGGGCCGCCGGGTCGACGTCGCCGACGACGTGCGACTTGCCCGTCTCCGGGTCGGTCTGGCGCGAGACACCGACGTCGATCAGCACCGCGCCCGGCTTGACCATGTCGGCCGTGACGAGCCCTTGGACGCCCGCCGCCGCGATGACGACGTCGGCCCGGCGCACGAGCCCGGGAAGATCACGCGTGCCGGTGTGCGTGAGCGTGACCGTCGCGTTGACGGCCCGGCGCGTGAGGAGCAGGCCGATCGGCCGCCCCACGGTCACGCCGCGGCCCAGCACCACCACCTCCTTGCCCTTGAGGTCGACACCGTGGTGCTCGATGAGCTCGATGATCCCGCGCGGGGTGCACGGCAGCGGCGAGTCGATCTCGTCGCCCACGCGCAGGACCAGCCGCCCGAGGTTGGTCGGGTGCAGGCCGTCGGCGTCCTTGGCCGGGTCGACGAGCTCGAGCACCCGGTTGGTGTCGATGCCCTTGGGCAGCGGGAGCTGGACGATGAACCCGGTGCACGCCGGGTCCTCGTTGAGCCGGCGCACGGCCGCCTCGATCTCGTCCTGCGTCGCGTCGGCGGGCAGGTCCTCGCGGATGGACTCGATACCGACCTCGGCGCAGTCGCGGTGCTTGCCCGCGACGTACCACTGCGAGCCCGGGTCCTCCCCGACCAGCAGCGTGCCCAGCCCCGGCACCACGCCCCGCTCGCGCAGCGCCGCCACGCGTGAGCGCAGCTCGGCCTTGATCGAGGCGGCCGTCGCCTTGCCGTCGAGCTTGCGAGCCGTCACTGGGCCAGCCCGGGGTAGAGCGGGAAGTCGGCCGTGAGGCTCGCGACGCGGGCCGAGAGGGCGTCCACGTCGGCGGACGCGCCGTCGCGCAGCGTGGTGGCGATGATGTCCGCGACCTCGGTGAACTCGGCATCGCCGAACCCGCGCGTCGCGAGCGCCGGAGTACCGATGCGCAGGCCCGAGGTGACGCGCGGCGGGCGCGGGTCGAACGGGACGGCGTTGCGGTTGACCGTGATGCCGGCGTCGTGCAGGAGGTCCTCCGCCTGCTGGCCGTCGAGCGCCGAGTGCCGCAGGTCGACGAGCACCAGGTGGACGTCGGTGCCACCCGTCAGCACGGAGACCCCCGCGCCCGCGACGTCGGGCTGGGACAGCCGCTCGGCGATGATCTGCGCGCCGCGCAGCGTGCGCTCCTGACGGTCCTTGAAGCCGTCGGTCGCCGCAACCTTGAACGCGACGGCCTTGGCTGCGATCACGTGCATGAGCGGACCGCCCTGCTGGCCTGGGAAGACGGCGGAGTCGATCTTCTTTGCGTACTCCTCCTTGCTCAGGATGAAGCCGGAGCGGGGGCCGCCGATCGTCTTGTGCACCGTGGAGGACACGACGTCGGCGTGCGGCACCGGGGACGGGTGCAGCCCTGCGGCCACGAGGCCGGCGAAGTGCGCCATGTCGACCCACAGCTTGGCGCCGACCTCGTCGGCGATCTCGCGGAACGCCGCGAAGTCGAGCTGGCGCGGGTACGCGGACCAGCCGGCGATGATGACGTCGGGGCGGTGCTCGAGCGCCCTCTTGCGCACCTCGTCCATCTCGATGCGGTGCGACTGCGGGTCGACGCCGTACGCCGCGACGTCGTACAGCTTGCCGGAGAAGTTGATCTTCATGCCGTGCGTGAGGTGGCCGCCGTGGGCCAGCTCGAGGCCGAGGATCTTGTCGCCCGCGTTGATGAGCGCGTGCAGCACGGCCGCGTTGGCCTGCGCGCCCGAGTGCGGCTGGACGTTGACGTGGTCGGCGCCGAAGAGGTCCTTGGCGCGCGCGATCGCGAGGTTCTCCGCGATGTCGACCTGCTCGCAGCCGCCGTAGTAGCGGCGGCCGGGGTAGCCCTCGGCGTACTTGTTGGTCAGGACGGAGCCCTGGGCCTGCAGCACGGCGCGGGGCACGAAGTTCTCGGACGCGATCATCTCGAGCGTGTCGCGCTGACGGGCGAGCTCGCCCTCGAGGACGGCGGCGATCTCCGGGTCGAGCTCGGCGAGCGGTGCGTTGAGGGTGGGGTCGGGAGTGCTCATGGCGTTCTCCTGCTGTGTCGGACGGCGGCTGTGTCGGACAGGATGTCGACAGGGGTCGGTTCGAACGAGCAGGCCCAGGCGAACGACCCGTCGTCAGCACAGCGTGTCGCTCCCCGGTGGTGATCCACCTCGACGCCAGTCGCGACGTGGCGATCTTATCGGATGCCTAGCCGGGAGCGCCGGGCCTTTCCGTGGTCGCCACCGGCCAGCCGTCCGCCCACGCGAGCTTCTGGATCGCCAACCGGAACATGCCGCCGTCGTCGCCGTCGTAGTAGTGGTAGCCCAGGTACCCCTGTGACAGGGACTGCCCGCCCGGACCGATCATCGACCCGTCGGTGGCGAGCACTTCGGTCCCACCGCCGAGCGCCATGTCGCGGCCTTCGGCGTCGAGGAACGGCCCTGTGACGTCGCGCGAGCGCCCGACGACGATCCGGTACGTCGAGTCGATGCCCGAGCAGCACTTGTCCCATGACACGAACAGGTAGTACCAGCCGTCGCGCTCGATCACGTACGGCGCCTCGACCGCGTTCTCGGGCACGCCCGCGCGCGAGGCGATCCCCACAGGTTCGGCATCCTTGACCATCTTCCCGCTCGGCCACTCGAGCTGGACCATCTGGATGCCGCCCCAGAACGAGCCGAAGAACATCCACGGGTTGCCGCCGGCGTCCTCGACGACCCCCGGGTCGATCGCGTTCCAGAAGTCCTGGCCGGCGTGCGAGCGGATGACCATGCCCTGGTCGGTCCACCCGAACTCCGGGTCGTCAGGGTCGAGCGTCGTCGCCGTGGCGAGCCCGATCGCCGAGTTGTTCGAGCCGAACGTGGATGCCGAGTAGTACAGGTACCAGGTCCCGTCGTGGTGGTACAGCTCGGGCGCCCAGAAGTTGCTCACGCCGTCGATCTCGTCGCGCACCCACTCCGGGTCGCCGGAGGCGTCCCAGGCGGTGCCGACCATCTCCCACGTGTGCCCGTCGTCGTCGGACCGGCGGATCTGCGGTGCGCCGAAGCCGACCCGCCCGTCGCCCGTCGAGTAGACGAACCACGGCTCGCCCTCCTCGCCGGCGACGAGCGCCGGGTCGTGCGTCGCGAGGTCGCCGGCGAGCTCGACCGGCTCGGGCGCCGGCTCCCACGGCCGCGTGATGCCGAGCACCGCGCCGCCCGCGACGACGGCGGTGGTCACCACCGCCGTCGTCGCGATCGCGGCGCGCCTCACGCCCGGCCCAGGCGCAGGATCGACCAGGACACGGGCGGCAGCTCGGCGTGCGCCCGGTCGTCGGCGACCTTGGCCGTCGTGTTGGCCCGCGGCGCCACCGACGAGTCGTCGTCGGCCGTGGCCGACCACCGCAGGTCGGGGTTCGACAGGGTGAGCGCCTCGACGAGCTGCAGACCTGGGAAGCCGCGCAGGTCGACGTCGAGCGCGACGTCGTCGGTCACCGAGCGGTTGGTGGCGAGGATGACGACGTCGCCCGTCTCCGCGTCGTGCGTCGCGACGGCGTCGAGCGCCGGCACTGCGCCGAACCGCACCGTGTCCACGAGCGGCGAGTCCACCGCGAGGCGGAGCACCTCACCTTGGGCGTGCTTGGACGTCAGCGCGAACGGGTGGAAGATCGTCTGCTTCCAGATGCGTCCGCCCGGCTCGGTCATGATCGGCGCGATGACGTTGACGAGCTGCGCGAGCGACGCCGCGTGCACGCGGTCGGTGTGCCGCAGGAGCGAGATGAGCAGGTTGCCGACCACGACGGCGTCGGCGACGTCGTAGCGGTCCTCGAGCAGCACCGGGGCCACGGGCCAGTCGTCGCCCGACGGCGGCTTCGACTCCGCGCGCTGCTGGTACCAGACGTTCCACTCGTCGAACGAGATGTGGATCCGCTTGTCGTGCTTGCCCGCAGCGCGCACGGCGTCGGCGGTCGCGGCCACGGACTCGATGAAGTGGTCCATGTCGACGGCCGAGGCGAGGAACGAGGCGAGGTCGCCGTCCTGCTCCCAGTAGTACGCGTGCGCCGAGATGTGGTCGACGTGCTCGTACGTCTCGGCGAGAACCACGCGCTCCCAGTCGCCGAACGTCGGCATCGCCGAGCTCGACGACCCGCACACGACGAGCTCGAGGTTCGGGTCGATCATGCGCATCGCGCGCGCGGTCTCGGCCGCGAGGCGGCCGTACTCCTCGGCCGTCTTGTGCCCGATCTGCCAGGGCCCGTCCATCTCGTTGCCGAGGCACCACATCTTCACGCGGTACGGCTCGGCGGCGCCGTTGGCCCGACGCCGGTCGCTCCACTCGGTGCCGCCCGGCACGTTGCAGTACTCGAGCAGGTCGAGCGCCTCGGCCACGCCGCGGGTGCCGAGGTTGACGGCCATCATCGGCTCGACGCCGGCCTTGGCGGCCCAGCGCATGAACTCGTCGACGCCCACGAGGTTGGGCTCGGTCGAGTGCCACGCGAGGTCGAGGCGGCTCGGCCGCTGCTCGACGGGACCGATCGCGTCCTCCCACCGGTAGCCGGAGACGAAGTTGCCCCCCGGGTAGCGCACGGTCGACACGCCGAGCTCGCGCGTGAGCTCGATGACGTCGCCGCGGAAGCCGTCGGCGTCGGCGCTGGGGTGCTCGGGGTCGTGGATCCCTGAGTACACGCAGCGGCCGAGGTGCTCGACGAACGAGCCGAACGTGCGGCGGCGCACGGGCCCGACGACGAACGCCGGGTCGACGGTGACTGATGCGGGGAGCATGGTTCCTCCGAAAGAACGGTGCTGCGGGAGAGTCGGGGTTCGGTCAGGTCAGGTCAGGTCAGGTCAGGTGGCCGGGTCGAGGCGCAGGAGGCGCACGCCGTGCGCCGGCACCCGGACGTCGATCACGGTGTCGCCGCCGCTCACGGCGCCGGGCGTCTCGAGGTCCACACGCTCGCCCGTCCACACGTCGGTCAGCACGATAGGGCCGCCGGGCAGGCCAGCCGAGGCGGCGGGCACCCGCACGCGGCGCGCGGCGCCGGACGTGTTGAACAGGCCGGTCCAGCGGGTGCCGTCGAGCTCGCCCGCCCCCTCGGCCCCCCACACGACGAGGTCGCCCTCGCGCAGCAGCTCGCGCCCACCGGCGGAGCGGTGCCCGACGTCGAGCACGCCCGCATGGGTGAGGTCCGCGATCGTCTCGGGGTCCGACGTCGGCAGGTCGCCCCCGACGAACAACGGCGAGCGGGCCAGGTTCCACAACGAGAGCATCGTGCGGCGCTCGTCCGTGGTCAGGAGGCTCTGGCGCGGCTCGCCGCGCTCGGCGCGCAGCCCGATCCGGCCGAGCGGGAGCATGTCGGCGTCGGCCCAGCCCGCCGGGCCGGAGTGCGGCGCCCAGCGGGCCATCCGCCCGAACTGGTCCTCGACGTCGTCCCACCGGTCCCACAGGTCGTCCGAGACGCGCCACATGTCGGCGTGCTCGCGCAGGTGCTCGAGGTGGGCGAGCGAGAGCTCGGTGCCGGGCGACAGTGAGACGGTCACGCGGCGGCCGTGCTGCAGCTCCGCGCGGCGAACCGCGAGCGACAGCGCCTCGATGGCGTCCGCGTGGTACGGCGCGAGCATGTCGTCGACCTTGAGGAAGTCGACGCCCCAGCCGACGACGTGGTCGATCATCGCGTCGAGCCACGCCTGGGCGCCCGGGTGGTCGTGTCGCAGGCCGTAGTTGTCGGAGTTCCAGGGGCAGGTGCTGTCCGTGTCGGCGATCTCGGAGGTGCGGTAGGACGTGCCCGACACGGGCAGGTCCGTCTCGGCCGCGCGGCGCGCGATGCCGCGCATGAGGTGGATGCCGAAGCGCAGGCCCAGCTCGTGGACCGCAGCGGCCAGCGGCGCGAAGCCGGCGCCATCGGCCGCGGAGCCGAACCTCGCGACCACCGGCTGGAGGAACCCGCGCTCGTCGAACAGCACGGGCGCGCCCTCGTTGTACCCACCGGCGCGGGCCGTCGGCTCGTACCACTGGATGTCGACGACGACGGTGTCCCAGCCGGCGCTGGCCATGTGCTCGGCCATGAACCGAGCGTTGGCCAGCACCTCCGCCTCCGTGACCGTGGTGCCGTAGCTGTCCCAGGAGTTCCACCCCATCGGCGGTACGTCCGGCGTCGTGGTCGTGCGCTCCATTGCTTCCCTCACTTGCTGTACATCGTTGTAGAGCATGATGATGCCCGGCCGTCGACCCTGGCGTCAACTCGTCTCTTCATCGTTGTATATTCGTGACCGGCAACACTTGACCGCCGGGCCGGACCCGTGCGAACGTGTGACCCGTCGATGAGTTTCCATCGATGTAAAGGCGAGCCGAGGGCACTGGAGAGAACTCCCTCGATCGCCGGACCCGGAATGACCTGAGAGGACCCGTGATGAGGAAGTCACGCCTGACCGCCGGCGTCGTTGCCGGGCTGGTCGTCGCCAGCACCGCCGCGTGCAGCTCCGGTGGTGGAGGAGGCTCGTCGGAGGGCCTCACCTTCATGTTCCGCGGCGGGGAAGACGAGAAGGCCGCCTACCAGGAGGCCATCGACCGCTTCACCGAGGAGACCGGCGTCGAGGTCGAGGTGATCGTGACCGACCCCGACCAGTACGCCACTAAGCTCCAGGCCGCCGTCGCCGGCAACAACGTGCCCGACGTGTTCTACATCGAGCAGGCCAACCTGCAGTCGTACGTCACCTCCGGGATTCTCATGGACATCACGGACCAGGTGGAAGAGCAGGGCGTCGACCTCGCCAACCTGTGGCAGTACGGCGTCGACTCCTACCGCTACGACGGCAAGCTCCAGGGCACGCCCGACGGCCGCCTGTACGGCCTGCCCAAGGACGTCGGCCCGTTCGCCATGGGCTACAACAAGACCATGCTCGAGGAGGCCGGCATCGAGCTGCCCGACGCCGACGAGCCGCTGACCTGGGACGAGTGGCTCGAGATCCTCAAGAAGCTCACCAAGGACAACAACGGTGACGGCGAGCTCGACCAGTGGGGCACGGGCCTCAACGTCATGTGGAACCTGCAGTCGTTCGTCTGGTCGAACGGCGGCGACTGGACCAACGAGGACCGCACGCAGGTGACGGTCGACACGCCCGAGTTCGCCGAGGCGCTCCAGTTCTTCACCGACCTGACGACCGAGCACGAGGTCACGCCCAACCCCGAGCAGGCGCAGACCCTCGACACCTACCAGCGGTTCATGGCCGGTGAGATCGGGTTCTTCCCGGTCGGCCCGTGGGACCAGAGCGTCTACAACGAGCTCGACTTCGAGTACGACCTCATGCCCTGGCCCGTCGGCAAGACCGGCGAGACCGCCACGTGGATCGGCTCACTCGGCATCGGCGTCTCGACGACGACCGACCTGCCCGACGAGGCCGTCCAGCTCGTGACGTACCTGTCGGCCGACCCGACCGCGCAGCAGACGCTGGTCGACGCCAACATCCAGGTCCCGAACCTCATCGACGTCGCCACCGAGTGGGCCGGCGAGGAGGGCGCCGAGCCCGCCAACCGGCAGGAGTTCCTCGACATCGTGCAGGACTACGGCCGCCCGATGCCGGCCGCCGTGACCTACGGCGCCGCCTGGTACGACGAGCTGTGGACCAACATCCAGCCGGTCGTCGACGGGCAGAAGCCCGCGGCCGAGTACCTCGCCGAGGTCCAGCCGCGCATGCAGCAGCTGCTCGACGAGTCGAACGCCCAGGCCGAGCAGGCCGCGGCCGCGAACGGCAACGGCTGATCCACCCTGCCGGGTGCGGCCGCCGGGCGACCGGCGGCCGCACCCGCCCCGACCGCACCTCTCGACGAAGGAGTCAGCGATGACGACGTCCTCCGCGACGACGTCCGGCTCGACCGCGACGGCCGGGCTCCGCGCCTCGGCGCCTACGCCCCCACGAAAGACACCCCCCGGCGGCGGGACATCGCGGCTCCACCGGCACGAGCAGAAGTGGGCGCTGATCTTCGTCGCCGCCCCCCTGATCGGCTACCTCGCGTTCACGCTCTACCCGGTGTGCTTCGCCGTCTACGCGTCGCTCACCCAGTGGAACGGCCTCGGCCCGATGCGGTTCATCGGGCTGCAGAACTACGTCAACCTGCTCGGTGACGAGTACTTCCGCATCTCGCTGTTCAACACGTTCTTCTACATGATCGGCATCCCGATCGGCCTGGCGCTGTCGCTCGCGCTGGCGATCGCGATGAACCGCAAGCTCTACGGCCTGACGGCGTTCCGCACCATCTACTACATCCCCGTGATCTCGTCGCTCGCCGCGATCGCGATCCTGTGGCAGTGGGCGTACAACGGCGACTTCGGCCTGGTCAACCAGGTCCTCGCGTTCGTCGGTATCGACGGACCCAACTGGCTCGCGAGCACCGCGTGGGCCAAGCCGGCGATCATCATCATGGCCGTCTGGAAGGGCCTCGGTTACTCGATGCTGCTGTACCTGGCCGCGATCCAGTCGGTGCCCCGCTCGCTGTACGAGGCGGCACAGCTCGACGGCGCCAACTCCTGGCAGCGGTTCCGCGCGATCACGCTGCCCATGGTCCGGCCCGTGACGTTCTTCCTCGTGGTCACCAACATCATCGCCGGCGCGCAGATCTTCACCGAGATCAACATCATGACGCCCGGCGGCGGCCCGGAGTACTCGACCGCCTCCGCCGTGTGGCACATCTGGCGGCAGGCCTTCCGCTACCAGCAGATGGGGTACGCGACCGCGATGGCTATCGTCCTGGGGATCCTCATCCTCATCATCACGCTCATCCAGTTCCGCCTGAACCGGCGCAACAGCTTCGTCATCGACTGAGGCGGAGGAAACCATGGCACTCACACAGGCGCTGAGCCGCCGCACGAGCTCGCGCATCACCGACACCGTCGTCTGGGTCATCCTCGCGGCCGGGGCGATCGTCATGATCGCCCCCTTGCTCTGGATGGTCTCCACCTCGCTGAAGACCACGCTCGAGGTCTTCGCCCTGCCGCCCGTGTGGATCCCCGAGGTCCCGCAGTGGGACACCTACGTACGGATGTGGGCGGACTCGCTGATCCTCTCGGGCTTTCGCAACAGCCTCACCGTGTCGCTCACGGTGACGGTCATCGGGACGTTCACCTGCGCACTGGCGGCGTTCTCGCTGGCCAAGATGCGGCTGCCGTTCCGCAACGTCATCTTCATCGGCCTGCTGTCGGGAATCATGATCCCGTTCCCGACGCTGATGATCCCGCAGTTCGTGATGTTCTCGCGGATCGGCTGGGTCGACACGCTGCTGCCGCTGATCGTCCCGGCGATCTTCGGCAACATCGTCATGATCTTCTTCCTGCGCCAGTACCTCGAGAACGTCCCGAACTCATTGGTCGAGGCCGCCAAGATCGACGGCGCGTCCTACTGGCAGATCTTCTGGAAGATGATCATGCCGATCATCCGTCCGGCTGTCGCCGCGCAGTTCATCCTGTGGTTCATGTTCGTCTGGAACGACTACCTCGCGCCGATCCTGTACCTGAACACGCCCGAGCGGCAGACGCTGCAGGTCGTGATCGCGAACATGAACGTCCAGTACGCGACGCAGCGCGACTACCCGCTCATCATGGGTGCCTCGGCCGTGGCTCTGGTGCCGATCCTCGTCGTGTTCCTCATCTTCCAGCGCCAGATCATCGAGTCGGTCGCGCTCACGGGCACCAAGGGCTGACATGACCGAGCTCGAGGCCCGGGCCGCCGTCGACACCGCGGCCTGGGGAGACAAGCACGTCCACGACCCGACGATCGTCACCGACGACGACGGCACGTACTGGCTGTTCTCGACCGATGCCCGGTACGACGGCCCGGTCCGCGGCGGCGTGCAGATCCGCCGGTCGACGGATCTGGTGACGTGGGAGTTCCACGGCTGGGCGTTCGACGACGTGCCGGCGCCGGCTCGGGCGTGGTCCGGCGCGGTCGGCCTGTGGGCGCCCGAGGTCGTGCTCACCGCCACCCCCGCCGGGCAGCGGTGGCGCATGTACTACTCGGCGTCGACGTTCGGGTCGCGGCGCTCGGCGGTCGGGCTGGCGACGGCCCCGCACCCGTCGGGCCCGTGGACCGACCGCGGCATCGTCGTCGCGAGCGAGCACGTCGAGGGGCCCGAGGGCCTCGGCCAGCCCAACGCGATCGACGCCAACCTCGTGACCGAGGCCGACGGGACCCAGTGGCTCGTCTACGGCTCGTTCTTCGGCGGCATCCACGTGCTGCCCGTCGACCCGGTCACGGGGTTCGTGCCCGACGCGCCCGCCTCCGGCGCGCTGCACACCACGCCGGGCACGCTGCTCGCGCGACGGCCGCGGTCCGTCGACAACGGCGCCGTCGAGGGCGCGTTCGTCCTGCCCCGCCCGGGCGGCGGCTGGTCGCTGCTCGTGTCCTACGACTCGCTGGCGGGCAGCTACCACCTGCGCGCCGCCGTCGGCGACGCCGTGACCGGACCTTTCCGCGACCGCGCCGGGCGCCTCATGACCGACGACGGTCCCGACGTCGACCCCTGGTCCGTCGGGGTGCCGGTCCTGTCCGGGCACCGGCTCGCCGGGGGCCCCGGCGTGCTGGCCCCCGGCCACGCCTCGGTCCTCACCGAGACGGTCACCACGGCCAACGGCCCGGTCACGCGCCAGCTGCTGGTGCACCACGTGCGCGATGCCGACGCGCCGACCGAGCACCGCCTGCAGGTGCGCCGCCTCGTGTGGACGCACGACGGGTGGCCGCTCGCCGCACCGCAACCGTGGGCCGGCGCGGCCCTGGAGGACGACGACGTCGCGCACTGGCCGGCGGACCCCGCGGTGCTCGACGGCACGTGGGAGACGCTCACGCCCGGCGCCGACCCGAGGGTCGTGCAGGACGGCGTCGTCGGCCCGCTCCCCCCGCGCACCGACGTGCGCCCGCGCGGGCAGGGCCGGTTCACCTGGACCGCGCCCGACGGCGCGGCGGTCTCCGCCGTCGTCTACCCGGGCTGGGATGCGGTGCGCGAGCGTGCGACGCTGTGCCTGAGCGCGCTCGACGACGCCGGGCGCGTCGCGCTCGCGACCCGCCTGCCGTAGGAGGACCCGTGACGGATGCGCGACGACGCGTCGCGGACGCCGAGGTGCCCGGGTGGGCCGGCGGTGTGATGCTCGGCCTGCGCTGGATCACGCTCCTCGTCGAGATCAACGTCATGATGCTGCTCGGCACGCTCGCGGGCGGTGTCGTGCTCGGCCTCGGACCCGCGCTGCGGGCCGGCAGCGCCGTCGCGGGAGCGATGACCGCCGAGCCCACGCCGTGGCGCACGTTCTGGCGCACGTGGCGGGCAGGCTTCGGCCGCACCAACCTGACGTTCGCGCCCGTGTGGGTCGTGGGCGTGCTGCTGTGGTTCGACGGCGTGGCGGTGACGCTGCTTGACGGACCGGCCCGGGCGGCCCTGCAGGTCGGGCTCGTACTCGTCGGCGTGTGGGCCGCCCTCGTGCTCGCGGCGTGGCCGCGCGTGACGCTGCGCTACGACCGCGGCGTGGGCGAGACCTGGCGCTTCCTGCTGCTGCTCCCGCTGCTCGGCCCGACGACGTCGCTCGCCGTTCTCGTCGTCCTCGGCGCGACCGGGCTCGCCCTCTGGACGCTGCCGGTGCTGGTCGTGCTGGTGGGGGCGTCGTTCCCGCTGTGGGCGACCGGGCGCCTGGTCGACGACCGTCTCGACCGCATCGACGCCGGTGGCGGTCGCGAGGCAGCCCGGGAGTGATCCCCCGGTCCCGGATGCTGCGCTGCTCGCGCGACTCGCCAGAAGCGTCACCAGCCTGCCCCAGGGGATGAGCCAGCCGAGGTCGGTGGTGAACCTGCCGTCGAGGCCGAGGTCGAAGGCTGCGGGCCCTCGAGCACGTACGACAGGTGCGTGAACGTGTGCCCGGGCGTGGCCATGGCGCGCGCTCAGGGCGGGGCTCACCCTGACGACGTCGCCGTCGCGGATGGCGGTCCGGTCGACGGTCACGTGGTCCTCGCCGTTGACGTGGTAGGTCGCGCCGGTCTGCTGCGCGAGCGCGTAGAGACAGCTGCGGTCGCCGAGCGACGGGGTCTCGGTGGTGATGATCGTGACAGCCATCGTGCGACCTCCCGGTCGCTCTTGATACCCCCGGGGGTATACTGACTCACGACGACGTACCCCCGCGGTATTCGTTCGACTCGAAGGAGCTTCACCCATGGCTACCGTCAACCTCACGGCCGAGACGTTCGCCGACACGATCGAGAAGGACGGCATCGTCCTCGTCGACTGGTGGGCCTCCTGGTGTGGCCCGTGCCGCAGGTTCGCCCCGGTCTTCGAGCACGCGTCCGAGGAGCACGACGACATCGTCTTCGGCAAGGTCGACACGGAGGCCGAGCGGGCACTGTCGGCCCAGGCGAGCATCACGTCCATCCCGACGCTCATGGTCTTCCGCGACGGCATCCTCGTCTACGACCGGGCCGGCGCCCTGCCGGGTGCGGCGCTCGACCAGGTCATCGCGGCCGTGCGCAAGCTCGACATGGACAAGGTCCGTGAGCAGGTTGCGCAGCAGGAGAAGCGGACGGCGTGACGTCGGCAGCCCGCGGGGACAACCCAGGACCCAAGGAGAGCTCCATGAGCTACGGCATCACGACCACGGTCGACGCGCCCTTCGACCGGACTGTCGGCGCGGTACGCGACGCGCTTGCCGACCAGGGCTTCGGCGTCCTGACCGAGATCGACGTCGCCGCGACGCTGAAGCAGAAGCTGGACGTCGACCTTCCCGCGCAGATCATCCTCGGCGCGTGCAACCCGCCGCTGGCCCACCGCGCCCTGCTGGCCGAGGAGTCCATCGGCTTGCTGCTGCCGTGCAACGTGGTCGTGCGCGACGCCGGCTCCGGTCGAACCACGGTCGAGGCGCTCGACCCCCAGACGATGGTCGGCGTCACCGGCAACGAGCGGCTGCGTGAGGTCGCGGACGACGCCGCGGGCCGGCTCCGGGCCGCGCTGGCCGCCGTAGAGCGGTCATGACCGCCGCGACGCCGACACTGCCGCCGGACGAGATGGGCAAGGTCGTCAACCGGCTCAAGCGCGCCCAGGGACAGCTTGCAGGGGTCCTGAAGATGCTCGAGGAGGGACGCGACTGCGCAGACGTCGTCACGCAGCTCTCTGCAGTCTCCAAGGCCCTGGACCGCGCGGGGTTCGCGATCATCGCGTCGGGCCTGAAGCAGTGCCTTCAGGACGCGGACGGTCAGGACGCGGACGTCGAGAAGCTGCAGAAGCTCTTCCTGTCCCTCGCCTGAACCGGGCCGCACCCGGCGCGATCAGCACTCCGGACGTGCGAGCATGTCGGCCATGCTGAGCACGAGCGTGGTGGTCACGGCGTTCGACCAGGGTGCGCTGGTCGCCGAGGCGGTGCGGTCGGCCCTGCGGCAGACGCGCCCGCCCGAAGCCGTGATCGTCGTGGACGACGGTTCGACCGACCCGGAATCGCTCGCGGTCCTGGAGCGCCTCGAGGAGTCAGGCGGCGTGCAGGTCCTGCGTCAGGCGAACGCGGGCGTGAGCGCCGCGCGGAACACGGGGATCGGCGCGGCGCGGACAGACCTCGTGGCCGTGCTCGACGGCGACGACACGCTCGCGCCGACGTTCCTCTATCGCACGAGCGCGCTCCTGGAGGCCGACCCCGAGGTCCGTGCCGCATCGTCGTGGCTGCACCTGCACGGAGTCGTCGACGCCGTCGTGTGCCCGACGGGCGGCCGAGCGGCCGACTTCCTGCACCGCAACGCCTGCGCGGCGACGGCGCTGGTGCGCCGCGACGCCTGGGAGGCGTGCGGGGGGTACGACGAGGAGATGCGCAGCGGGTTCGAGGACTGGGACTTCTTCCTGTCGCTGATCGGTCAGGAAGGGAGGATCGACATCGTCTCCGAGCCGCTGATCGAGTACCGCACCGCACCGGCGTCCGCGAACCTGCGCTCCATGGACAAGCGTCTGGAGCTCTACGGACGCATCATCGACAAGCATCGCGGAGTGTTCGAGCAGCATCTCCGCGAGACGCTCCTGGCTCTCGAGGAGCGCGCGATGGGCGCTCAGGCCCGCTGGGAGGACG
This sequence comes from Isoptericola halalbus, assembly GCA_009663185.1. GTDB lineage: Bacteria > Actinomycetota > Actinomycetes > Actinomycetales > Cellulomonadaceae > Isoptericola > Isoptericola halalbus. The sequence goes on from VJZX01000004.1 coordinate 40,923, forward strand.
TCGTGGCGTCGGACCCGTCGCTGCCGCTGGGCACGATCACCTACGGCGACGGTGGGATGGCCGCCGCCGTCCGGATCGCGACACGGCGGCGCACATCTGTCTAGCGCAGGTCTCAGTGCGAGGGGTGGTGGCGGTGGGGCCGGAGCTCGTGCCAGACCCAGCGGCCGAGAGAACAGGCGCCGATCGTGGCGATGATGAGCATCGCCACGGTGAGGATCAGCTGGCCGGTCATGGCAGAACTCCGGCCGAGCGTGCCGGACGCCGGTCGAGCGCGTCGGCAGCGGCGCGGTCGGGTTCGGTCAGCGCTCTGAGGAGATCCGCAGCCTCGAGCATGACGTCGACGGTGAAGCTGGTGGGCTGCTCGCCGGCGTGGATGCGGGCGGCTGCACGAGCGAGTCTGTCGGACAGCATCGTGGGTCGGCCGTCGCCGGCGGTGGCGGCAGTTCTCATCGGGTCCTCCAGTGAGCGTCTGGAATCCTGCGCTCAGCCTGTGGCACCGACCTCAGCGCTCGGCCGAAGATCCTCGCGGGCCGCTCAAGATCCTCTTGACGTTCTTGAGGTTCTTGACGTTCTGATGGCCTCGCCTCCGGCGTTGAGGCCCAGCCGGCGCGCCCGCCCCTGTGGGAGAGAAAAGCGCGGTGCCGGCTTAGGTTTGGTCCGGAGCGGAAGAGCCGATGACCGGGAGACATGTCCGCGAAGGAGGCGGCAGGACCGATGCGGGATCGTGAGATCGACGTGCTTTCCAGAATCCGGCGAGGTCTTCTCTACACGGAGTCGGAGGCATCGTTCCAGTCCTCTCAGCGGCGCTCGGACCTGATCTTCGACTACAACCAGACGCGACCGGGCGACACCGAGCGACGCCGATCCCTGCTCGAGTCGATCCTCGGATCTGTCGGAGCACGCACCGTGCTCGCCTCGCCGTTCCACGCCGGATTCGGCAGCAACGTCCATATCGGTGACGACTTCTTCGGCAACGTCAACCTGACGTTCGTCGATGACGTCGAGATCCGGATCGGCGACGAGGTGATGATCGCGCCGAGCGTGACGCTGACCACGACCGGACACCCGGTCCATCCGCACCTGCGGGTCGACTTCCGCCGGTTCTCCGAACCCATCGTCATCGAGGACAAGGTCTGGATCGGCAGCAACTGCGTCGTTCTGCCGGGTGTCCGGATCGGGTACGGGGCGGTGATCGGCGCCGGCAGTGTCGTCACTCACGACATCCCGCCGATGACCGTCGCCGTGGGAGTGCCGTGCCGAGTGGTTCGGCAGATCACGGAAGAGGACCTCGCCACGCGGGGGGCGTCGAGCTAGGGCACCCGCGCGGCGATGACATCCGGGGTCTCGGCAGCAACGAGTTCTGCCTCGACTGACGGCGAGCCCGCCCGCCCGCATCGGACGACGAACGGAACCGCGGCGCCTCACCGCGCACATGGGAGACGCACCGTGAGCCTTCCCTAGTGACGGCTACGCGACCGCGACGCGGACGTCCTCGATACCGCCCGGCTGGACGGCGACGACCTTCTCGGCCGCACCTGTCGGGACGTCGCCGGTCGACTCGCGGCCCATGATGCGCGAGTCCGGGACCACCCGCCGGTACCCGCGACCGTTCATGCTCGCGATCCGCTCGACGAGCAGGTCGACGGCGGTGCGCGCGATCTGCTCGCGCCCGGGGTCGACGGAGCTGATGGTCGGCGCGGAGTACTTGACGTCGTCGATGTCGTCGAAGCCGATCAGCGCGACGTCGCCCGGCACGTCGATGCGGCGGGCATGCAGGGCGTGCAGGGCCCCGAGGGCCATGGCGTCGTTGAGCGCGAAGACGGCATCGATCTCGATTCCGGCGTCGAGCATGCGTGCCATGGTCTCGGCGCCCGTCGAGCGGTGCCAGAGGCCGGCCTCGCCGACGAGCTCGGGGTCGTAGGGCAGGCCCGCCTCCTCCAGGCCCTGCAGGTACCCGGCCGTGCGCAGCGCGGCCGAACCGACCTGCTCGCCCTCGTGCGCGCCGACGACGGCGATGCGCTTGCGGCCGAGCGCCGCAAGGTGCAGCGTGGCGGCCTTCGCGGCCGCGACATTGTTCATCGTCACGTGGTCCGCCGGTGCGTCGAACACGCGCTCGCCGAGCACCACGAGCGGGAACTCGACCGAGAAGAGGTCGATGTCGTCCTGGCCCAGCTCGAGCGGCGAGAAGATCAGGCCGTCCGTGAGGTGACGCCGCTTGCCGGAGAGCACCTCGACCTCACGGTCGCGGCTCGCGCTCGTCTGCTCGATGAGGACTGTGAGCCTGTGCTCCTCCGCCGAACGGATGACCGAGTCGGCGAGCTCGGCGAAGTACGGCAGCGACAGCTCAGGCACGGCGAGCGTGATCATGTCCGTGCGGCGCGTGCGCAGGTTGCGGGCCGTCGTGTTGAGGCGGTACCCGAGGTGCTCGATGGCCTCCTCGACGCGCTCGCGCGTCTCCGGCCGGATGTGCGGGTAGCCGTTGACGACGTTCGAGACCGTCTTGATCGACACCCCCGCACGGACCGCGACGTCGTGCATCGTGACCGTCATCAGGACTCCCCTCTCGCCTACCCGACACCGCCACAGTACATCGTTGTAGAACATCGTGTCCCGCGCGGCGCGTCAGCTCGGCGGCCCGCCCGGGTGGCCACGCTACTGCGCCTCGGTCTGCCATGACGGGTTGCCCCACCGGCTCGACGCCCTCGGAGACCGACCCGTCGTCGCGCAGGGGCGCCGTCAGCGCGCGCGGACGCCGACTGCGTCGACGACGACGTCGCGCAGGGACGCGCGCTCGGCACGCTCGTGACCGCGGGCGTGAAGCCTCCGCAGGACGACCGAGACAGCGCGGGACGGTGTAGTCTCTACATCGTTGTAGCGACCCTTCGACCGAGCTCAACGAGGAACGATGGCCGACTCCCGCATCACCCTGCACCCCGACTTCCGCAAGGGCACCCTTGACCGCCGCCTCTTCGGCTCGTTCGTCGAGCACCTGGGGCGTGCCGTGTACACGGGCGTCTACGAGCCCGAGCACCCGACCGCCGACCAGCACGGCTTCCGCAAGGACGTCGCCGAGCTCACCCACGAGCTGGGCGTCTCGATGGTCCGCTACCCCGGCGGCAACTTCGTCTCCAACTACGTGTGGGAGGACGCCGTCGGGCCCGTGGAGCAGCGCAAGCCGTTCCTCGACCTGGCCTGGCGCACCGTGGAGCCGAACCTCGTCGGCACCGACGAGTTCCTCCAGTGGGCCGAGCGCGAGGGCATCGAGCCGATGATGGCGGTCAACCTCGGCACGCGCGGCGTCGCCGCAGCGGCGGCGCTCGTCGAGTACTGCAACGGCGAGGCCGGCACCCGCTGGGCGGACCTGCGCATCGCCAACGGGCGCACGGAGCCCTACGGCGTCAAGCTCTGGTGCCTCGGCAACGAGATGGATGGCCCGTGGCAGATCGGGCACAAGGACGCGCACGAGTACGGCAAGCTCGCCGCAGAGGCCGGCAAGGCGATGAAGCTCGTCGACCCTTCGATCTCGCTCGTGGTGTGCGGGTCGAGCTCGATGGAGATACCCACCTTCGGCGAGTGGGAGCGCATCGTGCTCTCGTACACCTACGACCTGGTCGACCACATCTCGATGCACGCCTACTATCAAGAGCTCGACGGCGACCGCGCGTCGTTCCTGGCGTCCGGCACCTCGATGGACCGCTTCATCGACCGCGTCGTCGCCTCCGCTGACGCGGTGGGCGCCGAGCGCCGCTCCGACAAGAAGATCACCATCAGCTTCGACGAGTGGAACGTCTGGTACCTGTCGCGCTTCCCCGGGGAGCAGAACCTGCCGATCCAGCGCGACGCCCCGCGCATCATCGAGGACGTCTACTCGGGCCTCGACGCGGTCGTGGTGGGCGACCTCCTGCTCACGCTGCTCAACCACGCCGACCGCGTTCCGGTGGCGTGCCTCGCCCAGCTCGTCAACGTCATCGCGCCGATCATGACCGCCCCGGGCGGCGAGGCGTGGCGCCAGCCCACCTTCTACCCGTTCGCGACGACGGCGCGCCTCGCGCGCGGTACGGCGCTCGACGTACGGGTGTCCTCGCCGTCGTACAGCACGAAGAAGCACGGTGAGGCGCCCGTGGTCACGGCCGCGGCCACCGTCGACGACGACGGCGCGCTCGCGCTGTTCGTGACCAACCGGTCCGTGGAGGCGGTCGAGGTCGACCTCGCGCACGTCGGCGCGTCGCTGTCGATCACCGAGGGCTGGCGCATGCTCGCCGATCACGAGCCCGCCGTCGAGGGTCCCGAGCACGCGGCCAAGGTCGCGCAGGCGTGCTGGTCGGCCGTCGACGTCGCCTCCGCCGTCGCGGCAGGCGAGGGCGGGTCCACGACGCTGCGGCTCGAGCCCGAGTCGTGGACCGCGCTGAGCGGGACGCTCAAGCGCGCCTGATCCAGAGAAGCTGTCAGGGCCACGCCGGTCGATGCACCGGCGTGGCCCTGACTGCTCTCTTCGAAGATGCTCACGCCGGGACGAGCTCGGGCCCTGCCTCAGTCTCGACCAGCTCTGTGCGCGGGCCGTAGCGGCGCAGCACCCTGGCCACGGTCGACCGTGAGACCGCGACCTCGGCCGCGATCTCCTTCTGGGTCCGCCCTTCGCGCGCGAGCTCGATGATCTGCCTGTCCCGTTCGGTCTCCGGCTCCTCGGCCGGGCCGTCGACAGCGGTCACCGGCCCGCTGACGGCCTCCGGCTCATCATCATCATCCCTGTCCGCCGCGCGACGGCCGATCAGATCGAACTCCTCGACCCGCCGCGTGTGCCCGGTCTCGGGCAACGGCTCGACCTGAGGCGTGTACCCGATCGCGGGCAAGGGCTCGACGCCTGGGGGCGTGGCAGGTTCGGTCGGGGTCACGGGCTCACGCATCGCGAACGCCTCCTTGACCCGCGACTCGAACTCGGGCAGCTCCTCGAACGCCTGCTCGGGCTGGTACAGGGCCTCTCCCAGCGCGTCGTCCAGGTCCGTGACCATGACCGGCGCAGGCGTCTCCGCCGGCTCGGCCGCCCCCCGGACCATGCCGCGCTTGACCGAGCTGGCCCCGATCGTGTCGAGACGGTTGCCGTGCCGCTCGGCGGCCTCGAGCCGGTCGACCCAGACCTGCATGCGCCGCTCGAAGTCCTCGACGGTCAGCAGCTTGAGCGCGCGGTCCCGTGCGGCACGCTGGCGACCGTGCGACGTACGGACCTTGCGGGTGCCGCGCCGGGTGCCCGTGTTGTCGCGCCGAGCGTCTCGCCACGTCTCCAGGGCGGCCACGTACTGGTGGACACGGTGCTCGCGCCGGCGCTCGTCCAGCGTGTGCCCGGTGACGAGATGCCGCTCGCCGACGAGCGCCAGGTGCCACATCAGGGCGGCCACCAGCGGCGGGACGAACCGGAAGACCACCATGTACGGGGTCGTAGCGCTTGGCACGGCGATCTCGTGGAGCGCCGCGAACACCCCGGAGGTCCCGGACAGGATCCAGGTCAGCGTCAGCAGCACCCCGTAGGAGCGACCCTCGAGCGCCGCGTTGCGTGCCATGAGGGCGACGGCGACGAGACTGACCTCGAGGAACCCCGCCAGGGCGTATGCCTCGAGAGCCGTCATGCCCGCGACCTCGAGCCCGAACAGGACCATGCCGCTGTAGGCCAGGGCTGTGGCGATGAACGCCGCGATGACGACGGCCACCATCGGCAGGTGCCGGCCTCGATACTGCACGCGCGGGGGTCCGCCGGCGGCGGATCGATCCGTATCCTGCTGAATCACGTCTTCCTCCGAAATGTCACGACGAGGGTATATCAGCAGTTTGTCGGAGCCGCCGTCAACGGCGGCGCACGCCGACGTCGCGGTCGGGTGCGCCATGCAGCTGCGTGGCGCACCCGACCGCGGCGTTCGGCACCGATCAGCGCGGTTCGACGCTCCCCAGCGTCGGTGTCACCTGCTGGAACAGCCCGTCGGCGCCGATCTCGAGCCGGTCGATCGTCGTCTCGCGATGGGTGCCGTTGCCGCCCGGGATCGCGAAGCGGTGGTACACGATGTACCAGTCGTCCGTGCCGGCGACGTTGAGGATCGAGCTGTGCCCGGTCCCGAGGATCCCGTACGACGAGTCCTTGGAGAGGATGACGCCGCGGTTCGTCCAGGGACCGTCGATGCTCGACGACGTCGCGTACCCGACGCGGTAGTTCTCCGAGCCCGTGTCGTCGATCGAGTACGTGAGGTGGTACATTCCGTCGCGGTAGTTGACGAACAGCCCCTCGCGGAAGTTCGTGAGGCCGCCGATGCGCTTGATGGTGCCCGCCTTGATCGACACCATGTCGTCACCGAGCTCGGCGTAGACCGGCCCGTTCGACGGCCCGCCGTTGCCCCAGAACAGGTAGTACTTGCCCGTGGCCGGGTCCTGGAACGCCGCCGGGTCGATCGCCTGCCCCGAGGTCACGGCCTCGTTGTTCAGGATCATCGCCTGCGGCTGCGCCGTGAACGGGCCTTCGGGGTGGTCGGCCACCGCGACGCCGATCGTCTTGCGGTTGTACGTCGGGTTGTGCCCGGAGAAGTAGAAGTAGTACTTCCCGTCCCGCTCGATGATGGTGGGCGCCCAGGCGTTTCCGGTCGCCCACGGCACGTCGCCGTTCGCGCCGTCGAGCACCAGGAACGGCTCGGCCGAGCGCTGCCAGTCCACGAGGTTCGTGGACTTCCAGACGTAGAACTCCTTGCCGCCCCAGCCCGCGTACCCGTCGCTCGTCGCGTAGATGTAGAACGTGTCGCCGAACTGCGCGATGTTCGGGTCGGCGTACAGGCCGGGCAGAACCGGGCTGCGCATCTCGACCGCGCGCACGGCCCACTGCCGTGACGAGCCGTCGGGGCCCGTGACGGTGTACGTCACGGGCTGGGTGAGGTCCTGCGTCGACCCGTTGGCGGGTGCCACGGTGGCCTCGTCCGAGACCTCGAGCACCGGTGCGAGCGCGCTCCGGTCCGTCCCGGGCACCACGGGCAGCGTCACGGTGCTCGACGAGCCGTCGACGATCGCGTCGACCTTGAGCTCGTCGAGCTGCGCGCCGCGCACGCCGGTGTGGTCGGTGCCGATCCACGCCACCTCAGCCCGGCTGAGCGCCCGGCCGTAGAGCCGGAAGTCGCGGACCTGGCCCTTGAGGTACCGGTCACCGGAGTACAGCGAGCGCCCGATGTAGTTGGCGAGCGTCTCGCCGCCGCCGATCTGTCGCGGGTCGATGGTGACGCCTGCCTGGCGCCCCACCTCGACCCCGTCCTCGTAGAGCACCGCCGTGGTCCCCGACAGCGTGTACGTCAGGTGCTTCCACACGCCGCGCGCAAGGTTCGAGCCCTTGCTCACCGTCTGCTCCCCCGACCAGTTGCCCAGCGAGATCGAGCTCCGGTAGGAGTTGCCCGTGGTGAAGAGGTAGCCGTTGCCGCTCGTCCCGCTCGAGTTGCCCAGGCCGTAGATGAAGTACGGCGTCGCCTGGTCGGTCGCGACGCGCACGTCGAGCGCGACAGTCACGTCCGTGATCCCGGCGAGCAGGTGGTTCGGCAGCCGCACGAAGTCGTCGACGCCGTCGAGCGTCACGCCCTCGCCGGTGAACTTCGCTCCCCCCTCGAGCGTCGCCGCTCCGTAGGAGCTGCCCTCGACCGCGTTCGCCGCCGTCGTGCCGGACGTCTCGTCGAGCGCGTACCGCGCCACGAGCCCCGGCGGCTCGGCCGTGACCGTGACCGGGACCTCGGCCCGCAGCGACCCGTTCGTCGACGCGACGACCGTCGTCGTGCCCGGTGTGAGGCCGCGGACGACGCCGGTGGACGAGACCGTCGCGACCGTCGGGTCGAGCGACTCCCACCGTACGCGGGGGTCCGAGGCGTTGGCCGGCAAGACTGTGGCCACGAGTGCCTGCTCCGTGCCCTGCCAGAGCTCGAGCTCGGTCGGCGAGACCGTGAGTGACTCCGCCTCGATCCGCTTCGCCTGCACGGTCACCGTCGCGACGGCCGGGATCGAGACGCCGGCGCCGAGCCTGCCCCGGACCTCGAACGTCCCGGGCGTCGCGTACTGCTCGGAGTCGACGGCGTCCCACGTGACCGCCTCGGTCCCCGTCGAGCCGTCGGCGTAGGTCACCGGCACGGACTCAGGCAGCACGGGCGCCCGCCGCACCTGCGTGGTGACGTTCACCGGGTCGACGGACTCGACGAACGCGTCGGGCTGGTAGTGCCGCAGCAGCCGGTCGTACTCCGCCTGCGTCACGGGCAGCACCGTGCCGTGGCGGGGACGCGACGGCATCTTGTAGTCGGTGACCATCTTCCACTCGGTCGCGTCGAGGCTGTCGCTCACGAACGGCACGTAGCCGCGGCCGCCGAACTCGTCGATGAACATGTAGTAGCGGTCCTCGGTGTTCGACTTGAACACCAGGGGGCCCTCACCCTGGTTGATACCCGGGCCGAGCGAGTTCGCCTTGCCGATGCAGTCGGTGATGTAGTCGTAGTCGGTCGAGCGCAGCTCGGTCGACTTCTCCCCGAGGATGAACTTCGAGCACGGGGTCGACGAGGTGTTGTTCCGCTCGTCCTTGGTGAACCGGTAGTAGGTGTCACCCTCCTTGATCACCGTGGAGTCGATGACCGAGTAGCCGGGGTCGATCCAGACCTTCGGCTCGCTGAACGTCACGAAGTCGCGGGTCGTGGCGTACATCATCCGGTTGTGCTGGCTGCCGGTGTGGTTCGGGTCGTCCTCGGCGTACAGCTTCGAGGCCCAGAACACGACGTACGCGCCGAGCTCCTCGTCGTAGAACGCCTCGGGCGCCCACGTGTTGCCCGCGTTCTCCGGGGAGACCTGGACGAGCCGCTGGTCGGTCCAGTTCACGAGGTCGGTCGACTCCCACACCATGATCGACTTCGACCCACGCCGCTGGAAGCCGTCCCAGTCCCACGACCCGTGGACCTTGAGGTCGGTCGCGATCTGGTAGAACTTGTCGCCCTCGGGCGAGCGGATGATGAACGGGTCGCGCAAGCCCTTCTCCCCCAGGTCGGACGTGAGGACCGGCTTGTTGTCGTTGAGGTCGCGGTAGCGCAGGGGGTCGTTGCCCTCGCTCAGGCCGAAGTACACCTGCTCGCCGGTGGCTGTGCCCTCGCCGATGAAGTAGGAGAACAGGTAGCCCTCGTACGACTCGCGCTCGGGCAGCGGCGGGACGGTCGCGGTGATGTCGCGCGTCGCGACGCCGTCGCCCACCGAGACGGACGCCGTGAGCGTCACGGTCACGGTCTGCGCCCCCGCCGCCGGCCGGGTCACCTCGCCCGTGGGGGTGATGACCGACGCGTCCGAGGACGCCCAGGTCACGGTCGCGCCGTGCTCACCGGTGCTGGGGAGGGTGAGGTTGCCGCGCACGTCGTCGACGTTGACGCCCTCGAGCGCCGCGGCCGCCTCGGCGGCCCTCTCCTCGTCCGACATCGCCGGGACGACCGTCACCTGGATGTCTCGCGGCGCGCTCGCGCCGCGCAGCTCGAGCGTCGCCGTGAGGGTCACGGTGACCGGATCGGCGCCCGCGGGAGGCTGCGTGACATGGCCCGCGGCCGTCACGACGTCGGCGTTCGACGTCGCCCACGTGATCGCCGAGCCGCCGACGCCGGTGCTCGGCAGGTCCAGGTCGGTGTCGACAGCGGAGGTGTCGCCCAGGTCGAGGGCCTCGGCATCGGCCGCGACGGCCGTCGCGGCGTTCGCGGCGTCGATCTCGGAGACCTCCGCGGCTGTGAGCGCGCGCTCGTAGAGCCGGAAGTCCCGGACCCGGCCGCGGAACAGGCCGTCGGCGGCGTAGGCCGACTTGCCGATCGTGTTGACCGTGGTGCTCCCGCCGCCGAGCTGCCCCGGAACGTGCGTGATCGCGCTGCTCGAGCCGACGAGCGCGCCGTTCTCGTACAGGCGCGCCTCCGCTCCATCGATCGAGAACGCGATCGACGTCCAGCGGCCGGTCGCGAGCGGACCCTGCGGCGTCTTGGCCACCGTCTGCTCGGCGCCCCATGCGGCGTTCGAGATGGTGCCGCGGTAGCGCCCGTTCGCGCTCGAGGAGAACAGGTACCCGTTGCCCGACTGCGGAGAGCCGACGGCCGGGTTGCCGAAGTTGTAGATGAAGTAGTTGCCACCGAGCGTGGGGTCGACCCACACGTCGGCCGTGACCGTCACCGCCGTGGTGCCCGCGAGGAGGTCGTCGGGCAGGTCGACCCAGCCGCCGCCGTCGAGCGTCAGGCCCTGGCCCGCGCGCCACGAGGCCGTTCCGGACAGCGCGGCTTCGTGGCCGTTGCCGGACGCGTCGCGCGCGACGGCGCCGCCGGTCTCGTCGAGCGGGTACCAGGCGCGCAGCCCCTCGGGCACGACGGCGACCTGCGTCGCGTCGGTCTCCGTGGTCGTCGTGCTCGCCGTCGCGGGAACGCTCGCCGCGAGCGGCAGGCCGACGGCGAGCGCCAGGGCCCCGGACGCCACCCTTCTGGCTCGTGCGGCGGGCCTGCGGCCCGCTCGTTCGTCCCGTGTGCGTGCGGGTGACGTCATCACTCTCTCCTCATCGTCGAGGCTCGGGCACCTGCGCCCGATGTTAACGCTAACAATCGAAGCCGAGACTAGCGGGTCGCGCACCACCGGCGGAAGCCCGCGCGCGCCTGGTGGCGCAAACCGATCACGGACGGACATGGCCCGGCCGACGGCTAGAGATGCTCACGGAAAGACCAGGCATTTCGTGTAGATCCCTAGCCGTCGGCGGGCCGACGAGCGCGCGCTACCGGCGCTTCACCGCGCGCACGGTGAGGTCCTTGGTGACCTCGCTCGGCGCATAGGTGGCATCACCGAGATAGCGGACCGTCACGGCGTGCTCGCCGACGGCGAGGTCGGCCGTGGGCACGACGACGGTCGCGCGACCGCCGTCGAGCACCCCGGTCACCCGGACGTCGCCGACCGTGATCTCGACGCGACCCGTCGGGGCCGGCGCCTCACCGCCGTCGACGGCGGCGCTCGCGGTCACCTCCACGTACGTGCCGGTGCCCTGCGTCACCGCAGCCGGCCGCAGGCTGGCGCGGACGGCGCTCGCGGTGTCGCCGACCGCGGGGCTGAGCCGCAGGAAGGTGATCGAGCTCGCCGGGAAGTCGTAGCTGAACGAACTCCCCCCGCCCTCGAACACCCTCATCACCGGGACCACGTTGGTCGGGTTCGCCTTGGTGTTCGTCGCCGACGGCGCGGCGACCATCTCGGTCACTCCGACGTTCCCGGCCACCTCGACACCCTCGACGCTCACCGCGGTGCGCGCCGTCGTCGCCGTCGGGTTGACGACCTTGACGACGAGCTCGCCCGTCTCGGCGTCACGCGTGACGACCTGGTAGAGCGTCTTGGCCACCGGCTCGGTGTAGGTCATCTGCAGCTGGCCGTCGAGGTACATGCGGATCGTGCGCCCGTCGACCTCGACCCGGACCTGGTAGTCCCGACCCGTCTGGAGGGAGTGACCCTCGACGGCCGCGACCTCGCCCTGACGAGCGCCGTTGGCCCGCTCGAGCGCCTGCCGCGTGTTGCCCCAGCCGCCGATGTTCCACCAGTAGAACTCGTCCGGCGCACCCGCGGCGAAGCCGACGAGGAAGCCCTCGTTGCCGCCGAGCTTCCGGGCGGTGAGCTCCACGGTGTAGTTGGACCAGTCGCGGTCGTACGCCCCGGTGATGAGGGTGCGCGCGTCCTCGGCCGTCGACGACTGCACGTACTCGCCGTCGACGACGGTCCAGTCGCCCGCCACGGTCTCCCACTGCGAGGCGTCGGCGAACGTGTCGGCGAACAGCACCTCACCCGTCGCGGTGTCGGTCACCTTGACGTCGTCGTAAGCCGCCTGCGTGGCCCACGTGGACAGGAACACGCCGCCCGACAGGTCCGGCGCGTTCGCCTCCGGGCCCACGTGCGTGGACGGCACCACCTCGTCGCCGACGTTCGTCATGAACATCTTCTGCGTGTAGTAGTTGACCGAGCCCCACGACTCGTCGTTGTCGAACCACATCATGTCCGGAGACCACTGGACGTGGTCCTCGTTGGCGAACATCGGCGCGTAGGAGGCGAGCTCGACGAGGTCCGAGTTGCGCTCGATGCCCGTCATGTACGCCGCCTCGGCCAGGGCGTTGGCGAACGTGTTGCCCCGCGAGGCGTACTCGCCGAGGAACACGTGCGGACCCTGGCGGTCGTAGGAGTCGTACCGCTCGTCGTTGGCCAGGAACCACGCCGGGTCGTTGTAGTAGTGCTCGTCGACCATCTCGACGCCCTGCTCGCGGTTGAACTCCCACAGCTCGTCGAACCGGGCGCCGGTGTCGTCCGGCCCCGAGTTCGAGATGATCACCACGTCGGGGTACTTCTCCTCGATCGCGTCGCGGAACCGCGGGAAGTTGGCCTCGAACGTGCGGGTGTTCTCCTCGTTGCCCAGCCCGATGTACTTCAGGCCGAACGGCTCGGGGTGACCGAGCTCGGCGCGCACCGCACCCCAGGTGGTGTCGACGTCGCCGTTGGCGAACTCGATGAGGTCGAGCGTGTCCTGCACCCACCGGTCGATGCGCTCGTCGTCGGTCATCTCGGGGATCCGCGAGCCGCAGCCGTTGGCACCCACGGAGACAACGGGCAGCGGCGTGGCGCCCAGGTCCTCGGCGAACTCGAAGTACTCGAGGTACCCGATGCCGTAGGACTGGTTGTAGCCCCAGAAGTTCCAGTTGGTCGGGCGCTCCTCGACCGGGCCGATGGTCTCCTTCCACTGGTACGTGCGACGACGGTCCTGCCCGTCGGAGTCGAGGTACGTGTCGAACGTTCCCACGTTGGTGACGCAGCCACCGGGGAAGCGGAGGAACTTCGGCTCGAGCTCGGCCACCATCTGGGCGAGGTCCTTGCGCAGCACGGACGTGCCGTTGACCGGGCCCTCCCACGTCTCCAGCGGGAACAGCGACACCATGTCGAGACGCAGCGTGCCCGCGGCACCACCGGTGACGACGAGCCGGCCGGCGTTGGTGGTCTGCGACGACGTGAGCGTCACGCCGTACTTCTCCCACTCGTCCGAGCCGTCGACGGCCACCGTTGCGGTCGAGTAGGTCTCGCTGCCCGCGGCGTTCTCGAGCGTGATCGTCAGGTCCTGCGCGGTCGCCGACCGGGCCCAGACGGAGAAGTCGTACGACGCCCCCGCCTCGAGCGCCACGCCCTCGTTGTAGCTCGTGTTGCGCACGCCGACGCCGGCGCCGTTCGAGGTGATCTCCAGGTACGCGCGGTTGGAGTCGTTGAGCCATTGCGAACGCTCGGAGGCGACCGCGATCGTGCCCGTCGTGCCGCGCTCGACCTTCTGCCACGCGGTCAGGCCGTTGAACGACGCGTTGTCGGTCGGCGCGAACTCGAAGGACCGGTTGCGCACCAGCTCGGCGTACAGGCCACCGTCGGCCGCGTAGTTGATGTCCTCGTAGAACGCGCCGTACAGGTTCTCGCTGACGGCGTGCGTGGTGGCGTCGCCGTCGACCGTGAGCGTGTGCTCGGCCAGGTCGATCGCCTCGACGGCCAGGCGCACCGCGTCGTCGGCGGACCCGAGCACGAGGGCACCGCCGTCGCCGAGCGTGGCGTACCCGCCGGCCTCGGTGCCCGCGAGGTGCAGGACGACCTTCCCGGCACCGGCGTCCGTCAGCCGCAGAACCGCTGGCTCGTCGCCGGCTGCGCCGAGCGCGAGCGCGCCGCCGGTCACGACGACCGGCCGGTCCCCCGCGTGCAGCGCGATCGGCGACGCGAACCCGTCGCCCTCGCCCGCCGCGGAGGCGGCGAGCACGGTCTCGCTGAACGGCCGCTCGTCGCTCAGCGCGAGCGTGCCGTTCGTGCCTTCCACGAGGTACGGCCGCGCTGCAGGTCCCCGGAGGGTGAAGTCACCCGAGGGCACGACGTCGACGCCCGCGGCGGCGTCGAGCATGAACATGTCGAACTCGGCCGTGTGGGCGGTGCCGTCCTGCGCGGCGAGCGCGTAAAGACCGACCTGCCGCACGTCCCAGCCGACGGTGTGCCGGGCGGCCTCGACCCACGTGCCGTCCGCGCCGCCGTAGCTCACGACGAGCTCGTCGCCGGTGCGCTGCAGCCGCAGCCACTCCGACGTCGAGCCCGGGCGCGCCGTGAAGGTCGAGCCGAACACGCCCCCGGTCTCGAGCCCCGTCTCGATCACGACCGGCCCGCCCGCGGCGAAGCTCACGTGGCTCAGCCCGGCGCGCACGTAGTTGTCGATGTCCTGCCACGCGATGAGACCGGCACCCTGGAAGTCGCGGCTCACGGGGGCCGTGACATGGGTGACCGCGGTGAAGTCACCCGCGGGCACGTCGACGAGGAAGATGTTCTTCGCCGCGTTGTCGTTCTGCCACGTGTCGCCCGTCTGCGAGGTGAGCGTGAGTGCCCCGTCGCCGAGCGACCAGGCCGAGGCCACCTCGGAGTGGATGCTCCAGCGGGAGTCGAGCTCGGTGCCGTCGAACTCGTCGACCCAGCCCTGCTCGGGCAGCGCCGGAGGCTCCCCCGGACCGACCGGCTCGGCCGGTGGGTAGGCCGCGAGCAGCGCGGCGTGCTCCTCCGCGGTGATGGGGATGACGGTGCCGTGCCGCGGGCTGCGCGGCAGCTCGGCGTCGAGGTTGGCGGTCCAGTCGCCGCTCGCCAGGTCGGGCGTCTCGAACAGCATGTAGCCCTGACCACCGTGGTACGACGGCTGGTCGATCATCAGGTACCAGCGGTCGTCGGTCAGCGAGGGGAAGACCGTCGGCCCCTCGCCGGACGTGAACGTGCCACCCCACGGGTTGGGCTCACCGACGCCCACGCGCGTGGCCACGAGGTCCCACCCGTCGCCGTCGGTCACGCCCTGCGTGCGGCGCAGGTCGGTCGAGGACTCCTGGCGCACGGTCATGTCCGCCTCGTCCTTGGTGAGGCGGTGGTAGACGCCGTCGGCGGTCTGGGCGACGGTCGAGTCGATCATGCCGCGGCCCGGGCCCCGGTTCTCGTCGATCCACACCTGTGGCTCGGAGAACGTGACGAAGTCGCGCGTCGTCGCGTACATCATCCGCTGGTAGGAGTCGGCGATGCGGCGGTCGGCGGGCGCGACGTCAGCCGGGTACAGGGCCGAGGCCCAGTAGACGAGGTACTCGCCCGCGGCCTCGTCCCAGTACGCCTCGGGCGCCCACAGGTTGCCCGCGTTCTCCGGGGCGAGCACGATCTCGCGCTGCTCGGACCAGGAGACCAGATCCGGCGACTCCCAGATCATGATCGACCGGCTGCCCGTCTCCTGCGCATCTCCGAAGTTCCCGCCGCCGTAGATCTTCAGGTCCGTGGCGAGCATCACGAATCCGGTGCCGTCGGCCTTGCGGATCACGAACGGGTCGCGCAGGCCCTTGGTGCCGAGCTCGCTGGTGAGCACAGGAGCGTCGTCGTTCAGCGTGGTCCAGGCCAGCGGGTCCGGGCCGTCGCTCACCGCGAAGGAGACGGTCTCGCCGTCGGCCGTGGACTCCCCCGTGAAGTACGGGAAAAAGTAGGCGGCGTACTCGCCGTCGGCGGCCGACGTCGCTTCGGCCTGCGCGTCCGCCGCCGCGACGGCGGCTGCCGCGGTCGGGCTGATGAGCCCCAGCGTGAGGACGCCGGCGAGCAGAGCCCGCAGCGAACGCCCTGGTGGATGGTTGTACATCGATGTACTCCTCGCCATTGAAGATGCCCGGCAGTCACCGGGCCTGGTTTGAGACGGCGGACGACAGGTGCCGGTCGGTCAACGCGTGACCGACCGGCACCGGATCACCTCACGGCGCCACGCGCAGGATCCACCTCTGCACGGCGTTGTTGTTGGGCGTGTACTGAGAGATGCGCGCGCCCGGCTCCGTGGCGAAGTCGTACAGGTCCAGCGCCTTGCCGGAGTTGCGGTTGAGGAACGTCACCGTCCCGTCACCGTTGGCCCGCACCTGGAACTGCTGGTTCGTCCCTCCCGTGGCGGTCCACTGTATGACGTCGGCCCCGTTGGCCGTGCTCGCGCCGGCGACGTCCAGCAGCAGGCCGGAGTGCCGCACCTGGATGGTGCGGTAGCCGCTGCCGGCGTCGTCGAAACGGAACTGCTGGTTGGTGCCACCCGTCGGGCTCCACTGGGTGAGCCGTGCGCCCCGCGCGGTCGACCTCCCGGCGATGTCCCACAGCAGCCCCGAGTGCGCGGAGGTGACGGTGTACCACGTGCCGGGCTCCGGAGCGTCCGTGGAGCCGTACGCCGCGAGCAGCCGGTCGTACTCCGCCTGCGTGACCGGCAGGACGGTGCCGTGCCGCGGGTTCGTGGGCATGTCGTAGTCGGACACCGGCGTCCAGCTACCTGAGGCCAGGTCCGTCGTCTCGAACGGGACGTAGCCCCGGCCACCGAACTCGTCGATGAACAGGTACCACCGATCCTCGGTGTTGGACTTGAAGATCGTGGGGCCCTCACCCGGGCCGATCGCGCCCTGACCGATGCAGTCGGCGATGAAGCCCCAGCTCGTGCTGCGCAGGTCGGTCGCCCGCTCGGCGGTGATGTACTTCCCGCACGGCGAGCTGGTCGAGGTCCCGCGTTCGTCCTTGGTGAACCGGTAGTACGTGCCGTTGTGTTTCGTCACCGTGGAGTCGATCACCGAGTACCCCGGGTCGACCCAGACCTTCGCCTCGCTGAACGTACTGAAGTCCTTGGTCGTGGCGTACATCATGCGGTTGTAGGACGAGCCCGTGTGGTCTGGGTCGCTCTCGGCGTAGAGCTTGGAGGCCCAGAACACGACGAACTCGCCGCGGGCGTCGTCCCAGAACGCCTCGGGCGCCCAGGTGTTGCCGGCCGTGGGCGGCGACACGAGCTCGAGCCGCGGCTGCGACCAGTTCACCAGGTCAGCCGACTCCCACACCACGATGCTGCGCGACCCCTGCCGCTGCGCACGGTCCCAGCCGGGCCCCTGGAAGATCCTCAGGTCGGTGGCGATCTGGTAGAAGCGGCCGGTCTCGGGGTGCCGGATGATGAACGGGTCCCGCACGCCGCCGGTCCCCACGTTCGAGGTGAGCACCGGCCGGTTGCCGTTCAGGTCGATGTAGTGCAGCGGGTCGTTGCCGCGGCTCAGGCCGAAGTACACCTGCTCGCCGTCGGCCGTGCTCTGCCCCGTGAAGTAGGAGAACAGGTAGCCGGCGTACGGCTCGTCTGCCGCGGTGGCGGCCGGGGCGGTGGCGGCCCCGGCCAGCGCCGCGACCACGACCGTCAGTCCGGCCATGATCGTGGCCCACCAGCGCGGTTGTCGCTTTCTCATGCGCGTTCCTCCGTCACGTCGTTGTGCGAGCTGTTTCGCTCCGGCGTCGGCCACGGTGCCGAGTGCGGAGACGATGATGTGAGCGCTACCAGCGGTTCTTCGCCGGTATCGGAGATCGTGCGGCCGGACCGCCTGCCGCCGCCCCGGGCGCGGCGACGGCCGGCGGCGCGGGCGGTACTACGTCTTCCGGAGAGAGAGCGCCCTCTGGAGGACCACGAAGACCAGCAGCAGGACGCCGATGACGATCTTGGTCCACCAGGAGCTGAGGGTTCCCTCGAAGGTGATGATGGTCTGGATCAGACCGAGGACGAGCACGCCGAGCGCGGAGCCCAGGACGAACCCGGTGCCGCCGGTGAGCAGCGTGCCGCCGATGACGACCGCGGCGATCGCGTCGAGCTCCATCGCGACGCCCGTCAGCGCGTAGCCAGACCGCGAGAACATCGCGAACTGCAGGCCGGCGATCCCCGCGCAGGTGCCGCTGATGACGTACACGAGCACCTTGGTCCGCGCGACGTGCAGGCCCATGAGCAGGGCCGACTGCTCGCTGCCGCCGATCGCGTAGACGGTCCGTCCCAGCTGCGTGAGGTGCAGCACCCACCACGCGAGCGCCACGACCACGAGGGCGACGAGCACCCCCGCGGTGACCCGCCACGGACCTGAGTACAGCGAGAGCGACGCGAGGGAGACGAAGGCTTCGTCCCGAATCGGGATCGACTCGGGTGCGATGAGGAAGCACAGCCCGCGGGCGAAGAACATGCCGGCAAGCGTCGCGACGAACGGCTGCACGCCGAACACATGCACCATCACGCCCATCGCGAGGCCGATGACCGAGCCGACGAGCACGGCGAGCGGGAGCACCACGGCCGCCGGCCAGCCGGCCTGCAGGAGCGAGGCGGTGACGACGCTCGACAGCGCGAGGACCGCACCGACCGACAGGTCGATGCCGCCCGTGAGGATGACGAAGGTCATGCCGACCGCGAGCACGAGCAGGTGCGCGTTGTTGATGAGCAGGTTCGACAGCACGGCGGGGCTGAGGAAGTTGTCGTACCGCGTGCCGCCGACCGTGAGCATGAGCCCCAGCACGACGAGCGTGCCGACGACGGGCAGGTAGCGACGGTCGAGGCGGACGGGCCGCTGGGCGATGGCGACGTCCATCAGGCGTGCACCTCCTGGGCGGGGTTCTCGGCGGGCTGCTCGACGCGCGGGGCGGGCGATCCCGGACGCCGTCGCCGCAGGCGAGCCCGCAGTGCGGGCGACTGCAGCAGCGTCACCGCGATGACGACGAGGGCCTTGAACAGTGGGGTCACGAGCGGCGAGACGCCGAGCACCGTGACCGTCAGGCTGAGGGTCGTGATCACCAGCACGCCGGCGAGCGTCCCGGAAAGGTTGAACTTGCCGCCCGAGAGCGCCGTCCCGCCGATGACGACGGCGAGGATCGCGTCGAGCTCGATGAACAGGCCCGCGTTGTTGGCGTCGGCGGCCATGGTGTTCGAGGCGAAGATCAGCCCGGCGAGGCCCGCGAACAGGCCCGACGCCGCGTACACGGTCCACACGAGGGTGCGCGCCCGCACACCCGACAGGCGGCTCGCGGCCGGGTTGATGCCCACGGCCTCGAGCAGCATCCCGAGCGCCGTCCTGCGCACGACGACCGCCACGACCACGAAGACGCCGTAGGCGACGAGCGCAGCGACGGGCAGGCCGAGCCAGAAGCCCGAGCCCAGCGTCTTGAACGGAGGGCTGTTGACCGTGGTGATCATCCCGCCGGTGATGAGCATCGCGATGCCCCGCCCGGCCGTCATGAGGATGAGGGTGGCGATGATCGGTTGTATCCCGAGCACCGAGACGAGGAAGCCGTTCCACACGCCGAGCACGAGGCACAGACCGAGGGCGACGAAGATCGCACCGACGACCGTGCCGAGCGAGTCGGGATCCGGCGAGCTCGCGATGAAGGTGAGCGCCACGGCGCCGGCGATCGCGACGACCGCGCCGACCGACAGGTCGATGCCGCGCGTCGCAATGACGAGGGTCATGCCGAGCGCGACGAGCAGCAGCGGCGCACTGTTGCGCAGGATGTCGATCGGCGCACCGAACAGGTGGTCGTCCAGGACGGACACCCGAAGGAACGCGGGCCGCTTGATCGTGCAGGCCACCAGCAGCGCGACGAGCGCGGCCAGGGGCCAGAACAGGTGGTGCTTGACGACGGTACCGACGCGTGCGCTCACCGGGCCTCACCCCCGCTCGCGATCAGCTCGATCACGTCGTCCGTGCCCACGTCCTGCCCTCCGTCGATCTCCGCGACCTTGCGCCGGTCCCGCATCACCGCGATGCGGTGGCTGAGCCGCAGTACCTCCTCGAGCTCGGCCGAGATGAACACCACGGACATGCCGTCCGCGGCGAGCTCGGCGACGAGCTTCATGATCTCGGCCTTCGCGCCGACGTCGATGCCGCGCGTCGGCTCGTCGAGCAGCAGCAGCCGCGGCGCGGTCGCGAGCCACCGCGCGAGCAGCACCTTCTGCTGGTTGCCGCCCGACAGGTTCTTCAGCAGCGCCTCGGGGTTGGCGGGCCGGATGCCTAGGGCCTTGATGTACTTCTCGACGATCTCGTCGACCTGGCGCCGGGGCAGCGGCCGCATCCAGCCCCGTGCGGCCTGGAGCCCGAGGATCATGTTCTCCCGCACCGTGAGGTCGCCGACGACGCCCTCGCCCTTGCGGTCCTCGGAGAGGTAGACGACGTCGTGCGCGAGCGCCGTGCGCGGGCTGCGCAGGCGCGTCGCCGTGCCCTTGACCCGCGTCTCGCCGACGTCCGCGCGGTCGGCGCCGTAGAGCAGCCGCGCGAGCTCGGTGCGGCCCGAGCCGAGCAGCCCGGCCAGGCCCACGACCTCGCCCTCATAGAGCTCGAGGTCGAACGGCTCGACCGAGCCGCGCCGGCCCAGGCCGACGGCCTGCAGGTACGGCACGGCATCGGCGGGACGCTCGGGCGCGGCGTCGTGGGCGCGGTCGACCTCCTCGAGCAGCTCCATCGAACGGCCGATCATCATCGACACGAGCTCGCGCTGCGGCAGCTCGGCCGTGCGCCGCTCGGCCACGAGACGGCCGTTGCGCAGCACCGTCATGCGGTCCGCGATCTCGTAGACCTGGTCGAGGAAGTGCGAGACGAAGAGGATCGCGACGCCGTCGTCGCGCAGCGACCGCACGACGCGGAAGAGCTGGGCGACCTCGTCGGTGTCGAGGCTCGACGTCGGCTCGTCCAGGATGAGCACGCGCGCGTCGACCACGGTCGCGCGGCAGATCGCGACGAGCTGCTGCACCGCGAGCGAGTGCGACCCGAGCGACGACGCCGGGTCGATGCGCAGGCCCATGCGGGCGAGGTGCTCACGCGCCTGGCGGCGCATGCTGCGCCAGTCGAGCCCGCCGAGGCGGCGCGGCTCGGAGCCGAGCATGATGTTCTCCGCGACGGTGAGGTTCTCGCAGAGGTTGACCTCTTGGTACACGGTGCTGATGCCGTGCTCGCGGGCGTCTGCGGGGCCGGTGAACCGCCGCGGCTCGCCGGCGACGAGGATCTCGCCCGCGGCGACGGGGTTCACGCCCGTGAGCGCCTTGATCAGGGTGGACTTGCCGGCCCCGTTCTCCCCCATGAGGGCGTGGACCTCGCCGGGGAAGAGACGAAGGTCGACCCCGTCGAGCGCCCGGACACCCGGGAACTCCACGGTGATGCCCGCCATCTCCACGACCGGCTCGCGCGCGGGAGCCGCGACGGTCCCGGGCTCGGGTGCTGGTGTCGTCATCGAACCTGCTGGCCTTTCGGGTGGCGGACAGCCAGCTTGCGTGGCGCGCCGCCGGAGTTGGGGGGCCGTGGCGGCGGGGCCTCGTACGTGCGCCCGCCACCACGGCAGCCTGGGGGTGTGCGCGGGTCAGTACTCGCGCGTGGGGAGAGCCGCGACCGCGGCCTCCTGGTCGAACGCCTCGTCCTTGACGACGATGCGCTTCTCGACCGACTCGCCCGCGATCACCTTCTTGGCGATGTCGGCGAGGTCCGGACCGAGCAGCGGGTTGCACTCGACGATGTAGTTGATCTTGCCGTCGGCGAGGGCCTGCATGCCGTCCTTGACGGCGTCGATCGTGACGATCTTGATGTCCTCGCCGGGCGTCAGGCCGGCGGCCTCGATGGCCTCGATCGCGCCGAGACCCATGTCGTCGTTGTGCGCGAACACGAGGTCGATGTCGTCGTGGGCCTGCAGGAAGCCCTCCATCACCGTCTTGCCCTCGGCGCGCGTGAAGTTGCCCGTCTGGGAGTCGATGACCTCGATGTCGGTGCCGGCGATGGCGGAGGCGAAGCCCTCCTTGCGGTCGATCGCCGGGGCCGAGCCCGTGGTGCCCTGCAGCTCGACGACCTTGATGCCCTGGCCGTCGAAGTTCTCGGCGACCCACTGGCCGGCCATCTCGCCCTCGAGGACGAAGTCCGAGCCGATGAACGACTCGTACAGCGTCTCGTCCTGCGAGTCGACCGCGCGGTCGGTGAGGATGACCGGGATGCCCGCGGTCTTGGCCTCCTCGAGGACCGCGTCCCAGCCGGACTCGACGACCGGGGAGAACGCGATGACGTCGACGCCCTGCGCGATGTACGAGCGGATCGCCTGGATCTGGTTCTCCTGCTTCTGCTGGGCGTCGGAGAACTTGAGGTCGAAGCCGTTCTCGGCGGTCAGCGTGTCCTGGATGGACTTGGTGTTCGCGGCCCGCCAGCCGGACTCCGCACCGACCTGCGAGAAGCCGATCGTGATGAGGTCGTCGCCCGAGCCTGCGTCGCCCGAGCCGGCGTCGCTCCCCTCGGGGGCCGTGGTGCTGCAGGCGCCGAGCGCGAGCAGCGCTGCCGCTGAGAGCGCTGCCAGTGCGCCTCGGCCGAAGGTCGTACGTGCCATGTCTCCTCCTTGAGCTCCCCGCACGCCTGCGTGCGGGTCACGGGTCTGTTGCGGTCGAGTCCGACCACCCGCGTCAGATGTTAGCGCTCACATTGGCGTCCTTGAACAGGTCTCGCGTCACAGTCGGATAACGAAGTCCGTTCTCGGGGATCGACGGCCGAGACCAGGTCCGACACCCCAGGTCCGGGCGTCGTCGTACGGCAACGAGCGTGCCGACTTCTCCCTCAAACCGGCGGTTTGAGGACGAATCCAGCACGCTCGTTGCGGCGACCCGGCGGTCAGAGACCCTGGGCGAGGCGGTAGTACACCTGGTTCCACCGCACCTGGTCGGCGAAGCCGCGGCGCGTCGTCGACTCGTCGATGACGAGCAGCTCCGTACCCGCGATCTGCGCGAAGACCTCGAACGCCTCGACGCCGACCCCCGTCGACAGCACCGTGTGGTGCGCCCCGCCGGCCGTGAGCCAGGCCTCGGCCGACGTCGTGAAGTCCGGGCGCGGCTTCCACACGGCCCGCGCGACGGGCAGGTTGGGCAGATCGTGCGGCGGCGGGACGACGTCGACCACGTTCGCGGTGAGGCGGAACCGGTCGCGCATGTCGGCGAGCGAGACGACGACGGCACCCGAGACCTCGTCGGCGTCGAAGACCATGCGCACCGGGTCCTCCTTGCCACCGATGCCGAGCGGGTGGATCTCCACGCGCGGCTTCGAGGTCGTCAGGGTCGGGCAGATCTCCAGCATGTGCGCGCCGAGGATGAGCTCGGAGCCCGGCGTGAGGTCGTAGGTGTAGTCCTCCATGAGGGAGGCGCCGCCCGGCAGGCCAGCGCCCATGACCTTCGCGGCCCGCACGAGCACCGCCGTCTTCCAGTCGCCCTCGGCGCCGAAGCCGTAGCCCTTGGCCATGAGCCGCTGCACGGCGATGCCCGGCAGCTGGCGCAGCGCCCCGAGGTCCTCGAAGTTGGTCGTGAACGCCTTGGCGCCCAGCCGGCCGAGGAACGCCTCGAGCGCGAGCTCCTGGCGCGCCGCGTACCGGAGCGAGTGGTGCCGATCGCCGCCCTTGCGCAGCTCGTCGACGACGTCGTAGAGGTCCTCGTACTCGGCGACGAGCGCGTCGACGTCGCTGTCCGCGACGGCGTCCACCGCGGCGACGAGCTCGTTGACGCCCCACGTGTTGACCGAGACGCCGAAGCGCAGCTCGGCCTCGGTCTTGTCGCCCTCGGTAACCGCCACGTTGCGCATGTTGTCGCCGAAGCGGGCCAGCTTGAGCTCGTGCGTGGCGGCCCAGCCGGCGGCGCCGCGGACCCAGGTGCCCACGCGGCGCGTGACCGCCGGGTTCGACACGTGCCCGACGACCGTCGTGCGAGCCACGCCGAGGCGCGCCAGGACGTAGCCGTACTCGCGGTCGCCGTGCGCGGCCTGGTTGAGGTTCATGAAGTCGAAGTCGATGTCCGCCCACGGCAGCTCGACGTTCGCCTGGGTGTGCAGGTGCAGGAGCGGCTTGCGCAGCGCGTCCATCCCTGCGATCCACATCTTGGCCGGGCTGAACGTGTGCATCCAGGTGATGACGCCGAGCACCTTGTCGTCGGAGTTGGCGTCGAGCATCGCGCGGCGGATCGCGCCCGAGTCCTTCAGGACGGGCTTCCAGACGACGCGGACGGGCACGTCGTCGGAGGCGTCCAGCGCGCGGGCGACCTCCTGCGACTGCTCGGCGACCTGACGCAGGGTCTCCTCGCCGTAGAGGTCCTGGCTGCCGGTGAAGAACCAGACCTCACGGTCGGCGTAGGGCTTGCTCATTTCTGATGGGGTCCTTCCGTGGACGACGGCGCTGGCTCAGCGCTGGCCGTAGACGTTCTGGTAGCGGTCGTAGAGGGAGTCGACGTACTGCTGCTCGATCGCGACGGGCTCGCCGAGCTGGCGCGAGATGTGCACCGCGCGGGCCACCTCCTCGCACAGCACGGCGGCCTTGACGGCGGACTTGGCGTCCGAGCCGATGGTGAACGGGCCGTGGTTCTTCATGAGCACGGCCTTGCTCCGCGAACCGCGGAGGGTCTCGACGATGCCGCGGCCGATCGAGTCGTCGCCGATGATCGCGAACGGCCCGACAGGGATCGGCCCGCCGAACTCGTCGGCCATCATCGTGAGGACGCACGGGATCTCCTCGCCGCGCGCGGCCCACGCCGTCGCGTAGGTGGAGTGCGTGTGCACCACACCGCCCACCTCGGGCATGTGCTTGTACACGTAGGCGTGCGCGGCCGTGTCCGACGACGGCGCCCGCCCGCCCTCGACGAGGTTGCCGTCAAGGTCGCACACGACCATGGCGTCCGGCGTGATGTCGTCGTACGAGACGCCGGACGGCTTGATGACGAGCAGGTCGTCACCCTCAGGGTTCGCGACGCGCTCGGAGACGTTGCCCGCGGTCCACACGACGAGCTCCCAGCGGGGCAGCTCGGCGTGCAGCGCGGCCACGCGCTCCTTCGCGGTGTCGACGGCCTCCCGCAGGTGCGCGGGGACCTCGGTCAGGGTCGGCGAGCTCATGGGACTCCGTTCGTTCCGTGGTCTAGATCGATTCGACGGCGGCGCGCTCGACGGCCAGGCCGGCGTCGTACCGCTCGAGGTAGGCGGCGAAGCCGGCGGCGTCGTCGGGGTCGGGCGCCACGACGTCGAGGGCGGCGTCGGCGAAGACGCGCTCGCCGAGGTACGCCCCGAGCCCCGGGTCGCCCTGCTCGGACGCGGCGCGCATGTACGCCGCCAGGACCGCGATGCCCCAGGCGCCGCCCTCGCTCGCCGTCTCGCCGACGGCGACGGGTGCGCCGACCGCGGCCGCGAGCAGGCGCTGCGCCACGCCCTCGGTCTTGAAGATGCCGCCGTGGGCGAACATCGCGTCGATCGCGACGTTCTCGCCGGCGAGGACGCGCATGCCGAGGGCCAGCGTGCCGAACGCGCCGTAGATCTGCGTCCGCATGAAGTTCGCCAGCGTCAGGCGGCTGCCGGGCGTGCGGACGAAAAGCGGCCGCCCCTCCTCCAGACCGGTGATGGGCTCGCCGGCCAGGTAGTTGTAGGCGAGCAGCCCGCCGCCGTCCGCGTCGCCCTCGAGCGCGGCGCGGAACAGGGCGCCGAAGACGTCGTCCTGCCTGGCGCGGTGGCCCAGGGCGGCGGCGAACTGGCCGAACATGTCGGCCCAGGCGCCCAGCTCGCTCGCGCCGTTGTTGCAGTGGACCATCGCGACGAGGTCGCCGGCCGGCGTCGTCACGAGGTCGAGCTCGTGGTGCACCGTGGCCAGCGGGTGCTCGAGCACGACCATGGCGAAGATCGACGTCCCGGCGCTGATGTTGCCGGTACGCGGGGCCACGGAGTTGGTCGCGACCATGCCCGTGCCCGCGTCGCCCTCGGGCGGGCACAGCGGGATGCCGGGCTGGAGAGTGCCGGTCGGGTCGAGCAGCGCGGCACCCTCGGCCGTCAGCCGGCCGGCCTCCCGGCCCGCCGGGAGGACCTCTGGCAGCAGCTCGGTGACCTTGAGGCCGGGGCGACGCCCGGCGACCAGCGCGTCGAACTGGTCCAGCATCCGCGCGTCGTACTGCCGGGTCTCCGGGTCGACGGGGAACATGCCCGACGCGTCGCCGACGCCGAGCACGTCGCGCCCGGTCAGGAGCCGGTGGACGTAGCCCGCGAGCGTCGTGAAGTGCGCGACGTCGGGCACGTGCGGCTCGTCGTCGAGGATCGCCTGATAGAAGTGCGCGATCGACCAGCGCAGCGGGATGTTGTAGCCGAACAGCTCCGTGAGCTCGGCGGACGCGGGACCGGTGCTCGTGTTGCGCCAGGTGCGGAACGGGACGAGCAGGTCACCGGCGGCGTCGAACGCGAGGTAGCCGTGCATCATGGCCGAGACGCCGATGGCGCCGAACGTCGTCGGACGAATGCCGTACCGCTGATCGACGTCGGCCATGAGGTCGGCGAAGGAGTCCTGCAGGCCCTCCCGCACGGCGTCGAGGGAGTAGGTCCAGACGCCGTCGACGAGCTGGTTCTCCCACTCGTGGCTGCCGCTCGCGATCACGGCGTGGTCCCGGCCGATGAGACACGCCTTGATCCGGGTCGAGCCGAGCTCGATGCCGAGCGCGGTCCGGCCTGAGGTGATGGCCTCCCGAAGGCCGGTGGCCTCGTCCTGCTGCACCATCGCGAGCTGCTCCGTCCTCGCCCGGCTTGTGCGGGCGTCGTCCTGCGCCTTGATTGATTCAATGTTAGCGCTCACATGCCCATGTTCCTAGTCGCCCCCACGACCACGGGCCGGTGGTTCGGATGAGTTGCGGTATCACGCCGATACCGCAACCGGCCCGGACCACCGACCCGGTGAGGGGCGGGAGTGTCAGCCGCGCGGCCTGCCCCGGCCCGGGTGCGCCGCCGGCGTCACCGAGAGCGTCGCCGTCTCGCTCGTCACGCTACCGCGCGCGTTCTCCACCTGCGCACGTTCGATCGACCCGCCCACGTCCGCCGTGACGCCGTCGAGGTCGGAGTCGCGACACCGGCCGTGGGAGAGGACGCGGAGCCGGCCACGGTCCCCCAGGTGCCGCTGCTCCCAGGTGCGACGCGCGCGTCGGCGCCGGCGTGCTGTGCCGGATGAGACTCACGGGACTCCTCTACAACGTTGTAGAACGTCGATGCAGAGGAAATTAGCCAAGAATGAGAGACGGCGTCAACCCAGCGTCCGTCAGGTGGCGCGCCGCGCTGCGCCACGACCGCGGGGCGGTCAGCGGCGTTGTGGAACGCCGGTGCTCGAGCGGACGACGAGCTCGGGCGCGATGCGCTCGGGCGGCACGCTCTCGCCGTCGAGGGCCGCGAGCACCATCGCGACGCAGCGTGCGCCCAGCGTCGCGAACGGCTGCCGCACGGTGGTCAGCGGCGGGATGAAGTACGCAGCCCCGGCCACGTCGTCGAACCCGACGACCGAGACGTCGCCCGGCACGCCGAGCCCGCGCTCCCACAGCGCGCGCAGGATGCCCAGGGCGAGCTGGTCGTTGCCGGCGAGGACCGCCGTCGGGCCCTCCCCCGCGACGATCGCCTCGGCGAGGTCGCGGCCCGCGGCGTAGCCGTCCTTGGCGGACCAGCTGCACACGCGCGGGCGCGTCGGCGTGATGCCGCGCGCCTCGAGCGCCTCACGCCAGCCGGCGGCGCGCTCGCGCGCGTCGAACCAGTCCTGAGGGCCCGCGACGTGCACGACGTCGCGGTGGCCGAGGTCGAGCAGGTGGTCGGTCGCGAGGCGCGCACCCTGGCGCTGGTCGACCGCGAGCGAGAGCGTCGCCGGCCCGGCCGGGGCACCGGCGTCGTCGTCGAGAGCGGCGACGAGCACCACGGGCACGGGCGCGTGGAACGACCCGACGGCCGCCGCGACGTCGTCCTGCGGCGCGATGACGACGATGCCCTCGACGCCCTGGTCCATGAAGTGCTCGAGCGCCCCGTGCATCGCGACCGAGTCGTAGGTGCGCAGCGTCGCGACCGAGACGAAGTAGCCGCGGTCGCGGGCCGCACCCTCGACGGCGACGAGCGTGCTCGTCGGGCCGAACAGGGCCGAGCCGGTCGTCACGACACCGAGCGTCGCCGAGCGCGCAGTCGCGAGCGCGCGGGCGGCGCTGTTGCGCCGGTAGCCGAGCTCGTCGATGGCCGCGAGCACGCGCTCGCGCGTCTCGCCGCGCACGCTCGGGTGGGCGTTGAGCACGCGCGAGACCGTCTGGTGCGAGACGCCCGCGACCACCGCGACGTCTGCCATCGACGGGGGCCGGGTCCGTGCAGCGGCGGACGCGCCGGGTCCGCTCATTCCGCTGGGCGCGCGGACTCGTCCCGCTGGGCGTGGGCGGCCCGGCGCGCTTCGACCTCCCCCAGCACACGCCGAAGGTAGGTGTACGTGAGCTCGCCGGCCGCCTGGTCGAACTGCTCCTCGTACCCGTGCTTGGTGTACATCGCGAGGTTCTGCTTGGAGTCCTTGCCGGTGAAGACCCAGATCTCGGTGACCTGCTCCGGCAGGTACGGCAGGACGGCGAACAGCAGCGCCGTGCCGATGCCCTTGCCCTGCTGGTCGGGCGCGACCGCGAGCCTGCCGAGCGTCGCCCTGGACCCTTCGATCTCGACCCGGATCGAGCCGACGAGCCGGTGCCCCTCCCACGCGCCGATCGTCACGACGTCGTCGCGCGCCATGTCCTCGCGCAGCTCGTGCAGAGTCTGCGTCAGCGGCGGGATGTGGGGGTCGTCGTACAGCTGCGCCTCGCTGACGAACGCCGCGCGGCGCAGCGTGAGCAGCTCGCCTGCGTGGTCGTCGTCGACGAGTTCGATGCGGGTGGCGTCGGCGGTGGCGTCGCTCATGGGCCCATCGTTGCAGACAGTCGGGGACAATGGAGTGCGTGACCACACCCGCCGCCACCGACATCCGCACCGAGCTCGCGACCGAATGGGTCCTGGCGCTGTCCTGCCCCGACCGTCCCGGCATCGTGCACGCCGTCGCCGGGATGCTCGCCGAGCACGACGGCAACATCACCGAGTCGCAGCAGTTCGGCGACCCGGCGTCGGGGCTGTTCTTCATGCGGGTGCAGGTCACGACGACGGCGGGCCGGCCCGAGCTCGAGGCCGCGCTCGATCCGGTCGCCGAGAGGTTCTCGATGACGTGGTCGCTCGACGTCGTCGGCCGACCGATGCGCACGCTCGTCCTCGTGAGCAAGGCGGCGCACTGCCTCGTGGACCTGCTCTACCGCGAGCGCTACCAGGACATGCCGGTCGACGTCGTCGGCGTGGTCGGCAACCACCGCGACCTGCAGGACCTTGCCGCGTTCTACGGCAAGCCGTTCCACCACGTCCCCGTGACGGCGGACACCAAGCGGGTCGCCGAGGACCGGCTGCGCGAGCTCGTCGACGAGCTCGACGTCGAGCTCGTGGTGCTCGCCCGGTACATGCAGGTCCTGTCCGACGAGCTGTGCCGCGACCTCGAGGGCCGCGTCATCAACATCCACCACTCGTTCCTGCCGTCGTTCAAGGGCGCACGGCCCTACGCGCAGGCGCACGACCGCGGCGTCAAGCTCATCGGCGCGACGTCGCACTACGTCACGGGCGACCTCGACGAGGGGCCGATCATCGAGCAGGACGTCGAGCGCGTCGACCACTCGCGCGCCGTGGCCGACCTCGTGGCGCTCGGCGAGGACGTCGAGCGCCGGACGCTCGCCCGCGCCGTGCGCTGGCACGCCGAGCACCGCGTGCTGCTCGACGGTCGGCGCACCGTCGTCTTCCGCTGACCGTGCTGTCGCGCAACGAGCGTGCTGGCTGTTTCCTCAAACGGTCCGTTTGGGGGAACGATCAGCACGCTCGTTGCAGAACTAGAGGGAGGGCGAGCCGGCTCCCGTGATCGCGGCGAGGATGGCCTCGTGGCTGGCGTCCCCGGGGAACGAGCCGTTGTTGCGCCCGTGGCGCAGCACCTCGATGCGGTCGGACACCGCGCGCACGTCGTTCAGGTTGTGGCTGATGAGGATCACGCCGAGGCCGAGCTCGCGCAGCCGCTCGATGTGCGTGAGCACCTCGGCGGTCTGCGCCACCGACAGAGCCGCGGTCGGCTCGTCGAGGACCACGATGCGCGGGTTGCCGATGAGCGTGCGGGCGATCGCCACGGCCTGGCGCTGGCCGCCGGAGAGGTTGCGCAGCGGGGTGCGCACCGACGGGATCCGCACGGTCAGGTGGCGCAGGAGGGCGCGCGTCTCGGTCTCCATCTCGCCGTCGTGCAGCATCCCGAGCCGACCGCGCACCTCCTGGCCGAGGAAGACGTTGGCCGTGACGTCGAGGTTCTCGCACAGCGCGAGATCCTGGAAGACGCTCGCCACGCCCATGCGGGTCGCCGCAGATGCCGAGGGGATCGTGACGGGTGCTCCGTCCAGCTCGATCAGGCCGGAGTCGGGCTGCAGGACCCCCGCGATCACCTTCGCGAGCGTCGACTTGCCCGCACCGTTGTCCCCGACGAGCGCGACCACCTGGTGCCCATGCACCTCGAGGTCGACGCCCACCAGCGCCTCCACGGCGCCGAAGGACTTGCTGATCTGCCGCAGCGCGAGCAGCGGCGTCCGTCCGGGCGTCACAGGCTCCCCTTCTGCGTGCCGTCCTCGGCGCTCTCGAAGACGTCGGTGGACTGGAGCGCAAGCACGATCGCGCCCATGAGCTCCGCGCGCGTCCCGAGCTCGGCGGGCACGACCTCGAGCGGCGTGGGCTGGTTGAGCAGAGTACGCCGCCGGACCGCCTCGCGCACCGGTCCCAGGAAAGTCTCGCCCGTCTCGGCGAGCTCTCCGCCGACGACGACGACCTCCGGGCTCATGACCGTCGCGATGTTCGCGACGACGGCACCCACGACAGTACCGGCGTCCGACACGATCTCGCGGCACCCGGGGTCGTCGTCGTTGGCGAGCGAGACGAGGTCGCGCAACGTCAGGTTGCCGTGGCTCGTCCGCAGCGGCTCGAGGAGAGCAGGGATCCCGACGACGGTGTCGAGGCACCCGCGGCTGCCGCAGGCGCAGATCCGCCCGGCCGGGTCGACCTGGACGTGGCCGATCTCCCCCGCCGCGCCGCCGAGGCCGCGGTGCAGCCGGCCGCCGATCACGACGCCGGCCCCGACGCCGTGCGACGCCCGCACGTACAGGGAGTTGTGGTAATCGCGCGCGGCGCCGACCGTGCTCTCGGCGAGCGCGCCGAGATTGGCGTCGTTCTCGACGAACACGGGACGCGACAAGCGCTTCTCGAGGACCTGCGCGATCGGCACCCCGTCCCATCCCCGCAGGACGCCCCGCACCGAGATCAGGCCCGACGACGCGTCCACGGGGGCGGGCAGCCCGAGCCCGATCGCGAGGAGCTCGTCGAGGTCGACGCCGACGCGCTCGAGCAGGTCGACGACGAGCAGCGCCGCCCGGTCGAGGCTCGTGTCGGGGCGGTGGTCGGCCGGCAGGGGCAGCGTCTGCTCGCCGACGACCTCGTGCGTGACGTCGGCGATCGCGACGCGCATCTGCCGGTACCCGACGACGACGCCCGCCACGAGCCCGACCCGGTGGGCGAGCGTCACGAGATGCGCTCGGCGGCCCGAGCGCACCGCGGGCCGCACCTCGACCATGCCCCCGGCGAGGAGCTCCTTGACGATCGTCGAGACCGTGGCCGGGGACAGGCCGGTGGCGCCGGTCAGCTCGACCTGCGTGAGGCCGCCGTGCCGCTTGACGGCGTCGACCACCAGGGCCCGGTTCGCCTCACGCAGGGAGGACTGCGAACCAGCCATGGGCAGCCGTCCTCTCACACAGGGATCGTAGGAACACAGACGCGCGGGCGGGCGGCAGTCCGCCCGCCCGCGCGTCGCGGTGCATCCCTCGGGTCAGCGCAGCGCGGCCGCGCGGCGCTTGTTGTAGATGTCGAACGCGACGGCGAGCAGGAGCACGAGGCCCTTGATCACCTGCTGGATCGACTGGGGCACGCCCATGAGCTGCATGCCGTTCGACATGACGGCCATGATCAGGCCACCGATCATCGCGCCGCCGACGCGACCGACGCCGCCCGTGGTCGACGCACCGCCGATGAAGCAGGCCGCGATCGCGTCGAGCTCGAACATGTTGCCCGCACCCGGCTGGGCGCCGTTCATGCGCGACGAGAACACGATGCCGGCGACCGAGGCCAGGAAGCCCATGTTTACGAAGATCCAGAAGTTGACCCGCCGGACCTTGACGCCGGAGAGCTCGGCCGCGTGCTTGTTGCCGCCCACCGCGTAGACATGCCGGCCGAAGACCGACTTCTGCGTCACGAGCCCGTAGACGATCACGAGGACCGCAAGCAGGATGAGCACGTTGGGCAGGCCACGGCTCTGGGCGAGCTGGTAGCCGAACCACATGACCACCGCGGCGACGATCAGGATCTTGAGCGCGAACAGCGGGAGCCCTTCGACCGTCTGCTGGTACGCGACCCGACCACGACGCGTGCGCCACTGGCTCACGGCGTAGCCGACCACCGCGATCGCGAAGATCACGAGCGTGAAGACGTCGAAGCCCATGCCGCCGAGCAGACCGTTCTGGAACCCGTTGGCGATGTCGTAGTACGTGCCGCCGAACGGCGACAGCGAGACGTTGTCGAGCACCCGGTAGGTCAGGCCGCGGAACAGCAGCATGCCGGCCAGGGTCACGATGAAGCCGGGGATGCCGACGAATGCGACCCAGAAGCCCTGCCAGGCTCCGACCAGAAGACCGACGACCAGCGCGGCGAGCGCGCCCACGTACCAGGGCATGCCCTCGCGGATCACGACGACGGCGCTCACGGCTCCGGTGAGGGCCACGACCGACCCGACCGACAGGTCGATCTGCCCCGCGACGATGATCATCACCATCCCGATCGCGAGGATCAGGATGTAGGAGTACTGCAGGACGATGTTCGTGAGGTTGTTCGGGCTGAGGAAGAACGGGTTGAGCGCGGCGAACAGGGCGACGATCGCGACGAACGCGACGAAGATCCCGCTCTCGCGCATGTGCCGGGTGACGAGCTCCCGGGCTCCGGCGATGACGTTCATGAGACGTAGTCCTTCGTGGGCAGGGGTTGGTCGCGCTCGATCGTCATGAGCTCCATCAGGCGCTCCTGCGTCGCCTCGGCGACGGGGAGCTCACCGGTGATGCGGCCGAACGCGAGCGTGTAGACGCGGTCGCAGATGCCGAGCAGCTCGGGCAGCTCGGAGGAGATGACCACGACCGCCTTCCCGGCCGCGACCATCTTGTTGACGATCGTGTAGATCTCGTACTTGGCACCGACGTCGATGCCTCGGGTCGGCTCGTCGAGGATCAGCACGTCAGGGTCGGTGTAGAGCCACTTGGACAGCACGACCTTCTGCTGGTTGCCACCCGAGAGCTTGCCGACCGTCGCCAGGACCGTGGGCGTCTTGATGTTGAGGCTCGCCCGGTACTCCTCGGCGACACGCAGCTCCTCGTTGCTGTTGACCCAGCCTCGGGGGGCGATGTTCTCCAGACCGGCGAGCGAGATGTTGCGACAGACGTCGTCGATGAGGTTGAGGCCGTAGGCCTTGCGGTCCTCGGTCGCGTAGGCGATGCCGTGCTGGATCGCGTCCGCGACCGACGGCACCTTGATCTCCCTGCCGTCCTTGTACAGACGGCCCGAGATGTTGCGGCCGTACGAGCGGCCGAAGACGCTCCTCGCGAGCTCGGTGCGGCCGGCGCCCATGAGGCCGGCGATGCCGACGACCTCACCCGCGCGGACGTTGAACGAGGCGTCGTCGATCACCTTGCGGCCCGGCTGGGTCGGGTGGAACACGGTCCAGTTCTCGACCCGGAGCACCTCGTTGCCCACGACGCTCGTGCGCTCGGGGTAACGGTGCTCGAGGTCGCGGCCGACCATGCCGCGGATGATCCGGTCCTGCGTCGAGGACGGGTCGGACATGTCGATCGTCTCGATCGTCCTGCCGTCCCGGATGATCGTGGTCCGGTCGGCGATCTCGGCGATCTCGTTGAGCTTGTGCGAGATGATGATGCAGGTGATGCCGTGCGCCTTGAGCTGACGCAGCAGCTCGAGCAGGTGCTCGGAGTCGTTGTCGTTGAGCGCGGCCGTGGGCTCGTCGAGGATGAGCAGCCGCACCTCCTTCGACAGCGCCTTGGCGATCTCGATGAGCTGCTGCTTGCCGACGCCGAGCGTGCCGACGGTGGACACGGGCTGCTCGTCGAGGCCGACGCGGGCGAGGAGCTTCGCTGCCTCCGCGTTCGCGCGGTTCCAGTCGATGAGCCCGCCGCGGCCGCGCAGCTCGTTGCCGAGGAAGATGTTCTCGGCGACCGACAGATACGGCACCAGGGCGAGCTCCTGGTGGATGATGACGATGCCCTCGGCCTCGGAGTCGTTGATCGACCCGAACTCGGCGGTCTTGCCGTCGAAGACGATCTCACCGCCGTAGGTGCCGTGCGGGTACACGCCCGAGAGCACCTTCATCAGCGTCGACTTGCCGGCGCCGTTCTCGCCGCAGATGGCATGGATCTCGCCCTGCTCGACGGTCAGCGTGACGTCCGACAGCGCCTTGACGCCGGGGAACTCCTTGGTGATGGAGCGCATCTCCAGGATCGTGCTCATGCGCCCTCCCCTCCTTCGCGGGAATGCGGCCGCCGCGGCGTCAGCACCGTGACGGGCCTCGGGGCGGGCCCGCAGCCGGCGCCTCACGGCGCCAGGCGGCGGACCCGCCCGGTTCGAGGATCAGATCACTCGGCCTGGCCGGACTCGATCTCCTCCTGGGTCCAGTACTCGCTGTCGACCAGCAGCTCCTGGATGTTGTCGGCGTAGACGGTGTCGACGTCGAGCAGGTACGAGGGCACGACCTTCACACCGTTCTCGTACGTCGAGGTGTCGTTGGCGTCGGGCTTCTCACCCTCGAGGTAAGCCTCGGCCGCCACGACCGCCTGGTCGGCGAGCTTGCGCGTGTCCTTGAAGATCGTCGACTGCTGCACGCCGTCAGCGATGAGCTTGACCGAGGCGATCTCGGCGTCCTGACCGGTGACGACCGGCAGGCCCTCCTCGATCGTCGGGCCCATGCCCACGCCCTGGAGGGCGGTGATGATGCCACGCGACAGGCCGTCGTACGGCGAGAGCACGCCGTGCAGCTTCGTGCCGTCCGAGTAGGTCGACGTCAGCAGGTCCTCCATGCGCTTCTGCGCGGTCTCCTGCTGCCAGCGCAGGATCGCGGCCTGCTCGATGTCCGTCTGCTTGGACGGGACCTTGAGCGAGCCGTCGTCGAGGAACGGCTTGAGGGTGTCCATCGCGCCCTTCCAGAAGAAGTGCGCGTTGTTGTCGTCGAGCGAGCCGGCGAAGAGCTCGACGTTGAACGGGCCCTTCTCCCCGGTGGGCTCACCGGTCGCGTCGGTCAGGCCCAGGCCGTTCAGGAGCGCCGTCGCCTGCGCGACGCCGACCTGGTAGTTGTCGAACGTCACGTAGAAGTTGACGTTCTCGTTGTCGCGGATGAGGCGGTCGTAGGAGATGACCGGGATGTTCGCCGCGGCGGCGGCGTCCAGCTGGCTCGACAGGGCGGTGCCGTCGATCGCCGCGATGATGAGCACGTCGGCGCCGCCGGTGATCATCGAGTCGATCTGCTGGGTCTGCGTCGGGATGTCGTCGCCCGCGTACTGCAGGTCGACCGCGTAGCCCGCCGCCTCGAGGCCGTCCTTGACGGCGTTGCCGTCGGCGATCCACCGCTCGGAGGTCTCGGTCGGCATGGCGACGCCGATCTTGACGTCGTCGCCGCCGTCGCCGGCGGGTGCGTTCTCGTTCCCGGAGCCTGCACCCTCACCGGCACAGGCTGCCAGGGAGAGCGTCAGCGCCGCCCCAGCGGCGACCACGCCCATCTTCTTGCCGAGTCGCATCGTCGCGCTCCTTCTCGTCGTCGATGGTCCCGGCGGCGACCGTCGCCGCCGGCTGCCCGTGCGGGCTGACCTACGTCTCGCCGACCCGTTCCGGGGCCGACCCGGGTAACAGCGTGATGCGTTCGACCTTCGAAGTCAAAGCCTCACGAGAAACTGCGCCATAACGATCTGGTCACGGGCGACGGGAGGTGGGAGCGAATCCACTTCCTCCGCGAAAGTGGGCAAACCATTACAGAAGCGACGGATTAACTGTTCGGTTTCCGAAGTCAATCACCCGGCCGACGTCGCGTAACGCCCGAGCACAAGGTCCCAGCCGCCATCGTAGGAAGATCGTGCGGACACGCCGTCCGAGCGGCGGTCCCAGCCCGTGTGGACGAGCTCGACGACGGTGCCGTCACTGGCCGCGCGGAACGTCACCTCGACGAGCGTCGCCTCGCCCTCGGGCCTGCCCGGATGCCACGTGAACCGCAGACGCGCGGGCGGCTCCCACACCTCGACGGTGCCCCACACGCACGTCGAACCGTCGGCGAGCGTCTCCACGAGGTGGCCGCCGACGCCATGCTCGACGACGACGTCCCGGGAGCCGCCATGGCCGACGGAGTGCGTCTCGAGCGGCCACCAGGCCCCCATCCGGTCGGTGAAGAGCTCGAACGCGACGCGCGGCCCGGGGCGCACGGTCACGGTCTTGCGGAGCTCGGAGAGCTGTGCGGTCATGACGGTCCTCCTTCGGCCGGCCCGTTGCCGGCGTAGTCCTCGAACGCGCCGAGAACGTCTGTCCAGAAGCCGTCGAGCCACGCGCGCAGCGCGTCGAAGCCCGCCCGGTCGAGGCGGTACACGTTGCGCGTCCCGACGGCGTCGTAGGAGACGAGCCCGGCGTCCAGCAGTACCCGCAGGTGCTGCGACACGGCCGGCCGGCTCACAGGCAAACCCTCGGCCAGCAGCGCGACGGCCGCGGGCCCGCGCGCGAGGCGCTCGACGATCGCGCGGCGCGTGGGGTCGCCCAGCGCGTCGAGGGCCTCTTGGTAAGTTCCCACGAACGGTAAGTTACCACTTACGGATCCCCTCGACCAGGGCGCACGCGGTGGCATGATCTCTGGCCCGTTCTGGCTGCATCATCCGGACAGAACGGGCCAGAGATCATGCCCCCAGCGTGAGAGGAGGTGTCAGCCCTGCGGGTCCACGAGCACCGCGACGGTCCGGGCCGGCACGGTCACCGCCCCGGCGGTCTCGTCCCACGTCGTGCCGCGCACGACGTCGTCACCGCCGGTCTCCTGCACCAGCGAGAGCGCGTAGTCGCGCCCGGCCAGGCCCGGCAGCTCGACCGTCGCCGCCTCCGGGGAGGCGTTGAACACCGCGAGCACGCCGTCGAGCTCCGGGTCGGCGTCGGTCCCGCCGGCCGTGTCGTCGATCGACATCGTGATGATCCCCGGCACGGCGTCGGGCCCGGCCGCCGGGAACGACACCTTGTCCTGGATAAGGTCGGCCGAGCCGAGGCGGAACAGCCCCGTCGAGAACCGCAGCTCGAGCAGCTCGCGCGCCCGGTCGGACGCCGCGGAGATGTGCCCCG
Organism: Isoptericola halalbus; assembly: GCA_009663185.1. Classification (GTDB taxonomy): domain Bacteria; phylum Actinomycetota; class Actinomycetes; order Actinomycetales; family Cellulomonadaceae; genus Isoptericola; species Isoptericola halalbus. The sequence continues at coordinate 78,077 of VJZX01000004.1, forward strand.
GCTTCGGCTTGAGGTCAGGGTTCGCCAGCAGGGGCTTCATGAGCGGCCACTTGTCCTCGTTGTCCGCGGCGAGCGGCAGACCGCGGCCGAAGCCGTTGTCCTGGCCTGACCAGTCGATCGCGTTGAACCAGTCGCCCGAGTCGTACGAGTTGCGGTCGAGCGACTTGGAACGCAGCAGGTCGGTACCGGCGTGCCAGAACGAGGGCGTCTGGGCCAGTGCCGTCGTCGCGAGCGAGACCGTGTTCATGCGCACGCGGTCGTCCATCGACGTGCCCTCGGGCAGCTTGAGCGTGAGCAGGTCGAACAGCGTCTCGTTGTCGTGCGCGTCGACGTAGGTGACGACCTCCTCCGGAGAGTCGGCGTAGCCCGCCGGCGAGCCGCGGTAGTCCAGGTCCTCACCGCGCGTGACCGCGCCGTCGGAGGCGAGCAGCTCGAAGTCGCGCAGGTTGCCCGCGAGCCCGAGCCGCACCAGGTCGCTCTGGTGCCGCAGGTCTGCGAGCTCGTCGTCGGACCCGTCGTTGACCGTGCCTCCCTGACCCGTGCGCGCCTCGCGCCCGTTCGGGTCGGTGAACAGGCCGGTGCCGAAGCCCTGCGTGAACGTCGACGCGCCGTCGACCGGTGATCCGCCGTGGACGGCGTCGCGGAGCCGGTCGCTGAACGTCCCGATGCCCGTTCCGCCGAGCTGGCCCTGCGTGGCCTGGGTGAAGAGCGCGTTGTTCGCGACCTCGCCGAAGTTCCAGCCCTCGCCGTAGAGGTAGACCGCCGAGCCGTCGACGCCGTCCTCCTCGACGGTCAGCTCGTCGAGCGCCGCCCGCACGGCCTCCAGGCTGGCGCGCGAGTGGTGGCCCATGAGGTCGAACCGGAAGCCGTCGACCTTGTAGTCGCGGGCCCACGTGACCACCGAGTCGACCATGAGCTTCTCAGCCATGCCGTGCTCGGTCGCCACGTTCTGGCAGCACGTGCTCGTCTCGACCGCGCCCGTGGTCGGATTGAGGCGGTGGTAGTAGCCCGGCACGACCTTGTCGAGCACCGACTTGTCCGCCTGGCCGCTCGCCGCGGTGTGGTTGAAGACCTGGTCGAGCACCACCTGCAGGCCCGCGGAGTGCAGCGAGCCCACCATCGTGCGGAACTCGGCGACGCGGGCGCCGCCGTCGGCCCGGACCGCGTACGAGCCCTCCGGCACCGAGAAGTGGAACGGGTCGTAGCCCCAGTTGAAGCCGTCGCGCTCCTTGACGGCCGTCACGGCCTCCTGCTGCTCGGTCGAGTCGGGCGCGAAGCCGGACAGGTCCCCCGTGGTCTCCTGGGCGTCGCGGTCCTCGGGGATCGTCGCGATGTCGAACGTCGGCAGCAGGTGCACCGTGGTCATGCCCGCCTCGGCGAGCTCGCGCAGGTGCGTCATCCCGTCCGAGCCCGACTCCGCGAATGCGCGGTACGTGCCGCGCACACTCTCCGGCACGGTCTCGTCCGAGATCGAGAAGTCGCGCACGTGCAGCTCGTAGATCGTCTGGTCTACGGGCCGCTCGACGACGGGCTGCGGCGTCGTGCGCCAGACCTTCGGCTGCCAGCGCCGGTCATTGAGCGAGAGGACGACCGAGTGCGTCGAGTCGAGCGTGAGGCCCACCGAGTACGGGTCGGTGACCACGTTGGTCTCGACCTTCCCGGTGCTCGGCACGTAGACCTGCACCGCGTACCGATAGCGGGCGCCGTCCCAGGCCAGGTCCTTCGCGGCACGCTTGCCGTCGAGGGTCCACGTGCCGTCGTCCTGGCGCGCGGCGTCGAACCGCTGCGGCTCGGCGCCGAGGTCGGTGCCTGCCGGCCACACCAGCACGTCGACGTCCTTCGCCGTCGGCGACCACAGGGCGAACGCCGCCCCCTTGCCGTTCGGCGCCGGCGTGACGCCGAGCGTCCGGTCCGCCGCCGCCTCGGCGTACAGGTCGTCGAGCACGCCCGGGACCTGGACGCCGGTCGCCGCGGTCAAGGTGTCGCCGTCGGAGCGCGTCACGAGCAGCTGCCCACTGAGCACCGACTCGACCTCGGCCCGGGCGAGCGGCTCGCCGTCCTCGCCCAGGGGCCTGAGCGGCGTGTGGTTCTCGAGCGCCGGGAAGTCCGCGGCGACGCCGTCCGGGACCTCGTCCGCGGCCGTGAGCGTGTACGACGCCGCCCCGTCGGGCAGGTCGCTCCCGTCCGGCCCGCGGACCTCGCCGCCCGCGACGGCGAGCCCACCCTCGGGCGCGGCCCACAGCCTCCAGGTGTCGCCGGACCCGAGCGAGCCCGGCCACAGCACCAGGCCCTTGCGGACCCAGTGTGCGGCCTGCTGTCCGGCGCCCGGCAGCGGCGGGTTAGCGACGCCGACCGTCAGCTCGTGCGTCGAGATGTCGTACGAGAACTCGACCGCCTCGCCGTCGCCGACGCTGAACGAGTAGTTCGCGCCGTCGCGCGCCCCACCCACGCCGTAGTTCTCGGCCCAGCTCATCCCGTGTGCGACCTTGAGCTCGTAGGCGCCGGCCGCGAGGTCGTCGGTCGACCACGTGTAGACGCCGTCGCCGTCGGGGTCCTTGGCCCACGCAGCGAGGCAGTCGGGCTGCCAGGTCCCCGTGCAGCCGACCTGATCCTGGTAGGAGCCGGGCAGCGTGACGATCGGGCCTTGCGCCGTCGACGAGAAGTCGTGGCTGACGGGGTCCCAGTAGAACGTGAGCGGACCGCCGTCGTGGCTGTAGGTCGCGTTCGCGCCGTCGCGCGCGCCGCCGACGCCGTAGTTGACCTCCCACGACCCGTTGACGGCGACCTTGTACTCGTAGTCGCCCGCGGGCAGGTCGAACGTGCCCTGCCAGACGCCGTCGGGCCGCTCGGTCAGGCGCGCGCCCTCGCAGTCGGGCGTCCAGTCGCCAGCGCATCCCATCTCGGAGTTGTGGCTGCCGGGCACCGTGACCATGTCGATCTCGGGCTCGGGCTCGGTGTCGCCCACGACGCCGGACACGTCGACGCCCACGGAGGCGAACGTCGAGGCGGCGGCGCGGTCGCCGTCGGCGTCGACGGTCACGGCCCGGTACTCGACGAGCGTGCCCTCGGGCGCGTCGACGTCGTGGAAGACGCGCGGCGTGGTGTCCTCGCCGGTACCGAGGTGGTGCCACTCGCTCGTGCCGACCTCGCGCCAGGCGAACGACGTCTCGGCCCACGCGTCGTCGACCTGCGCCGCGACGGGCGCGGTGCCGCCGATCTTGGCACCGGCGCCCGGCACCGACACCTCGAGCTCGCCCGTCGTCTCGGCGCCGACCGTCCGGTCCGCGACGAGCACGACGGCGGAGGCCGCCGGGACGGACAGCGCCACCTCGCCGCCCGCGTCGGCGGTCACGGAGCCGCCGCTCGCGAGCTCGCCGTAGAGCACGGAGTACGCGGCGCCCGGGGTGAGCGTGGTGAACGTGGCCTCGCGGGCCTCGGGCGCGTTGTTGAGCGCCACGAGGTGCTCGACCTTCTCCTCGCGGTCGACGCGGCTGAACGCGTACACGCCCGCGCCGCTCTCCGCGTACCGCTCGACCTGCGCGCCCGTGGCCAGCGCCGGGTGCGCCTCGCGCAGCGCGGCCAGGTCGGCGATGTGCCGGTAGAGCGGCGCGTCGGTGTCGTACCGGTCGACCGAGCCGGCCTGCTCCCCCGTGACGAGATCCTGGTTCGCGTACTCGTCGACCTGCGTGGCGAACAGCGTCTGGCGCGCGTCCTTGTCGCCGCCCGTACCGGCGAAGCCCTGCTCGTCGCCGTAGTAGACGACCGGCTGGCCGCGCGTGAGGTACATGAGCTCGTGGGCGAGCTCGTCGCGCGCAAGCGGGTCGGCGGTGCTGCTCAGCATGTAGCCGACCCGGCCCATGTCGTGGTTGCCGAGGAAGGTCGGCAGCGCCGACGGCGACGAGTCCGGGGTCGTGTAGCGGTCGTCGCTCGCAAACAGGTTCGCCAGCCCCCGCGCGCTGTTGCCGCTCGCATAGCTGGTCGCGGACGCCTGGAAGGCGAAGTCCAGCACCGAGCTCATCTCGGTCTCGCGCACGTAGGGCGAGGTCTTCGCGGCATCGGCGTCGAACACCTCGCCGAACATGAAGAAGTCGTCCTTGCCGATCGAGCGCGCGTAGTCCATGACCTGCGCGGACCACTGCTCCCAGAACGCCGGGTCGACGTGCTTGACGGTGTCGATCCGGAAGCCGTCGATGCCGAGGTCGATCCAGTCCTGGTACACCTCGACGAAGCCCTGGACGACCCTCGGGTGCTCGGTCATGAGGTCGTCGAGGCCGGCAAAGTCGCCGTACGTCACGGACTCGCCCGTCCACGTCGAGTTGCCGCGGTTGTGGTAGAGCGTGACGTCGTTGAGCCACGCGGGCACCTTGACCTCCGCGTCCTCGGGCGCGACCTGCGGCGTGTACGGGAACGACGTCGCGGCGTCGAGCTCGGGGAACTCGCCCGTACCGGCATGGTCGGCCGGGTCGAAGGCGTTGCCGGCCGCGTCGAGGTAGGGCGAGGTGGCCTGGTCGACGTAGGAGTACTCACCCTCGGCGTAGTCGATGACGTCCGCCGTGTGGTTGGTGATGATGTCGAAGTAGACCTTGATGCCGCGGCCATGGGCCTCGTCGATGAGCGCGCGCAGCTCGTCGTTCGTGCCCAGGTGCGGATCGATCTGCGTGAAGTCGGTGATCCAGTAGCCGTGGTAGCCGGCGCTCGCGTCGGCGCCGGTGCCCTGGACCGGGCGGTTGAGGAACGACGGCGTCAGCCAGATCGCCGTCGTGCCGAGGCCCTCGATGTAGTCGAGGTTGGAGCGCAGCCCCGCGATGTCGCCGCCGAGGTAGAAGCCCTTGTTCGTGGGGTCGAAGCCGTGGTCGAGCCGGTCGCCGGCGATGCCGCCGGTGTCGTTCGAGGTGTCGCCGTTGGCGAACCGGTCGGTCATGACGAAGTAGAACCGCTCGTCCGACCCGGGCTGGCGCACGGGTGGCACGACGAGCGCGGCGTCCGTCGCGTCGTCGTACTCGCCCGCGAGCCCGAGCGGGGTGAGCGCGATGCGGTGCGTCGTGTCGTCGTAGGTGACGCGGACGCTGGCGTCGCCGCCGAGGACGAGCGGCGCGTTCGCGTCCGTGCCCTCGCGGCCGTAGGCCTCGTCCCACGTGTCGTCCAGGGCGACCTTGTACTGGTAGGTGCCCGCGGGCAGGTCGAACTCGGCCGTGTAGGTGCCGTCGCCTGCGGCCTGCAGCTCTGTCGCCTCGCAGGCCGGGTCCCAGTCGGAACCGCAGCCGAGCTCGGTCTGCAGGTCGCCCACGAGAGCCGCGGTGCGCTCCTCGGCCACGGCCGTGGTCGCGCTTGCGACCGCCGTCAGGCCGGTGAGGGCGAGGAGCGAGGTGGCAGCGAGCGCCGCGACGGCGCGGCGCGGGGTGCGCGTCATGTGGACTCCTTCGTCGATGTGCCGCACGTGACTGTAACGGTTGCAGAAACGTGCAGCAAGACGTCAGCCCGCGAGGTGCCCCCACCGCTCCGCGAGGTCGTGCCACGACCCGACGTCGGCCACCTCGCCATCCTCCAGGACCACGACCCGGTCCGCACGGACGAGCGCCGCCCGCTTGGACGTCGCCCCGACGACGGTCGTGCCGCGCTCGCGCAGCGCCGACCAGAGCTCGATCTCGGTCGCGGCGTCGAGCGCGCTCGAGACGTCGTCGGCGAGCAGCAGCTCGGACTCGGTGGCCAGCGCGCGGGCCAGCGCGAGGCGCTGGACCTGCCCGCCCGACAGCCGCACCCCGCGGTGACCGACGAGCGCGTCCGGGCCACCGGCATCGGCGACGTCCATGGTCAGGCGCGCGGCCTCGATCGGCGCGGTGACGTCGCGCTCGTGGTCGAGCCGCACGTTCTCCGCGAACGTCCCGGACAGCACCCGCGGTACCTGCGCGACGTGAGCGACCCGTCCAGGCCGCAGGAACGTCTGCGCGTCGGCGACCTCGGCGCCGTTCCACGCGATGCGGCCCGTGTGCTCCATGAGCCCGGCCAGCGCCGAGAGCAGGCTCGACTTGCCCGAGCCGACCTGGCCGAGGAGGAGCACGAGCTCGCCGCGAGCGACGGTCAGGTCGACGCCCGCGACGCCGATCGTCCCGTCGTCGTGCACCGCGGTGAGCCCGCGCAGCTCGAGGCGCTCGAGCCCCTCGCGCCGCTCGGGCTGCGGGCTGGGTGCCGTCCCGGCGGCGAGATCGACGTCGGCGGGGAGGTCGGCCAGGTCCGCGCCGCCGGCGAACGCGCTCGTCGCGCGCTGCCATGCCCGTGTCCCGGGGGCCTCCGTGATGACGGCGCCGGCGACGATGCCGAACCAGGTGAACCCGCTCACCGCGCCGGCGACGAGCAGGGTCGTCGCGAGGTCCCATGCGCCGCCGACCAGAGCCGCCCACGCGGCCACGATGCCGGCCTGCACCATGACGATGGGGACGCCGTCGAGCACGGCCTGAACGCGGTGCTCGAGCACCGCGGAGGAGACCCGGCCCGAGTCCACCTGGCGCAGGTGCGCGTGCACCTGGGGCGTGCGCGCGGCGAGCTTGACGGTGCGGGACGCGTCCAGCGCCGACACCAGGGCACGACCGAACCGGGCGCGCGCTGCCGACGCGCGAGCGGCGGAGCGCCCCGCGATCGGCCTGCCGGCGAGCGCGCACGCACCGGTGACGACCATGACGGCGAGCAGGACGGCGCCCGCGAGCAGCGAGCCGCTGAGCAGCGCGGTGACCGCGACGACGACGAGCCCGTTGACGAGGTCGACCCAGCGGTCGGCGTACCGGACGAACCGGTCGGCGTCGAGCGCGCGGGCGACGACCTCGCCCGGCGGCGTGCGACGCAGCCGGTGCTGGCCGGTCTGGCCCACGAGCACCGACAGGCGCACGCGCAACAGCAGCTCGATCCACCACCGCGGGTAGATGCGGAACGCAGCGGCGTGGCACAGCGGTACCACGAGCAGCAGCGCGACCATGACGCCGACGAGGACAGCCGGCGTGCGACCGCCCTGCACCCCCTCGACGGCGTGGCCCCACAGGTAGCCGGTGAGAGCGCCCTGGGCCGCGAACATGCTCGAGGCCAGGAAGAGCGCGCCGCCGAGCAATCCCCAGGCGGGGCGCACGACCAGCGCGTGCGCGATGCCGCGCGCGAGGCTCGGGCCCGTGCCCGGGTCTGGCAGCTCCGGAGGCGCGCCCGCGCGCCGGCGGGCACCGACGGCCTGGGAGTCCGGCGTCTGCGGCTCCGTCGCGACCGCCGGCTCGGTCGTCGCGGCGGGGTCGGGAGCGTCCGCGCGGCTTGCGTCCGCGAGCGCGCGGAACGGCCCGACGGCGCGCGCCAGCTCAGCCCGGGGTCCCTGCTGGACGACGCGACCGTGGTCGAGCACGACGACGCGGTCGGCACGCTCGACCGTGCTGAGCCGGTGCGCCACGAGCACGCCCGTGCGCCCGCCGAGGAGGCGCTCCGACGCCGCCACGACGCGTGCCTCGGTGTGCGGGTCCATGCGCGCGGTCGCCTCGTCGAGCACCACGACCTGCACGTCCCGGACGAGCAGGCGGGCGAAGGCAACGAGCTGCTCCTCGCCCGCGGACAGCGACGTGCCGCCCGGGCCGAGCAGCGTGTCGAGGCCGTCGGGCAGTCCCGCCACCCACTCGGAGAGCCGCAGCTCGGCGACGGCGGCCTCGACGTCGGACCGCGGGACGTCGGCGAACAGCGTGATGTTCTCGGCCAGCGTGCCCGCAAGGATCTCGGTGCGCTGCGTGACGACGCCGACGGCCGCCCGCAGGTGCTGCAGGTCCATGTCACGCACGTCGCGGCCGCCCAGGAACACCGACCCCGGCTCGGGCTCGACGGCCCGCGACAGCAGCGAGGCGAGCGTCGTCTTGCCCGACCCGGTGCGGCCGACGAGCGCCACCGTCTGCCCGGCGGGCACGTGCAGCGAGACGCCCTGCAGCGCGAAGCTGCCCTCCGCGTAGGCGAAGTGCAGGTCGCGCAGCTCGAGGTCGAGCGGTCCCTCGGGCACCGGGCGACCGCCGTCGGGCTCCGGCTCGGCCTCGAGGAGCTGGCGGATGCGGATCGCGGCACCCACGCCCTCCTGGAGGTCGGGCAGGTGCCGCGCGAGCTGGTCGATCTGGCCCACGAACGCCGCGGTGACGAGGAACAGGGTCACGAGGCGCTCGACGGACAGGTCGCCGGAGACGGCGAGCGCCACGCCCGAGACGGCGACCGCCCCGAGCAGCGCGTGCAGCAGCGTGCTGGCCCGCCGGGTCATGCGCGTCTCGACCGCGAGCACGCTGTCGAGCGCGCGGTGCACGGCAGCCGACATCTCCGCCAGGCGGCGTACCGCGAACGCCTGGCCGAGGCTCGTGCGCAGGTCGTCCCGCGCGGCCACGGCCTCCTCGAACGCGGCGGCGTTGTCGGTCCAGGCACGCTCCTCGACGACCTTGCGCCGGGCGATCTCGCCGAGCAGGGGACGCGCCACCAGCACCGTGACGGTGCCGAGCGCCGGGAACAGGATCCACGCGGGCCACCAGGTGACGCCCGCGACGACGAGCAGGGGGACGGACCCCACGACGGTGCGCCCCATGCCCCACAGCTGGCGGCGCACGAGCGCGCCGACCGCGTGCGTGTCGTCGTCGACCCGGTCGAGCACCTCGCCGACCGCCTGCTCGGTGAGGGTCGGCAGCGGCTGGTGCAGCGCCGCGCTGAGCAGGTCGCCGCGGAGGCGTCCCTCGGCCCGGTCGACGACGCCGGCCCACGCGACCTGGCCCGCGGTGTCGAGCACCGCGGCCCCGACGAGGCACGCCGCGAGGAGAACCACCCCGACCGTCGTCGCGTCCTCGGCCAGGCGGCCCGCCAAGACCGTCCCGAGCGCAGAACCGACCGTGCCGACGGCGAGCGCGAGCAGCGCGACGGCGGCGACAGGGCTGCGCAGCCGTCGCCAGTCCAGGCGCCGTGCAGGGTCCGCAGGCGTGCGCGCCGGCGCGGTGGCCGTCGTCGTGACGGGGGTGGGAGGAGCCTCGATCATCGTTGCTCGACACTACGGGCCGCCTCCGACGCTCACCCACCGTTTTTCGCCCTGCCGCAGGTCGCGCGATCAGACCAGGCCGAGCGACCTCACGGCCTCGCGCTCCTCGGCGAGCTCGGCGACGCTCGCGTCGATGCGAGAGCGGGAGAAGTCATCGAGCTCCAGGCCGTCGACGACCTGCCACTCGCCGCCCGACGACGTCACGGGGAACGACGACACGAGGCCCTCGGGCACGCCGTACTCGCCGCGCGACCACAGGCCCGCGCTGGTCCAGTCGCCCTCAGGCGTGCCGAGCACCCAGTCGCGCACGTGATCGATCGCGGCGTTCGCGGCCGACGCCGCCGAGGACGCGCCCCGCGCGTCGATGATCGCCGCGCCGCGCTTGGCGACCGTCGGGATGAAGGTGTCGGTGAGCCAGGACTCGTCCGCCGCGAGCTCGGCGCCCGGACGCCCCCCGACCTCGGCGTGGAACAGGTCCGGGTACTGCGACGCCGAGTGGTTGCCCCAGATCGTGACGTGGCGGATCTCCGACACCGGCACGCCGGCCTTCGCAGCGACCTGAGACAGCGCCCGGTTGTGGTCGAGCCGCGTCATCGCGGTGAACCGCTCGGAGGGCACGTCGGGCGCGTTGGACGCCGCGATGAGCGCGTTGGTGTTGGCCGGGTTGCCCACCACGAGGACGCGCACGTCGTCGGCCGCGCCGTCGTTGATGGCCTTGCCCTGCGGGCGGAAGATGCCTCCGTTCGCCACGAGCAGGTCGGCGCGCTCCATGCCCGGGCCGCGGGGGCGTGCGCCCACGAGCAGCGCGACGTTCGCGCCGGCGAAGCCCTGGGCCGGGTCGTCGTAGATGTCGATGCCGGCCAGCAGCGGGAAGGCGCAGTCGTCGAGCTCCATCGCGGTCCCCTCCGCCGCCTTGACGGCCTGCGGGATCTCCAGGAGCTTGAGCCGCACGGGGGTGTCCGGGCCGAGCATCGCGCCCGACGCGATCCGGAAGAGCAGCGCGTACCCGATCTGGCCCGCGGCTCCGGTGACGGTGACGTTCACAGGTGTCGACATGGCCCTACTCTTGCGCACCTCGCCGTCCCGGTCCACGGACACGGCGGGGCAGGCCCTGACGGCGGACGCGCGCGACCGGTAGCGTGGCGACACGTCATCCCGGGACGGACACACGGTGCGAACGGCATCCAGCATCCGTCCAGGACGCGATGACACGATCCGGGCGGCCTGTGCTCGACCGCAGGCCGTCCGTCTCCGCGGGCGCACGAGACGCCCGTCTCCCGAGCAGAGAAGGACACCCATGTCGCAGGACCCTGCCGCCTCGAGCGGCACGACCGTCGTGGTCGTCGAGGAGACGACCACCGTCCCGCCCGTCTACGGCCTCACGACCCGGCTCGCGGCCGAGGCGTTCGGCACGTTCGTCCTCGTGCTGGGCATCGTCGGCACCACCCTGTTCAACGCGCTCAACCAGGGCTCGAGCATCGCCGTGGCACTCGCGAGCGGCCTCGCGCTGCTCGGGGCGTTCGCCGCCGTCGGGCACGTGTCCGGCGGGCACTTCAACCCTGCGGTGACCCTCGGCATGGTCCTCGCCGGGCGCACGCCGTGGCGTGATCTGCTGCCGTACTGGGCCGCTCAGGTCGTGGGCGCCGCGCTGTGCGCCGTGGTCCTGTGGTCGATCATTCCCGGCACTCTGCCCCAGCTCCTGCAGCTCGAGGACAAGGCCGCCATGATGCAGGCGACGGCCAACGGCTACGGCGATCACTCGCCGCTGGCGAGGCTGTCGCAGGGCGGCACGGAGTTCACCGTCTGGTCAGCGCTGCTGGTCGAGATCCTCATCGCGGCGATCTTCGTGGGCGTCTACCTCGGCACGACGAGCGCGCGGGCGCGCGTGCCCTACCCGGCCGCCGTCGTCGGCCTGACGCTCGGCGCGCTGCACCTCGTCGCGTGGCCGGTGACCAACACGTCGCTCAACCCGGCCCGTTCGTTCGCCTCGGCGCTGTTCGGAGGGGGTTGGACGTGGGGGCAGCTGTGGCTCTTCCTCGTCGCGCCGCTCGTCGGCGCGGCGCTCGCAGCGCTGTTCTACCGTGCGTTCTCGCCGCTGCCCGTGCTGCCGGGCGAGGATGAGCCCGTCGACGTAGAGACCGACGTCGAGGCCGTCGTGGTCGCGACGCAGGAGGGCGGGGCCCCCGTCCCCGCGGGCGAGCCCGGCCCCGAGGAGGGCGTCAACCCCCTGGCCGACGTCGCGCAGGCGGACGTCGAGGAGACGCCTGCCACCGCGGAGTCGGCCGAGGAGCGGCCCGACGACGAGGAGCCCGGGACGCCGCGCGCCTGACCGGAACGATCGAGGGCCGGCACCCGTCGTCGGGTGCCGGCCCTCGTTGCGTCAGCCGAGTCCCGGCGCGGTGAGCGCGAGGAACGTGGTGACAGCGGCCGCCGACCAGCACAGGACCGCGTCGAACCCGCGGCTGCGCACGACCAGCCCTGGCGGCCCGGCCGGCGACACGGCCCGCCAGCTGCCGGCGACGGCGAGCGTCGCCGCGAGCGTGAGCACGCCGACACGCGCGCTCACCGCAACGCCGACCGCCACGACGAGGAGGATCCCGGCCGCGCTCAGCAGGATCGCGCGTACGGGGCTCGGCGCCGCGACAGGCTCGGCAGGCGGCGCCGGCTCGACCGCGTGCCATGCGGGCTTCGCGGACGACGGGGCGGCGGACGGCCGCGACGCCGGGTCGGGCTGCTGGGGGCGGGGATCCACGGCAGCCGAGCCTACCGTCGGCGGAGCGGACGTCCGGCACGGGTTAGCGTGAGCGTCGTGCCCGATCACACGTCCTCGACCCGACCCGTCCCCAGCTCGGTCGTGGTGGTCGGCGCCGGCCTCGCCGGCGCGCAGACCGTCGCCGCGCTGCGCAACCACGGCTTCGACGGGCGGATCACGCTCCTGGGCGCCGAGGGTGTGCCGCCCTACGACCGCCCCCCGCTGTCCAAGGATCTGCTGAGCCGGCCTGCGCCCGTGTGGCTGAGCAAGGACATCGGCGTCGACGTGGAGGTGCTCGCCGGCGACGTCCGGCTCGCCGAGCCCGCGACGGCGCTCGACTCCCGGGCGGACGAGGTCACCGTGACGACGGCGACCGGCGACGAGGTCCGTGCCGACGCGGTCGTCCTCGCCGTCGGGTCAGAACCCATACGCCCCACCGGCTGGGACGGCGCCGTCGTGCTGCATACGGCGCACGACGCCGAGCGGCTGCGCTCGGCACTTCGCCCCGGGCTGCGGCTCGTCATCGTGGGCGCGGGCTGGATCGGGGCCGAGGTCGCGGGCGTCGCCGCCGGGGCCGGGGCCGACGTGACCGTCGTCGAGGCCGCGTCGGCTCCGCTCGAGCGCCAGCTTGGAGCGGCCGGCGCGCACCTCGCCGGCTGGTACGACGACGCCGGCGTGCGCCTGCTGACCGACGCACCCGTCGCGCAGGTGGCCGGCGACGGCGTGCGGCTCGCCGACGGCCGGTCGCTCGAGGGCGACCTCGTGCTCGCGGCCGTGGGCGCGCGGCCGGCCTCGGCGTGGCTCGCCGGGGCGGTGCCGCTCGACGCGCGCGGCACCGTCCCCGTCGGGCCCGACGGCGCCGTACCGGGCCACCCACGCGTGTGGGCGGTGGGCGACGTGGCAGCGCGTGAGCACCCGGTCTTCGGGACCGTGCCCGGGGGGCACTGGTCTGCCGCCCTGCACGACCCGGACGTGACGGCGCGCGCGATGCTCGGCCTCCAGCCGGGGACCGCGCACGCCCCCTACGTGTTCTCGCGCCAGCTCGGCCACGACCTCGCGCTGCTCGGCCTGCCGGGCGACGGCCCCCTCGCGTGGCGGGGTGAGCCCGGCGGCCCCGGCCCCTGGGCCGCGCTCTACCTCGACGACGCGAAGACCGTCCGGGCCGTGCTGCTCGTCGACGCGCCGCGCGACGTCGGCGCGGTGCGGCGGCTCATGAACCGGGGCGAGCCGCTCCGGCTCGACCTGGACCGCGCGGCCGACCCGTCGGTCCGCCTCCGCGACACGGTCGCGTCCTAGCCCGCCCTGACGGCTCAGTGCGCGAAGTGCCGCGTCCCCGTGAGGTACATCGTCACGCCCGCAGCCTTGGCCGCCTCGATCACCTCGGCGTCGCGGATCGATCCTCCGGGCTGCACGACGGCGCGCACTCCGGCGTCGAGCAGCACCTGCAGCCCGTCGGCGAAGGGGAAGAACGCGTCGGATGCCGCGACCGCGCCGCGGGCGCGCTCGATCGGTCCGGACTCACCGTCGGCGAGCGTGTTGGCCCGCTCCACGGACAGGCGGCACGAGTCGACGCGGTTGACCTGTCCCATGCCGATGCCGACGGCGGCGCCGTCCGCGGCGAGCAGGATCGCGTTCGACTTGGCCGCGCGCACGGCGCGCCAGGCGAAGACGAGGTCGGCGAGCGTGGCCTCGTCGGCGGGCTCGCCCGCGGCGAGGGTCCACGACGCCGGGTCGTCGCCCTCGGCCTGGAAGCGGTCGACCTCCTGGATCAGCAGGCCGCCCGAGACGGGGCGCATCTCGACCGGGGCCGACGGGGCACCGTCGACGACGAGCAGGCGGATGTTCTTCTTGGCCTGCAGGACCTCGAGCGCCTCGGGCTCGTAGCCCGGCGCCACGACGACCTCGGTGAACACCGGGGCGATCTGCTCCGCCGCGGCCTTCGTCACGACGCGGTTGGCCGCGATCACGCCACCGAACGCCGAGACCGGGTCGGTCGCGTGCGCCCGCGCGTGCGCCTCGGCGACGTCGGCACCCACCGCGATCCCGCACGGGTTGGCGTGCTTGATGATGGCGACGGCCGGCTCGGAGTGGTCGTGGGCGGCGCGCCACGCGGCGTCGGCGTCGACGTAGTTGTTGTAGCTCATGGCCTTGCCGTGCAGCAGGGTCGCGCGGGCGAGGCCGGACGTGCTGTCCGTGCGGGTGTACAGCGCGGCCTTCTGGTGGGGGTTCTCGCCGTAGCGCAGCACGTCCGCGCGGTCCCACGTGGCAGCCGCGAAGTCTGGCATGAAGCTGGAGAGCGCCTCGTCGTCGGGCGCGTACGAGCTGGCGAACCAGGACGCCACCGCGACGTCGTACTGCGCGGTGTGCGCGAACGCGGCGGCCGCGAGGCGCTTGCGCTCCGCGAACGTGAAGCCACCGGCCTGCACGGCGGCGACGACATCGTCGTACCTGGCGGGGTCGACGACGGCGGCGACGCTCGGGTGGTTCTTCGCGGCGGCACGGACCATGGAGGGGCCGCCGATGTCGATCGGCTCGACGGTCGCGTCGGGCGCGGCGCCCGACGCGACCGTCGCGACGAACGGGTAGAGGCTGACGACGACGAGCTCGAACGTCTCGATCCCGAGCTCGTCGAGCTGCGCGAGGTGGTCGGCCTTGCGGGTGTCGGCGAGGATGCCGGCGTGCACGCGCGGGTGCAGCGTCTTGACGCGGCCCTCGAGGCACTCGGGGAAGCCGGTGAGGTCCTCGACCTTGGTGACGGGCACGCCGGACTCGGCGATGCGGGACGCGGTGGACCCGGTCGAGACGAGCTCGACGCCGGCCGTGTGCAGGGCGGTGGCGAGCTCGACCAGGCCCGTCTTGTCGTACACGCTGAGCAGGGCCCGCTTCACGGGACGCTGCGCGTCGTCGGACAGCTGGACGTCGGGGAGGGTAGGTGCGCCGGACATGAGGTCTCCTCGGGAAGGTTCCTTCGCGGAAACCCTGGCACCCAGGCGGGCGGCGCGCATCGTGGGTCTGCTCGGCCGCTCCCCGGTGGTGCCCCACCCTCGCCAGTCACGGCCGGGAGCGAGTCTAGCGGTGCGGCGACGCCGGGACGAGGCGAGCGTCAGCCGACGATCGCCTGACGTCCCTCGACGCGCAGCCCCTCACGCGCGATACGCCCGACCGTCTCGACCAGGAGCGCGCGCTCGGCGACCTTGATGCGCTCGTGCAGCGTCGCCTCGTCGTCGCCCTCGACCACGGGCACGGCCGTCTGAGCGACGATCGGCCCCGTGTCGACGCCCGTGTCGACGACGTGCACGGTGCACCCCGTGACCTTGACCCCGTACGCGAGCGCGTCACGCACGCCGTGCGCGCCCGCGAACGACGGCAGCAGCGCGGGGTGCGTGTTGACGATCCGGCCGGCGAACCGGTCGACGAACGACGGCGCGAGGATGCGCATGAAGCCGGCCAGCACCACGTAGTCGGGCTGGAAGACGGCGACGGCCTCGGAGACGCCGATGTTCCACGCCGCGCGGTCGGCGAAGTCGGCTGGGGCGACGACGACGGACGCGACGCCGGCCTCGCGCGCGAGGTCGAGCGCACCGGCGTCGGGCTTGTCGGACACGACGCCGACGACGCGCGCCCCGTAGCCCGGGTTGTCGTGCGCGGCGAGCAGCGCTGCGAGGTTGGACCCTCCCCCGGATGCCAAGACGACCAGGCGGGCGTGCGCGGTGGACTCGACGGGGTGACCGGAGGGCGTCTGCACGGGCCCACCCTAGCGCCGGGGCCGCGTCGTCCCGGCTAGCTCTGGGCGAACCCGCCGCTCGCTCGTACGCGGGCCCCGGCCAGCACGAGGGCGGCGCCCACGCCGACCTCGCCCGCCACGACGGCGCCGACCAGGATAGGGTCCGCCCCGACGTCCGCGAGGCGTCCCGGGCCGACCGCTCCCCCGGCCCACCACTGGAGCAAGCCGGTGGCGACTCCCGCCGCGAGCACGACGCCGACGGTCACCCACGCCAGATCGGTCCATCGCACACGGTCCGGGTCGAGCGACCGCCACCCGTACCACCCGCCGAGCGCGCCGCACCCGACGACGACCGCCGGCAGCCATGCTGCAAGCGGGGAGGACCAGTCCGGACCGGGCAGCGCGCCCAGGATCGGCAGCGCGGGCAGCGGTCCCGCCGTCGTGCCCGCCGCGGCGAACGACGTCTCCTGACCGACGGCGAACCCGGGTCCGGCGAGCCACGCGACGGCCCAGAGCACGAGGTTGGGCAGCAGGGCGAGCTGCGCGACAGCGAGCACGACGCCCCCGATCCATCCCGGCTCGAGGCTCGCGACGATGTCGTCCGACGTCGTCCGGCCCGCGAGAGCCCACACGCCCATGAGCGCCGCCCCGACCCCGAGGAGCGCGACCGTGGCCGCTCCCCCGGCGCGCAGCCCGAGGCGCAGGACGTCGGGCAGGGAGCGCTCGAGCCACGCCGGGACGGGCCCAGGCCCGTCCGTGGCCCTGAGGATGCCGAGGCCCGCGCCGGCGCCGCCGACGACGCCCCCGGCGAGCAGCCCGAGCACGGCCCGCATGCCGGGCTCCGCGTCGGTACCGGCGGTCAGGAGTACCGCCACGCCCGTGGTCGCGGCGGCGTAGGCGGCGGTGCCGCCGCACCAGGCGGCGAAGGTCGGGAACGCCGAACGCTTCGCCGACACGTAGACCGTGAACAGGGCCAGGGCACCGATGCCCAGGGGAACCACGGTGACCGTTCCGACGCCCGCGGCGAGCGGCACCCCGTGCCCGAGCAGCCACAGGCCGGCGGCGACGCCCGCGGCGGAGGCGAGGTCACCGGAGTCGGCCCCCGTACCCACCGCCGCCAGGAGCGCGAGCAGCGCCACCACGGCGAACGACAGGACGAGGCCTTGCAGAGCTGCCCACCCGCCCGAGACGACGGCTCCGAAGCGGTAGCCAGGCAGGGGGAGGCGTCGGCCGGCCGGGGCCTGCTCGACGGTCCGGGCGGTGCTCGTGGTGCGGGTGGTGCTCACGCGCTCATCGTCACCCGGGGGTGGTGGCGAGGGCGCCCGCACACGCCGAGACGGCGAACGGTCGCCGGGAGGGCGAGCGCGCACCGTCCCCAGCCGGGGTGCGGCCCGCTCAGCTCTCCCGGCGACCGTTCGCCGTCGTGCGCGGGATCAGCGGTTCTCGAGGATCTCCCGCATGAGCGCGGCGGTCTCGGACGGCGTCTTGCCGACCTTGACGCCCGCGGCCTCGAGGGCCTCCTTCTTCGCGGCGGCCGTGCCGGACGAGCCCGACACGATGGCGCCCGCGTGGCCCATCGTCTTGCCCTCGGGCGCGGTGAAGCCCGCGACGTAGCCGACGACCGGCTTGGTGACGTTCTCCTTGATGAACGCCGCCGCACGCTCCTCGGCGTCGCCGCCGATCTCGCCGATCATGACGATGGCCTCGGTCTCGGGGTCGGCCTCGAACGCGGCGAGCGCGTCGATGTGCGTGGTCCCGATGACGGGGTCACCGCCGATGCCGACGGCCGTCGAGAACCCGAAGTCCCGCAGCTCGTACATCATCTGGTAGGTCAGCGTGCCCGACTTGGACACGAGGCCGATCTTGCCGGCGCCCGTGATGTTGGCCGGGATGATGCCGACGTTCGACTTGCCGGGGCTGATGACGCCCGGGCAGTTCGGGCCGACGAGGCGCACGCCCGCCGCCCTGGCCAGCGTGTAGAACTCGGCGGTGTCCGCGACCGGGACGCCCTCCGTGATGATGACCACGAGCGGCATCGCGGCCTCGATCGCCTCGACGACCGCCGCCTTGGTGAAGGCCGGCGGCACGAAGATGACGGAAACGTCGGCGCCCGTCTCCTTGATCGCCTCGGCGACCGAGCCGAACACCGGGATGCTCTGGTCCTCGATCTCGACCGTGGTGCCGGCCTTGCGCGGGTTCACGCCGCCGACGATGGTCGTGCCCGACGCGAGCATGCGCGTCGTGTGCTTCATGCCCTCCGAGCCGGTCATCCCCTGGACGATGACCTTGGAGTCCTCGTTGATGAAGATCGCCATGTCTGTGTCTGCTTCTCTCTCGAAGTCTCGGGCGGGCTCAGGCGTTGGCCAGCTCGGCCGCCTTGTCGGCGCCGCCGTCCATGGTCTCGGCCAGGGTCACGAGCGGGTGGTTCGCGTGCTCGAGGATCCGGCGGCCCTCCTCGACGTTGTTGCCGTCGAGACGGACGACGAGCGGCTTGTTCTCCTTCTCGCCCAGGATCTCGAGGGCCTGCACGATGCCGTTCGCGACGGCGTCGCACGCGGTGATGCCGCCGAAGACGTTGACGAACACGCTCTTGACCTGGGGGTCGGACAGGATCACGTCGAGCCCCGCGGCCATGACGGCCGCGGACGCGCCGCCGCCGATGTCGAGGAAGTTGGCGGGCTTGACGCCACCGTGCTTCTCGCCCGCGTACGCGACGACGTCGAGCGTGCTCATGACGAGGCCCGCGCCGTTGCCGATGATGCCGACCTCGCCGTCGAGCTTGACGTAGTTGAGGTCGTTCTCCTTGGCCTTGATCTCGAGCGGGTCGGTCTCGTCCCGGTCGACGAGCGCCTCGTGCTCGGCGTGGCGGAACGACGCGTTCTCGTCGAGCGAGACCTTGCCGTCGAGCGCGACGATCGCACCGTCCTCGGTCTTGACCAGCGGGTTGACCTCGACGAGCGTGGCGTCCTCGGCGGCGTAGACGGTCCACAGCTTCTGGATGACGTCGGCGACCTGGTCCTTGAGGTCGTCCGGGAAGCCCGCGGCCTCGACGATCTCGGCGGCCTTCTCCGCGTCGATGCCCATCGTCGGGTCGACGGCGATCTTCGCGAGCGCCTCGGGACGCTCGACGGCGAGCTGCTCGATCTCCATGCCGCCCTCGACCGAGCACATCGCCAGGTAGGAGCGGTCCGCGCGGTCCAGCAGCACCGAGAAGTAGTACTCCTCGGCGATCTTGGCGCCCTCCGCGATCATGACGCGGTGGACCGTGTGCCCCTTGATGTCCATGCCGAGGATCTCGGAGGCCTTCTCGGCCGCCTCCTCGGGCGAGTGGGCGAGCTTGACGCCGCCCGCCTTGCCGCGGCCACCGGTCTTGACCTGGGCCTTGACGACAACGGTGCCGCCGCCCAGCTGCTCTGCGGCCGCCCGGGCCTCCTCGGGGGTCGTCGCGACGACGCCCCCGAGCACGGGCACGCCGTGCTTCTCGAAGATGTCGCGCGCCTGGTATTCGAACAGGTCCACCCTGCTGCGTCCTTCCGTTGATGCGCCGTGTGCGGCTCGGTCGATGTCTCGACGTCAAGACATCTCGGCCCAGAGTAGTCCGGGAGCGACGCCGGGCCTATCCCCACCCCAGGGTCTACACCCTGGACGTGACAGATTCCACACGATCTCCGGCCGACGCGACGCAGCCTGCGCCGCCACGGTGCGTCAACCCGGGTTGACGGTACGAGCGACGTCAACATAGGTTGACACCTATGACCCAGCAGACGCTCGCCTCCGCTGCGGGCGACGACCCCGCCCAGGGACTGCGCGCCGTGCGCTCCCTGCGCGAGCTCGCCGACCGCCTCGAGGCGCTCCAGGTGGAACGTGCCCGCGCGCTCGGGTGGTCGTGGCAGCAGATCGCCGACCACCTCGGCGTCACCAAGCAGGCCGTCAACAAGAAGCACGGCAGGAGGTAGTCATGTTCGAGAGGTTCAGCAAAGACGCGCGCGCCGTCGTCGTCGAGGCGCAGACCGTCGCCCGACAGGTCGGGACGTCGTCGATCGACACGCGTCACCTGCTCGTCGCGGTCGCCGAGGCACCCGGGCCGGCGCTCGACGCGCTGCGCGCCGCGGGCCTGGACCCGGCGGCCGTCGCGGTGGACGCTCGCTCAGACCTCACCTCGGGCGGGCTCGACGCCGAGGCGCTCGCCTCGCTCGGGATCGACCTCGACTCCGTCCGGCGCCAGGCCGACGCGACGTTCGGCACCGGCGCCCTCGAGCGTGGAGGCCGCAAGCACCGCAAGGGCCACATCCCGTTCACGCCCGATGCCAAGAAGGCGCTCGAGCTCGCGCTGCGCGAGGCGATCCGGCTCGCGGACACGGGTATCGACGGGGGGCACCTGCTGCTCGGCATCCTGCGCGCCGACTGCCCGGCGGGTCGCGTCCTCGAGGCCGCGCTGCACGACGCCGGCACGGACGTCCCGGCCCTGCGCACCGCCGTCGAGGAGCAGCGCACGGCCGCCTGACACCTACTGGACGCGCTCAGCGCGCCGGGCCAGGCTCGAGCGTCCTCTGCGCCTCGGTGGTCCACTGCACCAGCAGGAGCGTCGCGTCGTCCTGCAGCACGTCGTGCTGGTGGTGCAGGACCGCTCGCACGACTCGGTCGATGACTTCGGGCAGCGGGATGCCGAGCGTCGTCTCCCGCTCGAGGATGTCGACGAGGCGTGGCATGCCGAACACCTGACCGTCCTCGTCCCGGGCCTCGGGAATGCCGTCGGTGAACAGGACCACCGTGTCGCCCGGCTCGAGCTGCTCCTCCCCCACCGTGACGCCCGACCGGGGCTCGAGCCCGAGCAGCGGTCGCCGCCCGCTCGCGAGCTTCCTCACCACATGACCGCCGCGCATCACGAGAGGGCTGGGGTGACCGGCGATGAGGTACCGCAGATGCCCGGTGACCGTGTCGAGCTCGCCGAGCACCGCCGACGCGTAGACCGCTCCGCCGAACTGCGCCGTGAGCGTCCGGTGGACGGACTCAGCCTGCTCGAGGAGGCCCTTGCCGTTGCGGCGGGCACTCCGGTAGGCCGCGAGCGCCGCCGCCGACGCGAGGCCTGCGGACAGGTCGTGACCCGTGGCGTCGAGGATCGCCAAGGACGCCGACGACGGGCCCAGCGCGTAGTCGAAGACGTCGCCGCCCACCTCGTAGGCGGGCTCGAGACGTCCCGCGACGACGACGGAGTCCGTTCCGGCGGTCAGCGGCGGCAGCAGGCTCCAGACGAGCTCGGCCTCGGTCGTGCGCGCGCGGCGGCGCCGGACGCGGTCGAGCCCGTCGCCGTACGCGTCGAGCGCGGTGATCAGGTGCCCGAGGAAGTGGGCGAACCACCAGCACTGCCGCCGTAGCGCCGGGTCCTCCAGGTCGCCCTCGTCGGTCACGGCCACCCGCAGCACGCCGACCCGTTCGACGCCGTCGATGATCGGCACCCACAGGCACGGCCTCCCGTCGCCGGCTGACGGGACCGTCTCCAGCATGCGGAACGCGCGGCCGCCGATCGTGCCCTCGATCGGCATCACCTCGCCGCCCGGCCCTGACCGCCCGTCCAGCGGCACGAGCATGCGGAACTGGTAGTCGACGACGTAGACGCGGGCTCGGAGGCCGAGCCGTGCCGCGGCGGCGTCGACGGCGTCGGGGATGCTCTCGGGCGGCACGAGGTGCGTCCCGAGCAGGAGCTCGACGAGCGCCGCGAGGGGGCCCTCGGACAGCTCGGTGTCGCCCGCGGCCAGCCGGTCGGGTTCGAGCTCCAGTCGGAGCGCGTCGCCCAGCAGCATGTCGACGGCCAGGGTGAGCAGGTCGCGCTCGGGGGGCGGGAGGACGGCCGAGCCGTCGAGGAACTCGTGCACGGCGTCGAGCCCTGACCGGCCACCGATCGAGCGGTAGTGGGACCACACCTCGTCGACGGTCGCGCTCGCACGGGTCAAGGCGCCGCGGATGCGACGGCGCAGCGTCTCATCGGTGCGGGGCATCGGGCCGCCTCCTCCGACCCTCAGGGCCGACGGACCGGGCGGTCGTCAGCGGGACTGCCATGGTCCAGCATCACGCCAACCGCGGGGTCGCGCGAGCGCAGTACGTCAGAGCTTGACGACCGGCGAGTACCGCAGCAGGAGGCGCTTCGTACCGTCCGAGCCGAAGTCGATCTTCGCGACGGCGTTGGGGCCGACGCCCTCGAGCGCGACGACCGTGCCGAGGCCGTAGGCGTCGTGCGTGACCTTGTCCCCGACGGACAGGTTCGGCACGTCGGCCTCCTTGCGCGGCGCCGCCGAGCCGAAGGCCGGACGCGTGGAAGCCGTGGAGGACTTGGGCCGGCCCAACCGCCCGCCGAGCCCGCCCTCGGGTCGCGCCGCACCGTCCGGCCGAGGCCTCTCCGCGTTCCGGCGCTCGCCCCACGTCCCGCCTCCGGACCGGGTGCGATCGCCCCAGGCCGAGCCGCCGCGGCGCAGCACCTGGGTCGACGACTCACGCCGCCGCCAGTCCCAGAGGTCGCCGGGGATCTCCTCGAGGAACCGCGACGGCGGGAACTCGTTCGCCATGCCCCACGCCGAGCGCACGGCCGAGCGCGTGACGTACAGCCGCTCGCGCGCCCGCGTGAGCCCGACGTAGGCGAGGCGGCGCTCCTCGGCCAGCTCGGCGTCGTCGTGCAGCGACCGCATGTGCGGGAAGGTGCCGTCCTCCAGGCCCGTGAGGAACACGACCGGGAACTCGAGGCCCTTGGCCGTGTGCAGCGTCATGAGCGTGACGACGCCCTGGTCCTCCTTGGGGGCCTCCTCGGCCGCCCCGTCGGCGATGTCCTCGTCGGGGATCTGGTCGCTGTCGGCCACGAGCGAGACGCGCTCGAGGAAGTCGGCGAGGTCGCCCTCGGGGTCGAGCTCGGTGAACTCGGTCGCCACCGCGTGCAGCTCGGCGAGGTTCTCGACGCGCGAGGCGTCCTGCGGGTCGTCCGACGCGCGCAGCTCGGCGAGGTACCCCGTCCGGTCGAGGACCGCGCCGAGGATGGTCGCGGGTGTCTCGCCGTCGTCGACCAGCTGGCGCAGCTCGGCCATCATGTCGCGGAACGCGAGCAGCGGCTTGAGCGTTCGCGTCGTCATGCCCGGGATCTCCTCGGCGCGCTCGAGCGCGGCACCGAACGAGATGCGCTCGCGGTCCGCGAAGGAGGCGACGAGCGACTCGGCCCGGTCACCCAGGCCACGCTTGGGGACGTTGAGCACGCGGCGCAGGTTGACGTCGTCGTCGACGTTGGCCAGCGCGCGCAGGTAGGCGATCGCGTCCTTGACCTCCCGGCGCTCGTAGAAGCGTGTGCCGCCCACGACCTTGTACGGCAGGCCGACGCGGATCAGCACCTCCTCGAGCGCGCGCGACTGCGCGTTGGTCCGGTAGAAGACGGCGACGTCGCCGGGCCGGAGGTGCTCGGTGTCGCCGAGCCGGTCGATCTCCTCGGCGACGAACCGCGCCTCGCCGTGCTCGTCGTCGGCGACATAGCCGACAACCTTGGCACCGGCGCCGGCGTCGGTCCACAGCCGCTTGGGCTTGCGCCCGGAGTTGCGCGAGATGACGGCGTTGGCCGCGGACAGGATGTTCTGCGTCGAGCGGTAGTTCTGCTCGAGCAGGATCGTCCTGGCGTCGGGGTAGTCCTCCTCGAACTCGACGATGTTGCGGATCGTCGCGCCGCGGAAGGCGTAGATCGACTGGTCGGCGTCGCCGACGACGGTCAGCTCGGCCGGGTCGAGGTCGCTGCCGACACCAGTGTCCGCTCGCGCCCGGCCTGCGGGGCTCGCAGGCTCGCTCCTCGCCGGGACGCCGGTGAGCTCGCGCACGAGCACGTACTGCGCGTGGTTCGTGTCCTGGTACTCGTCGACCAGGATGTGGCGGAACCGGCGGCGGTAGTGCTCGGCGACGTTGGGGAACGCCTGGAGCAGGTTGACCGTCGTCATGATGATGTCGTCGAAGTCGAGCGCGTGCGCCTGGGCCAGGCGGGCCTGGTACCGGCGGTAGACGTCGGCGAGCACCGTGTCGAACTCGGGCACCGCGGCCTGCGCGAGCCCGCCCCCCGCGCGGGCGACGCGCTCACGCCAGCCCTCGGCGGTCGCGTCCGCGCCCGACGTCTGCGCGTAGGTGTCCGGGTCGATGAGCTCGTTCTTGAGGTCGCTGATCTTGTTCGCGAGCGAGCGCGCGGGGTACTTCTTCGGGTCCAGGTCGAGCTCGCGCGTGACCAGCGTGATGAGCCGCTGGGAGTCGGCGGCGTCGTAGATCGAGAAGCTGCTCTTCAGGCCAAGGGTCTTGGCCTCCTTGCGCAGGATCCGCACGCACGCCGAGTGGAACGTCGAGACCCACATACGGCTCGCGGACGGGCCGACGAGGTGCTCGACGCGCTCGCGCATCTCTGCCGCGGCCTTGTTGGTGAAGGTGATCGCGAGGATCTCCCCCGAGCGCGCCCGTCCCGTGGCGAGCAGGTGCGCGATGCGGTGGGTGAGCACGCGCGTCTTGCCCGAGCCCGCGCCCGCGACGATGAGCAGCGGCGAGCCGTGGTGGACGACGGCGGCACGCTGCTGCGGGTTGAGCCCCTCGAGCAGGGCGTCGGGGTCGAGGTGCGAGTACGCGCCGCGGGCGCGGGGCTGCGCCTCGCCCGCATCCTGCGGCCCGACGGCGTCGCGCACCCAGTCCGGAGCGCCCTCGGTCGGCTCGTCGTCCCAGCGCGGAGCGGTGGACGGCAGGCGCGCGGTGTCGTCCCGCGACGACGGGGTGAGGCCGGGCAGCGAGAGGCTGTCGAAGAGCGAGGTCATCGTGGGTCAAGCCTAGGCGCCCGGACCGACATCCGAGCGCGCCTCCCCCGGTCGGGGGAGGCGGTCCGATCCGATTCCCCACGGTCGTGGGATGGTGCTCGGACGGACCGATGCGGCACGGTCTCCGCCGTGACGAGTCCTGACCTTCGCGCTCCCGCCCTCGGCCAGAATGTCCCCGTGCCGACCACCGCCATGCCCTCGACCCAGCGCCCATCCCCGTCGGCAGGCAGGGTGGCTCCGCCCGGAGAGTGGTCGGCGCCGGTGAAGTTCGCCGTGCTCGTGGCGGTCTTCCTCGCGCTGACCCCGGCCGCACCGGACACGGAGAGGTGGGTCGCAGACTGGCTCTTCGGCCTGTCGGACTACGGGCCCGGGATGTCGGCATACGGTCCGGGGATGTCGGCGCCCGCCGGCCTGGCCTACCTGGCGCACGGCACGGCTGTCGCCGGGGTCGCGCTGTCCCGGTCGCGCCCTCGCCTCGCCATGGTGCTGGTCCTCGCGCCGTACGCCACGTCGCTCATGACGGGGTATGTCGCGTTCGGTTGGTGGCTCGGCGCGGTCTGCATCCTCGCGGTGGCCTGCCTGGACGGGCGCCGGCGGCACGCGGCCGAGGCGGCCGTCCTTGCCGTCGTGGTGATCGCGCCACTGATCCTCGGCGGGATCCGGTTCTGGGTGTTGAACCTCGACATCATCATCTTCCGGGACGACCCGGTGTACGTGGCGATCACCGCCGGGATGTACGTCGTGGCGATCGCCCTCGTGATCCCGGTGTTCTCCCTCGCCGGCAGGGTAGTGCGGCTTGGCGCACCCGCCGCCACCGATGCATCCGGCATCGAGCACTCCAAGCCGAACGAGGCTTCCGACGTCGACGAAGCCGAGGAAGAGCCCGAGGAAGCCGCCGCTGCGGCGCCCCCGCCGGACCCGGAGCTGATCGGCAGGATCGAGGCGCTCACGCCGCGCGAGCGCGAGGTCTGCGTCGCGCTCACCCGCGGGCTGACGAACGCAGAGATCGCCACCGAGCTGCACATCGGTGACGAGACGGTGAAGTCGCACGTCTCGGAGGTCGTGCGCAAGCTCGGGTGCCGCGACCGCGTGGCGGCAGTCATCGCCGCCTACGAGTCCGGGATCGCGCTCCGCTCGCGGGACTGAGCGGTGTGCCGGGGCCGCAGGACGTTGATCGCCGTCCCGGCGATGCCGAGCCCGACCACCCCGGGCCTGACGACACCGTCGGGCGCGCCGCCGTCGACGATCGCGAGCAGCGGTCCGGCCAAGGCTGCGACGAGCCCACGGCAGGGAACTTGTGCCCCGCGTCCACGCGACCCGGCGGCGCGGAGACAAGGCGAGACGGCCTAGCTGGGTGAGGTGAGAGCGGCTCGCAGGAGGTCGAGAGTCGAGGACAGCGGGCCTCGAGCATCGACCCAGGCAGCTCGCGGCCGCGCCTCGCGGAGCACCTCCAGCGACTCGAGAAGGCGATCGGCGTCATCGGGTCCGACGAGGTCGTTGTTCACCACGTGTTCCATCCGCGACGGCTGTCTCGAGCGGCCGGCGAGACGCTCGGCGAGCGCGGGAGCATCCAGGTGGAGCACGAGCTCGACGAACCGCGCGTGGGTCTCTGCGGCCAGGCCCTCAAGGTCCTCGATGAAGGCAGTCCGCGCCAGGTACTGACCAAGTACCACGTCGTACCCCGCGCTCAGGTGTTCACGCGCAAGAGCCAGGCTGAGCCGCCTGGCGTGCAGACCCGATGCGCGGAGGTCCTCGTTCCAGCGGCCCAGCGAGTGCTTGATGCGATCCACGTCCAGCGCCAACGTCATCGGCAGCTCCTGCGCGAGCGCGTCTGCCAATGTCGACTTCCCCGACCCCGGCGCACCGTTGATCAGCACGAGGCGGGTCATGCTCCGGACCCTATCGATCTCGCCCGAGAACCGCGCGCCCGCCAACCGGGTCCACGGCGTCGTGGGCGGGTCAGCGTCGCAGCCGCATGGGCGTGTGCGGGATGCCGTCCTCGAGGAACTCGTCGCCGTCGGGCACGAACCCGAACCGCGCGTACCACCCGACGAGCGGCGACTGCGCGTCGAGCACGACGTCGCGCGCCGAGCCCGATCGATCGTCAGCCTCCGCGGTGGCAGCCAGCGCGGCCTGCATGAGCAGGGTCGAGGCACCGCTGCCCCGCACGACGCGGTCGCAGACGACGCGTCCGACGCGCCACACGTCACCGTCGTCCAGCACGCGCGCCGTGCCGACGACGACGGGCGGCCGGTCCCCGTCCATGCCAGCGTCGCGCTCGAGCACCACGTGCCGCGCCCCGCGCTCGAGGTCGCGACCGTCGAGGTCGGCGTAGGGGCAGTCCTGCTCGACGACGAACACGTCCTGGCGCAGCCTCCACACGGCGTACGCCGTGCGCGCGTCGAGATCGTCGAACGCGGCGACGCGCACGGACAGACTGGCCGTCGCGGGCGTGGCGGCGCCGCTGCCCGACGGCGTCACGTCCAGACCAGCCCGACGCCCCAGGCGCCCGCGGCCACGAGCCCACCGAGCAGCTGGACGAGGATCGTGATGCCGGTCGCCTGCACCGCCGCGAGGGTCGCGCGCCAGGCCGCGACCCGGTCGCGCCGGCGCAGCAGCTCCGCCAGGAACACCGCGGCGACGAAGAAGATGAACAGCCCGATCACGGGGATGACGAAGAACCCGACGACGCCCGCCAGCCCGCCCCACACGAGCGTCGACCACGGCACGTCCGCCCGCCGCATGTGGCGCCCCGCGAAGATCCACTGGCCCAGCTCGGCGAGGCCGATCGCGAGCGCCGCGACCGCGAAGACGACCCACGCCGTCGCGCCGCCCGTCACCCACGCCCACACGAGCACCGCGCCGAGCACGAGCACGTTGCCGGGCAGCACCTGCACCACGATGCCGACCAGGCCCACGAGGATCGCGAGCCCGACGAGCACCTCTCCGCCGACGCTCAACGCGTCACCAGAAGACCGCGACGCCGATGTTGACGAGCGTCAGCGCACCGATCGTGTGCTTGAGGCCAGGCACGACCGGGCCTGTGCCGTTGTCCCCCTTGGCACCCTGGCGCTTGGCCAGGAACGCCAGCACCGCGATGACGAGCGCGACCGTGAGCTTGACGCCGATCTTGGCCATCGACGGTCCGCCGTCCGCCCACAGGTCACCCATCTCGGCAACACCGACCATGAGAACGCCCGCGACGAGTGCGGTCGCCGCGCCGTGGAAGACCCCGCGGTAGAGCCCCGGCGCGCGCAGGGTGGCGAGGTAGCCGCCCAGGACGATGGCCCAGCCCACGAAGTGCAGGAAGGCGAAGACGTTGTAGAGGAGCTCCATGCGGGCAGCCTATCCAGCGACCGTCCCACATCGTGGTCCCAAAATGCGGACACACGGTTTCGCGAGTCGGCCACCCCGGGATACCTTCTTGGCCATGACCACGGCCGCGCACCTGAGCCTCGTGACGATCCGTCACGAGATGCCCGGGCGTGACTGCATGTGCATGTGCATGCGCAGCTGTCTGTGCTGCTGTCGCTGACCGCGCCCCACCTCAGCCCCCCACCGCCCCGGCGGACCTGAGCACCGGCGCGCGCCGTCGGTCATCGGCCCACCCCCGCCGAGCCACTGTCGTCGCGCGTCCCGCCCCCGAGGACCCGAGGAACTCCCCCCGATGACGACGCAGACCACCGCCACCGCGCAGGGCTCCACCGAGCGCCCCGCCCACCCCGAGCGTCCCGCCCGCCCGCCCCGCGCCGCCCGCCCCAACGGTCAGTGGAAGGTCGACGGCACGACCCCGCTGAACCACAACGAGGAGTTCAAGCAGGAGTCCGACCCGCTCGCCGTGCGGGAGCGGATCGAGACCACGTACGCCCGTGAGGGCTTCGACTCCATCCCGGGCGACGACCTGCACGGCCGGTTCCGCTGGTGGGGCCTGTACACCCAGCGCAAGCCCGGGATCGACGGCGGCCGCACGGCGACGCTCGAGCCGCACGAGCTCGAGGACCGCTACTTCATGCTCCGCGTCCGCATCGACGGCGGCGCGCTGAGCACCGACCAGCTGCGGGTCGTGGCGGGCATCAGCGAGGACTTCGGCCGCGGCACCGCCGACATCACCGACCGTCAGAACGTCCAGCTGCACTGGGTCGAGGTCGAGAACGTCCCCGAGATCTGGCGCCGGCTCGAGGCCGTCGGCCTGTCGACGACGGAGGCCTGCGGCGACGTGCCGCGCGTCATCCTCGGCTCGCCCGTCGCGGGCGTCGCCAAGGACGAGCTCATCGACCCGACGCCGGTCATCGAGACCATCCAGGAGCGGTTCATCGGCGACCCGTCGCTCGCGAACCTGCCGCGCAAGTTCAAGTCGGCGATCACGGGCCACCCGAGCCTCGACGTCGTGCACGAGATCAACGACATCGCGTTCGTCGCGGTCGAGCACCCCGAGCTGGGGATCGGCTACGACCTGTGGGTCGGCGGCGGGCTCTCGACGGCGCCGCGCCTCGCCGAGCGCCTCGGGGTCTTCGTGACGGCGGAGCAGGCGCCCGACGTGTGGCACGGTGTCGTGCAGATCTTCCGCGACTACGGCTACCGCCGGCTGCGCAACAAGGCGCGCCTGAAGTTCCTCCTCGCCGACTGGGGTACCGCCAAGTTCCGCGAGGTCCTCGAGACCGAGTACCTCGGCTACGCGCTCCCCGACGGGCCGGCCGCACCTATCCCGAGCACGCCGGGCGACCACGTGGGCATCCACGAGCAGAAGGACGGCCGGTTCTACGTGGGCGTCTCCCCCGCCGTCGGGCGGGTGTCGGCCGAGATCCTCGCGAAGGTTGCCGACCTCGCCGAGGAGCACGGCTCGCGGCGCGTGCGGCTCACCCCGTACCAGAAGCTGCTCGTGCTCGACGTCGAGCCTGACCGCGTCACCTCGCTCGTCGCCGGGCTCGACGCGCTGGGACTGCAGGCCCGCCCGAGCCTCTTCCGCCGCAACACCATCGCGTGCACCGGCATCGAGTTCTGCAAGCTCGCGATCGTCGAGACCAAGGCGACCGCGACGTCGGCGATCGCCCAGCTCGAGGAGCGCCTCGGCGACCTGAAGGACCTCACGCCGATCACGCTCAACGTCAACGGGTGCCCCAACTCGTGCGCGCGCATCCAGACGGCAGACATCGGGCTCAAGGGCCAGATCGTCATGAACGACGACGGCGAGCAGGTGCCCGGGTTCCAGGTGCACCTGGGCGGCGGTCTCGCGTCGGCCGACAGGGGCGAGGGCGGCGGGCTGGGCCGCACGGTCCGCGGGCTCAAGGTCACCGCGGACGAGCTGCCCGACTACGTCGAGCGAGTCGTCCGGGCCTTCGACGCCGAGCGCGCCGACGGCGAGTCGTTCGCGCAGTGGGCGCACCGCACCGACGACGAGGCCCTCCGATGACCGCGGTCTCCGTCTCCCTCGGCGTGGGGCCGAACACCGGAGCCCCGGTCTCATCGCCCCTGGCCGGTACGGCCCAGCGGGCCCGCGAGCGCGCCGCCGCGCGCGAGAGCGCCCGCGCCGAGCGCCGCGCTCGCCTGGCGGGCGTGAACCGTCGTCGCCGCTCGGACAGCGAGCTCTGGGAGGCCGCGCGCCGCGGGCAGGCCGAGCTCGGGGGCTCGGGCCCCGGCTCCGCCGACGAGGCCACGGCCGAGGAGGTCATCGCCTGGTCGGTGCGCGAGTTCGGCGACGGGCTCGCGGTCGCGTCCTCCATGACCGACTCGGTGCTCGCGTACCTGGTCAGCCAGCAGCTGCCGTGGGTCGACGTGCTGTTCGGCGACACCGGCTACCACTTCGCCGAGACGCTCGGCACGCGTGCCGCCGTCGAGCACGAGCTCGACGTGACCGTGGTCGACGTGCGGCCGCGGCTCACCGTCGCTCAGCAGGACGCCGTCCACGGCCCCGACCTGTTCGAGCGCGACCCCGAGGCCTGCTGCCGCATGCGCAAGGTCGAGCCGATGCGTGAGGCGCTCGCCGGCTACGAGGCCTGGGCCACCGGACTGCGTCGGGCGGACTCCGTCTCGCGCGCGAGCGCTCCCCTCGTGTCGTGGGACTCGTCGAACAACCTCGTCAAGATCAACCCCATCGCCGGGTGGACCGACGACGACCTCGTCTCGTACGCGCTGCGTCACCGGCTCGTGGTCAACCCGCTGCTGGCAGACGGCTACCCGTCGATCGGCTGCGCCCCCTGCACCCGCCGCGTCGAGCCGGGCGAGGACGCGCGCGCCGGCCGCTGGGCGGGCCTCGACAAGTCCGAGTGCGGGCTGCACGAATGACGAGCGAGACCTACCCGCTCGGCCTGCGCGTGGCCGGGCGGCTGGTCGTCGTCGTCGGCGGCGGGCCCGTGGCCCTGCGCCGGGTGCGGTCCCTGCTCGACGCCGGAGCCCAGGTGCGCGTCGTCGCGCCCGAGCTCGTGGGTGGGCTGGCCGAGCTGGCCGCCGCGGGCGCGATCGAGCACCGGGCTCGCGCTTACGCACGCGGCGACCTCGACGGTGCCTGGCTCGCGCACACGGCGACGGGCGACCCCGCGGTCGACGAGGCGGTGGCGCAGGACGCCGAGGTCGCGCGCGTCTTCTGCGTCACCGCGGGCGACGCGCGCCTCGCGACCGCATGGGTGCCCGCCGTCGCGCGCACGGCCGTCGAGGGCGGGGAGGTCACCGTCGCCGTGACGGCGGCCCGCGACCCGCGGCGCGCCCAGCGGGTGCGCGACGCCGTCGCCGGGGCGCTCGAGTCCGGCGACCTGCCGCTGCGGCGCGTGCGCCCCCGCGAGGAGGGCGTCGGGCGCGTCACGCTCGTGGGCGGCGGTCCCGGCGACCGGGACCTGATCACGACGCGCGGCCGGCGCCTGCTCGCCCAGGCCGACGTCGTCGTCGTGGACCGCCTCGCCCCCCGCGCGCTCCTGCGCGACCTGGCCGACGACGTCGAGGTGGTCGACGTGGGCAAGACGGCCGGCAACCACCCGGTACCGCAGGAGCGGATCTCCGCACTGCTGGTCGAGCACGCGCTCGCCGGGCGCGACGTCGTGCGGCTCAAGGGCGGCGACCCGTACGTGTTCGGCCGCGGCGGCGAGGAGCTCGAAGCCTGCCGCGCGCACGGCATCGAGGTCGAGGTGGTGCCGGGCGTGACCTCGGCGGTGTCCGTGCCGGCGGTCGTGGGGATCCCGGTCACGCACCGCGGGGTCGCGCGCGGCTTCAGCGTGCTCACCGGCCACGAGGACATCGGCCACCTTCCCTCAGGTCCTGACCACACGCTGGTCCTGCTCATGGGGGTCACGCGGCTCGCCGCGACGGCCGAGGCGCTCGTCGAGGCGGGCCGTGCGCCGTCGACGCCGGTGGCCGTCGTCGAGGACGGGTACGGGCCGCGGCAGCGCGCCACGGTCGGGACGCTCGCGGACATCGCCGAGCGCGCCGCCGCGGCGCACGTGCGGCCGCCCGCGGTAACCGTGGTGGGCGACGTCGTCACGCTCAGCCCGGCGTGGGCCGCTCACACGGCCGGCGACTCGGGTGTGAGCGAGCCGTGACACGGGTTCACCCGCAGGCAACCCCGGTGACCGACGGCGGTCGTACCGTGGACGTCATGCCACAGCCCGCGCTCCTCGCGATCTCCCACGGCACCGCCTCCCCCGTCGGCGCCGGCGCGGTCGCCACGCTCGTCGACGCGGTCGCCGCCCGGCTCGAGGGCGACGCGCCCGTGCACGCCGGGTTCGTCGACGTCCAGCAGCCCGACGTACCGACGTGCCTGGCGGGCCTGCGCGACCAGTCGACGGTCGTGGTGCCGCTCCTGCTGTCGGCCGGCTACCACGTGCACGTGGACCTGCGCGAGGACGTCGACGCCGCGCTCGCGGCCGGCGACGACGTCACGCTCGGCGGGGCGCTCGGGCCGGACGCGCGGCTCGTCGACGTTCTCGTCCAACGGCTGGACGAGGCGGGCCTGACCGAAGGGGACGTCGTCGTGCTGGCGGCCGCGGGGTCGAGCGACGCCCGGGCGATCGCCGACTGCGAGGCCACGGGCGCACGGCTCGCCGAGCGCGTCGGCCGCCCCGTGCGCACCGGGTACATCGCCAACGCCACCCCTCAGCTGCCCGACGTCGTCGCCGCGGCCCGGGAGGAGAACCCCGGTGCTCGCGTCGTGGTCGCGTCCTACCTGCTCGCGCCCGGCTTCTTCGCCGACCTCGCGGCCAAGGCGGGCGGTGACGTGACGACGCGCCCGCTGCTCGTCGCGGACTCCGGCGCCCCGGCCGAGCTCGTCGACGTCGTGCTCGACCGGTACCGCGCCGCAGCCGGCTAGAGCAGCCGGCGTGCCGCGGCCCAGCGCGTGAGCTCGTAGCGGCTCGAGAGCTGTAGCTTGCGCAGCACCGCCGAGACGTGGGTCTCGACCGTCTTGATCGAGATGAACAGCTCGCTCGCGACCTCGCGGTAGGAGTACCCGCGCGCGATGAGCCGCATGACCTCCTGCTCGCGCCGCGAGAGCCGGTCGAGCTCGTCGTCGGCGACCGCGACGTCGCCCGCCGCCGTCCCGAACGCGTCGAGCACGAACCCGGCGAGCCGCGGCGAGAACACCGCGTCCCCGCCCGCCACGCGCACCACCGCGGCCGACAGGTCGGGGCCGGAGATGTTCTTGGTGACGTAGCCGCGCGCCCCCGACCGGATGACCGCCACGACGTCCTCCGCGGCGTCGGACACCGACAGCGCGAGGAACCGCGTCGTGCCGAGGATGTCGGCGCAGCGCCGGACCACCTCGGCCCCGCCGCCGCCGTTGCCGCCGGGAAGGTGCACGTCGAGCAGCACGACGGGTGGTGTGTGCTGGTGCACGACGGCGACCGCCTCGTCGACGTCGGCGGCCTCGCCCACCACGGTCACGCGCTCGTCGAGGCTCGCGCGCACGCCCGTGCGGAACAGGTGGTGGTCGTCGACGAGCACCACGGGCACGGGCAGCGTCGGGGTCGGGGTCACGTGCGGGCTCCTTCGTCGCGGTCGGTGGGCGCGGGTAGGTTCGCGTCGGCGGGCGTGTCCGGGGCCGGCTCGGCGTCGCGCGGCATGCGCA
Organism: Isoptericola halalbus; assembly: GCA_009663185.1. Taxonomy (GTDB): domain Bacteria; phylum Actinomycetota; class Actinomycetes; order Actinomycetales; family Cellulomonadaceae; genus Isoptericola; species Isoptericola halalbus. Next base: position 111,425 of record VJZX01000004.1, read on the forward strand.
GGTGCACCTCGGTCCCCCAGTCCGGGCGGCTCGTGACCTCGGCGGTGCCACCGCGGCGGCGCATGCGCCCGCAGATCGACTCGCGCACGCCGAACCGGTCGGGCGCGATGTCGTCCATGTCGAACCCGTCGCCGCGGTCACGGACGAACACCTCCGCGGCGGCGTCGGTCACCTCCAGGTACACGGTGACGGGCGGCCGTCCGTGCACGACGGCGTTGACGAGCGCCTCACGCGTGGCCTTGAGGAGGCCCGTGGTCGCCTCGGTCGGCACGCAGTCGCCCACGACGACGAGGTCGATCACGGCCGCGCGCCCGTCCTCGACCTCCGCGACGAGCGCGCGCAGGTCGGCCGCGACCGACGTGCCCGGGGCGGTGCGGTCGTCGTAGAGCCACTCGCGCAGCTCGCGCTCCTGGGCGCGGGCCATCCGCGCGACCTCGTCGGCGTCGCCGGCGCGGGTCCGGATGAGCGCGAGGGTCTGGAGCACGGAGTCGTGCAGGTGGGCAGCGATGTCGGCACGCTCGGCCTCGCGGGCGCGCGCCGCACGCTCGTCGCCGAGCTCGCGGACCATGCGCAGCCACCAGGGCGCGAGCACGAGTGCGAACCCCGCCAGCACCGCGAGCGACGCGAGGGCGACCTGGACCATGACGTGCGCGGGGGTGCCCTGCGCGAGCAGCAGCAGGACGCCTGCCATCACCAGGACGAGCCCGCCTGCAAGCCGTAGCAGCACGGCGGAGCGGCGGTCAGCGGCGCCACCGGCGCGCCCGACCCACCGGTCCCGCTGCGCGGCGTCGAGCTGGCTCCAGGCGAGCGCGAACCCGCCCAGGGCGATGAGCACGGGCAGGACCCAGGAGGTCTGCACGTCCCAGCCGGCGCGCACCGCCACGAGCAGCGCGGCGCCGCCGAGCAGCGCGACGCCCACGGCGATGTCTCGCGTCTGCAGCTGCGTCACGGACCCGGCGAGCCGGAGCCGGGGCGCGAGGCGCTGCAGCGCGGCCGGGCCGGTGTCGGCGGCCGCCTGCCTCGGGTCGCCCGACGGCACCGTGACCCACCAGAAGACGTAGGCGACGGCACCCGCACCGCCCGCGAGCGCGAGCAGCGCGAAGACGCCCCGCACCGCCGCCACGGGCAGGCCGAGGTGGGCCGCAAGGCCCGCGGCGACGCCGCCGAGCCACCGACCCTCGCTGGGCCGGCGCAGCGGGAGTCGCACGGGGTGGTCGGTGGTCACCCCCCGATCGTGGCACGTCGGGACCTGTCCGGGGTGCTCTCGGGCGAGGTTTCAGGGTGGCCGACCCGGGCTCTCAGGGTCGGTTCAGGGCAGCACCCGATGTCCCTGACGCCACCGCAGGACCAGCATGGAGGCATGAGCACCGACGAGACTCCCCGGCCGGACATGCCCGGTCACGACCCCGGGACCGCCCCTGGCGCGGGCGAGGTTCCCCCGACGCCCGGCTCGCAGGCGCCGCGCGGCGGCTTCTTCGACTCGATCCGCCGGATCGGGATCGTGCGCTCCGACGACCGCTGGGTCGGCGGCGTGGCCGCGGGTGTGGCCGAGAGGTTCGGCCTGGACCCGCTGCTCGTGCGCGGCCTGCTCATCCTGAGCTTCTTCCTCACCGGGGCCGGCTTCGTCGTCTACGCGCTCGCGTGGGCGCTGCTGCCCGAGCGCCGCGACGGGCGCATCCACCTGCAGGAGGCGACGCGCAGCCACTTCGATGTGGCGCTCCTCGGCGCAGCCGTGACGCTGGTGGTCGGGTTCGCCTGGAGCGACGGTCCGTGGTCGTGGTGGGGCGGCTTCTTCGGCTGGGTCGAGGCCCTGCTGTGGATCGCCGTCTGGGTCGGCGTCGTGGTCCTCGTGGTCAAGCTCGTCCGCGACCGCCGCGACCGCCGCGAACGCGCGAGGGCGGGCGTCGCCGCGCCGGCCGCTCCCTACGCACAGCCCGCGGCGCCCGGTGGGCAGGCGGCGTCCTACGCGTCCGAGTCCGTGCCGGCGACACAGCCGTTCACCCCGGCGCCGCCCGCGCCCTACGTGGCCGAGAACTACTCCTCCGCGACGGACGCACCGTACACGCCGTATGTCGCGCCGTCGTCGTCGACGGCTCCACCGGCCCCGCCGGTACCGCCGGCCCCGGAGCGGCGGCCCCGGACCCCTGGACCGGGCGCACGGACGTTCGGCGTCGTGATGGGGCTGGTCCTGCTCGCAGGCGCGCTGCTGCTCGTCGTGGACCGGTCAGGTGACCTCGGGATGTCGTTCTGGGGTGCGTGGCTCGGAGCGGCCGTCGTCATCTTCGGCGCGGGGATCGTCGCTTCCGGCCTGCGCGGGCGTCGCGGCGGCGGGCTCACGGCCCTCGGCGTGCTCGGCGTGATCGCCGCCCTCGCGTTCTGGCCCTTCGCGGACGAGCGGCAGGACTTCGTCTGGGAGGCACCGCCCGGGGCGTCCGTGGTCTCGGGTGGGGTCATCACGCTCGACACCGTCGCCGAGGCGACCGACGGCGTGCACGTCCAGTTCGGGGCCGCGACGATCGACCTCACCCAGCTCGACCTGTCCGACGTCGAGGCGGGCGACCCGATCACGGTGCCCATCTCGATGGCGGCCGGTGCGATGACGATCGTCATCCCGGACGACGCCGCCGTGGCGGCCGACGTGCGGATGGTCGCCGGGAACATGGCGTGGAGCGCCGACGGCGAGCACCGGAACACCGCGGGCGTGATGGCCGACCCCGCACGCTTCAGCACAGCGGAGGTCGAGGAGCTGGGCGGAGCCCAGCTGCTGCTCGAGATCGACGGCCGCGCCGGCGACATCACCATCAGGGAGAACCGATGACCGACGAGAAGAACACCCAGCCGCTGCACGTGACGGACGACACCCAGGCCCTGCACGTGGCCGGCCAGACGCAACGGCTGCACGAGTCCTCGTCGCTCGAGTCCTCGACGCCCGAGATCCCGGCCACCGAGGCGTCGCCGCGAGACCCGCTCGCCGTCTTCGAGGAGCCCCACCGGGACGAGCCGGCCGCGCCGCAGCGTCAGCCCACGCCGCAGCGGCCCCTGGTCCGCTCCGGGCCGCGCACCGGCACGATCGTGTGGGGCTTCCTCGTCGTCGCGGTCGGCGTCGGGCTGCTCGCACAGTCGGCGGGCGCCCGGATCGACGTCGAGCTGGGCGCGATCCTGCTGCTCGGCGCGGCCGGCGCGCTGCTCGTCCTGGGATCGCTCCTCAGCGCGGCGCGTCGTCGCCGGGACGAGACCCGGGCCTAGCCTCGCGGTGCTCCGGGGGCGGCGGTTCCACGAGCGGCTCCTGGCCGAGCGGCGGCTCCCCCGGCGGCGGCCCGTACGGAAGGGGCGTCGTGTGCTCCTGGCCGGGCCGCACCGGCGGGGCCTCGGCCGGGGGCCGCGTCGTCGACCGCCGCGCCGGCTCGGTCGGCGCCGGGCGGGGCTCAGGGCGGGGCTCAGGGCGGGGCTCGGGCTCGGGCTGCGGTCGTGCCGGCTCGGCGTGCCGACCGGGGATGGACAGCTCGCCCGCCGACGTGAGGCCCGGCGTCGTGATCGCGACCTCAGGTCCGCCGGCCAGGCCCCGCAGCGCGGTGCCGACCAGGGCGAGCACGATGCCCAGGCCGATCACCAGGGCGCTCAGGCCGAACGCGACGACCGAGGTGAACAGCGATGCCCGCAGGAACGACGCGTTCATCACGGTCGCCCGGAGCGGGTCGTCCTGGCCCAGCTCCGCGTAGGTGAGCCCGCCGGACGCCTCGAGAGCGTGCTGCTCGATGACCTCGGCCTGCGCGTACGCGGTGAGCGGCCCGACGACGCGCTGGCCGCGAACCCAGTCCCAGGCCGCGTCGTCGGACACCGTGACGTTCTCGGCGGCGAGCTGCGTGGCCACGAGGACCCACACCAGGGCGCCGACGATGATCATCACGAGCCCCGCCACGAGCGTGAACAGCCCGATTCCTCGCACACCCTTGGCGGGACCGACGGTGACTGTGCTCGACATGGTGACCCTTCCTCCGCAGGGACGCTCCACGTGCTGCTGGGGTGCCGCTCCTGCCACCGTAGCCCCGACCGCCTGCGCCGTCACCACGAACACGCAGGTGAGCGGCCCTGCCCCGTGGGAGGATGACCCGGTGCGCATCACCCACGTGACCGACTCGTACCTGCCCCAGCTGGGCGGCATCGAGACCCAGGTTGCACGGCTCGCGGGCCGTCAGGCTGACGCGGGCCACGACGTCGAGGTGATCAACACGACCCTGGACCACCACGGTCCAGGCGTACGTACCGAGACCGGCGACAACGGCGTCACGGTGCACCGCATCGCGGCCCGGATCCCCTTCCGGGCACCCATCCATCCCCGCTCGACGTCCCACGTGGTCGCGCGCCTACGAGAGCTCGACGCGGCAGGGCGGCGCCCCGACGTCGTGCACCTTCACATGGGCGTCCTCGCGCCGTCCGCGCAGCTGGCCCTGCGCCCGGTGACCCGCCTCGGGCTGCCGGCCGTGCTGACGGTGCACAGCGTGTGGGGCCGGTGGGCGCTGGCGTTCGAGGCGCTCGACCGGGTGGCGCACTGGTCGCGGTGGCCCGTGCAGTGGTCGGCCGTGAGCGAGCTGACCGCAGCTCCGTTGCGGCGCATCCTCGCGGCGTCGGGCCTCGACGCCGCGACGGTCGACGATCGCGTCTCGGTGCTCGGGAACGGGATCGACGTCGAGGCGTGGCGGTTACCGCGGACCGAGCGCGGCGAGCGCGCCGAGGGCAAGCAGGTGCACGTCGTCGCGGCGACGCGGTTCGCACCGCGCAAGCGCGTCCTGCCCATGCTCGAGGCGATCGCCGACGCGGCGCGCCGCGCTCCCGGCGGGCTCGTCGCGACGATCGGCGGTGACGGCCCGCAGCTCGCCCAGGCGCGGCGGTTCGTGCGAGAGCAGGGTCTCTCCGACGTCTTCCGGCTCGTCGGGCGGCTGACGCCCGTCGAGCTGCAGCGCCTCTACATGCGCGCCGACGTGTTCGTGGCCCCGGCCGTGAAGGATGCGTTCGGGATCGCCGCGCTCGAGGCGCAGGCCGCAGGACTCGCCGTCGTGAGCCGGTCGCAGTCGGGCGTCGCCGAGCGGCTCGAGCACGGCCGCGACGCGCTGCTCGCCGACGACGACGCGGGGATCGCGGACGCGCTCGTGCGGCTCGTCACCGAGCCGGAGCTGCTCGACCGCATCATCGCGCACAACCGCAGCGCCGAGCTGCCGATGTCGTGGCCGAACGTCCTGGCCGAGGTCGAGGAGGCCTACCGGCGCGCCGTCGCGCTCGTGCGCTGAGCATCGGGACCGGGGCCGCACCCACGGGTCGGGAACGTCAAGAACGTGAAGAACCTGTCAAGAACACCTTGAGCACCCCTCGAGGTTCTTCGGCCGAGCGTTGAGGTCTGTGACAGAGGCTGCGTACAGGACTCCACACGCTGTCCGGCAGACCCGGAGGTTTGAGCCATGAACACGACAGAGCGTGAGGGCGATGCCTGGACGCCCCGAGTGATCCACCGGGCCTTCCACGTCGGCGACCCGGTGCGGGTCAGGGGCAGCCGTGACGTCGCGGAGCTCGCCGGGGCGACGGGCACCGTGCTCGAGATCGAGAGCCCGGCGACGCTCGGCGTCCGCCGGATCGGTGTCGACATCGCCGACCGCGGCCCCGTCCGTTTCCTCGCGGGCGAGCTCGAGCACGCCGACGAGGCGCCCGGGCCCTCGACCGCCGCAGGCTAGGTGCCGCCCTGCCCGCAGGCCGCGACGATCACTCCCACTCGATGGTGCCCGGGGGCTTGCTCGTCACGTCGAGCACCACCCGGTTGACGTCGTTCACCTCGTTTGTGATCCGGGTCGAGATCACGGACAGCACGTCGTAGGGCAGGCGCGTCCAGTCCGCGGTCATGGCGTCCTCGGACGACACGGGCCGCAGCACGATCGGGTGACCGTACGTGCGGCCGTCGCCCTGGACGCCCACCGAGCGGACGTCGGCGAGCAGCACCACAGGGCACTGCCAGATGTCGCGGTCGAGGCCGGCCTTGGTCAGCTCCTCGCGCGCGATGGCGTCGGCCTTGCGCAGGATCTCGAGGCGCTCGCCCGTGACCTCGCCGACGATGCGGATCCCCAGGCCCGGGCCCGGGAACGGCTGGCGCCACACGATGGGCTCCGGCACGCCGAGCTCGAGACCGACGGCACGCACCTCGTCCTTGAACAGCGTGCGCAGCGGCTCGACGAGCTCGAACTGCAGGTCGTCGGGCAGGCCGCCCACGTTGTGGTGCGACTTGATGTTGGCCGCGCCCTCACCCCCGCCGGACTCGACGACGTCCGGGTAGAGCGTGCCCTGGACGAGGAACTTGACCTCCTCGCCGTGGGCGCCGGCGACGGCGACGACGTCGCGCGCGGCGTCCTCGAAGACGCGGATGAACTCGCGTCCGATGATCTTGCGCTTGGTCTCGGGGTCGCTGTGCCCGGCGAGCGCGTCGAGGAACCGCTTGCGCTCGTCGCGCACGACGAGGTTGACGCCGGTCGCGGCGACGAAGTCGCGCTCGACCTGCTCGACCTCGCCCTCGCGCAGCAGGCCGTGGTCGACGAAGACGCACGTGAGCTGGTCGCCGACGGCCTTCTGGACCAGCGCGGCCGCGACCGAGGAGTCGACGCCGCCCGACAGTCCGCAGATGACGCGCGCGTCGCCGACCTGCTTGCGGATGGCCTCGACCTGGTCGGCGATGACGTTGCCGGGGGTCCAGTCGGGTGCGAGCCCCGCACCGGTGTACAGGAAGTGCTCGAGCACGGTCTGGCCGTGCGCGGAGTGCTTCACCTCGGGGTGCCACTGCACGCCGAACAGGCGACGCTCGGTGTCCTCGAACGCCGCGACGGGCGAACCGGCCGACGTCGCGAGCACCTCGAAGCCCTCGGGGGCGGCGTGCACGGCGTCGCCGTGGCTCATCCACGTCGTCTGGTGGTCCGGGGTGTCGGCGAGCAGGACGCCGGCCGAGCACACCTCGACCTCGGTGCCGCCGTACTCGCGCAGCCCGGTCTGGGCGACCTCGCCGCCGAGCGCCTTGGCCATCGCCTGGAAGCCGTAGCAGATGCCCATGACCGGCACGCCGGCGTCGAACAGCGCCGGGTCGACGAACGGCGCCCCCGTGGCATAGACGGACGACGGGCCACCGGACAGGATGATCGCGGCCGGGTCCCTGGCGAGCATCTGCTCGACGGACCAGGTGTGCGGCACGATCTCGGAGTAGACCTTGGCCTCGCGCACGCGTCGCGCGATGAGCTGGGCGTACTGCGCGCCGAAGTCGACGACGAGGACCGGGCGGGGCGTCGAGGCTGACGAGGGGGTGGCGGTGGCGGCTGACGTCACCCGTCAAGGATAGTCGCGGCCCGACGGCGGTCACGACGTCGCGTCGGTCACCTCGACGCCGCGGCCGGGCGGCCGAGGAGGTCGGTCAGCCGTGGACGGCGTACCGCTCGGCGAGGGCGCCCAGCTTGGCGTCGGCCTCCCGGTGGACCTTCTTCTCCAGGACGAACGACATGACCGGGACCACGCCGGCGAAGACCATGGTCGCCAGTCGCCCGAAGCCCCAGCGCATCTTGGCCCACAGGTCGAGCACGGTGACGAGGTAGACGACGTAGATCCACCCGTGCGCGAACGGGACCCAGCCCATGTAGTCGACGACGACGTCGACCGGGACGACGTACTTGAAGAACAGCTCGACGCACAGGACCAGCAGCATCACGCCCGTGAGGATCGCCAGGAACCGGTAGCGGGACAGCGCGCCGCGGGCCTTGCGGATCGCTGTCGCGGCCTGGTCGGAGGTCGGCGTGGGGGCGGACTGCTGCGGGGACGTCACCCCAGCAATGTTAGGTGAGGAAAAACGAGTGCTCGGTGTCGGTGGCGCTGCCTACGCTGGATGATCGTGCGACCCCTTCCCCTGCCCGACACGGGCAGCCCTCCGCTGACGTCCCCGGCACGCCTGCTGACCTGGCAGGTGTGGCGCCAGCGTGACGTGCTCGCGAAGTCGCTCCTCGTCGGCATCGTCACGATGCTCGCGTCGGCCGCGGCACCCCTGCTGCTGGGCCTGGCGATCGACGAAGGCCTCGCCCACGGGTTCGGACGCGAGCTGCTGGTCTGGTGCGGGCTCATGCTGCTCGCCGCCGCCGTCACCGTGGTCTCCGGCGTCTTCAGCCACATCTGGGACGTCGAGAACTGGCTGCGCGCCGCGTTCGCGTTCGCGCAGCTCGTCGGCGACAAGGCGTCGCGTGCGGGCCACGCCATCACGCGCCGCCTGCCCACGGGCGAGGTCGTCGCCGCGGTCGCCAACGACGCGCTGCGCGTCGGCGACATGTTCGCCATGGCAGGCCGCTTCACGGGCGGCGTGATCGCCTACGTCGTCGTCGCGGCCATCGTGCTGTCGCAGGACCTCACACTCGGCCTGGTGCTCACCTTCGGCATCCCCGTGGTCGGGGGCGTCCTGGCGCTGCTCGTCAAGCCGCTCCAGTCGCGTCAGGGCGCCCACCGCGAGGCCACGGGCCGCCTCACCGCGCTCGGCTCGGACACGGTGTCCGGCCTGCGGATCCTGCGCGGCATCGGTGGCGAGGACGTGTTCGCGGGCCGCTACGCGCGCCAGTCCCAGGAGGTCCGCCGCCAGGGTGTGCGCGTGGCGGTGCTGCAGTCGGTGCTCGACGGCCTGCAGGTGCTCCTGCCGGGCCTGCTCGTGGTGCTCGTGCTGTGGCTCGGCGCGCGTGCCGCCGTCGTGGGCGACATCACGAGCGGACAGCTCGTCGCCTACTACGGGTACGCGGCGTTCTTGTCGTGGCCCGTGCAGATGGCGACGCAGATGCTGCAGATGGTCATCCGGGCCGTGGTGTCCTCGCGCAAGATCATCGGCGTCCTGGAGGTCGCCGAGGCGACGCCGCAGGCCACCTCGCCCCAGAACCTGCCCCCGGAGGGCTCGGAGCTCGTCGACGAGTCGAGCGGCCTCGTGCTGCGCCCGGGCCGTGTCGTCGGCCTGGTCTCTCCCGAGCCGGACGCGTCGGCGCGCGTCGCCGTGCGCCTGGGCCGGTTCGACGACGAGGCCGAGACCGGCACGCCCGTCCGCCTGGGCGGGGTGCTGCTCGCGGAGCTCGACAAGGAGACGCTGCGTCACCGCGTCGTCGTCTCGGAGGCCACTCCGCACCTCTTCTCGGGCATCCTCGGCGAGGAGCTCGACGCCCGTGGTCGCGCGACCGAGGCCGACCTCCTGGGCGCGCTGTTCGCGGCCGACGCGCACGACGTCCTCGACAGCGTGCCGGGCGGCCTCACGGGCGAGCTTCCCGAGAAGGGCCGGTCGCTGTCGGGAGGTCAGCGCCAGCGCGTCGCGCTCGCGCGGGCCCTGCTCACCGAGCCCGAGATCCTCGTCCTCGTCGAGCCGACGAGCGCGGTCGACGCGCACACCGAGGCGCGCATCGCCGAGCGCGTCGCCACCGTGCGGCGCGGGCGGACGACCCTCGTCGTCACGGCGAGCCCGCTCGTGCTCGACCACCTCGACGAGGTCGTGCTGCTCGACGACGGCGCGCGCGTCGCGGCGTCGGGGACGCACGCCGAGCTCCTCGAGCGCGGCGACGACGTCGGCGCCCGCTACCGCGCCGTCGTCGGGCGCAGCATGGCCGAGGACGGCAGCGACGACACGGCAGACGACACGGCAGACGACACCACGGACGACATCACCGACGAGCTGGAAGGAGCCGCGCGATGAGCACCACCGCAGCGCCGCCCGCAGCGGGCGCGAACCTGCTGCCTATCGCGGACCGCGCCGAGGTCAACCGCACGGTGCGCCGGCTGTTCCGCCGCCACCGTCGCGCGCTCGGCGCGATCGCGGGTCTGCACACGGTCGCCGCCGTGGCGGGCCTCGCGGGCCCCTTCCTGCTCGGGCGGATCATCGACGAGGTCGCAACGGGCACCACGCTGGGCTATGTCAACACGCTCGCGCTCGTGCTGGTCGGGGCGGTCGTCGCGCAGGCCGTCGTCACGAGGTTCGCGCAGAAGGTCTCGATGGTGTTCGGCGAAGAGGTGTTCGCCGAGCTCCGCGAGGAGTTCATGAACGCGGTGACCAGGCTGCCGCTGTCCGTGGTCGAGAAGGCCGGGACGGGCGACCTCGTCGCGCGGACGACGAACGACGTCAACAAGCTCCAGCACGCGGTGCGGTTCGGTGTGCCGCGCGTGCTGGTGTGCATCGTGACGATCCTGCTGACGGTCGTCGCGTCGCTCCTGACCGACCCGCTCGTCGCGATCGGCCTGCTGTCGGGCGTGCCGCTCATCTGGGTCGCGACACGGTGGTACCTCAAGCGCGCAACGCCGGGCTACCTGCGCGAGTCGGCCGCGTACGCGACGGTCAACGGCACCATCACCGAGGCCGTCGAGGGCGCGCGCACGACCGACGCGCTGCACCTCGGTGCCAAGGTCCGCGGTCGCCTGCGCCGCGACCTCAGCGAGACGTTCGAGGCCGAGAAGTACACGCTCGCCCTGCGGCTGCGGCTCATCCCGTCGCTCGACGCCGCAGTATGGTGCGCGCCCATCGTCATCGTGCTGTGGGGCGGATGGCTCGTGTCGCAGGAGCTGACGACGGTCGGCACGGTCGCGACGATCGCGCTCTACGCGCACCAGCTCGGCGGGCCGGTGTTCGACCTCGTGTTCTGGCTCGACGAGCTCCAGGTCGCCGCTGTCGCGCTCGCGCGTGTCGTCGGCGTCGGGCTCGTCGGTCCCGACCGACAGGCGGGCACGGACGTGCCGGCGTCGGACGAGGTGCGCGGGCACGCCGTGCGCTACGCGTACCGCGAAGGTCACGACGTGCTGCACGGCATCGACCTCGACCTGCGCCCCGGCGAGCGGCTCGCCGTCGTCGGGCCGTCGGGTGCGGGCAAGTCGACGCTCGGCCGCATGCTGGCGGGCATCCACCCGCCCACGGGCGGCTCGGTCACGGTGGGCGGCGTGCCGCTCGTCGAGCTGCCGCTCGAGGACCTGCGCCAGCACGTCGCTCTCGTGACACAGGAGCACCACGTGTTCGTGGGCACGCTGGCCGAGAACCTACGGCTCGCGGACACCTCGGCATCGGACGAGGCGCTGTGGGGGGCGCTCGGCGCCGTCGACGCCCGGGAGTGGGCATCGGCGCTGCCGGACGGGCTCGAGACCGAGGTCGGATCGGGCGGGCACGCACTCACCCCGGCCCAGGCTCAGCAGATCGCGCTCGCACGGCTCGTGCTGCTCGACCCGCACACGCTCGTGCTCGACGAGGCGACGTCCCTGCTCGACCCGCGTGCCGCGCGGCACCTCGAGCGGTCGCTCAACGCGGTGCTCACAGGCCGCACGGTCGTGGCGATCGCGCACCGGCTGCACACCGCGCACGACGCCGACCGCGTCGCCGTCGTCGACGGCGGGCTGATCACCGAGATCGGGCCGCACGACGAGCTCGTGGCGGCGGACGGGGACTATGCGCGGCTGTGGCACAGCTGGCAGCACGAGTAGTCGCTTCCGGTGGGGTCTGGCGGGTAGCTGCTCGCTCGAATGAATCGCTCGCAGGCTCGCTCTGCTCTCGCGAACAGCTACCCGCCAGACCCCACCTCGTCGGACACCTCGCTGTGCGCGCGTCGTCGCGGCCTATCCTCGTCGGGTGACCCGGACGACCGCCGACTCGCCCCAGCTGCCGCCGCTCGTCGAGCCCGGGCCGGAGCTCGGGCCCGACGAGCTGGTTCGGTATGCACGGCACGTGTCGCTGCCGGGCGTCGGTGTGGTGGGCCAGCGGAGGCTGGCGGCGGCGCGGGTGCTCGTGGTCGGGGCCGGGGGCCTCGGCAGCCCAGCGTTGCTCTACCTGGCCGCGGCCGGCGTCGGGGTGGTCGGCATCGTGGACGACGACGTCGTCGACAGGTCCAACCTGCAGCGCCAGGTCCTGCACGGCACCCGCGACGTCGGTACGCCCAAGACCGCATCGGCCGCGGCGGCACTCGCCGACCTCAACCCGCACGTGCGCGTCGTCGAGCACCGCGAGCGCCTGACGTCCGGCAACGCGCTCGACGTCCTGGCCGGCTATGACGTCGTGCTCGACGGCTCGGACAACTTCGCCACCCGCTACCTCGTTTCGGACGCGGCCGAGCTCGCCGGGGTCCCGGTCGTGTGGGGAGGGATCTACCGCTTCCAGGGCCAGGTCTCGACCTTCTGGGCCGCTCCGCCCGCGGACGTCGAGGGCGTGACCTACCGTGACGTGTTCCCCGAGCCGCCGCCGCCCGCGCTCGCACCCGACTGCGCCACGGGCGGCGTCCTCGGCGCGCTGTGCGGCACGATCGGGTCGGTCATGGCGACCGAAGCGGTCAAGCTGATCACCGGCGCGGGCCGTACGCTGCTCGGGCGTCTGGCCGTGTACGACGCGCTCGAGCTCACCTGGCACCACCTCACGGTGCGCCGGGACCCGACGCGCTCCCCCGTCACGCAGCTCGCCGACGACGCCGCGTACGCGACGTTCTGCGGCATCACCCTTACGAGCGGCGCGCCGGCGTCGACCACCACACCGCGCGAGCTCGCCGATCTGCGCGCCGCGGCGGGCGCGGGCCAGGCACCCGCGCCGTTCGTGCTCGACGTGCGCGAGCCATGGGAGCTAGCGGTCGCCGGCCTCGACGGCGCGCACGTCGTCCCCTCGGGCGCGTTCCTCGGCCCAGGGCGCACCGATGCCGTCGCCGACGTCGCGCGGCGAGCGTCCGGCCGGCCGGTCCACGTGCTGTGCAAGGCTGGGCCGCGCGCCGCCCGCGTCGCGGCAGTCCTGCGCGACGACGGCCTCGACGCCCGCGAGGTAGCAGGCGGCATCGCGGCATGGTCCCGCGACGTCGACCCCTCGGTCCCCATGTACTGACCTGGCAACGAGCGTGCTCGAACTTTCGTCATAGCCACGGTTTGGGGACAAAACCAGCACGCTCGATGCAGTACGTGACGTCGTCGGGCAGGGGTCGCGGAGTCCACGCGGCGGCCGTCAGGACGCGGCGGACCTCGGCGGCCGCCGTGCCGTCGCGCGCCTCCGTGCCGCTGAACCGGCGCAGCACCGTGCTCACGGTGTCGATCCGGTTCTGCCGGCGCCGGTCGCCGAGCAGCGCTTCGGGCCGGCTGTGCACCTCGTGGCCGTCGATCTCGACGAGCAGCACGCCGCCGCGCGGCAACGCCCATGCCAGGTCCACACGTGCGAGCCGCTCGCCGCGCCGGTTCACGATCCACAGCTGGAGCGCGTCCGGCGGGCAGCCGCGGTCTGCGCAGGCGACGCGCGCCCACGACTCGGCCGGCGACTCTGCCCGCGGGTCGGAATCGTCCCACCACGCCCAGCTGCGCCGTGTCCCGCGTCGACCGGTCGTCGCGTTCTGCGCACGGGCCACGTCGTCGGCGGTCAGCAGACCCTGGTGGCGCGCCGAGTCGATCATCGCGACCGCGTCGAACCGGCCGAGCGCCGGCACCGCGAGCGCGAACGCGTCCACGACCGGCGCGCAGAGGACCCCGTCGACCGTCTCGGGCTCGGGCACCAAGAGCCTCCGTACGCGTACCGGTCCGCCCCCGCGGCGCGGCTGGGCCTTGGTGGCCGCGACCTCGGGTGCAAACTCGATCGGAGCGCCTTGGACCCCGTGCAGCACCAGCGCGCTGACGCCGACGGCCGCGGCCCCCGGGTGCGCGAAGGGCCCGAGCAGCGCGGTTCGGCGTCGCCTGTGGTCGTAGGCGGCCGACGTCGTCTGTGGCCGGACCGTACCGGTGTCGTAGACGCCGTGTGCCACGCGTTCCCAGTCCTTGCGCTCGGCCAGTCCCGTCACCTGCCGGGCGGTCATGCCGTGCTCGAGGCTTTGACGCATCGTGATCAGGCCCTCCTGCCGACGGGCGGCGCGCAGGACCGCGGGCGGGACGGGTCGGGCGCGTCGGGGCACGCCGCCAGGAGACCAGAGCTGCGACTCACCCCGCCGTCGTCATCCACAGGCATTCAACGTGCGTGCTTGTTCTTCCCTCAAACGACCGGTTTGAGGGAAGAACAAGCACGCACGTTGCCCAAACCCCTACAGCGCCAGGTCGAGGTTGCTGCCCGGCCGGTCCCCCACGCCCATCCGGCCGTCCGGCGACGAGGACGCGAGCGCCTNGACCGGTTTGAGGGAAGAACAAGCACGCACGTTGCCCAAACCCCTACAGCGCCAGGTCGAGGTTGCTGCCCGGCCGGTCCCCCACGCCCATCCGGCCGTCCGGCGACGAGGACGCGAGCGCCTGCTCGCGGCGCGGGATGCGCCCGGCGTGGCGTGCGTCGTGGCCCGCCTCGACGGCCAGCCGCATCGCTTGCGCCATCCGCACCGGGTCGGCCGCCCGGGTCACGGCGGTCGCGAGCAGCACGCCGTCGCACCCGAGCTCCATGGCCTGCGCGGCGTCGGACGCCGTCCCGATGCCGGCGTCAAGGATGACCGGCACTCGCGCCTCGGACGCGATCGCCTCGATGTTGCGCGGGTTGAGGATTCCCAGCCCCGACCCGATGGGCGCACCGAGCGGCATGACGGCGGCGCACCCGACGTCCTCGAGGCGGCGGGCGAGGATCGGGTCGTCGTTGGTGTAGGGCAGGACGACGAACCCGTCCCGCACGAGCGCCTCGGCAGCCTCGAGCAGCCCGATCGGGTCGGGCAGGAGCGTCACGTCGTCGGCGATGACCTCGAGCTTGACCCAGTCGGTGCCGCACGCCTCGCGTGCGAGCTGGGCCGTCAGGACCGCCTCGCGCGCTGAGAAGCAGCCGGCGGTGTTGGGCAGCGCCCGGATGCCGAGGCGCGCCAGCAGCCCCCAGACCGAACCGTCGTCGGTGGGCGCGCCCGGTCGGGGCAGGGCGACGCGGCGCATCGCGACGGTCGTCAGCTCGGTCCCGGACGCGACGAGTGCGCCCTCGAGCGCCATGAGGCTGGGCGCGCCGCCCGTCCCCATGACGAGCCGCGAGGAGAGCTCGACGCCTGCGATCGTGAGCGTCACAGCCGTCACCCGCCCTGCACCGCGGTGACGACCTCGACGCGGGCGCCGGGCCGCACGGTCGTCGCGGCCCAGCGACTGCGCGGCACGACGGTGTCGTCGATCGCCACGGCCACGCCCCGCGGTGCGCCGTCGACGACGCACCCTGGGACCAGCTCGGCGACGAGGCGGTCGATCGTGAGGTCCGCGGCGAGCTCGAACGGCTCCCCGTTGACCAGCGCGGTCGCGCGCTGGGTGGGTGTGGTCATGTCAGGCTCCTCGCAGGGTGGTTCGGGGTGTCGTGGACGGGCACGGGCGCGGGACGGAAGCGCCGCGGGTCGGCGACGGCGAGCGCGGGCGGCACGTCGCCGCCCTCCAGCCCGGCGACCACGGCGTCGGCCGTGATCGGAGCCAGGAGCACCCCGTTGCGGTGGTGCCCGGCAGCCAGGTGCAGGCCGGGCACCTCGGTCGGGCCGACGAGCGGCAGGTTGTCGGGCGTGCCGGGCCGCGCCCGCAGGGTCGCCTCGACGAGCGCGGACTCGTCGAGCCCGGGCAGCAGCGCGCGGGCGTCACGCAGCAGCGCGAACACGCCGCCGGCCGTCGCGCGCCGGTCGTCGGGACCCTCCTCGCTCGTGGCGCCGACGACGATCTCGCGGTGGTCGGCGGTCGTACCGGGGCCGCGACCGGTCCCGGGCGCGCGCGGCACCACGTAGACGGGACGCCCCTGCACCAGCCCGCGCACCATGTGCGTCGGCGCCACGTCCGGGCCGGCGTCGAGGCGCAGCGTCTGGCCGCGGACGGGCCGCACGGGCACGGCGACCGGCAGGTCGGCCACGAGGTCGGCGGCACGCCATCCCGTCGCGAGCACGACGGCGCCGGCCCGGCGCGTCTCGCCCGCGTCGTCGGTCACCCCGACGACGGCGCCCCGCCCGTCGCGGACGAGCCGCACCGCTGCGCGGGGCACGACGGCGGCAGCGCGGTGGGCTCCCAGCGCCGACATCAGCGCCGTGTGGGTCGCACGCGGGTCGGCGACGTGGTCGCCCGGCACCCAGGCCGCCCCGCTCACCCGGGGTCCGAGGAGCGGCTCGCGGCGTCGGGCCTCAGCCAGGGCAAGCTCCCCCGACTTGAGCGACCAGCGGGAATGCAGCGCGAGCCACCGCCGCAGCTGGGCGACGTCGTCGGCGTCGTAGGCCACGACGAGCGTCCCGGTGTCCCGCAGCCCGGCGTCGGCCCCGGTCTCGGCGCCGAGCTCGGCGGCGAGCTCGGCGGCGAAGGCCGGCCACGCGGCCTGACCGGCGAGACCGAGCCGGACCGCCGGCTCCTCTCCGAACCACGTCTCGCTCACCGGGGCGAGCATCCCGGCGGCCGCGTGGGTCGCCCCGTCGCCCGGCGCCGGGTCGAGGACGGTGACCCGCAGCCCAGCGCGCGCGGCGCGCCACGCCACCGCCGCGCCGACGATGCCGGCGCCGACGACGACGACGTCGGCCGACGAACCGGCAGGCGAGGTCGACGAGGTCGACGAGGTCAACGAAGACGTCGACATGGACATGTGCGCTCCCTTCGCTGGCATGACCCAGATCAGGTTCGACGGTCGGCGCCGCTGCGCCCTCTCAGCCCCCGGCGGGGCTCCCGTGCACGGCCCACCCTAGCGACCCGCTGGTTACGCTGGCGGCCGTGACCACGACTGCACCCTTCGGCACCGCCGTCTCCGGCGACCCGCGCGCCCGTCTCGCCGACGCCCGCCTATACCTGTGCACCGACGCGCGGGAGGACCGCGGAGACCTCGAGGACTTCCTGCACGCCGTCCTCGCGGGCGGCGTCGACATCGTGCAGCTGCGGGACAAGACGCTCGACGTCGCGCGCGAGCTCGAGCTGCAGGGGCTCGTCGCGCGCGTCGCGGCGGAGCACGGCGCGCTCTGGGCGGTCAACGACCGGGCCGACGTCGCGGGGCTCACGGGCGCACCCGTCGTCCACATGGGCCAGCGCGACCTGCCCGTGGCGGGAGTCCGCACCTTGCTCGGACCGGAACCGGTCCTGGGCCGCTCGACCCACTCGGCCGCGCAGGCCGCGGAGGCCGACGCCGACCCGGACGTCGACTACTTCTGCGTCGGCCCGCTGTGGGCGACGCCGACCAAGCCCGGTCGCGCCGCCGTCGGGCTCGACCTGCTGCGCGAGGTCGCCGCGACGAACCCGCAGACACCGTGGTTCGCGATCGGCGGCATCGACGCCGATCGCCTCGACGCGGTGCTCGACGCCGGTGCGCGCCGCATCGTCGTCGTGCGCGCGCTCACCGAGGCCGCCTACCCCGGCCGGGCCGCGCGCGAGCTGCGCGAGCGCGTCGTCGCTTCCTCCCCCTCGAGGTCGTGATCCCTTCCGGAAAACAGCCGGAAAGCGGAAAGGATCGAGACCTCGAAGGGATGGTGGGATCAGCCGGGAAGGCCCGCGATCCCGGCACCGACCGGGTCGTCGTCCGCGCCCCGGCCACGGCGCGACCCCCGCCGCCGGCCGCCGCTCATCTCGTCCCGCACGAGCCGCACCCACAGCACGAACGCGAACACACCGAAGACCCACCACTGCAGCGCGTAGAACACGTTCTGCAGGTTCACGCCCGAGCCGCCCTCGATGACGGGCCGCGGCAGGGCCGCCGGCCCGCCGGCGGCCGGCGCCACCTGCGCCGGGTCGGACGACGTGAGCACCACGTACCCCGAGTAGATCGGGCCGCCCCAGGTGTTGACCAGCGCGCCGGTGGCGATCGAGTCGGTCAGGGGTGGGCCGCCCGGGCTGTCGGGGACGGGCGCGTCCGAGGTCGACTCCGACGCCTGCAGCCACCCCGTCACGCGGACCTCGCCGTCGGGCACCGCGAGCCCCCGCGCGTCGTCCGTGGACTCGACCCATCCGCGCACGACCGGAACGACGGGCTCGCCCGACAGCGACGCCCACGACGCGCCGCCCGTCCCGTCGTCGGACACCCGCAGGGGCGTCAGGACCAGGTAGCCCGCCCGGCCGTCGAGCGAGCGGCCGGTCACAAGCATCTGCCCCTCGGGCTCGTAGGTGCCCGTGGCCCAGATCTCTCGGCCGACGAGCTCACCGGGGAACCCGGTCTGCGGCGGTAGCAGCTCCCCGAGGCCGGCCGGCCCTCCGGCCCGCGCCTCGGCGGCCTCCTGCTGGGCCGCGAGCTGTGCCCGCTCGTACGCGCGCTCGAGCTGCCAGACGCCGAGCCGCGCGCACACGGCGGCGGCGAGGAGGAGCAGGAGCAGGATGCCGATCATGCGGGGCTGGGTGGCCACCGCCCAGAACGACCTGCGGGCGGGCACCGGGCTGGACACCCCACCACCGTATCCGCCGCGGGACAGGGCCAAGGAATCCGCGAGAACACGCCCGAGGCACCTGACGACCTGCCAGATCGATGTCACTGGAGACAACCAGCAGGTCGTGCTGCGCCGCGGCGACGACTGCGGTGGAATGAAGGCGCACCGGGCCCACGGCCCGGCGGTCCCGGTCCCCCATCCCCTCGGGAGCGCGCGATGACGACCATGACCACCACCTCGACCACCAGCACGTCCGCCTGGCGCTCCGCCGGAATCGCCGAGCTGACCCAGGACGAGCTCGAGCGCCTCGACCGGTGGTGGCGGGCCGCCAACTACCTCTCGGTCGGGCAGATCTATCTGCTCGACAACCCGCTGCTGCGCGAGCCGCTCACGCGGGACCACGTCAAGCCGCGGCTGCTCGGGCACTGGGGCACGACGCCGGGGCTGACGTTCCTGTACGCGCATCTGAGCCGCGCGATCAAGGCCCGTGAGCAGTCGACGATCTACATCACCGGGCCCGGCCACGGCGGCCCCGGCCTGGTGGCGAGCGCCTACCTGGAGGGCACGTACTCGGAGGTCTACTCCGACGTCACGCCGGACGCCGAGGGCGTGCGCCGCCTGTTCCGGCAGTTCTCGTTCCCCGGCGGGGTGCCGTCGCACGTGGCCCCGGAGACGCCCGGCTCGATCCACGAGGGAGGCGAGCTCGGCTACGCGCTCTCGCACGCGTACGGCGCGGCGTTCGACAACCCCGACCTGCTGGTGGCGGCCGTCGTCGGCGACGGCGAGGCCGAGACCGGGCCGCTCGCCACGAGCTGGCACTCGAACAAGTTCGTCAACCCCGCGCAGGACGGCGTCGTGCTGCCGATCCTGCACCTCAACGGCTACAAGATCGCCAACCCGACGCTCCTGGACCGCATCCCTGCCGACGAGCTGCGCGACCTCATGGTCGGCTACGGACACGAGCCGTACTTCTTCACCGGGGGCTACGACCCCGACGAGCCCCCGGCCGAGGTGCACCGCCGGTTCGCCGCGCTGCTCGACGAGGTGCTCGACAAGATCGCCGCCATCAAGGCGCGCGCCGCCGACGGCGACCTGTTGCGGCCGCGGTGGCCCATGATCGTCTTCCGCACGCCCAAGGGCTGGTCCGGGCCGGCCGAGATCGACGGCCGCAAGACCACCGGGTCGTGGCGCGCGCACCAGGTGCCGCTCGCCAGCGCCCGCGACACCGAGGAACACCTGCGCACGCTCGAGGGCTGGCTGTGCTCGTACCGGCCGGAGGAGCTGTTCGACGACGACGGCCGGGTCCTCGAGGACATCACCTCGCTCACGCCTACGGGCGCCCTGCGCATGAGCGACAACCCGCACGCCAACGGCGGCCTGCTCCTGCATGACCTGCGCCTGCCGGACTTCCGCGACTACGCGGTCGACGTCCCGAGCCCGGGCGGCGCGGTCGCCGAGGCACCGCGCGTGCTCGGCACGTGGCTCACCGACGTGATCCGCCGCAACCCGCACAACTTCCGCATCTTCGGCCCCGACGAGACGGCGTCGAACCGCCTGCAAGCGGTCTACGACGCGACCGACAAACAGTGGAACGCCGAGCTCATCGGACCCGAGGTCGACGAGCACCTCGCCCGGGCGGGCCGCGTCATGGAGATGCTCTCCGAGCACCAGGTGCAGGGCTGGCTCGAGGGCTACCTGCTCACCGGGCGGCACGGGCTCGTGACGAGCTACGAAGCGTTCATCCACATCGTCGACTCGATGTTCAACCAGCACGCCAAGTGGCTCAAGGTCACCAACCACATCCCGTGGCGGCGGCCCATCGCGAGCCTGAACTACCTGCTGAGCAGCCACGTGTGGCGCCAGGACCACAACGGGTTCAGCCACCAGGACCCGGGCTTCATCGACCACGTGGTCAACAAGAAGGCCGAGATCGTCCGGGTGTACCTGCCGCCGGACGCCAACACGCTGCTCTCGACGTACGACCACTGCCTGCGCAGCCGGCAGTACGTGAACGTCGTCGTCGCCGGCAAGCAGCCCGCGCCCCAGTTCCTGTCGATGGACGAGGCCGTCGCGCACTGCACGCGCGGCCTCGGCATCTGGGAGTGGGCGGGCACCGAGGTGCCGGGCGAGGACCCCGACGTCGTGCTCGCGGCCGCGGGCGACGTGCCGACGCTCGAGGTGCTCGCCGCGGCCGACATCCTTCGCCGCGAGCTGCCCGAGCTCAAGGTCCGCGTGATCAACGTCGTCGACCTCATGCGGCTGCAGGACGATCGCGAGCACCCGCACGGGCTACCGGACGCGCAGTACGACGGCCTGTTCACCGCGAACAAGCCGCTCATCTTCGCCTACCACGGCTACCCGTGGCTCATCCACCGCCTCACGTACCGACGCACGGGCCACCCGCACCTGCACGTCCGCGGGTACAAGGAGGAGGGCACCACGACCACACCGTTCGACATGCTCATGCTCAACGACATGGACCGGTACCACCTGGTCATCGACGTCATCGACCGGGTGCCGCACCTGGGCCAGAAGCAGGCCGTGCTCCGCCAGCAGATGGTCGACGCCCGGATCCGTGCTCGCGCCTGGACGCGCGAGCACGGAGAGGACATCCCCGAGGTGCGCGACTGGGTCTGGCCCGACGCCGGTGAGACAGGTACCGACACGGGCGGACCGGAGTACACAATGCAGGACACCGGCGGCGACAACGAGTGAGCACATGACATCGACCAGCAAGACCCGCAGCATCTACATCGCCTCGCCCGAGGGCGAGACCGGCAAGTCCGCCGTCGCGCTCGGCGTGCTCGACCTGCTGGTCCGCCAGGTCCGGCGCGTGGGCGTCTTCCGTGCCGTCTCCCGCGTGACCTCGCGCCCGCACGACGACGCGACCCCGGCCCAGCGGGACCACGTGCTCGAGATGCTGCTCGAGCACGACGGTGTGGGCCTGTCCTACGAGGAGTCCGTCGGCGTCACGTACGAGGACGTGCACGCCGACCCCGAGGCGGCGCTGTCGCGCATCGTGGCCCGGTACCACGAGGTCGCGGCGCAGTGCGACGCGGTCGTCGTCGTCGGGACCGACTACACCGACGTCTCGGGCGCGACCGAGCTCGCGTTCAACGCGCGCGTCGCGGCGAACCTCGGCGCCCCGGTGCTGCTCGTGGTCTCGGGCCGCGAGCGCACACCGGACGAGGTGCGCACGCTCGTGCGGCTCAGCGTCGGCGAGCTGCACGCCAACCACGCGCAGCCGGTCGGCGTCGTGGTGAACCGGGCGGAGTGGGTCGATGTCGCGGGCGCGGTCGACCTGCCGAGCCTCGCGGTCGACGAGGGCCTGCCCGTGTGGTCCATCCCGGAGGAGCCGTTCCTGCAGGCGCCGACCGTCGAGCAGCTGCGGCGGTCCGTCGGCGGCGAGCTCCTGCTCGGGGACGCCGACCTGATGGCACGCGAGGCGCTCGACGTCCTCGTCGGGGCCATGACCTTCGAGCACATGCTCGACCGGTTGACCGACGGCGCGGTCGTCATCACGCCCGGCGACCGCACCGACGTCGTGCTCGGCCTCCTGGCGGTGCAGACCGCGACGGCGTTCCCGACGATCGCGGGCCTCATCCTCACGGGCGGGTACGTGCCGCAGGGTGCGTCGGCGCGCCTCATCTCCGCCCTCGAGCCGCGCGTGCCGATCATCTCGACCGGCCTCGGCACCTTCCGGGCGGCGCGGGCCGCGGCCGGCACGCGCGGCGCGGTCACCGCGACGTCGACGCGCAAGATCGACACCGCGCTCGCGCTGTTCGAGAAGAACGTCGACGGCGAGGCGCTGCTCGCGCGGCTCGACGTGCCGCGCACTCCTGTGGTCACGCCGCTGATGTTCGAGTACGAGCTCATCGAGCGCGCCCGCGCCGACCGCCGTCGGGTGGTTCTGCCCGAGGGCGACGACGACCGCATCCTGCGCGCCGCGTCGACGGTGCTGGCCCGCGGCATCGCCGACCTCGTGATCCTCGGCGACGAGACCCGGATCCGGCGCCGGGCCGCCGAGCTCGGGCTCGACATCGGCGCCGCGACCGTGATCTCCCCCACCGACCAGGCATACGTCGAGCGCTTCGCGATCGAGTACGCACGGCTGCGGGCGCACAAGGGCATGACCGTCGAGCGGGCGCGCGAGATCGTCACGGACGTGTCGTACTTCGGCACGATGATGGTCCACCTCGGCCTCGCCCACGGCATGGTCTCGGGCGCCAAGCACACGACGGCCCACACGATCCGGCCGTCGTTCGAGATCATCAAGACCGCGCCCGGCGTCTCGGTCGTGTCCTCGGTGTTCCTCATGTGCCTCACCGACCGGGTGCTGGTCTACGGCGACTGCGCCGTCATCCCGGACCCGACCGCGACCGAGCTCGCAGACATCGCGATCTCGTCGTCGGAGACGGCTGCCCAGTTCGGTGTCGAGCCGCGCATCGCGATGCTGTCCTACTCGACCGGCACCTCGGGCTCCGGCGCCGACGTCGACAAGGTGCGCGAGGCGACCGACCTGGTCCGCGAGCGCCGTCCTGATCTGTCGGTCGACGGGCCGATCCAGTACGACGCCGCCGTGGACGCGTCGGTCGCGGCCTCCAAGCTGCCCGAGTCGTCCGTGGCGGGGCGCGCGAGCGTCTTCGTGTTCCCCGACCTCAACACGGGCAACAACACGTACAAGGCGGTGCAGCGCTCGGCGGGCGCGGTCGCCGTCGGGCCGGTCCTGCAGGGCCTCAACAAGCCCGTCAACGACCTGTCCCGCGGCGCGCTCGTCCAGGACATCGTCAACACCGTGGCCATCACGGCCATCCAGGCACAGGGCGCGTCATCGTCCGAGCCCGGGCCCGCGGAAGGAGCACCTGCGTGAGCATCGTCCCGGAGTCGGAACGGCCCAGCCCGTACAGCGCGTACGGGGCCCACGGATCGGTGCTCGTGCTCAACTCGGGCTCGTCGTCGCTCAAGTACCAGCTCGTCAACCCGGTGGGCGGCGAGGCGATCGCCGCCGGGATCGTCGAGCGGATCGGCGAGCCGTCCGGCCTCGTGCGGCACACGTACGGCGGGAACACCTCCGAGCGCGAGCTCGAGGTGTCCGACCACGCGACCGCGCTCCGGCTGGCCCTGGGGCTGTTCGACGAGGTCGGGCCGAGCCTTGCCGGCGCCGGGATCTACGCTGTCGGGCACCGCGTCGTGCACGGGGGCGAACGGTTCTCCCGGCCCGTGGTGATCGATGACGACGTCGTCGCCGCGATCCATGAGCTCGTGCCGCTCGCGCCGCTGCACAACCCGGCCAACGTGCAGGGCATCGAGGTCGCGCGCGAGCTGCTGCCCGAGGTGCCGCACGTCGCCGTGTTCGACACCGCGTTCTTCCAGGCGCTGCCGCCCGTCGCGTACACGTACGCGATCGACCGCGACGTCGCGCGCGAGCACGGCGTGCGGCGGTACGGCTTCCACGGGACGAGCCACCAGTACGTCGCGGGCAAGGTCGCGCGCGTGCTCGGCCGGCGCGTGGAAGACCTCAGTACGATCGTGCTGCACCTGGGCAACGGGGCGTCCGCGTCGGCCGTGCGCGGCGGGGTGCCGGTCGACACGTCGATGGGGCTCACGCCGCTCGAGGGCCTGGTCATGGGCACCCGTTCGGGCGACGTCGACCCCGCGGTCGTGTTCCACCTCGCGCGCAACGCGGGCATGGGCATCGACGACCTCGACACGCTGCTCAACAAGCGCTCGGGGATCAAGGGGCTCTCCGGGGAGAACGACATGCGGCAGCTGCGCCGCCTGATCGACGCCGGCGACGAGGACGCGGCGCTCGCGTTCGACGTCTACGTCCACCGGCTCAAGAAGTACGTGGGCGCCTACGTCGCGGTCCTCGGGCGGGTCGATGTCATCGCCTTCACGGCCGGCGTCGGGGAGAACGACGCGCGGGTGCGGGCCGCGGTGTGCGAGGGCCTCGAACCCCTGGGCATCGCCGTCGACGACGAGCGCAACGTCGTGCGCAGCGGGGATCCGCGGATCGTCTCGCCCGACGGCGCCAGGACCCTCGTCATGGTCGTGCCCACGATGGAGGAGCTCGCGATCGCGCGGCAGTGCGTCGAGGCGGTGGCCGGCCTGCAGCCGTCGTCGGCCCTCCCCGGCTGAGTCTCGCCTCCGGCGGCCGACGGCTACAGATTGTCCCCGAACAAGGCGTCGGATGGGGACTATCTGTAGCCGTCGGCCCGTCGGATTTGAGTGGTCGGTCCGGTCAGGATGCTGCGAGTCGTCCGAGCACGTCGTCGACGATCTCCTCGGGCTTTGCGCTCACGTCGAGCGTCATGCCGTCCTCGTCGTCGGCCAGCGGCTCGAGCGTGGCGAGCTGGGACGGCAGCAGCGACGTGGGCATGAAGTGGCCGGTGCGGTACCCCATGCGCTCGGCGAGAACCTCGGGCGAGCCGGTCAGGTGCACGAACCAGACGCGTCCGCGGGCGTCGCACAGGACGTCGCGGTAGGCACGCTTGAGCGCGGAGCAGGTCACGACGCCGGGGCGGCCGGCGTCGGACTCGGCGCTCAGCCAGTCGCGGATCGCCTCGAGCCAGGGCGCCCGGTCGGCGTCGGTCAGCGGGATGCCAGCGCTCATCTTGGCGATGTTCGCTTCCGAGTGGAACCGGTCCGCCTCGGCGTACTCCACGCCGAGCCGCTCGGCGAGCATCGTCGCGATCGTGGTCTTGCCGGAGCCCGCGACGCCCATGACGACGATGTGCGTGGTGGTGACGTCGGTGTCCATCGGTGTTTCGACTTCCGTGTCGTGGATCGTGTCGGACGAGGATGCATGATTGATAGCACCTTTGGCAAGTGATTGATAGCACCAGTTGCTCGCAGGCGCCCGCTCACTCGATAGGCTCGCCCCATGTCGACCCCCGCGCTCCACAGCGCCGTCCTCGACGCCATCGGGCGGTCGATCACGAGCGGCGACGTCGCACCGGGGACGCCGCTCACCCTGGAGGCCATCGGGGCGCAGCATGGCGTGTCCCGGACCGTCGCGCGCGAGGTCATGCGGCTTCTCGAAGGGCTGGGGCTGGTGCGCTCGCGGCGGCGTGTCGGCATCGTCGTCCTGCCCATGGAGTCCTGGAACGTGCTCGACCCGCGTGTGATCCGCTGGCGGCTCGAGGGTCCCGGCCGGGACAAGCAGCTGCGCACCCTCACCGAGCTGAGGCATTCCGTTGAGCCGCTCGCCGCGGCCGGAGCCGCGCGCCATGCCTCGCCCGAGACCCGCGCCGAGCTCGTCGACCTGGCCGCCCGGATGCGCGTCCTGGGCACCCGCGGGGACCTGACCGAGTTTCTAGCCATCGACGTGCGCATGCATGAGCTGGTCCTGCGCAGCAGCGGCAACGAGCTGTTCGGCGCGCTCGCCGACGTCGTGGCGGCCGTGCTCGCGGGACGCACCCATCTCGGGCTCATGCCCGCCTCGCCCGTCTCCGAGGCCCTCGACCAGCACGAGGCCGTTGCCGCTGCCATCGCGGCGGGCGACCCGGAGGCCGCCGAGGCTGCGATGGCCGCGATCGTGGGCGAGGTGCGCCGCGCCCTGACGGACGGGTGAAGCGCTCGTGACGGTCCTGCTCGACCCGCCCGCCTGGCCGGCGCACGGCACGCTCTGGTCGCACCTCGTCTCGGACACGTCTCTGCACGAGCTGCGGACCTTCGCGCGCACGAACGGCGTCGCGGACCGCGGGCTGGATCTCGACCACTACGACGTCCCCGCCGACCGGCACGACGAGCTCGTCGCCGCCGGTGCTCTCCCCGTCGACGGCCGCGAGCTCGCACGCCGCCTCGCCGCCTCGCCGCTGCGGGTCCCCGGCCGCGAGCGCCGGCGGGCCCGGCGCTCGGCGCTCCTCGCCCGTTGGGAGTCGCTGTGGCCGCCCGACGGCGGTGCACCGGCCGCGCAGGTGCGTGCTGTGGGCGAGGACCTCGTCGACCGCTGGCGGGAGCCGCACCGCGTGTACCACTCGCGGCTGCACCTGGCCGACGTCCTCGACGCCCTGGACCTCCTCTCCCCCGGCATCACGGGCGGGACGTCGTGGCACGCCGCCGTCGCGCTGTGGTTCCACGACGCCGTGCACGACGGCGAGGCCGGGCGCGACGAGGAGCGCTCGGCGGCGCTCGCGCGCTCGCTGCTGCCCCCGCTCACCGCCGACGACGACGTCGAGGAGGTCGCGCGGCTGGTGCTGCTGACGGCGGGGCACGACCCGGCGCCCGACGACGTCACCGGCGCGCTCGTGTGCGACGCCGACCTGGCAATCCTGGGCTCGACGCCGGTCCGCTACGACCGCTACGTGCACCAGGTCCGCGCCGAGTACGGCCACGTGCCCGACGACACGTTCCGCCACAGGCGTGCCGCGGTCCTGGAGCAGCTGCTCGCCCTGCCTGCGCCGTTCCGCACGCCCGTGGGACGGGAGCGGTGGGCTGACGCGGCCACGCGCAACCTCCGCGGTGAGCTGGACCGCTTGGGGGCCGGTAACGCTCAGGCGTGAACTTCTGGTCCCTTGGCGGTGCGACTGCCATCGAGAAGGCTCTGAGCCGCCGTCGAGACCCGCGCATACCCGGACGTGATCGGCATGCACGCGACGGTGGCCAAAACCGCCCGCCCGGGGTTGTTGACCGGGGCGGAGTTTTGACAGCAAGTTTTGACCGGCGTGTCGAGGCCCCCGGGCCGCAGCATGACGGACGCGTCATAAACGGCGGCGGTCTCAACCCACCAGCGCACCACCTGCCTGACCAGGGTAGGAGGTGCGGCAGGATGCAGCCACGAGTCTTCGGGGCGTCAGCCGCTACCGCTGGATCAGATCACTGTAGAACTTCGAGCTTTGGCGGTAGGCCTGCGGAGAACGATGGAGGGCCGCGGAGTGGTCTCGACGCCCGAGACCGACGGTTCTGGCGAGGGCTCCACGGTGCGCTCGGCTGTCGAGGGAACTGTTGAGGTGTGGCTGCACGCGGTGGTCGGGTGTTGATAGCTCATCACAGGTGTAGCGGGGCCGGACCGCGGCGGTGACGGAGTCGTGGTCGAGGCCTTCCCAGACGAGGGTTCCCGCACGCCTCATCTGGCAGACCTCGACGTACCTGACTGCTACCGTCACCTTCCGTGACAAGTGTGCACTTCCCGGTCCGACGTGCGCGGCAGATTCTGATTGCGTTCCTCGCCGGTCCTCTGATGACCCTGGTCGGCGCACTGCTCGTGGTCGCGGGGATCGCTCCAACTGCCTTGGGCGACGTTCTGCCGGACGGTCCGCTCTTCCGCATCGTGGCAGTGGTCGTCGGCATCGCGGGAACAGGCTTCTTCGGCCTGTCCACCGTGGTCGGCATGCGGCTGGCATTCAGGGCCGACACGGGGCTCATCGTGGACGCCGACGGCTTCACCGACACCTCCAGTTACATCGCTGCAGGGCACGTCCCGTGGAACCAGGTCACCGGATGGAACTTCCAAGAGATCCAGGGACAGAAGAACCTGTGCATCCTGGTCGCCGACAACCAGGCGGTCCTCGACCGGATGGGACCACTGGCCCGGCTGTTCTCCCGCGGCAACATCAAGCTGGTCGGGTCGCCGGTGTGCATCGGGCTGAACAACCTGTCCGGCACCCCGGAGGCGATCATCGCGGCGTTTCAGGAACGGATGCCCACCACGGACGGCCACGGTGCCCGATGACAGCGTCAGCGCGTGAGGCCTGACGGCCCGCACGTGATCGGCCTGGTCGGAGTCGCGACCGTCGGACTCGTGGTCCTGAGCCATCACGTCGTCGCCTCCGACTCCCCCGTCCGATGAGCGGCTCTCCGAAACCGACCGTGTAGCCCCGAGACGGTCGGTGTCTACCCCGGACCGACGCCCCAGCCCGCACTACACCCTCCTCTGCGACGAGCCGTGTTGATCCGGTGCGCCATGTCGTCGAGATCGTGCATCGAGTAGGGGCGGGAACGCGTTCAGCGCGAGACTGACAACGCCTAGAGAGCGCCGGATCGGCAGGTGCGCCTACGTGATCGGGTGCTCATCGACGACACATCTGGAGCCCGACGCCTCTCACACGTGGGACTTGGACTTACCCGTGCCGAGGCGGAGGAACTCAGGGACGTGCTCGATCTCCTCCTCGGAGAGGAGCCCGGCAGGCACGAGCACGTGTCCAGCGCCGACTACCAGCATGAGCTGACGCTCTGGATCACGGCGGTGGCTTGACGGTGCATCGCGACCTCGAACCTCCTCGCCGGAGCCGCCAACAGGCCTTTCTCATCTCATCAAGAGGAAGTCGCCGTCGGACTGGATACGGGTGACCGCGACCGCTTGGCCGGTGCGCTGTTCAAACTCTCCACGCCGGAACTGTCCGGCCCGATCATCGACGTCGTCGAGGAGATCGAGAACGGTTGAGCTAACCATCCGGTGCGATCGTCCTACGTCATAGCCATCCCGGCGGCGAGGACGTGTGGCCAGAACCGTTCGCTCGAGGTCGACCAGTTCAGCACCCGGCGTGGTCGGGTGTTGATCCGGTCGGCGATGTCATCCAGGTCGCGCATCGAGTAGGTGCGCAGGTCGGCGTTCTTGGGCAGGTACTGGCGCAGGAGCCGGTTGGTGTTCTCGTTGCTGCCGCACTGCCACGGGCTGCGCGGGTCGCAGAAGTACACCTCCAGCCCGAGCTCGGCGGCGAGCTCCTGGTGCTCGGCCATCTCCCGGCCGCGGTCCCAGGTCAGTGACCGTCGCAGCGCCGGCGGCAGTTGACCCAGGTCGTGGGTGAGTGCTCGACGCACCGCGTCGGCCTTGATGCCGCCCGGCAGCGGCACGATCCGCACGTACCGGGTGTGGCGCTCCACGAGCGTCGCGACCGCCGATGGGCGCCGGCCCATGACCAGGTCACCTTCCCAGTGCCCGAGCTCGGACCTCTCGGTCACGACCGCGGGTCGGTGATGGATCGAGACCATGTTCCGCAGACGGCCACGGCCGTGGGACTTCTGCTTGCCGCGTGGACGGCGCACCGACCGGCCCGAGCGCAGGTGGTTGGCTGCCCGCGGTCCCAGCTCGCGGCGCCCAGCGACGTAGATGCTGCGGTAGATCGTCTCGTGCGACACCCACCGCAACGGGTTATCCGGGTGCTGGCGACGCAGCCAGACCGAGATCTGCTGCGGTGACCAGTCCTCCTCCAGCCGGCCGCGGACCAGGGCCAGCAAGGCAGGGCTGGAGGCCAGGCGTGACGGGCGAGGCCGCCGCGCCCGCTCCCACGCGGCCTGGTCCGCGGCGCCCGCCCGATAGGCGGTCCGGCCACCGTTGCGCGCGATCTCCCGGGAGACCGTCGACGCCGACCTGCCCAGCCGGGCCGCGATCGCACGAGCCGACAGGCCTGCCGCGATGCCGCGGGAAATCTCCTCGCGGTCGACCCCGCTCAGGTGCCGGGGGCTCCGCCGTCGAACCGCGGGTCGCACACCGCCGGTCCTTGCCAAGAACCGGCGCACCGAGTCAGGGCCCGCACCGATCGTCCGCGCGATCAGACGACTCGAATCACCCTCACGCCACCGCTCCCACAACACCCGCTCCTGTTCCGCAGAGAACCCCACACCCACCTCCGGTCGACATCTTCACCTGAGGTGATGCGTTGGTGGGTTGAGACCGCCACCGTTTGCGACGGTTACCGCTGGCCGGCGCCAGCACGGACAAAGGTTACGGTGCAAGCATGTGGATGCACGGCACAGAAGAGTGGTGGGGAGAACTCCTTCTCTCCCGATGAGCGTCATGGGAAGCAAAGGGGTACCTGATCAACTCGCCGCCATGTGGGCCGGGATGGCGCAACCACACGGACCGCAGGTGAAGGGGTGTCGTGCTCATGGCTGTCGCAAAGTGGGCCACCATCGGTGTTGGGACACTGACGGCAGGTGTCCTGGTGACGGCCGTTGCGTTGGCAGTTCAGCTCAGAAGCGGCGATCCGCTGGCGTCGATCGCCACCGACGAGGCAGCGGCCTTCTGCAGCGATCGCGTCGCGGAACTTGTTGACCTCGACTACGGTGAGATCACTGGCGTTTTGGAGGCAGATTCGGCACTTGCTTCGGATGTCGTTTTGTGGCAAGAGCAGCGCCACGCACCGGCGATCACTGGCATCCGGTCGCCCCTGCGTTCGGTGAGCTCTCTGGATGAGCAGGTCTACGTCTGCATATATGAGGGACTGTTCGTTGCTCCAGCCGGGCCAGCCGGCAACCCCCAGCACACCAGCTTGACCATGATCTTTGTCCCGGGATCGCGCCCATTGATGGACTCGCAGGGGCATGCCGACCACATCCTGAGCTTCCGGCAGTGGTGGCTGGACCACCAGAAGTAACTCAATCCTTCTCAGTGCTACTTCTTGCCTTCGGGACCAGGTGACGGAGGTCAACGACGACGGGCAGGTCGCCGGACTCACCAGCTCTACGTCAATTCTGGCAATCTGGCGTAGTGGGAACGTCTCCTTGAGTGGAGCCGCTGACAACATGCATCAACCCTGGGTGGGTGTACGGCTAGGTGCCGCCGTGCTGACGAGCGCGCTGGTCGTGGCGGCCTGCGCACCTGAGTCGGGATCGTCGTCGGCGGAGCCATCCCCGGCCTTCTCGCCACCCCTCCCGGCCGGCATCTCGTTGGACGAGGTCGCCGACCAGCAGGCGGTCGACGAAGCGCTGACGCCGTTGTGGGACCTGGTCGAGGGTGATGGAGCCCGCGACTCGGGATACGCGCGCGCGGTCGTGGATGTCGAGCACCGCGGCGCGACAATCCTGTGGAAGGGCACGCCGCCGCGGCCTGTCCGCGAGCTGGCCGGGGTCACCGAGACCGGGGTGACTATTGACGTCGCTGAAGCACGCTACAGTCAGGGCGACATCACGGACGCCGCACGGAACCTTTTCGATGCTGCCCGCGCCGGCGAGCTGCCGATGCCCACCGGAGTCGGCGCCAACGACAGATTCGACGGTCTGGTGGTGAGTTTCGACGCCCCGAGGCTCGCTGAGCACGGGACGGCGTCACTCGTTAGGGACGTGGAGTCGATTGCGGGCATCCCAACCGCCGTGACCATGGCATCGCTCGGTGCGGAGGCGATAGTGCACGGCTGATTGAGCCTTTCCCACCCGATGGCCTGATGTAGACGCTGGGTGAGCTCGTCCAGCAGGTAAGGGGCGTACAGGCGGGACTGGACGGGGCGCAGCTCGTCTACCCCTCGTCCGCTTTTACCGTGGGGACGGTCGCTGGCCGCCGGGTGGGCTGCCTGTCCGTAGCGCACAGCGGGCGTCCCACTCGGGTTACGAGCTTCGCGACGTCGACCGCCTGGACATGCAACTCGACCGCGTGGTGGCGCGCCAGACCTGACCGGTCCGGACCTCCCCGGGCATAGCGGACATAAGCGATCGCTATCGGCTCATTGGTTCAGGGTCACGAGCAACGTCACCGCCGTCGCGGCGGCAATCGACACCGCTATGCCCACCCGCGCGACCACTTGCCAGCGCGTCCCGAGCGCCAGACCCGCGCCGGCGGCGCCCAGACCGAGCACAAGCCCGTAAGCGAGGCCGCCGAACGGAAGCCCGATACCCCACGACACCCGCGCAGCCGTAGCGAGCCCGCCCCGACGACTGCCGCCAGCCACATCGGCAGCTCCGCGTTCGACGTGAGCGCCACGATGCTGACGATCGCCAGGGTCACCAAGATGGGGACGACCCCCCTGATCATGAGCGAATACCCCACGAGCACCAGCGGCGAAGGCATGTCATGCAACCTCGCGGTGGCGTCGGCGGCCACCACCAGAGCAACGCCGAGAGACGTCAGAAGCGCTCGACGCATACTCACCCTGGCTGCATCGGCTCGCTTCGCAGCCGAGGCAGGTCCTACGGGCGTATGTGCAGCCATCTTTCGCGCGGTACTCCGCCGCCCGGTGACCGCATGCAGAGTCACATCTGCGCCCCTGGCACCACCTGGCCGCTACAGCCTCGAGGCTGCACAACCTCAGCGCGCTGGTCGACCTGGCGTCGATCCCTCGAAACAGGCATAGCCGCCAATAGTGACATAAGGTGCTTTACCGGCTCCTTCTGGACTGCTGTCGGCGCCATGGGCAAGCATCGCCTCATGGACATCCCGCCCCGCGGTGTCGGGCGTAGCCTGAGAGCAGCCTGGTCGACGCGCATTCGCTCAGACTGCCCGGCCGTTTGTTGTGCCTAGATCGGTTTCTCGGTCTGGATGAGGAACCGCTGGCTACGAACCTCGAACCCGCCGGTCCGGGCAATCTGATCGTGAATGCGCCGGAGCTGATCTCGATGACGAGCGACGTCGAAGCCGGGTGCCTGCCACGGAACGGCACGCAGCTGGAAGACCACGGCCCCGATGTCGAAGAATCTGGTGACGATGATGGCTTCGCGCACATTGCGGGTGGCGAACCCGGCACGCATCAGTTCATCGCGTAGTCCCTCGACCGACGACGACGCTGTCCCGTCAAGGACCAC
Source organism: Isoptericola halalbus (assembly GCA_009663185.1). Classification (GTDB taxonomy): domain Bacteria; phylum Actinomycetota; class Actinomycetes; order Actinomycetales; family Cellulomonadaceae; genus Isoptericola; species Isoptericola halalbus. The sequence goes on from VJZX01000004.1 coordinate 144,145, forward strand.
CGGGATCCCCAGAGCCTCGTTGAGCTCGAGATCGTTGCGGGCACCGACCTGCTGCGTGAGCAGCTTGCCTCCGGGCACCAGCACGCGGTGGGCCTCTGCCGCATTCAGATAGCCGTGACGGTTCAGCAAGAGATCGAACGCCGCGTCGTCGACCGGGAGAGTCGTGGTCGAGCGCTCGACCACCCGCACACCGAGAGGCTTCAGCCGACGCGCGGCAAGGGCAACATTGGGGTGATACGGCTCCACGGCCACGCTTCCCCGCGGCGGATTCAGTGAGCTGAACACCTCCCCGCCACCGGTGTCGACGTCGAGCACTCGCCGAGCACCCGCGACCAGGGCGGCGGCCATGCGTGGGTAGTCCCACGGGAGTGTCTGTCCTTCGGTTCGTCCTCGGAGGAACGAGAAGTCCCAGCCGGCCAGGGGCGCTGACGTTGCCTCGTCGACGAGCTCGTCGAACGATCGGCGCGGTGAATCAGACAAGATCGCGTGTCCCTTCAAGTGATGACGGCGCGCCGACCTGAACCGCTCCACGAGAGCGGCCTGGGCCAGTCGTGCCTCAGCACGAGTTCGGGCGGCCCGCAGCGCTAGAGAGGATTGATTCAGCCTGCGGGCCAGTTATCTCGTCGCATCACGCCGCCGGTTCTAACACAGCGGGCAAGTCACCGGCGACTCAATTCGATCAGGGCAGGCGCAGCCTGCGCATCGCGCGCAGCCCGGCGGTGACGACCCTGGACGGCCGCTCTCCCCCGATCGCGTACAGAGAGTCGAGCGAGACGCCGAACCGGGCCCCGCGCTGCACGGCGACTGTCTGCGCCTCGGTCATCGCCTCGACCGCCTCGCGGCCGTGCCGGCGTCCCTGGCCCGACGCATTGAAGCCGCCCATGGGTGCGGCCACCGAGCCCCACGCCGAGCCGTAACCGTCGTTGATCACGACCGTGCCCGCCTCGACGCGCGCCGCGAGGCGCCGGGCGCGCGCGACGTCGGTCGACCAGATGCTCGCATTGAGGCCGTGGTCCGAGTCGTTCATGACCCGCACGGCCTCGTCGTCCGACGCCACCCGCGTCACGGACACCACCGGGCCGAACGTCTCCTCCGTCACGCACAGCGCGTCGGGCGGGACGTTGTCGAGCACGGTCGGCGCGTAGAACAGCGGCCCGACGTCGGCGCGGTGCACGCCGCCCGCCAGCGCCCGCGCGCCGCGCGCGAGCGCGTCGTCGACGTGGCGGGTGACGCGGTCGAGCTGTGCCTGGGACACGAGCGAGCCGACGTCGGCAGAGTAGTCGAGGCCCGGGCCGAGGCGCAGGTCCTTGACCGCGGCCACGAAGCGCGCGAGGAACTCGCCGGCGACGGCCTCGTGGACGACGAGGCGCTCGACGGACAGGCAGAGCTGCCCGGAGCTGGAGAAGCATGCCCGCACGGCACCGCGCACCGTCGAGGCGAGGTCGGCATCGGCGGCCACGTAGAGCGGGTTCTTGCCGCCGAGCTCGAGCGTCGCGCCGATGAGCCGCCCGCCCGCCCGTGCTCCGACGGTGCGGCCGGTGGCTGTCGAGCCTGTGAACGCGACGTGGTCGACGTGGTCCACGAGCGCGACCCCGACCTCGCCGCCGCCCGCCACCACTGCGAACAGGTCGGCGGGAAGTCCGGCCTCCTCGAGCTGCTCGGCGACCCACAGCGCGGACAGGGTCGTCTGCGGGTCGGGCTTGAGCACGACGGCGTTGCCCGCGAGCAGCGCGGGCACGGCGTCGGCGAGCGCGAGGGTGAGCGGATAGTTCCACGCCGTGATGACGCCGACGACGCCCACGGGGCGGCGATGGACCCGCACGCCTGTGAAGACCGGCATCAGACCCGGTTCGCGCCGGTCGGCCAGGTAGCGGGGGCCGCGCAGCGAGTAGTGACGCGTCACCTGGGCGACGTCGCCGACCTCCTCGAAGGCGCTGCGCCGCGCCTTGCCCGACTCCATCTGGATCAGGTCGAGGATCTCCGACTGGTGGTCGAGCACGAGCACGCCGAGCCGGTCGAGGACCGCGGCCCGCTCGCGCACCGGGACGTGCGCCCAGGAGCGCTGCGCGGCGCGGGCGCGCGCGACGGCGGACGCGACATCGTCGGCGGACGACAGCGGGAACGAGGCGAGCGGCGCACCGGTGAACGGGAACGTCGAGCGGTGCGTCCCGGCGTCGTGCGACGTGACGATGCGGGCGACGAGCGGGGCCACCACCTCGGGCTCGAGGACATAGGTGGACGTCGGGAGCTCCGGGTCGACGAGGTCGCCCAGAGCGCCGTTGCTCTCGTGCGCGGAAGGCATGCCGTCACCCTATGCGCAGCCGGTGAAGGCCAGGTACGACGATCCTTGCGAACCGGACGCCGTTCGCTCTCAGCGCGACGCCCACAGCGCGACGACGTGCTCGACGTCGTCGTCGGCGACCTCGCGGACCATCGCCGTGCCGGTGCTCCCGACGAGACCGGGCGCCGTCGTCGGTTCGCTCACCGCGGCTGGTAGGGCGAGACGACGACCTCGACCCGCTGGAACTCCTTGAGGTCCGAGTACCCGGTCGTGGCCATCGCCCGGCGCAGGGCGCCGACGAGGTTCGTCGTGCCGTCGGCGTGACGGCCCGGCCCGAAGAGGATCTCGGACAGCGTGCCAGCCGTGCCGACCTCGACGCGCTCGCCGCGCGGGAGCTGCGCGTGGTGCGCCTCGGGGCCCCAGTGCCAGCCCTTGCCCGGCGCCTCGGAGGCCCGGGCCAGCGCCGCGCCGAGCATGACGGCGTCCGCACCGCAGGCGATGGACTTGACGATGTCGCCCGAGTGGCCGACACCGCCGTCGGCGATGACGTGCACGTACCGGCCTCCGGACTCGTCGAGGTAGTCGCGGCGCGCGGCCGCGACGTCGGACACCGCCGTCGCCATGGGCGCGTGGATGCCCAGGCTCACGCGCGTGGTGTGCGCGGCGCCTCCGCCGAAGCCGACGAGCACGCCCGCCGCGCCCGTGCGCATGAGGTGCAGGGCCGCGGTGTAGGTCGAGGCGCCGCCGACGACGACCGGCACGTCGAGCTCGTAGATGAACCGCTTGAGGTTGAGCGGCTCGGCGTTGCCGGACACGTGCTCGGCGGAGACCGTGGTGCCACGGATGACGAAGAGGTCGACGCCGGCGTCGACCACGCTCTGGTAGTGCTCCTGCGTGCGCTGCGGGGACAGCGCCCCGGCCACGGTGACGCCCGCCGCGCGGATCTCCTTGAGGCGCTGCGTGATGAGCTCGGGCTTGATCGGCTCGGCGTAGATCTCCTGCATGCGCCGCGTCGCCCGCTCGGCGGGAAGCTCGCGGATCTCGGCGAGCAGCGGCTCGGGCGACTCGTAGCGCGTCCACAGACCCTCGAGGTCCAGGACGCCCAGACCGCCGTGGTTGCCGAGCGCGACGGCCACCTCGGGGCTCATGACGGAGTCCATCGGCGCCGCGACGATCGGCAGGTCGAAGTGGTAGGCGTCGATCTGCCAGCCGACCGAGACGTCCTTCGGGTCGCGCGTGCGCCGCGAGGGCACCACCGCGATGTCGTCGAAGGAGTACGCGCGGCGGCCGCGCTTTCCGCGCCCGATCTCGATCTCGTTGCTCACCGCTCCAGCCTACCGGGGCGGCGTCGTGCGACGACTTCCGCTGTCGGCCCGCGGGCCTGTCAGTGGGCCGTGGAACAGTCGGCACCACGCCGAGGGGGGCGGCGCAAGGCCACGACGCATGGCACGACGAGCACGGCGAGGAGACGCACCCATGGACGAGTCGACGGCGGTCGCGACGCACGCGGACGCGGCCTGGGTGGCCGGCCCCCTGCTCGGCTTCGACACCGAGACGACGGGACTCGACGTCGCCGCGGACCGCGTCGTGACGGCCGCCCTCGTGCTGCGCATGCCCGGCGCGCGGACCGAGGTGCGCACCTGGCTCCTCGACCCGGGCGTCGAGATCCCTGCCGAGGCGACCGCGATCCACGGCATCACCATGGAGCATGCACGGGACCGCGGGCGCGAGCCGGCCCCGGCGCTCGAGGAGATCGCGACCGAGCTCGTGCGGCACGTGCGGCGCGGGGTGCCGATCGTGGCGTACAACGCGGCGTTCGACCTGTCGCTGATGGACGCCGAGCTCGCGCGCCACGGCCTGCCCACGCTCCCCGAGCGGCTCGGACGCCCGGTGGCACCGGTGCTCGACCCGCTCGTGATCGACCGCTGGCAGGACGCCGACCGTGAGGGCAAGCGCCGGCTCGGCGACCTGTGCGCGCTCTACGGCATCGTCGGAGACGGCGACCTGCACACCGCCGACGTCGACGCGCTGGCGACGCTCGACGTGCTCGCCGCCCTGTTGACCAGGTATCCGCACCTGCGCGCCACGGCTCTCGAGGCGCTGCACGTGGCGCAGGCGGGCGTGCACCGCGAGTGGGCCGAGTCCGTCAGCGCGTCGCCCGCATGGCCGGTCGAGCCCCAGCGCCGACGGCGGGTGTCGGCGGAGAAGGCCGTACCGGGTCAGGACACCTTGTAGTTCGGCGCCTCGACGGTCATCTGGACGTCGTGCGGGTGGCTCTCCTTGAGCGAGGCCGACGTGATGCGCACGAAGCGCCCCTTCTCCTGGAGCTCACCGATCGTCCGTGCGCCGACGTAGAACATCGTCTGGTGCAGCCCGCCGACGAGCTGGTGGGCGACCGTGGAGAGCGTGCCCTTGTAGGGCACCTGGCCCTCGACGCCCTCGGGCACGATGAGGTCGTCGCTCGCGACCTCGGCCTGGAAGTAGCGGTCCTTGGAGTAGGACTTCTTGCCGCGCGAGGACATGGCGCCCATCGAGCCCATGCCGCGGTAGGCCTTGTACTGCTTGCCGTTGACGAGGATCGTGTCGCCCGGCGCCTCCTCGGTGCCGGCGAGCATCGACCCGAGCATGACGGCCTCGGCACCCGCGACGACGGCCTTGCCGATCTCGCCCGAGTGGCGCATGCCACCGTCGGCGATGACCGGGACGCCGGCCGGCCGCGCGGCGAGCGAGGCCTCGTAGACGGCCGTCACCTGCGGGACGCCGACGCCCGTGACGACGCGGGTGGTGCAGATCGATCCCGGGCCGACGCCCACCTTGATCGCGTCGGCACCCGCGTCGACGAACGACTGCGCGCCTTCCCGGGTCGCGACGTTGCCGCCGATGACCTGGACGTGCCGCGTGGCGGGGTCGGTCTTGAGACGCCTGACCATGTCGATGAGCATCCGCACGTTGCCGTGCGCGGTGTCCGCCACGAGCACGTCGACGCCGGCCTCGACGAGCGTCGTCGCCCGCTGCCACGCGTCGCCGAAGTAGCCGATGGCCGCGCCGACCATGAGGCGGCCCTGACCGTCCTTCGAGGCGTCGGGGAACTGCTCCGACTTCACGAAGTCCTTGACCGTGATGAGGCCAGAGATCCGCCCGTCGCCGTCGACCAGGGGCAGGCGCTCGAGCTTGTGCTTGCGCAGCAGGAGCGTGGCCTCGTCGCGCGAGATGCCCGCCGGGCCCGTGATGAGCGGCATGGGGGTCATGACCTCGTCGACCTTGGTGGTGCCCCACTCGGCCACGGGCGTGAAGCGCAGGTCGCGGTTCGTCACGATGCCGAGGAGCCGGTCGTCGCCGTCGACCACGGGGAAGCCGGAGATGCGGTACTCGCCCGCGAGCTTGTCGAGCTGCTCGAGCGTCGCCGCGGGCCCGATCGTGACCGGGTTGGAGATGATCCCGGTCTGCGTCCGCTTGACGAGGTCGACCTGGTACGCCTGGTCCTCGATCGACAGGTTGCGGTGCAGCACGCCGAGACCTCCCTGGCGGGCCATGGCGATCGCCATGCGCGACTCGGTGACGGTGTCCATCGCAGCCGAGACGAGCGGCACCTTGAGCGAGATCTCACGCGTGAGGCGCGACGTCGTGTCGATCTCCGCCGGGGCCAGGTCGGAGTAGCCCGGAAGGAGGAGGACGTCGTCGTAGGTGAGCCCGAGGAAGCCGAAAGGGTCGTGCTGCGGGGTCGAGGCCGTCATGACAGGAGTCTACGTTCCCTCGCTGCCACCTGTTCCCGGCTCGAGCCCGCCCCCGGGGCTCGCGTGAGGCTCACCCGACGACGGCCAGCACCTCGTGCAGCAGGCCTGTGAACGACCTCACTCGCTGGACCGTGGCCGCGAGCGGCAGCTCGCTCGCGGCGTCGTCGCGGCGCAGGCCGACGAACACCGGCAGCTCCGGGAAGCCCTCGTGCACTGCGCGCACGACCTCGAGGTCCGGCCGGCGCTGCGTCGTCGCGAGCACCACGGCCGCGGGCCGGACCATCGTCACGAGCTCGAGCGAGCGGTGCGTGCTCGCCGGGCCGGTCACGATGCGCGCCGTCGCGCTCTTGGCCGCGAGCGCCGCGGCGAGTGCGTGCGCGGACAGCGGTGCCACCTCGTCGGCCGCGGCGAAGATCAGGACGATCTTGCGCATGCGGCTCGGGTGGTTGGGAGGCGGGCCGCCCGCGGCGACGACGGCCTGCTCGTGCGCCTCGGTGAACCCGCGCAGCGCCTGCAGGGCGGCCGTCGCGAGGACCACCTCGGGCACTGCGCCCGGCCCTGCCAGGACCGTGCGCTGCGCGACCCGCTGCCAGGCGGGCTCGACGAGCTGGGTCCACCACATGGCCGGGTCCCCGTGCGCCCCGATCGGCAGCAGCTCGTCGCACCGACCCCGGTCGTAGGCGATCGCGGCGTCGACGAGGGCGGACACCCGTGCGGACGCGTTGCCTGCGGCCATGCCCGACGACGGGTGCACCGTGGCGGGTCCGCCCGCTCCCCCGCCCGGGAGGGCGCGCAGGTGCGCTCGGCCCGGTCGAGCCTCCTCGGCCCGGGCCCCGTCCTCGGGCTCGGGGCGCTCGGAGGCCTCGGGGCTCTCGGAGCTCTCGGCGGCCTCGCGCGCGGACTCGAGCTCCTCGATGTCGGCGTCGAGGGCGGCCCGCGCGGCGTCGACCGGCGCCACGCCCTCAAGGGTCAGGCGACGCATGACGAGCAGACGCGCCACGTCCTCGGCCGTATACCGGCGGTGCGATCCCGCTGTCCGGCCGGAGGGTCCCAGACCGTACCGGCGGTCCCACGTGCGCAGGGTTGCCGGTGCGACGCCGAGGCGCCGGGCGACGGCCGCGACGGCGAGCCCTGGGCTCGACGCACGGGACCCACCCGCGGTGGGTGCGGGTCGGGTAGGGGTCATGGCTCGATTCTGCCCAGGGGTTCCGGGGGCCGCCACCGCGATGACCGGCGCGTCCCGCTGCGACGCCCTGACGTGCACCGAACCCGTTCAGCCGAGGCAATGAACCGCGCCACCAGTGCGCCAATGGTGGGCCAACCGTTGAAGTCGTAACTGTTCAACGTTGAGTCGACAAGGGCCTTGAACAACCTCTGCACAACTTGTAGGTTGTTCGACATGACGGAGATTTCGAGGCTGCCCGGACCGGTGATGGAGCTGTGGGAGTGGCAGTATCAGGGAGCGTGCCGCGACGCGGACGACACCCTGTTCTTCCACCCGGAGGGCGAACGAGGCTCGACACGTCGACGGCGAGCAGAGGCCGCCAAGGCGATCTGCCGCACCTGCCCCGTGATGATGCAGTGCCGGGAGCAGTCGCTGCGTGTGCGCGAGCCGTACGGCGTCTGGGGCGGACTGAGCGAGGACGAGCGCGCCGCCATCCTCGCCGGCCGTGAGACGAAGGCGGTCTGACCACGCCACGAAGGCCCCGCACCGATGAGGGTGCGGGGCCTTCGTGGTTCGTCGGCTCAGGGCCGACAGATGCTCGTGGACTCAGCCGGTGTTCATGGTCGGCCGAGCCTGCGCTGCGTCTTCGTCTCAGTCGACGACGACGGCCAGGATGTCGCGCGCCGAGAGCACCAGGTACTCCTCGCCGCCGTACTTGACCTCGGTGCCGCCGTACTTGCTGTAGATGACCTTGTCACCGACCTTGACGTCGACCGGGATGCGGTTGCCCTTGTCGTCGAAACGGCCGTCGCCGACCGCGAGGACCTCGCCCTCCTGGGGCTTCTCCTTGGCGGTGTCCGGGATGACCAGGCCGGAAGCGGTCGTGGTCTCGGCCTCGATGGCCTTGACGACGATCCGGTCCTCGAGCGGCTTGATGGGGACCGACACGTCGGACCTCCTCTTTCGCTGTGACTGTGCGTGCGTGGACTAGGTCGCGCCCGGAGGCTGGCCGTCGTCGCGGGTGCCGGCACAGCGCACGTGCGCTGCGACAAATCTAGGCATCCGTTAGCACTCTGACAAGTCGAGTGCCAAGCCAGACGGCTCCCGCACGACTGGAGGTCAGAGCGCGGTTCACTCGTCCAGCGGGTACCCCGCGACGGGAAGCCTGGACGGTCACCACGTTCGTCGACGACCTCCCACGCGGCGAAGCCGAAGAACTCGCCCCTTCCGCAACCCTCGGACGCGTCGGGCAGCGCCCTGAGCGAGCCCGGGTCCCGAAGGATCACGTCGCAGGTGGGCAGGCCGTGGGCGATGATCCAGCTGCGGTAGTCGGCGCCGAGGTCGTCGCCGAGCCCGATCCCGGGGAAGCAGACGCGTCCGCGACCTTGGGCACACCGGCGTCGACGAGCGCCTGGTCGCGGCGCACCAGCTCGACGTGGAACGCCTCGACCTCCTCGAGCGGCAGCCGACGCAGCAGGTCCCTGAGTGCCGCCGCCTGCCCGACATCACCGTCCTGCGCCCGCGATGCGGATATCAGGTCCCAGAACGGGTCACCGGTCTCCTCGAGCGTCTGCGAGAACTCGCTCGGGGGCGGTATCGCCGGCGAGCCGGCGTCCGGACCCACCACACATCCCCCGAGGCCGCTCGTGACGACCACACCGACGGCGACGGCCACGGCCCGGGCACGCGACGTCGTGCGAGCCGCTCCGCGCGGGCGACGATCGGACGAGGCGCGCGTCCTCCCGGACCTGTCGACCGTCCGACCCATGGAGCCGGCCTGAGCGGGAGGTGTCGGGCGCCGACACCCGACCTGAGACGATGGTCCGATGGATCGCGCGACGCTGAGCAAGCTGCTCAGCCCCGAGGGCTGGGCGCTGCTCGGCTCCCTCCCTCCGTACGACGAGAAGTCCGCCATGGCGCTCGCGACCCGGCTGCGCGACGCCGGCGTCGACCCCGACCTCGCGGCGGCCGCGCTGACTCAGACCCGGCTGCGGGCCAAGGCCCGCGCCAAGCTCGGCGACTTCGCCGACGGCATGCTCTTCACGCCCGACGGCGTCGAGCAGGCGACGCGGCTCGTCGTCGCCGCGCTGCACGCGCGCCGCTACCTCGCGGCCGGGGTCACGAAGGTCGCCGACCTGACCTGCGGCGTCGGCGCCGACGCGCTCGCGTTCGCGGGCGTGGGCCTGCGCGTGCTGGCGACCGACGTCGACGAGCTCACCGCGGCGCTCGCGACCGTCAACCTGCGCGCCTTTCCCGAGGCCGAGGTCCGGCACGCCGACGGGCTGACGCTCGACCTCGCGGCCGAGGGGGTCGACGGCGTCTACGCCGACCCGGCGCGCCGCACGCGCGGCGGCAGGCGGATCTTCGACCCGAAGGCCTACGCCCCGCCGCTCGACGCCGTGTGGGCGCTGCGAGACCAGGTCCCCGCGCTCGGCATCAAAGTCGGTCCCGGCGTCCCGCACCGCGGTCTTCCTCCCGCCGCCGAGGCGCAGTGGGTCTCGGTGGACGGCGACGTCGTCGAAGCCGGCCTGTGGTTCGGCCCGCTCGCTCCTGAGGGGCCCGGCCGCTCGGCCCTCGTGCTGCGCACGCGCGGCGACGGCGGCGCACGCACGACCACGCGCGTCCTGCGCGCCGAGCCCGACGACGCCGACCTCGTCCCCGACGTCGGCGACGTCGGGGCGTACCTCTACGAGCCCGACGGCGCCGTCATCCGCGCGGGGCTCGTCGCGCACGCGGCTGCCGAGCTCGGCGGCCGTCTCGTCGACCGGACCATCGCCTACGTGACGACCGACGCCCCGGCCGCGCCACCGCCGTCAGGCCCCTCGCTCGCGACCGGGTACCGGGTGCTCGACGTCATGCCCTTCAACCTCAAGCGGCTCAAGGCGTATCTGCGCGAGCGCGACGTCGGGAGGCTGACGATCAAGAAGCGCGGCACGGCGGTCACGCCCGAGCAGCTGCGCGCCCAGCTCTCGCCACGGGGCGACGCCACCGCGACGCTCGTGCTCACCCGGGTGCGCGGCGCGCAGCACGTGCTCGTCGTCGAGCCCCTGGGATAGCGGGCGCAGGCGCGGCCGTGGCGTGGAACCATGGCCGCATGGTGCTGGAATTCGCCCGGTCCGAGCGATCGACCGTGGGCCTCGAGTGGGAGCTCGCGCTCGTCGACGCCGACTCCGGGAACCTGCGTCAGGTGGCACCGGCCGTCATCGAGGCGCTCGGCGACGAGGTGCGCGAGGTGCACATCAAGCCCGAGTTCATGCGCAACACGATCGAGGTCGTCAGCGGCGTCTGCCGCACGGTGGGCGAGGCCGTCGCCGACCTCGAGGGCGGGATCGCCGCCATCCGCACCGTGACCGACCCGATGCGCGTCGAGCTCATGTGCGCCGGCACGCACCCGTTCGCGCACTGGACGCAGCAGAAGGTGACCGACAAGCAGCGCTACGCCACGGTGGTCGACCGGACACAGGTGTGGGGCCGGCAGATGCTCATCTACGGCGTGCACGTGCACGTCGGCGTCGAGGACCGCGCCAAGGTCCTGCCCCTGGTGAACTCTCTGCTCGTCTACGTCCCGCACCTGCAGGCGCTGTCGGCGTCGTCGCCGTTCTTCGGCTCCAACGACACGGGGTACGCGTCGATGCGCGCGCTGCTGTTCCAGCAGCTGCCGACCGCCGGGCTGCCCTACCAGTTCCGTGCCTGGGAAGAGCTCGAGCGCTATGTCGCCGACATGCTGCACACGGGCGTCATCGACGAGTTCAACGAGGTGCGCTGGGACATCCGGCCGGCGCCGCACTTCGGCACGGTCGAGGTCCGCGTGTGCGACGGCGTGTCCAACGTCCGCGAGCTCGCGGCGCTGGCCGCGCTCGTGCACTGCCTCGTGGAGCACCTGTCGGCCAAGCTCGACGCCGGTGAGCCGCTGCCGACCATGCCGCCATGGTTCGTGCACGAGAACAAGTGGCGCGCCGCCCGCTACGGCATGGACGCGATCATCATCCTCGACGACGAGGGCCGCGAGGAGCTCGTGACCGACGCCGTCCACAAGCTCGTCGACGAGCTCGCCCCCGTCGCGGAGCGCCTGGGGTGCACGGCCGAGCTGAAGGACGTACTCGAGATCCCGCGGTGGGGCGCGTCGTACCAGCGCCAGCGCGCCGTCCTCGCCGCCCACGCCGGCAGGGGGCAGGAGGCGTTCGAGGCCGTGGTGGGCTCGCTCGTCGCCGAGCTGCGCGCAGGTCACCCCCTCGAGGCGCCGCGCTGACGCGTCCGATCAGACCGTGATCGTCGTCAGCGGCATCGAGGAGTCGACCGGGATGTCGAGGTCCGACGGCGCCACCCCGGCCCGCACGACGGCGGAGCCGAGCGCCGCGATCATCGCACCGTTGTCGGTGCAGTAGCGCAGGGGCGGGATGCGCAGCTCGATGCCGGCCTCGGCGCACCGCTTCGCCGCCATGTCGCGCAGCTGGCTGTTGGCGGAGAACCCGCCGCCGATGACGAGGGTGCTCACGTCGTGCTTTCCGCACGCCGCGATGGTCTTGGCGGTGAGCACGTCCGCGACGGCCTCGGCGAACGAGGCCGCGACGTCGGCCACCGGGATCTCGCGGCCGGCGTCGACGCACGACTCGACCCACCGCGCGACCGCCGTCTTGAGGCCCGAGAAGCTGAAGTCGTAGGCGTGCTTGGCCTGGTCCTTCGGGGCCGTCAGGCCGCGGGGGAACCGGATCGCCTCGGGGTCGCCCTCGCGTGCGAGCCGGTCGACGTGGGGGCCGCCCGGGTACGGCAGGCCGAGCAGGCGGCCAACCTTGTCGAAGGCCTCGCCCGCGGCGTCGTCGAGCGTCGAGCCGAGCTCGGTGACGTCCGTGGCGATGTCGTCGACCAGCAGCAGCGAGCTGTGCCCGCCCGAGACGACGAGCGCCATGCTGCGCTCGGTGAACGGGCCGTCGACGAGCTGGTTGACGGCGGCGTGGCCGATGACGTGGTTGATCCCGTACAGAGGCTTGCCCAGCCCGATGGACAGGGCCTTGGCCGCGGAGGCGCCGATCGTCAGCGGGCCGACCAGGCCTGGTCCCGCGGTGACGGCGATCGCGTCGACCTCGGACAGGTCGACGTCGGCCTCGCTCAGCGCCCTGCGGATCGTGGGGACCATCGCCTCGAGGTGGGCGCGGCTGGCCACCTCGGGGATGATGCCGCCGTAGCGGGCGTGCTCGTCCATGGAGGAGGCCACGGCGTCGAACAGCAGCTCGTCGCCGCGCACGAGCGCCACGCCCGTCTCGTCGCAGGAGGTCTCGATGCCGAGGACCAGAGGGTCCCCGCCGGTCGGATCAGCCATGGGCCCATTCTCCCCCACGCGTCCGGGCGGGTACGCCGCCGTGAGCCACGTCACGGTTGAACGCGGAATCATCTCTCGGCAAGGCGATGTTTCGGCAGGCATGACTGCGACGACCGTGCTCCAGACCGCGCCCCTCGCCATCGACGAGGAGGCCGCGGACCGGATCTTCCGCACCGCACGTACCACCTCCCTGTGGACCGACGCCGACGTCTCCGACACGCAGCTCGAGGCCGCGTGGGACCTCGCCAAGATGGGCCCGACCCAGATGAACACGCTGCCGCTGCGCGTGCTCGCCGTCCGCTCGCCCGAGGCCAAGGACCGCCTTGTGGCGCACATGGCGGACGGCAACAAGTCCAAGGTCTCCGCCGCACCGGTCTCCCTGGTGCTCGCCGCCGACCCGGCTTTCCACGAGCACCTCGACGTGCTGTTCCCCGTCTACCCCGGCATCAAGGACCAGCTCGCACCCGCCGCCGAGACGCGGGAGCAGATGGCGCGCAACAACGCGTTCCTGCAGGCCGGCTACCTCGTGGTGGCGCTGCGCGCCGTCGGGTTGGCCGCCGGACCGATGAACGGCATGGACGCCGAGGGCATCGACCGCGAGTTCTTCGGCGACTCGGGCTGGAAGTCGTTCCTCGTCGTGAACGTCGGCGTGGCCGACGGCGAGGGGTCGCCCTACCCGCGCGGCCCGCGTCTGTCGTTCGACCAGGTCGCGCAGACCCTCTGACCTCCCGCTCACAACGCTAGGGGCGGGCGCCGGTCGCGACAGGGCGGCCCGGATCGCTCGACCACTGCGACCACGACCCGGCGTACAGCCCAGCGGTGACGCCGAGCGCCGCGAGCGCGGCGATCTCGTGCGCGGCGTTCACCCCAGACCCGCAGTAGACGCCCACCTGCGCGTCCGGGTCGACGCCGACCGACCGGAAGCGCTGCCGAAGCGCGGCGTCGTCGAGAAACCGGCCGTCGTCGGACAGGTTTTCCGTGGTGGGCGCGCACACGGCGCCGGGCACGTGGCCCGCGCGCGGGTCGACCGGCTCGGTCTCGCCGCGGTAGCGCTCGGCGGCGCGGGCGTCGAGCAGCACGCCGTAGTCGGGCAGGTCGGCGACATCGTCGGCATCGAGCACGGGCATGCCGCCGGGCCGTGCGATGAAGTCCCCCGGTGCGTGCGTGACGTCGCCCACCTCGAGCGGGAGCCCGGCCCGCTCCCAGGCGACGAGCCCGCCGTCGAGGATCCACACGTCGCGGTGCCCGAAGAACCGCAGGAGCCACCACGCGCGAGCGGCCGACGTCCCGCCCGAGGCGTCATAGACGACCACGCGCGTGTCGGCGCGCACGCCCCAGCGGCGCGCGGCCTGCTGGAACGAGGAGGCCGACGGCAGCGGGTGGCGCCCGAGGGCCGGCGACGGCGTCCCCGCGAGCTCGGACTCGAGGTCGACGTACACCGCACCGGGCAGGTGCCCGGCCAGGTAGCGCGTGTAGAAGCCGGTCACGCCGAGCGCCCACCGGACGTCGAGCAGCAGCGGCGCCCCGGCTGCCGGGTCCGGATCGCCGCCGAGCTGCAGGTCGGCCGCGACGTGCCCGACTCCGACCAGGACCTGTTCGCGTGTGGTGCTCATGCCGCGTCCCCCTCAGGTGCGTCCGAGGAGCGGGGCCCCTCGGAGCCGCCGTCCCCACCGTCCGACCGCAAGGCCGTCAGGTCGAGACGCATCGTGTAGGCGTCCTTGTCCTCGGGCTGGTAGTAGCGCTTGCGCACGCCGATCGTGCGGAACCCGAATCGCTGGTACAGCGCGATGGCGGGATCGTTGTCCACGCGCACCTCGAGCAGCATCGCGCTCGCGCCGAGCTGACGGGAGCGGTCGACGAGCGCTTGCAGGAGCTCGCGCCCGACGCCGAGCCGCTGGTGGTCCGGGTCGACGCCGATCGTCATGACCTGCGTGACGTCGCCGTCGAACCACAGGCCGGCGTACCCGACGACGGGGCGGCGCCCGGCGCCGTACCGCATCGCGTCGGTGCCGGCGGGCTCGGCCACGACGTACCAGCGCCCCAGACCCGCGAGCTCGTCGGCGAGCATCCCGTACGTCCACGCACCCGCCCCGAACAGGATGCGCTCGAGCTCGAGCACCCGGTCGAAGTCGGCGTTGCGCAGCGGACGCAGGCGGAAGCGACGGTCCGTCACGGCGCGCCTCCCGCCGCGGGCACGACCCGCTTGGCGCCGGCCGGCTCCTGCACGTCTGGCCGGCGCAGGTAGAGCGGCTCGGTCGGCAGGTCGACCCCGGCGGCGCGGCGCGCGAGCGCGACACGCGCCAGGACCGTCGCGTCCGGCACGAGCGGCGCGTCCTCGGCGATCGGCAGGTGGTCCGGGTAGAGCGCGGCGCCCTCCCCCACCACGACGAGCCGGGCGCCGTCCTCGGGGGGCGCCGTGAGCTGCGCCGCCGCGACGTCGGCGGGCTTCCCGACGTCGGGCCCGGCGAGCGTCCCGACGACCGGCACGCCGTGCGGTCCCTCGTGCGCGATGACGCCGTAGCGCGCCCAGTAGACCTCCTTGCGGCGCGCGTCGCTCGCGGCGAGCACCTCGTCGCCGGGGTTCAGGCCGAGGTCGGCGACTGCCTGGACGGCAAGCGCGTCGAGGCTGGGGACACCGAGGACCTCGATGCCCAGGCTCAGGGCGAGCGTGCGCGCGGTCACCAGGCCCACGCGCAGGCCCGTGAACGGCGCGGGCCCGGTCCCGCCGACGACGGCGGTCAGGTCGGTGCGGTCCAGGCCCGCCTCGGCGAGCACCTCGGTGATGAGCGGCGCCAGCGACTCGGCGTGCCGGCGGCGTTCGTCCGACGCACGGGCGGCGAGGCGGCCGCCGTCGTCGTCCGTGACGGCGACGGTGACGGCGGCGGACGTGTCGAGAGCGAGAACAGCCACGCTCCCAGCCTACGGTTGACCCCGCCGAACACGAAGAACCGGTGCTACCGCGCGGGCAGCAGGGCCACCAGGTCGACGCCGGCCCACCGGGGCCCGACGCCGCGCAGGGTCGCGTGCCGGGTCCCGGCCTCCGGGTTCTCGGCCGGCACGTCGCCGCCGCGCGGGCGCTCGAGGTCGATCTCGAGCCGGTCCTCCGTGAGCGCCTCGGCCAGGCCGCGCCCCCACTCGACGACGGTCACGGACTCGTCGAGCGACGAGTCGAGGTCGAGCGCGTCGAGCTCGCCCAGCCCGCCGAGCCGGTACGCGTCGACGTGCACGAGCGCCGGCCCGCGCGAGCCGTCCTCGCGCGGCAGCGGCGGGTGCTCGCGCGCGACGATGAACGTCGGCGAGGCGACCTGCCCGCGGACTCCGAGCGCCGCGCCGAGCCCCTGGGTCAGGGTGGTCTTGCCCGCGCCGAGGTCCCCCGTGAGGATCACCAGGTCCCCGGCGCGCAGCACACTGGCCAGGGCCGCGCCGAGCGCTCTCGTCGACTCGGCGTCCGGCAGGTCCACCTCGGCCTGTGCGACGACGTCGCTCACAGCAGCACTTCCTTTCCCGCGTAGACGCGCGGCACGCGCACGCCGATCCGCGTCACGATCTCGTAGCTGATGGTTCCCGCGGCCTGGGCCCAGTCCTCGGCGTTCGGCACGGCCGCGCCGTGAGCGACGCCGTCAGACGCCCCGAAGAGGGTCACGACGTCGCCCGAGCGCTCGGGCGCGTCCGGCCCGAGGTCGAGCACGACCTGGTCCATGCAGACCCGTCCCGCGATCCGCAGCACCCGCTGCGCGTCGCCCGAGCCGACCGCGACCGGGCCGCCCGGTCCGGCCGCCCCGCCGGACGCGTGCCGCGGGATCCCGTCGGCGTACCCGAGCGGGACGAGCCCGAGCATCGTGTCGCGCGGCGTCGTGTACAGGTGGCCGTACGAGACGCCCTCGCCGGCCGGCACCGCCTTGACCGCCGCGAGCCACGCCTCGAGCGTCATGGCCGGCCGCAGGCCGAAGTCGCCGGGGGCCCCGAGCTGTGGCACCGGCGACAGCCCGTAGACGGCGATACCGGGTCGCACGAGGTCGTGGTGCAGCTCGCGCGCGGTGAGCGTCGCGGCGGAGTTGGACAGGTGCCGCACCTCGGGCCGCACCCCCGCGGCCTCGACGACCCGCACCGCGTCGTCGAACGCCGCCGCCTGCCGCGCGATCGATGGGTGCCCGGGCTCGTCGGCGCACGCCAGGTGCGAGAACACGCCGGCCACCCGCAGCTCGCCCGACGCCTCGAGCACCGCCGCGCGCCGCACGACGTCCGGCAGGTCCGCCGGCATGATGCCGTTGCGGCTGAGCCCTGTGTCGACCTTGAGGTGCACGCGTGCGGTCCGCCCGGCCGCCCGAGCGCCGTCGGCGACCTCCTGCAGCGCCCACGGCGCGGTGACCGCGACGTCGACGTCGGCACCGACCAGGTCCGCGAACGGCGCGCCGGGCACGAGCAGCCACACGAGCAGCCGCGTGTCGATTCCCGCGGCACGCAGGGCGAGCGCCTCGTGGGCGGTCGCGACGCCCAGCCACGTGGCGCCGCCGGCGAGCGCCGCCCGCGCGGCGGGCACCATGCCGTGCCCGTACCCGTCCGCCTTGACGACCGCCATGAGGTCCGACGACGGCGCGTGGTCGCGCAGGGCGCGCACGTTGTCACGGATCGCGTCCAGGTCGACGACGGCGCGCGCCGGCGTGCCCGGCGGGAGGTCGGGACGGTTCACGATCAGCGATTCTCTCACCTCGGCGTCCACGCCGAGAGGCTGCGGCGTGACTCGAACCTCCGCAGCTCGCCCGTGAG
The DNA here is from genome assembly GCA_009663185.1 of Isoptericola halalbus. GTDB lineage: Bacteria > Actinomycetota > Actinomycetes > Actinomycetales > Cellulomonadaceae > Isoptericola > Isoptericola halalbus. Next base: position 161,409 of record VJZX01000004.1, read on the forward strand.
CGGGTCGTCGAGCTCGATCGACCGGGCGAGCAGCTGCAGCGGACGGTCCGGGTCGTCGGGCGCGTCAGCGCGCAGCTCGGGCCAGAACGGGTCGTGCAGGATCGGCAGGCCGAGCGAGGCCATGTGCAGTCGCAGCTGGTGCGTCTTGCCGGTGTGCGGCTCGAGCCGGTACAGGCCGAGCCCGCGCTCGACGTCGCGGGCCACGAGGTCGACGCGCGACTCGGCGTTCGGCTCGCCCGCCTCCTCGACGGCCCGCACGACGCCGCGGTGCTTGACGATGCGCGAGCGCACCGTCGTCGGGAACCGCAGCTCCGCACCGGGTGCCGGCAGCGGCGCGATCGCCTCGTAGACCTTGCGCACGCGACGCTCGGCGAACACCGCCTGGTACGCGCCGCGCACCTGCGGACGGATCGTGAGCACCAGCACGCCGGCCGTCGGGCGGTCGAGGCGGTGCGCGGGCGCGAGGTCCGGCAGTCCGAGGGTCGCCCGCAGGTGCACGAGCACGGTGCGCGTGACCCACCGCCCGCGCGGCATGGTCGACACGAGGTGCGGCTTGTCGACGACGAGCAGGTCGTCGTCGCGGTGGAGCACCTCGATCTCGGCGAGTGCGGGGACGTCCGGCTCGTCGGCCGGCGGGTCGCGGTAGAGATACAGGAAGCCGCGCGGCTCGTAGGGCGTGGCCTCGGTGACCGGCTCGCCGCGGCCGGTGACCACCTCCTCCGCAACGATCTTCGCGCGGAGCCGGGCGACGTCGTCGGGGAACCGGGCGAGCAGGTACTCGAGCGCCGTCGGGTACGCCGCGACGGTCGCGGCGTCGTGCGGCAGGACGAGGCGCGTGGGGTTGAGCCCGTCGCGCACCGGGAGCGGTGGCCGGTGCGGGCGCGGGCCGGTCGCGTGCGATCGGTGTCGGGCGGGCACGGTCCATTCTCGCGCGACGTCACCGGTCCGTAAGGTGGCGTGCCTGACAGCCACACCCGGGCACGCCAGACTGGGACCATGCGACGACGCTCCCCTCTCCTCGCGGCCGCGACGACGGCGCTGCTCCTGCTCGGCGGCTGCGCCGCCGGCACCTCACAGTCAGGTACCTCCGAGGCGGACACCTCCGCTCCCGCGGCAGACGACGTCGAGGCCTCGGCTCCCCCAGCCACCGACGGCGGCACGCCCGACGTCTACGCGTTCACCGCGACCACGCTCGCGGGCGAGGAGTTCGACGGCGAGTCGCTCGCCGGCTCACCTGCCGTGCTGTGGTTCTGGGCCCCGTGGTGCCCGACGTGCATCATGCAGATCCCCACCGTGACGGGGCTGGCCGAGGAGCACGGTGACGAGGTCGCCGTCGTCGCGGTCGGCGGGCTCGACACCGCGGCCGAGATCTCCGCGATGGCCGAGCGCAACATCCCGCACGTGACCCACCTCGTCGACGACGAGGGCGTCGTGTGGAAGCACTTCGGGGTCACCGCGCAGAGCACGTTCGCGGTGCTCGACGCCGACGGCCAGGTGGTCCGCGAGGGGAAGATCTCCGACGAGGACCTCATGGCACTCGTAGCAGACCTCGCGTCGGCGGCGGGCTGACCGGTCGTGCTCGACGACGGCTCACTCGCTCTGGCGCTCGGCGCCGGCGTGATCGCCGCGGTGAACCCGTGCGGGTTCGCGCTGCTGCCCGCCTATCTGGCGACGCTCGTGCGCCCCGACGACGGGCGGGCGAGCGGCATCGCCCGTGCGCTGCGCTCGACGGCGGCGCTCACGTGCGGCTTCGTCGCGGTGTTCGCGGTGTTCGGGCTGGTCGTGGCCCCCGTCGCGGCGTCGGCCCAGCGCTACCTGCCCGCGTTCACGGTCGTGCTCGGTCTCGTGCTCGCGGCTGCCGGGGCGTGGGTTCTGGCGGGCCGCGCACTGCCCGGGCTGCGGCTGCGGCGGCGCGGCAGCGGGCGTCCGCTCACGGACCGGTTCTGGTCCGTGGCCGGGTTCGGCGCCGCCTATGCGCTCGCGTCCCTGACCTGCACGATCGCGCCGTTCCTCGCCGTCGTCGTCACCGCCTTCCGGGCGGGATCGGTGGGCGAGGGCCTCGTGCTCTTCGTCGCCTACGCGGCCGGGATGGGCCTGCTCGTCGGGTCTGCGGCGGTCGGGGTGGCGCTCGCCGGAGCCGGCGTGCTCGGTCGGGTCCGGCGGGCGGGCGGGGCGCTGGCGCGCGTGGGCGGGGCGATCCTGCTCGTCGCGGGCGGCTACGTCGCCTGGTACGGGCTGTGGGAGCTGCGCATCCTTGCTGGCGACGTGGCCGCGGACCCGGTCGTCGAGGCCGCGGCTCGGCTGCAGTCCGCCCTGGCGACCGCGGCGCAGTCGCTCGGGTGGCCGGGGTTCGTCGCCCTGCTCGGCGCCCTGCTGGTTGCCGCGGGCGTCCGCGCGGTGTGGAGGCATCGCCGTCGAGCAGACATGATGGACCCGTGAGCCTCTACGACATCAAGTTCGAGCGCATGGACGGCAGCGTCACGTCCCTGGCGGAATACCGCGACGACGTCGTCCTCGTGGTCAACGTGGCCTCGCGCTGCGGCCTCACGCCGCAGTACGCGGTGCTCGAGGGGCTGCAGCGCCGGTACGCCGACCGGGGGTTCACCGTGCTCGGCTTCCCGACCAACCAGTTCCTCCAGGAGCTGTCGACCGACGAGAAGATCGCCGAGTTCTGCTCCGCCACCTATGGCGTGACGTTCCCCGTGCTGTCCAAGATCAAGGTCAACGGTCGCCACGCGCACCCGCTCTACACGGCGCTGAAGGAGACCTCCGACGCCGACGGCCACTCCGGGCGCATCCGGTGGAACTTCGAGAAGTTCCTCGTCCTGCCCGGCGGTGACGTACAGCGGTTCACGCCGCAGACCGAGCCCGACGACCCGGCGATCGTCTCCGTGATCGAGTCCCACCTGCCGAGATAGCGCGTTTCACGCCGAAGTAGCGCGTTCTGCGCCGAGGTAGCACGACTCACCTCGCCTGCAACGAGCCCAGGAGCGTCTCGAGCGACCGTGCCAGCCGCGCCCGTTCGTCGTGGTGGAGCGCGGTGAGCAGCCCTTCTTCGTGCAGGAGCAGCTGGCGCACGACCCGTTCGATCGTCGTATGGCCCGCGCGCGTGAGCGTCACGGCGACGGCGCGGGGCCAGGCGTCGGAGGCCGCACGCGTCACCAGCCCCGCCCGTTCGGCGCGCGCGACGCGCTGCGAGATCGCGCCCGCCGTGACGAGACACTCCGTCGCGAGCTCGCGCGTCGTGAGCGTCCAGGGCTCTCCGGCCCGGCGCAGCGTGCTGAGCAGGTCGAGCGTCGCGGCGTCGACGCCGAGGCGGACGAGCGTGCGGCGGCGCTCGTCGGCGAGCAGCTTTGCCACGCGCCACAGCGGCGTGATCACGCCGATGGACGCCGTCGGCGCGCCGGGCAGCTCGCGCTCCCAGGCAGCCGCGATGTCGGCGGCTGCGATCGTGGCGACATCGTCGAGCGGGTGGTTGGGCAACGGATCCTCCTCTATGTTTAGGACTAAACATACGGAGGAGGAACTCGTGGCGCGAACAGTGCTCATCACCGGCGGGTCGGGCGGGATCGGCCGCTGCGTCGCACGTCGCTTCGTCGACGGCGGCGACGCCGTCACCATCACGGGCCGACGCAGCGAGCCGCTCGCGGACGCCGCGCGCCAGACAGGTGCCCGCGCGGCACGGTGCGACGTCTCTCGACCAAGTGACGTCGAGCAGCTGATGGGGGACGTCGGTCCGATCGACGTGCTCGTCGCTCTCGCCGGCGGGAACACCGACTTCGACGTCCCACCCGGCGGGGCCGACGACTCCCTCGAGCAGCTCGCCGGCGCGTGGTCCGCGAACCTCGAGGCCAACCTGCTCAGCACCGTGCTCGTCGTCACGGCAGCTCTGCGCGAGATGCCCGACGGCGGCGCAATCGTCACCGTCGGCTCGATCGGTGCCGAGCACGCCGGGACGTCCTACGGCGTCGCCAAGGCCGCCGTCCAGGCGTGGACCGCCGGGCTCTCGGCCCAGGTGGGCAAGAGAGGCATCTCGGCGAACTGCATCGCGCCCGGCTACGTCGAGGACACCGGCTACTTCAAGGGCAGGCTGACCGACGAGCGCCGCGAGCGCCTCGTGGACGCCACGCACGACAAGCGCGCGGGCAGGCCCGACGACGTCGCCGGGCTTGTCGAGTTTCTCGCCTCACCCGGCGCCCGGCACGTCACGGGCCAGACGCTGCACGTGAACGGTGGCGCCTTCACGACGCGCTGACGCCTCGCCCCGGCTCACGGTCCCGACCGTCACCCGGCGCGAGCAGCTCCGCGACGACCGCGGGCACGGCCTCCGCGACGTCGAGCGCCGCGACGGGTCCGCCGCAGGCGGCCCGCTCCCCCGCGAGCCCGTGCACCAACGCCGCCGCCGCGGCGATCTCGGCCGCGAGCGCCGGACGCTCGACGACCTCGCCGGACCGCGCCGCGAGCATCGCGGCGAGCAGCCCCGCGAGCACGTCGCCCGCACCGGCCGTGGCGAGCCACCCCGGCGCGCTCGCCTGGGAATATGCCGCATCCGACCCGACGACGACGGTCACTGCGCCCTTGAGGAGCACGGTCGCCCCGGTCAGATCGTGGGCGCTCCGCGCCCAACGCAGCGGCTCGGCCTCGACGGCGGCACGATCGACGTCCTCGCCGCGCGCGTGCAGCAGCGTCGCGAGCTCGCCGGCGTGAGGCGTGAGCACGAACCACGGCGGCGAGCTCGTCTCGAGCACGCCGAGCCCGCCGGCGTCGACGACGGCGGGCACGGTGCGCTCGGGCGACCGCGCTCGCCGGCCGCTCGCCTCCACGAGCGCCTCGCGCGCGCGCGCGTGCTGCCCGTCGTCGGCCCCGCTCTCGGCGACCTCGAGCCCTGCCGGAACGCCGGAGCCCAGCGCCCACGCCTGCACCCGCCCTGCGGCCCTCACCACCTCGGGCCGCGCGCCGAGCACCGCCCGACCGACCGTCGGCGGCCCGACGTACCGCACCATCCCCGCCCCGGCGCGCACGGCCGCCGACGCGGCGAGCACCGCCGCGCCCGGGTAGGTCGACGTCCCCGCGACGAGCCCGACGACGCCCCGCGTGTACTTGTGGTCTGCCGGTCCCGGCACGGGCCACGAGCGCGCCACGTCGGCCGCCTCCAGCCGCCGCAGCACCGGCTCGCCGCCGAACGTCAGCCCGAGGTCGACGACGGTCAGCTCGCCGACCAGTCCTGCCGCCGGCGGCAGCAGGAGCCCCGGTTTCGCGGCTCCGAACGTCACCGTCCGGTCCGCGCGCAGCACGGGCCCGGGCACCGCGCCGTCGTCGACGCCGATGCCGGACGGCAGGTCGACGGCGACGACCCACGGTCGTCGCCGGCTCGACAACGCCACGACAAGGTCGGCGGCGAGCCCACGCAGGGCACCGCGAGCGCCGATGCCGAGGAGCCCGTCGAGCACGACGTCGCAGCGCGCCACCTCGTCTGCCAAGACACCGACCCGCTGCGGCGAGGCATGCAGCTCGACGACGGTCCCGCCCGCCGTACGCAGCGCCGAGAGCCCTCCGGCGTGCGCCCGCTCGGACGTGAGGACCGCCGTCACTCCGACGCCTCGTCGGGCCAGGTAGGCACCGGCGTGCAGCGCGTCTCCGCCGTTGTTCCCGGCCCCCACGAGCAGCGCGGCACGAGCGCCGCGCACGGACCGCCGTCGGGCACGAAGATCCCGCAGGACCTGCGTCGCGAGGGCGAACGAGGCCCGTTCCATGAGCGGGACCCCGGCCGCGAGCAGCGGCTCCTCGGCGGCGCGGACGTCGGCGGCTGACCAAGCCTCGATCATGCGTCGAACATACGCCGGACGGGTGCCACGACGAGCGGAGACGCTCGGCGTGCCGTACCCGACGGGCATAGGCTCGGGCCATGCGATTCGGACTCTTCATCCCGCAGGGCTGGCGGCACTCGCTCACCGACGTCCCGCCGGAGCAGCACTGGGAGACGATGCTGTCTCTCCTCCACTACGCCGACAACGCCGCGGCCGGCGAGGCGATCCCCGGTGGCGAGTTCGCCTGGGAGAGCGTCTGGGTGTACGACCACTTCCACACGGTCCCGGTGCCGAACCCCGAGGCGACGCACGAGGCGTGGTCGCTCATGGCCGCGTTCGCGGCGGCGTCGCAGCGTGTGCGCCTCGGTCAGATGTGCACGTGCATGTCGTACCGGCAGCCGACGTACCTGGCGAAGGTCGCCGCGACGGTCGACGTCATCTCGGGCGGGCGCCTCGAGATGGGCATCGGCGCCGGCTGGTACGAGCACGAGTGGCGCGCCTACGGCTACGGCTTTCCGAGCGCGGGCGAGCGCATCCGCGCGCTCGACGAGGGCGTGCAGATCATGACGAACATGTGGCGCACAGGGAACTCGGGCACGTTCGAGGGCAAGCGGTACCAGGTCGACGGCGCCCTGTGCTACCCGCAGCCGCTGCAAGAGCTCCCGATCGGCGACGACGGCGCCCGGGTCCCGAGCATCCCGCTGTGGATCGCGGGCGGTGGCGAGCGGAAGACTCTGCGCATCGCGGCGCAGCACGCCCAGTACACCAACTTCGCGGGCGACCCCGAGACCTTCTCGCACAAGTCGCAGATCCTGGAGCAGCACTGCAAGGACGTCGGCACCGACTTCGGCGCGATCACCCGCACCGCCGACTACAACGTCGTGATCGGCGAGAACGAGGCCGAGGTCGAGGACCGCCTCGCGTGGATCGAGTCCCACTTCGGCAAGCACTCCCCGAACGATGCGGGCGAGCGCGAGGTGCACAACTGGCGCAACGGTCCGCTCGTCGGTACGCCGGAGAAGATCGTCGATACGCTGCAGGACCTCAAGGCCCGCGGGATGACGTACGCGATCGCGTACTTCCCCAACGCCGTGGCCGACCGCGACCAGATCGAGCTCTTCCAGCGCCAGGTCATCCCGGAGCTGCAGGACTGAGACGCGGGCCTTACCCCTCGGCCACCACCATGGCCGAGGCGATACCGGCGTCGTGCGAGATCGACAGGTGCAGCGTCTTGACGCCGAGCTCGTCGGCGCGCGCCTGGACGGTGCCGCGGAGCTCGACCTCGGGCGGTCCGCCGACGACGCGGCGGACCGTCGCGTCGTGCCAGTGCATGTTCCCCGGCGCCCCGAACGCCTTGGCGATGGCCTCCTTGGCGGCGAACCGTGCGGCCAGGGACGACGCCGGGAGCTCCCGCTCCTCGGCGGTGAACAGCTTCTCGCGCAGCCGGGGCGTCCGCTCGAGCGTCTCCATGAACCGTTCGACGTCGACCACGTCGATGCCCACGCCGATGATCATGCGCCCACTGTAGGCGGCGCCTCTCGCGTGTCGGCAGCGCAGGCTAGGTTCGACGCCGTGTTCATCGAGGCTGCGGGTGTCCAGGTGCACTACGTCGAGCGCGGTGCTGGGCCAGGTTCGCCCACCGCCGTGCTGCTGCACGGCTTCCCGGTCGATCACCGGATCATGCTCGACGCGTTCGAGGCGGTCTTCGCCGGTCGCACCGGTTGGCGCCGGCTCTACCTCGACCTCCCGGGGATGGGACGAACCCGGGCACCGCACTGGCTCGCGTCCACCGACGACGTCTTCCGGGTCGTGCGTGCGGCGATCGACGTCCTGGTCCCCGGGCCGTACGTGGCCGTGGGCGAGTCCTACGGCGGCTACCTCGCGCGCGGCCTGGCGGCTGCCGAGCCTGAGCGCGTGCGCGGTCTCGCCCTGCTGTGCCCCATGGTCGTGGCCGAGCACGCCGACCGCGACGTGCCGCCGCACCGGGTGCTGGTGCGGGAGCCCGCGCTCGTGCACGAGGTCGGGGTGGCTGCCCTCGACGCGGACGAGGTCGGGGTGGTTCAGACCCGCGAGACCTGGCGACGCACGCTGGCCGAGGTCGAGCCCGGCCTCGACACGGCGGACCGTGCCGCGACGGCGCGGATCCGCGAGGCCTGGGCGGGCACGTTCGCGCTCGAGCCGTCCAGCCCGTACGAGCACCCGGCACTGGTGCTCACCGGCCGTCAGGACACCTCGACCGGCTACCGCGACACCTGGCGCGTGCTCGAGTCCTACCCGCGTGCGACCTTCGCGGTCCTCGACCGGGCCGGCCACAACCTCCAGATCGAGCAGCCGGCGCTCTTCGAGGCAATCGTCAGGGAATGGCTCGACCGGGTCGAGGAGACCGCTCAGGTCTGAGCGCGCACGCCCATCTCGTCCTGCGGCTCGACGAGGTGCCGCCAGCGGAACCACTTGCGCTCGAGCTCGGTCTCGAGGTCGACGTCGAACCGCCGCGCGACGAGCAGCAGCTGGGCAAGCACGTCGGCGAGCTCGGAGCGGAACGCCGCCGCGACCTCATCGGGGTCGGCGCCACGGTCGCGGGAACGGCCCGACGCCGCGAGGTAGGCCTGCGTGAGCTCACCGACCTCCTCGTGCAGCTTGAGCACGAGCCAGTCGTCCGTGCGCTCGACGCCGAACAGGCGCCCGTAGGCGCGCGAGATGATCTCAACCTCGTCGGCGAGGTCCTTCAGCTCCATGCGCCGATCCTGCCCCGGACCACGGACAGAGGCACGGCCGGACGCCTCACTCCACGGTGACGGACTTGGCGAGGTTGCGCGGCTGGTCGACGTCGAGCCCCTTGGCAGTAGCCAGCGCCATCGCGAAGATCTGCAGCGGGACGACGGCGAGCAGGGGCTGCATCAGCGTGGGCGCCTGCGGGATCCAGAAGATCTCGTCGGCGTACCGGCGCACCTCGTCGTCGCCGTCCTCGGCGATGACGAGCGTGCGGGCGCCGCGGGCCCGGATCTCCTGGATGTTGGAGACGACCTTGGAGTGCAGCTGATCGCGCCCGCGCGGCGACGGCACGATGACGAACACCGGCTGCCCCTCGTCGATGAGCGCGATCGGGCCGTGCTTGAGCTCGCCGGCGGCGAAGCCCTCGGCGTGGATGTAGGCGAGTTCCTTGAGCTTGAGCGCGCCCTCCAGGGCGACGGGGAACCCGACGTGGCGGCCGAGGAAGAGCACCTTGTCCTGGTCGGCCATCGACCGTGCCGTGGCACGCACGTACTCGCTGCGCTCGAGGACGGTCTGCACCTTGCGCGGCATCTCGCGCAGCTCAGCGAGGATGGCCGCGACCTCGTCGGGGAACTTGTTGCCCCGCAGCTGGGCCAGGTACAGGCCGAGGATGTACGCGGCAGTGATCTGGGCGAGGAACGCCTTGGTCGAGGCGACGGCGATCTCCGGGCCGGCGTGCGTGTACAGCACGGCGTCGGACTCGCGCGGGATCGTCGAGCCGTTGGTGTTGACGATGGCGAGCACCTTGGCGCCCTGCTCTCGCGCGTGCCGCACGGCCATGAGCGTGTCCATCGTCTCGCCCGACTGGGAGACCGCGACCACGAGCGTCTTGGAGTTCACGATCGGGTCGCGGTAGCGGAACTCGTGCGCGAGCTCGACCTCGACCGGGATGCGGCACCAGTGCTCGATCGCGTACTTGGCCACGTGCCCCGCGTACGCGGCGGTGCCGCACGCGACGACGATGATCTTGTCCACGGCGCGCAGCACCGCCTCGTCGATCCGCAGGTCGTCGAGCACGATGTTGCCGGCCTCGTCCGTGCGCCCCAGCAGCGTGTCGGCCACGGCGTGCGGCTGGTCGTGGATCTCCTTGTCCATGAAGGAGGAGAAGCCGCCCTTCTCGGCCGCCGACGCGTCCCAGTCGACCGTGAACCGCTTGCCCTGGGCAGGCTTGCCGTCGAAGTCGCTCACGTCGACCGACGTCGGCGTGAGCGTCACGATCTGGTCCTGGCCGAGCTCGAGGGCCTCCTTGGTGTGCGCGACGAACGCCGCGACGTCGGACCCGAGGAAGTTCTCCCCCTCGCCGAGCCCGACCACCAGCGGCGAGTCGTGCCGCGCGCCCACGACCGTCGTCGGGTCGTCAGCGTGGACCGCGAGCAGCGTGAACGTACCCACGAGCCGGCGCGCCGTGGCGGCCATCGCGGCCGTGAGATCGCCCGAGGCGCGGTACTCCTTGGCGAGCAGCTGTGCAGCGACCTCGGTGTCCGTGTCGGAGACGAAGGGGACGCCGTCGGCGGACAGGTCGCGCCGCAGCGCGGCGAAGTTCTCGATGATGCCGTTGTGGATCACGGCCAGGCGGCCACCGTCTGCCAGGTGCGGGTGGGCGTTGGTGTCGGTCGGTCCGCCGTGCGTGGCCCACCGCGTGTGCCCGATCGCCGCCGTCGCCGCCGGCAGCGGCCGCGACTCCAGGTCGGCCACGAGGTTGCCGAGCTTGCCCGCCTTCTTCGAGAAGGAGACCTGCTCCAGGCCGGGACCCACGAGTGCGACACCCGCCGAGTCGTACCCGCGGTACTCCAGACGCTTCAGACCCTCCAGCGCGACCTCGAGAGGACGCTCCGAAGCGACCGGGGCGCCGTGCCCGACGGCGCCCGCCTCAGCAGAGACGAAGCCCAGACCGGTGTAGCCGACGATTCCACACATGGCCGCGAGTCTATCCGTCGGTGCTGCGCGACCCGACCCGCACGGCCGCGCCCGTGAGCGGACCCACACGGGCCTACGCTCGCGAGCATGGGGGTGCTGATCGGGTTGTCCGGGTGGCGCTACGCCGGCTGGCGCGGGCGCTTCTACCCCGAAGGACTGCCGCAGCGCCGCGAGCTCGAGCACATCGCGTCGGTGTTCCCGACGGTCGAGCTCAACGGCTCGTTCTACTCGCTGCAGCAGCCGGCGTCCTACCTGCGGTGGCGCGACGCCGTCCCGCCCGGCTTCACCTTCGCCGTCAAGGGCGGGCGCTTCGTCACGCACATGAAGCGCCTTCGCGACGTGCGCACGCCGCTCGCCAACTTCTTCGCGAGCGGCGTGCTGGCCCTGGGCGACCGGCTCGGGCCCGTCCTGTGGCAGCTCCCCGAGCGCGCGACGCTCGAGCTCGAGACGCTCGACGAGTTCCTCGACCTCCTGCCCAGGAGCACGACGGCGGCGGGCCGGCTCGCGACCGAGCACGACGACAAGCTGCCCGCCGACCCATGGACCAAGCCCGGGACGCACCGCCCGCTGCGGCACGCGCTCGAGCCGCGCCACGCCTCGTTCGACGACCCCGCGGCGCTGCGGCTCCTGCGCGACAACGACGTCGCGCTCGTCACCTCGGACGGGGCAGGCCGGTGGCCGATGTTCGAGCACACGACGGCGCAGCTCGTCTACGTGCGCCTGCACGGCCCCACCACGCTGTACGCGAGCGCCTACGACGACGCGCTCCTCGACCGCTGGGCCACGTGGGTGCGGCGGCGGCACGACGCCGGGCACGACGTCGTCGTCTACTTCGACAACGACGTCGACGCCCACGCGCCGCACGACGCGCAGCGGCTCGTCGAGCGTCTCGCCGACGTGGCCGAGCACTGGCCATCAGGCTGAGGGTGCGAACCCACCCGGAGATCTCGGGCAGAATCGGGCAGGTGGTACCGCACCTCTCCAACACCGCGAGCGGGACGACGTCCGGCCCCGGGGCCCCACAGCCCCTGGGCGAGCACCTGACGCGCCTCGCGCCGTCGTCCCCCTACGTCGACCTCGACCGTGCGGCGTGGAGCCGGCTGTCGGAGTCGACGCCCCTGCCGCTCACCGACTCCGACGTCGAGCGGCTGCGCGGCCTGGGCGACCCGATCGACCTGGCCGAGGTCGACGCGATCTACCGCCCGCTCTCGCGCCTGCTCAACCTCTACGTGACCGCGACCGCGGGCCTGCACGGCGCGACGTCGACGTTCCTGCGCGAGGAGCCGCCGCGCACCCCGTACGTCATCGGCGTCGCCGGATCCGTCGCGGTCGGCAAGTCGACGGCCGCCCGCGTCCTGCGTGAGATGCTCGCACGCTGGCCCGAGACCCCGCACGTCGAGCTCGTCACGACCGACGGCTTCCTGCACCCCAACGCCGAGCTGCAGCGCCGGGGCCTGATGGAGCGCAAGGGGTTCCCCGAGTCGTACGACCGCCGCGCGCTCATCCGCTTCCTGTCCAAGATCAAGGCCGGGCAGGAGGAGGTGCGGGCACCCGTCTACTCCCACGTCGTCTACGACATCGTGCCGGGCGCCGAGATCGTCGTGCGCAAGCCCGACGTGCTCATCGTCGAGGGCCTCAACGTGCTGCAGCCCGCCCGGCCGTCGTCGGTCGACGAGTCGACGGTCGCGGTGAGCGACTTCTTCGACTTCTCCATCTACGTCGACGCCCGCACGCGCAACATCCGCCAGTGGTACGTCGACCGGTTCCTCAAGCTGCGCCGCACCGCGTTCAGCCGGCCCGAGTCGTTCTTCCGCCGGTACGCCGACCTCTCCGACGCCGAGGCGACCGCCCAGGCGCTGGCGATCTGGGACGCGATCAACGCGCCGAACCTCGAGCAGAACATCCTGCCGACGCGCGGCCGCGCGACGCTCGTGCTGACCAAGGGCTCCGACCACTCGGTCCAGCGGGTGCGCCTGCGCAAGCTCTGACGGATCAGGCCGACTCGCGGCCGGCCGCGGCCTCCGCCGTGCACGGCTCCGGGCAAGGCTCCTGATCGGCCGCCGCGGCCGCCGCGGCACGCTCGGCCTCCTCGGCCGCCAGCTCGGCGGCCTCCGCCTCGGCCATCTTGCGCCGGGTCAGGCGCTGGACCACCTGGTCGACGACGACCCCGAGCAGGATGCCCGCGAGGACGCCCACGCCCATCGCCAGCAGCGTGTTGTGGCCGAGCCAGCTCGCCGCCGCGAGCCCGATGAGCATGGAGTACACCGCCCACGTCGCGGCTGCGATGGCGGCGTAGGCCATGAACCGGCGTCGTGGGTAGCCGACCGCCCCCGCCGTCATGTTGACCGCGACGCGGCCGACAGGGATGTAGCGCGCGGCGAGGATGAGCGACGCACCGCGGTGCAGCAGAGCCCGGCGCGCCCACACGACCGCGCGGCGACCGCGGGCCGTGCGCAGGAACGGGATGCGCTCGGTACCGACCGCCTTGCCGATCGAGTAGGCGATCTGGTCTCCGCACCACGCGCCGAGCGCGGCCATCACCAGGATCGCGGGGAGCCACGGCGTGCCCGTGGCGTGGGCGGAGACCGTGAGCGTGATCACCACCGACTCGCTCGGCAGCGGCGGGAAGAAGCCGTCGATCGTCGCGAACCCGAACATCGCCGGGTAGACCCAGGCGGACGCAGCCAGGGCGAGGATCCAGCTCTCCAGCTGCTCCAGGAAGATGGTCACTGCCTCTGGCACGGTCCCTCGGTTCGTCGGCCGGTGGCATCGGCTCCGGCGGCGGCGCGACGCCGGTCGGCGTCACAGGAGAAGCGTAGGCAGACTCGGGCCGGTTCCCGCATGGGGGATTTCCCCAGTTCCACCCTGAACCCCGAAGTTCACCCAGGTTCACAGCCAGGGTCCAGCCCTGTCGGCGTCCTCAGCCGAGCGCGAACCCGAGCGTCTCTGCCGCCGCCCGCGGGTCAGGGTCGGGCCACCAGCGCGCGAGGTTCTCGTTCGACGAGAGCGACCGCGGCTGGGCGTGGTCGAGGTAGAGCTCGCCCGCGAGGTGGTCGGTCTCGTGCTGCACGATCCGCGCCGGCCACCCGGTGAGCACCTCGTCGAGCGCCGCGCCGGTCTCGTCCTGGCCCGTCAGTCGCACGCTGCGGTGCCGCGCGACGACGGCCTGCCACCCGGACACCGACAGGCAGCCCTCGAAGAACGCCACCCGCACGGGTTCGCCGTCCGGGCCCGGCACTCCCTCGTACCGCGGATTCACGAGCACGCGGTACGGCAGAGGCGTGCGCGCGCGCGGGGCGTCGACCGGGGCGCCGGCGTCCTCCACGACGGCGATCGCGAGCGGGATGCCGACCTGCGGCGCCGCGAGGCCGACACCCGGCGCTGCGCGCATCGTGCGCCGCATGGTCTCGAGCAGGCGGCCCAGGTCGTCCCCGAGCTGGCCCGTGTACGGGTTCGCCGGCCGCCGCAGCACGGGGTCGCCCGCCTGGACGATCGGCAGGACGCCGTCCCCGCGCTCCTCCACGACGTCGAGCAGGTCCCGGACGGCGTCGCGCAGTGCGGGATCGACGGCCGGGTCGACGTCGGTCACAGCGCCAGACGGTCACGGACGACGGCGGCGAGCGTGTCCGCCACGCCGTCGGCCTGCGTCTGGGTCGCCGCCTCGACCATGACCCGCACGACGGGCTCGGTGCCCGACGGGCGGAGCAGCACGCGGCCCGTCTCGCCCAGCAGCGCCTCGGCGTTCTCGACGGCGGCGCGCACGCCCTCGTCGGAACCCGCGCGGGCCCGGTCCACGCCCTTGACGTTGATCAGTGTCTGCGGCAGGCGCGGGATCTCGGCCGCGAGCTCGGCGAGACGCTTGCCCGACGCCTTGACCTGGGCCGCGAGGTGCAGCGCGGTGAGGATGCCGTCGCCCGTGGTGGCGTGCTCGGCCAGGATGATGTGCCCGGACTGCTCGCCGCCGAGGCCGTAGCCGTGCGCGCGCATCTCCTCGAGCACGTACCGGTCGCCGACGGCCGTCTGGACGGTCGTGATGCCGGCGTCCTTCATGGCCAGGAGCAGGCCGAGGTTGCTCATCACGGTCACGACCAGGGTGTCCGAGGCAAGACGGCCCTCGTCCTTGAGCGCGCGGGCCAGGATGCCGAGGATCTGGTCGCCGTCGACGAGCACGCCGCCGTGGTCGACCCCGAGGCAGCGGTCGGCGTCTCCGTCGAACGCCACGCCGAAGTCGGCCTCGGCCGCGACGACGACCGCCTGCAGCTGCTCGGGATGGGTCGACCCGGCCTTCTCGTTGATGTTGCGGCCGTCGGGGCTCGCGTTGATCACGACGACGTCGGCACCCGCCTCGCGCAGCGCGTCCGGACCGATCGCGCTCGCCGCGCCGTTGGCGCAGTCGACAGCGATCCGCAGGCCGTCGAGCGGCCGGTGGTCCGGCGTCGTGCCGATGCTGGCGACGAGGTGCTCGACGTACTGCGCGGCGGCGATGCCCGTGTCGCTGCGCATGCGCCCGACGCCGGCACCGACCGGCCGCTCCCACTCGGCGGCCAGCTGGGTCTCGATCGCGTCCTCGACCCCGTCGTCGAGCTTGAGCCCTCCGCGCGCGAAGAACTTGATGCCGTTGTCCGGCATGGCGTTGTGGGACGCCGAGACCATGACGCCCAGGTCGGCCTTCATGGCGCCCACGAGGTAGGCGAGCGCCGGGGTAGGCAGGACGCCCAGGTTGACCACGTCGACGCCCGCGCTGGCCAGGCCCGCCCCGACCGCAGCAGACAGGAACTCGCCCGACGCGCGCGGGTCGCGGCCGATCACCGCCCGGGGGCGGTGACCCTCGAACTCGCCCGTGGACCCGAGCACCTGCGCTGCCGCGCTTCCCAGCGCGAGCGCGAGCTCCGCGGTCACGTCGCGGTTGGCGAGGCCCCGGACCCCGTCGGTGCCGAACAGTCGTCCCATGTGTGCTTCCTCCTGTGCTGGGCGCCGGGGTCGATCGTAGACGTCCCGACAATGCGGACGGCCCCGCCGGGATTCCGACGGGGCCGTTCGACGAGGCGCTTGGATCAGCGCTTCGAGTACTGCGGAGCCTTGCGGGCCTTCTTGAGACCGGCCTTCTTGCGCTCGACCTCACGGGCGTCGCGCGTGAGGAAGCCCGCCTTCTTCAGGGCCGCGCGGTTCGCCTCACGGTCGATCTCGTTGAGCGCGCGGGCGATGCCCAGGCGCAGGGCGCCGGCCTGGCCGGTCGGGCCACCGCCGTTGATGCGGGCGATGATGTCGAAGCGGCCCTCGACCTCGACCAGCTTCAGCGGAGAGTTGACCAGCTGCTGGTGCACCTTGTTCGGGAAGTAGTCCTCGAGGGTGCGGCCGTTGATCTTCCACTGGCCGGTGCCCGGCACGAGGCGCACGCGCGCCACGGCCTCCTTGCGGCGGCCCAGGGCCTGGCCCGGGGCGGTGATGGACTGACCGCCGTTGGCCACGGGGGCCGCGGTCTCGGTCGTGTAGGTGCTGGGAGTCTCGTCGTCCAGCTCGATGTCGACGTTGGTGTCGGCCACTGGTGTGTCCTCGCGTCTTTCGCTTGTCTGCAGCGGCTCAGGCCTGCTGCGAAACCTGGGTGATCTCGAACGGCTTGGGCTGCTGCGCGGCGTGCGGGTGCTCCGCACCGCGGTAGACCTTCAGCTTCTTGAGCTGCTGGGCCGCGAGCGAGTTCTTCGGGAGCATGCCGCGCACGGCCTTCTCCACGGCCCGCTCGGGGTTCTTCTCCAGGAGCTCGCCGTAGGCCACCGAGCGCAGACCGCCCGGGTAGCCCGAGTGGCGGTAGGCCAGCTTGGTCTCGCGCTTGTTGCCGCTCAGGGCGACCTTGTCGGCGTTGATGACGATGACGAAGTCACCGCCGTCGACGTGCGGGGCGAAGGTCGGCTTGTGCTTCCCGCGCAGGAGGGTGGCGACCTGGCTCGCCAGGCGGCCAAGGACGACGTCGGTCGCGTCGACGACGTACCAGTCGCGCTGGACCTCGCCGGGCTTCGGGGTGTACGTACGCACGGTTCGTAACCTTTTCATGTTCGGTGTCGTCGGACGAGAAGCGGCGCCCGATGAGTCAGGTGTTGTGCGCGGGAGCTCCGTGATGACGTCCTGGCCTGGGCATCGTCGTGGCGAGTGGGCGCGCTGACGATGCGGGACGCCGGAGGCATAGCACAACGACAGGTCAGTCTACAGACGCGCCGCACGCAGGGTCAAAGCGAGGCCGGTCACGCTCGTCACAGCCACTCCACTTCCACTGCCGCGCTGCGTCGCGGCGGACCCGGGTGCACCGTAGAGACATGACCGACGAGACTCCTGGGACGACCCCCGACCCGCTCACCGGCGTCGAGGGCGACAACGACCAGCTGACCGCCGAGGACACGCTCCTCGACCGCGGTATCGCGGACGTGCTCGACGAGGGCTACTCGCCGCCGGAGCGCCCGCGGCCCAACCATTGGGGCGAGACGGCGTGGGAGGAGTCGGCCGGCGAGCCCATGGACCAGCGCCTTGCGCAGGAGGAGCCCGACTACTGGGAGGAGGACCGCCTCACGCGCCCCGACACCACACGCGCGGGACGTCTCGTCGCGGACGGCGACGCCGACCCGAATGCCGATGGTCGCCGTGACAACGACGTCTACGGCGAGGACGCGGGGATCGACGGCGCGGGGGCGAGCGCCGAGGAAGCCGCCGTCCACTGGGTCGAGGAACCGTAGTCCGAATCGCTCACGACCCCCGCTGTCAGGCCTGCTCCCACACGTCCTCGTCCATCCGCCGCGCACGCACCCGCTCGGCGCGCGCGGCAAGCTCGTCGTCGGGCGGGTAGCTCACCTGCTCGAGCACGAGACCGTGCGCCGGCGCGACCGCCGCGCCCGCCTCCCGCCGCCGCGACGCGAGCACCTCGGCCGGCCAGCCGACGTCGCGCCGCCCCTCTCCGACGGCTATCGACGCCCCGACGAGCGCGCGAACCATGTTGTGGCAGAACGCGTCGGCCCTCACGTTCGCCAGCACGAGCCCGGCGTCGGGCCCGCCGCCGGGCCGCTCCCAGGCGATGTGCTGCAGCTCCCGGATCGTCGTCGCACCGGGGCGCGGCTTGCAGAAGGCGGCGAAGTCGCGCACGCCGACGAGCGGCTGCACGGCCGCGTGCATCGCCGTTGCGTCCAGCGGGCGACGCGCCCACACCACGTGCGTGCGCCGGAGCGGGTCGCGCAGCGCGGGGTCGTCGGCGATCCGGTAGGTGTAGCTGCGGTAGGTGGCCGAGAACCGCGCGTCGAACCCCGGGGGCGCGACCTGCGCCCGGTGCACGACGACGTCGCGCGGGAGCACCCCCGTGAGGCGGTCGACGAGCGCCCGCCCCGGCGTCCGGTCCGACCGCCCGGGTACGGCGACCCACCGGTCGGCGGGCACGTCCACGTGGACGACCTGGCCGCGCGCGTGCACGCCCGCGTCGGTGCGTCCGGCGACCGTGACGCGCGGTTCCGGGAGCCCGAGGGACTCCGTGCGCAGGATCGTCGCCAGCCCGTCCTCGAGCACGCCCTGGACGGTGCGCAGCGCGGGCTGACGGGCCCAGCCGGCGAACCCGGTCCCGTCGTACGCCAGATCGAGGCGGAGGCGGACGGTCTCGGGCGGTGGCGTCGTCGTGCTCACCGGGCCATTCTCCCCGGATGATGGTCCCCGTGTCCGAGACCTCACAGACCCTGACCCTCGCCGTCGACTGCGGCGGCGGCGGCATCAAGGCCAACGTGCTCGATGACGCCGGGACGGCTCACGCAGCGCCGGTGCGCGTCCCGACGCCCTATCCCCTGCCCCCTGGCCTGCTCGTCGAGACGATCGCCGACATCGCGGGGTCGCTCCCGCGCGCGTCCCGCGTGACGGTCGGCATGCCCGGGATGGTGCGGCACGGCGTCGTCGTGCACACGCCGCACTACATCACGCGCTCGGGGCCGCGCTCGCGCGTGCTGCCCGAGCTCGTCGAGGCGTGGGCGAGCTTCGACGTGCGCGCCGCGGTCTCCGCGCGCCTCCGCCTGCCCGCGCTCGTGCTCAACGACGCCGAGGTGCACGGCGCGGGCGTCATCGCCGGGTCGGGGTTCGAGCTCGTGCTCACGCTCGGCACCGGGCTCGGCTCGGCGCTGTTCGACGGCGGACGGCTCGCCCCGCACCTCGAGTGGTCGCACGCCCCGGTACGCCGCGGCACCTCGTACGACCAGTACATCGGCGAGCCCGAGCGGCGACGGCTCGGCGACGCCCTGTGGTCGCGGCGGGTCCTCACGTTGGTGGAAGGGCTGCGGCCCGTCTTCTGGTGGGACCGCCTCTACATCGGAGGCGGCAACTCGCGCCGCATCACGGCGTCGGCCCTGACCCGGCTGGGCGACGACGTCGTCATCGTCCCGAACTCGGCAGCGCTCGTGGGCGGGGCCAGGGCGTGGGGCCTCCCGCTCGTCTGATCGCCTGCCTGGACGCCGGCCGCCCGGGATCGTCGCTCCTCGCGGCGCGTGACTTCGTGCGCGGCCTCGAGCACGACCCGGCCGAACGCGACGGGAGCGTCGAGACTCACCAGGTGCCGCGCGTGCGGCACGATCACGCGCCACGCGTCGGCGCCGCTCGACCGCGCCGTGGCCAGCATCAGACGCTCGTGCCCGCGGAAGTGGTCGTACCTGCCGTTGACGATCCACACGGGGCTGTCCGTCGCGGCAAGCGCGCCGAGAGTGTCGCACAGGGCGACCTCGCGGAGCACGGCGGACATGACGTCGAGCGCGAACCCACCGGCGCCGGCGTCGCGTGCCGCCTCGGGAGTGAGCATGCGGGTGACGAACGCGTCGTTGAGACGCGCGCCGCCGTCGGGCCACGTCTCGATCCACCGGGCCAGGAGCAGCCACGCGGCGCGCAGCCGCGACGTCGGCGCCGTGCAGCACGACGCCGCGACGAGTCCGGCGGACTCCTCGGGGTACCGGGCCCGGTGCTCGATCGCCAGGTAGCCGCCGAGCGAGAGCCCGACGACGAGCGCACGGCCGCCGACGCGCTGCACGCCGTCGTGCACGGCCGTGACCGCCCCCTCGAGCGTGAACGGCTCACCACGCCGGGAACCGTGACCAGGGAGCTCGACCGCGTGCGCGAGCACACCGGCCGCCTCGAGCATCTCGAGCTGCCGGCGCCACATGGTGCGCGACGTGCGCGATCCGTGCACGAGCACGACCGAGGTGACCACCGGGGTCATGGCATCCACGGTAGGAGAACGGCGAGGGCCCCGCTCCACCGGTCGTGGTGCGGGGCCCTCGCGGGGCGTGGTGCCGGGATCGGGAGGCTCAGGCCTCCTTCTTCTCCTCGGTCTCCGCGGCCGGGGTCTCCTCGGCGGCGGCCTCGGCCGGAGCCTCGGCCTCCTCCGCCGTCTCGACCTCGGTGACCTCGGCCTCGGCGGCCGGCGTCTCCTCGACCTTCTCGGCCTTCTTGGCGCCCTTCTTCGCGGCCTTCTCGGTGGCCTTCGCGGCCTCCTTGACGACGGCCTGCTTCGGGCTCACCGGCTCGGTCACGAGCTCGATGACGGCCATGGGGGCGTTGTCGCCCTTCCGGTTGCCGACCTTGGTGATGCGCGTGTAGCCACCGTTGCGCTCGGCCATGGCCGGGGCGATCT
This sequence comes from Isoptericola halalbus, assembly GCA_009663185.1. Lineage (GTDB taxonomy): Bacteria > Actinomycetota > Actinomycetes > Actinomycetales > Cellulomonadaceae > Isoptericola > Isoptericola halalbus. Next base: position 181,539 of record VJZX01000004.1, read on the forward strand.
CGGTGAACAGTGTGTGCACCACGGACTTGTCGCGGACCACGGTCAGCACGCGACGACGCGCGTGCAGGTCGCCGCGCTTGGCGAACGTGATGAGGCGCTCGGCCAGCGGGCGAAGCCGCTTGGCCTTGGTCTCCGTGGTGGTGATGCGGCCGTGCTCGAAGAGCGCGGTGGACAGGTTCGCGAGGATCAGACGCTCGTGAGCCGGGCCACCGCCGAGCCGCGGACCCTTGGTGGGGGTAGGCATTTCAGGTTCTCCTTGAGGGTGTGGTTACCCGTCAGTACTGCTGCTCGTCGGTGTACGCGGTCTCGTCGTCGCCGCCGTAGTAAGCGGCGCTCGAGGCGTCGAAGTCCAGCGGCGAGTCTTTGAGGGACAGGCCGAGCTCGGCGAGCTTCTCCTTGACCTCGTTGATGGACTTCGCGCCGAAGTTGCGGATGTCGAGCAGGTCCGCCTCGCTGCGCGCGACGAGCTCACCGACCTGGTGGATGCCCTCGCGCTTGAGGCAGTTGTACGACCGGATGGTGAGGTTGAGCTCCTCGATCGGCAGTGCCAGGTCCGCAGCCAGCGCGGAGTCCGTCGGCGACGGGCCGATCTCGATGCCCTCGGCCTCGACGTTCAGCTCTCGGGCGAGGCCGAACAGCTCGACGAGCGTCTTGCCGGCGGAGGCGAGTGCGTCGCGCGGCGAGATGGCCGCCTTCGACTCGACGTCGACGATCAGCTTGTCGAAGTCCGTGCGCTGCTCCACACGGGTGGCCTCGACCTTGTAGGTGACCTTGAGGACCGGCGAGTAGATCGAGTCGACCGGGATGCGGCCGATCTCGGCCTCGGCGGACTTGTTCTGCGCGGCGGAGACGTAACCACGGCCACGCTCGACGGTCAGCTCGATCTCGAGCTTGCCCTTGTCGTTGAGCGTGGCGATGTGCAGGTCGGGGTTGTGCACCTCGACACCGGCAGGCGGGACGATGTCCGCCGCGGTGACGACGCCAGCACCCTGCTTGCGCAGGTACATCACGACCGGCTCGTCGTTCTCCGAGGAGACGACGATGTTCTTGATGTTGAGGATGACCTCGGTGACGTCCTCCTTCACACCCGGCACGGTGGAGAACTCGTGGAGCACTCCGTCGATGCGGATCGAGGTGACGGCCGCGCCGGGGATGGACGACAGCAGCGTCCGGCGGAGCGAGTTACCGAGCGTGTAGCCGAAGCCAGGCTCGAGCGGCTCGATCGAGAAGCGCGAACGGTGCTCCGAGATGACCTCTTCGGTCAGGGTGGGGCGCTGTGCGATCAGCACTGTGATTGTCCTTTCAGTGTGCGTCCGCCATATGACGCATCACGGATCCGCGATCACTCGCGATCCCGGGCGGGACTCGGTCCGTCACGTCCGGGTAGGTTGCCGGCTGAGCCGTAGGTGCGGCAGAGGGTGAGTGCCGAGGCACTCGCCCGACCGCGGAACCGCAGGCTCGGCCGGCAGCAAGAGGGTCAGACGCGGCGACGCTTCGGAGGGCGGCAGCCGTTGTGTGCCTGGGGCGTCACGTCCTGGATCGAGCCGACCTCGAGGCCGGTCGCCTGCAGGGAGCGGATCGCGGTCTCACGACCGGAGCCCGGGCCCTTGACGAAGACGTCGACCTTCTTGACGCCGTGCTCCTGAGCGCGGCGGGCGGCCGACTCGGCGGCGAGCTGCGCTGCGAACGGCGTGGACTTGCGGGAGCCCTTGAAGCCGACGTGGCCGGCGGAGGCCCACGAGATCACGGCGCCCGAGGGGTCGGTGATCGAGACGATCGTGTTGTTGAAGGTGCTCTTGATGTGAGCCTGGCCGAGCGGGACGTTCTTCTTGTCCTTGCGGCGCGGCTTGCGCGAGCCTGCGGCGGCGCGAGTCTTGGGAGGCATGTGTGCGTTCTCTCCTGGTCTGAGATCGTCGGACCGGGGCGGGCGTCAGCGTGCGGAGCCCGCTCCACGGACTGCTGACGTCAGCGGGCCTTCTTCTTGCCCGCGACGGTGCGCTTCGGACCCTTGCGGGTGCGCGCGTTGGTCTTGGTGCGCTGACCGCGCACCGGCAGTCCGCGACGGTGACGCAGACCCTGGTAGGTGCCGATCTCGACCTTGCGGCGGATGTCGGCCGCGACCTCGCGGCGGAGGTCACCCTCGAGCTTGAAGCTGCCCTCGAGGTAGTCGCGGAGCGCGACGAGCTCGGTGTCAGCGAGGTCCTTCACGCGCAGGTCCGGGCTGATCCCGGTCGCGGCCAGCGTCTGCTGGGCGCGGGTACGGCCGACGCCGTAGATGTAGGTGAGCGCAACCTCGAGCCGCTTCTCGCGGGGGAGGTCGACGCCGACAAGACGTGCCATGTGCCTTCCGGCTCCTGTACTTCATCCAGAGGTCTGCCGCACCACCCTCCCGCGAGTACCGCGGGCCCCGGCCCCTGGACCGAGGGTTCCCCCGCCCGCGTACGGGTCGGGTTCGTGATGGTGCGCTGTGTGCGGTGCGTGCTCGCGTCGTGAGCGCTACCGCCGCATGGTGGCTGCGATCAGCCCTGGCGCTGCTTGTGGCGCAGGTTCTCGCAGATCACCATGACGCGACCGTGCCGGCGGATCACCTTGCACTTGTCGCAGATCTTCTTGACGCTCGGCTTGACCTTCATCAGTCTTTCCTCCGCCGCCTCCTCGGCAGACCGGGCAGGCCCGGCCGCGTCGGCGGCGATGTCGATCGGGTGGTGGGGATGACGACTACTTGTAGCGGTAGACGATCCGGCCACGGGACAGGTCGTACGGGCTCAGCTCGACCACGACCCGGTCCTCAGGGAGGATCCGGATGTAGTGCTGACGCATCTTGCCCGAGATGTGCGCGAGGACCTTGTGACCGTTCGTCAGCTCGACGCGGAACATCGCGTTCGGCAGAGCCTCGATCACGCTGCCCTCGATCTCGATGACACCGTCCTTCTTTGCCATGTCCTCCGCTAACTCTCGTCTGCTGCCTTTGCCTGACTGCTCCCACGCCTCGTCGACGCCCTTGGCCGCGGCCACGGGCGGTGCGTCGTCGGGACGTGGATGTCGCGTGCTGCCGCTGGCCCACCTGCGCCCCAGACCTCCGGGACGGGCATGCACGAACGGACTACACCCAGCGGACTAGCCTACGTCAGGAACGCAACCAATGAAAGTCGGCCGGCGCCGCGGGCCTTGTGCGATGCACCACCCGGGCCCGCCCTCACAGGGCGACGACGTCGACGCCGAGCGCGGCGAGCCGCTCGGCCCCGCCGTCGCGGGCGGTCAGCACCGAGATGCCGTCGGGAAGGATCGCCACGGTGTGCTCCCAGTGTGCCGCGCGCGCGGCGTCCTGCGTCACGACCGTCCAGTCGTCGTCGAGCACGCGGGTCGTGCCCGCTCCCCTGCTCACCATGGGCTCGATCGCCAGGCACATGCCGGGCCGCAGCCGCGGCCCGCGGTCGGCCACCCGATAGTTCACGACGTCCGGCGGCTGGTGCATCGCGCTGCCGATCCCGTGCCCGACGTAGCCCTCGACGATGCCGTACTCGACGCCGGCGGCCTCGCCTGCGAGCTCGACGGCGGCCTCGACGGCGGCGCCGACCTCGTTGAGCCGCTGCGCGGACGCGAGCGCGGCGATGCCCGCCCACATGGCGGCCTCGGTCGCGCGCACGAGCAGCGCGTCGGCCGGGTCCGGCGCCGCCGCGGCGTCGAGTCCGAGCGGACCGTCCGGGCCGAGCACGAAGGTCACGGCCGAGTCGCCGTGCCAGCCGTCGACGATGGCGCCGCAGTCGACCGAGACGACGTCGCCCACCTCGAGCGCGCGCGGACCCGGGATGCCGTGCACGACCTCGTCGTTGACGGAGGCGCACACGGTCGCCGGGAAGCCCTGATAGCCCAGGAACGACGGCGTCGCGCCGACGTCGGCGATCACCTTCGCCGCGACCGCGTCGAGGTCCGCCGTCGTCATGCCCGGGCGCACGGCAGCACGAACGGCGTCGAGGGCGTCGGCAACGACGAGACCGGCGCGTCGCATGACGCGGACCTCGTCGAGGCTCTTCAGCTCGATGCGCTCGCGCGAGAACACGCTCAGCCCAGCTGCGTGGCGAGCGCCTCGACGATGCGGTCCGTGACCTCGCCGATCTCGCCGATGCCGTCGACCTTCGCAAGCACACCGCGCTCGGCGTAGGCCGCGGTCAGCGGCGCCGTCTGCTCGTCGTAGATGTCGAGCCGACGCGCGATCGCCTCGGGCGTGTCGTCCTCGCGACCCTCGATCTCGGCGCGCTTCGCGATGCGCGCGAGCAGCTCGTCACGGTCGGCGGTGAGCTCGATGACGCCGTCGAGCTCCCAGCCGAGGTCGGCCAGGATCTGGTCGAGCGCCTCGACCTGGTGCGCGTTGCGCGGGTAGCCGTCGAGGAGGAATCCGCCCTTGACGTCCTCGGCCGCGAGGCGGTCGCGGACCATCGCGTCGGTGATCTCGTCCGGGACCAGCTCGCCCTTGGCGGAGAACTCCTGCGCCTGACGGCCGAGCTCGGTGCCCTGCTTGATGTTCGCGCGGAAGATGTCTCCCGTGGAGATGGCCGGGATGCCGAAGAGCTCGGCCAGGCGCGCAGCCTGCGTGCCCTTGCCGGCGCCCTGCGGGCCCATGATCACCAGGCGCGTGACGCGCGCCTCCTCGCCACGCGTCCCGTGGAGCTCCCGGCGGGTCGTCGGCGTGGTCGTTCCGGTGGACTCGGTCAACGGAGGAACCCTTCGTAGTGGCGCTGCTGGAGCTGGGAGTCGATCTGCTTCACGGTCTCGAGGCCGACGCCGACGATGATGAGGATCGACGTGCCGCCGAACGGGATCTGCAGCGTCACGCCCAGCATCACCAGCACGAGCGTCGGGATGAGCGCGACGAGCGCGAGGTAGATCGACCCGGCCGACGTGATGCGGGTGATCACGTAGTCCAGGTACTCGGCGGTCGGGCGACCGGCGCGGATGCCCGGGATGAAGCCGCCGTACTTCTTCATGTTGTCCGCGACCTCGTCCGGGTTGAACGTGATCGACGTGTAGAAGAAGGCGAAGAAGACGATCATCAGGATGTACAGCGCGATGTACAGCGGCTGGTCCTGCTGCGCGAGGTTGGTCGAGACCCAGATGACCCAGTCGGCCGTCTGGTCGCCGAACTGCGCGATGAGCCCCGGGATCGCCAGGATCGAGGCCGCGAAGATCACCGGGATCACGCCGGACATGTTGATCTTGATCGGGATGTAGGTGCTCGTGCCGCCGTACATGCGGCGGCCCACCATGCGCTTCGCATACTGCACGGGGATGCGGCGCTGCGACTGCTCGACGAACACGACCAGGCCGATGACCAGGACGATGACGAGGAGCATGACGATGAAGTTGAACACGCCGTTGGCGCCACCGGCGATCGACCACAGCGCGGTCGGGAAGCTCGCCGCGATCGACGTGAAGATCAGCAGCGACATGCCGTTGCCCACGCCGCGCTCGGTGATGAGCTCGCCCAGCCACATGACCAGGCCGGTGCCGGCCGTCATCGTGATGACCATGAGCAGCGCGGTCATGAACGTCTCGTCGGCGATGACGTCGACGGCGCAGCCCGGGAAGAGCAGGCCTGTGCGCGCGGTCGTGATGATCGTCGTCGACTGCAGGATCGCCAGGGCGATCGTCAGGTAGCGCGTGTACTGGGTCAGCTTCGACTGACCCGACTGGCCCTCCTTGTGCAGGGCCTCGAACCGCGGGATCACGACGCGCAGCAGCTGCACGATGATGCTCGCGGTGATGTACGGCATGATGCCGAGCGCGAAGACCGACAGCTGCAGCAGCGCACCGCCGCTGAAGACGTTGATGAGGCCGAGCAGCGACGTGCTGTCCTGCATGCCTGCGACGCACTGCTGCACGTTGCCGTAGTCCACGCCTGGTGTCGGGATGAACGACCCCACGCGGAAGATCGCCATGATCGCGATCGTGAACAGCAGCTTGCGCCGCAGGTCCGGTGTCCGGAAAGCCCGGCCGAATGCGCTGAGCACCTATCCTCCTGGGCCCGCCGAGGCGGGTTGTCATGTCGCCGGGACACCCCGGCGAGGTTGGCACGCCGGGACCCACGGGCGCGCTGCACGCGTCCGCGCGTCGTGCCGACTCGGTCGTGGGTCCGGCCGGGCAGTGCCCGACGGCGCCGCACCCGACGGTGCGACCGGACCGTGTCGGATTCTACGTGCCCCCGGGACGTGATCCACACCACGTCCGAGGGCCACGGCGCGTCCGGCAGGAGGCCGGACGCGCCCGTGGTAGCACGCAGGGCCGGCGGCGCGTGTGCGCCGCCGGCCCTGGGCGGACGTCAGTCCTCCGAGACCGAGCCGCCGGCCGCCAGGATCTTGTCCTTGGCGGAGCCGGAGACCGCGTCGACCGCGAGGTCCAGCTTGACGGTGATCTCGCCCGTGCCGAGCACCTTCACCGGCTGACCCTTGCGGACCGCGCCCTTGGCGACGAGGTCCGCGACGGTGACGGAGCCACCGGCGGGGTACAGCGCGGCGAGCTTGTCCAGGTTGACCACCTGGTACTCGACGCGGAACGGGTTCTTGAACCCACGCAGCTTCGGAAGGCGCATGTGCAGAGGCATCTGCCCACCCTCGAAGCGCTCGGGCACCTGGCCACGAGCCTTGGAACCCTTGGTACCGCGACCCGCGGTCTTGCCCTTCGACGCCTCACCGCGACCCACGCGGGTCTTGGCGGTCTTGGCGCCGGCGGCCGGACGCAGGTGGTGGACCTTGAGCGGCTGAGCCGCCTTCTCGGTGTTGTCGGCCATGATCACTCGACCTCCTCGACGGTGACGAGGTGCGCCACCGTGGCGACCATGCCGCGGATCTCCGGACGGTCCTCCTTCACGGCGGTGTCGCCGATCCGCTTGAGGCCGAGGGTCCGCAGCGTGTCACGCTGGTTCTGCTTGCCGCCGATGGCGGACTTGACCTGGGTGACCTTGAGTCGAGCCATCACGCACCCACCTTCTCGCCGGCCTTCTCGGCCGCCTTGTCGGCGAGGCCGGCAGCCTGCGCGCGCAGGAGCGCGGCCGGGGCCACGTGCTCGAGCGGCAGACCACGGCGCGCGGCCACGGCGGCCGGCTCCTCGAGACCCTTGAGGGCCGCGACGGTCGCGTGCACGATGTTGATCGAGTTCGACGAGCCGAGCGACTTGCTCAGGACGTCGTGGATGCCGGCGCACTCCAGCACGGCGCGCACCGGACCACCGGCGATCACACCGGTACCCGGCGAGGCCGGACGCAGGAACACGACGCCGGCGGCCTCCTCACCCTGGACCGGGTGCGGAATGGTGCCCTGGATGCGTGGGACGCGGAAGAAGTTCTTCTTCGCCTCCTCCACACCCTTGGCGATCGCCGCGGGCACCTCCTTGGCCTTGCCGTAGCCGACACCGACCGTGCCGTCGCCGTCGCCCACCACCACGAGCGCGGTGAAGCTGAAGCGACGACCACCCTTGACGACCTTGGCGACGCGGTTGATCGTCACCACACGCTCGACAAAGGCGTTCTTCTCGGCCGCGTCGCCGCGGCGGTCACCTCGACGGTCGTCGCGCCGGTTGGAGCGGCGGCCGTCGTTCTTGGACTCGTTGGCGCCCTGAGGGGCGCCGGTGCGCTGCCCTGCAGCCATCAGAGGATCCTCATCTTCCGTGCGTACTCGGGGAGGTCGGCCATCACAGCTCCAGCCCCGCTTCCCGGGCGCCGTCGGCGACCGCAGCCACCCGACCGTGGTACTTGTTGCCGCCGCGGTCGAAGACCACGGACTCGACGCCGGCAGCCTTCGCGCGCGCCGCGACCAGCTCGCCGACCTTGCGGGCCTTGGCGGTCTTGTCGCCGTCGAACGCGCGCAGGTCGGCCTCGAGAGTCGAGGCCGAGGCGACGGTCTTGCCGACCGCGTCGTCCACGACCTGCGCCACCATGTGGCGCGAGGAACGGGTCACGACGAGGCGAGGACGCGCCGCGGTGCCCTTGATCTTCTTGCGCAGGCGGAGGTGGCGGCGCTGACGAGCGACGGCCTTGCCCTTGCCGAGAACCTTGAGAGCCATCACTTACCAGCCTTTCCGACCTTGCGGCGGACGACCTCGCCGGCGTAGCGCACGCCCTTGCCCTTGTAGGGCTCGGGCTTGCGGATCTTGCGGATGTTCGCTGCGACCTCGCCGACCTGCTGCTTGTCGATGCCGGCCACCGTGAACTTCGTCGGGCTCTCGACCGTGAAGCTGATGCCCTCCGGCGGCGTGACCGTGACGGGGTGCGAGAACCCGAGGGCGAACTCGAGGTCGCTACCCTTCGCCGTCACGCGGTAACCGGTGCCGACGATCTCGAGCTTCTTCTCGTAGCCCTGGGTCACACCGGCGACGATGTTGGCGAGGAGCGAGCGGGTGAGGCCGTGCAGCGCACGGGAGGAGCGCTCGTCGTCAGGACGGGCGACGACGAGGTTGCCGTCCTCCTGAGCGACCGTGATGGGCGCGGGCACCGTGTGCTCGAGGGTCCCCTTGGGGCCCTTGATCGTCACGAGCGCGCCGCTGATGGTGACGTCCACGCCGGCCGGGACCGGAACGGGGAGCCTGCCGATTCGAGACATGGCGTGTCTCCTTTCCGGATTACCAGACGTAGGCGAGGACTTCCCCGCCGACGCCCTTGGCCTGGGCCTGCTTGTCCGTCAGGAGGCCGGAGGACGTGGACAGGATCGCCACGCCCAGACCGCCGAGGACCTTGGGCAGGTTGGTGGACTTCGCGTACACGCGCAGGCCGGGCTTCGACACGCGGCGCACGCCGGTCAGGGCGCGCTCGCGGCTCGGGCCGTACTTGAGCGTCAGGGTGAGGTTCTTGCCCACCTTCGCGTCCTCGACGCTCCAGCCGACAATGTAGCCCTCGGCCTGCAAGATCTCTGCGATGTGCGACTTCAGCTTCGAGTGCGGCATGGTCACCGTCTCGTGGTGGGCCGAGTTCGCGTTGCGCAGACGCGTCAGCATGTCTGCGATCGGGTCGGTCATCGTCATTGGGCTCTAGCCCTTCCTCGCCGGGGTATCCGGGCGGTGCGCTGCGCACCGCTCGGACCTACGGCGTAGTGGTTTTACCAGCTGCTCTTGGTGACGCCGGGGAGCTCGCCACGGTGGGCCATCTCCCGCAGGCAGATCCGGCACAGGCCGAACTTGCGGTAGACCGAGTGCGGACGGCCGCACCGCTGGCACCGGGTGTAGGCGCGAACCGCGAACTTCGGCTTGGCGTTCGCCTTGTTGATCAGGGCCTTCTTCGCCATGTCAGTTCTCCTTGAAGGGGAAGCCGAGACGGCGCAGCAGGGAGCGGCCCTCGTCGTCGGTCGTCGCCGTCGTGACGATCGTGATGTCCATGCCACGGACGCGATCGATCTTGTCCTGGTCGATCTCGTGGAACATCGACTGCTCCGTGAGGCCGAAGGTGTAGTTCCCGTGGCCGTCGAACTGCTTCGGCGACAGGCCGCGGAAGTCGCGGATGCGCGGCAGCGCGATCGACAGCAGGCGGTCGAGGAACTCCCACATGCGGTCACCACGGAGCGTGACGTGCGCACCGATCGGCATGCCCTCGCGCAGCTTGAACTGCGCGATCGACTTGCGGGCCTTCGTGACCTGCGGCTTCTGTCCGGTGATCGCGGTCAGGTCGCGGATCGCACCCTCGATCAGCTTGGAGTCCTTGGCGGCGTCACCGACACCCATGTTGACGACGATCTTGGTCAGACCGGCGACCTGGTGGATGTTGGAGTGACCGAACTCCTCGCGGAGGGCCGAGAGGATGTCCTCGCGGTACTTCTGCTTGAGGCGCGGCAGGGCCGGGGCCTCGAGAGTGGTCTCGGTCATCAGATGTCCTTCCCGGAACGCTTGGCGTAGCGCACGCGCACCGTGCGGGTCCGGCCGTCGCGCTCGACCTGCTCGGTGCGGAAACCGGCACGGGTGGGCTTCTTGGTCTCCGGGTCGACGAGCATCACGTTGGACACGTGGATCGGCGCCTCGACGGTCTCGATGCCGCCCGTGCGGGTGCCACGCGCCGTCTGACCGGCCTTCACGTGCTTCGTCACGCGCTGCACGCCCTCGACCACGACGCGGTCGGAGTCCGTGAGGACCTCCAGGACGCGGCCCGTCTTGCCCTTGTCGCGACCGGCGATCACGATCACCTGGTCGCCCTTCTTGATCTTCGCCATGGTCAGAGCACCTCCGGGGCGAGCGAGATGATCTTCATGAACCGCTTGTCGCGCAGCTCACGGCCGACCGGGCCGAAGATACGGGTGCCGCGAGGCTCGCCGTCGTTCTTCAGGATCACGGCGGCGTTCTCGTCGAACTTGATGTAGGAACCGTCCGGACGACGGCGCTCCTTGGCGGTCCGGACGACCACGGCCTTGACCACGTCGCCCTTCTTCACGTTGCCGCCCGGGATCGCGTCCTTGACGGTGGCGACGATGGTGTCGCCGATACCGGCGTAGCGACGACCAGAACCACCGAGAACGCGGATGCAAAGGATCTCCTTGGCACCCGTGTTGTCGGCGACCCGAAGTCGCGACTCCTGCTGGATCATCGATTGATCTCCTGTCGTCGAGCTGGTTCTCGTCCCGATGCGTGTCGGGCGAGCCTGGCCGAACGGATAGTTGCTGTGTGCGCCGTGGCGGGCCGCATACGTGTGTCACGGCCCACCACGGCCGAAGGTCACTTGGCCTTCTCGAGGATCTCCACGAGGCGCCACCGCTTGGTCGCGGACAGCGGGCGGGTCTCCATGATGACGACCAGGTCGCCGATACCGGCGGTGTTCTGCTCGTCGTGCGCCTTCACCTTGTTGGTGCGACGCATGACCTTGCCGTAGAGGGGGTGCTTCACGCGGTCCTCGACCTCGACGACGATGGTCTTCTCCATCTTGTCGCTGACGACGTAGCCGCGGCGCACCTTGCGCGTGCCGCGCTCGGTCGCCTCGACGCCGGCAGCCGTGTTCGTGTTGTCGCTCATCGGTGCCTCACTCACTCACGCTCGGGGCCGTACGGATGCCGAGCTCGCGCTCGCGCAGGATCGTGTAGATCCGCGCGATGTCGCGCTTCACGGCCTTGAGCCGGCCGTGGGACTCCAGCTGGCCGGTGGCGGCCTGGAAGCGGAGGTTGAAGAGCTCCTCCTTGGCCTTCTTCAGCTCGGCGACGAGCTTCTCGTCGTCGAAGCCGTCCAGGTCGGCAGGGGCCATGCCCTTGGTTCCGACTGCCATCAGTTCGCACCACCCTCGCGCACCACGAAACGGCACTTCATCGGGAGCTTGTGGATCGCACGGCGCATGGCCTCACGAGCCAGCGGCTCCGGGACACCGGCCAGCTCGAAGACGATGCGGCCGGGCTTGACGTTGGCGACCCACCACTCGGGCGAGCCCTTACCCGAACCCATGCGGGTCTCGGCGGGCTTCTTGGTCAGGGGGCGGTCCGGGTAGATGTTGATCCAGACCTTGCCGCCACGCTTGATGTGGCGGGTCATCGCGATACGAGCAGCCTCGATCTGACGGTTGGTGACGTAGGCGGGCTCGAGGGCCTGGATGCCGTAGTCGCCGAACGCGATCGTGGTTCCACCCTTCGCCGCGCCGGAGCGCGACGGGTGGTGCTGCTTGCGGTGCTTGAGCCTGCGGGGGATCAGCATGACTCAGGCCTCCGTTCCGGACTCGGGGGCCGCAGCCTGCTCGGCCGGGGCCGCGTCGGACGCACCCGCCTCGGCGGCGGGCTGACCCGGACGCTCGGTACGCTCGGGGCGACGACCACCGCGACGCTCACCACGCTCTCCACGCTCACCACCACGGCCACGGCCCTGACGGGGCCCGGCAGCGGCCTGCTGCGCGGCGAACTCCTTCTCGGTGATGTCGCCCTTGTAGATCCACACCTTCACGCCGATACGGCCGAAGGTCGTGCGGGCCTCGAAGAAGCCGAAGTCGATGTTCGCGCGGAGCGTGTGCAGCGGCACGCGGCCCTCGCGGTAGAACTCCGACCGGCTCATCTCGGCGCCGCCGAGACGGCCGGAGACCTGCACGCGGATGCCCTTCGCGCCGGCGCGCTGCGCGGACTGGATGCCCTTGCGCATGGCACGGCGGAAAGAGACGCGGCTCGCCAGCTGCTCGGCGATGCCCTGCGCGACGAGCTGCGCGTCGATCTCCGCGTTCTTGACCTCGAGGATGTTGAGCTGGACCTGCTTGCCCGTGAGCTTCTCGAGCTCGCCGCGGATGCGGTCGGCCTCGGCGCCCCGGCGGCCGATCACGATGCCCGGACGCGCCGTGTGGATGTCCACGCGGACGCGATCGCGGGTGCGCTCGATCTCGACCTTGGAGATGCCGGCCCGCTCGAGGCCGGTGCTCATGAGCTTGCGGATCTGGACGTCCTCACGGACGTAGTCGCGGTACCGCTGACCGGGCTTGGTGCTGTCGGCGAACCAGCGCGACCGGTGGTCGGTGGTGATGCCGAGGCGGTACCCGTGCGGGTGAACCTTCTGCCCCACTATCGGGCCCCTTCCTTCTGCTCACGCGGTGCGACGACCACCGTGATGTGGCTGGTGCGCTTGAGGACCCGGCTCGCACGGCCCTGCGCACGGGGGCGGAACCGCTTGAGGGTCGGGCCCTCGTCCACGTACGCCTCCGCGACGAAGTAGTCCGACTCGTCGAAGCGCTCGCTCGCGCGGTCGGCCTTCACCCGGGCGTTCGCGACGGCGCTCTCCACGACCTTGCGGACGGGCTCGCTCGCTGCCTGCGGCGCGAACTTCAGCACCGCGACGGCCTCGGCGGCCTGCTTGCCACGGATGAGGTCCACGACGCGCCGGGCCTTCTGGGGCGTGACGCGGACGAACCGCGCCTGCGCCTTGGCTTCCATTGCTGTCCTGCTTCCTTTTCTCAGACCGTCCAGGTCGCGCCGCGTCAGCGGCGGCGACCCTTCTTGTCGTCCTTCACGTGGCCGCGGAAGGTCCGCGTGGGTGCGAACTCGCCGAGCTTGTGTCCGACCATCGACTCGGTCACGAAGACCGGCGTGTGCTTCCGACCGTCGTGGACGGCGAAGGTGTGGCCGAGGAAGTCGGGCGTGATGACCGACCGACGGGACCAGGTCTTGATGACGTTCTTGGTCCCCTTCTCGTTCTGAGCGTCCACCTTCTTCTGCAGGTGGTCGTCGACGAAGGGGCCCTTCTTCAGGCTACGAGGCATCTGTCAGGCTCCTATCAGCGCTTCTTGCCGGTGCGACGACGGCGGACGATCAGCTTGTCGCTCGGCTTGTTCGGACGGCGGGTCCGGCCCTCGGGCTGGCCCCACGGGCTGACCGGGTGACGACCACCGGAGGTCTTGCCCTCACCACCACCGTGCGGGTGGTCGATCGGGTTCATGGCGACACCGCGGACGGTCGGGCGGACACCCTTCCAGCGCAGGCGGCCGGCCTTGCCCCAGTTGATGTTCGACTGCTCCGCGTTGCCGACCTCGCCGACCGTCGCGCGGCAGCGCAGGTCGACGTTGCGGATCTCGCCGGACGGCATGCGCAGCTGCGCGTACGGGCCGTCCTTGGCGACGAGCTGCACGGACGCACCTGCCGAGCGGGCGATCTTCGCGCCGCCGCCGGGACGCAGCTCGACGGCGTGGATGACCGTACCGGTCGGGATGTTGCGCAGCGGCAGGTTGTTGCCGGGCTTGATGTCGGCACCGGCACCGGCCTCGACGACGTCGCCCTGCGACAGCTTGTTCGGCGCGATGATGTAGCGCTTCGTGCCGTCCGCGTAGTGCAGGAGCGCGATGCGCGCGGTGCGGTTCGGGTCGTACTCGATGTGCGCGACCTTGGCCGGCACGCCGTCCTTGTCGTGGCGACGGAAGTCGATCACGCGGTAGGCGCGCTTGTGGCCACCGCCCTTGTGGCGGGTGGTGATGCGACCGGAGTTGTTGCGGCCACCCGTCTTCGACAGCGGACGGACCAGAGACTTCTCCGGCTGCGAGCGCGTGATCTCGACGAAGTCGGCGACGCTGGCGCCGCGGCGGCCGGGCGTCGTCGGCTTGTACTTACGGATTCCCATGGAAGATGTCCTCGATCTGCTCTCGTCCGGCTCAGCCGACCGGACCACCGAAGATGTCGATCGTGCCCTCGCGGAGGGTGACGATCGCACGCTTCGTGTCCTTGCGCTTGCCCAGGCCGTAGCGCGTGCGGCGCGTCTTGCCCTTGCGGTTGATCGTGTTCACCGAGTCGACCTTGACGCCGAAGACCTGCTCGACCGCGATCTTGATCTCGGTCTTGTTGGCCCGCGGGTCCACGACGAAGGTGTACTTGCCCTCGTCGAGGAGGTTGTAGGACTTCTCGGAGACGACCGGCGCGATCAGGATGTCGCGCGGGTCCTTCGTCACGGCGGTCACTTGGTGGCCTCCTCGGTGGTCTCGGCCTCGGCGGCCGCCTCGGCCTCCGTGGCGACGGCCTTCACCGACTTGCCCGTGGCCGGGCCGGCGAGGAACGCGGCGAGCGCGCCCTCGGTGAAGACGATGTCGTCGGAGACGAGCACGTCGTAGGTGTTGAGCTGGTCCGCCGGGAGCAGGTGGACCCGCTCGACGTTGCGGAGCGACTTGATCGTCAGCTCGTCCGAACGCTCGATGACGACGAGCACGTGCGTGCGGTCGGTCAGCGACTCGAGCGTCTTGACCGCCGTCTTGGTCGACGGCGCGCCGGCGAGGCCGAAGCCCGACACGACGTGCACGCGACCGGCGCGGGCGCGGTCGGACAGGGCACCGCGGAGCGCGGCGGCCTTCATCTTCTTCGGGGTGCGCTGGTCGTAGCTGCGCGGCTGCGGGCCGTGGACGACGCCACCGCCGGCGAACTGCGGGGCGCGCGTCGAACCCTGGCGGGCGCGGCCGGTGCCCTTCTGCTTGTACGGCTTCCTGCCACCACCGCGGACCTCGCCGCGGGTCTTGGTGGCGTGCGTACCCTGGCGGGCCGCGGCGCGCTGCGCGACGACCACCTGATGGATCAGCGGGACGTTGGTGACGACGTCGAACACCTCGGCGGGGAGCTCGGCGGTGCCGGCCTTCTTGCCCGTGGCGTCGAGCACGTCGACGGTCTGGTTAGCCATTGGTGTCACGCACCCTTCGCGGCGGTACGCACGAGGACGACGCCACCCTTGGGGCCGGGAACCGCGCCCTTGACGAGCAGCAGACCCTTCTCGGCGTCGACCGCGTGGACGGTCAGGTTCTGCACGGTCTGGCGGGCGTGGCCCATGCGACCGGCCATGCGCAGGCCCTTGAACACGCGCGACGGCGTCGACGCGCCACCGATCGAGCCCGGCTTGCGGTGGTTGCGGTGCGCACCGTGCGAGGCACCCACGCCGGCGAAGCCGTGGCGCTTCATGACACCGGCGGTGCCCTTGCCCTTGGTGGTGCCGACGACGTCGACCACGGCGCCCGCCTCGAAGGCGGCGGCGGTGATCTCCTGGCCGAGCGAGAACTCGGCGGCGTCGGAGGTGCGGACCTCGGCCACGTGGCGGCGCGGCGTGACGCCGGCCTTCTCGAAGTGGCCCTTGAGCGGCTTGGTGACCTTGCGCGGGTCGATCTGGCCGGCGGCGAGCTGGACGGCCGCGTAGCCGTCGGACTCCGCCGAGCGGACCTGCGTCACCACGTTGGTGGGGACGGCCACGACGGTGACGGGCACGAGGCGGCCCGCGTCGTCCCACAGCTGCGTCATGCCGAGCTTGGTGCCGAGCACCGCGGTCACGTTCTTCTGCTGGTTGGTCATGATCTCCAGCCTCAGAGCTTGATCTCGATGTTCACGTCGGCCGGCAGGTCGATGCGCATCAGCGAGTCGACGGCCTTCGGCGTGGGGTCGATGATGTCGATCAGCCGCTTGTGCGTGCGCATCTCGAAGTGCTCACGGCTGTCCTTGTACTTGTGAGGCGACCGGATGACGGTGAAGACGTTCTTCTCCGTCGGCAGCGGCACCGGACCCACGACCGTCGCACCAGCGCGAGTGACCGTGTCGACGATCTTGCGCGCCGAGCTGTCGATCACTTCGTGGTCGTAGGACTTGAGCCGGATGCGGATCTTCTGTCCCGCCATGGCGTCGTCTGACTCTCTCTCTCGAACCGCTACTGTCCGACCCCCGCGCTCGGGCGTGTCGCGCTTGGCGACGTACCCGGGCGCACACCTACCCGGTGAGGGGCCGTTGAATGTGGGCCGCATCGCGGACCACGACGTTTGTCCAGCCTGTCGAGACATGTGTCCCGCGGGGCGCTCGTGCGTGTCGACAGCAAGCCCCGCGACTCCCCCACCAAGGAGGAGGACCGCTCAGGTCGTGCGACCGCCCCGGAGGGCCGGCACACGCACTGCGGTGCTACACACTGTTCGACACGAGAAAGAACGCGCCCGTGACAGGCAACCGGACCATCTTGCCACACGGTTCCGCAGGAATCCAACCCGGAACCGTGTGACCCTGCACCCAGACGGGCACGCACCGAGGCCCGGACCCCTGCGGGGCCCGGGCCTCGGTGGCGTCAGATGGAGCTCAGCTCCCCAGGATCACTCGGTGATCAGGCGATCACTTGAGAATCTTGGTGACACGGCCGGAGCCGACCGTGCGGCCACCCTCACGGATGGCGAAGCCGAGGCCCTCCTCCATGGCGATCGGCTGGATGAGCTCGACCGTCATCTCGGTGTTGTCGCCCGGCATCACCATCTCGGTGCCCTCGGGCAGCGTGATGACGCCGGTGACGTCCGTCGTGCGGAAGTAGAACTGCGGACGGTAGTTCGAGTAGAACGGGTTGTGACGGCCGCCCTCGTCCTTGCCCAGGATGTAGACCTGCGCCTCGAACTGCGTGTGCGGCGTGATCGAACCCGGCTTCACGACGACCTGGCCGCGCTCGACGTCCTCGCGCTTGATGCCGCGCAGGAGCAGACCGGTGTTGTCGCCGGCCTGGGCCTGGTCCATCTGCTTGTGGAACGTCTCGATGCCGGTGACCGTGGTCTTCTGCGGCGAACGGATGCCGACGATCTCGAC
Source organism: Isoptericola halalbus (assembly GCA_009663185.1). Lineage (GTDB taxonomy): Bacteria > Actinomycetota > Actinomycetes > Actinomycetales > Cellulomonadaceae > Isoptericola > Isoptericola halalbus. The sequence goes on from VJZX01000004.1 coordinate 198,530, forward strand.
CTCGGAGTTGAGGTCGAGCGTGCCACGCTCCACCTTGCCGGTGACGACGGTGCCACGACCGGTGATCGTGAAGACGTCCTCGATCGGCATGAGGAACGGCTTGTCGAGCTCGCGCTGCGGCTCGGGGACGTTCTCGTCCACGGCTTCCATCAGCTCGACGATCTTCTGCGTCCACTCGGGGTCGCCCTCGAGGGCCTTCAGGCCCGAGACGCGGACGACGGGCGCGTCGTCGCCGTCGAAGCCCTGCGACGACAGGAGCTCGCGGACCTCCATCTCGACGAGCTCGAGGATCTCCTCGTCGTCGACCATGTCCGACTTGTTGAGCGCGACGAGCAGGTAGGGAACACCCACCTGGCGGGCGAGCAGGACGTGCTCACGCGTCTGGGCCATCGGGCCGTCGGTGGCCGCGACCACGAGGATGGCGCCGTCCATCTGCGCCGCACCCGTGATCATGTTCTTGATGTAGTCGGCGTGACCCGGCGCGTCAACGTGCGCGTAGTGGCGCTTCGGCGTCTCGTACTCGATGTGCGCGATGTTGATCGTGATGCCGCGCTGCTTCTCCTCCGGCGCGGCGTCGATCTCGTCGAAGTTGCGCTGCACGTTCGCCGGAAGCTCCGGGTGCGTGTCGGCGAGCACCTTCGAGATCGCGGCGGTCAGCGTCGTCTTGCCGTGGTCGACGTGACCGATCGTGCCGATGTTGACGTGCGGCTTGGTCCGCTCGAACTTGGCCTTAGCCACTGGGGTCCTCCTGGGACTTGGGTAGATGTTCCGAACGTAGCGAGTGTCGGCCGATCAAGCCTAACCCTCGGGGCGTTGCGGTTTCCTACAGGTTGATGGTTGTGCTGGTCGTCGACCTGTGGGGACTCACTCGCCCCGGGTCTTCTTGATGATTTCTTCAGCGACGGCCTTGGGGACCTCGGCGTAGCTGTCGAACTGCATCGAGTACACGGCACGGCCCTGCGTCTTGGAACGCAGGTCACCGATGTACCCGAACATCTCGCTCAACGGTACCTGGGCGCGAACGACCTTGACGCCCGTGGCATCCTCCATGGACTGGATGAGTCCACGACGCGAGTTGAGGTCGCCGATGACGTCGCCCATGTACTCCTCGGGCGTACGCACCTCGACGGCCATCACGGGCTCGAGCAGGACCGGGTCGGCCCGCTTGATGCCCTCCTTGAACACCATGGAGCCGGCGATCTTGAACGCCATCTCCGAGGAGTCGACGTCGTGGTACGCGCCGTCGATGAGCGTCGCCTTGACGCCCACGACCGGGAATCCGGCGAGGACGCCCTGCTGCATGGCCGCCTGGATACCGGCGTCCACCGACGGGATGTACTCGCGCGGGACGCGACCACCGGTGACCGCGTTGGCGAACTCGTAGAGCTCGCCCTCCGTGGTGTTCAGCGGCTCGAAGGTCACCTGGACCTTGGCGAACTGGCCCGAGCCACCGGTCTGCTTCTTGTGCGTGTAGTCGATCTTCTCCGCGGTGCGGCGGATCGTCTCGCGGTACGCCACCTGCGGCTTGCCGACGTTCGCCTCGACCTTGAACTCGCGGCGCATGCGGTCCACGAGGATGTCGAGGTGGAGCTCGCCCATGCCGCCGATGACGGTCTGGCCGGTCTCGTCGTCGAGCCTGACGCGGAAGGTCGGGTCCTCCTCGGCGAGCTTCTGGATGGCCGTGGAGAGCTTCTCCTGGTCGGCCTTCGTCTTCGGCTCGATCGCGACGTCGATGACCGGCTCGGGGAACGTCATCGACTCGAGGATCACGGGGTGCGACGGGTCGCTCAGGGTGTCGCCCGTGGTGACGTCCTTGAGGCCGATGAAGGCGTAGATGTGACCCGCCTGCGCCTCGGAGACCGGGTTCTCCTTGTTCGAGTGCATCTGGAAGAGCTTGCCGATGCGCTCGCGCTTGCCCTTGGTCGTGTTGAGGACCTGGGCGCCCTGGTCGACCTTGCCCGAGTAGACGCGGACGTAGGTGAGCTTGCCGAAGAACGGGTGCGTCGCGACCTTGAACGCGAGGGCTGAGAACGGCTCCGACGAGTCCGCGTGGCGCTCGACGACCTTCTCCTCGTCCTTGACGTCGTGGCCCTGGACGGACGGGACGTCGAGGGGCGAGGGCAGGTAGTCGATGACGGCGTCGAGCATGGGCTGCACGCCCTTGTTCTTGAACGCCGAGCCGCACAGGACCGGGAACGCCTCCGAGGTGACCGTCAGCTTGCGGATGCCGGCCTTGATCTCGTCGACCGTCAGCTCCTCGCCACCGAGGTACTTCTCGAGCAGCTCCTCGTCCGCCTCCGCGACGGCCTCGAGCAGCTCGTTGCGGTACTCCTCGGCCCGCTCGCGCAGATCGGCCGGGATCTCCTCGACGTCGTACTTCTCGCCGAGCTTGGTCTCGCCGTGCCAGACGAGCGCCTTCATCTCGACCAGGTCGACGACGCCGATGAAGTCGTTCTCGGAGCCGATCGGCAGCTGGATGACCAGCGGCTTGGCCTTGAGACGCTCGATGATCGTCTTGACGGTGAAGTAGAAGTCCGCACCGAGCTTGTCCATCTTGTTGACGAAGCAGATGCGCGGGACGTCGTACTTGTCCGCCTGCCGCCACACGGTCTCGGACTGGGGCTCCACGCCCTCCTTGCCGTCGAAGACGGCGACCGCGCCGTCCAGGACGCGCAGCGAACGCTCCACCTCGACGGTGAAGTCCACGTGGCCCGGGGTGTCGATGATGTTGATCTGGTTGTTCTTCCAGAAGCACGTCGTCGCGGCGGACGTGATCGTGATGCCGCGCTCCTGCTCCTGCTCCATCCAGTCCATCGTCGACGCACCGTCGTGCGTCTCACCGATCTTGTAGTTCACACCGGTGTAGTACAGGATGCGCTCGGTGGTGGTGGTCTTGCCGGCATCGATATGGGCCATGATGCCGATGTTGCGGACCTTCTTCAGGTCGGTCAGCACGTCGAGTGCCACGGTGTCTTACCCCTCGGGTCAGTGGGTCGTCGGGAACCGGGGCCGGAGGACCGGCCCCCGGCCGGCTCCGGATCCGCGGACGGCCCCGGGGGGTACCCGGGGCCGTCCGAGCGCATCACCAGCGGTAGTGCGCGAAGGCCTTGTTCGACTCGGCCATCTTGTGCATGTCCTCGCGGCGCTTGACCGCGGCACCGAGGCCGTTCGAGGCGTCGAGGATCTCGTTCATCAGGCGCTCGGTCATCGTCTTCTCGCGGCGGGCGCGCGAGAAGTCCGTGAGCCAGCGCAGCGCGAGGGTCGTCGAGCGGGTGGGACGCACCTCGACCGGGACCTGGTAGGTCGCACCGCCGACGCGGCGGGAGCGGACCTCGAGCGCCGGACGGACGTTCTCGAGCGCGCGCTTGAGGACGACGACCGGGTCCTGGTCGGTCTTGGCACGGACGCCCTCGAGGGCGCCGTAGACGATCGACTCGGCGGTGGACTTCTTGCCGTCGAGGAGCACCTTGTTGATGAGCTGCGTCACGACGGGCGACCCGTAGACGGGGTCGATGATGAGCGGCCGCTTCGGGGCCGGACCCTTACGAGGCATCAGGCCTTCTCCTTCTTCGCGCCGTAGCGGCTCCGCGCCTGCTTGCGGCCCTTGACACCCTGGGTGTCGAGCGCGCCACGGACGATCTTGTAGCGGACGCCGGGGAGGTCCTTCACACGACCACCGCGAACGAGCACGATCGAGTGCTCCTGCAGGTTGTGGCCGACGCCGGGGATGTACGCGGTGACCTCGGTACCGGAGGAGAGCTTCACACGCGCGACCTTGCGGAGCGCCGAGTTCGGCTTCTTGGGGGTGGTGGTGTACACACGGGTGCACACGCCGCGCCGCTGCGGGGAACCCTTGAGGGCCGGGGTCTTCGACTTCCCGGCCTTCGAGGTCCGGCCCTTGCGGACGAGCTGCTGGATCGTAGGCACTACGTCTCCGTCGTCTCTCGAGCTCACGAGGGCCGGGCGGCCCTCGACGGTGGTCTGTCTGGCTTGTGCGTGCCGATCGCATGCGGCACCCGCGGCCCTCACGGACCGCAACGCCACTTACCACCGGCTCGATGGCCCGGACTGCTCCTGCGCTCGGTCGAGCGTCGAGATGCTGGTCGCGGGATGCCTGCGTACGACGTCGGCGCGGCGGGCCAGTGGAGGGATCCGGCAGGATCACCCCGAGGACCGCGGGCACGACGGCACGGGCACGGCTTCCAAGGTTACCCGCCCGCGCAAGTCGGGTCAAAGCGCGGGCCGTGTGACGTCGACCCGACGCGCGAGGTATCGCGAAACGCCGCGAGGTAGCGCACGGCTCGGCCGTGCGCTACCTCGCGGCGTTTCGCGCTACCTCGCGGGAGATCAGCGGAAGTCGCCGAAGTCCAGGTCCTCGAGCGGGATCGCCTCGCCCGAGCCCATGCCGAGCGTCGGGAAGTCGATCTCGTCGTAGCCGAAGCTCGGGTAGAGCTCGGCCTTGGCCTGCTCGGTCGGCTCGACCTCGATGTTCCGGTAGCGGGCCAGGCCCGTGCCGGCGGGGATGAGCTTACCGATGATGACGTTCTCCTTGAGGCCCAGCAGCGGGTCGCGGCGGCCGCTCATCGCCGCCTCGGTCAGCACCCGGGTCGTCTCCTGGAAGGAGGCGGCCGAGAGCCACGAGTCGGTCGCGAGCGAGGCCTTCGTGATACCCATCAGCTCCGGACGGCCGGAGGCCGGCTGGCCACCCTCCGCCACGGCCTTGCGGTTGGCGTCCTCGAAACGGGTGCGCTCGGCGAGCTCGCCCGGCAGGAGGTGGGAGTCGCCCGAGTCGAGCACGGTCACGCGGCGCAGCATCTGGCGCACGATGACCTCGATGTGCTTGTCATGGATGTCCACACCCTGCGACCGGTAGGTCTCCTGGACCTCGTCCACCAGGTGCTTCTGCGCGGCGCGGGGGCCGAGGATGCGCAGCACCTTCTTCGGGTCGACCGCACCCTGCACGAGCTGGGTGCCAACCTGGACGTGGTCGCCGTCGGCGACCAGCAGGCGGGCACGCTTGGTCACCGGGTAGCGGATCTCCTCGCCGCCGTCGTCCGGCGTGAGGACGAGGTGGCGCGTGCGCTCGGTGTCCTCGATCGCCACGTTGCCCGTGTACTCCGCGATCGGCGCCTCACCCTTGGGGGTGCGGGCCTCGAAGAGCTCGGTGACGCGCGGCAGACCCTGCGTGATGTCGTCTGCGGAGGCCACACCACCGGTGTGGAACGTCCGCATGGTCAGCTGGGTGCCGGGCTCGCCGATGGACTGCGCGGCGATGATGCCGACGGCCTCGCCGATGTCCACGAGCTTGCCCGTGGCCAACGAGCGGCCGTAGCACTTCGCGCACGTGCCCACGCGGGACTCGCACGTGAGGACCGAGCGGACCTTGACGCTCTCGATGCCGGCCGCGATGACCTTGCCGATCACGACGTCGCCCGCGTCCGAGCCCGCCCCCGCGATGACGTTGCCGTCGGAGTCCGCCACGTCGGTGGCGAACGTGCGCGAGTAGATGCTCGTCTCGACGCGCGGGTGCGGCACCAGGGTGTCGCCGATGCGCTCCGCGACAGGCAGCGCGAGGCCGCGCTCGGTGCCGCAGTCCTCCTCGCGGATGATGACGTCCTGCGAGACGTCGACCAGACGACGCGTCAGGTAGCCGGAGTCGGCCGTACGGAGAGCCGTGTCGGCCAGACCCTTGCGCGCACCGTGCGAGGCGATGAAGTACTCGAGGACGGACAGGCCCTCGCGGTAGTTCGACTTGATCGGGCGCGGGATGATCTCGCCCTTCGGGTTGGCCACGAGGCCACGCATGCCGGCGATCTGGCGGACCTGCATCCAGTTACCACGGGCACCCGAGGACACCATGCGGTACAGCGTGTTCCGCGAGTTGTTCTCGAGGTTCTCGCGCATGACGGCGGCGATCTTGTCCGTGGCCTGGGTCCAGATCTCGATGAGCTCCTGACGGCGCTCGTCGTCGGTGATCAGACCCTTCTCGAACTGCGACTGGACCTTCAGGGCGCGCTGCTCGTGCTCGTCGAGAATCTCGTTCTTGACGTCGGGCATCGCGACGTCGGAGATCGCGATGGTCACGCCCGACCGGGTCGCCCACCGGTAGCCGGCGTCCTTGAGCGCGTCGAGCGACGTCGCGACGTCGACCTTCGGGTAGCGCTCCGCGAGGTCGTTGACGATCGCCGAGAGCTCCTTCTTGCCGACGACCTCGTTCTGGAACGGGTAGTCGACAGGCAGTGCCTCGTTGAAGATCGTCCGACCGAGCGTCGTGGAGAACAGGAGCGACTGGCCCGGCTCCCAGCCATCCGGCGCCTCGAAGCCCCGGCTCGGCGGGACGAGGTCCGACATGCGGACCTTGATGGTCGCGTTGAGGTCGAGCTCGCCATGGTCGAACGCCATGATCGCCTCGGCCTGCGACGAGAACACGCGCCCCTCGCCCTTGCCGCCCGGGCGCTCCGACGTCAGGTGGTGCAGACCGATGATCATGTCCTGCGAGGGCATGGTCACCGGACGGCCGTCCGACGGCTTGAGGATGTTGTTGCTCGAGAGCATGAGGATGCGGGCCTCGGCCTGCGCCTCGGCGCTCAGCGGCAGGTGCACGGCCATCTGGTCACCGTCGAAGTCCGCGTTGAACGCGGCGCACACGAGCGGGTGCAGGTGGATGGCCTTGCCCTCGACCAGCTGCGGCTCGAAGGCCTGGATGCCGAGGCGGTGCAGCGTGGGCGCGCGGTTGAGCAGCACCGGGTGCTCGGTGATGACCTCCTCGAGCACGTCCCACACGACGGGGCGGGTCCGCTCGACCATGCGCTTGGCGCTCTTGATGTTCTGCGCGTGGTTGAGCTCCACGAGCCGCTTCATGACGAACGGCTTGAACAGCTCGAGAGCCATCTGCTTGGGCAGGCCGCACTGGTGCAGCTTGAGCTGCGGGCCGACGACGATGACCGAACGGCCCGAGTAGTCGACGCGCTTGCCCAGCAGGTTCTGGCGGAACCGGCCCTGCTTGCCCTTGAGCATGTCGGAGATCGACTTGAGCGGGCGGTTGCCCGGGCCGGTGACAGGCCGGCCGCGGCGGCCGTTGTCGAACAGCGAGTCGACGGCCTCCTGGAGCATCCGCTTCTCGTTGTTGACGATGATCTCCGGCGCGCCCAGGTCCAGCAGCCGCTTGAGGCGGTTGTTGCGGTTGATCACGCGGCGGTACAGGTCGTTCAGGTCGCTCGTGGCGAAGCGGCCGCCGTCGAGCTGCACCATCGGGCGCAGGTCCGGCGGGATGACCGGGACGGCGTCGAGCACCATCGCCGTGGGCGAGTTGGTCGTCGTCAGGAACGCGTTGACGACCTTGAGGCGCTTGAGCGCGCGGGTCTTGCGCTGGCCCTTGCCGCTGCGGATGATCTCGCGCAGCGACTCCGCCTCGGCGTCCAGGTCGAAGCTCTCGAGGCGCTTCTGGATCGCCTGGGCGCCCATGTGGCCCTCGAAGTAGGTGCCGTAGCGGTCGACGAGCTGGCGGTACAGCATCTCGTCGCCCTCGAGGTCGGCGACCTTGAGGTTCTTGAAGCGGTCCCAGACCTGCTCGAGGCGGTCGAGGTCGGAGTCGGCACGCTTGCGCAGCTGCGCCATCTCGCGCTCGGCCGCGTCGCGCACCTTGCGGCGAGCGTCGGCCTTGGCACCCTCGGCCTCGAGCTCGGCGAGGTCCTGCTCGAGCTTCGTGGCACGGGCGTTGATGTCGTTGTCGCGGCGGTCCGCGATCTCCTTCTTCTCCAGGTCGATCTCGTTCTGGAGGTTCGGGAGGTCCTCCTGGCGGGCCTCCTCGTCGACCCACGTGATCATGTAGGCCGCGAAGTAGATGACCTTCTCCAGGTCCTTGGGCGCCAGGTCGAGCAGGTAGCCCAGGCGCGACGGCACACCCTTGAAGAACCAGATGTGCGTCACCGGCGCGGCGAGCTCGATGTGGCCCATGCGCTCACGGCGCACCTTGGAGCGCGTGACCTCCACGCCGCAGCGCTCGCAGATGATGCCCTTGAAGCGCACGCGCTTGTACTTGCCGCAGTAGCACTCCCAGTCCCGGGTGGGGCCGAAGATCTTCTCGCAGAAGAGCCCGTCCTTCTCCGGCTTCAGGGTCCGGTAGTTGATGGTCTCGGGCTTCTTGACCTCGCCGTGCGACCAGGCACGGATGTCGTCGGCCGTGGCCAGGCCGATGCGAAGCTCGTCGAAGACGTTGACGTCGAGCAAGATGTCCTACTTCCTCAAAGCTTTTCGAATGTCCGCTTGTTCAGCTGGTCGCTGGATCAGATCTCGTCGATCGTCGCCGCGGAGTTGGGGCGCCGGGACAGATCGATCCCGAGCTCCTCCGCGGCGCGGTACACCTCGTCGTCCGACTCCTTCATCTCGATGGAGACGCCGTCGCTGGAGAGCACCTCGACGTTCAGGCACAGCGACTGCATCTCCTTGAGGAGGACCTTGAAGGACTCCGGGATGCCCGAGTCGGGGATGTTCTCGCCCTTGACGATCGCCTCGTAGACCTTGACCCGGCCCGGGACGTCGTCCGACTTGATGGTCAGCAGCTCCTGCAGCGTGTAGGCCGCGCCGTACGCCTCGAGCGCCCACACCTCCATCTCGCCGAAGCGCTGGCCGCCGAACTGCGCCTTACCACCCAGCGGCTGCTGCGTGATCATCGAGTACGGGCCGGTCGAGCGCGCGTGGATCTTGTCGTCGACCAGGTGGTGGAGCTTGAGGATGTACATGTAGCCCACCGACACCGGGTCCGGGAACGGCTCGCCCGAGCGACCGTCGAACAGACGGGCCTTGCCGTCGACGCCGACCATCCGGTCTCCGTCGCGGTTGGGCAGCGTCGTCGAGAGCAGGCCGCGCAGCGCGTCCTCCTGCAGACCGTCGAACACCGGCGTCGCGACCGGGGTGCCCGGGTCTGACGCCGCCGCGATCTCGGGCAGGTTCTCCTTCCACGACAGCTCGTCGCCGTCGGCCAGCTCGATGTCCCAGCCACGGCTGGCTGCCCAGCCCAGGTGGGTCTCGAGCACCTGGCCGACGTTCATGCGGCCCGGCACACCGAGCGGGTTGAGGATGACGTCGACCGGGGTTCCGTCCGGCAGGAACGGCATGTCCTCCTGCGGCAGGATCTTCGAGATGACGCCCTTGTTGCCGTGGCGGCCCGCGAGCTTGTCACCGACGGTGATCTTGCGGCGCTGGGCGATGTAGACGCGCACCAGCTGGTTCACGCCGGCGGGCAGCTCGTCGCCGTCCTCGCGGTTGAACTCACGCACGCCGATGACCGTGCCGGACTCTCCGTGGGGCACCTTGAGCGACGTGTCGCGGACCTCGCGCGCCTTCTCGCCGAAGATCGCGCGCAGCAGCCGCTCCTCGGGGGTCAGCTCGGTCTCGCCCTTCGGGGTGACCTTGCCGACCAGCACGTCGCCGGCGCCGACCTCGGCACCGATGCGGATGATGCCGCGCTCGTCGAGGTCGGCCAGCACGTCCTCGGAGACGTTCGGGATGTCCCGCGTGATCTCCTCGGGGCCCAGCTTGGTGTCGCGGGCGTCGACCTCGTGCTCCTCGATGTGGATCGAGGACAGCACGTCGTCCTCCACGAGGCGCTGCGACAGGATGATCGCGTCCTCGTAGTTGTGGCCCTCCCACGACATGAACGCCACCAGGAGGTTGCGGCCGAGCGCGAGGTCGCCCTCGTCCGTGGCCGGGCCGTCCGCGAGGACCGAGTTGACCTCGACCCGCTGGCCCTCGTCGACGAGCACGCGCTGGTTGTAGCTCGTGCCCTGGTTCGAGCGGCGGAACTTGGCCACGCGGTAGGACGTCGTGGTCGCGTCGTCGTTCGCGACGACGATGAGGTCCGCCGAGACCTCGGTGACCACGCCGGGCTTGGTCGCCACGATGACGTCGCCCGCGTCGATAGCGGCGCGACGCTCCATGCCGGTGCCGACGAGCGGCGCCTCGGACCGCACGAGCGGCACGGCCTGGCGCTGCATGTTGGCGCCCATGAGCGCGCGGTTGGCGTCGTCGTGCTCGAGGAACGGGATCAGCGCGGTGGCGACCGAGACCATCTGGCGCGGCGAGACGTCCATGTAGTCGACGTCCGCAGCCGGGACGTCGTCCGTCTCGCCGCCCTTGGTGCGGACCAGGACGCGGTCGGCCGCGAACGAGCCGTCCTCGTTCAGCGGCGTGTTGGCCTGCGCGATGACGTGGCGGTCCTCGTCGTCGGCGGTCAGGTACGCGACGTCGTCGGTCACCTTGCCGGCCACGACCTTGCGGTAAGGCGTCTCGATGAAGCCGAACGGGTTGATCCGGCCGAACGACGCGAGCGAGCCGATGAGGCCGATGTTCGGACCCTCAGGGGTCTCGATCGGGCACATGCGGCCGTAGTGCGACGGGTGGACGTCACGGACCTCCATGCCGGCGCGGTCGCGCGACAGACCGCCCGGGCCCAGCGCCGAGAGGCGACGCTTGTGCGTCAGGCCCGCGAGCGGGTTGTTCTGGTCCATGAACTGCGACAGCTGCGAGGTGCCGAAGAACTCGCGGATCGACGCGACGACCGGGCGGATGTTGATCAGCGTCTGCGGGGTGATGGCCTCGACGTCCTGCGTCGTCATCCGCTCACGGACGACGCGCTCCATGCGGGACAGGCCCGTGCGCACCTGGTTCTGGATGAGCTCGCCCACGGCGCGGATGCGGCGGTTGCCGAAGTGGTCGATGTCGTCGGTCTCGACGCGGACCTCGACCGGCTCGCCGTCGCGCGTGCCGGCGATCGCGACCTGGTCGGCGTGCAGGGCGGCCAGGTACTTGATCGTGGCGACGACGTCGGTCAGCGACAGAGTGGAGTCCGCGAGCGCGGCGTCGACGCCGAGCTTCTTGTTCAGCTTGTAGCGGCCGACCTTCGCGAGGTCGTAGCGCTTCGAGTTGAAGTAGAAGTTCTCCACCAGCGCGCGGCCGGCCTCGACGGTCGGCGGCTCGCCCGGGCGGATCTTGCGGTACAGGTCGACGAGGGCCTCGTCCTGGGTGTGGACGTGGTCCTTCTCGAGCGTGTCGAGCACCGACGGGTAGTCGCCGAACTCCTCCCGGATCTCCGACTCGGTCATGCCGAGCGCCTTGAGCAGCACCGTGACGGACTGCTTGCGCTTGCGGTCCACGCGGACGCCGACGGCGTCGCGCTTGTCGATCTCGAACTCGAGCCAGGCACCGCGCGACGGGATGATCTTCGCGGAGAAGACGTCCTTGTCGCTCGTCTTGTCCGGCATGCGCTCGAAGTAGACGCCCGGCGAGCGGACGAGCTGCGAGACGACGACGCGCTCGGTGCCGTTGATGATGAACGTGCCACGCTCGGTCATGAGCGGGAAGTCGCCCATGAACACCGTCTGGCTCTTGATCTCGCCGGTCGTGTAGTTGACGAACTCCGCGGTCACGAACAGCGGCGCGGCGTAGGTGAAGTCCTTCTCCTTGCACTCGTCCGCCGTGTACTTCGGCGGCTCGAAGCGGTGGTTGGAGAAGGAGAGGGACATCGACTGACCGAAGTCCTCGATCGGCGAGATCTCCTCGAAGATCTCCTCCAGACCGGAGGTGGCCGGGACGTCCGCGCGGCCTGCGACGGTCGCGGCCTCGACCCGGGCCTGCCAGGCGGGGTTGCCGAGCAGCCAGTCGAAGCTCTCGATCTGCAGTCCGAGGAGGTCAGGCACCTCGAGCGGCTCGCGGATCTTGGCGAAGGAGACGCGGCGGGAAGCGGTGCGATTCGCGATGGCGACGGCGGACGGAGCAGAAGGGGTGCGCGAGGCAGCCAAGAGGGGTCCTTCCCTGCAGTTCGATGGCACGCTGTACGCTCAGCGAGGCTGCGGGCGCCGGACCGCGACTCGGCCCGTCCGCGGGGTCACGAAAGCGATGACCACTGGGGGCGGGACGTCGTCGGCGGAGGGGCGTCGGGGCACAGGCGAGCGCAAAGCGCTAGCGTAGCCAGAACGATCGAGTTTGTCCACCCCACGCGGGCACGCCGGTGGACGCCCTCGTTCTGACCGAGGAGGGCGATCCTGAGACGTCGTCTCGGTGGCCGCTATATGCCCCAAGCAAAGCCGTCCAAGAAACGGTTCCGACGACGGTACCTCGTCGCGGCCGGAAAGCGCCAGGGGGGTGCGTCACACCGAGCCGGCCGGAGCCGCCGTCGGGCATGACGAGAGGCCCGCGCCCCGGAGGGTGCGGGCCTCTGCGCCTGGATGTGCCGCCGTCAGGCGGCGAGGAGTCCGAGGACCGACGTCACTTGAGGGTGACGGTCGCGCCGGCGCCCTCGAGGGCAGCCTTGGCCTTCTCGGCGGCCTCCTTGTTCGCGCCCTCCAGGACCGGCTTGGGGGCACCGTCCACGAGGTCCTTGGCCTCCTTCAGGCCGAGGGACGTGAGCGCGCGCACCTCCTTGATGACCTGGATCTTCTTGTCGCCGGCGGCCTCGAGGATGACGTCGAACTCGTCCTTCTCCTCCTCGGCGGCGGCAGCCTCGCCGGTACCACCGGCGGCCGGGGCGGCGGCCACGGCGACGGGGGCGGCGGCGGTGACCTCGAAGGTCTCCTCGAAGGCCTTCACGAACTCGTTGAGCTCGATGAGGGTGAGCTCCTTGAACGCGTCGAGGAGCTCCTCGGTGCTGAGCTTCGCCATGATGGCGTTCCTTTCGGTTGGTGCGTCCTGGGGCCTGCGCGGCCCGGCAGAAGCAGGGGTGTGTTGTGCACGGTGCACCGCCGTCAGGCGGCAGCACCCTCCGATTCCTGCTTCTGACGCAGGGCATCGATGACTCGAGCGGCCTGGGCGGGCTTGGCGGTGAAGACGTAGGCAGCCTGGTAGAGCTTGGCCTTCATCGCACCGGCCGCCTTGGCCAGCAGGACCTCGCGCGACTCGAGGTCCGCGAGCTTGGTGACCTCTGCAGCGGTCAGCGGGTTCCCGTCGAGGACACCGCCCTTGATGACCAGTGCAGGGTTCGCCTTGGCGAAGTCACGCAGACCCTTGGCGGCCTCGACCGGGTCACCGGTCACGAACGCGATCGCGGAGGGACCCTTGAGGTCGGCGTCGAGCGACTCGATGCCGGCCTCCTTGGCCGCGATGTTGGTCAGCGTGTTCTTCACCACGGCGTAGGTTGCGTTGCCGCTGAGCGACCGACGCAGCTGCTTGAGCTGCGCGACGGTGAGCCCGCGGTACTCGGTCAGCACGGCCGCGCTCGAGCCGCGGAACTTGTCCGCGATCTCCGCGACGGCGGCTGCCTTGTCCGGCCTCGCCATGGCAATCCTTCCGGTGGTGGTGCCACCGGTGCCCCGGGAACGAGAAGAGCCCCGGCGCAGGCGCACGGGGCTCGGAGCTCACAGCGATGCTGTGCGATCGTCATCGTGTCACCTGCGCAGGCCCCCGCGTTCTGCGGGACTTCGGCCTTCGGCTCCCCGGGACGGATCCTGGGCAGCGTCGGACGACCGGCGGTCTTGGGTTACGCGAACACGATACACGACCGCGGCGGGCGCTCCTAACGGGGCGCCCGCCGCGGCATCGTCAGTGGCTCGCGGTCATCGGGTTGGGCTCCGCGAGGAGCGGGAAGGCGCTCGCGGTCCCGGCTGCACCCACGAGGGCGAGCAGCGCAATTGCAGCGGCGGCAGCGGTACGCCGGGCGGTCTTGCTCACGGATCTCTCCCTGCTGTCGAAGTTGGCACCGGTCGGTGACCAGCGGCAACATATCGGCCTGACGGCAGCCCGGACAGCGCGCTCTGCGCGTGTCGGCTGGTCAGAGCACCAACGGTCCGAAGCACACCAAGGGCACCGGCTCGGGCTCGTCGGCGACCGCGCGTGCGAGTGCCTGTCCCGGCCGGAGCCCTTCACGCAGCGACGAGTGCAGGGCGGGCATGACGCGGACGGCGACGTCGTCGCGCAGCGGTGCGACGCTCGCGACGACGGCACGCGCATCCATCCGCAGCAGGACGCTCGTCAGGCCGAGGGGCTCGCCGCCCTGACGCACGCTGACGCCTCCCACGTCGCACGCCGACAGCACGACCACCGAGTGCGTCAGGTCCTTGCCGTCGAGCTCGTGGGCGAAGAGCGGACCGTCGGCGAGGCGAACGCTCGAGAACACGGGGTTGTCCGGCTCGTGCGACCCGTGAGCGGCCAGATGCACGATCGGGGCACCCTCGAGGGCGGACGCGACCGTGTCGCACGTCGCATCGGCCCCCGTCAGCACCTCGGTGCCGGTCCCCCAGACGTCCGCGACGGCGGCCGCCTCGACCGCGGAATGCCTGAGGTCGGGGCCCGCGACGACCAGCCCAGGCCCCGGCCGCCAGTCGGCCGCGCCCCGTGCGACCCACGAGTTCACGACCGTCGACATCCCGCGACGTGACGGCAGAGAGGCCCAGGGCAGCGAGACGAAACGATCCCTCGCAGCGACGTAGAGGGGCCCCTCGACGCCGGTCGCCTGCAGCAGGGTGCGGTCCAGCCAGGCGAGCTCGCGCGTCAGTGAGCGCAGTGCCGCGTCGCGCAGCAGTGGCGGGATCAGCGGGTTCGCCAGGACCTGTTGGTCGGCGCGGACGCGCCGCGCGTGCTCGAGCACCTCGTCGACGGCCGCGAGCTCGAAGAGCCGGGACCCGCTCCGGTCGACCCTCACGGCCACCACCGTGCCGCGGAACAGGGCGAGGTTGAGCACCGTCCGGTCGGAACCCGACTCGCGCAGCTCGGCGCGAAGGCCGCGCGCGGTCGCGGGCCGCGGGACCTGCGCCTCGCCGCCGGAGTACCACGCCCGCTCGCGGGCTCTGTTCTGGAGGCGCCGCGCCTCACGTTGGAGACGCGCCTGCGCCACCGCGTCGTCGGCACCCAGGAGACGCGCCCTCTCGGTGAACCTGCGGGCGGTCACGACGAGCTCGGCAGTCTCCGGGTCGTCGGGTGGCCGCACGCGGCCGGATCCCGCGAACGTCGCGCGACCCCGCTCGAGGGCGTCGAACACGGCGTCGGCCCGGCCGGTCGCCAGTGCGGCCTCGATGTCGACCACCTGGAGCCGGAGCCCGTGCGCCGCAGCGGCGGTCACCGCCTCGACGGCCCCGAGCCGGAGCCGCTGCGAGGCGAGCAGCCGCTGACCCCGCCGGACGGCGGCGACGCCCGACCTGCGGTCACCGACGCCGAACGCGTCGAGCGCACGCACGACCTCGATCCTGACCCTCGTCCCCAGGGCCAGGTCTGCCGGCGCCGGCAGCCGCCGAAGACGCTCCGCCGACTCGTCCCACCGACCGGCTCGGGCGAGCGCCTCGGCCGCGATCAACGCCGCCTCGGCCCCCAGGCGTTCACCGCCGGGGACCTCCGCGGCCCCTGCGTGCAGCCGGTCGGCCGTGACCGCAAGCCGAAGGAACGCACCCTGGGCGCCCGACGCCTGGAGCAGGCCGTGCCGCGCGTCGAGGGCCACGAGATCCGAGCGCAGCTCCAGGATCGGGTGCGCGACGCGCCGGGCCCGCACCCGGGCGCGTCGCGCGAGCACGAGTGCGTCCTGATGACGCCCGAGGCCGACCAGGCAGCGGGCGCGGGCCAGCTGGGCGTCCAGGAGGTCGCGCGAGCCCCTCGTCGCCGCGAGCAGCTCGACCGCCCGCCGCAGCGCGTCCTCGGCGTCGGTGAGCAGCCCGGCCTCGTAGAGGACCACCGCCTTGTCCATCAGACCGACCCCGGCGTGCTCGGGCGGCGCGGCCGCTGCAGCCCGATCCATCGAGCGGAGCGCCGCCGGCAGATCGCCTCGGAGGTACCACGCGTACCCGAGGTTGTGCTCGGCCATAGGCCGGAACACCGCTTCGGCGTCGTCCGCCACCAGGTCGCGGCACCGCTCGAAGTCCCGGACAGCCGCCTCGAGGTCGCCGGTCTCGAGGCTCAACGACCCCCGGTTCAGCAAGACCGGGACCATCTCGCGCGCGTCGGTCATGCCGTCGAGCGCAGCGTCGAACTCCCGGCGGGCCGCCTCTAGCTCGCCGGTGCGAAGCAGCAGCAGGCCCCGGTTGCCCCGGACGGTCGCCACCATCGCGGCGGCGCCGGCGCGGGACGCGCATCCTTCTGCCTCGTCGAGCAGCGCGAGCGTCACCGACCGGTCCGCACCACGCTCGGTCTCGCACGACGCGACGCCGACGAGCGCCCTGGCGCGCACCAGCGCTGCGTCCGCCGAGGGCTCCCGGTCCGACTCGAGCTCGTCGAGGCTGCGCAGCGCCGCACGGTACAGCCGGGCGGCCCTGCCGAAGTGCCGATGGGTTCGGGCGTGCGAGCGCGCCGCATCAACCTGCGCTCTGATCGATGTCAGCTCCACGCCCACCATCCGTCACCCCGACCGTCCTAGGGTGACCTGAACGTCACAACGTGAGCCCGCCGGTCGCCTCGCTGATCGCTGCCCAGACATCCTTCACCCTCTGCCCGAGCGCCTCCGTCGGAGTGGCTGCGCTCGTGCGCGGAAGACTATCCGTCGCGGCGGACACAGCGCGCGACCTGATCGAGAGCAGGCAGCGGGCGATCTCCGCCGCGAGCACCGGCGCCGCGAACGATGTGCCACTCCAGGTCGCGAACCCGCCTTGGAAACCCTCGGGGTCGATCGTGGACCGGTGGTCGTCCGAGTATTTCTCCTTCATGCGGATCGACGGCGTGATCGGTCCGTCGAGCGTGACGGGCACGGTGCTGACGACCGCGGCGCCGGGCCGCAGGCACGTCACCCAGGGACCGTCGTTGCTGAAGAGGGCCGTCGTCCCGTCGGGGTTGAGCGCCCCGACGGCCAGGATCGGCGGCCGCTGCGGGGTCGTGTCCTTGGCGACGGTGATCTGCGGCGGGCTCGTCCGCCGGTCGACCTCCGGCGCGAACGCGGCCGGGTACTCGGGCCGCGTCACGCCGTCGTTGCCGGCCGCGACCACGACGGCGACCCCCGAGTCGCGAAGCTTGGCCAGGACCTCGCTGAGCGGGTGGTCCCACCGCAGGTCCTCAGGCTGCTCGTGGTAGTAGCCCAGGGCCAGCACGACGACGTCGACCGGCTCACCGTCGCCCTCGCCCGCGAGCGCGAGCTGGTGATAGCGCTCCAGCCGGCGCAGCGACTCGATGACCTCGGACTCGATGCCGAGGCCCGAGCCGCCGACCGCCCGGACCGGGAGGATGCGAGCGTCCGGGCACACCTGGTGGACCAGGCCCGCGATGAAAGTTCCGTGGCCGGCGACGGGGTCGAGCGGACCGGTCAGCGGCGCTGTGCTCGTGCCGCCGATCTCGGCGTCGTCCTCGGGGTGCTCGGGGACCGGATAGGTACCGAGCGGGCGGCCGTCCGGGAGGGCGGCGTCCCGGATCACGACGTCACGACCGTCGCTCTCGCCGAGCACGACCGAGTAGGTGCCGAACCATTCGTGCGTCCCGACGCCGGTGTCCACGACGGCGATCACGGGGCGGCGGGTGCCGTCGGGCATGAGGCGCGGGTCGCCGTCGTCCCGCACGTGCCGGGACGGACGTCCTCCGAGCCAGCGGACCGGTGATCGACCCCCGGATCCCGGCACCGCGTACTCGCTCAGGCCCCTCATCGGGTGCGACGTGAACGGGTGCGACGTGAACGGGTGCGACGTGAACGGGTGCGACGTGAACGGATGCGACGTGAACGGATGCGACGTGAACGGATGCGACGTGAACGGCAGCGTCGACATCACGTGGTCGAGACTGAGGTGCCACGTCGTCGCGTCGTCGTCGAGGTCGGCGTCGAGCACCTCCCACGCGTCGGGCTGGATGTCGGGCCGGTCGGTGAGCAGGCGCAGGACGAAGCCGTACGCATCGTCGACGGCGGTCAACGGGTCCGCAGCGGGAACCTCGCCCGCCTCGGGCCGGTAGCGGACCTCGAGGCCGAGCCGGCAGCCCTGTCGACGCGCCTCCCGTTCCACCCGGGTGATGGCGGCGTCGTCTGCAGGCTCCGCAAGCTCGAGCACCTCACGTCGCGCCGAGCGCTCACCCGGCCCGCGCAGCCGAGCCCGGACCTGCGCTGGAAGCTCGCCCTGCACGAGAAGACGGTCTGCGACGTACCAGGTCCCTGAGACCGCGCGACGTCCCGGGCGTCGCCGGACGGTGCTCGGGTCGAGAAACCTGACCGGCGGGTCGATCGGTCGCGGCTCCATGTCGTTCGGGCCGCCGGGGGGCACGCTCACCTAGTCCTCCTCGTCAAGGTCGCGCCGTCGTCGGCGCGGTGGATCGGGATTCTGCTCAGAACTCGACGACGGGTGTCGTCACAGCGGCGGCGCCGGCAGGGCGCACGAGCAGGCTCGCGGGGCCGCGGTCGACGGCCTCGAGGACGAACCGGCCGTCGTCGTCGGTCTGCGTGGTGCGGTCACCGCCTGGCTGGCGCAGCTCGACGACGATCCCGCCGCCCGGGGGGGCGACCCAGCCGTCGACGCGCACGTGCTCTCCGTCGTCGGCCGCCGACAGGGCGATCATCACCGTCAGCCGTTCGTGGGTGAACGTGATCGTGCGCGCCTCGAGCGGCGGAGCCTCGCCACGCACCGACCCTGCGGGCGCCTCGATCAGCTGCAGCTCCATGACCTCCGCCTCGAGCCCGGCGAGCGTCATCGCGAACCGCGACCGCTCGACGAGACCGTCGGGAACGGGGTCCGCCTCGGCCACGATGCGCGCCAGGCGTGTGAGCACGGCGACGTCGGTCGGGTCCAGGGGCTCGTCGGCTCCTGGCAGGTCGCGCATCGACCCGTCGTTCCAGCTCATGTCCACGAGATCTCCCCCTGTTCCGTGAGAACGGCCCGCAGCTTGGCGAGGCAGCGTCCCCGAGTCGCGCCGATGCTTCCCATTGGCATGCCGATCGCCGCGGAGATCGCCTTGTAGTCGGGGCGGTCCGCGAGCGAGACGAGGCGCAGCAGCTCCTGGCAGCGCTGCGGTAGCGTGCGCAGCGACGACCAGAGGAGCCGGTCGCGCTCGTCGCGCAGCACCTCGGCGTCCGGGCCCGGGCCCGGGTCGGGCAGCGTCGCCGATCCCACCGCGACGTCGTCGGGCAGCTCCGTGCGCCGGCGGAGGTCGTCGCGACTCTTGCGCACCGCCTCCCACGCCCCGCGGCGGGCGGTGACCAGCAACCACTTCAAGGCGGCCTTGGGCTCCGCGATCGAGTGCGCGTGCCGCACGAGCGCCGCCCAGGTGCTCTGCACGACGTCGTCCGCCGTCTGCTGGTCGACGCCCTGCGCCCGCACGGTGTGCCACAGCAGCGGAGTCGCCTCGCGCACGAGATCGCTCAGCGCGTCGGTACGCCCGTCGCGGTATTCCAGGAGTGCGTGCGCGGCCCGGTCGCCCAGGGTCTCGCCCGCGCCCTCCAGGTCGTGCTCGGCGCGGCGCTCGGTCGAGCGGGTCATGGGGAGAAGCACCACCTCAGGAGAGTGGGACGGACTGTCCGGCACCCTCGCCGGACGCCACGAGCCTAGGACCGTCTCGGTCGCGCAGGAACGCTCGTCCGTGCTGCCCATCCGCATTTCACCCACCTTTCGCAGGGGTAGTCACGAGGAAGGGAGGGTGCTCGAGACGTCCTGATACATCGATGACCAAGAAGTCTTGTCCGCCCTCGTCGCGCCGCGACGGGTGCACAGATATCGGGCGCGGAGAGACGACGGCCCGGCACCCATACGGGTGCCGGGCCGTCAGGCGCTCGGGTCAGCGGCTCAGGCCGCCTCCTCCAGGAGCTTGGTGGTGCGCGACTGGTCGAGCGGGATGCCCGGGCCCATGCTCGTCGCGATGGTGGCCTTGGTGATGTACCGGCCCTTCGACGACGACGGCTTGAGGCGCAGGATCTCCTCCAGCGCGGCGGCGTAGTTCTCCACCAGCGCCTTCTCGTCGAACGAGACCTTGCCGATGATGAAGTGGAGGTTTGCGTGCTTGTCGACGCGGAACTCGATCTTGCCGCCCTTGATGTCGGTCACGGCCTTGGCGACGTCCATGGTCACGGTGCCGGTCTTCGGGTTCGGCATGAGGCCGCGGGGACCCAGCACCTTGCCCAGACGACCGACCTTGCCCATGAGGTCCGGCGTGGCGACGGCCGCGTCGAAGTCGGTGTAGCCGCCCGCGACCTTGGCGATGAGCTCGTCGCCGCCGACCTCGTCGGCGCCTGCCGCGCGGGCCTCCTCCGCCTTGGCGGCGTTCGCGAACACGAGGACGCGGGCCGTCTTGCCCGTGCCGTGCGGCAGGTTGACGGTGCCACGGACCATCTGGTCAGCCTTGCGGGGGTCGACGCCCAGACGGAACACGACCTCGACGGTCGCGTCGTACTTGGTCGACGACGTCTCCTTGGCCAGACGCACCGCCTCGAGCGGGGCGTAGAGCGCCTCGCGGTCGACCTTGGCGGCCGCGGCGCGGTAGGCCTTGCTGCGCTTTGCCATCTGCAATCTCCTTCTGCAGTCGTGGTCATCGGGTCTGCGCAGACCCTTCCACGTGCCCGACGACGGTCGCCGGGACTTGGGGCATCAACCCTGGACGGTGATACCCATCGAACGGGCCGTGCCGGCGACGATCTTCATCGCGGCGTCGATGTCGTTCGCGTTGAGGTCGGACATCTTGGTCTGCGCGATCTCGCGGACCTGGTCCGAGGTCAGGTTGGCCACCTTGGTGGTGTGCGGCGTCGGCGAGCCCTTGGCCACGCCGGCGGCCTTCTTGATGAGCTCGGCGGCCGGCGGGGTCTTCGTGATGAATGTGAAGGAACGGTCCTCGTAGACCGTGATCTCCACCGGGATCACGTTGCCGCGCTGCGACTCGGTGGCCGCGTTGTAGGCCTTGCAGAACTCCATGATGTTCACGCCGTGCTGACCGAGCGCGGGGCCGATCGGCGGCGCCGGCGTCGCGGCACCGGCGTTGATCTGGAGCTTGATGAGGCCGGCGACCTTCTTCTTGGGAGGCATGGTGCGTCCTGTGCTTTCTGTTCGTGGGCCGACGCCGTGGGCGATGACCCGGTTGCATGCTGTCGCCACGCTCCGCGCGGCTCACCGGCGGGTGCCGGTGCGTCCGTCAGATCTTGGCGACCTGGTTGAACGACAGCTCGACCGGGGTCTCCCGGCCGAAGATGGAGACGAGGACCTTGAGCTTCTGGCCCTCTGCGTTGATCTCCGAGATCGTGGCGGGCAGCGTGTCGAACGGACCGTCCGTGACCGTGACCGACTCTCCGACCTCGAAGTCGACCTCGACGTGCCCCTTCGCCGCAGCCCCGGCAGGCGTCGTGGCGGCCTGCTTGCCGGCCTCGGGCGCAGGGGCGAGCGTCGGCGCGAGCATCGAGAAGACCTCGTCCAGCGTGAGCGGGACGGGCTGGTGGGTGTGCCCGACGAACCCGGTGACACCGGGGGTGTGACGCACGGCGCCCCACGACTCGTCGGTGAGGTCCATGCGCACGAGGACGTAACCCGGGATCCGGACGCGGCGGACGGTCTTCTTCTGCGCGTTCTTGATCTCGGTCACCTCCTCCATGGGGACCTCGATCTGGAAGATGTAGTCCTCCATGTTCAGGCTCTGGATTCGTGTCTCCAGGTTGGCCTTCACACGGTTCTCGTAGCCGGCGTACGAGTGGATGACGTACCAGTCCCCGAGCTGCGCGCGCAGGGTGCGCTTGAACTCCTCGACGGGATCGGTGACGACGTCGCCGTCGGCGTCGGCGGGGCGCTCCTCGGCCGGCTCGGCATCGGTCTCCGTGTCCTGGGCAGCGTCGCCCTCGACGACGTCGCTGGCGTCGCCGGGCACGTCGAGGTCGGCCGCGGCGCCCGTGGCGTCGGGCTGCGTGGGGTCGACGTTCTCGGTCTGGTCCAGCGGATCCTGGGACACGGACGAACCTGCTTTCTGACGATCAGATTGTGGTCGGGACTCCGGCGGCCGCCGCAGGCCGCCCGGCGCCTGCCGGTGTCAGCCGAAAAGGGCCAGGGTGCCCTGTCCGATGAGGAAGTCGAGGACGGTCACGAAGACCATCACGACCGCCACGAACACGATCACGACGGCCGTGTACGTCATCAGCTCCGAGCGCGTCGGCGTGACGACCTTGCGCAGCTCGGCGACGACCTGGCGGACGAAGAGCGCGATGCGGGCGAAGACGTTGCGACGCTTGCCCGGACCGGCCGTGGCACCCTCGACGTGGGACCCAGCGGCCTCAGCCGGCGACTCGCTCACTTGCACTACCCCGTTTCGAGATCAGCCGCGCGCACGCCGCCTGCCGGCAGACGCGCGAGCGGCACAGACTCCTGGCGTTCCGGGATCACGCTGCGCGTGGCCCCGCTGCGCGCGGCCCCTCGGGGGAACACGCTGGCAGGGTAGACAGGACTCGAACCTGCAACCTGCGGTTTTGGAGACCGCTGCGCTACCAATTGCGCCACTACCCTTCGTGCTCGACCCCGGCCACGACCGTTCGCCGAAGGCGCGTTCGATCATGGTGGGCGTCAACCACCGAGGGACAACTGTACGCGACGCGGGCGCGTGGGTCGAACCGCGATGCTCACGCTCACCCGCCCCCCGGCGCCAGGCACTCGGCCCGTCCGTCCACCGATCGGTGGACCCTCGGTTCGACCGCGCGGGCCTCATGCGAAGCCCCCTGCGGCAGCCAGGCTGGAGACATGGTGACAACGACCCCTGGTAGGACGCCGGCACGGCGCGCGGCGGACGCGACGACAGAGCTCGCGGTGCGCGTGCGCGGCCTGCACAAGCGCTATGGCGAGAAGCAGGCCGTCGACGGCCTGGACCTCGACATCGGGCGGGGCGAGATCGTGGCCGTCCTTGGCCCCAACGGCGCCGGCAAGACGACGACCGTGGAGATCCTCGAGGGGTTCCGCGAGCGCGACGCCGGAGACGTGCAGGTGCTCGGCGAGGACCCGGCGCACGCCGACCGCGCGTGGCGCGCCCGGATCGGCGTCGTCGCGCAGGACTCCCGCGACCGCGCGGAGCTGACCGTCGCCGAGGAGGTTCGCTCCACCGCCCGGTACTACCCCGCCCCGGCCGACCCCGACGAGGTGATAGCCGCCGTCGGGCTCGCCGAGAAGGCGCGCGCCCGCGTGCGCGGCCTGTCCGGCGGGCAGCGACGACGCCTCGACGTCGCGCTGGGCATCGTCGGGCGGCCCGAGCTGCTCTTCCTCGACGAGCCCACGACCGGCTTCGACCCGCAGGCACGCCGCTCCTTCTGGGGCCTCGTGCGCGGGCTGCGCGACTCCGGCACGACGATCCTGCTGACGACCCACGACCTCGACGAGGCCGCGCACCTGGCCGACCGCGTCGTCGTCGTGCGCGGCGGCCGCGTCGTCGCGTCGGGGACGCCCGACACGCTCGGGCGGCCCGAGGCGCGCACGCCCGTCGTGTCCTGGACCGCGGGCGGCGAGTCCCGCAGCGAGCGGACCACCGCCCCGACCGCGCTCGTCGCACGCCTCGCCGCAACCGCGGCCGGCCCCGACGGCGAGATCGCCGACCTGCGCGTCGTCCGCCCCACGCTCGAGGACGTCTACCTCGAGCTCGTCAGCCACGAGGAGACCGACCGATGAGCGCCACGACTCCCACGACCGACGCCCCGCTGCCGGGCGCCGGGCGCCTGTCGCTCGTGCGCGCCGGTCTCGAGCTGCGCCAGTTCTTGCGCGAACGGGATGCGGTCATCTTCATCTTCGCGTACCCGATCGTCATGATGGCGATCTTCTCGACCGTGTTCGGTGCCGCGGACCAGGGCTCGGCGGCCCAGGGGGTAGAGGTCGACTTCGCGCGGTACTTCCTGCCCGGGATGATCGCCACGGGAGTCATGCTCACGAGCTTCCAGTCGCTCGCGATCGCGATCGCCGTCGAGCGCGACGACGGCACGCTGCGCCGCCTGCGCGGAACCCCGCTGCCTGCCGTCGCCTACTTCGGCGGCAAGGTGGTGCTGACGATCGCGACGTCACTCGTGCAGACGGCGATCCTGCTCGCGGTCGCGGCGCTCGCGTTCGACGTCGCGCTGCCGACCGACCCGGGCCGCTGGCTCACGTTCGCCTGGGTGTTCCTGCTCGGCACGGCCACGGGCACGGTGTGCGGGGTCGCCTTCTCGTCGGTGCCGCGCTCGGGACGGTCGGCGACCGCCGTCGTCACACCCGTCGTGCTGATCCTGCAGTTCACCTCCGGGGTGTTCTTCGCCTTCTACATGCTGCCCGCCTGGATGCAGACAGCGGCATCGGTGTTCCCGCTCAAGTGGATCGCCCAGGGCATGCGCTCGGTCTTCCTGCCCGAGGAGATGGTCGTTCTCGAGCCGAGCGGTTCCTGGCAGCACGGGGCGACCGCTGCTGTACTGGTGGCATGGTTGGTGGCCGCCCTCGTCGTGGGGGTCCGCACGTTCCGGTGGCGTCGCCGTGACGAGGGCTGACGTCGAGCGTGCCGACGACGCCCTGCCGGCCGGCAGCCCGTACAACGTGTGGGAGCGGCAGGTCGTCTGGTGGGACGTCGCGTTCGCCGCAATCATCGCGCTCACGGCGGTGGCGCTGCCCCTCGACGTGCGCGGCAGGCCCCTCGTCGTCGCGTACGCCGCGCTCGCCGCGATCGTCGCCGCGTACGCGGCCTGGGGCGGGCGGGCAGCCCGGTCACGCGACCAGCGGTACGCCCGGGCCTACGTCGCCGTGCTCGTGGTCGGCACCGCGACCGCGGTCGCGCAGGGCGGCGTCGGCACGTTCCTGCTGTTCATCGCCTTCACCCACGTCTGGATGCTGCTCGAGCCGATCCGCCACGCGCTCGTCGCGTGCATCGTGCTCGGGGTCGCCGTGACCGTCGCACTGCCCGCGAGCGACGGCTTCGACGTCGCCGAGGTCGCCCGGGTCGCGCCGCAGATGGGCGTGGCGCTCGTGTTCGCGATCGGGCTGGGACTGTGGGTCTCGCTGACCCTGCGGCGCGCCGACGAGCACGCCCGGCTCCTTGCCGAGCTGCGCGCCGCCCAGGCCGAGCTCGCGGCGTCGAACCACGCGGCGGGCGTCGCGGCCGAGCGCGAGCGCATGGCGCGCGAGATCCACGACACGCTCGCCCAGGGCTTCACGAGCGTCGTGACCCAGGCGCAGGCCGCGACGGCGGCGCTCGACCGCGGCGAGCAGTACGTCGCGCGCGAGCGGCTGCTGCTCGTGGAGTCGACGGCCCGCGACAACCTCGCCGAGGCCCGCGCGCTCGTCGCGGCGTTCGCGCCCGTCCCCCTGCAGGGCTCGACGCTGACCGAGGCCCTGCGTCGGCTCGCCGACCGGTTCGCGGCCGAGACGGGCACCTCCGTGCGGCTCGAGGCCGCCGGTGCGGAGGCCGGAACGCACGACGCCGCCTCCGACGTCGTGTTGCTCCGGGCGGCGCAGGAGGCGCTCGCCAACGTACGGCGGCATGCCGACGCCCGCGCGGTCGTCGTGCGCCTCGACCGGGACGCCGGCACGGTCCGGCTCGAGGTGACCGACGACGGTCGCGGGCTGCCCGCCGCGCACGCCGACGGCATCGGCCTGTCCGGCATGCGTGAGCGGGTCTCGGCCGCGGGCGGCTCGCTCGACGTCGGTCCGGGCGCGGCCGGTGGCACACGCGTCGAGGTGCGCCTGCCCGTGGCGGGCGCGTCGTGAGCGCGGAGACGGCCGGCGTGCGCGTGCTCGTCGCGGACGACCACCCCGTCGTGCGCTCGGGCATCATCGGCATGCTCGCGGGCGAGCCCGACCTCGACGTCGTCGGCGAGGCGCCCGACGGCGAGGCCGCGGTCGCGCTCGCGGCCGAGCTGGCGCCCGACGTCGTGCTCATGGACCTGCGCATGCCCGTGCTCGACGGCGTGGGTGCGACCGCGCGGATCGTCGGCACCGGGCCCGCCGTCGTCGTGCTCACGACCTACGACACCGACGCCGACATCCTGCGCGCGGTCGAGGCCGGGGCCACGGGCTACCTCCTCAAGGACACCCCGCGGGACCAGCTTGTGGCCGGGGTCCGCGCGGCCGCCCGCGGCGAGACCGTGCTGGCGCCCGGCGTCGCGACGCGGCTCGTCAGCACGGTGCGCACCGCGGGCGAGCGGCCGACGAGCCGAGAGGCCGAGGTCCTCGCGCTCGTCGCCCGCGGGCTGTCCAACGCGGCCGTCGGGCGGGAGCTGTTCATCGCCGAGGCGACGGTCAAGACCCACCTGCTTCGCGCGTTCACGAAGCTCGGCGTGGACGACCGCACGGCTGCCGTGACCGTGGCGCGCGAGCGCGGCTGGCTCACCTGAGCCTCACGTGAGCAGGCTCCGCCCGGTGCGAGACTGGGACGCGTGCGCGACCTGTCGAAGCTGCCCAAGGCACACCTGCACCTGCACTTCACGGGTTCCATGCGGGTGGCGACGCTCCGCGACCTCGCGGCCGAGCACGCGATCCGGCTGCCCGCGGCGCTCGTCGACGACGATCCCCTGCGCGTGCCCGCCGACGAGCGCGGCTGGTTCCGCTTCCAGCGCCTGTACGACGCCGCACGCGCCTGCGTGCGGTCCGAGGCCGACATGCGCCGGCTCGTCGACGAGGCCGCGGCCGACGACGCGGCCGAGGGCTCGGGACGGCTCGAGCTCCAGGTCGACCCGACGTCGTACGCCCCGTTCGTCGGCGGGGTCACACCGGCGGTCGAGATCGTGCTCGACGCGGCCAAGGCCGCGAGCGCCGCGCACGGGATCGAGGTCGCGGTCGTCGTCGCGGCATCGCGGATGCGCCACCCGCTCGACGCGCGGACCCTCGCGCGGCTCGCGGTCCGGTACGCGGGCGACGGGCCGGGCGAGGTCGTCGGGTTCGGGCTCAGCAACGACGAGCGGCGCGGGGACACCCCGGAGTTCGCCGCCGCGTTCCGCATCGCGCGCCGGGCGGGGCTCGCGTCCGTGCCGCACGGCGGCGAGCTGCTCGGCCCCGCGCACGTGCGGGAGGTCGTCTCGGCGCTGCGGCCCGACCGCCTCGGGCATGGCGTGCGGGTCAGCGAGGATCCGGCGCTGCTCGACGAGCTGGTCGGGCAGGGCGTGTCGTTCGAGGTCTGCCCGGCATCGAACGTCGGCCTCGGTGTCTACGCCGACCTGGCGGACGTCCCGCTGGGCAGCCTCGTCGACGCGGGGGCGCAGGTCGCGCTCGGCGCGGACGACCCGCTGCTGTTCGGGGCCCGGCTGCTCGACCAGTACGAGGCCGCACGGCACGCGCACGGCTTCTCCGACGCCGAGCTGGCCGACCTGGCGCGGTCGTCGATCCGCGCGTCGCGGGCGTCGTCGGGCACGACGGCTCGGCTGCTCGCGGGCGTCGACGCCTGGCTCGCCGACGATGAACAACCCGGCGACGTAGAAGAGAACCCGGCGAGGTAGAACCGACCCGGCGTCGTAGAACCGGATCCCGCGACGTAGCACGGCGGTACCGTGGCGGCAGGTACGCCGGTCGGACGCGCCGGGCGAACGCCCGGCGTAGCGTGCGACCCATGGATCGCGGACCGCTCGACCGGCGTCGCCCGCGCCTCTTCCTCGCGGCGGCGCTGGCGGTGGTGGTCGTTCTGGGCACGGTCGGCGCGTCGCACTGGCAGTCCGGTGCGCGCGCGCTCGACGGGCTCGGGCTGGCGCTCGCCCTCGTGTCCCCCGTCCTGATCGCCACGCTGGGCGCCCGACGGCCGGTCGCCGCCATCCTGGCCGCGGTCGGCGCGATCGGCGCCTACCTCGCACTGGGGTACGCGTGGGGCCCGGCGCTCGGCGGGGCCGTCGGCGTGCTCGCGACGGTGCTGCTCACCGGCCCCGCGGCGCGCGCCCGGGTTCTCGCGTGGTCCGG